>CAWBRL010000062.1:0-237782 GCA_963791165.1 uncultured Alphaproteobacteria bacterium | reverse complement strand
TAACGCCAGATACCAGATAAGAGGAAAGTGGCTTCGGTCCCATTCGCTGCACGTCCGTTTCGTGTCGGCGCCCCTTCAGCCTACGGATGCGCCTGCTTTTGCCCGGCTAATTCCGAGGGTCAAAATGCGAAGTAGCAGGTTCGTATAGTCAAGTCCGCATAACGAGCCGCCGTAGCAAATTCTTGGCTTTTCGCTATTTCGGGATTGGGATTGGCTCCAATGAAATAAGGAATGCCGTCGGCAGTCAGGCGAAAGTCGATGCGTGCATGTCCATCGAGCCCCAGTGTTCGGTAGATACGTTTCGCTGTCCGCTGGATGCGAGCGGTTACCTCCGGCGCGAGGTCTTCGGCCGGCCCGTCTGCCAATTCCGACGCGTTCCTGATAATCAAGGGAGTCATGTGTTTCGGCCTTTTCGGTGGCGATCTGCCGTGCCCCTTGACCGCCCAGGTTGCCGAATTTCAACTCCCACACCGGCAGAACCCGCAGCCGATTGTTGCCGAGTACGCCGACATAAAGTTCACGTCCCTCAATGTACTGCTCGGCGATGGCGGCGGTCCCGAGCCGATCGTGAACGAAGGCGACCCGCTCTGCGAGTTTCTCGTCCGTATCGACGATGGATGCTTGCGAGATCCCGAAGGATCCATCCTCGCTCAGGCTCTTGACTATACGTCAGCGGCGGCGTCGGAATAACTGCGCACCGCGTGCGCTTCGCGTGCCTTTTCCAGCAGCGTCCTGATCGAGCGCGCATTGCCCCAGTCCGAGCTGCCGCGTTCGGCATCGACCCAACTCTTGAACTTCGGTTCAAACCCCTCAGGGAGTAAATACCCTTGCTGCTTGGCCATCACCTGCAAGATCGATGCGAGCTCCGATGCTTCGTAGGACGGGAAATTGATGGTCTTGGTGAAACGGCTAGCGAGCCCTGGATTGGCGCCGATGAAGCGCCGCATTTCGTCCGGATAGCCCGCCGCAATCACGATCAGGCGATCGCGATTGTCCTCCATATATTTCAGCAGGGTATCGATCGCTTCGCGGCCGAAATCCGAGCCGCTGCCGGGATCGCTGGCGAGCGCATAGGCTTCATCGATGAATAGAATGCCGTCATGCGCGGACTTGCAAACTTCCAGCATCTTGATCGCAGTCTGGCCGATAAAGCCGGCCACCACCTTGCCGCGATCGGTCTCAACCAGATGGCCTTTGCGCAGCACGCCGAGTGAGCAATAGATTTCACCAAGGGCGCGCGCGACCACGGTTTTGCCGACACCGGGCGGTCCGGTGAAAACCATGTGGCGGCTGGTCGGCGCAACCGGCAGGCCCTGTTCGCGCCGCTTGCGTTCGACCTCCAGACTGGCGAGCAGCTTGTTCACCTCCTCCTTGACCGGACTAAGACCGATCATGTTTTCGAGATCATTGAGCGCATCGTCGGCCGTCCGGGTGACGATTTTGGTCGTTGAATCCAGTGCCTTTACGGTCAGCCGGCGGCCGACGGTGTAGCCCGCGCCGGCCGGCACCAGCCCCATCGCGGTGGGATCGGACGCCAGTCGCCATGCGATGTAGGTGATGCCGGCACCTGCCAGCAGGATCAATAAAGCTGCGGTGGCTTTTGCGAAATTCAATCCGTTTATCAATGCTCTAATGGCGTCGATGGGGCTACCTGATGGATTCAGCACCCAGGCACTGATCACGGCCGCGAGAACTGAGACGATAAGAAAGCCAAGCATGGGACGGTCGGTGAAGAACTTGCTCATGCGTGCTCGCGTGCTCTCGTTCGGTTAGCAGCCGGCTTTTCGCGGGTCCATATGACGTTCCCTGACCGCAGTACCGGTCAGGGAATTGACGTTCCAGGTCGGGGTCAGGGCGACGGCGAGGTTCGACGCCTGGCCCTCGACCGATAGCGTGCCGCGGCCAGTCGGGTAGGGCGCCGGGAATGGAATGGCAATGCGCTGCGGCCGATCGGTCAATGTGAAGGGCGGCGATAAATAGCCTGCCGGAGCGAACGCGAACCGTCGATGTCGTGCCCGACGCCGCGGCCAGCGTAATTTCCGCAAGCGGGACACGGCAGCTTTTCGCGTCGGCGATCGCGTCCTTTGCGGCATCGAGATTCATGGTGGCGGTGGCGGCATCGATCTGAGAGCCAGCGACGCCAGTGAGATCAGCACCTTCTGTGCTGGATCTTGGTGGTGACAGCGCTGCTGCAACAACGATGCCGGCGATCAGGCCTCCGATCAGAGGCGGAGCTACCCGGCGCCATTGCGGTCGGCTGGAATCATCCAGCTTGCGGATGCCTTCGGCACCTTGTCCGTCAGCAGCGCCACCACCAGTCAACGAGCACCTGTAAGACCCGTAGGATAAAGAAATAATTACGCCGGTTTGTGACGTCGATTCAAGAGAGGCGGCTGGCTGCTTTTTCGCCATTGGCAATCTAACCGCTATATTCAGACTGCCTGCACCTCCTGGACGTCTCAATTGTCGATAAGTTTTGCCAGATGTTATGATTTCGATGTCCCGAATGAGCGTTAAGCACGTGTCAGCATTAGCAGGGAGGTGGGAGTCGTCTGTGACAAACATCACCTAGGCAGCGAGCAATTTGAAGCTTTTGCCATACTGCGCGCGCAGTGGCTTCGCACTCGTGCGGTACCGATAATTGCTCCTGATTCAGTGAGGCAGAAGCCGGAATTGTAACTGCGCCGCCGCTTCGCGGTCGATTGACGTGACACGGAACTGAAGAACTTAAGGCTGACAACCGTTGCAGCTCCCGCCGATGTCCGGTTGGGGTCCCATTTCGGATTTCGCTTGCTCAACGACTTGTTAGCTTTTCTGAACTCGACATCGCCGCGACCGGCGGTATCTTTGCCGCCAGCGAAACCAGCGGATGGCGCGAAATGGCGACCGGCAGCCGAACCTGCGGCGCGTTGCGGATAGTCATGCTCGCCGCGGCGCTCGCTGCTGGCTGCCCGCCGGCGCTGGCCCAGCGTGGTTCGACCATCAACAGCTTGTCCCAGCAGATCACAGCCGATGTCGAAGCGGGTAAGAATGCCGAGGGGCTCGCCGCGGCGATTCAGCTCGAGGGTCTGGTACGGCGTCAGCAAGGCACCCAGACCATGAACTTCGCAGGCGTACTGCACAATCAGGGCATGTTCTTGCACAATCTAGGCCGCTATCGGGATGCCGTAGACCGGCTCAACGCGGCGCTGGCGATCAAGCTGCGCCACAATGACGTCGCCTCGACGCTACGCACGGCGAACATCTTGTCGGCGTCGTTGATGATGGTTGAGCGCCGCAGCGAGGCGAAGACCGTTTCCGAGCACGCGCTTGCGCTTGGAAGCCAAGCGCTCGGACCCGACGACCCCAACTTGGTCGGGCCGCTGTCGTCCCTGGGCGCGATCGCTCGCGAGCAAGAGAACTATCCGGGCGCCGAGCGCTATTTCGCACGCGCGCTTGCGATCCAGCGCAAGAGTCCCGATGTCGCCGGCATCGCCGCCGCGATGGATGATCTTGGCGATCTATATGGGCTGCAAGGGCGCTTCGATGATGGAGAACAGCTGCTCCAGCAAGGCCTTGCGATGCTTGAGCGCAAGTATGGCCGGAACGCTCCACATTACGAGAAGATTCTCAACGATCTCGGCAACCTCTACAAGGACGCTGGCCGGCTGCCGGAAGCCGAAGCGATCTTCAACCGCGCCCTTGCCGGCGTTCGCGACAAGCTCGGAGACCGGCATCCCAATGTCGGCGCGACGATGGGCAATCTGGCATTGGTACTGCGCGCCGCCTCGCGCTTTTCAGAAGCCGAGGAGCTCTACAAGCGGACGCTGCTGATCGATGAGAAGGTATTCGGCGTCGATCACCCCATGACCGCGATCGCACTCAACAACCTCGCCAACAATTATCTCGACGTGGGCCGCGCTGCAGAGGCTATGGGGCTGCAGCAGCGGGTACTTGGAATTCATGAAAAGGCATTCGGCTCAGAAAGTCCCGATGTCGCGCGCAGCCTCGTCAACCTTGCCAACAGCTATCAGCAGGCGGGGCGCTATGAACAGGCAGGGCCGCTCTACGAGAAGGCGCTGCGCATCCTGCAGCGCAAGTTTGGAGAAGAGGCCGCGCAAACCACCATCGCGCTGGCGAGTTTAGCGCGGTTCGAACAGGCACGTGGCCAGCTCGAACCAGCACAGGAGAAGTTCGACCAAGTGCTGAAGATTGACGAGAGGCTCTATGGTCTCGACCATCCGGAGCTTATCGATGACCTCCGCAGCCTCGCATTTCTGGATGTTGCGCGTGACAACTATCCGCGGGCCCGCGTCCGCCTCGAACGGGCGCTGAAGATCGCCGAGTCCAGGTTGGGAGCGCGGCACCGGAAGACGCTTTTTACGCGGATCAATCTCGCCAGCGTCGCGGGTCATGAGGGACACTGGCCAGCGGCTCTGGAGATCCTGCGCCGCGCCACGGCCGACAATGCCGGGCCGAGCGCAGGGACTGCTGCGATCGAGCAGTTTCGTGACCTCGACACCGCGCTGGTAGAGGCACTCTGGCAGGTCGGCGCAGGCAAATCAGACGACGCGGCCAGGGACGAGGCGTTTGCGGCAGCGCAGCGCAGCCACGAGACCAAGGCGGCAGAGGCATTGGCGCAGATGTCGGCGCGTTTCGCCGCCGGCAACGACGCCATCGCCGCCGTGGTCCGTCGTCAACAGGATCTCAAGGCGACGCTTGCTAGTCTTGACAAACGGATCACTACCGAGCTCGGCGCCTTTGAAGGCCGCCGCAACGACGCGCTGATCGGTGGCATGCGCATTGAGTATCAGCGTACGCAACAATCCATCGACGAGGTATCGGCGCGGTTGCTACGCGATTTCCCTGGCTACGCCGATTTATCGAAGCCAGCGCCGCTGTCGATCTCGCAGACCCAAGCGCTGCTAAAGCCGGATGAGGCATTGGTGTCCTATCTGATCCTGGACAATCAGAGCTATGTGTTCGCGGTCACGCGGGAACGGAGTGCCTGGCAATTCGTTCCGCAGGGCGCTGCCGCGATCAGCGCAGCCGTCGGCAAGCTGCGCGCCGGCCTGTTCAACGCGCAGGCGAGCGCGCTCGCGCCGTTCGATCTCGCTGCCTCCCACGAACTTTACCGCGCGCTGCTCGGCCGTATGGAAGGTCTCATCGCCAACAAATCGAACCTGCTGGTAGTGCCCGCGGGGTCGCTGACGAGCCTGCCGTTCCAGGTGCTGGTGACCAGGCCGCCTGACCCGGCGGTTAACCCGGAGGAGCGCTTCCGCAGCGCGGCGTGGCTGTTGAACGACAAAGCGATCACCGTGCTACCGTCGGTCGCCAGCCTCCGAGCGCTGCGCAGCTTTGCCAAAACCTCGCGTGCGACAAAGCCGTTTATCGGCTTTGGCGACCCCGTATTCCGCAGCTCCGGCGGCGACAAGAGAGGGATCGCCCGGGGCGTGCGGCCTTATCAAGATTACTACAAAGGCACGCTGGTCGATCTCGAAGCGCTGCGCAAGGGACTGCCAGCGCTGCCGGAGACCGGCGACGAGCTTCGCGCTGTGGCGAGAGAACTTGGCGCGCCGGACAGTGAGGTCCGTCTCGGGCGCGAGGTGACGGTGACCAGCGTCAGAGCAGCTTCACTGGAGAAATACCGGGTAGTGGATTTTGCAACACACGGTTTGGTGGCTGGCGAGGTGAACGGGCTCAGCGAGCCGGCACTGGTTCTTAGCCTGCCGGACAACCCCACCGCCGAGGACGACGGCCTGTTGACCGCGAGCCGAGTGGCCAAACTCAGCCTCGATGCCGACTGGGCAGTATTGTCGGCCTGTAACACCGCCGCCGGCGACAAGCCTGGCGCCGAAGGTCTATCGGGACTGGCGCGTGCTTTCTTCTATGCCGGCGCGCGAGCGCTTCTGGTGTCGCACTGGCCGGTGGAATTGGACGCTGCGGTGAAACTTACCACCGGCGCGTTCTCGGAACTCGCGAAGCATCCATCGATCGGGCGCGCAGAGGCGCTCCGCCGCTCAACCAAGGCGCTGATTGCGGACCGCTCGCTGAATCGCAACGCTGAGCCTTCGGTATGGGCGCCTTTTGTACTGGTCGGCGAGGGTAACTAGCTTAGAGTGGGGCCGGCGCCTTCGGTCTCTTTGCTGACCGTCGTAGTTCCTCGCAAGCAAGCAGGGCACCTGACCAGAGCGTCAAGTGCGCGGTGGATCGGGCTGACGTGCAGGTTCAAGAATTCGAACCGGCTCGGCAGGCGGACGCGAGGATTCGGTGGCGCGGCTTGAGAAGGCCGGGCGCAGATCAGTCGGCCATCGCCGCCGATTATTGCGTAGCATCCCGGTCAGGGCGTAATCGTCTTCGTCCATCATACAGGTGGCGCGCGTTCCTGAATAAAGGGTTGCGATGGGTCCGTAGTGCTACCGAGAACGATCGATCGGCTTGCCGTAAT
Organism: uncultured Alphaproteobacteria bacterium; assembly: GCA_963791165.1. Taxonomy (GTDB): domain Bacteria; phylum Pseudomonadota; class Alphaproteobacteria; order Rhizobiales; family Xanthobacteraceae; genus Bradyrhizobium. Next base: position 231,355 of record CAWBRL010000062.1, on the reverse strand, counting down.
TCTACCCAGAACATTCGGTCAAGCGAACAAGTCTGCATCGGCTTGTAGATCCGCGTGTAAGCCCGCTTTCGTCCAGTTGCAGCCAGCCGCTTTCGATGGTGAACGTGAAGCCCGTCGCATACGCTTCCGGCGTAGCCTCGCAGCCAATCCAAAATGGACCGTTGAATGCTTCGACGTGATCCAGCTAGTTTGTGCGGTCTTAAGGCATGCACGTGCTGTATCAGTTGGCGAGCGACCTTGGCACTTAAATGGACGCGCCCGTCCTAACGGTTGATGCCGCAATCTGATCCCAAGCTGACATCGAAAAAAACTACTGAGTTTACTGCCGGCTATCAGATGCAAGCTGCCGTCACTTCGCGTATTTGCCCGAAAGCTGCGGGGTGAGGTCGGGGTAAAGGCCCGGAGTTTTCTCCTTGGCCTCTTCGTGCATCCGAAGGCGGGTCTTGCGCGCCCAGCTGCGCTTAAGATCGTCCTTGATACCGAACTTCAACCGGCCAAGACCTTCGGTTTCCAGCTCGATCGTGTCGCCGTCCATGAACGGATTGAGACCCCGGTGATTGGTGCCCGTAGCGACGATGTCGCCGGGTAGCAGCGTATGAATTGATGACAGCCACGCGATGCACTTGCCGATCTTGTGGCCCATATCGTCGGTGTTGAAGTCCTGCATCAGCACGCCGTTGTTCCACAGCCTGATTTGCAGCTTGAGCGGATCCTTGATCTCGTCGGCGGTGACGAGATAGGGACCGATCGGTGCGAATGTGTCTCGACTTTTCATCTGGAAGAACACGTTTGCCGGAGGCCCCAGGCCCCGCGCCGAACCATCGATGAAGTTCATGTAGCCGAAGACGTAGTCCATGGCCTCGGCTTCGCTGACATTGGTGCACTTCTTGCCAATGACGACCGCGACCTCAGCCTCGCCTTCGAAGCAGGTGGCCGGCACATCCGGCAGCACCATGGTGTCGCCATGTCCGATGATGGCGCTCGGCGACTTGTGGAAGGCGTTAATCGGCGCCGGCGCGCTGCGCGTGCCATCTTCCATGTAATTGACCGCCATGCAGTCGATGGTGCGCGGGGCCGGCACCGGCGGACGGATGCGTACGCCAGAGACTGGCACACCGGCGCCGGACGCTGCCGCTGTTTCGAGCCGCGCCTTGTAAGAGTCCCAATGCTCGATCAGGCCGTTCATCAGATTGCCCGGGCCGCTATGCGGGATGTCCTTGACCGCGTCGCTGACATCGACCACGGCGTCGCCCTTTAGCACGCCCAGCCTAAAATCACCGAAATAGACCAGCTTCATCGTGTGTTTCCCGCCCTTTGTGCCGAGCTTGTGATCAAGTCGATCCCTCGCCGCGGCTGGCCATCGCACCAACCTTATTCGGTCATGCGTTTATAACGCTTCCGCAGGGGGTGAAAACAGGCCTGTTTGCGTGTCGCCGGTGGCGCCTGCAATCCGGGTCGCTGCCTATGTTGCCAGGTCTACTGCCGCGCAAAGCTCCCGAGATGTCGCTGGTCGGCTTTCTACCCGCATCGGACATCGTCGCTTCATAACATCGCATACGCGAATTGTTCAAAATGCGCGCGTTCGTTTCAAGAATGTTCGATGGCTAGCAACTAGCAACGTAAGCAGAACCGCGGCGGATATCGTGGCGATCGCAATCATATTGACCACATTGTGGGTTGCCGTCACGAGCACCGAGGCTGCCCGGGATGGCTGCGCTCGCCTTTGCGGTCGTCAGCTTTGGCTTGGATGGCTTTCGCTTCGCAGCCTTGAATTCCTGGAGATAATGAGAGGGTGGGTCAGGCGCGCTTTGGCTGCCTGACCCTGACGTTCCCCTGCCGAGGTTTGCCCCGATCATAAGTTACCATCGCATGTCGCGAGCGGAGAGAGCTTAAAAGTTCTGGTAAATCAAAACTAAGCGCTTGCGATGGTTTACGAATTTACGTGAGGTCCGGGCTGGCAAATCCGGACTGGCAAAATCAAGTGTACGCGTTCGGCCGCGAAGGGCCAAGGGCCAGCCAATGCGGGTGAAGTCACAGTTCGAATTCTAGACAGGCGTCAGCGTGCGGCGGCCGCACGCTGACGTCTTTTGTCTGTTCGGCCGGTGAAAACTCGGCCGGCCTGATGGGCTCCAGACGGGTTCGCCGCCATCCCCATCACCGCGATTGATCCGCCCCAGCGTGCGGCTTCTCCCGCGGTCCCCGCGCTTTTGGGTCCGGGTCCCCCTTACGCCCCTACGCTGCCTCGCTAGGAAGCGTTGACGTCATATCGGCGATCTTCTGGAATTCCACCAATAGCTCTGGCTGATACTGTTCGAGATAGCGCGAAACGCGATCATTGCTAATCAGCTTCCGCAAGTAGCCTTTTACAACGGTCAGATGGAGGTGGTCCTGCCCGTATGTGTCCTGGATTGAAGATATGGCTTCCTGCAGTCGCGAAAGTTCGCGTTCCATCCTCAAAATAGCTTCGGCCGTCATGCCTTTTAGTCGCTTGGGCGTTTGCGGTGTCGCCAATTGTGCCTGGGGCGTTCCGGCTAAAATCGCCGACGCGTAGCTTACGGAGAAATTGTTGGCGTTAATGAGAAGCTCGGCCGCTTCAATTTGACGAAGGGGACTCATTTTTCGCAAGACGTCAAAGACGGCCATCGGGCAGATCTTGTCCTTCAGCAGGCCCACTGCCTCTTGGCAAATGCCGTCCAGCAACTGGACTTTACGAGCGACACTCCGGACATTGATGTCCAATGCCCGTGCTATCTTGTCGCGTGGAACGTTTCGCTCGATTGCCTTTGCAATCATTCGCTGTTCCTGCACAGGAGACAAGCGGCTGATGCGCTTATTGTAGGTAAAGGCCTCATCGTCGGTCGAAACCAGACATTCGACCTCCGTCTGTCCGAGATCGCGAAGCACCTCGATTCGCAGGTGGCCATCGAGCAGGAGGTAGAAATTGGCGTCGCGGGTGTCCTGAACAACGACCGGTGGTTCAACAAGCCCAATCTCACGAACAGACGCAGCGATCTGCCGGTACTTGTGACTGGCTTTCGCGGTTTTCTCGATCGATTTCACCGGTAGGATAGAGGCTATCGGGACGACAACGAAATCCGACCCGAAAGCTTGGGCGATCGTGTTTGACGCGACGGGATCGACTGGCTTCCTCATGCCGCTAGCCCGTCCATTATGCGCTGCTCGAGACACGCCGGCATCGTGTCCAAGCGCTCGGCCTTCAGCAAGTTTGCAAAGTTTTCATCGTCGCGCAGCTCTCGGATCGCTTCCACAATGAAAAGCAGACGGCCCTGAGTGACCTCAGCTTTTTTGACGAGCAGCTTCTGCCGATCGGCCTCCTGTCGGTACACTCGTATGATCGATTTGCCGGTAAGCGGCCGCTTTGCACCATCCTTTCGTCCGAATCTGATTTCATGAATCTGCTTACCGCTGCGACGTCGTTGCTCGATAATTCGCCTAACGGCAACGAGCTTCTTTCCCCGCAACTTCTTTTCGGTATAGGCCTGTGTCAGCGCACGTTGAACCTCCTCGTCACTCGACTTTGCGATCTCAATCGCCATGTTAAGTGGAAGAAGCCCGGCCTCAACCGCTGAGACCAACCGCTCCTCGCCCTTCTCAAGCAGACCGCCGATCATGCGGATGTAATCAAAGCTGACACCGATTTTTGCTGCGATTTCATGATCGGTGTAACCCCTGCCGCGCAAGGTGCCGATGTCTTCTAGCAGATCGATAGCTCGATGATGGCGCCTGGCGCAGTTTTCAACGAGACTCATAACCAAGCAGTCGCTTTCCTCTGCGTCGATCACGATTGCAGGAATTTCTGTTTGTCCCAGCTGCACAAAGGCTTCAATCCGACCCTGCCCACAGACGAGATCATAGCTCGCCGTGTCGGTTTCAACCTTTCTGTGACTGACGGTAATTGGACGCTTTAATCCAACGGTGGCGATGCTCTGAACGATTTCTTGAAAATTCCTTTGATTTCGCGCGCGAGGGTTCAATATGCGTATTTGGTCTATCGGAATGGTCTTCACACGTTTGGTGGATTTCGGCTTGGACTTGCTCATGCTGCCTCCCGAAAAGAGGTTTGGGCCGCCATTGAATAGAGAAAATCGAGTGTTTCGAACCGATATGCATCCAACGAAAGTGCATTGTCTTCCGCCATGCGGATTCGGCCAATAGTCATGTCGATGCTCGGTAGCAAGTAATAGTCAAGCGGCTGTTGATTCGAGTGGTCGAGGCGCACGGCAATAGTGATGTCTGGCGCAAGGCCAGTGTCAAATCGGATTTGCCATCGATGGGCGCCAGCCTTGGTCTCAAAGGATCGCGCCAGCACTAGAGATGCTGTGAATTCTTCGTTGACAGAGAGCAGGTGAGTGACGGGATCGCAGACAACAATCCCGCCCGCTGTTTCGAGACCTGTGACGATCTCGGCCAGTGTTGCTGGAAAAGATTCGCGAATATGCCTGTTGACTTCAATATATCGATAGTCCCGTTCCGGCGCATATCCTATTAAACTGTAGGCTCTCAGCAGGCTGCCAAATCGAGACTTGTATAGACTTGATGATGGCAATCCATCGCGCTCATCAATGATGAGGCCGGACAACGAGCCCTCTTCGTCAAGGACCACTTGCAGCAAGGATAGCAGCTCTTCGTCGGAATATTGGTTCCCGCGCCGATCGATGATTGCCCTTGCGCGCTCAAATAAAGCTCGAGCGACTATCGAAGGGAAGACGCCATCGGCCCGAACCCAAGTATCTCGCTGATTCACGACACGGCGTTGCTTTAGCTTGTAGGAAACGCGATTAAATATGTTGTTGCCGATATACTTTTCATTCGTCAGAATTTGATGGATCGATGAGCGGGTCCAAGGGCGACCGAGATCGCTCATTACTCCTCGTGAATTAAGTACGAAGGCTATTTCCCGCTCTGACTTTCCATCCTCGACAAACATCGCATAAATGCGATGAACGTGCTCGATTTCCTCCAGCGGACCAGGCGTCAGGATAACGCGGTCCGTCTGGAGACTCTTTCGGTCACCGCGACCGAGTTCAGCTTTGGGGTTTCGACTTTCGTCAATTAATAGGCGGCGTAAGCCAAATCCGGCAGGACCGCCTTGTCGAAACCCATGTTCAATAAGGCGGCACTGCCCGGCGAATACCTTGACCGATAGCTCACGGCTATATTCCCCGGCCATTACTCGTTTGACGTTTTTTAGCAGGATGGAGCCAATGCTCCCGTCATTGTCAAATTGTTCGCCGCAATAATGGACACGAATGCCTGCGCGAGAACAGACATGCTCGTGATAGGCACCTTCGTCGGCATCCTGGAATCGTCCCCATCGGCTAACGTCGTAAACTAGGATTGCTTGGAAATTAGCCGCTCCCGATTCCACCTCTAACATGAGTGATTTCAGCCCATCGCGACCGTCCATTTTCAAGCCGCTGCGGCCCGAATCTTCGAAGACGCGTACGATAGTGTATCCGCGCTGCTCCGCGTAACGACGGATTGTTTGGAGTTGATTTTCGGTGGAGTATTTTTGCAGATCTGTCGACATGCGGACGTAAGCGGCAGCAAGAGAAGGCTGTTCTTCTCGATTTGAGCTTTTTCCGAAGCTTTTGATTCGCCTTGTCAACACGCACCCACTTCCAACGCAATTCCGAAGGCCTCTCCCAACGTGCTCACGAGTTACCCGCTTGATTGTATGGGACAGGAGCGCGGAATGTCGTTTCCAAAAAAGGGCAAGTCCTTTCCAAAAAAGGGCAAGTTGTTTCCGATCAGGCGCGGCGGGGGAGGGGGCTCGGATTTCAGCATTGACGATCATGCATTTGCGATGAAGATTGCAGCAGCATTGAAATCGGAACTGAAGAATAGGAGCTCGCGCGCAAAGTTAGTGGCGGGTTGGACGGGCGCGAATGAGCGGACGGCGAAGAATTGGATCCTCGGGCATTACGCTCCATGCGGCCGCCACCTGGTCGTGCTGGCGCAACATTCAGAACAGGTCTTGAGCGCCATTCTGACGATGGCGGGTCGGCAGGATTTGCTGTTGGCTTGCAAAATCGAGGACTTGAAACAGAAGGTATTCGATTTAGCGAACGTATTAGGAAGGCCAAAGGCCTGACGAGGCGTCCGATCTAGAATGCCAGCGCACACTGCAGACGGAGCTGCCGAGCAAGGGGCTCTCGGCAGACGATTGGTTGCGCTGGCCGGGAGCACCAGGCCGCTCGTTCGAGCCTCTCTCAGTAGCTCCTGGAGGACCGCTGGGTGGGAATAGTGTAGCCGTAGGTCTAGGTTAAGGGCCTCCGGGGCTCCGAGACCGCGCCGGCCGCATCATCCATGGCACCTAGTCCGTCTGGGTACCGCCGGCCATCATGGGCTACGCGGAGAAGGTTCGATCCCAGTTCCTCTCCCTCCGCCACTGGACCGAAGCCAATCCGTACTTCGATCTGGAGGCAGGCTCAAAATTCGGCTGTCTTCTTCAATTTTCTCCGCCCCGGGTGTGTTATCGGCGTCGTCGTCGAAATATTTTGGGACCGTGACTACCACTTGCGTCCCCCAAGAACCTTCGCCTCGGACTTTGGTTGCTCCACTTTCAGCCGGTCCCGTTCCGCGCACAGCCCCTCGATTTTGGTCAGCATGCGCTGCAGTAGGGCTTCCGCCGAGGCGCTCGATATCCCGGCCCGCTGAAGCTGGAGGATTTCCCTGCGCAGCCGGCCTACCTGCACGCGCATGAATTCGATATCGGCCCTAATGAAGTCGAGGTCCGGCATAGGCTTGCCTTGGAAATCATGTTGAGTTCTCATAAGAACAAAAGAAGAACGCGGAGTCAACGAGAAAGCTACCATTGCGTCTGGTCAATCGAGCCGGTTTACCTATGCCTAAGCCACTTCCGCTTTAGCTCTCAAAGCCGACGTTCGCTGCGAGCGTCGGCAGGTCCGAAAAGTGCCAGACCCGGACCTCTGCGGGCGTGCTTATTCGGCTCGCTTGAAAACAGCCTCTAGCGTTACGTCTTTTACAAATGGTCTATTGAACTTCAATTCGCTGTCATTCAGCGAAGTGACGATGCGCTTTTCTGAAGGGTTGCCGGTCAGATTTGCGAAGGTACTGGCCTGAATATCGAGACTAAGAACCATACTGGTTTCGTCTAACGAGTACTTGCCGAAATAAGCGATGGAGTTGGCGATCACTGCCTTCGCCTCTTCGGGCGTCGCTTTTGAGGGTAGCCCCGATTTGAGTTTGGGGAGATCAACGCTCGCCTGCATGAGGGTAAAATATCCATCGCTGGTGTAGATAATCATGCCCTTGGCATTTTCACCGTAAAGCGGCCGCCTCGTACCGTCAGCCGAGACAGTATCAAGAGAGACCTGAACCCAGGTGCCAACGAGCGTATCCTTGGGAGATTTTTCCAATCGAATTCTCCTTCGATAGTCGGCGTGGTCCTCAGGAGTTCCGATTGTGCGCGGCCGATCCGGTCAAAACAAGGTCGTATGTCCGTTCAGGGTCAAAAGGCGACCTTCGGGCGCGGTTGATTTAGGTCTGTTCGACACCCAACAGCGGACATCGGAAGACGGTCGCAGCAGGTCCGAAAAGTGCCAACAGCAAACTCATGCACCGCAGCAAATGGCATCACAATTCGATCAACCCGTCGGCAAGCTGGGTGGAGATGTAACGGCGCACCGAGTGCCCAAAGCCTTCGCGGCCTTCACATTGATCCCGGAGATAAGAGAGTTCAACGGCGAGGTCTTCAACGTGGGCTAGAACTGAGAATGAAGCGCCGGCCGCGGTTCTGTACCGGGCGTGCGTTCATTGGGTATAGCTTGGCGAAGTGTGCGATATCGTCTTCGTCCACCTCGATTGGGTGAGTAAGTACGATCCATTCGACTGTCTCACTGCACGGCGGCGTCGTAAGCGATCCCTCGTAGTGGTAATACGCGCGCTGGGTCGGCAATAACCCTCCGGGATCGATGGCAGGATCGGCCGGGACGGGCGAGCCTTCTTCCCGTGGTATTATCGAGACTATCTTTTTGAACATTGCGTTTGGCTTGCCGGCAACCATAAGCGCGGCGATAACGAGCAGCCCGTCAGTCCCAGCGTGAACGAAATGCACTTCCATTGCAAACCGCTTGCCCTCGATAAGGTGCTCGCTCGGATGATGGAAATGGAACTGCCTTAGCGCGTAGCTGCGGTCGCCCATGTGAACCGTGTCGCCTTCCGCGAAGTCAAGCTGAATGGTGTGGCCGTTGTTGACGATCGTGTCGGGTCGCTTGCTCCAGCTGGTCCTGAGCGGCGGCTGCCGGGCGCTGATCGTGGCGGTGATGTCGATGGGAGACTGCTGGCCGCCTGCCGAGCAGGCCGCATCCGCTTCGCCGAGACTACTCCATTTTTCAGGTCCCGTTGCTCCCTCGTAGCTCCAATGGTGGCCCTCTGACGCCAAGCTAGTCGAGGCACACAGGGGACACAGCGCCAAACCGGCAAAAAGCTTCAGTGCCTGACGACGTTGCATGATCGCCTCCACCGTAATCTAAAGATGCCTGCTCCATCCACGGGTTAGGATAGATCAACCACAGCAGATACACGTTCAAGACCCTGGGAATGTCCCAAAGGGACATCGCCCAGGCTTAAAGTCAGTTGGCCGCATATGCTCCGACCATTATTCGGCCGGGACGAATCGAATACTTTGCTCAGTCTTCGTCGTCTGCCTGCGCACGGCGTCGTTCTGCGGCATCGCTCATATCGTGGAGTACCAAGATCGCAATGGCCGCCATGCGCTGCCTCTGTTCGGGACTAAGCGTTTTGTAGAGCGGCTGCCACGCCTCGGCGAGTTTATCCAAATCGGCTGATCGTTGAGCCAATGCTTCCGAGCGTCGTTGCAAAAAGGTGATGGGGTCACGATTGCGCAGGACTTCGACACGGCTTTCGTCGGCCCGTTTACCCACCGTTTCTCCGATTTTTGCAATACGGGCTTTCCGATCCTCCGCCCTGGCACGAATGGCGCTCTCTACAGCCGGCCAGTACTTTTCCTGGTCAGGTGTCAGTTGCAACGCGGCCTTTACCAGATCAATCCTCATGTCCGTCAGCGTATTCCGGTCCGCAGCATTTAACCGTTCCGGAGCCGCAGAAGAGGTTTGCGAGGTTTGCGCGTTGGCAATCGGGGATGCAGTGAGGAACAGTGCAGTTGTTCCGGCCACTACTATTTTCAACATCGGCGATCTCCTAGGTGAGCCGCCCCAAGGACACCGCATAATCGGGACGCACTGCGAGGCACATTGATCTAAATCAAGGAACTAGAGAACTTCTTTGACGCGCGTGCCGGACCCATCGACGCTGAGGATACCAATGAACTCGAATCGAGGCGTCACGCGTCCCCGTTCGAGAGCGGGCCTTGCGCATTCACCAATGTCCGTTCCGGGTCAATCGCGTCGGTTTGGCGATGTCCGAGGCATTTCCGCTTTACCCCTCATAGCCGACGTGCGCCCCGAGGATCGGCAGGTCCGAAAAGTGCCAACAACGGACCCATGCACCGCGGCAAAAAATCTCTATTCGATCCCTTCGTTGGTACGGGCGAGTAAGACAGCTGGCAACGCCGGTTTGACGAGCCGATCCCGTTGCCCGATGGCCGTGGGCTGAAGACGCTACCGCGACGCCGGGCATTACATCACGGCGCGGTCCGGGGCGGCGCAGCGAAAGCCGAAGTGCGAGCTGGCGACCGGATTCTGCTGACGGCCGCCGAGAATGGCGGCACGTCATATGGCGCGGTCTTCCTGGGGCCCCTTAAGGTCGCTCAAACGCCGCCGCTGTTCTGATCCTGCGTGACATCACACGCCGATCGCCGAAGCGTGATTGCGCCCCCCTGCACGAGGGAAATGCCAACGCCTAACTGTCAGTCGTGTCAATGGACTGCACGCGCATCGGTTGCGCACCAGTTACAGGAGGATAGCATGACCAACTTCAAATTCTTGGGCGCGACGCTCGTTCTTTCCGCGCTCCTTGCGACGCCCGCCTCGGCATGGCCGGCGATCTCGGAGCCCGCCAATGCCGAAGCCGCGGACCCTACGTTCTCCATCTATTCGGGTATGGGCCACGGATTCTCGGATACTATGGCCTCGCAGCCACCACTCGGCGACGCATCGGGACGGCGTATGTCAGTACGGCCGCATCGCAGTAATCACGCCACCGGCGTCAAGCGCTATTGAACACGGGCTTCGAATTGCCAGCCCTCCTGATTGAGGGCCAAGGGACGCCGTCCATATGCCAACGCCTCGTACCGAAGCGCCTTGACCAAATCTGTGGCTATGAGTGACACTACGGATGTGTGGGGGTGTACCAGATTGGAGAGATGTCATGGTGCAGGCAACTCGATTGGGTCTGGGTAGTCTAATCTTGCTGACAATGATGGTCAGGCCCGGCGGCGCAGCAGAACAACAATTCTCTTGCAAAGGGCAGGTCGTTCAAGAAAAGACCAGTTCAGCCGTTCAACCAAACCCAATCGATCTGAACGTGACCTTAGGCGACAATAACAAGCTGTCCATAACGACCGGCGACGGCAAAATGCTTGCTCCACGCATTACCAGCAATAACAAGATCCAACTTAAGTTCGCGACGAAGGAGTTTGTTGGAGAATATTTCCACTATACCGGCGATCTATTTCTCATATACAAATCCGGGCCACTCGCGCGGCTCATTTGCTCGCGCACCTAACTCCCAATCAATGGGTAGTTTTGGCCTACCCCCGGGGTGGGCTAATCCAATGTAGCCGACCGAATATCGTGTAGCACTGCGAGCGTCATATCGTTCACGCCACCCGTTCGGCTCTTCACCATTTCCATGTAGACCCCGAGCGCCTCCGGAAACTATCCAGGCAGTAGCGCGTCGCTCTCCTCAAGGCAGTTGATAAGCACTTGGAATGCCGCGACCATAGCTGCGCCGTAGGCGGCGATGACCTCGCCTTCGGGCGTGAGTTTGCTTTTTGGCATCAATCTTACTCCCAGCTCGGGGGCGACAAATTCACTTCTTGCTCCAAACTGATGGAGGTGAGCATCGTCCGAATGTCGAGGGCTCGGCTTCAGGGTCACCATAAGATGTAGCTGGGACAACAGCCTGAGACCCAGTACCGGCGAAAAGTTGTCCATCTAACCAGCAAAGGTAGTAGAGGTTGATCCATGTCAGACTTGGGACAAACTCGACGTTCCACGCTTCTCGACGCTGCCTGGCGGACAGCATACCGCGTGGGTTTCCCGCTTGCCCGCATCTGGTGGCGACTGCGGCACCAGCAGCATGAAGGGGCACTTGTGGCTGTCTACGTCGGTCAGGCGCTGCTGCTGGTTCGCTCGTCGTATAGGATCGAGTGGAACTTCCCCGGCGGCACTGTCCGGCAGGGTGAGACGCCTGAAGCAGCGGCTCGCCGCGAGCTGGCAGAAGAGATTGGCCTCGCCGGAGCATTCCTGCTGGTCGCCGTGGGCGACGCCCAGGGCCTCTGGGAAGGGCGAAAAGATAAAGTGCATTTCTTTGAACTACGACTGGATCGGCTGCCCGAGTTACAGCTCGACAACCGCGAGATCATCGGCGCACGGCTGATATCGCCGCGCGAGTTGCGCGGCATGGCGCTGACCGGGCCGGTCGCAGTCTATCTTGGCAGGACGATTGCGCCGGGATGAACTGATCGTCGGCTATTCCCGCGTGCTCGCGCACCACGGGTGATTGCATGATGCCCTGGCTGTTGATTCCGGCGCCCAGCCCGCGAGACCAGGCAGCATTGACCAGGGCGGTCGCCACAGCGCCGCAATCGAAGGGTGTATCGTCGCTGCCGTGCGGTACGCGGTCATAAGCGTGGTCTGCCAATGACCCGTAGCGGACGCTGGACAGGAGTTTAGCACCGGCCCGACGGGAAGCTGGCGCGAGCCGCATCACACACGACCGGTTTGGAGAACGAGGTGCCAAACCATTTGCTGGTCAACGAGCCATCGTTGTCGATCCAGGGGATCGGAGGCAATTGCGGCAGGTAGGATGCATACGGCATTACTTTCGCAAGCGTCACTCTGCCCGGAAACTGTGCGAGGAACGCCTTGTTCATTCCGCCGTCCAGTCCGCTGTAGATCGGGGCAGCCGGCACATTGTCTTCAAGCAATCGCGCGTATTCGAGCTCGTCGGCGCGCCTCTTCTCCAGCGCCCGCCGCGCGATTTCCGGATTGACGACGAAGGGGGGACATTTTTCGGCAGGGTTGAACACAAGAGGGGACGGCGAATTCGGGGGAGGTTGCGCATCGAATACATAGCGGCGGTTGCACACATCCACCCTGGGTTCGCGTTGCGTCGTCTCGAAATGATCGTTGCCGACCTTGAGCATTTTCCAGAAGGCGAGATTCGGACTGTTTCGATGTCGCGCCAGATTCGCCGGCGTCAGGCGGAACGGATAGGCCTGGACCTGGAACGACGGCCGGCCGCCGAGGAATGAGTCGCGCGCCAGCGAATAGATATCGCTTATCTGTTCGTCGGTCATGGCATAGCAACCGCTCGACGAGCAGTCGCCGTGGATCATGAGCAAGCTGCCGTCGCGGTTGTGCGCTTTGTCGAAGCTGTTGGGGTAGCCGAGGTTGATCGCAAGATAGAAGTTGGAGTTGGGATTCATCAACTCGGGTGTAACTGAATAGAACCCCTCTGGAGCTTGCCGATCGCCCTCCTGCAACTTCGGTCCAAGATCGCCCGACCACCGACAGATCGGATATGTCTTTAGGATCTGAAAACGGCCGATGGTGTCCTGCTTCCAGACTTCGAGCTCCGCCTCTTCCTTGAAAAGGCGCACAACGATAGGTGAATATTTTGGCATCTTCTTTTGCTGGAGCAGCGAGAGCAACTCGGGCGGTAGATCCTTTGTTGCCTTGGCCGGCAACCGATTGCTGCTTTCGCCAAGGCACGTGACCGGTGTCAACCCCGCGGCAAAAGCCGCCGCCAGCACAAGGGCACGTCGGACCATGGCGCGGATCACTGCTGTACCTCCAGCCCTTCCGCCCGCGCGCCGCTACTTCTCAAACCCGACAAACACCGTAGCCTCCTCGACAGACTTTCGCTCCGACACGACCGCATTCGCCGGAAAAGTTTCATCCGGCCAGCCCAGCGCGATACTTTTCATGATGACCTGATCGTCGGCTATTCCCGCGTGCTCGCGCACCACGGGGGATTGCATGATGCCCTGGCTGTTGATCACGGCGCCCAGCCCGCGAGACCAGGCGGCATTGACCAGGGCGGTCGCCACAGCGCCGCAATCGAAGGGCGTATCGTCGCTGCCGTCAAGCACGCGGTCATAGGTAATGATCACGCAGACGGGCGCGTCGAATTGGCGGAAGCCGCGCAGCACCCAGTCCTGGCGCTTGTCTTTGTTGTCGCGCTCGATCCCCATCGCGGAGAATAATTGCTTGGCGACACCGACCTGCCGGTCGCGGTGCTTGCCTGCAAAGGCCTGACCCGTGCGGAACTCGCGCGATTGCGGGATGCCTGCCACCATCCGCTCGGTGTTGCCGGCGCGGATCCGATCCAGCGGTTCGCCTGAAATGACGTAGAAATTCCAGGGCTGGGTGTTCATCGACGACGGAGCGCGCATCGCCAGACCAATGATTTCCGCAATCAGCGCCTTGGGTACCGGATCAGGTTTGTAACCGCGGATACTCCGGCGACCGAGGATAACGTCATCAAACTGCATCTGCGTGGGATTCCCCTGACAAGTTCTGAAGCAGCCTGGATTTTCGCGGTTTCTGCACCCTCGCGCAAGCGACGGCGGCACGTCCTCAACGGTCTAGCCACGCGGAACACGATCGCATCAAGATTGCGCACGTAGTCGTTTAGCGAATTCCGGGATGATGAAATTGTGCCGCTGATTTGCCCGACGTGTCAAGGTTTCGGTCCGAACGGTCGGTTGCGGCGGCCGTCCGGCTACTTTGCATGGGGTTGTTTTCGCTATTTCTGGTGGGAGCCACGGCGACCCGGCGCGGCGGCACTGTCCGGAAGGCAGCTTGATCCTATTCCTCATCTGCGTCGGGCGTCTTCCTCAGCATGAAATGTCCGAACGCTGAAGCGATCGGTTTGGCCGGATCGTCCTGCCATGCCTGCGCTTCGAAGGCGACGACGCGCCGGCCCTGCTTCACGATCGAAACTCTGGCGTAGCTGTCGAGCGCGCGGCCGGAGCGCAGGTAATTGATGGTCAGGCCGATCGGCTTGGGCGGTGCCGATACGCCGAGTTCGCGCGTCACGCCCACGATCGCGGTCGTTTCCAGAAAGGCGCCGGTCATGCCGCCGTGGATGGCGGGCAGCATCGGGTTGCCGATGATTTTTGGCGAGAAAGGCATGACAAGCGTGTCGTCCTCGCCGATGCGGATACCGAGACAGCGCGCGAAGGGGCTATTGGCAAATGGGCTTGTCGGATCCTCCGGGGCTTCGAGGGCCGGAGGCGGGCCGTCGTGTATCCGCTCGTCGGTCAGCATGTTGGTTCGGTTCGCGCCAACCATGAAGCACGCCGTCGCGGTGGCGACCGGATCGTCTTCGGATTCCTGGTAGGCGGCCGAGCGCACGAAGGCGATCGAGCGGGTGACGCGATAGCAGAAGGAATGCGCCTTGATGTCGAGGCCCGGTGTCGCTGGCTTCTGGTAGTCGATGCGCAGGTCCAGCGTGGCAATCGATCGCGTCCCGTCGAGGGCGAGCTGCACCGCCATGCCGCAGCTCTCGTCGAGCATGGCGGTGACGACACCGCCGTGGATAACGCCGGTCTCGGTGTCGCCGACGAAGACCGGACGGTAGGGCAGGCTCGACCAGGCCTCGCCAGGGGCGGCGCGGTCGAGCCGAAGTCCGCTGATATAGCCATAGACAGAACGGCGCGCTCCGATCGCCTTGGCAAGCTGGTCAAACGGCAGGGGCGCATTCGATGATTGGGTCATGCAGACGTTTTAGACCAACCTCGTGGAGCGGGCAAAGCGGGCGGCGCGGACGAGCCTGCGGCGGCTACTTCGCCTGCCGAATGGCGATGTCGTACGCGTCGATCGTTGCCCTGGCGCGAACGGCGACTTCCGCTGCCGTCATGCCCGGCTTGTAGAGGCTGCTGCCGAGGCCGAACGCAACGATGCCGGCCTTCGTATAGTCCGCGAAGTTTTTGTCGGAGACGCCGCCCACGGCGGCGATCATCAGGTCCGCGGGAAGCACGGCGCGAATGGCGGTGATCCCCGCGGCTCCAAGTACGCTCGCCGGAAAGAATTTGAGGCTCGAGGCGCCCGCCTTGGCTGCAAGCAGCGCCTCCGTCGGCGTAAAGACGCCGGGCATCGTGACCATGCCGCGTGCCCGGGCTCGCGCAATGATATCAGGGTCGACGTTGGGAGTTACCAGGAGTCTGCCGCCAACGTCATGGAGCCGCTCGACAGCTTCCAGCGTCAACACAGTGCCCGCACCAACCAGGATTTCGGCAGGCGCCTTCCTGACGGCGATCTCGATGGAGCGAAACGGATCCGGCGAATTGAGCGGGATCTCGATCGCCGTCATGCCGTTGTCGATCAGCGCGCTGACGATATCCTCCGCTTCGTCAGGCTTCACCCCGCGCAGGATCGCGACCAGCGGACGCTTCATCGGTGGAAATGGCACAACGCTCATTCGTCTGATCCTCTATGCGTTCCAAATCGTTCGAGCAGCCATCGCAAGGCCGCGACGGACCGCATCCTCGGCAGCGATGGATCGGATGGGAACGGAAACCGTGTCAAATGCCAACCGGTAAAGTACCTCGAGCCTGCCGGACGCGACCAGCGTGATGCTGGTGCCGGGTACTGCTCCGGCGAGTCCGGCCGCCAGTTCAAGGCCAATCAGCGTGCCTGATATTTTCTCGCGGGCCGAGGATGGCGTGCCGCCGAACAGCAACTGACCCGATCGCACCTGGAACAGCAGATTGGCGGCGAACGCAGGCGTTTCGAACGCGGCCATGACGGCCGACCTGAACGCGTCAACATCTGCCACCTCGTCGGCGCCGGTCACCGCGTGGGACAGGATGGTTTCGCGCGACACGACGTCGAACAGCTCTCCCGTCATGAACGTGGCGAAGCGTTCGACGGTCGCGCCATTCGCCCTGACCCACTTCGAATGGGTGCCCGGCATGCAGATGACCGCGTCACCTGACGCATCTAAACCCAGGGCACCGAGCAACTGGGTTTCCTCGCCTCTCATGACGTCAGGCGCCTTGCGGTCGCGCTGCGCTATCCCGGGGAGGATGCGGATGTCACGATCCTGTCCCGGAACCACAACCGCATGCTTGAGGATCGACGCGAGCGGCGCCGGCGTGTCGACATATCCGGCTTCAACCCATCCCTGTCGGGCGCCAGCCATGCCGCAGACGATAACGGGCAACTCATGCGCAGCGCCCGTGGCCTCCAGGTGCGATTGCAGCACGGTCGCGAAGCCAAGCTTGCCTGCGGCCATCATGCCCTCGTGGCTGCGCCGTTCCCCGAGGACGTTGCCGGCCCGGTCGACGAGCCAAAGCCGAAAACTGCTCGTGCCCCAATCGACCGCGACATATGCAGCCTGCTTCATTTCAACCCCGTCCGAATGCCATCCGCGCCGCTGCGACATCGTATCACGCTGATTTAGCGGCGAGGAAGTTACCTGCCCCGTCAGGCGTTCGCTTTGCAGTTGATTTGCAGGGATGCAATCAGCATGATCTGAGGACATGCGGGCCACGCTGCTTGACGCGGCGGGAGCTCGCCAATGAGCGCGTCCACGAGAATGCGCCATAGCAACAAAGGGGAGGGGTGCCGTCGTGATCATTCGGCTTTGCAGGAGTGCGCTTATAGGCCTGGGCGTCTTGCTCACCTCGCCTTCGACGCTGGTCCATGCGCAATCGAATCCCAAGACGATAGCGCTGGTGGTTCCCTATGCGGCCGGCGGCGGCACGGATACGGTCGCGCGCCTCATTGGCGAGCGGATGTCGCGCACACTCGGCCAGACCATCATCATCGAGAACGTCGTCGGAGGCGGCAGTACGCTGGCCAATGATCGTGTTGCCCGATCGGCGCCTGACGGCTCCACGGTGCTGATCAATCACGTCGGGCTGCTCGCGGCGCCCAGCCTTTTCATCAACTTGCGCTACGATACAAAGACGGCGTTTGAGCCGGTCGGCCTGGTCAACAATGCGCCGATGGTCCTGATCGGCCGCAAATCGCTTCCCGGCGCAGGACCGAAGGATTACGTGGAGTGGATCAAGGGGCAGGGCGGCAAGGCGAACTTCGCACATGGCGGTCTCGGGACAAACAGTCATCTGTGCGCCGTGATGATGGGCAATGTGCTCGGCTTCAAACCGACGGTCGTGGCCTATCGCGGATCGGCGCCTGCCATCGCCGATCTGCTGGCGGGGCAGATCGACCTTTTGTGGGATCAGGTGACCAACGCGCTGCCGCAGATCCAGGCCGGAACGCTTCACGGCATCGCCATCACGTCGTCGGAGCGGCTTGAACAGTTGAAGGACGTGCCGACCACCGCCGAGCTCGGCATGCCCGAGGTCAGCTACTCGATGTGGCATGGGCTCTACGTGGCAAAGGGCACGCCCAGGGAGACCGTCGGTGCGCTGAATTCGGCGCTCCGCCAGGCGCTGTCCGACCCCGGCCTGCTCGATAAGCTCAAGCAGCTCGGGACCTTGCCATTTCCCGATAGCGAGCTGACGCCTGAGGCGCACGCACGCCTGTTCGCCGCCGACCTGCCACGCGTGGCAAAGCTCATCGAAAGTTCGGGCATCAAGGCGAGCGAGGCGAAGTAAGGCGCCTGCCGCTACAGGAAATCCCGGAGCCGCGCGAGTTCAGCTGCGAGTTCGGAGGAGATCACGGCAGGGATCAGCTCGCCCTGCGGAGCAGTGTGAATCTCATAGAGATGACGTTGCCCCGCCGGCTGCTCGAGCAATTTTGTTATGCATTCGTCCAGGGTGCCGTCAAAGACAGAATACGGGGTAGGCCAACGAACGTCCTTGACGCGTTGATTGTTCTTCGAAGGCCATTTTTTGAGACCAGCTGGAGCAGCAAAGTCCATTTGAACGCCATCGCCGACAACAAGTAGCCGCATCCAAAAAGCGCTTTTCGATCTCCGGAGCTTTTCAGGTCGGCCGTGGCCAACTGAAGTTCCAACTTACTGATGTTTTCTGTCCCAGACCTGACACGGCCCGGCATGTCCATTCCCGTGGCAATGCGGTCACCCGCGCTGGCAGAGCCACGCAGCCCTTATCTCGCGGAGGCGCCGCTAGGGACGTGCTTCCGAGGCCGGCATGACAAATATCTGGCCGGGATAGATCAGGTTGGGATTGCGGATCTGCTGCCGGTTTGCCTTGTAGATCGTGGCATAACGCGTGCCCACACCATAGGTGACTTGGCTAAGGCGCCAAAGGGTGTCGCCGCGGGAGACCGTGGTGGTCGCGATCTTCGGCACTACCACGGCGGACGGCGAACCTGTGTCTGGCACGACAGTCCCTCCGGCGGCCGCCAGTTTCGGCTGCCCGACAGCGGCAATGTCCGTTCGCTTGGGCGCCGTGGCCTGAGCCGTTGCCGTCCCGGTCACAGCCTGGTCGGGAACGTTGAACGGCACCTCGGCGCGTGCGCGCACGGTGCTGGAATTCGACTCCAGTTCGTCCACCCTGACGCGATAGTTGCCGGGTGCGACCCCTTCATTGATCGTGACCGCAAAGCGCCCGTCGGCACCGGCCGTTACCGGCGCAACAAAGCTGTCGTTGAGATAGAGCCTGACCGTCGCGCCGGCGCGCGCGCGGCCGCTCACGTGGAACTTGCCGCCAGGCTCGATCTCGACCGCCTCCACAACCACGGTGCCGGCCGTCAGCTTTGAAGAACCCGGCTGCGAGAGGACTACGGTGGGCTTGTTTGGCGTTATCAGCGCCACGACCGGCGCGTCGGTTGCTTTTGGCTCAATCGCGACGGCAACGCTCTGTTTCGACGTCGTCTGCTTCCCGTCGGGATCCCTGGAGCGCAGCGTCAGATCGTAGGTGCCGGCGGGAAGCTTGGGCGAAACCATGACGAACTGCCCGGATTTATCGGCGACCGCGCGATCGTGCACCTCGCCGTTTCGAAGCAGTTCCACCGTTGCGCCCGGCGTCGTCCGGCCTGCAATGACCGCTTCGCCCGTCGGATCGATGCGGGCAACGTCGAATTCCGGCACGCCATCGCTGCTGTCCGGCGTTACGGCGGATCCGGTCAGGCCGCGGACCACCGCGTTTGCCTGGGCTTCCGCCGCGGCGAGCGCGGCAGGCCCCTTTGACTGCGGACCGGTGGCCGGCGTCGAGGCGGCCGGCGCGGCAGATGCTACCCTGGCGTCAACCGGCGGCCCACGGCGGGAGTACTGGATTGCGAAGACAAGTGCCACGGCGCAGGCTGCAGCAAGCGCTACGTAGGGCACGGCCATTCGGCCCATCGATGTGGCAGTCATGATTCTCGTCCGCCGGATAGAAGGTCAATTCACTTCAGTATGATACCCCATTTTGATGGAATTGAATGCCTTTCAAAGCTCGGAGTCCTCAGAGTTAACACATCGGAATCCCAATGACGTATTTTGGCTTCACTGGGAACGTGTTGTCGTCCCGCTTGGTGGCATAGCCTGTCCTGGCAAAGCGCCCCGGTTCGGCTTCATTGACGCGGTCTGGGGAGGCGCGACCGGGAGGCGGGCCAGCCACGGCGGGAAACGCACGGACGTGGCCCCCCAACACGAGGCGTTTCCCGCTGCAGATCAATACCGCGGGACGTCAGGGCAATTCGGTCACACCATCAGATCGTGCAGCACATGGCTGATATCGTGCCTGTCATGGCCCGGAACGCCGCCGTGGTCGTCAGACGAGTGATGATTTGATGGAGACAGGTCCTCAAAGATTTCCTGATGTCCGCTGGTTCCCTTGCCGCTTCCGTGGTGGCTAGTCAATGCCGCGATATGATCCTCGTCTCCGAGCTTGATGGCGTCCGAGCCCACCGAATCGGAATTCTTGAAGCGGAATGATTCTCCGGGTCCGGACTCGCCGGCAGCCCTCGAGCCAAACACTTCACGGGCAATCGCGGAGGGCCCGAAATCTGCGGCGCCGCCTCCGTGCTTGTGCTCACTGTTGGATTCGCCTGAGTTCGAATGACGGTCGCCATCGCCAGTGTTGTGACGATCGGAATTGTTCCCCGAGTCATCGTGTCTCGCGTTCCACCTTCCATGACTTTCGTGGTTCGACCGGGCATTGGAGCCCGTTTCAGAATGGCCCTCCGACGTGGTGTGCGCTGGCGCGCTCCGGACATCGCCCTCCAGCGCTCGAACTTGTTCGATTAACCGTGGCGCGGCTCCGTCGTTCATCACGGTGGCGCCGGTGCCATGGTGAAGCACGGGAGTCCGATCGAACACCAAGTGACTTTCAGTCGGCCCCGAAACTTCGACGTGCTGCGGTGCGGTCGGCTCTCCGTTTGCCGTGGTAATCGCCGCGTCGTCATCGGTGTGTTCGGTCGAGTGCGTTCGCGCTTCGTCGGAGCTGCTGCCGGCATCGCTTGTTAGCGCGGCGCGGCTCCCGTCGACGGGTTGCGCGGGATCACCACCGGTCGAACCGAACGAAGCGCTGTCAGCGGTCATCGAGACCAGAGCCACGTCAGCGGTTGCGGCCAGATCAGGATTGGCGGCTTCACCGGCGGCCACGATGTGCGCTGTGGTGGGCGCAGGAACGATATCTGACGGCTCAATGCCGGCAATTCCCTGCAGATGAATTTCCACGAGGCTGGAATCGTCCATCGTCAGGGTGTGATCTGTCGCATTGACGTAGACGATGGTTTCATTCGCGGCGCTGTCATAGAGCCAGGCGACGGTATGCGGCGGCACGAAAGTGCTTGTGGAAGTCAGTGTCTGGAAGGAGAGCGCGCCGAGCGCCGATAGATCGATCCTGTCGGACCCTGACCTGAAATCCGAGACGACGTCGAACCGGGCCGCGTTGGAATCTGCTGCCGACAGAAAAACGAAACGGTCGTCTCCATTGCCGCCTGTGAGCTTGTCGGCGCCATAGCCGCCTATGATGGTATCGCAGCCATTATTGCCGTTGATCGTATCGCTCCCCGAGCCTCCATAGATCTTGTCATCTCCGTCATTTCCCTTGACCGTGTCATTGCCGGACCCGGCGTAGACAAGGTCACTTTCGCCCGTGCCGTTGATGGTATCGCTGCCGGCACCCGCATAGATGATCTGGCCGTGGTGACCGCCTCCCGCGATGGAGTCGCTGTGCGGGGTTCCGAAGATGAATGAATGGCCGTCGGATACGACCTTCTTCCCCGTGGCCAGGTGGTCGAAATCGTTTGGATCCGCGTCGTTGCTGCCGTGAATGGTGATCGTTACCACCATGGGAGTGCCGTCTACGGTCTTGACCGTGAACGTATCGGTCAGCGTGTCGCCGTCATCGAGCGCCTGCACCGCGTAGTTCTTGTCATCGAGCTTGTAGGTCCAGACGCCGTCCGCCGTCATCTTGAAGGTGCCGTAGCAGGCATCGCTCTCCCTGGGGTAATTGACGGCGATGAAGCTGTTGGACGGATTGTCGACGTCGGTATCGGTGAGCGTGCCGGTCGCGTGCGGCGTGCCGTAGTCGTCGCCGCCGGCCTCGGTGACCGAGCCGGTGTTGGTCCCGGAAATGATGGCCGCGTCGTTGGTGCCGTCGATGGTGATCGTCACCACCTGTGGGGTGCCGTCGATGGTGGTCACCGTGAACGTGTCGGTCAGCGTGTCGCAGGCATTGAGCGCCTGCACCGCGTGGTTGCTGTCGTCGAGCGTGTAGACCCAAACGCCGGCTGCCGTCATGGTGAAGGTGCCGTAGCCGCCGGTGCTCGTCTTTGGCGTAGTGACTGCCGTGAAGGTGTTGGGCGCATTGTCGATGTCGGCGTCGGTGAGCGTGCCGGTCGCCGCAGGCTTGCCGTACTTGCCATTGGCAAAGCCGCCGGCCTCGGTCACCGAGCCGCACTTGGTCCCGGAAATGACGGCCGCGTCGTTGGTGCCGTTCGATGGTGACCGTCACCACCTGTTCGGTGCCGTCCACGCTGGTCACCGTGAATGTGTCGGTCAATGTGTCGTCGACATTGAGCGTCTGCACCGCGTGGCTGTCGTTGAGCGTGTAGATCCACACGCCGTCCGCCGTCATCGTGAAGGTGCCGTAGCCGCCGTCACTTGCCGTCGGGGAGTCCCACGGCCGTGAAACTATTGGATGGATTGTCGACGTCGGCAGCGGTAAGCGTGCCGGTCGCGGTAGGCGTGTCGTACTTGGCGTCGGTCTCGAGCACCGAACCGGTCGTGTCGCCGGAAATGATGGCGGCGTCGTTGCTGCCGTTGATGGTGACCGTCACCAGCTGTGGGGTGCCGTCCACGGTGGTCACGGTGAATGTGTCGGTCAGCTTGTCGCCGACATTGAGCGCCTGTACCGCGTGGTTGGTGTTGTCGAGCGTGTAGACCCACACACCGCCCGTCGTCATGGTGAAAGTGCCGTAGCCGGCATTGCTTGGTGTCTGCGAACTGACTTCCGTGAAGGTATTGGGCGGATTGTCGACGTCGGTGTTCGTCAGTGTGCCGGTAGCGGTCAGCGGGCCGGACAAGAGATTGGCGACGCTGCCGGCCTCGATCGCCGAGCCGGTTATCTCGCCGGAAATGACGGCGGCGTCGTTGGTGCCGTTGATGGCGATCGTAAAGGTCTGACTGGCTGAGAGCGTGCCGTCCGACACCGTGACGGTGAAGTTTGCGGCCGTGGGCTCCGTCAGGGCATTGATCGCGTCATTGTCCGGAACGAACGTATAGGCACCGGTCGCGCTGTTGACGAAAAGCGTGCCAAAGGGGCCAACCTGGGAGACATCATAGGTCACCCCGCTCACCACCGTGCTGCCGGCGGTTCCCCCGCTGATGCCGAAGGTCAGTGGCGCGCCGTTGGGCGCGCTGGCGGCGAAAGTGCCGGAGGTCGCGGTGAACGTGTCGAACGCGACGGTGTCGGTTTCGACCGGCCCTCTAAAAGCATTGAACGTCGGCGGCGTCGGTGCGGGCGGCGGGAG
Organism: uncultured Alphaproteobacteria bacterium; assembly: GCA_963791165.1. GTDB lineage: Bacteria > Pseudomonadota > Alphaproteobacteria > Rhizobiales > Xanthobacteraceae > Bradyrhizobium. The sequence continues at coordinate 208,319 of CAWBRL010000062.1, read as the reverse complement.
GCGCCCAATGATGGTCTCGGGGACCGAGACGAAGCTCGCCGGTAGAGGCGCGAGCGTGTTCAGCGCCGGCTGGGTGCTGTCATTCTGGATGAAATTGATCGGTTGCACCGTCAGCGAATCGTCGAAGGGAGGTGTGCTCGAGCCGGTCGATCCCACCCCCTTTGTGGCGGTAGCGAGCACCTCCTGCTGGGCCTCCTGCAACTCCGCCATCCGCGTGGCAGAATTCGTGACCTGGTTGACGCTGACCGAGGACCCCTGCGGGCGCAGGACGATGGTCTGTCCGGGATCCTCGACAATGATGTGCCGCGGAACAGCCTCCTTGGTGACGAGTTCGAATGCGCCGTGCTCGAGGTCCTTGTAGGTGATGTTGCCGTCGTCCAGGAAGGTGACGTTCGGGTCGCCGGCCCGGGCTTCCTTCATAAGTGAAAATGTCAGTGCCGTGAGCCACGACAGCATGCCGGCCTCGCTGCCGTGGCGCCGGCTTCGGGGATCGCCGGCTATGACTTGCGTGGCAGTGCCGCTCGCGCGCTGGGGGACGCTAGCGGCGGCGGTCTGAATGTTTTCGATGGTGTCGGGGAGCGGGGCCGCAGCGGCCTTGTGTTCGTCCCCGGTCTTGGCGTGGGACCCATCGAGCATGGTACTCATCCCTGGCACTTGCCTCGCGCGCGGCGCGCAATTTCGCCGGGGCGCTTGAGGCCAAACCATCCCGGCGCTGCCAGCCAGAGGCTGGTCGCCGAAACCCTCCTGAAAGCCCCCGAGGATAGCCAATCCCTATGTTCCAGGCTCTAGGCTCAAAAGATGTAATACTTTTGAGCCAATGGCCGCTGGTGGGTGGTCCTGACATAGTGTCTAATCGTGCCGGCGTTGAACCCCGGTGGGCGGCCACTCGAACAGGATCTTCTCAGGAAGGAGGGGATCATGTGCACGCATGCGTTTGCCGTATTGGTGACTGGTTTTGTCCTGACCGCAGCCGGGCTTTTCCCCGGCACGGCTCACGCACAGAGCGATTCCGCCAAGCCCGCCGTGCTGGATGTCGCATCGAAACCTATTGGAAAAGTTGTTGTCGCCACGGGTTCGGTCACCCTTGAACGGGCGAGCGCGGTGGTCGTTCAGGCCAGCACCTCCGGTCCGGCCGGTCAGGCGAAAGTGGGCGATCTCGTCTATCAGGGCGATGCGGTTGCAACCGGCGCCGACGGCAAGGTCGGCATCAACTTCACCGATGGCACCTCGTTCAACCTGTCGAGCAACGCGCGCATGGTTTTGAACGAGTTCGTGTACGACCCGGGCAGCACGTCCAATTCCACCTTGTTCAATCTGACCAAGGGAACCTTCACTTTTGTTGCCGGCAAAGTCGCGAAAACCGGTGATATGAAGATCGACACGCCCGTCGCCACCATGGGCATTCGAGGCACCACGCCGCGCGTCGAAATTTCAGACGATGGGACCGTCAGATTTTCCACGCTCATTGAAGAAGGCAAGAGCAAGCTCACGAAAAGGGCGGGGGCAGCTCCGGCGCAGCAACCCGAGCAAGGGCCCGGTCCCAGGTCGAATCTGAACATTTGCCGGGGGTGCTAGGCCCCGTTGTGGGCGACGGCCGTCTCGGTGCGCGCAGTTGGTCAACCAACCGGGTCCGGGCGTGCCGCATTCGCATCATCAGCCGCCCGTTCTCCGGGTGCGACGTTGGAAGGCCTGCCATGAAGTTTGGTGCAATCGGGCGCATTATCCACGGGCTGGCGCCCGTTCTGGTCTTGCCGCTGCTTGGGTCGTTGGCTGCCGCGCAGAATCCCAAGAACGGCGACTATCTCAAGAACATTGAACTGTGCAACGGCGCTGGTCGCACGTCGTTCGAGGTCCGGATCAAGGGTTGCACGACCCTGATCGATTCCGGGCAGGGCACGACGACGGCGCTGTCCATCGCCTACAACAACCGCGGCAATGCCCATACCGCCAAGGGTGACTATGACCGCGCCATCCAGGATTTCGATAAGTCGATCAAGCTCGATCCAGCTTACGCCAAGCCCCTCAACAATCGCGGCGCCGCCTACTTGAGGAAAGGCGAATTCGACCTCGCCATCGCGTCTTTCGATGAGGCGATCAAGCTCAAGTCCAATTACGGCGGAGCTTTCGCCAACCGTGCCGGCGCCTACCTGAAAAAGAACGAGTACGATCGCGCGGCGCGGGACTATGACGAGGCGGTTCGTCTCGAGCCCAATCGGGCATCGGTGTGGGCCGGACGCTGCTGGACCCGAGCCGTTCTGGGTTCGCTGCAGGAGGCGCTGGACGATTGCAAGCGCGCGCTGCAACAGGTGCCGGACGACGCCGCTGCGTATGACTCGCTCGGGCTGATCCATCTGAAGATGGATCAATTCGGCACGGCGATCGATGATTTCAGTTCGGCGCTGCGATTCGATCCGAAGCTGGCGAGCGCGCTCTATGGGCGCGGGCTCGCCAAGCTTAGGAACGGCGACGTCGCCGGCAGCAAGGCCGACATCTCTGCGGCAAAGACGATCCGGGCCGAGATCGGTGACGACTTCACGCGCTATGGCGTGCAGGCCAGTAACTAGCCCGCGCCTTCCGGCCTCAATCCAGCTTCACATTCGCCTCGGTCACGACCTTGCGCCAGCGCTCGATTTCCGCGGACACCATTTTCGCGAACGCGGCGCCCGTGACGTCGGGGACATCAGAGCCGTTGCGTTCCCAGGCTTCCTTGATGGAGGGCGTCTGCATCGCCTTCTGCAATTCCTTGGTCATCTGCTGGACGATGGCCGGCGGCGTATTCTTGGGGACGAAGAGGCCGTACCAGGTCGAGACTTCATAACCGGGCAGGCCTGCCTCGGCGGCGGTCGGAAGATCGGGGAACGCCGGAACACGCTTCGGCGCGGCGACGGCAAGTGCGCGCAGTTGCCCGGCCCTGACCGGCGCGGCCGACGAACCGAGCCCGTCGAATACCACCGGCACGTGGCCCGCAATGAGATCCTGCATCGCAGGACCGGCGCCGCGGTAGGGGACGTGCTGAATGTTGGTCTTGGTCAGAATCTTGAACAACTCGCCGGCGAGATGATGGGTGGTGCCGGCGCCGGCGGAGCCGTAGTTCAGCTTGCCCGGGTTGGCCTTGGCGTAGGCGATGAACTCGGCCAGCGTCTTGGCAGAGACCTTATCCGGATTGACGACGACCACCTGCGGCGGCCGCGCGATCAGGGCCACCGCAATAAAATCCTTCTCGATGTTGTAATCGAGGTTGGGATAGAGCGACGGTGCAATGGCGTGATGCGCCGCGCCCATGAAGAAGGTGTATCCGTCCGGAGCGGCCTTGGCCGCGGCCGATGCGCCAACGGTGCCGCCTGCGCCGGCGCGGTTTTCGATCAGCACGCGTTTGCCCAATTGTGCGTCGAGCTGGGCTGCGAGCGGGCGCGCAAAGGCATCGGTGCCGCCGCCGGCCGCGAACGGCACGATGAAGGTGATGGGCTTGTCAGGCCATGTCTGGGCCTGGGCGTGGCCGGTCACGGCGGTAATGCTCGCCATAACAGTAAGCAGGGCGTACCGAACAAGGGTTGGCTTCACGGTGTTTTCCTCCTGACATTGCAAGGCCTGGATTACAGGGCTTGCGTCCGCGCATTGGCGGAGCCTTCGTTTTTTTGCCGCATGATTCCGGGTGATGGCTCGGAACGGACAGGGCGGCGACGCTCCGCACTGTATGCAGGATGCCACACATGATCCACCAAAATGGCCTTCGCAATAAGTCTGGGCGACCGGGACGTATGGTCGCGTGCACCGGCAGCCGCGCCGTCACGGAAACGCCTTAGATTGCGGGGGTGGACGCGAGCAGCGTTGGGCCGTTTTGTCGGCTGGCCGTCGATTCTCCTGTCGAAGATGCCTCTTGGACACAGGTTGCAAATCAAATTATGCTCGCTCTCAGTATGTGGGGGTGGGCTTATGAAATCTGGTGCTGTTGCGGTCGCGGTCCTGATGGCTGCGGTCTCATTCAATTTGAGTGCGGAGGCGCGCGGACCCTATGGTTCGATCAACGTCGGAAACTGGAAGGGCGGGGCGTACACCTTCGACCAGTCCGGATCCTTTTCGCATTGCGCGGCAGGCGCCCAATACACCAGCGGCATCTATTTCGTCGTCATGATCGACGGCAATGGCGGGTGGAGCCTGGGCTTCGCGCACGAGAACTGGACGCTGACACACGGGCAGGCCTTCCCGCTGACGCTGACCTTTGACGGCCAGCAGCCCTTCAACGTTCACGGTGTCCCCGTCGCGGACAAACTGGTTCGCGTCCCGATGCCGACCAATTCAGCGCTCATCGCCCAATTCCGGAAGGCAAGGGCGATGACCGCCTTTACGCAAGGCCAGCTGTTCCAGTTCAACCTGGATCAGACCGGGCAGCTGTTGCCGGTCCTGGCGAACTGCGTCGCCAAGACCAAGCAATTCGGTGTGGCCAGTGTCGGGGATTTCTCGGTCCTTCCTGCCGCCAAGCCGGTCGCCGCAGCGGCGTCGCCGGATTCTTCACCGGCCAAGCCCGACAAGATGTTCGATCAGACCGGCACCGGTTTCCTGGTGAGCACGAACGGGCACCTCGTCACCAACGCGCACGTCGTCCAGGGATGCGTGGGGGATATTCAGGGCAATCCGAGCGGCGAAGCGCCCGCCAAGCTTCGTCTGGTGTCGAGCGACGAGACCAACGATCTCGCCTTGCTTCAGGTGCCGGGCTCATTCAAGGATATCGCCAGGATCAGGGACAAGGCGATCCAGTCCGGCGACAGCGTGGTGGCGATCGGCTATCCCTTCCATGGACTGCTCACTTCCGATTTCACGGTCACGACGGGCATAGTGAGCTCGCTCAGCGGGATCCTGAACGATACGCGGTTTCTGCAGATCAGCGCAGCCGTTCAGCCCGGCAATAGCGGCGGGCCGTTGCTGGCCTCAAGCGGCGACGTGGTCGGCGTGGTCGCAGCGAAATTGAATGCATTGAAGTTCGTGAAGGCGACGGGCAACATCCCCGAAAACATCAACTTCGCGATCAAGACGGGAGCCTTGCGGGACTTTCTGGATAACAGCGTGGTGCCGTATCAGATTTCCGACGCCAAGACCGAGCTGAAGACGGCGGATATCGCACGTAGCGCGCGGGCCTTCACCTTTTTGATTTCCTGCAAGGCAAAGGCGAAAGAGGCTGCAAGGAATTGAGGCGATCGAGACCTGTGCCGTTCCTCAGGAACGCGCCGGCGGTCGCCGCGGCCCCACTTACCTCGTGCGGGCGTGAGCCGCCTGGAAACTCCAGCTGCTCCAACTCACGCTGGCGAGGCTTCGCTGGTCCGTCGCCAGCGGCCGCCGGGTCTGCCGCTCATACGCAGCGATGATGTGCTGAGACTGCCGGATCTTCTGCTGCAGCTCGGCGATCGCCTTCTGCGTCTTGCCGGTTCGGGTCGATTGGGCCAACTCGCCCACCGTAAACCTTGTGCCCTCGATATTCCTCAAGGTCTCGCGAAGCTTCTTGAGCTGGGCCCGGTGCCACGCGATGGCGCTGTCACTGTCTACCGGCATGCAAACCCTCCTGATTCGCCGCCGAATCTAGCACGCATGGGGCAAGTTGGGCCAAGCCCCCATCGTTTACGATTGTCGCCAAGGACCATCGTCGGGTCCACCGGTTTCACCAGGCTTTCAATCGTTCCCGATTTCGACCCGATTTTGCCATCGAAGCGACCGCGAGGGAGCTTTCAAACAACAAACTTGCGTGGCGATCTGTCGTAAGCGCGGTCCCTTTTTATCACCTTGGCGGAGCAGAATGCCCGTCCGGTGCAATGGAGCGTGCGATGAGCGAAGTTGAATTCGACCAGATTATCGATGCCGTGCGCACGGAAATCGCGCTGCCTCCGGTGGAGGGTTCGTTGGCCGCGTTGCGGGTGGCCGATGGGCCGAAGGCCGCCGATCGAGACCGCCCGGCCCGGCGTCGCGCAAGTCCGATGATCAGAATTCGCCGCGTGGGCGAGGGGAAGCGCTACAGGTGATGAGATGGAGAAATCGGTCTTCGAGATCGTGAAGGCCCCGCTCGGCTGGTCGGTTTTCGCCGACAACGTCAAGATCGGTGGCGTCTATGATTCGCGAGGCGCCGCCCTGGAAGCTGCGGCATTGGCCGCATCCTACACCGTCAGCAATGGCGGGGGCGTGCAGATCATCGTGCCGGGCGCGGATCAAGAAAGACCGAGATGGGGAATGCCGTTCGACATGTTGACGGCCGTCTTGCCATCGAAGAGCGCGCGCTAGCGCCCTGCCGGAAGCAGCGTCCCGTAGGCGCGGTTCCGCGCGGTAAAACCCGCATGAAGGCAATTGCTCAATTTTGACGGGCTGCCTCCACTCCATGGGAGGAATTCGAAACTAGCGTGAGCTTGTCCACGCAGACACGAGCCATGCGTGGATCGACACTGGCCGCCGTCGGTTCTCCGCCGTCGGCCTTTTCGTTTGCTTGCTGCACGAAATCTGGCCGGCTCGCCGACGGTACATCTCAATTGTCGAACGGCGACACCGCGGGACTGCCGACGCGCATCCGCTTGATGCGGCGCACCGCCATCGGCGTACCGTCCGATGCGTACTGCAGTTCGTAACTCTTGCCATTCCTGTCGACGGCGGTGCAGGAAATGCTGGAAAGCTCCAGCGTCACGAAATTCCCGACCTGCTTGCAGAGGCCGGCGGCCGGTTCGATCGACGGCACCGGCAGGCCATCGGCCTTCGGCCGATCCTTGGATTTCAGCAGCATCCGGTCGATCGGCAGCTCGTATACGTTGGCGTCTGGCCTTCGCCCGTTGTCACCGGAAAACGTGATGATATGGCTGTCGTCCTTGGGGTCATTGATCGCGACCGTGAAATTTGCCCTGCCTTCCTCGGTCTGGAAGAAAGCTACGGCCCGGCAGGGAAGATCCCGCCCGGCCACCTTGAGCGTCCTGCACTTGCCTGACATCATCGCGAAGATGATGGTATCGGGTTCCTGCCGCTGAAGCTCATCCGAGGCAAAGGCCGGCATCGCAATGAGAAGGATGGCAAGGGCCAGAGCCTGCGAGGGTCGCTTGGTCATATCAGGTTGATAGGACATCGGGCGCTGTGTGACCAGAGTCTCGCAAGGTTCCGAGTGGGAGCATCAGGCCAAGAGTGCGTCCGTTTTGTGGTGCCCCAACACAATCAGAACTCGAGCGGGGCGTTGTCGACCACTTCCTTCATGACGAAGAAGGTCCGGGTCTGGCGGACGCCCGGAAGCGCGATCAGCTGTTCGCCATGGATGCGATTGAAATCTTCCATGTCGCCGACGCGGATCTTGAGGAAATAGTCGAAATCGCCGGCCACCAGATGGCAATCGAGCACGAATTTGAGCTGCGCGATCGCCCGCTCGAACGCCGCAAAACTTTCCGGCGTGGAGCGGTCCAGCACGACGCCGACCATGACCAGCGCCCCCTTGCCGACCTTGCGCGGCGCCACCATCGCCCGGACCTGGCTGATATAGCCCTCGTCGAACAGGCGCTGGGTCCGGCGATGACAGGTTGCGGCGCTGACGCCGACCATTTCGGCCAGCTCCGCATTGGTCAGCCGGCCGCTATTCTGCAGCAAGCGCAACATCTTAAGGTCGACACGATCGAGTCGATTGCTCATGAAAGAAACTTCCGAAATTATGTCAGATATTGGATGAAAAGATAGCATTGGTCGGCGTCGGCGCAATATCTGTGAGAAGCGCTCGATAAATTAGAGAGCACCTTTCCAGCAGCCGGTGATAGGCCGTTTCCCCAGGATCAGGACCATCAACGGGGATGACCATGCTGGAGAAATTCGAACGCTATCCGCTCACGTTCGGGCCTACCCATATCGAGAAAATGCAGCGCCTGACGCGCCATCTCGGCGGCAAGGTCGAGCTCTACGCCAAGCGCGAAGACTGTAATTCGGGCCTTGCCTTCGGCGGCAACAAGCTGCGCAAGCTCGAATACATCGTTCCCGATGCGATTGCCTCCAACGCGGATACGCTGGTTTCGATCGGCGGCGTGCAGTCCAACCATACCAGGATGGTTGCAGCCGTTGCGGCCAAGATCGGCATGAAGTGCCGTCTGGTGCAGGAAAGCTGGGTTCCACATGAGGACGCCGTCTATGACCGCGTCGGTAATATCCTGCTCAGCCGAATCATGGGCGCCGATGTCCAGATGGTGGACGAAGGTTTTGACATCGGCATTCGCCAAAGCTGGGAAGACGCGATTGCGGATGTGAAGGCAAAGGGCGGCAAGCCCTATGCGATTCCGGCAGGCGCTTCGGTGCACAAATATGGCGGGCTCGGCTATGTCGGCTTCGCCGAAGAGGTGAGGCGCCAAGAGAAAGAGCTCGGCTTCGCCTTCGATTACATCGTGGTTTGCACCGTCACCGGCTCCACCCATGCCGGCATGCTGGTGGGCTTTGCCAAGGACGGCCGCGCGCGCAAGGTGATCGGCATCGACGCTTCCTTCACGCCGGCCCAGACCAAGGCCCAGGTGCTCGACATCGCCCGCAACACCGCCGCTCTCGTCGAACTTGGCCAGGAGATCGTCGAGGACGATGTCGTTCTGGTCGAGGACTACGCCTATCCCGCCTATGGCGTTCCCTCGGAGGAGACCAAGGAAGCCATTCGGCTGTGCGCGCGCCTCGAAGGCATGATCACCGATCCCGTCTACGAGGGGAAATCCATGCAGGGCATGATCGACCTCGTGAACAAGGGCTACTTCCCTGCGGGATCGAAGGTGCTCTACGCCCATCTCGGCGGCGCGCCGGCGATCAACGGATACGGCTACACGTTTCGCAATGGGTGAGGGGGTGCAGGTCTATCGATAAATCTCATCGAGCGAAGCCCTCACCCCAACCCTCTCCCCGCAAGAGCGGGGCGAGGGAGAAGTCGGTGCCTCCGCGTCAACCCGAACTCATCATGTTCTAACAGAACTTACGCGTCCGCCGCCCTTACCAGCGCTATCAGCTCGTCGCCATAATGCTCGAGCTTCTTGTCGCCGATGCCGGGGATGTTGCGAAGCTCGTTGAGTGACGCCGGCCGCGCGGCGGCGATGCCGTCGATGGTGGAATCGTGCAGCACGACATAGGCCGGCACGCTTCGTTGGCGCGCGATCTCGGAGCGCCACGCCCGCAGCGCGGCCTGCAGGGGCGCATCGGCGGGCCTCGTCTCGGCGCGCGGCGCGAGATCGCCGCGCCTTGATTTGTCGCGGCTGGCACGGATGCGCGTGCCCGGCGCCGCTTCGCGCAGCATGACCTCGGTCTCGCCTTTCAGGACGCCACGCGCGTTCTCGGTCAGCTTCAGTGCGTTGAAAGCCTCGCTGTCGGCCCGCAGATGGCCCATGGCGACCAATTGGCGGATCACGGCGCGCCATTGTTTCTCGTTGAGCTCAAGGCCGATGCCGAACACCGAGAGCTTGTCGTGTCCGAACTGCGTGACGCGCTCGGTCATGCGGCCGATCAGCACGTCGATCAGGTGCATGGCGCCGAACCTTTGTCCGGTGCGATAGGCGCAGGAGAGCAGTTTTTGCGCGGCGACCTTGCCGTCGCGGAGCTGCGGCGGCGACAGGCAGTTGTCGCAATTGCCGCAATTGCTGCCGCTAACGGCCTCGCCGAAATAGCCGAGCAGGCGGCCCCGCCGGCAGCCCGCGGTTTCCGCCAGCGCCACCAGCGCATCGAGCTTGCCGATCGACACGCGCTTGAACGCGTCGGATCCGGTGGATTCGTCGATCATGCGGCGCTGCTGCACGATGTCGGACAGGCCATAGGCCATCCAGGCGCTGGAGGGTTTGCCGTCGCGCCCGGCGCGGCCGGTCTCCTGATAGTAGGCCTCGATGCTCTTGGGCAGATCGAGATGCGCCACGAAGCGCACGTCCGGCTTGTCGATGCCCATGCCGAACGCGATGGTGGCGACGATCACGACGCCGTCCTCGTTGATGAAGCGGTCCTGGTTTCGCGCGCGAACGCTGGCATCTAGGCCGGCGTGATAGGGCAGCGCCGGTATGCCCGCCTTGGTCAGTGCGGCGGCGGTGTCCTCGACCTTGGCGCGCGACAGGCAATAGACGATGCCGGCGTCGCCGGCATGACGCTCGCTGATGAACGCCTTGAGCTGCGCCGGGGCGTTCTGCTTTTCGATGATCTCGTAGCGAATGTTGGGGCGGTCGAAACTCGCGACGAAGCTTGGCGCACCGACAAGCCCGAGCCGGGATACGATCTCCTTGCGCGTCATTTCGTCGGCGGTGGCAGTCAGCGCAATGCGGGGTATGTCGGGAAAGCGCTCGGCGATGGCCGAGAGTCCGATATATTCCGGACGGAAATCATGCCCCCATTGCGACACGCAATGCGCCTCGTCGATCGCAAACAGCGCGATGTTGGCTTGGCCGAGCAAGGCAAGGCAGCGCGGCGTCAACAATCGTTCAGGCGCGACGTAGAGCAGGTCGAGATCGCCGGCGAGCAGCCGGCGCTCGACTTCCGAGGCCTCGTTAAACGACAGCGTCGAGTTCAGCACCGCGGCGTTAACGCCGGCCTCCAGCAGCCCCGCGACCTGGTCGCGCATCAGCGCGATCAGCGGCGACACCACGATGCCGCAGCCTTCACGCAGCAGGGACGGCAATTGGTAACACATCGACTTGCCGCCGCCGGTCGGCATCAGCACCAGGCAATTACCGCCGCCGGTCACGTGCCGGACGATCTCTTCCTGCGCGCCGCGAAAGGCCGGCAGGCCGAATACCGAGTTGAGCACCGAGAGTGCATCGGGGGCATCGTCGCGGTGGCGGGCAACGGGAGAAGACATTACTGATAGCTCGCCACGATATCCGACACCGCGCGTTCGAGCTGCTTCGCCGTCGCGCATTGGCGGACGACGGTGCAGAAGGTCGAATAGCGCGGCATCTCCGAATCGCCCCAGCCCCAGGCCATGCGTCCCTCCGGATTGAGCCACACCAGCCGCTTCGATCGCTCGGCGATGCGGCGCACAATGTCGGCGCGCGGATCGAGGTTGTTGCTGCGGGCGTCGCCGAGCACGATCACGGTGGTCTGCGGCGTGATCGAGCTCATCCAGCCGTGTTCGAAATCGTCGAAGGAATTGCCGTAATCGGACGAGCCAAAGCCGACCTTGGACATGATCTCGGCCATCGCCTCTTCCGGCGATTTCGATGCCAGGATATCGCTGACCTCGATCAGGTGGCCTGAGAACGCAAACGAGCGGACGTCGTCGACGACCTCGTGCAGGCTGTGGATCAGCAGCAGGAAGAAATCCGAAACCCGCGCCACCGAACCCGAGACGTCGCAGAGTGCGACGATCTTCGGTCTGTCGCGATGCCGGCGCTTCCAGGCGGTGAGGAACGGCACGCCGCCCCAGGCGGCGTTGCGCCGGATAGTGCGGCGGACGTCGAGGTGGCCGCGGCGCTGGCGCTTGCGAGGCTTGCTGTAGCGCTCGCGGAGCCGGCGCGCGATCTGGCGAATGAGGCGCCGCATCTGCTCGACCTGCCGCGGCTCGATTCGCGACAGCGGCGCATTGCGCAGGATGTCGTTGCGCAGGTTTTCGGACTCCTCGCGCCCGTACAGCATCAGCGCCTGCGAAACCGTTTCGCGCACCGTGCCACGCAGTCCATCCAGCGCATTCGTCAGCCGCTCCGCCAGCGCCGGGTCGGTCGCGGTCAGATTATCGAGGTCGTCGCGCAGGCGCTGGATGCCCATCTGATCGAGAATGCGGCCGGAGAAGATGCCGCGCTGGGTAAAATAGCGGATGTCGGACAGCGAGGCGGCGCTCGACGCGTTGGCGATGGCGGCCGAAATCTGGTTGCGATCCTGCGCCAGCAGCATCTGCGCGAGTTGGCCGAGCCCCTCGGCCTGCTCGTCGCCGCCGCTGGCGTCATCGGGCTCCCCGGATGAGGGGCTGGATCCCGATTGATCTTCTTCATCGGCCTTGTTGTCATCGGCCGGAGCCTGCGGCTCGGGCTGATCGAAGAACAGGTCGAAGCAATCGCCGAGCGCCTTCTTTTCATCCTGCGTCTTGGCCAGCGTCAGCAGGAACGTATCCCGCAGGATCGTCCGGTCGGAAAAGCCGACCTTGGAGACGGCGCGCATCGCGTCGATGCTTTCGGCCGGCGAGAGTTCTCACTCCCGCGCCCCGCGCCGCACGAAAGAAGCGATGCAGGTTCTCTCTCATTCCGGTGTCACCCGAAGACGTTCTGACGCGAGACCTTGGCGATGAAGGTGGAAACCTGGGGCATGGTGGCCTCGATATCCGCCTCGTACTTCAGGAGAACGTTGAGCGTATCCTTGACTATTTCGTGACCAAGCTCCGGCGCCTGCAGCAGCACCAGCACGCGGGCCCAGTCGATGGTTTCGCTGACCGACGGCAGCTTCTTCAGGTCGAGCGTGCGGACCTCGTGGATGAAGCCCACCATCTGCTTGCGCAGGTTTTGCGAGATGCCTGGCACCCGGCTTTCGACGATCCGCTCTTCAAGTTTCTGTTCGGGGAAGCCGATATGAAGATGCAGGCAGCGGCGCTTCAGCGCGTCGCCGAGATCGCGTTCGCTGTTCGAGGTCAGGATCACCGTCGGCGCCGCGACGGCCACAACGGTTCCGAGTTCCGGAATGGTGACCTGGAAGTCGCTGAGAATTTCCAGCAACAGCGATTCGAATTCGGCGTCCGACTTGTCGATTTCGTCGATCAGCAGCACGCAGCCGGCGGGCTGTTCCAGCGCCTGCAGCAACGGCCGCGGTTCGACGAATTCCTTGGAGAAGAACACGTCGCCGAAATCGTGCAAGCTGGTTCAGCGCCGCCTCGAGCGTCGGCGCGCCGCCCAGCACTTCGCCAAGTTTGTCCTTGAGGATCTGCGTGTACAGAAGCTGCTTGGCGTATTTCCACTCGTAGAGCGCCTTCGCCTCGTCGAGCCCCTCGTAGCATTGCAGGCGGATCATCTTCAGCCCGCGCCATGCCGCGATCGCTTTCGCGAGTTCGGTCTTGCCGACGCCCGCCGGGCCCTCGACGAGTATGGGCTTCTCGATCTGCTGCGCCAGATAGACCGCGGTCGCGATCTGGCGGCTCGCAATATAGCCTTGCGCCGCAAGGCCGCTTTCGACTGCCTCGATCGAGGCCGAAGGCCTGATATCAGCCAAGGGTTTCAACTCCGAATTTCGGTAGATTTCGAAGTGTTCTGCCTGCGTTCTCGCCAAAGAACAAGCGCCGTTTGCTCATGGGAGCCGGCAAATCCTGGTATTCCGCCTAACGCAATGTCAGCCCGGTTGCCGCTTCAAGCTCGGCAATTGCCTGCGCGGCGTTAAGCACCTTGATCGTGGTCATGCCCATCTCGCGCGCGGGCTTTAAGTTGACGCCGAGGTCGTCGAGATAGACGCAATTTTTGGGATCGACTTTCAACGTCTCGACCATCATCCGGTAGATGCGCGGGTCGGGCTTTCGCAGACCGATTTTTGCGGATTCGATGACGTGATCGAACAGCACCATCACCTCGGCGACATAGAGCGAGCGCCCGCTGTGGCTGCCGATGGCGTTGGCGGGAAGGTTGTTGGTGATGCAGCCGGTCTTGAAACTGGCCTTCACGCGCTTCAGCGCCTCGACCATTTCAGGGCGCAGGTCGCCCGAGAGCAGCGGCAATACCTCCCTGCCGCGAACCTCTGCGCCCAGCGCCCGCGATTCGACCGCGAACAGTTCGTCGAAGGCCTCGATATCGACTTCGGCCCGCTCGAACTTCGCCCAGGCGTTTTCCAGATGGTTGGCGGCGTTGGTGCGCCGGATGATATCGACAGGCAGCCCGCGCTCGGTCTCGAACCGCGTAAACGCCTCGAACGGCGACGTGGTGAGAACACCGCCGAAATCCCAGATCACAGCCTCGATCATCGTTCCCTGCCTGAATAAAATGTGTTTGGGGCAGCGGCTAACACGGAATCTGCGCTGGAACCAGCCCGATCCGCCGCTTGGCGATATGCACGGCGCGGGCTATTGCTGCCGCGATGAAGATACTGCCTCGCCTGCTCGCCAGTCTTCCGCTGCTGCTGTCCGCTCCCGCCCACGCCATCGTCGGCGGCGGCGCGCCGTCGACCGACGGCGTGGCGCGCTCGGTCGTCACCATCGTCGGCTCGCGCGGCAATTTCTGTACCGGGGCCGTGATTGCGCCAAATCTGGTGCTGACGGCGGCGCATTGCGTGCAGCCCGGCGCCGACTACAAGATCGTCGAATACGGGCCGGATCGGCAGCCGAAATTGCAGGACGTCAAAAGGGTCGCCATTCATCCCGGGTTCAACATGCAGGCCATGCTCGCGCATCGCGCGACCGCCGACGTCGCGTTGCTGCAGCTGGCGGCGCCGGCCAAGGGCAAGACGCCGTCGATACTCGGCATGCCCAACATCCCCATCGTCGTCGGTAGCCGCTTCACCATCGCCGGCATCGGCGTGACCGTGCGCGGCGACGGCAAGAGCGGCGGTACGATCCGCGTCGCAGGTCTGGTGGCAACCGGCAAGCCGGGCACGCTGCAGATTCGTCTGGTCGATCCCGTGGCGCAGGGCACGCGCGACGGGTTAGGGGCCTGCACCGGAGATTCCGGTGGGCCTGTTTTCGAGGACAAGGAAAGCGGCCCCGTCATCGTCGGTGTCGTGAGCTGGTCGACCGGGCCGAACGGCAGCGCGGGCTGTGGCGGCATGACGGGGGTCACGCCGCTGACGCTGTACCGAGACTGGATACTGCAGACCGCACGGCAGTGGGGCGCGGGGTTGTAATTACTTCCGTCGTCCCTGCGAACGCAGGGACCCATACGCCGCGGCCCATCGGCAAGACTACGGAAGCTAATTGTCTTCGTAACAATTAACGACGGTGGTTATGGGTCCCTGCGTTCGCAGGGACGACAAAACGACTGCCATGAACTAGCCGCCTAATGCTTCGCCGCCTTGTTTGCGGCGGCGTTGTTGAGCACGATCAGGCCGTCGACGGCGACGCCGAGCTTGCTGTTGATCAAAAATGGATTGACATCGATCGACGCGATGCGGTTGCCGGCGTCGGCCATCAAATTGGAGAGCCCGACCAGCGCCTTCACGGCGGAAGCCTCGTGCAGCGCCGGCTTGCCGCGATAGCCCTTCATCTTTACGCCGGCCTTGGTCTTGCCGATCAGTTGCTTGGCCTCGGCCTCGTCCAGCGGCGCGCCGGCCAATGCGACGTCCTTCATCAGTTCAATGTCAACACCGCCGGTACCGAACAGCACCACCGGCCCCATTTCGGCGTCAAGCGACGCGCCGACCACCAGTTCCAGATCGGCCTTGACCTGCTGCGCAATCAAAATGCCTTCGAGCTTCGGCTTGCCCTTGAGCTTCTTCACCCGCGCCGTGATGTCGTTGAACGCCTTCTTCACCTCGGCAGCACTGTTGAGGTTCAGTACCACGCCGCCGATGTCGGACTTGTGCAGGATGTCGGCGCTGACGACCTTGGCGACCACCGGAAAGCCGATCTGCCTGGCGATCTTCACCGCTTCGGCCGCTGTCTGCGCGATCTCTTCTTTTGAAACCGGAATGCCATAGGCCTTGAGCAGCTTCTTCGATGCGACCTCGTCGAGCGCGGCGGCGCCATTGGCGCTCTTGAGTGCCTTCTCCAGCACCGCGCGCGCCGAAGCTTTCGAACTCGACTTGATGTCGGGCACTTCCTTGCGCAAGGACGAATATTCGATCAGCGACTTGATGGCACCGACCGCGCGGTCGAGTCCCTGCATGACCGCGATGTTCGGCAGCGATTTGCGCAAGGCCTTGGTGAATTCGGTGAAGCCGATCGACATTGCGCTGATGTAGACCACGGGCTTGCTTGCGGCCGCGGCCATCTCGTTGACGATGCGCAGATTGCGCTCGCGCAGTTCGTGCGGCGCCTTCGGCAGTTCGGCGTCGATGATGACGATGTCGGTATCGGGATCGTCGATCATGATCTTGATCGAACTCATGTAGACCGAAGGGTCCACGACCGCGGCAAACCCGGCATCGAGCGGATTGCCGACGATGCTGCCGGGACCGAGCATTTTTGCCAGTTGCCCGGTTGCGTTCGCGCTCAGCGGCGCGAAGTTCAGGCCGGCCGAATAGAACGCGTCGATCAGCAGCCCGCGCTTGCCGCCTGACAAGGAGACCGCGGCGAGCCGGTTGCCCTTGGGCGGATCGGCATGCACGAAACATTCGGTGGTCTCGATCAGCTCATCCAACCCGCGGACGCGGATCACGCCTTCGCGCGTCGAGATCGCATCAAAGGTTTCGATCGAGCCGGCGAGTGCGCCGGTGTGGGCCATGGCGGCGGCGCGGCCGCCTTCAGAGGCGCCAAGCTTGAGCGCGATGACAGGCTTGCCGGCGGCGCGCGCAGCCTTGCAGGCCTCGCGGAACACTTTTGTGTTCCGCACGCCCTCGAGATAGACCACGATGACGCGGATCGAGGGATCGGCGGCGAAATAGGCCATCAGGTCGGGCGTCTCGAGGCCGGTCTCATTGCCTGTCGTGACCATGTAGCCGACGCCGACGCCGCGATCTTCCAGCGTCTGGCGGATCGCCATCACGATCGCGCCGGATTGTCCGGCAATCGCCACAGGCCCTGCTTCCATGGTGACGATGCGGTCGTCGATATTGGTGAACAGCTTTTCGCCCGCGCTCAGATTGCCGAGGCAATTCGGGCCGGTGACGGCGAGGCCGGTTTCGCGCACGGCTTCCTGCAATTCGACCGCCAGCCGCTGGCTGTCCTCGTCCTGCAACTCGCTGAAACCCGAGGTGACGATGGTGGCGGAACGCGCGCCGGCGGCGGCTGCGTCGCGGATCACCTGCACCGCAAAACGCGCCGGCACCAGCACCAGCACGTGATCGGGCTTTTCAGGCAGGCTGGCAAAATCCTTGTAGCAGGGCACGCCCCAGATCGTTTCGCGCTTGGCATTGACTGGAAACAGCCCGCCTTCGTACTTGTACTTGATGAGGTTGTTCCAGATGCGCTCGGCATAGTTGCCGGGCTTGTCGGTGGCGCCGACCAGCACGATGTTGCGCGGGTGCAGCATCGCGTGGATGCGCTTGACGATGTCGCTGGCGTCAGGCGAAGGCGACCATTTTTCGATCGTGTGCGATGCGGTGCTTGCCTGAGCTTCCATGAACGTCCCTTGCTCGGTTGTATCCTTTGGCCGTGACCATCGAGAACGATCGCCGCGCCATGAGTGCCTTTTGATTGAGACCTTTCTATTGAGACTTGGCGAGGGTGGCAACACGCGTGGCGCGGACAGCGCCATTCGCTCAGCGCACGATATCCCGGCTTGCGGAGAATTCAGTGCGGGCCCGGCACAGACCCAATCATCGTGGCGTGCAGGAGATACCGCTCAGGCCCCGGCGTCAGCGCGTCAAACGGCCAGCAGGTCGACAGCACCAGTTGATGGCCGCCCACCAGCGGATCGATCCCGGAGGCATCGAAACGCACGACCGAGGTTTTGTCCGCGCGGTAACGGAATTTTTGCCCGTCGCTTCGCGTGACGTCGATTTCGTCGCCGATCACGACGTTCTTGAGGAAAGCGAAGTGCGTATCGCGATGGGCGGAATAGACGGCGACGCCGGCCTCTCCTGCATCGGGCGTGCCGTCGACATGCCCCGGCCCGAACGCGAGCGCCTGGCCGCTGCTGCCTGATAGCACGATGGCGCTGGCGTGGATCCGCTTGATCTCGATGCGCGCGACCGGCCAGGTGTCCGCCCATGACCATGGCTTCGTCTCGCGCCCGCTGGCGATAGTTTTCTCGAAAGCCCGTTCCAGCAAAACCTGCGCGACCCGCGCCTTGGCGTGGATGTAGGCGCCCTGGCCGAACAGGACGAGGCCGGCGAGCGCGAGAATGAAAGGGAGGATGAAGCGGGGCATTGTGTTGGATCCTTCCGTCATATGTGGACGGCCCCTAATGGCAAGCTTTTTTTGACGTTGTGAACGACTTGGTGTGCTGCGGTCATATGTCCGGCCTTTTGGTGCGGGGCTATGACCGCTGGCCCTGATGATATCCGATTGCCGTGGTCCCGATCATTGCGGCGAGCTTGAAACTCGTGACGGCTGGCGGGGTGTCCCTGGCTTTCGGCGGTGACCGTATCGTTCATCACATCTTAGCGCTTGCCAAACTCGAACCGGCGAACTCCTCCCTGGATGCCCCTCAAGGCGACGGGGACTGGACTCATGCCTTGACGTACGTCTCGGTGCGGAAGCTTTCTCCGGTTGTCATGATCGCCCAGCAGATCCTGGCCAGCTTGTTGGCCAGTGCCACGGCCGCCAGCCGTTCGGGCTTTCGGGCCCGCAGCGCGTTGATCCAGTCGGCGAGAGCGCCTTTGCGCTTGCCAACCACGCGCAATACCGAGGTTGCACCGACGACGAGCATCTTGCGTATGTAGCGGTTGCCCTGCTTGGTAATGGCGCCGAGTTTCTCCTTGCCGCCACTGGAATGTTGCCTGGGGGTCAGCCCCAGCCAGGCCGCGAAGTCGCGCCCCGATTTGAACACGCCCGGATCGGGAGCGCTGGCGGCCACCACCGAGGCGATCAGAGTGCCGATGCCGGGCACCTGATCGATCAGGCAGCTTTTCGGATTTTTCCTATGCGCCCTGGCAATATCGTCGTCGATGGCATCGATCGACTGGTCGAGCCCCTCGAGATGTTGAGCCAGCTCCGTCACCGTCGCCTTGGCGATCTGCGGAAGCCTTGCATCTGCCTGCGCCAGCGCCAACAGTTCATCGACCCGGCCAATGCCTTTGGCGACGACCAGACCGAACTCGGCCAGATGCCCGCGCAGTGCGTTAACGCTCATGGTGCGCTGCTTGATCAGCAGTTCGCGGCTCTTGTGCAGCATCAGCACGGCTTGATCATCGGCGCTCTTGACCGGCACAAAGCGCATGTCCGGGCGCGCCATCGCCTCACAGATCGCAGCCGCATCAACCGCGTCGTTCTTGCCGCGCTTGACATAGGGCTTGATGTAAGCCGGCGGTATCAGCACCACCTCATGCCCCATCGCGATAAGTTCGCGGGCCCAATGATGTGCCGAGCCGCAGGCCTCCATGCCGACCCGGCAAGGCTCGATCTGCGCATAAAACTCCAGCACTTTCGACCGCTTCAACTTACGCGACACCGGCGCACCGCCTTCGCCGGCAAGCCCGTGAAACTGAAAATAATTCTTGCCCAGATCGACGGCAGTTCGGATAAACTTCTTCATTGGACGGCCTCCCTCTTTGTGGCGCTCCGGCGACCACGTTTTGGCACTCGATGCCGTTTAGGTGGGGCCGTCCACAACATCATTGCGAGCGAAGCGAAGCAATCCATCTCACCACGCGGGGACAGACAGATGGATTGCTTCGTCGCTTCGCTCCTCGCAATGACGAAGAAAAAAGCGGCGCGCGCGGCTCTTGGGGGGACGGGTGGAAGCCGCGCGCGCTCTTGAAAGAGGAGGTGGGGCGCCTCCTCGTTTCAGCCGACGTCAACGCAGTGACATCTGACGTCGGCGATTGAACCCGAGCAGGATCAGGCTGACCGTGAGCAGGATCACGCCTGCGATCATCTTCAGTTCGGCATCGGTCGCCGTCTTCGGCAGCTTGACCGTGTCGGGCATCTGCATGACCGCGGGCTGTGCACGCTTCAATGCCGCGACCTGAACCCGCGCATCGTCCGCATCCGCGCGCCGTTCCGTCGGTGCCGCCGGCAGTTGCGGGCGCTCGCCGAATACCTTGGCGAAATCCCACCCGGCCGGCAGGTTGATCGGCAATTCCGAGACCTTGAGCGGCTCGCCTTGCGGACGGCTCGGAGTCTTGTCGACCGCGACCAGACTGGTCAGCCGCGTGACCAACTGGTGCTCCAGCGCGAGCGCGAGGATAGTCTTGTCGGCATCGTCAGGGCTTGCCTGCCGCGTGGTGCGCGCGACCTCGGCATCGGCGATCTTGCGGCGCGCCCATAGTTTGGACAGGCCCTTGCCTTCGGCCGCATTCGCCAGCGGAAGGGTGACGACCCAGGGACGATCGCCGATACGGCCCCTGATCTCGACCGAGCCTGCGAGCTTGTCGAGCTTCGCCGCCAGAACCAGCGGCTCGTCGCGATAGAGGTCGGGGATCGCGGCGGGCGTGATGTCGGCTGCGGCATCGGAGAATTTTGCCGTCAGATTGGTTACCGCCGGATTCTCCAGTTTGGAGAACAGGCCGCGCATGCGTTCTTCGACCTGATCGACCGAACCGATATGGGTGAAGGTGCCGCGGCCGAGTTCGGCGGCACGCGTCATCAGATGCGTGTTCGGCGCCGAGCCGATGCCGACCATGAAGATGCGTGAGCGGCCGCGCAGCGCGCTGATGGTTTCGAACAATTGCTGTTCGTTGCCGATCGCGCCATCGGTCAGGAATACGACCTGACGGACATAGTTGGCATCGCCGACGTTGTCGGACAGCGCGGCGCGCATCGCCGGTACCATTTCGGTGCCGCCTTCGGCCTGCAGCGCGCCGACGAATGCGGTGGCGCGACCGACATGCTCCCGATCGGCAGGCACGGCTGCCGGGAACAGCATGTCCATGGTGTGATCGAACCGGATCACGTTGAAGCGGTCGTCGGGCTGCAGGCGGCCGAGCGCGTAGATGAGGCTGGCTTTGGCCTGGATGATCGAGACGCCGCCCATCGAGCCGGAATTGTCGATCACGAAGATCACCTCGCGCGGCAGCGGCTTTTGCTGGGCCTGCTCGACTGCGGGCGGCGTGACGAAGGCCAGCAGATAGTCGCTGTCGCCGACGCGTTCGCGGAACAGCCCGACCGATGGCGCCTTTTCGGCCGCGGCCTTCCAGGTCAGCTCGAAATCGCGATCCGCCGGCACCGGGCCTTCGGCAAGCCGGATAATGCTCGTGCTGGCATCGGGCTTTTCGGTCTTCACCAAATGATGGTGGCTCTTGACCTCGCCGAGGGGAAAGCCAGCCTGCAGGCGGACGGTGATGGTGGTCGGGTTGATGGGGGCATTGGTCGCGGGGTCCAGCACTTCAGGCGAGATGCGGGCGCGGTCCGGAACGGGATCGGACTTGCTCGCGCCCCAGCCGCCGCCATCGGGCCGGAGGTCGACGCTCTGCACGACGGGCACGGGATTGTAGCGGGGCGCGACCACCATCGGCACCCGCAGCGAGAACTCGTTGCCGGATTGCTGGACCGGTTCCTGATATTCGATCTGCACCAGCACGGTTTCGCCGGGGCCGATATTGGCGACGGAGTTGGTGAAGATGTTCGGCCGTTCCTGTTCGGTCAGCGCCGCCTTCTGTCCATTTTGCTTGGCCTGTTCGTAGATGGCGCGCGCCTGTTGCCGCTCCTTGACGTCGCCGACCACGACACGGTCGCCGATCACCATCTTCAGCGTGTCGACCGCGCCGCCCGACGGTAGCGGATAGACATAGACGGCCTCGACCCAGTCCTTTGTCGGGTTGCGAAAAATCTGGGTGATGCGGGCGCGGACCGTGGGACCCGATACGGTGAGATCGACATCGATGCCGAGCCGCGACGCATCGGCATAGCCTTCTTCGGTCTTCAGCAGCAGCGAGCCGGAGCGCGCGTCGCCGGGTTTGAGAAACGCCGCCGACAGACGTTCGGCCGACCACACCGGCTCAAAGCTCAAAAATAATGCCGCAAACCCGACCAGGATAACGGCTACGCCCTGCATCACAAAGAACAGCACCAGCCTGATCAGGCTGGGCCGCGCACTGCTTTTGTCGGTCTCGATCTCGTCGCATGTCGTCATGTCGCTCACTCCCGAATGGCGTATTCGCCGTGCGAGAGGTTGCGGAAGTCAGTGATTTGGCGCGAGCGGAATGATCGGCCTTGTTCCGCCGTCGGCCAGCGCACTGCGCCACGGCAGGGACGGTTTTGTGCGGGTTTGTGATGGATTGTGCGTCTGCTAGAGTGGCGCGGATAAAACAGGGGTGATGATGCCGACGCCGGACAAGCAGCTTTCCGCCGAGCAAAGCCGGCAGATTGCGGACACCATTCGTGAGGAGATCGCCCGTCGCCGCATCTCCCGGCAATCCCTGGCCGAACTCGCAAAACTCAGCCTGTCGACCCTGGAGAAGGTGCTGGGTGGCCGGCGCCCTTTCACGCTCGCCACCACGGTGCGGCTCGAGCAGGCGCTCGGCGTCTCCCTGCGCAAGACGCCGGACATTCCCGCGCCGCCGGCTCCCGTCAACGGCGACGTCGCGCCCGATGGTTTGGGTGCCTATTCGCGCCGCGCGGTGGCGTGGATCGAAGGGACGTATGTCACGGTGCGGCCGTCGTTCGGCGACAAGGACGCCATCTTCGCCTATCGCACCGAGATTTCCTGGGATGCAGCCGCATCATCGCTCGTGTTCCACGAGAGCGAGAGACAGGATGCGGCATACACCCAATACGGTGAAGTGGCGGTGCCCAATCAATCGGGCCACATCTATCTCGTCACCAACCGGCATGGCCAGCATCGCCTGATCACAGTGGCCCGCCCGACCATTTCGGGCGAGATGTACGGGATCCTGACGACGCTGCTCGCAGGCCGCGGTTCGCTGTTGACGCCGATCGCAGCCCCGATCGCCTATCTGCCGATCCAGATGGTCGCCAGTCCGAGTTTCGGGCGGATTTCCTCTGACGACGTCAACTATGCGGTGTACCGCCAGCATCTGCGCCGCACGACCGAAGAGCCGTTTGCAATGTTCTTGCCGGGATAGCGCTTTCCAGCCTTGCATTCCCGGCGAAACAGGCTATATGGCCGATATTCGAATTACCGCTCTGCCTTGTTGACCACGCCGAAACCGGCCCCAATCCCCAAGACATCGTTGAAATCGGATCAAGCCTGCGCGGAGGTCGTGCGGGCAAAGCGCTTTCGCGCATCTTGGAGATAGTTACATGGCTACCGGAACAGTTAAGTGGTTCAACGCGACCAAGGGTTTTGGCTTCATCCAGCCCGACGATGGCGGCACCGACGTTTTCGTTCACATCAGCGCCGTCGAACGTGCGGGTCTGAGCTCGCTCAATGAAGGCCAGAAGGTCTCGTTCGAAGCGAAGAAGGACCCGATGCGCGGCAAGACCAGCGCCGAGAACCTTCGCGTCGATTAAAGGTTGCCGATTTACGGATTTCCACGGATGTACTGGGATCCACTAATTGGCCTCTGAACGATCAAGCCCGCTGGCGACGAGCCCGCGGGCTTTTTCCGTTGCTGTCATCGTCCGCCTTGTGCGCAATTGCGCACTGGGGCGGACGATCCAGTACGCCGCGGCATCTCGGTTCGATCCCTGCCGCCGGCGTTTACTGGATGCCCCGCCTTCGCGGGGCATGACGCGAGGTTTCAGGCAGCCCGCTACGACGCAAGCTTGTCGGTAGCCTTCGGTGCGTTGAATTTCTGCCGCAGCGTCGGCTTGTGAATCTTCCCCGTCGCGTTGCGCGGCAGGGCGTCGACGAATTCGATCAGCCGCGGGCATTTGAAGCGCGCCAGATTGGCCGCGCAATGGGCATGAATTTCCGCCGGCGTCAGCGTGTGGCCGGGCTTCACGGCGACGATCGCCATGCCGACCTCGCCCCACTGCTCGTTGGGAACGCCGATGATGGCGGCCTCGGCAATCGCGGTGAGCTGATGCAGCACGCTCTCGACCTCGGCCGGATAGACGTTCTCGCCGCCGGAAATGTACATGTCCTTCCAGCGGTCGACGATGTAGTAAAAGCCTTCGTCGTCGACGCGCGTGGCATCGCCGGTGTGCAGCCAGCCGTCGGTGAAGGACGACTGCGTTGGCGTCCGGCCTGTTCCAGTAGCCGGGCGTGACGTTCGGTCCCCTGACCCAGAGTTCACCGAGTTCGTCCGACTCCGGCATCCGTCCCGTCAGGTCGGACGATCCGCACCTCCGTGTGCAGCACCGGCTTGCCGGACGAACCGGCCTTGCGCACGGCGTCCTCCTTGTCGAGCGTGAGTACGGCCGGGCTGGTCTCGGTCATGCCGTAGCCCTGCTGCAGCGCGACGCCGCGTTCTTCCCACACCTTCAACAGCGGCACCGGCATTGGCGCGCCGCCGACGCCGCCAATCACCAGCCGGCTGAAGTCGGACGTGGCGAAAGAAGGGTGCTGCGCCATGAACTGGTAGATCGACGGCACGCCGAAAAACTGATTGATGCCCCTCGCCGGATCGCTGATCAGTTGCAGCGCCACGCCGGGATCGAACGCGCGCATGATCAGGACGGTGCCGCCGGAATGCAGCACCGGGTTGGTGTAGCAATTGAGCCCGCCGGTGTGGAACAGCGGCAGCACGGTGAGCAGCACGGTCCTCGGCGAGATATAGGCGGGACCGCCGAGATTGACGCAATTCCAGAACGTCATGCCGTGGGTGATGATCGCGCCCTTGGGCTGGCCGGTCGTGCCCGAGGTGTACATGATGGTCGAGATGTCGTCGTGCGTGACGTCCTCAAAGCGATCGATCGGCTGTGAAGCCGCAATCGCCGCTTCATAGGAGCCGCCCGGCCCAAACAACAGCGCGGACGAGACGTTGCAGAGCCTGGCAACCGATAGCGCGACTTCGGCGAGATCAGTGTCGTGGATCATCACCTTCGGCGAGGAATCGCCGACGATGTACTGCAGTTCGGGAACGGTGAGACGGTTATTCAGCGGCAGGAACACGGCGCCGATCCGGCCGCAGGCAAACTGCACCTCCAGCGTATCGGTCGTGTTCAGCGCCAGCACCGCGACGCGGTCGCCGCGCTTGACGCCGAGCCCGTCGCGCAGATGAGTGGCAAGGCGCGAGACGCGCGCGTCGAGCTGCGCGTAGGAAAGCCGGCGCTCGCTCGCGAGGTCGATGGCCGCAATCTTGTCCGGCGTGCGGCGGCCGAAATGGGCGATCCAGTCGTAATGGCGAACGGACGACATGCCTTCTCCCGCGCAAAACGCCCGATCGCGAGCCTGACGCCCTGCTGGCGTCGTGGTCGCGCCGGGCTCACTCTTGTCTTTGTCGCGTCAGCCGTTCACGAGCCGCGCAGCATTTCACTGATCACGTTCAACTGGTTGTCGCGAAACTCGACCATATAACCGTCCCTGATCGGACGATAGTCTGTCGGCGAGGTATTGAGCGTGATGCCGGGCAGCAGCATCGACAGCGGGACGTTTTTGAGGTTGGCGGCCTGCGCCATGATGTTGGCGCGGCTGAGATCGTTCTTGCACTGCTCCAGCACCACGACCAGCGCCTGGGCGACCATGTAGCCATAGCTCGCGGCGAAGTTGCCGAGGTCGACGTTCGGCAGCCGCGACTTCATGAAGTCGGCGTAGGCGAGGATCCCGGGGTCCTTGGAATCCTGGCTGTAGGACTTCAGGGCCACGACCGACATGATGCCCGTCGATGCCTCGGCACCGGCCGGCACGAACACCGTATCCTTGTTGGCGCAACCCGAGGAAATGAAACGCATCGGCCGCCAGCCGGTTTCATAGGCCTTGCGGATCGCCTGGGCGCAGGCGCGCGGCGTCACGCTGTAGATCAGGAAGACGTCGGCCTTGGTGTTGGCGAGCGTCAGGATCTGCGAGTCGACGGTCGGATCGGCGACCTCGAAGCTCGTCGCCATGGCGATGACCTTGTCGGCGTCGGCGCCGAGTGCTTCCTTGACACCGCGCAGGTAGTCTTTTCCGGCATCGTCATTCTGATAGAGAATAGCGATGCGAGCGTTGGGATTCTTGGCGCGGGCATAGCGAACCTCGATGCCGGCTTCCTCGAAATAATTGGGCGCCCAGGGCAGCGCCATCAGCCAGGGCTGGGTGGCAGGTTCGTTCCATTTCGATGCCGAGCTGATCAGGAACAGATGCGGCACCTTGGCGCCGTTGAGGTATTTTGCGGTCGCCGAACTCGGTGCGGTGCCCATGGTGCCGAACATGAAGGCGACGTTGTCATTCTCGACCAGCCGGCGCGTGGCCTCGACCGTCTTCGGCGGCGAGAAGCCGTCGTCGAGCGAGACCATGTTGAGCTTGCGCCCGTTGACGCCGCCCTTCTCGTTGATCATGTCGAAATAGGCGGCAAATACCTTGCCGGTGACGCTGAGCGCCGACGCCGGGCCGCTATACGGCATGATGTTGCCGAACTTGATCTCGGTATCCGTGATGCCGGGTTGCTGGGCGAAGACGGCGCTCGATGCGGCAAAGGTCAGCAATGCCGACAAAAGAATGGCCGGGGCTGATTTGCTCGATCGGATCATGCTTCATCCTCCCCGGCGAATGGCCGATATGTGTTATTGCTCTTGTGCGCAAACGCTAAGGCAAGGCCGGGTGACCGGTCTTGCGTTCAGTTGCTGGACGCGGCATGCGTCAGGTCGCCGCCTGACGCGGTGTGCGCTGTCTGCACAATAGTGCCAGCCGCTCAACGCAAGTTTGCGCGGGCCAAATCGGGGCATCGTAATCCCTCGGGAGGAAACCATGCTGGAGCGGACAAGGGTGCAAAGCCCGTTCTACACGGCGGAACATGAAGCGTTCCGCGACGTGATGCGCCGCTTCGTGGCGCGCGAGATCGAGCCCTATGCCCATGAGTGGGACGAAGCCGGCGAGTTTCCGCGCGAGCTTTATGCCAAGGCCTCAGAGATCGGGCTGTTGGGCCTCGGTTTTCCGGAAGAATATGGCGGCGTCCCTGCCGATCAGTTCATGAAGATCGTGGCGTCGCAGGAACTGGCGCGCGCCGGCGCCGGCGGCGTCAGCTCGAGCCTGATGAGCCACACCATCGGCTCGCCGCCGATCGCGCGCGCCGCCCGGCCCGAGGTCAAGGCAAGGGTGCTGCCGCAGGTGCTGTCGGGGCAGAAAATCTCCGCGCTCGCGATCACCGAGCCCAGCGGCGGCTCCGACGTCGCCAATCTCCGCACCAGGGCGAAGCGCGACGGCGACCATTATGTCGTCAGCGGCGAAAAGACCTTCATCACGTCAGGCATGCGGGCCGATTATCTGACCGTTGCCGTGCGTACCGGCGGCGAGGGGCCGGGCGGCGTCAGCCTCCTTTTGATCGAGGGCGATACGCCGGGCCTGTCGCGCACCAAACTGAAGAAGATGGGCTGGTGGGCGTCGGACACCGCCACGCTGCATTTCGACGAGTGCCGGGTGCCGGTCGAAAACCTGATCGGCGAGGAAGGCCAGGGCTTCAAGATCATCATGCAGAATTTCAACAGCGAGCGCATGGGCATGGCGGCGAGCTGCACCGCCTACGCCCGCGTCTGCGTCGAGGACGCGATCGCCTACGCCAAGGAGCGCAAGACCTTTGGCAAGCCGATCGCGCAGCACCAGGTGATCCGTCACAAGCTGGTCGACATGGCGCAGAAGGTCGCGGCGTCGCAGGCGATGCTGGAAATGCTGGCGTGGCGGCTCGGGCAGGGCGAGAGCCCGGTTGCCGAGATCTGCATGATGAAGAACCAGGCGACCCAGACCATGGCGTTCTGCGCCTCCGAGGCCGTGCAGATTTTCGGCGGCGCCGGCTTCATGCGCGGCATCAAGGTCGAGCGCATCTACCGCGAGGTCAAGGTCAACGCCATCGGCGGCGGGACCGAGGAGATCATGAAGGATCTGGCGTCGAGGCAGATGGGGCTTGTAGAGCGCCACACACACCGTCATTCCGGGGCGCGTCGAAGACGCGAACCCGGAATCTAGAGGTGAGTAAAACAATATCGAGGTTCCGGGTTCGACGCTTCGCGCTGCCCCGGAACGACAGGGAGATAAGATGCTCTTCACCGCCGACCACGACGAACCCCGCCGTGCCTTGCAAAAATTCATCGCCGCGGAGATCAATCCCTTCGTCGACGAATGGGAGAAGAACGACATCTTCCCCGCGCATGAGCTGTTCAAGAAGCTCGGCGATCTCGGCTTCCTCGGCCTCAACAAGCCGGTCGAGTTCGGCGGACAGGGCCTCGATTACAGCTACGCGCTGATGATGGCCGAGGAACTCGGCGCCATCACATGCGGCGGCGTGCCGATGGCGATCGGGGTGCAGACCGATATGGCGACGCCGGCGCTGGCGCGGTTCGGCTCCGACGAAGTGCGCCGCGAATTTCTCGGCCCCGCGATCGCGGGCGATGCGGTCGCTTGCATCGGCGTCTCGGAGCCGGGCGCCGGCTCCGACGTTGCCTCGATCAAGACCAATGCGCGCTCCGATGGCGACGACTACGTCATCAATGGCGGCAAGATGTGGATCACCAACGGCGTGCAGGCCGACTGGATCTGCCTGCTCGCCAACACCAGCGACGACCAGGTTCATCGCAACAAGTCGCTGATCTGTGTTCCCATGAAAAGCAAGGGCGTGCAGGTCGCGCGCAAGCTCGACAAGATGGGCATGCGATCCTCCGACACCGCGCAGATCTTCTTCGACAATGTCCGGGTGCCCAAGCGCAACCGCATCGGCGAGGAAGGCAAGGGCTTTACCTACCAGATGGTCCAGTTCCAGGAGGAGCGGCTGTGGGGCGCCGCCGCCTGCCTCAAGGCGCACGAATTCATCATCGCCGAGACGATCGAATACACCCGCAACCGGAAAGCCTTCGGCGGCTCGATCCTCGATAACCAGACCGTGCACTTCAAGCTTGCGGAAATGCAGACCGAGGTCGAGCTGCTGCGCTCGCTGATCTATCGCGCCGCCGAAGCGCTGGTCGCCGGCGAGGACGTGACGCGGCTTGCGACCATGGCCAAGCTCAAGGCCGGGCGGCTGGGGAGGGAGCTCACCGACGCCTGCCTGCAATATTGGGGCGGCATGGGCTTCATGAACGAGACGCCGGTCAGCCGGGCCTATCGCGACAGCCGCCTGACCTCGATCGGCGGCGGCGCCGACGAGGTGATGCTGATGGTGCTATGCAAGATGATGGGCACGCTGCCCGGCATGAAGAAGAAATAGCGCTGCAACGCGATCGGCGGGCCTACACCGCAGGTCCTTAAAGCATGAATGGAATTCGAGATGCTCTATCAGGAGAGCCCGAAAATTACCGAACTGAAGCATCGTCTTCAGTCATTCATGGACCGCCATGTCTATCCGAATGAGGAGAGGTTCTATCGCGAGGCCGAAGAGCTCGGCCCCTGGAAGGTTTTCCCCGTGGTCGAGGAACTGAAGCCCAAAGCCAGAGAGGAGGGGCTCTGGAATCTGTTCCTGCCGGCGAGCGAGCACGGCGCCGGTTTGACCAACCTCGAATACGCGCCGCTGTGCGAGATCATGGGGCGGTCGCATCTCGCGCCGGAACTGTTCAATTGCTCGGCGCCCGACACCGGCAACATGGAAGTGCTGGCGCGCTACGGCACCAGAGAGCATCAGGAGCGGTGGCTGAAGCCGCTGCTGGCAGGCGAAATCCGGTCCTGCTTTGCCATGACCGAGCCTGCCGTCGCCTCCAGTGACGCCACCAATATCGAGAGTTCGATCGTTCGCGACGGCGATCACTACGTCATCAACGGCCGCAAATGGTACACGACCAACGCGACCGATCCGCGCTGCAAGATCTGCATCTTCATGGGCAAGACCGATCCGGACAATCCGGATCGCCATCGCCAGCAGTCGATGATCCTGGTGCCGATGGATACGCCAGGCGTTCAGGTGCTTCGCCCGCTTCCGGTGTTCGGCTTCTATGGCGTGCCCGACCGCGCCTCGGAAGTCGTGTTCGAGAACGTGCGCGTTCCCGCGGCGAACATGCTGCTCGGCGAGGGCCGCGGCTTTGAAATCGCGCAGGGGCGTCTCGGTCCCGGCCGCATCCATCATTGCATGCGCCTGATCGGGCTTGCCGAACGGACGCTGGAAAAGATGTGCGTCCGGACCCGCAACCGCGTCGCCTTCGGCAAGCCGGTTTCGGAACAGACCGTCACCCAGGAACGGATTGCGGAATCGCGCATCATGATCGAGCAGTCGCGGCTGCTGACGCTGAATGCGGCGCACATGATGGACACGGTCGGCAACCGCGTCGCCAAGGCGGAAATCGCGATGATCAAGGTCGCGGTTCCGAACATGGCGTGCCAGGTGATCGACTGGGCCATTCAGGCGCATGGCGGCGGCGGCACCAGCAATGATTTCGGCCTGGCCGCGGCTTACGCCACGGCGCGCCTGCTTCGTCTGGCTGACGGCCCGGACGAAGTCCACCGCAATCAGATTGCCCGCCTCGAATTGCGAAAGCACAGCAACGCCTGAAACAACTCAGGCCGGGGTGCCATAGCGCTTCAGCAGACCGCGCCCAAGCTGCGACAGGTGCACCTGATCCGGCCCGTCGCCGATTCGCATGAAGCGCGCGTAGGTGTAGGCCTCCGCCAGAAACGTGTCCTGCGAGACGCCGGCGCCGCCATGAATCTGGATCGCGCGGTCGATCACGCGGGCGGCCATCGCCGGCACCACGATCTTCGCCGCGGCGATCAGGTCGCGCGCGGCCTTGTTGCCCTCGCGGTCCATTTTTTCGGCGGCCCGCAGCGTCAGCAGCCGCGCCTGCTCGATCTCGCACCAGGAATGGGCGATATCCTCCCGCACCGATCCCTGTTCGCCGAGCGGTTTGCCGAACGCCACGCGCGACTGCGCGCGGGC
The DNA here is from genome assembly GCA_963791165.1 of uncultured Alphaproteobacteria bacterium. Lineage (GTDB taxonomy): Bacteria > Pseudomonadota > Alphaproteobacteria > Rhizobiales > Xanthobacteraceae > Bradyrhizobium. The sequence goes on along the minus strand of CAWBRL010000062.1, from coordinate 177,827 downwards.
GCACATCAGTTCCAGCGCGCGTTGCGCACAGCCGATCAGGCGCATGCAGTGATGGATGCGGCCGGGACCCAATCGACCCTGCGCGATCTCGAAGCCGCGGCCCTCGCCAAGCAGCATGTTGGCGGCGGGCACACGCACGTTGTCGTAGACGATCTCGGGGTGGCCGACCGGCGCATCGTCATATCCGAACACGCGCATGTCGCGCACGATCCGGATGCCCGGCGTTTCCTTTGGTACCAGCACCATCGATTGCTGCAGATGCTTGTTGGGATTATCAGGGTCGGTCTTTCCCATCACGATCAGGAGTTTGCAATCCTCGCTCATCGCGCCCGATGTGAACCATTTGCGCCCGTTGATGACATATTCGTCGCCGTCGCGGCGAATGCTGCACTGGATATTGGTGGCGTCGCTGGAGGCGACCTCGGGCTCGGTCATGGAGAAGGCCGAGCGGATTTCGCCTGCCAGCAGCGGCTCGAGCCAGCGTTTCTTTTGTTCTGTCGTGCCGTAAAGCGACAGCACCTCCATGTTGCCGGTGTCGGGCGCCGAGCAATTGAAGATCTCGGACGCCCATGAAATCCGGCCCATGATCTCGGCCAGCGGCGCGTATTCCAGGTTGGTGATCCCGGCGCCATGATCCCCGGGCAGGAACAGATTCCAGAGCCCTTCGCCGCGAGCGCGACGTTTCAATTCTTCCAGGATCGGCGGTCGGTGATGCCGGTGCCCGTTCTCCACCTGCTCCTGGTAGAGCGTTTCGACGGGATAGACGTGTCGGTCCATGAAGGCCGACAGCCGCGCTTGCAACTCGGCGGCCCGCGGACTGTGCTCGAAATCCATTGTCCTGGCCTTTCGCTTTCGGATGAACCGGATCGCTTGAGTGGATGCGCCGCATTGGATGGCCGTCTTGCGTTGACTGGCTGACGGCGTCTTCGGTCCGCGCCGGAGCGCAAAAAGATATCGTTGCGAACGGCTTGCCGGCGTTCCAGACTGCCCGCAATCAGAAAGAGGGAATGCCCGATGATCACGCTCTATCACTGCGACGGCGCACGCTCGTTCCGTCCGCTCTGGATGCTGGAAGAGATGGGGCTGCCGTATGAGCTGAAGATGCTGCCGTTCCCGCCGCGGGTGTTCGCCAAGGAATATCTCGCGATCAATCCGCTCGGCACCATTCCCTTCATGGTCGACGGCGAGACCAAAATGACGGAGTCCTCTGGTATCTGTTATTACCTCGGAACCAAATATGGCCCGACGCCGCTGGTGGTCGGGCTGGACGATCCGGCCTATGGCGCCTTCCTGAACTGGATGTATTTCAGCGACGCCACGCTGACCTTTCCGCAAACGCTGGTGCTGAGATACAGCCAGCTCGAGCCGGAAGAGCGGCGCAACCCGCAGGTGGCCGGCGATTACGCCAAGTGGTTCCTGGGCCGGCTGCGCGCCGTCGAGGCAGCGACGGCAAATGCAGAAACCCTGTGCGCCGGGCGGTTCACCGCGGCCGACATCGTCAACGGCTATGCGCTGCGGCTGGCCGGCAATATCGGGCTCGCCAAGGATTTCGGTCCCAATGTCGCGGCCTATTGGGCCCGGTTGCAGGAACGCGACGGTTATCAGCGGGCAGTTGCAGCGGAACGCAAGGCCGGCGTGGAGCAGAATGTGGCGGCTCGGGTACGGGCCTGACACGACAGCCCGTCATTCCGGGGCGCGAAGCGAACCTCAGTGCGCAATTGCGCACCGGGAATCTCGAGATTCCGGGTTCGATGCTTCGCATCGCCCCGGAATGACGTTGCTTCTATCCGTGACAGGCTCCGAATTTGCGCTATGTTGACCTCATCGCAGCGGCCAAAGAGCCGCGCGAGGAGGACGAGCCCATGGACGACATCGGCCAGAAATCCGGCCATCTGATGCTGATCACCCCGGAACGCGTGTTTTACGCCGGCCTGCTCGGCCGTCCGCGCGAACGCTGCTCGGGTGCGTTCAACATCTATGTCTCGATCGAAGGCGGACTTTGGCTCACGACGGCCGATGGCCGCGAGAGCTACGGCGAAATGGTCGCCGTGCTGCCGAATATCAGGCACACCATCGCCAGCGAGTATCGTTCGGTGCTCAGCATCGTGATCGAGCCGGAGAGCGTGTGTCCCGGCGTTCTCGAAGACCTCGTCAACCGTCTCTCGGGGCCTGAAGGTACGGCTTTCACCGACCGCATTCGCGCCGCCTATCGCAAATTGCGCGAGCACGAGGGTGGCAACGATTTCGCCAGCGCCGAATTCGATATCCTGTGCCTCGGCGAAGCCTTGCCGCAGCGCGTGCTCGATCCGCGCGTGGCGCGCTCGATCGTGCAGATCGGAAGATTCTGCGGCGAGCCGGTGACGGCGGCGAGCTGCGCCGCGGAGGCCGGGCTGTCGCCGTCGCGCTTCCTGCATCTGTTCAAGGAAGAGACCGGAATCTCGTTCCGCTCGTTCCGCGCCTGGAAGCGCGCGCGGCATCTGCTGCATTTCGCCAACCAGGACATCAACCTTGCGCATCTCGCGCAGGATATCGGCTATCCCGACTCCACGCATTTCAGCCACTCGATCCGCCGCTTCTACGGGCTGAAGCCGCGCGCGATCTTTTCCGGTTCGCGCGATCTCGCGATCTACAGCAGCGATCGTGCCGGCGCCGACAATAGCGGGTGGACGCAAGAAGCCAGTTGATGCCGGACGCATGATCGCGAACGAAATTTTCGCGACTCCTGACATCTCGCACCGAAGGCTGATCCATGGGTGACAAGGCCGTCATTACCTGCTCGCTGAACGGCGTGCTGACCGATCCCAAACAACACAATGTGCCGGTCACGCCGGAACAGATGGCGCGCGAGGCGAAAGCCGCGTTCAACGCCGGCGCCAGCATCATGCACATGCATTTGCGCCAGCAGGAGCCGAACAAGGGCCATCTGCCGTCCTGGGACGTCAATGTCTCGCAAGGAGATCCAGCAGGCGATTCGCGAGGCCTGTCCCGGCGTCATCATCAACCACACCACGGGCACCTCAGGTCCGAACTATCAGGGCGCGCTCGATTGCGTGCGCGAGACCAGACCCGAGATCGCCGCCTGCAATGCCGGCTCGCTGAACTATCTCAAGGTGAAATCCGACAACACCTGGGCCTGGCCGCCGATGATGTTCGATAACGCGGTCGAGAAGGTGCAGGACTATCTCGACGTGATGAAGGAAGCGGGCACCATCCCGGAATTCGAATGTTTCGACGTCGGCATCGTGCGCTGCGTCGGCATGTATCGGCAGACCGGGATGTATTCCGGGCCGCTCGAATATAATTTCGTGATGGGTGTCGCGTCCGGCATGCCGGCCGATCCTGAGTTGCTGCCGATCCTTTTGAAGCTGAAATTGCCGCGAAGCGCATTGGCAGGTCACCGCGATCGGCCGCGCGGAAATCTGGCCGCTGCACCAGCGCTGCGCCGATCTCGGCGGGCATCTGCGCACCGGGCTTGAAGACACCTTCTATCTCGCCAACGGCACCAAGGTGACCTCGAACGGGCAGCTGATCGAGGAAATCGCCGCCTGCGCGCGGCGCGCGGGGCGCGAAATCGCGAGCCCGGCCGAAGCGCGGCAGATTTTCGGGACCAGGCATTAGTGCCGTCATTGCGAGCGAAGCGAAGCAATCCATCGCGCGGCGTCAAGAAAGCATGGATTGCTTCGTCGCTCCGCTCCTCGCAATGACAGCCCGTGGGCAACCGCACGAGGGGATGGAACACATGACCAATCTCGCAGCAACCGGCGGTGTACCCGGTCCCGGCCGCATCGGGCGGGTGGCGATCGGCGATCTCCTGAAGCGCGCGGCGGCGCGGTTTCCCGATCGCATTGCGCTCACCGACGGCGCGCGGCGCGTGACCTTTACCGAACTTGAGCACGACGCCAATCGCTTCGCCAATTATCTGGTGAAGCGCGGATTGAAGCCGGGCGAGAAGATCTCCACGATCTGCAACAACTCCGTCGAGTTCGTCAAAGCGCTGTTCGGCATTCACCGCGCCGGCCTGGTCTGGGTGCCGATCAACACCATGCTCGGCCCTGCGGACATGGATTATATCCTCGATCACGCCGAGGTGCGTTTTGCGCTGATCGATGACAGTCTGCACGCGCAGCCCGATCGCCGCGCCGCGCTGGAAAAGCGCGGCATGCAGATGATCGCGATCGATCTCACCGGCAAGGTCGCCGCGACCGGACTGGAGAATTTCAACGATCTCATCAAGGGCCAATCCGAGATCGAGCCGGAGATCGAGATCGACGACCGCGATCTCGCGATGATCATCTACACGTCGGGCACCACGTCGCGGCCGAAGGGCGCGATGCATTGTCATCTCGCCGTCGTCATGGCCGTGATGAGCAACGCCATCGAAATGAAGCTCGGCCGGGACGACGGCATCACCGGGCAGTTTCCGCTGTTCCACTGCGCCGGCCATGTGCTGCTGCTGAGCTATCTGTCGGTCGGCGGCCGGATGGCGCTGATGCGCGGCTTCGATCCCGTGGTCTGCATGGAAGCCATCGTGCGCGACAGGCTGACCGTGTTCGTCGGCCTGTCGCTGATGTACCAGGCGATCCTCGATCATCCGCGCCGCAAGGAATTCGATCTCTCCGGCCTGCGGACCTGCATCTACACCATGGCGCCGATGGGCCGGCCGCTGCTGGAGCGCGCCATGGCCGACATGTGCCCGAATTTCGTGCTGAGCTCAGGCCAGACCGAAATGTATCCGGCCACCACGATGTCGCAGCCGGATCGTCAGCTTGAACGTTTCGGCAATTACTGGGGCGAGTCGCTGATCGTCAACGAGACCGCGATCATGGACGACAACGGCAATCTGCTGCCGCGCGGCAGGTCGGCGAACTCGTGCATCGCGGGCCCAACGTCATGATGGGCTATTACAAGGATCCGAAGGCCACCGAAGAGGCGCGCAAGTTCGGCTGGCATCACACCGGCGATCTCGCGCTGATCGACGAGCACGGCGAGGTGCTGTTCCTCGACCGCAAGAAGGACATGATCAAGTCCGGCGGCGAGAACGTCGCGTCCGTGAAGATCGAGGAGACGCTGCTGGCGCACCCCGCCGTGCAGAACGCCGCCGTGGTCGGCCTGCCGCATCCGCAATGGGGCGAGGCGGTGTCCGCCTTCGTCAAGCTGAAGCCGGGCGCACAGGCCGATGAAGCCGGAATTGCCGAACATTGCCGCAAGCATCTCGGCGGCTTCCAGGTGCCGAAGCTGGTTCGCATTCTCGACGAGATGCCGATGACCGCGACCGGCAAGCTGCGCAAGGTCGAACTGCGGCAGGCCTTCAGCGAACATTTTGCCAGGAAAGGGGCGTGATGGTGGCCGACTCCAACGACGTCATTCCGGGGCGATGCGGAGCATCGAACTATGGTGCGCAATTGCGCACCTTAGAATCTCGAGATTCCGGGTCTGGTCCTTCGGACCATCCCGGAATGACGAGCAGTAACTAAATCCATGACCATCCTCGAATCGACGATCGCGACCGGCGGCGCTGCCTACAAGGCCAACCGCGACGGCATGCTGGCGCTGATCGCGCGGATGCGCTCCCTCGAAGATCGCACGCGGGCGGCGTCCGCCGCGGCGAGGGATCGCTTCCACAAGCGCGGACAGTTGCTGCCGCGCGAACGCGTCGCGCTGGTGCTCGATCCCGGCTCGCCGTTCATCGAACTGTCGACGCTGGCCGGCTACATGTTCGACGTGCCTGACGCCGCAAAGAGCGTGCCCGGCGGCGGCCTGATCGCCGGCATCGGCTTCGTGTCCGGCATCCGCTGCATGGTCAGCGCCAATGATTCCGGCATCGATGCCGGCGCGCTGCAGCCGTACGGGCTCGACAAGACCCTGCGGGTGCAGGAACTGGCGCTGGAGAACAAGCTGCCTTACGTGCAACTGGTCGAAAGCGCCGGCGCCAACCTGCTGCGCTATCGCGTCGAGGATTTTATCCGCGGCGGCAACATCTTTCGCAATCTGGCGCGGTTGTCGGCGGCGGGCCTGCCGGTCGTCACGGTGACGCATGGCTCATCGACCGCCGGTGGCGCCTACCAGACCGGGCTTTCCGATTACATCGTGATGGTGCGCGGGCGCACCCGGGCATTTCTGGCCGGGCCGCCGCTGTTGAAAGCGGCGACGGGCGAGATCGCGACCGAGGAGGAACTCGGCGGCGCCGAGATGCACACCTCGATTTCCGGGCTCGGCGATTATCTGGCCGAAGACGACCGCGACGCGCTGCGCATCGCGCGTGACATCATGGCTAATCTGGAATGGGACCGACTGAGGTCGGCGGAAGCATCCTTCAAGCCGCCGCGCTACGACGCCGAGGAGTTGCTCGGCATCATGCCGATGGACCACAAGCGGCCGGTCGACATGCGCCAGGCGATCGCGCGCTTCATCGACGATTCCGATTTCACCGAGTTTGGCGCCAATTATGGTCCCGCAACCATATGCGGCCACGCCCGCATCGAGGGGCAGGCGATCGGGATCATCGCCAATAACGGCCCGCTCGACGTGCCCGGCGCCAACAAGGCGACGCATTTCATCCAGGCCTGCTGCCAGTCGCGCACGCCGCTGCTCTATCTCAACAACACCACGGGCTACATGGTGGGCAAGGCCTACGAGGAAGCCGGCATGATCAAGCACGGCTCCAAGATGATTCAGGCGGTGACGTCGGCAACCGTGCCGCAGATCACGATCTACTGCGGCGCATCGTTCGGCGCCGGCAATTACGGCATGTGCGGGCGTGGCTTCCATCCGCGCTTCTGCTTCTCCTGGCCCAACGCCAAGACCGCCGTGATGGGTGGCGAACAGGCGGCGGAAACCATGGCGATCGTCACCGAGGCTGCGGCAGCGCGGCGCGGCAAGCCGATCGAAAAGGAAAAACTCGAGGCGATGAAGGCGCAGATAACAGGCGTGTTCGACGGCCAGATGGACGTGTTCTCGACCAGCGCGCGCGTGCTCGACGACGGCGTGATCGATCCGCGCGACACAAGCAGCGTGCTTTCCGAGGTGCTGGCGATCTGCCGCGAGGCCGAGGCCCGCTCGCCGCAGCGCATGCAATTCTCGGTCGCGCGGCCATGAGCGGTACAACGATGAAGCGGACGCCGTTCTTCAAGATCCTGGTCGCCAACCGCGGCGAGATTGCGCTGCGGATCATGCGCACCGCGCGCCGGCTGGGTTATGGCGTGGTCGCCGTCTATTCGGACGCCGACCGCGATGCCCTGCATGTCCGCGAGGCGGATCAGGCGCTGCGGATCGGCGAGGCGCTGCCGGCGCAGTCATACCTGCGGATCGATGCGATCATCGCCGCTGCGAAGGCCAGCGGCGCCACGGCCGTGCATCCCGGCTATGGCTTTCTCGCCGAGAACGAGGATTTCGCGCAGGCCTGCCGCGATGCCGGGTTGGTCTTCATCGGGCCGTCGCCGGAAGCGATCCGGGCGATGGGCAACAAGGCCGGCGCCAAGGACATCATGCAAAAGGCCGGTGTGCCCTGCGTGCCCGGCTATCAGGGCGCGGACCAGAGCGATGCCGTGATGCTGGCGGAAGCCAGGAAGATCGGCTTCCCCGTCATGATCAAGGCGGTCGCCGGCGGCGGCGGGCGCGGCATGCGGCTGGTGCCGGATGCGGCAGCGTTTCCGGACGCGCTGCGCAGCGCGCGTTCCGAGGCGCAGGGCGCGTTCGGCGACCCGACCGTGATTCTGGAACGCGCCATCGTCGATCCCCGCCATATCGAAATCCAGGTGTTCGGCGACCGCTACGGCAATGCCATCCATCTCGGCGAGCGCGACTGCTCGGTGCAGCGGCGGCATCAGAAACTGATCGAGGAAGCGCCGTCGCCAAAAGTGACGCCGGAACTGCGGGCGCGCATGGGCGCGGTCGCCGTCGCCGCGGTCAAGTCGATTGGCTATGAGGGCGCCGGCACGCTGGAATTCCTGCTCGACCAGGACGGCAAATTCTATTTCATGGAAATGAACACGCGGCTGCAGGTCGAGCACCCCGTGACGGAGGCGATCACCGGGCTCGATCTGGTCGAGTTGCAGTTGCGCATCGCCGCGGGCGAACCGCTCGGGCTCAAGCAGGAGGACATCAAATTCTCCGGCCACGCCATCGAGGTGCGGCTGTGCTCCGAGGACGCCGGTCATGACTTCATGCCGCAATCCGGCCGAATGGCGCTGTGGCAGATGCCGGACGGCGTCCGCGTCGAGCACGCGCTGCAATCCGGCTCCGAGATTCCGCCATTCTACGATTCGATGATCGCCAAGATCATCAGCCATGGCGCCGATCGCAACGAGGCGCGGGGACGGTTGATTTGCGGACTGGAGCAGACCGCGGCATTCGGCGTCACCACCAATCAGGGATTTCTGATTTCCTGCCTGCGCCATCCCGGCTTTGCCGCGGGCGAGGCGACCACGGCCTTCATCGGCCAATATCGCGACGAACTGCTGGCGCCGCGCGCGGACGACAACGCGGAAGCGGCGCTTGCGGCGCTGCTGCTTTACGTCACCAATCCGCATGCGCCGCCGTGGCGTAGCGGACGCAGCCTGGCAGCGACCTTTCCGCTGACGGCGCGGATCGATCTCGGCCATGGCGTGCACGAGGTCGACATCGTGCGCGAACGCGATGGAGGGTATGTCGCAAGCGTTGAGGGCGGTGAGCAGCGTTTCGAGGTCGACGAACTCGGCCGCGATACAATCCGCTTTCGTGTCGACGGCATGATGGAATCCGCAAAATTCCTGCGTGACGGCGACCGGCTTTATTTCCTGCATCGCGGCACCACGATTGCCGTTCGCGACCTGACGCTCGCAGCACCGGAATCCGCTGCGGCGGCGGGCGGCGACGGCAAGGTGCGCGCGGCCATGAACGGCCGCGTGGTGGCGGTGCTGGTCAAGCCGGGCGAGCAGGTCACGCTTGGCCAGCCCGTGATGACGCTGGAAGCGATGAAGATGGAGCATGTGCATACGGCGGGTGTCGCCGGCACGGTGTCGGCGATCGATGTGGCCGAGGGCGAGCAGGTGACGACGGGGAAGATCGTCGTGGAGATTGCGGCGGCGTAACAAAAAGTTCCGTCGTCCCGGCCTTGAGCCGGGACCCACAGCCACAAATGCCAATTGTTTGAAAAGGCGTCTGCGAGGCTGCTATCATCGATAGATCACGCGGTATGGGTCCCGGCGTTCGCCGGGACGACGATAGAATTAGTCACTCCGCCCCGTTCCCTCATTCAGCCAGCACGCCACCTGATGCCGTGTCCCGGCATCCGCCAGCACCGGCCGTTCCACCTTGCAGCGATCCATCACGTAGCGGCAGCGGGTGTGGAAGGCGCATCCGGACGGTGGGTTGATCGGGCTCGGGACGTCGCCGTCGATCATCGGCGCCAGTTTCTTCGCCTTGGGGTCGGCGATCGGAACCGATGCCAGCAGCGCCTGCGTATAGGGATGGCGCGGGTTGGCGAACAGTTCGCTCTTGTCTGCGATTTCGACAATCCGTCCGAGATACATCACGGCGACGCGGTGGCTGATATGGGCGACGACCGCGAGATCATGGGCGATGAACAGATAGGAGAAATCGTTCTTGCGCTGCAGGTCGATCAACAGATTGATCACCTGCGCCTGGATCGAGACGTCGAGCGCCGACACCGGTTCGTCGCACACGATCAGGCTCGGCCCGAGCGACAGCGCGCGTGCGATGCAGATGCGCTGCCGCTGTCCGCCGGAGAACTGATGCGGATAGTTCTTCATCTGGTCGGCCCGGAGGCCCACCTGCGCGAACAGTTCGGCGACCCGTTCCTGTTGCGCCCGGCCGGTGGCGAGGCCGTGCACGGCGAGCGGTTCGCCCACGATGTCGCCCGCGGTCATGCGCGGATTGAGCGAGGCGAACGGGTCCTGGAACACGATCTGCATCGAGCGCCGATGCGGCCGCATCTCGGTCTTGCTGAGGCCGACGATATCGGTGCCGTTCAGTTTGATGGCGCCGCTGGACGGCTCCACCAGCCGCAGCACGCTTCGGGCTACCGTGGATTTTCCGCAACCGGACTCGCCGACCAGCCCGAGCGTTTCGCCCTTGCCGACCGAAAAGCTGACGCCGTCGACGGCGTGCACGGTGCCAATGCGACGCCGCAGCACGCCGCCGCGCACCGCGTAATGCTTGACGAGGTCGGTGACCTCCAGAAGAGGACGTTGATCGGTCATGGCGCGGCCACCGTTTCCGCGGCGCGCCAGCACGCCGCCAGGTGCTTGCCGTCGAATTCCTGCAGCGGCGGATACTCGGCGCGGCAGCGGTCGATGGCGAGGCTGCAGCGCGGCGCAAAGGCGCAGCCCGGCGGCAGGTTCGTCAGGGACGGCACCATGCCGGGAATCTCGGTCAGCCGCGCATCGGTCTTGGCGCCGAACGAAATCACCGCCGGCATCGAGGCCATCAGTCCCCTTGTGTAGGGATGCATGGGCCTGTCGAACAGATCCTCGACAGTCGCTTCCTCGACCTTCTTGCCGGCATACATCACGATGACACGCTGCGCGGTCTGGGCCACCACGCCGAGATCATGCGTGATCAGGACCAGTCCAGTTCCGAGCGTCTTTTGCAGATCGACGATCAGCGCCAAAATCTGCGCCTGGATGGTCACGTCGAGTGCCGTGGTTGGTTCGTCCGCGATCAGCAGCGTCGGCCGGCACGCCAGCGCCATCGCGATCATGGCGCGCTGCCGCATGCCGCCGGAAAGCTGGTGCGGATATTCGTGCGCCCGGCGTTCCGGCTCGGGGATGCGGACGAGACGCAGCATCTCGACCGCCTTCGCCCATCCCTGCTTTGACGTCAGTTCCTGGTGCAGGTGAAGCACCTCGGTGATCTGGTCGCCGATCCGCATGACGGGATTGAGCGATGTCATCGGCTCCTGAAAAATCATCGAGATCCGGTTGCCGCGGATCTTGCGCATCTCGGCTTCATCCAGGCCGAGCAGGTCGGTCCCTTCCAGCGTCACGGAGCCGCCGACGACCCGGCCAGGCGGATCCGGCACCAGCCGCATTATCGACAGCGCGGTCACGCTCTTGCCGCAGCCGGACTCGCCGACAATCGCCAGCGTCTCGCCGCGGCGCACCGTGAACGACACGTCGTCGACCGCGCGAAACAGGCCTGAGTTGGTGAAAAACACCGTCTGCAGGTTCTTCACGTCGAGAACCGTCTCTTCCGTCCGTACCTCGGTCATCAGCCGCGCTGCCTCGGGTCGAGGATGTCGCGGAGCGCGTCGCCGAACAGATTGGTGCCGAACACCGCAAGGCTGATCGCGACGCCCGGGAAGATCACCAGCCATGGCGCGGTGCGGACATATTCCGCTGCCGATTCCGACAGCATCCGTCCCCACGACGGATAGGGCTCGGGAATGCCGAGGCCGAGAAACGACAGCGAGGCTTCGGTGAGAATGGTGGAGCCGAGCTGCGCGGTTGCCAGCACGATCAGCGGCGCCAGCGTGTTGGGCAGAACGTGGCGGAAAGCAATGCGGTACTCGCTCATGCCGATCGACTTGGCGGCCTCGACGAAGGGTTGCTCGCGCAGCGCCAGCGTATTGGCGCGGATCACGCGGGCGACCGTCGGGATCAGCGGAATGGCAATCGCGATAATCACGTTAGGCAGTGACGGGCCCAGCGCCGCCGTCATCACCAGGGCCAGCACCAAAAGCGGCAGGGCCTGCAGGATGTCGGTGATGCGTTGGAACACCAGGTCGACCCAGCCCGAAAGATAGCCGGATGCGAGGCCCACGAGCACGCCGATCGATGACCCGAGCGCGGTGGCGCCGATGCCGACGGCCAGCGAAATCCGGGCGCCGTGGATGATCCGGCTCCAGACATCGCGGCCGAACGAATCCGTTCCCATCCAGTGCTGCGCGCTTCGGCGAAGCCAGGCGGTGTGCGGAGTCGACGCTGAGCGGATCGTAGCGGCAGATCAAATCGGCCGATATCGCCATCCAGACGAACAGCACCATGATGATGAGGCCGAACGTGCCGAGCAGGTAACGGTGCGCCAGGAATGCCAGCCGTCGCCAGCCGTGCTTGGAATGGGCGCCGGCCCGTCTCAGCTCACTGTCGAAGTTGATCGAGGTCAAACGGCTGGCTCCTAGTCCGTGTAGCGGATGCGCGGGTCGATCACGGCGTAAAGCATGTCGACGGTGAAGTTCGCGAGCACCACGACCACGGCGATCAGCATCACGAGATTCTGGACGATCGGATAGTCGCGCCAGCGCAGCGCCTCGACCAGGAAGCGGGCGACGCCGGGAATATTGAACACGGTCTCGGTGACGATCAGCCCGCCGATCAGGAAGGCCGCCTCGATGCCGATCACGGTAATGACCGGAAGGATGGCGTTCTTCAGCGCGTGACGATAATTGACGGAGGATTCCGAAGCGCCCTTGGCGCGCGCGGTGCGGATGTAATCCTGCCGCAGGATTTCAAGCATCGAGGAGCGCGTGATGCGCATCGTCAGCGCCGCGCTGCGAAAGCCGACTGCCATCGCAGGCACCGCATAGATCGCGATCGCCTCGGTCCAGGTTTTTGGATTGGGGTTGTAGATCGGCATGCTTCCAAACAGGGAAACCGACGCCATCAAAATCAACAGGCCGAGCCAGAAGGATGGCAGCGAAAGCCCGCTCAGGCTGACGACGCGGAGCGCATAATCAAGCCGCGAGCCCTGATGCACGGCGCTGATGACGCCTAAGGGAATTCCGATCGAGGCCGAGAACAACAGCGCAAGCGCCGCCAGCCGGGCCGTGATCGGGATTCGCGGCAGGATCTCCTGCAGCGCGGGCTTTTCCGACACGTAGGAATAGCCGAGATCGCCGTGCAGCAGCCCGCCGATCCAGTTCAGATACTGCTGGTAGATCGGCAGATTGAGGCCCAGTTCCTTTTCGAGGTTGGCCTTGTCGGTGGGATCGACGAAGCCTGCGGCGTCGAACAGGATGTCGACGATGTTGCCGGGCACGACGCGCAGCAGCACGAAGATGATGATCGAGATCCCGATCAGGGTCACGAGCATCAATACGAGGCGTCGCACGATATAAGCAAACACCTTGTGCTCTCCCTGACCGGCTTCTTGGCGCGCTGAACTTACTTGTCCATCCAGACGTCTTCGTAACGATAGCCGTTATAGGAGCTGTTCACCATGACGGTGATGCCCTTGACGTAAGGCTGCCAGCAGGTCCCGGTCCGGCCGTGAAAGATGATCGGGCGCGCGACATCCTCCTGCAGCTTCTTGTCGATCTCCCAGACCAGCTTCTTGCGCTTGGCGACGTCGGTTTCGGCGGATTGCTGGTCGAACAGCTTTTCGATTTCCTTGTTGCAGTAGTTGGTGTAGTTCCGCTCCGATCCGCAGGCATAGTTTTCGTAGAACGACTGATCGGGATCATCGACGGCATTGCCTGTCAGGTTGAGGCCGAGCGTATAGTCCTTGCGTGCGACCTTCGGGAACCATTGCGCGGTATCGACGACGTCGAGTTCGCCATCGATATAGATGCTCTTCAACTGGTCGATCAGGATGACGGCGGGATCGCGGTAGATCGGAATGTTGCGCGTGGCGACCTTGACGGCGAGGCGCTTGTCCGGGCCGTAGCCGGCCTTCTGCATCAGCTTGCGTGCCTCTTCCCGGTTGGCGTTGATATCGGGGCCGTAGCCGGGAATCGTTTCAAGCATTTCCTTGGGCATCGCCCACAGGCCGCCCGGCGCCGGAAGCATGGTGCCGCCGATGTCGGCCTGACCTTCGAACATGATCGAGATGAAGGCCTTGCGGTCGAGCACCAGCGCCAGCGCGCGCCTGATATCGAGATTGTCGAACGGCGGCGAGGACGAGTTGACGATGATGTTGGTCGAGACGTTGATCGGCTCGACCACGCACACCGCGTTCGGCGCCTGCGACTTCACTTCCTTGAGCAGCGGGATCGACACTTCGGTCGGGAAGGTCATGTCGAATTTGCCCGAGACAAATCCGAGAACGGCCGTGGAACGGTTGGTAATGATGGTGAATTCGATGCCGTCGAGATGCGGCAGGCCCTTCTTGAAGTAATCGGGATTCTTGGTGAGCTTGATCGATTCGTTGGCCTTGAACTCGACGAACTTGAACGGGCCGGTGCCGACCGGCTTGGTGCGCATCTCGGCCGGCGAGACGTGGCAAGGATAGACCGGAGTGTAGCCGGAGGCGAGCAACGACAACAGCGCCGGTTGCGGTCGCTTCAGCTCGAACGATGCTTCGAAGTCGCCATTTGTCGTGACGTCGCTGACCTGATCGTACCAGGACTTGCGCGGGTTCTGGCGGAACTTCTGCTGCGACTTGCCCATCAGCATGTCGAAGGTGCATTTGACGTCGGCGGACGTGAACGGCTTGCCGTCATGCCATTTGACGCCCTGCTTCAGCTTGAAGGTGAGTTTCTTGCCGTCGCCGCTCCAGGCCCAGCTCTCGGCGAGATCAGGCACGATCGAATCCACGCTGTTCTGCGCCACGTCCTGCTTGAATATGACAAGGTTGTTGAAGACCGGCATGAAGGGAACGTTGACCGAGTAGGTCGCGCCTTCATGGATCGACGCGCTGCCCGGACTGTCGCGGTGGTACATCCTGAGAACGCCGCCCTGCTTCGGCTCGGCCGCCGATGCAACATGGTAAGCCGGCAGCAATAACAACGCCGCGGCGGCAAGCGCTTGCACGCTCCGCATGGTGTCCCCTCCATTATTCATTCGGTCTCAAACTGGCCGATTGCGCCAGACGATAGCATGAAGGCGCGTCCCCGCAACCGGCCAAGCCGATGCAGGAATTGGCAATTCGGACTATCAAAAATCCGCGTGGCGGAACTTGTGGCGGTTCTCTCGCGATGTGAAAGAAATCCGCAACTCCGTTGCGGCGCGGTCGTTCTGCGGAGTTCGCTCGAATGCCCCGGGCGACGATGATGCACTGCACCACCAGCCGAATTCGCGATTCCGCATCCGATCACGCGTTTTACACGATCCGCGAGGTCTTGTTGCCCCAATAGCGGTCGCGCAGCAGGCGCTTGTACAGCTTTCCGGTCGGAAGCCGCGGCAATTCCGCCTCGAAGTCGATCGAGCGCGGCACTTTCTGGCGCGACAGCGACATGTTGCAGAACGCGATCAGTTCGTCGGCCAGATCTTGCCCCGGTGAGACCCCCGGCATCGGCTGCACCACCGCCTTCACTTCCTCGCCGAGATCCGGATTGGGCACACCGAACACCGCGGCATCGGCGATCTTGGGATGGGTGATCAGGAGGTTCTCGCATTCCTGCGGATAGATGTTGACGCCGCCGGAGATGATCATGAACGTGGCCCGGTCGGTCAGATAGAGAAAGCCGTCGTCGTCGACATAACCGACGTCGCCGACCGTGCTCATGCTGCCGTCGGTCGAACGGGCCTCCTGCGTCTTGCCCGGATCGTTGAAATATTCGAACGGCGTGGCGGTCTTGAACCACACCGTGCCCGCCGTACCGGCCGGGCAGGGCTGCATGTTCTCATCGAGAATATGCAGGTCGCCGAGCAGCACCTTGCCGACGGTGCCGCGATGGGCCAGCCATTGCTCGCTGTCGCAGGCGGTGAAGCCGAGACCTTCGGTGGCGCCGTAATACTCATGGACGATCGGCCCCCACCATTTGATGATGTCGTCCTTCACGGCGGCAGGACAGGGCGCGGCGGCGTGGATGGCGATTTCGAGCGACGACAAATCGTACTTTTTGCGCACGTCCTCCGGCAGCTTCAGCATGCGTGAGAACATCGTCGGCACCAGTTGCGTATGCGTGATGCCCCATTGTTCCACGAGCTGGAGATAACGCTCGGGATCGAAGCTCTCCATGATGATGACGGTGCCACCGCTGCGGATCGTCAGGTTGACGGCGGCTTGCGGCGCCGAATGATAGAGCGGCGCGGGCGACAGGTAGACCATGCCTTCGCGGTAGTGCCAGAGCTTTTGCAGGAAATCGAACAAAGGCAATTGTTGTCCGGGCGGCACGTCCTGCAGCGGACGCAGGATGCCTTTTGGCCTGCCGGTGGTGCCTGACGAATAGAGCATCGCGGTGCCGTTGCTCTCATCGGCGATCGGCGTCGCCGGCAGGCCTGACGTTGCCTGCTGCAGCCCGACGATCCGATCGCTTTCACCCTCGCCATCGGCGATGATGCAAAGCTCGATCTTGGGACAGTCCTTCAGCGCCTCGCGCGCGACGTCGAGCTTCGCTTTCGAGGTGATGAGGATGCGCGACTGGCTGTTGGTGAGGATGTAGGCGAGCTCGGCGGCGGTCAGATAGGAATTCACGCAGGTAAAATAGAGCCCGCTCCGTTCGCCGGCGCCGCAGGCTTCGAGGTAGCGGCTGTTGTTCTCCATGAAGATTGCATAGTGATCGAGCCGCTTGAGGCCGCGGTTGCGAAACAGGTGGGCCAGCCGGTTGGAGCGGGCGTCCAGCTCGCGATAGGTCACCGCTTCGCCTGATGATGCCATGATGAAGGCGGGCTGAAGCGGACGAAGATGAGCATGCTTGCCGGTGTACATCTCGGGTTCGATCTCCTTACGCGGCCATATCCAGAATCTCGCGTACCTGTGCGGGTCCCTCGATCTTGCGCGGGTTGCGCGGCACCCAGGGCGTCGCCATCGCCTGTTGCGCGATACGGTCGAAATGCTCGGGCCCTACTTTGACCTCGCGCAGGCTGCGCGGCATGCCCAGCCCGCGAATGAAAGCGTCGAGCACGTCGCCCGCATCCTCGTTCGGGCGTCCCATCGCGGCCGCAACCAGCGCTTGCCGCTCCGCATTGGCTGACTTGTTCCAGCGCATCACCGACGGCAGCATCACGCAGGATGTATAACCATGCGGCACGCCGAACTCGGCGCCGAGCACGTAGCCGATGCCGTGGCTTGCGCCCATCGGCACGCCGGAAGCCAGCGGTCCGGTCGAAAGCCACGTCCCGATCTGGCAATCCATCCTGGCGTCGAGATCGCCGGCATCGGCCTTCACCCGAGGCAATGCCTGCGCCAGCATTGCAAGCCCTTTCAGTGCCTGGGCGTCGCCATAGGGGTGGGCCTCGCGCGAGCAGATGCCCTCGACGCAATGATCGACGGCGCGAATGCCCGTCGACAGCCACAGCCATTCCGGCGTGTGCGCGCCGAGCCAGGGGTCCAGAATCGTCGCGCGTGGCATCAGCAGCGGGTGGCGCAGCGATTCCTTGACCTTGGTCTTCTCGTTGGTGACCCCTGCCGTGGCGGAAAACTCGCCGCCCGCAATCGTCGTCGGCACGCTGATCTGGCGCACCGTCGGCGCCTTGAGCTGCGGCGGAGTGCCGCGGACGGCCTTGATCCGGTCGATGTCGTCGGGGTTGCGGATATCATTGGCAAGGCAAAGCTGGACAGCCTTGGCGCCGTCGGTGATCGAGCCGCCGCCGACGGTCACGATGAGGTCGGCCCCGGCGGTGCGGGCCTGGTCTGCCGCGGCAATAACCGCCGCGCGCGGCGTATGCGGCGGCATCGCGTCGAATGTGCCGGCGCAGCGCGGCCCCATTGCGCGGCGAATGTTCTCGATCTGGTCGGTTTCGCGGTTCAGCGTGCCGCTGACCATCAGGAACGCGCGGTTTGCGTCCAGCCGGTTCAACTGTTCGACAATCGCCTCGGATGCCGGTCGCCCGAACACGACCTCATCCATCGCGCCGAATACGACACGACCTTTATGCACGGCTGTCCTCCCCGGACATTTTTGGCCCTTGTTGCGAGCCTTGTTACAAGTCTTGGCGCCAAGGTTAGCGGAGGAAATCCGAGACGTCATGCATGAAGATGATGCGGTCGCCCCGTAGGATGGGTGGAGCGAAGCGATACCCATCAATACCGGTGCGCATGGCGATGGGTATCGCTGCGCCCCCATCCTACGACGGCGGTCTGCGGCGTCACGTTTTCGTCACCAGCCGGCGGTTAGCTGAGGCGTTCGCTGCAACGCGCCCCGCTGTCGTCGCGGTGCGAAAAGCACGAGATTTGCATGGTGCAGGGCGTTGCCTGCGCGAATGCGTAACGATTGTGCTTGATCCCTGCGGCTTCTTGACGAGACTGGGAACCGATCACATCTGTGGCCTCCGCCAAAGTTCCACGGCGGCTTTCATCCATCAGGGATGTCGAGACGGGAGATGGGGTTTGACCACAACTGAGCAATTGAAACGTCCGGCTTTGCCGGCGGGGGTCGACGTGCGCTCACCTCATGGCCTCAAATGGCTGCCCCCGCTGCTCGCGCTGGCGCTGGCTGCCTGCGGCGACAAGCCGCCGCAAGCGCCGGCTGCCGCGGCGCCGCCCGTGACGGTGGCCGAACCTGTGAAGCGCACGGTCACCGACTGGGATGAATTCACCGGACGTTTCGAGGCGGTTCAGGAAGTCCAGGTTCGCGCCCGCGTCGGCGGTTTCGTGACCAGCGTCGAGTTCCGCGACGGCAGCATCGTCAGGTCGGGCGATCTGCTCTACGTGATCGACGCCCGCCCGTTCGAGGCGATCGCCGAGCAGGCCGACGGCCAGCTGTCCGATGCGCGGGCAAAGGCCGAGCTTGCCAAGCGCGAACTCGATCGCGCCCTGACCCTGAACCAGACCCAGGCGGTGTCCGATTCGATCGTCGACCAGCGCCGCCAGACCCTGCAGGCGGCCCACGCCGCCGAGATGCAGGCCGAAGGCGCGCTCAAGGCCGCCAAGCTCAATATCGAGTTCAGCCATGTGATGGCCCCGATCACGGGCCGCGTCAGCCGCCACCTCGTCACCCCCGGCAATCTCGTGCAGGGCAGCGACGGCGGTTCGACGCTGCTCACGTCGATCGTGTCGCTCGATCCGATCTACATCTATTTCGACGTCGATGAGGCGACCTACCAGAGGAACAGCCGGCTCTGGTTCGAAGGCAAGCGGCCGAGCTCGCGCGATACGCCGAACCCGGTGCAGGTGACGCTGACGGGCGAGACCAAGCCCTCGCATGACGGCAAGATGGATTTCATCGACAATCGCCTCGACGCCTCGACCGGCACGCTGCGCAGCCGCGCGGTCATTCCGAACAAGGATCTGTCTATTCTTCCCGGACAGTTCGGCCGGGTCCGGATCATCGGCAGCGCGCCTTACGAAGCCCTGCTGCTGCCGGATACGGCGATCGCCACCGACCAGTCGCGCAAGATCGTCTTTGTCGTCAAGGACGACAACACGGTCGAGGCGAAGCCGGTGATATTGGGTCCGCTTGACGAGGGACTGCGCGTGATCCGCGAAGGCCTGAAGCCCGAGGATCGCGTGATCGTCGACGGCCTGCAGCGCGCCCGCGTGGGAGCGAAAGTGACCCCGCATACCGCCGAAGCCAAGCCGGCCGGTGGCAAGACATGAATCTCGGCCGGCTTTCCATCAACCAGCCCATCCTGGCGATGGTGCTGTCGATCGTGCTGCTGATCGTCGGCGCGATCGCCTACACCACGCTGCCGGTCTCGGAATATCCGCAAGTGGTGCCGCCGACGGTGGTGGTGACCACGCAATATCCGGGCGCTTCCGCGCAGACCGTCTCCGACACCGTCGCCGCGCCGATCGAGCAGGAGATCAACGGCGTCGAGGACATGCTGTACCTGTACAGCCAGGCGACCTCGAACGGGCAGTTGACGATTACGGTGACGTTCAAGCTCGGCACCGACCTCGACAAGGCCCAGGTGCTGGTCCAGAACCGCGTCGCGATCGCGCAGCCGCGTCTGCCGGAAGAGGTGCAGCGCAACGGCGTCGTCACCCGCAAGAACAGCCCCGACATCCTGATGGTGGTGTTCATGCTGTCGCCGGACGACACGTTCGACCAGCTCTACATCAGCAATTACGCGCTGCTGCAGGTCCGCGACCAGTTGCTCCGGCTCGACGGCGTCGGCGACATCCAGATTTTCGGTGCGCGCGACTATTCCATGCGGCTGTGGCTCGATCCCGACAAGATCGCCACGCTGGGCCTGACCGCGGGCGAGGTGGTGGCGGCGATCCGCGCGCAAAACGTGCAGATCGCGGGCGGTCAGATCGCGGAACCGCCGATCGCCGACCGCGCCTTTTCTCCGAACCTCACCTTCACCGGCCGTTTGAAAGACCCGAAACAATTTGAGGAGATCGTCGTCAAGGCCGGCGCCGACGGACGAACGGTAAAGCTGCGCGATGTCGCGCGGATCGAGCTCGGTGCGCTGGCCTATTCGACCAACAGCTTCCTGCTCAGGAAGTCTGCAGTAGGCATGCTGGTGACCCAGCGGCCGGGCTCGAACGCGCTGGCGACCGCCAAGAATATTTCCAGCACCATGGAAAGACTGAAGACGAGCTTTCCGCGCGGGCTGGACTATAACATCGGTTACAACCCGACCGAATTCATCGCGCAGTCCGTCAGCGAGCTGATCAAGACGATCTACGAGGCCATGGCGCTGGTCGTGATCGTGGTGCTGGTGTTCCTGCAGGGCTGGCGCCCCGCCATCATTCCCATCGTCGCAATCCCGGTGTCGCTGGTCGGCACCTTTGCCGTGATGGCGGCGCTGGGCTTCTCGATCAACAATTTGACCCTGTTCGGCCTCGTGCTTGCGGTAGGCATCGTGGTCGACGACGCGATCGTGGTGGTCGAAAACGTCGAGCGCCATCTCGAGCACGGCATGAGCCGCCGCGATGCGGCGCTCCGCACCATGGAAGAGGTCGGCGGCGCGCTGGTGTCGATTGCGTTGGTGCTGTGCGCGGTGTTCGTGCCGACCGCGTTTCTCGGCGGCATATCAGGGCAATTCTTTCAGCAATTCGCCGTCACCATCGCGGTCGCGACCGCGATTTCCTGCTTCTGCTCGCTGACGCTTTCGCCGGCGCTGGCCTCGCTGATCCTGCAGCCGCATGCGGACAAACGGCCTCCGGCAAGCTGGAATTTCGTTGCCCGCGGCTGGGATTGGTTTACCGGCCTGTTCAATCGCGGGTTCGACCGGCTGGCGCATGGCTATGGCCGCGCCGCGGATTTTGTGATCCGGCATTCCGCCATCATGCTGCTGGTCTATGTGGCGCTGATCGGCAGCGCCGGATGGCTCTTGATGACGACGCCGCAAGGCTTCATCCCGGCGCAGGATCGGGGTTACGTCATCGTCTCCGTGCAGTTGCCCGGCGCCGCATCGCTGGCGCGAACCACCGAGGTGGTCCGCGAGATCGAGCGAATTGCGCTCGATACGCCCGGCATCATTCGCGTCGCGGCCTTCGCAGGCTTCTCGGGTGCAACCCGGACGCAAGCCAGCAATGCCGCGGCTCTATTCCCGGTGTTCGAAGACGCCGAAGTTCGTCACAAGAAGGGGCTGTCGGCGAATGCGGTTGCCAATGACCTGCGCAAGCGGCTGGCCAGCATCCAGGGCGCCTTCATCATCGTCATCCCGCCGCCTGCGGTCCCCGGCATCGGCACCGGCGGCGGCTTCACCATGCGCATCCAGGACCGTCAGGGCCGAGGCTCCGAAATGCTGGCGGCCGCGACCGACGAACTGGTCGGCGCCGCGCGCAAGGCACCCGGCCTGACCCAGGTGTTCTCGCCGTTCTCGGCCAACACGCCGCAGCTGTTCGTCGACATCGATCGCGTCAAGGCGCAGAAGCTCGGCGTGCCGATCGCCGGTATCACCGACACGATCCAGACCTATTTCGGTTCGTCCTATGTCAACGACTTCAATCTGTTCGGGCGCACCTACCACGTCACGGCGCAGGCCGACCTGCCGTTCCGGAAAGAGAGCGCCGACCTCGCGCGGCTGCGTACCCGCAATGCTGCCGGCGACATGGTGATGCTCGGCAGCGTCGTGGACTTCCGCGACGTCTCCGGCCCCGACCGCGTCGCGCGCTACAATCTTTACCCGGCGTCGGAGTTGCAGGGCGACACGCTGCCGGGGACCAGCTCGGCTACCGCGATCAACACCATGAAGAAGCTCGCCGAGGACACGCTGCCGAGCGGCTTCTCCTATGAGTGGACCGATTTGTCCTACCAGCAGGTCACCGGCGGCAATACCGGCCTCCTCGTGTTCCCGATCTGCGTGCTGTTCGTCTATCTGGTGCTTGCGGCGCAATATGGCAGCTGGACCCTGCCGTTCGCGGTGATCCTGATCGTGCCGATGTGCCTGCTGGCCGCGACCATCGGCGTGCGGATCATGGGGCAGGACGTCAACATCCTGACCCAGATCGGGTTCGTGGTGCTGGTGGGGTTGGCGGCCAAGAACGCCATTCTGATCGTGGAGTTCGCGCGCGACATCGAACTCGAAGGAAAGGCGCGGCTGGAGGCCGTGATCGAGGCCTGCCGGTTGCGGCTGCGGCCGATCCTGATGACCTCATTCGCGTTCATTCTCGGCGTGCTGCCGCTGGTGATTTCTTCGGGCTCGGGGTCGGAGATGCGGCAGGCGGTCGGCGTCGCCGTGTTCTTTGGCATGATTGGCGTGACCCTGTTTGGTCTGGTCTTCACGCCGATCTTCTACGTCATCGTCCGCAACCTCGCGGACGGGAAGGGCGAAGAAGCCGGCCGCGGCGTGAGTGAGATCGGACAATTGCCTCTGTCGTCATTCCGGGGCGCGCGAAGCGCGAACCCGGAATCCATCTCACGACATGCGATGCGGCCCAATGGATTCCGGGTTCGCGACTTCGTCGCGCCCCGGAATGACCGATAGGATTAGGAACAGGGGCTCCCCATACTTTTGGCCTATCCGAAATGGATGGGCAGGTGCGGGGTTATTGAATAGTGTCGTCAGGTTCCTCTGACAAAAAATTCCGGGAGAAAAGGGTATGAAGTCGGTATTTTTAGCCGCCGTTGCGGCGGGTGGTCTCTTGCTCGCGGCGCCCGCGTCGGCGCAGGGCGTCAAGATCGGTATTCTGAACGACCAGTCCGGCGTCTACGCCGATTACGGCGGCAAATGGTCGGTCGAGGCGGCCAAGATGGCGATCGAGGATTTCGGCGGCGAGGTGCTGGGCCACAAGATCGAAATCGTCTCCGCCGACCACCAGAACAAGCCGGATCTCGCCGCCGCCATCGGGCGGCGCTGGTATGAGGTCGAAGGCGTCGACATGATCACCGAGCTGACGACCTCCTCGGTCGCGCTCGCGATCCACGATCTCTCCAAGCAGATGAAGAAGATCGACATCGTCGTCGGCGCAGCAACATCGCGCCTCACCGGCGACGCCTGCCAGCCCTACGGATTCCACTGGGCCTACGATACGCACGCGCTGGCGTTCGGCACCGGCGGCGCGCTGGTGGAATCCGGCGGCGATAGCTGGTTCTTCATGACCGCGGATTACGCCTTCGGCCACGCGCTTGAAAAGGACACCAGCGATTTCGTCAAGGCCAAGGGCGGCAAGGTGCTGGGCGCGGTCCGCATTCCCCTGAACACCGCGGACTTCTCCTCGTTCCTGCTGCAGGCGCAGAGTTCAAAGGCCAAGATCATCGGTCTCGCCAATGCGGGCCTCGACACCACCAACTCGATCAAGCAGGCGGCGGAATTCGGCATCGTCAAGAGCGGCCAGAAGCTCGCCGGCCTGTTGCTGACGCTGGCCGAAGTTCACGGGCTCGGTCTCGAAGCATCGCAGGGTCTGGTCCTGACGGAAGGCTACTATTGGGATCGCGACGCCAAGAGCCGCAATCTCGCCGAACGCTTCTTCAAGCGCACCGGCCGCATGCCGAACATGATCCAGGCCGGCACCTACTCGGCGACGCTGCAATATCTGAAGGCGGTCAAGGCGGCGGGCACCAAGGACACCGAGGCGGTGGCCAAGAAGCTGAAAGAGCTTCCGGTCGACGATGACTTCGCGCAGGGCGGCAAGGTGCTCGAAAACGGCCGCATGGTGCACGACCTCTATCTGTTCGAGGTCAAGAAGCCGTCGGAGTCGAAGAAGCCGTGGGATTACTACAAGCAGCTCGCGGTGGTGCCCGGCGACAAGGCCTTCCCGGCCGCCAAGGACTCAGGCTGCCCGCTGGTGAAGTGAGGGGCACGCTCTCACTATCGTCGTCCCTGCGAACGCAGGGACCCATAACCACAGGCGTCTGTTGTTTGCAGAACGGGTGTCTGCCAGCCTACCTTATCGATGGCACGGCGTATGGGTCCCGGCCGCAGGACGACGAGGGGATGGAGTTCCTCAATCCCTCACGCGTGCGTCAGCCGCCACACGTGGCGCCGATGCCCCGTTTGACGGCTCAATAGCCCGTCATTTCCAGATATCCCACCCCTGCATGGCTGCCGGCGAAAGCTGATCGGGCCTTCCCAATAGGGAAAGCTCGTGCCCATCCAGCTTCGGGCATTGAGCGGCGTGCAATCGATCGACAGTGCCATCTTCGGAATGGCGATGCGCCATGAAGTCGGGATCTTGCGTCCCTCGATTTCGGTGATCGCCAGCGGCGTCATGGCGATGTCGGCGGAGGCGAGCAGTTCGGCCTTGCCGTCGGGCGCGATCCACTTGCCCGAACCGTAATGCTGGCCGTCGGTCTGGCGCATCCGGTACAGCATCAGCTTGTCGCCGCTCTTGAAATGCAGCGATAGCCAGTCCCATCCGCTTTGATCCGATGCCAGCGGCTGGCTGCTCCACTCGCGGTCGAGCCAGGCCTGCCCGGTGACATCGACCGGCTTGTCGTCGATGACGATGCTGCCCTTGGCCGTATAATGCGGCTGGCTGTAATAGTATGAGGCCTGTTCGCGCAGCGATTTGCGGCTGTAGCCGCCGTCGCCTTGCAGCACCAGCGGACGGTCCGCATCGAGGCGCAGCGCGTAGCTGAAATCGGTACCGGACGCGCTCAGCCGGAGCGGCGCGATATTTGTGTCATTCATCGCATCCAGCCCGCGCATCTCCCAATTGTCGATCCAGCCGTGAAACGGCGTGGCTTCGACGCCGGCCTGACCGACGCCGCCGCGTGCGAACGACTGGCTGACGCGATGCGTATCGGCCCGCGTCACCGCCGCATGGCCCATCCAGATCTGCTGGTTGGCCCAGCCTTCCTGCGGCGGTCCCGCTGCGATGGCCTGACGAAACAGTGTCCATTGTGTGCCATAAGCCGTCCCGCTGCTGTCGGCGAGATTTGCGGTCACGTACCACCACTCGATGCGAAACGCCGGGTGCGGGCCATGATCGGCGGGAAATGCAAACGTCCTGCCGGGAACGACCGGCGCAAATCCGTCGGCGGTTTCCCCGAGCCCGGCAAAGCCCTGCGCGAAAGTCTCGCCGCCGAGTCCGGCGAGGAGGGCGCCGCCGATGAAACCGCGGCGAGTGATCGAGACCGCTAGCGTTCATTGGCAAAGATCCTGATCAGGCTCGCCGGCTGCATGCGCGCCAACCTGATGACGGGAAGCGCCGCCGCCGCGAACGCAGCCGCCATCGCGACGCCGACGAGCCAAAGCAGTTGCATCGGGAAGACATGAAACGGCAGCCGCCAGCCGAACGCCTTGACGTTGACGACCGCGAGCAGGCACCACGCCACCAGCAACCCCAGCGGCAGCGCCAGCATGGTGGTGATCAGCGCCACCGACATCGTCTTCAGGAGTTCGATGCCGGCCAGCCGCCGCCGCGTAATGCCGATAGCCCACAGCGGCGCCAGTTGCGGCAGCCGCGAATTGGCCAGTGTCAGCAGGCTGGTCAGCAGCGCGACGCCGGCGACACCGAGCGTGAACGCATTCAGCGCCGCGGTCACTGCAAAGGTGCGGTTGAAGATCCGGGTCGATTCCGCCTTCATCGTCGCCTGATCGGCGACGTTGCGATCGTCGATCCCGAACTTTTCCTGCAGCGCCGAGATCAGCGCGGGAATCTTTGGCGATGCGACCCGCAATCCCATTCGCGTCAGCGGGACTTCCGGAAAGCGCCGCGTCAGCGCAGCAAAATTGACCGCGATCTGACCCTTCGGGTTGCCATAATCCGCATAGATGCCGACCACCCGGAGCGGCCAGCTTCCGCCCGACGCGGGGACCTCGATGCGATCGCCAACAGAAAGCTTCAGACGACGGGCCAGCTGTTCGCTGACAAGGGCCGTGTCGCCGGGACGCAGCTTGTTCCAGGGATTGTCAACCGATTGCAGCAGCGGCCAGTTGTCCCGATAGGTGGCGTGATCGGGCAGGCCCAGCACTTCGATCGGCGCGCCTGCCAACTGCGTGTCGGCGCGGCCGCCGGGCAGGATCGCCTCGACCTCGGGACGCTCGCGCAGCCACGCCTTGATCTCGGTCGCCTGCACGTCGTTGGCGGCGCTGACATAGACATCCGCCGCCAGCCGGCCGTCGAGCCAGACCAGGAACGTGCGGCTGAAACTCTCGACCATGGTGGAGACGCCGACATTGACCGCCAGCGCAAGCAGCAGCGCCATCAAGGCGAGCGACAAACCCGATAGCTGCTGGCGGCTGTCGGCCCAGAACCAGACGCTGAGCGGCTGTCGTGCATGCCGCTGACCAAACGAAAGCACGAGTTCGAGAAACATCGGCAGGATCAGCGCTGCGCCCAGCATCAGCGCCGCGAGCACGGCAAAACCTGAAATCAGGGAATTGCCGAACCACAGAAAGCCTCCAGCGAAAGCAAACACCGCAAGCGCCACTGCGCTCTGGTAGGTCAGCCAGCGCCGCTGGGCCTGTTGCCAGGCATGGGGCTGGGCGGTGGCGAGCAGCGGCATCCGGAGCGCCTTGGTCAGGCTGGCTGCGGCGGCGGCGAGCGCGCCGAGAATGCTGATCGCGATGCCCGCGATCCACCATTGCGGCTTGAGCGTCAATTGTCCCGGGAATTTGCGCGCCATAGAGCCCGCGCAGCGATGCGGCGACATCGGGCAGCAGCGCCGCGGCGATGAAATAGCCGCACACCAGTCCGATCAGCCCTGCGATCAGCGCCAGCGACACCAGTTCGGCGACCAGCACGCCGTTCAGCATCCGCGCCGAGACGCCGCAAGCGCGCAGGGTGCGCAGGATCGGCAAGCGCTGCTCGAAGGCGAGCCCGATCGCCGAATTGACGATGAACAGGCCGACAAAGAACGACAGCAGTCCGAACGCGGTCAGGTTCAGGTGAAAACTGTCGGTGAGGCGTTCGAGGTCGGTCTCTGCGCTTGGTTCAATCAGGCGCAACTTGTCGCCGGCCACGCTTTCAAGCGATGCGCGCTTGCCCGTCGCCCTGCCGATCAGCAGGCGCGAGAGCTGGTCCGGCATGTTCAACAGGCCTTGCGCGATGCCGATGTCGACGACCAGTACCCCGGGCACCAGTTGCGGCTGGACGCGAAGCGGCGGCAGCATCGCGCCGCCATTGGCCTGGGGTCGCGCGCCCTCGGCCAGCTTGAGGTCGGACAGCGTCTCCCGTGCCACCAGCATTTCGCCCGGTGGCGTCATGAAGGATTGCAGATCGGCCTTGCCGATCGCGGGTGCGTTGCCGACTTCGGCGGGCAGCGTCACCGGCTCGATGCCAAGCAGGCGGAACGAGCGCCCGTCGATCTGGATGCGGCCTTCGAGCACCGGCGAGACCGGCCAGCCCGCGCGGCGCAGGTCGATGAACAGTTGCTGCGGGAACGTCGCACTGTTCTGGCCAACCAGCATGGCGGTGCGCGTGCCGCCGAACGTGGCGGCGGCGCGATCGTAGGAGGTCCGCGCCTGCTGGTTGAGCGCCTGCACGCCGCTCCACAGCGCTGTCGCCGAGATCAACCCGATCAGCAGGGTCGCAAGCTGCATCGGATGCCGGCGCCAGTGGCTCAGCAACACGGCAAGCGTCCACAGTGCGCGTTTCACGCGATCACCCCGGCATGAAGGTTGACCTGCCGGTCGAGCGTGGCGGCAAGCCGCGCGCTGTGGGTCACCATCAGGAAGCCGCATCCGCTGCGCGCCACCAGATCGCGTGCCAGCGCCAGCACCTCGTCCGCGGTGTCCTCGTCGAGATTGCCGGTCGGCTCGTCGGCGAGCAGCAGCAGCGGCTTGATCGCAAGCGCCCGGCCGATCGCGACGCGTTGCTGCTGGCCGCCGGACAATTGCTCGGGATAACGTTTGAGAAAATGGCCAAGCCCGAGCCGCTCCACCAGTTCGCGATGCCAGGCGTCGTCGTGACGGCCGGCAATGCGCGACTGGAACACGAGGTTGTCTTCGACGGTCAGGCTCGGGACCAGATTGAATTGCTGAAACACCAGGCCGAGACGGTCACGCCGCAATTCCGCACGGCCGGCATCGCTGAGTTGGGAGACCGCGGCGTCGGCCAGCCTGATCTCGCCGGCGTCGGCCGCGTCCAGTCCGGCAATCAGGTGCAGGAGCGTGCTCTTGCCGCTGCCGGATTCACCTGTGAGCGCGACGCTCTCTCCCGCCGCGACCGTCAAGTTCACCCCGCGCAACACCGCGACCACTTCGCCGGCGGCGCGGTAGCTCTTGGTCAGACCTGTCACACGGAGCACGTTGGGATTGCCGTTGGTCATGCGTGACGATGGACCGATCTGACCATGAAAATCCCCGAATACGATGGCACAGACCATATCAGCACCGTCCCGCCAGATCACGGTCTCAATAGCGGCATGGCGCGACCGTGATCCGGTTGCGGCGTGGGCCTGCGGCACCAGCCAGCAGTTGCGATGCAGACGCCCCCGCAAAATCCCCGATTGCCTTGGCCGGGAACCCCCTTGTACCATCCAGACCGGCCGATTTTACAGAGCCAGCAAGAAAGCTAGACGGGGAAAGCAGCCATGACCGCGCAAACGACGCCCAAGGGCGCCTGGAAGATCACATTTCTGCTGTTCCTGTTCATGCTGGTGAACTTTGCCGACAAGATCGTGGTCGGCCTCGCCGGCGCGCCGATCATGGACGAATTGAAGCTCACGCCGGAGCAGTTCGGCCTGCTCGGCTCCTCGTTCTTCTTCCTGTTTTCGATCTCGGCCATCGTCGTCGGCTTCATCGTCAATCGCATCGACACCCGCTGGGTGCTGCTCGCGATGGCCGTGATCTGGTCGGTGGCGCAGTTTCCGATGGTCGGCACCGTCAGTTTCACCACGCTCCTGATCTGCCGCGTCATCCTCGGCGCGGGCGAAGGACCGGCCTTTTCGGTGGCAGCGCATGCGATCTACAAATGGTTTCCCGACGAGAAGCGCACGCTGCCCACCGCCATTCTCTCGCAAGGTTCGGCGTTCGGCGTGATCCTCGCGGTGCCGGCGCTGAACTGGATCATCGTCAATCATAGCTGGCACTATGCGTTCGGTGCGCTCGGCGTAGTCGGCCTGATGTGGGCCGTGGCGTGGCTGGTCATGGGCAAGGAAGGACCGCTGGTTCAGAGCGCTGCAACGGCGGCAGATTTGCGCGTTCCCTATTTCCAGCTTCTGACCTCGCGGACGTTCATCGGCTGCTGCGCCGCGACCTTCGGCGCCTATTGGGCGTTGTCGCTCGGATTGACCTGGTTCACGCCGTTCATCGTCAAGGGGCTGGGCTTCTCGCAAAAGGACGCGGGCTGGATTTCGGTGCTGCCCTGGGTATTCGGCGCGGCCATCGTGCTGCTGACGGGATGGATTTCGCAGGTGATGCTGACGCGCGGATATACCACGCGCGGCGCCCGCGGCGTGCTCGGTTCGGTACCCTTGATCGTCGGCGGACTGATCCTCGCCGTGCTGCCGCATGTCAGCGGTGGTGCGGGATGGCAGATCGCGTTTCTCGTGGTCGGCTCCGGGCTCTGCGGTTCGATCTACGTCGTTTGCCCGCCGATGCTGGGAGAGTTCACGCCGGTGCAGCAGCGCGGCGCCGTGATCGCGATCTATGGCGCGATCTACACGCTGGCGGGAATGATCGCTCCGTTCGTGATGGGCGCCGTGATCCAGAATGCGGCGGTGCCGCTCGACGGTTACATGACCGGCTTCACCATCAATGCCGTGGTCATGGTCGCGTCGGGTCTGCTGGGGCTGCTGCTGCTCTGGCCGAACACCGAGCGCGCGAGACTGATGGCTCACGCGGCGGCGCAGCCGAAGTTTGCGTGAGCGACGGAGTAACAACTCTCTCGTCGTCCCTGCGAACGCAGGGACCCATACCACTGATCTGTCGATGAAGCGCGGTTGCTACGTTGAGCAATGGTCGATTATGGTGGTGAGTTATCGAACTGAGGCCGACTACCCTCGTGCCCATCACGCGGGCCGCGGCGTATGGGTCCCTGCGTTCGCAGGGACGACAGCGAGTTTGTTGAAGCAGCGCCGCGCCTAACTCGCCGCCGCGTCCAACTGCGCCTTTGAACCCTGCGTTCCGCGCACCAGCCTGCCCGGCCGCGCGCCGGTGGCCTTGCCGCCACGCTGGGTCACCACGCCGGAGACGATGGTGGCGTCGTAGCCGTCGACCTGTTGCATCAGGCGGCGGCCGCCGACCGGAAGGTCGTAATGCACCTTCGGCGGATGCAGGTGCAGCCGGTCGTAGTCGATCACGTTGACGTCGGCCTTGAAGCCCGGGGCGATCACGCCGCGATCGTAGAGGCCGACCGAGAGCGCGGTCTTGCGCGACTGCGCCGCCACCACGAACGGGATCGAGAGTTTTTCGCCGCGGCTGCGGTCGCGGGTCCAGTGCGTCAGCAGATAGGTCGGGAAGCTGGCGTCGCAGATGATACCGCAATGCGCGCCGCCGTCGGAGAGGCCCGGCACGGCGCTGGGCTCGCGCAGCATCTCGTGCACGGCATCGAGATTGCCGTCGGCATAATTGAGGAACGGCACATAGAGCATGCCGCGGCCCTCGTCCGTCAGCATCGCGTCATAGGCGAGCTCTTCCGGCTGCCGGCCCTGGCGGCGGGCCTGCGGGCCGAGCGCATTTTCCGGCGGCTGCTCGTAATCAGGGGGATTACCGAGCAGATACATCTTGTCGTAGTTCGGCCGGAAGAACAGCGGATCGTCGGTCGCCGTCGCTGTCTCGCTCAGGATGGCTGCGCGCACTTCGGGCCGGCGCAAATGCGTGAGCCGCTCGGCCAGTGGCAGTTTGGCGATCGCGCGATAGCTCGGATGGGTCTGGAACGGGTTGCGCGACAATTCGAGCCCAAGCAGCAGCCCGACGGGACGCGCCGCAATCTGTGTCGTGATCGACAGGCCGCGGGCGGCGGCTTCGTTGATGGTGTCCATCGTCTGGCGCCAGCGCCGCGGCGCCTTGTCGGCCTGGGCTACGGAAAACGAGATCGGGCACTTGGTATTTTCAGCGACCCGCAGCATCATCGGCAGATCTTCGTGCACGGTGCTTTGGTCGAGCACGAATTGCAGCACGCTGCGGCCGACGCCGTGCATCGCGGCTGCAATCGCGGTCAATTCGTCTTCGCCCGCTTTCAGCGTCGGCGTGTAGTCGCCGGTCGAGGTGCGGTGGTTGAGGGTGCGCGAGGTCGAAAAGCCCAGTGCGCCTGATCGCACGGCGTCTCCGGCGAGCGCCGCCATCGCCTTGTTGTCGTCAGGCGTTGCGGGATCGCGGCGCGCGCCGCGCTCTCCCATCACATAGACGCGCAGCGCCGCATGCGGCAATTGCGCGCCGATATCCATGTCGAAATTCCGCTTCGCCAGCCAGCCCATGTAGTCCGGAAAACTCTCCCAGGCCCAGGGAATGCCGGCGCTCAGCACCGGCTCGGGGATGTCCTCGACGCCCTCCATGAGCTGGATCAGCCTGAAATGATCGGCCGGCCGGCACGGCGCAAAGCCGACGCCGCAATTGCCCATGATCGCCGTGGTGACGCCGTTCTGCGAAGACGGCGTGATGTCCTGGCTCCAGGTGACCTGGCCGTCATAATGGGTGTGGACGTCGACGAACCCCGGCGCGACCAGTTTGCCTTTGGCGTCGATCTCTTCCTTGCCGGTTCCCGCAACCTTGCCGACTTCGGTAATACGGCCGCCCGAGATGGCAACATCGGCTTCGAACAGTTCGCCGCCCTTGCCGTCGGCAATGTTGCCGCCGCGAATCACGAGATCGGGGGTCGAGGTCATGGCGTTCCATCCCGTGTCTGGTTTTGTTGCCGCATCATCCGACGTCCTCGGATGCAGTCAACCGTCGGGATTGAGGCTCAGGAATGCATTAGACCCTTGACCGGGCCGTCCGACGGGCTCTGCGGCTTGCGGTCGGTCACCAGCGCCAGCAGCACCGTCATGACCATGAAGGCGACCGAGGCGCCAAACACCCAATGCGGCATGTTCTGGTCCATGATCCAGCCGAACAGCAACGGGCTGAGGATGCCGCTGAAATTGAAGCCGGTGGACACGATGCCGAAGGCCCTGCCGGCGGCACCCGGAGGTGCGGCATTGCGGACCAGCATGTCGCGGGACGGCGCTATCACGCCACCAAGGAACCCGGCGATGCCCATCGCCACGGTCAGCACCGCCGACGGCAGGCTGGTGGTCGCAATCACCAGCATGATCACCGCGTTGATCCCGAAGCAGGCGGCGGCGACCTGCCCATGGCGCGTGGTGCGGTCGGCCAAATAGCCGCCGGCCAGCACGCCGGCAGCGCTTGCGCCGAGAAACGCGGTCAGCGCGACATTGGCGGCCGAGAAGGTCACGCCATAGCCGCTCATCAGCGCGACAACGCCGAAATTGCCGATGCCGGCATTGGAGAGGCCGAGCAGCATGAAGAAGAACGTCAGCATGACGATCGCGGGCGTGATGACGCTTTGCTTCGGCACGGCCGCGCCGTCTTGCTTGCGATCGGCCGAGCTCGCATCGGGAATGCCGACGACCATCAATCCCAGCGCCACAACGGGACCGACCGCGCCGGCCACGATCAGGGCGCCAAGACCTCCGACCCACGCGACGAGCGTGGCCATGATCGCGGGCGCCACCGCGCCGCCGAGGAAGCCCGCAAAGGTGTGGATCGAAAACGCACGGCCCATCCGTGCTTCGTCCATATGCGTGGACAGGATCGCGTAATCGCAGGGGTGATAGACGCTGTTGGCGAGCCCGAGCAGTGCGGCGCAGACGATCAGCGACGTGTAGCTCAGGTGCATGCCGAGCATGATCAGTGCAAGGCCGCCGACGGTGAGCCCGATCAGCAGGACTTTTCTGGCGCCGATATGGTCGGCGAGATAGCCGATCGGCGCCTGCGTCAGGCCGGACACCACGCCGAATACGGTCAGCGCAAAACCGAGCTCGATATAGCCGACGCCCAACTGCACTATCAGGAAGGGAAACAGCATCGGCAGCACGAACAGGTGGAAATGGCTGACCCAGTGCGCGACCGAAATCCCCGCGAGCGTGCGCAACGAGGCGTCCGTCCTGGATTGTTGCGGTGCAGCCAGAATATCGACCATGTCGGCTCAGAACCCCGTGATGCTTGACGCCCGGCAAGGGCGACGGTGAAAATAGAGGCAAGCCGTTATTTGTCCATGAATGCCGGCGCATAGCTGCCCCGGCGGAGCGCAGGGACGCGCAAATTGCGTCTCTGAAATCGGAAGACAAAGGCAGGCATGCACGGCAATGATCGGGCATGCCTGATCCCGCAAAGCCGCTCCGGGTACTCGTTGCCGAAGGTTCCAGCACCTCGGCCCGGGAGGCGATCACGATTCTCGGCCTGTCGGGCCACCACGTCGAGATCTGCGATCCCTCGCCCTGGTGCCTTTCGCGGTTCTCACGCTTCGTTCGGAAATTTCACCGCTGTCCCGGGCTGCGGGACGACCCGTCCGGATATCTCGACTTCATCGAGCAGCTTCTCGCCACCGGACAATTCGACGTGCTGCTGCCCTCGCATGAGCAGGGATTTCTGTTCGCGCGCGTGCGGCAGCGCCTGGCGGGCCGCGTCGGTCTGGCATTGCCTGATTTCGAGAGCTACCGCACCGCGCACAGCAAGGCCGGGTTCAGCCGGCTGCTCGATCGGTTGGATCTGCCGCAGCCGCCGACGCGCATCGTGACGTCAGCGCAGATGTTGCGCGACGCCGTCCGGTTTCCTGCTGTCGTCAAGACCTCGGTCGGCACCGCCAGCCGCGGCATCTGGTTCGTGCGCGATGCCGGCGATCTCGACATTGCGTTGCGCGATCTCGAGGCAAGCGGCGCATTCGATGACGCGGTGCTGGTGCAGGATCTCATCGCGGGGACGACCGAAAAGGCGCAATCGGTGTTTTGCCGCGGCCGGATGATCGGCTTTCATGCCTATCGGCAGATCGCGGCCGGCGTCGGCGGCGGCGAGGCGATCAAGCAAAGCGTCAGCCGGCCTGTCGTGCGCGCGCACGTCGAGAAGATCGGGCGACAGCTCAATTGGCACGGTGCGCTGTCGGTCGATTACATCATGCCGGACAATGACGCCGCGCCATTGCTGATCGACTGCAATCCGCGGCTGGTCGAGCCGATAAACGCCCATCGTTCCGGTGTCGATCTCGTCGGGCTGTTGCTTCTGATATCGCTGGGCGAAATGCCGGCGGCGCTGCCCGAAGGCCAGCCGGGCGTGCTCACGCATCTGGCGATGCAGGCGCTGCTCGGATGCGCCTCGCGCGACGGCACGCGGCGCGACATCGTCAGGGAATGTCGGCGACTATATGCGGCGAGCGGACCTTACGCCGGCAGCAGCGAAGAACTCACGCCGGTGGAACTGGACTGGATGAGCGCCGTGCCGCTGTGGATGACGGCGGCATTTCTGCTGGTCTCGCCGAAGTCCGCGGTCAAACTCGCGCGCGGCGGATTTGGCGCGCATCTGCTGGATCTCGGGAGTATCCGGGTAATCGAAAGTGTTGGGTTCGGCGAGTGACGTGCAGGATGGGTGGAGCGAAGCGAAACCCATCACGCCGCCTCCGCGCAAGGATTGATGGCTTTCGCTCCGCTCTACCCATCCTACGAGCCATCTACATCGCTACAACGGCTCGTCGTCGTCGCCGGTGCGGTCGTGCTTCGGCGTCGCCATGTCGCCGTCCTCGTAGTCGTCGTCCTCGACCGGAACGTGCTCCGGCTTCTTCGATTTGTCGTCGCCCTTTTTCGGAGGCGCGTTCTTCTTGCCAGTTCCACCCATTTGATTCCTTTTCGCCGGCTGAATCGGCGTTTGCTCTGCGTGCCGATTCGGGGTAACCGCATGACCTCAATCTGTCCGCGTTTGGCCGGCATCCTAGCGCTGGCCATACGAACTTTCCTGCCCTTTCTGCGGCGTTCAGTCCGAAGGGCCTTCACACGGAGCCAGCATGAAGAAGCCCCGCATCGCGGCGGACGAACCGCAGCCGCGCAAAATTATCCGCGCCGACAAGGCGCCGACCAGCGGTTACTCGCTGGTGGTGGACGGTCATTTCAAATCGCATCACGAGACGGTCGAGGCGGCCGAAGAGGCCGGTATGGCGCTGAAGAATTGATTCCAGATGCTTCAGGTGCAGGTCTACGACGCCGAGAACAAGACGCGCTCGCTGATCGATTGGCCAGGCCCGGCGTAACCGAGAATTCGGTCGCCAAATTTTTAGGTTCGGCGCCCACCGCTTTGCTGGTTCGCCAGCCAGTCGGACAGCGCCGGCGTTTTTTCGTCCGGCGTCTTCGCCTTGGCGCGGACCTTCTTGGCAGCCACAACGCGCGGAGGCTCGGCCGCTTCGCGCGCGAGCCGCAACGCCTTCAGCTTTGCCATATTGTCGAGCACGGCTTTGCTGGCGGCGTCGCGGTCAGCCTTGCCGGACCTCGCGTCCTGCGCTGCCCTTGTCGCCTTGTCGACGCGCGCCTGGGCGCGATCACGATCCTCTTTGGTCATGTCAGGTCAGCCCTTTTTCGCGGTCTTGGCCTTGCGCTTGGCCTTGACGGGCGGCTCCGGCGGATTTTCGCGGTCGGCGGCTTCCTTGGCAAGACGGAGCGCGCGCAGCTTCTCGGTCCGCTTTCGGATCGCGATATCCGCCGCCGCGATTTCGGCCATCGCCTTGATGCCTTCGACTTCCTGGGTGCGCTTGCGATGTAGCCGAATCTCTTTCATTTCGGCGGCACTCTTCGGTTCATCGTTCATCTTATACCCCTGAAATCACGACCAATATCGTCGGGCGATCTGCGGCCCGTTTAACACGGATCGGGCCTCGGAGGACGTTATTTTCGGTCAAAAAAGGCTCGGTTCCGGGCCAAATCAGCCGTCGTGGTGAAGAGCCACTTCGTCATCGCCCTCGTCGGAACCGGCTTGATCGAAGCTGGCCAGCCAGGCGCCAAGCGTCGTTGAGGCATGCCCTTCCGCCCTCATCTGGCGCAAGGCGGTGCGGATACTGGTTGGCCGTGACGGTCGCCCGCAACCGGGCTCGTCGGGATCGCGATCCCGCCGCGCGGCGTCAGCGCCGAAACGGTATGGTCCGGCTGAACGAGGCGCACTGGATCGTCGCGGTCGCGCGAGAACTCGGCGATGGCGCCGAACGTGCCGAGGCTCCACTGCGTATCGGGATTGGCAGTTTCCCGCCGGAGCAGATCGATGGCTGCGGCGGTCAGGTCAGGACAAGCCGGTCCGGCATGGCGCCGAACCGGCTATTGCGATCAGAACGTCGCGCCGGCCTTCACCATGTAGGTTCGGCCGGGCAGGGGATAAGCCGCGAAGCGGCCCGGCGTGAACGAACTCGCCACGGCGTAGTCATAGTACTGCGCATCGAACAGGTTGTTCACGCTGACAGACCAGAAGAAGTGATCGTAAGCGCCGCTCAGTTTCAAATCGACGGTAGCATCCGCCGGGATGCGGCGCTGGGTGTTCGCCTGGTCATTGTCCATGAAGCGCTCGCTCCAGGCGCGCAGGGTCGCATCGAACACCAGATAGTTCTGCCAGATGTTCCAGGTCACGCCGCCGCTTGCGGTGTAGTTCGAAACCAGCGGAACATCTTTGCCGGCAAACTCCCCTTCGCGAAACACGGCACGGATGTAGGCCAGGCCACCGCGCAGGAGCACGCTGTCGCTTACACGCAGCGAGGCGCTGGTCTCCGAGCCGTAACGACGGGTCGGATCGAGGTTGACGTTGTAGAACAGCGCCGGGATGAAATGGATCTCGTTCTCGAGGTCCATGTTGTAGATGCTCGATTGCATCTGGAATGCGCCGGCCTTGACGCGGAAGCCGCCTTCGATGTCGTGCGAGGTCTGGGTCTTCAGCCTGAAATCCTGGAGCGGGCCCGGGAACGGTGCGAACGGCAGCAAGGGTCCGGAGGCCACACGTTCCTCGACATTTGGCGTGCGGAATGCGTGTGCGGCGCGCCCGAATACCGAGAATATATCGTTGAAGCGATGCTCGAGACCCAAATGCAGTGCGTAGTTGGTTTCGCTGCTGTCGAGCGGGAGCGCTGCGGTTTCGAAGCCGAAGGTGCCGGGTGCGGTGGGATTCAGACGATCGCGCGCACTGAGCCATGTGTTCTGAACCCGGGCTCCGTAGGCGAAGTCGGTGGTCGGCAACAGGCCGACCGTATGTTGCCAGTATCCGGCCAGCGATTGCTGCGACAGGTCGTAGACGTGGATCGGCTGCGCGCCCTTGAACAGCGGTCGGTCCGAATTATAGGTGGCATCGTAGTAATCGATGCCGGTCAGGATCTGCGACGGCACGCCGAACAGCGAGTTCCTGATGCTGAGGCGCGGCGTGATCGACCAGGTCTGCAGATGGCTGTCGACATAGTTGAAGGGAATGGTCGGCAGCGTGCCGAAGAAGCCACCTTGTGATTTCTTGTCGCGCACGCCGCCATCCACGATCAGGTCGACGCCGTCGATGATTGTCTTGGTGAAGCCGGCAGTCGCGCTGGCGCCCTGCTGGTTGCCGTAGTCGAACGGCGTGTTGGTGCCTTTGCGGTCGGTGACCAGTTGGTTGAGCCCGATCGAGGGATCGACCGTGCGACCGCCGGGGAAGCCGAGCTTCTGGTCGTCGCCGGTGACGGTGAGGAATGCCTTCAGATCGGGCGTCGTGTAGTTGAGGTTGCCGACGCCGTTCTTCTGGTCCAGCGCGTTGTTGTCGCGATAACCGTCGGACTTGATGGCGTTGCCGTAGAATGAGGTCGACCACGGCCCGTAATTGGTCGCTGCCGAGATATTTGCAAGGCGCGTGTTGAACGAGCCGACACCGGCCTCGCCCCGGATCGCCACCGGCGGGCCGCCGGAGCCGCTTTTCAGCACGATATTGATGACGCCACCGATCGCGTTGTCGCCGTAGAGCACCGCGCCGCTGTTGCCGCGGGTTATTTCGATGCGCTCGATCGACTGAAGCGGGATGGTCGACAGATCGACCTGCGCCATGTCGACGTCGTTGAGACGGCGGCCGTTGATCAGGAACAGCGTATTCGATGTCGCGAAGGCGCCGAAGCCGCGCAGGTCTACGGCAGTCTTCGCGCCATTCGCCGTAACGCCGTACAGCGTGGTGAGCTGCACGCCAGGTACTTGCGCGAGAATGTCAGGCAGGTTGTTCGATGGCGAATGGGCGATGTCCTGCGCCGTGATCACGCTGGAGGAGGCGCCGACAATACCGTTGAACTGTCGGCCGCCGGTGCTGGAGCCGCTGCCGTCAGCGATGCCAGGGTTTGCGCCATCGGACGTTCCCGTGCCGGCGCCGCGCGAAGGCCGCGCGGTCCGCGCCGGACGCGTCGTGGTGCCGCTGCCGTCACTCTCCAGCGGCCGGGCGCGGGTCTTGTTCGGGTCGGTGGGTGGGTTGATTTCGACCGGGGGCAGGGCCGTTGGTGGCGTTTGCGCCGAAGCGAGCGAGCCACTCAGCGCAAGGATGCTGGTGGCGAGCAGGAGCGCGCTGCGCCGCCTCGCGGTTTCGATGTTGGAAGACATAATTCTAGGCCTCGGTATGACGTCAGTGGCACGTCACAGCGAACCAAGTCTCACCATCCCGCTTGCGCGAACCCAGTGAAGCTAATGTCTGTACTCCCCGACCGACATCTTCGCGTGTGACCACGGCTGACGGCAGGTCTCCTGGCTCGCGGGTCGCTACCCTTCGTCGCCTTCCCAGGACCGAGATTCCCAGTGGCATGTGACGAAGGATTCGCCGCTTACAGTTGCGGGGGCAGCCGCGGAATTGGGGAAACTCCCCCGCACCGCATTCCCTTTTGATCCCCAAACGGGAACCGTCGGAAACTATGGTAGAAGTTTGTCAAAGTCCGAGTCAATCCCGCCACGGGCACCTGCGATCCTCACTGGACGAGTGCGCCATTTTTGCCGCATGAGCACTTCTGCCCGAACTCGTGTAACCGGTGCGGGCGAAGCGTTTGAGGACTCTGAATGAGTGTAGAGGCAGTCACCGTGACCAACGAGAGCGCCGCGCGCCGCCGGATCGGGGCTGTGGCGGCGCTTTCCGCCCTCGTGGTCCTGCTGGTACTGATCTCGCTCGGCGTCGGGCCGGTGCGGCTGTCGCCGCTGACGGTCGTGGAAGCCCTGTTCGGCAGCGGCAGCGAGGTGTCGCAGGTCATCGTGCGGGAAATCCGCCTGCCGCGGACGCTGCTGGCGCTCGCGATCGGCGCCATTCTCGGCCTGTCGGGCGCCTCGCTGCAGGGCCTGTTGCGCAATCCGCTGGCCTCGCCGTCGCTGTTCGGCGCGCCGCAATCGGCCGCGTTCGGCGCGGTGCTGGTGATCGCGCTCGGGCTGGCGGATGTGCGCTCCTATGCGCTGCCGGTCGCGGCGATCATTGCCGCGTTCGGCTCGGTGTTCGTGCTGCTGACGATCGCCGGCCGTAATGCCGGGCTGCTGATCCTCATTCTGTCTGGCCTCGCAATTTCGAGCTTTGCGGGCGCCGCCACGGCGCTGGTGATGAATCTCTCCAGCAATCCCTTCGTGGTGCTGGAGATCGCGTTCTGGCTGCTCGGTTCGCTGGAGGACCGCAGCTTTCAGCACGTCATGCTGGCGCTGCCGTTCATCGTCGCCGGCGCGATCATGCTGTTCAGCCAGCGCGATGCCTTTCGCGCGCTGAGTCTCGGCGAAGAAACCGCGCAGAGCCTCGGCGTCGATGTCGGGCGATTGCGGCTGTTCGTGATTTCGGGCGTCGCGCTCGGCGTCGGCGGCGCGGTCGCCGTGACCGGCACCATCGGCTTCATCGGGCTCGTGGCGCCGCATCTGATGCGGCCCTTGATCGGGCATGATCCCGGGCGGCTATTGGTGCCGAGCGCGCTGGCTGGCTCGGCGCTGCTGCTGGCCGCCGATATCGCGGTGCGCATCATTCCCTCGACATCGGACATCAAGGTCGGCGTGCTGACATCGATCATCGGCGTGCCGTTCTTCCTTTATCTGATCATGCGCGAACGCCGTGCGCTCGGTGGAGGCGTCGCATGAGCGAGGGTGCTCTTCTGACGGCGCGGGGCCTTGGCGTGACGCTGTCCGGCCGCGTGGTGTTGAAAGATGTTTCGCTGGCGCTGTCGGCGGGCCATCTGGTGGCGCTGGTCGGGCCGAACGGCGCCGGCAAGACCACGCTGTTGCGGTCGCTGGCCGGCCTGATCCCGTCCGAAGGCGTGATCGAAATCGGCGGCCACGCGCTGTCAGCGCTAGCGCTGCGCGAACGGGCAAAACGCTTTGGCTATCTGCCGCAGGGGCACGTCGTGCACTGGCCGCTGCCGGCGCGCGATATCGTGGCGCTGGGCCGCTATCCGCATGGCGCGACAGATCCGGCGCGGCTGTCGCCTGGGGATACGGAGGCGGTGCTGCGCGCGATGCAGGCGGTGGACGTGATGCAGTTCAGCGAGCGCCGCGTCACGGAGCTTTCGGGCGGCGAGCGCAGCCGTGTCGCGCTGGCCCGCGTGCTGGCGGTGGAGGCGCCGGTCATCCTGGCCGACGAGCCCACCGCTTCGCTCGACCCGCGACACCAGATCGACGTCATGAAGAATCTTCGAACAACCGCCGACAGCGGCGTGCTTGTCATCGTGGTGACGCACGATCTCGGGCTTGCCGCGCGCTTTGCCGACCACGTGCTGGTGCTCCATGAAGGCCGTCTGGTGTCGCAGGGCGGGCCAATGGAGGCGCTCTCTGAACAGGTGATGGCGGACGTGTTCCGGATCAGCGCGTACCGCGCGGAATATCAGCGCGAGACCGTGATCGTGCCGTGGGCTGACCTCTGATGCCGTGGCGCCTCTCAGCTTTGGTTGCGGTCGCGCTGGTGATGCCGGCCGGCGCGGTGCGCGCGGCAGGCCTGCCGCGCATGGTGTCGATGAACGTCTGCACCGATCAATTGCTGCTGACGCTGGCCGACCCCGATCAGATCATCGGGTTGAGTCGTTTTTCGCGGGACGGCTGGCAATCGCTGTCCGCGAACGACATGAGGCGCTATCCGGTGTTATCCGGCGGGGCCGAGGACGTGCTGCTCGCAAAGCCCGACATCGTCGTTGCGAGCCTGTTC
Source organism: uncultured Alphaproteobacteria bacterium (assembly GCA_963791165.1). Taxonomy (GTDB): domain Bacteria; phylum Pseudomonadota; class Alphaproteobacteria; order Rhizobiales; family Xanthobacteraceae; genus Bradyrhizobium. The sequence continues at coordinate 136,680 of CAWBRL010000062.1, read as the reverse complement.
GACAAGCGTTCGACGCGGGAACTGTTGAAGGCCAAGGGCCTTCATCTGGCCGAACTCGCCGTGCCGCGAACGCTAGCCGAAGCGAGGGCCCAGATCCGCGAGGCCGGCGATATCACCGGGCATCCCGATCGCGCGGCCGCCGAAATCGCGCGGCTCGACGCGGCGCTGGCGCGCGCGCGAAGCGCTGCCGCGGAGAGGCATTATCGTGTGCTGCCGTTGTCGCGACGCGGCTGGGTCGCGGGCAGCGACAGTTTTGTCGGATCGCTGCTCACCGAAACCGGGCTGTTGAATGCGGCCGGCGATCTCGGTTTCACTTTCGGTGGGTTCGCCTCGCTGGAGGCCATCGTCAGCCTGCGGCCGGACTTCATCGTGGTATCTCAAGCCGGCAATCATGCCAGCGATGACGGCCAGGCGTTTCTGTTGCATCCGGCGCTGGAGCGGTTCTATCCGCCGGCGAAACGCATCGTGATTCCGGAGCGCATGACCGAGTGCGGCGGCGTGATGCTGGCCGATGCGCTCGACGCGCTGACGGCGGAATTGAAACGGGTTAGGCGGTAGGATCCGGGCGCAAATATTTCGTCGTCTCTGCGAACGCAGGGACCCATAACCACAGGACGTTATAATTTAAGGGAGGTGTCGGCCACTGCCTCTATTCATCGGTGCCGCGGCGTATGGGTCCCTGCGTTCGCAGGGACGACAAATATCACCCGGGAATCACCGGCCCGCCCGCCTTTTTCCACGCATCGATGCCGCCTTCGATATGCGCGGTGTTGGCAAGCCCCGCGCTCTTGGCGGCGGCAACCGCCATCGCCGAGCGCTCGCCGAAGGCGCAGAAGAACACCACGCGGCGCCCGGTCGCGGCGGCGACTTCGCGCAGTATACCGCCGGGCTGCAGGTTCTCGCCAATCGAAGGGTAGGGCGTATGTAGCGCGCCCGAGATCGTGCCGTGTTTGGCGCGTTCGCTGTTCTCGCGCAGATCGACCAGCAAGATGTCGGGCCGGCCGAGGCTCGCAATCGCATCGCAGGCGCTCAGCGCAAGTCCCTGCCTGGCAAGTTCCTCCTGGTGCAGGCCGACATGCATGTTGGCGGGAACGGCCACATCCATCATCTTCGGGTTCGGCAGTTTCAGATTGGCCATCAGCTCGATATATTCATCCACCGAGCGCACCTGCAGACGCGGATTGTAGCGCCGCTCTTCGCCGATGGTGGAAACCGTGTCGCCCTTGTAGTCGTGGGCGGGGAACACCATGGTTTCATCCGACAGTTTCAGGAGCCGGTTGAAGATCGAATCGTACTGCGCGCGCGAAGAGCCGTTCTGGAAATCGGTGCGGCCGGTGCCCCGGATCAGGAGCGTGTCGCCGGTGAAGACGCGGTCGCCCATCAGATAGCTGTAGGAATCGTCGGTGTGGCCGGGCGTGTACATGACGTCGAGGCTCAGGCCTTCGATCATCACCTTGTCGCCGTCGGAAACCCGCATCGACACCACGTCGGCCTTGCTCTGCTCGCCCATGATGGTGATGCATTGGGTGCGGTCGCGCAGTTCGCCGAGGCCGGTGACGTGATCGGCGTGCAGATGGGTGTCGACCGCCTTGACCAGCCGCAAATCGAGCTCGCGCAACAACTGGCAATAGCGGTCGGCCTTTTCCAGCACGGGATCGAGGATCAACGCCTCGCCGCCGGCGCGGCTCGCCAGCAGATAGCTGTAGGTACCGGAAACGCTGTCGAAGAGTTGACGAAATATCATGCCTGCTGCCGCGCTCAATTTGAGTCTCTTGCAGGATATTATTCTAGTTTTGTGGCCGTCTCAAACAACTTTCATCTATCGGGAGCGGCCTTGTCGAAGGAGATTTGCTCCCTAAGGCCGGACGGCGGCGGTCCTCACGGCCTCACCAGCGTGTATCCATTCTCGGTCAAAAACAGAATCTGCGCGACACCGACCTGTACCGGCGTCGCCGCGGCAATGAATTCCGGCCGCTTGCCGGCCTCGCGTTCGAGCGTATCGACGGTATTGAGGCAGATATCGACCCGCGCGCCCTGGGCGACCAGGCTCTCGACCGCCTTGCGGTTGGGATTTTCCGGGCGCAGCAGGTCGATGCCCGGACCGAACGCCACGATCTCGATCGCGACCTTGTCGGGGTCGTAGAATTTCATCAGGTTGTTGGCGACGCTGATCACCAGGCCCTGCTTGCGCGGATCGTTGTCGGAGAGCTGCAGTACGATCTTGTGCTCGGCAAACGGCTTATCCTGCAGCGGCACCTGCTGGGCGCGCGCGCCGGACGCGGCGGTTGCGATCAGCAGCGTCGCGGCCATAACGCGAACGATGGGCGAATAACCTGTCATCCCTGTCCCGCAATGCCCGGATTGTCCTCAACGCCTCTCAGCGTGACGCCCGGCGCCGATCTGTTGGGCGGCTTGCCTGACTTCAGATGGTTGGCGACCACATCCCAGATCGGTGCGCCGGTCTGCTCGTTGACGGAGGCCCAGCCCGCCACCTTGTAGCTCTTGTCGGCCTGCAGCGCATGGCCGTTGTCGAGCTTCACGTCGGAAATCCGCTTGCCGACGGATTCATCCGGCGCGCAGGTGTAGGACAGGCCGCCGACACGAACCATGTCGCCGCCCTGCTGGTAATAGGGATCGGTGTTGAAGAGATTGTCGCAGACGTCTTCCAGCACGTCCTTGATCTGGCTGCCGGTCATGCTCTGGACGTAAGTCTGCGGGTAGCTGATGGCGGTCTGCGCCAGCACATCCTCCATCGTTAGCGGCTGGCCCGCCAGCGCCGTCGTGCCCCAGCGAAAGCCGGGCGACAGCGCGATCTCGGCGTTCAATTCGCCAAGAAGGGCGTCGCAGATCAACTGGTCCATGCTGCCCGAGAAATTGCCGCGGCGGTAGAGCAGCCGGTCGGCGACGCCGACCTTCTCACTCGCAGCGCGGCCGAATGCGGCTCGCGGATCTTGTCGATCAGCGTCTGCATGGCGGGATCCGGCTTCAGCAGTTCCGAAAACACCGGCAGCAGCCGGTAGCGGACATTGGCGACCTTGCCCCTGGCGAGTTCGAGATCGAGCACGCCCAGAAACTTGCCGTTCGAGCCGGCATTGGTGACGAGCGTGACGCCGCCCGCATTGGTCACCGCAATCGGCTGCGGCACCGCGTCGTGGGTGTGGCCGCCGAGGATGACGTCGATGCCGGTGACGCGGCTTGCGAGCTTCAGGTCGACATCCATGCCGTTGTGCGACAGCAGGATAACAGCATCGACCTTGTCGTTGCTGCGATGCGCGTCGACGAGTTTTTGCAGTTCCTCGTCGCGAATGCCGAATTTCCAGTCCGGCGTAAAGCGCTTTGGATGGGCGATCGGCACGTACGGAAACGCCTGTCCGATCACAGCGATGCGAGATCCACCGATCTCCTTGATGACGGACGGCTTGAAGACGCGGCCGGAGGCCGGATCGAACGCCTTGGCATCGTTGAAGGCGGCCTCCTCGGTGAGGAAGACGTTCTGCGCCAGGAATTCGCCCTTGAAGCGTTCGAGGTTGGCGCGCAGCGTCGTCTCGCCATAGGTGAATTCCCAATGGCCGGTCATCGCCTCGATGCCCAGCAAATTGGCGGCATCGACCATGTCGGCGCCCTGCAGCGTGTTGGCGAGTCCCGTTCCCTGCCAGAGGTCGCCGCCGTCGAGCAGCAGCGACCGGCTTGCTCCAACATCGCTGCGCAGCCGGTCGACCAGCGTTTTCAGATGCGCAAAGCCGCCGAGCTTGCCAAATCTTCCGGCGGCTTTTTCAAATTCGACACAGGTGAAGGCATAGGCGTCGGCACTGTCGGGGCGGATGCCGAAGCGATCGAGGAAGGCCTTTCCGACCAGATGCGGCGGGTTGCCCCGCATCGCGCCGACGCCGAGATTGACGCTCGGCTCGCGAAAAAACACCGGGCGAAGCTGCGCATGCACATCCGTGATGTGCAGGATGCGGGCGTTGCCGAAGCGCTCCAGATCGTAGACGCCCGCATTGTCGGCAGCTCGCGCGCCGCGGGGCAGGCTGACCGACAGCGTGCTGACGCCCGCTAGCTTCAAAAAATCCCGGCGGCGGATGGTCATACGGTTCTCCGCGCGTCGTAGCGGCGCTTACTTGTTGAGCATGATCTTGTCGGAAAACCGGTTTCCACTTTTCCGGATCATGCCCTAGCGTATTTCCATTTCCTTCCAGCGGGTCTTCTCGCTGGTGGCCTGGAAGATCGAAGCTTTGGCCAGCGCTTCGGCCTCTCTGGCCGAGGCGGTGGCATTGTCGAAATCGCCGCCATCGGCCGCCTTCTTCGCCGCCGCCAGCGTCGAGGCCGTGGTGGTCCACTGATTGCGCAGTTTGCCGGCTTCCTTGTTAGCGGCTTCAGCCGCGGCGTAGGCGGCCTTGAACTCGTCCTCGGAGCCTGCGGCGCGCGCGGATGTCACGCCCACGGCCAGCAGTGCGAGAGCCGTTGCGGATTTAAAGATCTTGCTCCTCATGGCCGCGCTCCCGGACCCGAAATCGGCAGTCCGTTGCTGACATAGGACAGATAGTACTCCACGTTGCGATATTCATCATCCTGTGGGTTCAGCGGCACGCCGCGGATCTGGCTGTTGCAGGTCGTGAAGCGCCGGCTGGTGGTGCCCATGCCGCTCCATTCCGAACGGTAGATCGGCATCGCATTCATGATGCCGAGCGCGGGCGCGAGAATTTCAGCGCGGATGCGTTCGCCCGGGCTCTGCACATGGCAGGTGGCGCAGGAGAAATTGAGCTGGCCACGCCGCGTATAAAAATATTCCTTGCCGTTCTGGTAGGCTTCCAGCGCGCGGGGATCGTTCGGGATCTTGATGTCCATCGGCTTGCCGCGCGAGGTGAAGGCCATGTAGGCGGTCAGCGCCGCCATTTCGTCCCGCACATAGGAGAATTGCGGTTCGCCATTGGCCTCGCGGCAGCGGTTCAAAGCCAATTCAAGGGTGACGACCTTGCCTTGCTTCTCGTCGAAGTAAGGATAGTTCTGACGGATGCCGATGCCTTTGTTGGGGAAGCAGTCCTCGTAGCTCTTGCCGTTCTTGAACGGCTTGGAAAACATTTCCTTGCCCATTTCGAGCGAGAATTCGTAAGGAGGGAACTGTTCCTTCTCCTGCCACTGCCGGTGCAAATCCTCGTTCATCGAATAGGGGCCGTTGACGAAATCCTCGAACTTCACCTTGGGAAACTTGTCGGTGAAGAATTTCTGGAACGCCTTGGCGTCGGCGACGGGGTCGATCTTGTCGGTTGCGCCAAGGGGCAGCGCGCTAGCAAACGTCAGCACCGCGAGCGCAAGCGCGGCGGACGCCAGGTAAATTGCGGATCGCAACTTCATTGGATCTTCGCCGTGGTGGTGTCGGTCGCGCCCTTGTTGTCGATCCAGCTGATCTTCAACTCGTCGCCCTTCTTGGCCCCCTTGAAGGAGAATTTGACATAGGGGTCCTTGGATACGCCGCCGCCCCAATCGGCCGCGAACACCGTCTTGCCGTCATACTCGAACGTCAGTTGCGTGATGAAGTGCGGCGGAATGACCTCGCCCTTGGCGTCCTTGACGAAGCCGGAATCCATCGGATGCTGGATCAGCGCCTGCACTTCGGTGGTCTCGCCGCTTGCGGTAGCGCGGACGCGAATGCTCGATGCCATATGAATACTCCCTGGACCATAGTTAGCGCACGATCGTGTCGGAAAGCCGGCTCCGGCTCTCCCGCATCATGCGCGCTAGCCGCCGCAACCGCCGACGGTGACTTTGACTTCCTTGGTGGCGCTATAGAGTTTGCCGCCGGCTTCCACCACCACGATGACGTTGCTGGTCCGCGCCATCTTGATGCGGTTCGCCACGCCCGGAACGGTGCCTGCGGGAATCTTGTAGGACGCCACCAGCGCGACCGGATTTTCGCTGACCAGGAACGCGATCGAGGTCACGTCCGCCAGCGTCGTGGAGACCGATATCGGGACCACCGCGCCATTCTCCGCGATTTCAGGCGCATCCATCTTGACCTTGTCCGAGGGCTCGGGGCTCTTGCCATAGAGCGCCTTGATCGCGTCGGCTTCGCTCTTCGCCTTGAACGCGTCTTCCGGATATTTGTCGTTGGCCGCGGCAAGCGCCGGTGTCAGGCCAAAGAGCGGATTGCCGAGGCCGAAGAGCGCGACCGCACCTGCGCCTTGCAGGATCAGCCGCCGCGTGGCCGGAAATCTGACGTTGCTCATATCCATTCTCCTAAAGCGTGCGCACGCACGTTGCCGTCTGGCGTCACAGCGTCTGCAGGAAATCCACCACCGCGTCGATTTCCTTTGGGGTCAAGATCCGGTTGCGCCCGAACGGCGGCATCACGGTCAGCGGGTTGCGCAGGGTTTCGTCCGATACGATGGCGACGAGATCCGCGCGATTTGGATATTTGCTCTTGATGTCGATCAGCTCAGGCCCGATGGAGCCGGGCAGGGTGCCGCCCTTGATGGCATGGCAGGTCAGGCAATTGCCCTTGCCGCGGTCGAAAGCAAGCTTCTGGCCTTCGGCCGCGGCGGACTGCGCCTGCGCAGTGCCTGCGGCTACAAAAGCGCTGAACGCAAGCACCAGCGCCGCCGTCGGCAGCATCGCTGATTTGGTCAGGGAATGGTCGGTCACTGGCGTTTCCGTAACTCTATTTCGGCCCATGTGAAGCTGTCGCGATTGCGCATTTTGATCGGCAACGAATTCATTGGGAACGACGTCGTTCAGGCTCAGAATATAGGCGGTCAAAGCATAAACGTCATCCGCTGACAATGTGTGCGGTGCGGGCATCGGCATGGCGCGGTTAATATAATCCCATAAGGTCGGGGCAAACGGCCGATAGCTGCCGACCGTCGGCTCCGGGCGCTCGTCCCGGAGCGATCCGACGCCGCCCGCCCCCTTGGGATAGCGGCCTTCGCCGTCGCCGAAGGTTCCATGACGGGCGTCGTCACGCGGCCGTAACCAAAGAGGCCCGGCTCCGCCGCGATCGGGCGTGTGGCGGCGCTGGTGGAGAGCCCTGCATTATCGCGTGGCCGACCAGCGTGCATTGCGTCTGCTTCAGGTGCTGAAAGAGATTTATTGTGGCAACCTGAAGCGACGCTCCGCGCGTGACGGTCCGGCCAGAGCGGTTGAGGCGAGGTTGCGATGGCTGAGTTTGTGGTGGAATTCGGCAAGGATGGCCGGCCGGTCGAACCTGACGGCCGTCTCGACGCGGCCGCCTTTCACCGCAACCACAAGCCGATCTGGGCGGTGCTGGAAAAATTCCTTGTCGGCAAATCCGGTGATGTGGTGGAGGCCGGCAGCGGCACCGGCCAGCATGTCGTTCATTTCGCAAGCCACGCGCCTGACATCACCTGGTGGCCGAGCGATCTCAACGAGAACCACCTGAAGAGCATCGAGGCATGGCGCGCGCATGCCGGCCTGCCGAACATTCGTCCGCCGCTGCGGATCGATCTCACCGATCCCGCCTGGTGTCCGGAAATGCATGACGGCAGCGGGCCGACCGAACTGCTGGCGGTGTTCTGCGCCAATGTCGTCCACATCGCGCCATGGCGGGTCGCCGAAGGCCTGTTCGCCGGCACCGCCCGCTATCTGCGCAGCGACGGGACGGGTGTTTCTCTATGGCCCCTTCAAGCGCGACGGCAAGCACACCGCGCTGAGCAACGCGGTGTTCGATACCAGCCTGCGCGAGCAGGACCCTGACTGGGGCGTGCGCGACATCGCCGATATCGAGAAACTGGCTGCGGGAGTGGGTCTCGCCTTGATCGAAACCGTGCAAATGCCCGCCAACAACCTGATTCTGGTCTTCGGACGATCGGATGCATCGGCGTAGGCGACTTTCGGTGCGTCAATTGTAGGCGAGGCACCACCCTGGTCCGCGGAGCCAGCAGCGCTCGTCGGGAACGTCCTGATCCCGGTACAGTCGTGTGACCTTTTGCCAGCCGCCGCGGGTGAAGGCTTCGGCAAGCGTTCGTTCGGACGCCTCGTCGCGGCTGCCGGCGCAGGGAAAGATCGCAACTGGCGAAATCCATTGTGCCAGATAGTTCGCGGCTTTTCGCTCAATTCGGAACACTGCGCCGGCACTCGCCAGGCGCTCCGGCGCAATGCCGCCAAATCCCTGATCCGACGTCATCGGCATGATCAGGCGGCCGCCATCGGCAAGGCCATCGAGCCAGCGTGTCGCCGGCCGCGTGCAGCCGGCATTGACATAGATGACATCGGCGGCATCGAACGGCACCCGCGTGCCGTCGCCCTCAATCACGGCGACATTTGCATAGGGTGCCAGGTTGGCTCTGGCACGCGCGGCGAGGCTCCCATCATATTCGATTCCCGTTACCCGCCCTGACGGCCCGACGAGATGCGCGAGGACGGCGGTGTAGTAACCCGTGCCGGTGCCAACATGCACCACGTGTCCGCCGACCGCGGGCAAGGCCCGATGGATGAGATGGGCATGCAACGACGGTTGCCCGTTGTTGAGGCCACGCTCGGGCACGAGCGCGATCACATCGTCGGTATAGAGATAGACCGGGTCGGCGTCGGGTGTCGGCACATAGTCGCGCAGCCACCGTCGCACCAGCCACGGACCCGGGCCGAGAAAATCCTCGCGGGGGATGGCGGCAAACGCGTGGGCGAGGCGCACGTCGTCGACGCCTGCGGCGGCAAGTGCCTGCTTGGCGTATGCGGCACGAACGATGCGGAGTTCGGCTTGCGTGTCCATTTTGCTCTCCATCCCGGCCCATGCTATCAGTCTTGTGTGATTTGACACACCGACATGTGTGTTAAATAGCATAATCGTCGTGAGGAGGCCAGATTGAGAAAGCGGCTCTATCCGGCCGTGCTGGAGCGCGGTCCGCGCGGTGCGCTCGGCGCATGGTTTCCCGATTTTCCGGGCTGCGTGGCCGGCGGGCGATCGCAGGAAGAGGCGATCGAGAAAGCGGAGGGTGCGCTGGCACGCGCGGTGGACGGCATGGCCGAGCAGGGCAGGCCGCTGCCGGCGGCGACGCCGATCGAGCGGATCGCGTTGCCCAAGGGCGCCGACGTCGTCGCCTATTTCATCGTCGGGGTCGATCCGCCCGATCCGTCCGAGCGGGTGAACGTCTATTTGCCGAAGAGCCTGATCGCGCGGATCGACAAGCGCGCCACGGAGTTCGGCATGAGCCGTTCCAGCTTCTTTGGCTTCGCCGCCACGATTGCGCTTGATTGGAGTCCAGGTTTCCCGCGCGCCGGCGTCGCGGATCCTCGCTCAAAGGTCCACAAGACCGGCGCGGTGCGAGCCGAGAAAGGATCGGGCAAGAAGCGGCCGTGACAGGGCGTTTCGACAGAGAGAGCGGGTGCGCTACGCTGGCCCGCCTTCGGTCCAAAGAAACATTTCCCACGACAGGCATCGTGCGCCCCTCGCATAGCGCGCGCCCGTTTGCGTCGGTTGATCGCGTCCGCTCACGTCTCCATAGTGCCGGGAATCAATCGAAGAGGCTCCCTGCCCGGGGCCAACCGGGCGGGAATGCCGATGCTGGATACGACAGCCACCAAGGAGATTGCCGACGACGCACGGGCGCGCGCCAATGTGCTGCGGCTGGCGGCGGCGCAGGCGCTGACCGGGGCCAATTCGGCGGTGATTTTCGCGACCGGCTCGATCGTCGGCGCGACGCTGGCGCCTGATGTCTCGCTCGCCACCGTGCCGCTGTCGATGTATGTGCTGGGCCTTGCCGCCGGCACGCTGCCGACCGGTGCGATCTCGCGCGCCTATGGACGCCGTATCGCCTTCATCATCGGAACTTTTTGCGGCGTCCTCACCGGCCTGCTCGGCGCGTTCGCGATCCTGCATTCGTCGTTCTGGCTGTTCTGCTGTGCGACCTTCCTCGGCGGGCTCTATGGCGCGGTGGCGCAATCCTATCGCTTTGCCGCCGCCGACGGCGCCAGCGCAGCGTTCCGTCCCAAGGCGTTGTCCTGGGTGATGGCGGGCGGCGTGTTCGCCGGCGTGCTCGGTCCGCAGCTCGTGCAATGGACCATGGATATCTGGCCGCCTTATCTGTTCGCCTTCTCGTTCGTGATGCAGGCCATCGTCGCGCTGGTGGCGATGGCGGTGCTGTCGGGCGTCGATGCGCCGAAACCTGCGGCGTCCGATCTCCATGGCGGCCGGCCCCTGTTCGAGATCGCGCGTCAGCCGCGTTTCATTGCGGCGGCGCTGTGCGGCGTGATCGCCTATCCCATGATGAATCTCGTGATGACCTCGGCGCCGCTTGCCATGAAGATGTGCGGGCTCACCGTCAGCGATTCCAATTTCGGCATTCAGTGGCACATCGTGGCGATGTACGGGCCGAGCTTCTTCACGGGTTCGCTGATCGCGCGCTTCGGCGCTCCCGCCATCGTGGCGCTCGGCCTGATGTTGGAAGCCGCCGCCGCCGCGATCGGCCTCTCCGGCATCACTGCGATGCATTTCTGGGCGACGCTGATCGTGCTCGGCGTGGGCTGGAATTTCGCTTTCATCGGCGCTTCCGCGCTGGTGCTGGAAACGCACCGCCCGCAGGAGCGCAACAAGGTGCAGGCCTTCAACGATTTTCTGGTGTTCGGGATGATGGCGCTCGGGTCGTTTTCGTCCGGCCAGTTGCTGGCCCATTACGGCTGGTCGATGGTCAATATGGTGGTGTTCCCGCCGGTGCTGCTCGGCCTTGCGGTGTTGTTGCTTGCATTCTTCGCCAAACGGCGCGCAAAATTGCGGACGGTCGAACAAATTACCGATCCGGGTATTTAGAGCGTTTTCGAGCGAAGTGGATACCGGTTCGCGTGAAGAAAACGCGTCAAAACAAGAATCTAGAGCTTCGGTTCTGATTCAATCAGAACCGAAGCTCTAGTTCCCAGGTAAGTTGCTGGAGGGCCCATGCCATCGCGCGCCCGTCTCGATGAGTTCATTGCGGCCGTCGTCTCCGGCGACCATGCCGGCGCGATCGAGCGCTATTACACGGAAGATGCCAGCATGCAGGAGAATGCCGCGCTGCCGCGGGTCGGTCGCGACGTTCTCGTGGCGCATGAGCGCGCGGTGCTGGAGCGCGTCAAGAGCGTGACCTCGACCTGCGTAGCTTCGGTGGTCGAGGGCGACCGTGTCGCCATCAACTGGGTGTTCGAGTTTACCTATCATTCCGGCAAGACGGCGCGGTTCGACGAAGTCGCGCTGCAGGAATGGCGCGGCGACAAGATTTTTCGCGAGCGGTTCTTCTACGATCCGTCGAAGCTGGCGGCCTGATGACATCTGCTGACAGTTCGGTCGGCGCCGAAGCAATTTTCGTTTCGATCTGGTAGTTCTTGTCGTCATGCCCGGGCAGAAGCGCGAAGCGCGTCTTCGCGCTAGATTGACCCGGGCATCCACGTCTTCTCCTTCTCGCTGATGCCAGGACGTGGATGCCCGGGAGCGCAGACAAGTGTACGTAGTCTGCGCAAGGCAGACTACTTCGCCCGGCCATGACGGTGAGAAAACGATACAAGAAGAACGGTTTTGGACGCCTCCACTCACACCCCTATCGACGAAACCTCGATCCGCTACGACGGCTGGCGCATCGTCGTCGTCTGTTTCCTGCTGGCGACCTTCGGCTGGGGGCTCGGTTTCTATGGCCAGAGCGTCTATGTCGCCGAACTGCACCGGCTGCACGGCTGGCCGACCTCGCTGATCTCGTCGGGCACGACATTCTTCTATCTGTCCGGCGCGGCACTGGTCGCCTTCGTCAGCGAGGCCATCAAGGCATTCGGTCCCGCGGAACTGCATGATCGCCGGCATCTGCACGATGGCCGTGGCCGCGATCTCGATCGGTCAGGTGACGGAGCCATGGCAGCTCTATCTCGCCAATGCCGTGCTCGCCTTTGGCTGGGCCGGCACCAGCCTCGCCATGATCACCAACACGCTGGGCCTGTGGTTCGACAGCAAGCGCGGCATGGCGATCAGCCTGGCGCTGAACGGCGCGAGCTTTGGCGGCATCGCCGGCGTGCCGCTGATGGTGGCCGCGATCGGCTATTTCGGCTTCTCGGGGGCCATGATTGCGTCGGCCGTCGTGATGGTCGCGCTGATGGTTCCGGTGATCCTGATCTTCGTCGGACGGCCGCCGATTCATTTTGGCGCGGGCGTCGTTGCAGCCGCGGACGCGCCGTCGCCGACGCAGATTCGGGCGCGGGCCTTTCGCGACATCGGTTTCCTCTCGGTGTCGTCAGCGTTCGCGCTGGTGCTGTTCGCGCAGGTCGGCTTCATCGTTCACCTGATCTCGTTCCTGGATTCGGTGACCGGGCGGGAGCGCGCGGCGATCGCGGTGGCATTGCTGACCGCGATGGCAGTGGTCGGCCGCGTGCTGTTCTCTTTCGTGATCGACCGGATGAACCAGCGACTGGCGTCGTCGCTTTCGTTCGTCAGCCAGGCGGTGGCGCTCCTCGTTGTCATCAACGTGCACAATGATTACGCGCTGATCGCGGCCTGCGCGCTGTTCGGCTTCTCGGTCGGCAATCTGATCACGCTGCCGGCGCTGATCGTGCAGCGCGAGTTCGATCCGCGCTCGTTCGGCGTGCTGATCAGCCTGATCACCGCGATCAACCAGATCACCTACGCGTTCGGCCCCGGCGTGGTCGGGCTGCTGCGCGATCTCTCAGGCAGTTACGCGCTGCCGTTCTATGGCTGCATCGCGCTCGAATTGACGGCCGCCGTGCTGATCATGATCCGCGGGCGCGCAGCAAAGACCTCATCCTGAGGAGGCGCGCTTCAGCGCGCGTCTCGAAGGATGGGCCACGGGCCACATGGTTCGAGACGGCGCAAGAGCGCCTCCTCACCATGAGGAGTTAGTTTTCCCGCTGCCGCAGCAGATCGTCGAGATCCAGCCGCTTGGTGAACATCGCCAGCGATCCGTCGGGCGCGCGCGGCCACTCCTCCTGCGGCCGGTCGCGATAGAGCTCCACGCCGTTCTCGTCGGGGTCGCGCAGGTAAAGCGCTTCGCTGACGCCGTGGTCGCTGGCGCCGTCGAGTTGAATGCCCGCCTGGATGACGCGATGGAGCGCGTCCGCCAGCGCCGGGCGTGTAGGATAGAGAATGGCGGTGTGAAACAGTCCGGTGGTGCCTGGCGGCGGCGGATGGCCGCCTTTGCTTTCCCAGGTGTTGAGCCCGATGTGGTGGTGATAGCCGCCGGCCGATATGAACGCCGCACCGGAGCCCATCCGCTGCATCACCTCAAAACCGAGCACGCCGCAGTAAAAGCCGAGCGCGCGGTCGAGATCGGCGACCTTGAGATGGACATGTCCGATCCGTGTACCGGCGATGACGGGTGGGTTCTGAGGCATGTTGTCTCCACTTGTCGTTCTTAACCTTGCCCCGCCTGCGGGAAGAGGCGTAGGCCGCCTTCGGCGGCCGTCCGACAAATAACGCCGAAGCAGACCTTCGGCTATGCTTTACGCGAAGCGGAAAGTTCGGGTGAGGGGGTACAGGCCTATCGTCGGGTCACAATTCGCGGAGGGAGCCCCTCACCCCGACCCTCTAAGAGCGAGCTTTGCTCGTCTCGACCCCGTAAGAACGGGGAGAGGGAGAGGAGGCATCACGCAAGATCGGACACCTCGCCATCCGGCAGCCCGAACTCAAAGGTGTTCAGCGTCATCGAAACCATCGTGTAGTAGCCGCACAGCCCGATCACTTCGACAATCCCGCGTTCGGTGAGCACCTTCACGGCCTCATCGTACAGCGGCTGCGAGACGCCTTTGCCCTCATGCAGCGACTTGGCGACATCGTAGATCATCCTGCCCTTGGGGTCGTCGAAGACAGGCGTGCGGCGATCCCTGATGTCCTCGATGATCTTGGGGTCCATGCCGCCCTTCAGCGCCAGGCGCTTGTGCGCATACCATTCGTAGTGCGAGGTCCAGTGCCGCGCGGTGACGAGGATTGCGATCTCCGAAAGCTTTGGCGGGAAAGATCGTGTTGAAGCGGAGCTGCTCGCCCAGGCGCGTGGCGTGGCGCGCCATCTCGGGGCTGTTGAGCCAGGCCATCATCGGCGCCGGCGGGGCGCCGCGCTTGCCTGATATCGCTTCGTCGTAGGTTTCTTTTTGCTCGGCGCTCATTTCGCCAGGCGAAAGCAACTTCAGCCGCATGCCCGTTTCCTCTTGTTTTTCAATCGTTACGGCTCTGCGCATACACCCGATCGGGCGTCGTGACCACCGTCCCGGCGCGCATGGGCTGACGTCAGACATATATTGAATTCCGCCATGCGGCGGCTAAGGTCGATCCAAACATTCCCACATGGAAACGCCATCATGTCCGATCTGGAAACATTTCCGCCGTGAGACCCGCGCCTGGCTGGAAGCCAATTGCCCGCCGGAGATGCGGCGGCCGATGACCTCGGAGGGCGATACCTTCTGGGGCGGCCGCAACACCAAATTCTCGTCCGAGCCGCAACGCGTCTGGTTCGAGCGGATGCGCGACAAGGGCTGGACCGTGCCGGATTGGCCACGGGAATATGGCGGCGGAGGGCTGGATGCCGCCGAGCACAAGGTGCTGCGCGAGGAGATGGCGGCGATGGGCGCGCGCCCCCCGCTGTCGAGCTTCGGCATCTGGATGCTTGGCCCGGCGCTGTTGAAGTACGGCAACGAGGCGCAGAAGAAGGAGCATCTGCCCAAGATTGCCGCGGGCCTGATCCGCTGGTGCCAGGGCTATTCCGAGCCGAACGCCGGATCTGACCTCGCCTCGCTGCAGACCCGCGCCGAGAGCGACGGCGACGACTACGTCATCAACGGCCAGAAGATCTGGACCTCGTATGCGAACTACGCCGACTGGATCTTCTGCCTGGTGCGCACCGATCCCACGGCGAAGAAGCATGACGGCATCAGCTTCATCCTGTTCGACATGGCCTCGAAGGGCGTGACGACGAAGCCGATCCTCCTGATCTCGGGCTATTCGCCGTTCTGCGAAACCTTCTTCGACAATGTGCGCGTGCCGAAGTCGCATGTGGTCGGCACCGTCAACCGCGGCTGGGATGTGGCGAAATATCTGCTGCAGCATGAGCGCGCGATGATCTCGGGCATGGGTGAGCGCGGCGTCGGCCGTCCGCTCGGACAGGTCGCCGCTGATACCGTCGGCACCGACGGTCAGGGCCGGCTGGAAGATGCGATGCTGCGCAGCCAGATCTCGACCTTCGAGATCGACGAAGCCGCGCTGTCGGCGGCAGCCGAACGCGCGGTCGATCTGGCGAAGGCCGGCCAGTCGCACCCGGCGTTTTCCTCGGCGATGAAATATTACGGCACCGAGCTCAACAAGCGCCGTCACGAAATCCTGATGTCGGCCGGCGGCGCCGATGCGCTGGAGTGGGAAAGCGAGCGCTCGAAAGGCGGCGCCCGCCCGCGCGCCTGGCTGCGCACCAAGGCCAACTCGATCGAAGGCGGCACCTCGGAGGTGATGCTCGGCATCGTCGCCAAGCGCATCCTCGATCTGCCTGGGGCGTAGCGCCTGGGCTCCTCTCTCTCGTCGTCCCTGCGAACGCAGGGACCCATAACCACCGCTGTCGGATGTTGATTGTGACGCCAGCTCCATTCCTGTTCGATAGGCCGAGGCGTATGGGTCCCTGCGTTCGCAGGGACGACGAAACAACTTAATTCTCTTCTCACACGGAATCCTCCAATGGCCCTCGTCCTCACCGAAGAACAATCCATGCTGCGCGACAGCGCGCGCGGCCTCATCAGCGACAAGGCGCCGGTATCGCACCTGCGTCAGTTGCGCGACAGCAAGGACGCCACGGGATTTTCCCGCGACCTCTGGAAGGCCTTCGCCGAGATGGGCTTTACCGGCCTGCTGGTGCCGGAGAACTTTGGCGGCAGCGGGCTCGGCTGCGTCGAGGCCGGCGTGGTGATGGAGGAAATCGGCCGTACCCTGATGCCGTCGCCGTTTCTTTCGACCGCGGTGCTGACGGCCTCTGCGCTCTCACGCGGCGGCAGCGAGGCGCAGAAATCGGCCTATCTGCCGAAGATCTCGGACGGCTCGCTGCTCGCGGCGTTTGCGGTCGACGAAGGCGCAAAACATCGCCCGCTGCAGACCAAATTGCAGGCCGTGCGCGCGGGCAATGGTTTCAAGCTTAGCGGTGCCAAGGCGTTCGTGGTCGACGGTCACACCGCCGATCTCCTGATCGTCGCGGCGAGAACCGGCGGTGCGGCCGGCGAACGCAACGGGCTGACGCTGTTCCTGGTCGACCCCAAGGCCAAAGGCATCGCCATCGAGCGCACAGCGATGGTCGACGCGCACAACGCCGCTAGAATCGAATTCACAAACGTCGAGGTCAATGCCGACAGCGTGCTCGGCGAGGTCGATCAGGCCGGGATGTTGCTGGAAGGCGTGCTCAACATCGGCCGTGGCGCGGTGGCCTCCGAAATGGTGGGCCTGAGCGAAGAGGTGTTCGGCCGCACCGTCACGTACCTCAAGGAGCGCAAGCAGTTCGGCAAGCTGATCGGCGAATTCCAGGCGCTGCAGCATCGCGCCGCCGAACTCTATGTCGACATCGAGATCACCCGCGCCGCGGTGCTGAAGGCGCTGCAGACCCTCGACGGCGATTTCGAGCACGCCGGCGCCGCAGTCGCGGTAGCAAAAGCCCGCGCCGGCACGACGGCGACGCTGGCCGTGCAGGAAGGCGTGCAGATGCACGGCGGCATGGGCATGACGGACCAGTTCGACATCGGCTTCTTCATGAAGCGCGCGCGGGTCTGCCAGGAATTGTTCGGCGACAGCAATTACCACGCTGACCAATTGGCGCGGATGAAGAGTTATTGAGATTCAAGCCGTCATTCCGGGGCGTGCAGCGCTCGCGCCCACACAGCAACGTCATCACCCGCGAAGGCGGGTGATCCAGTACGCCGCGGCCTCTCGATTCTTTGTCATCGCTCTCTGGAATACTGGATCGCCCGCCTTCGCGGGCGATGACAGTTGTGGCAACGGGAGAGATCC
The DNA here is from genome assembly GCA_963791165.1 of uncultured Alphaproteobacteria bacterium. Classification (GTDB taxonomy): domain Bacteria; phylum Pseudomonadota; class Alphaproteobacteria; order Rhizobiales; family Xanthobacteraceae; genus Bradyrhizobium. The sequence goes on along the minus strand of CAWBRL010000062.1, from coordinate 119,735 downwards.
TCACCTGATCGGCGGTGCGTACTGGATGCCGCCGTTGCTCCAGAGCGAATTCAGCCCGCGCGGGATCTTCAGCCGCGAGCCTTCGCCGACATTGCGCTCGTAGACCTCGCCGTAATTGCCGACATGGCGGATGATGCGGGCGGCCCAGTCCTTGGACAGGCCGAGGTCTTCGCCATACGTGCCTTCGGTGCCGACCAGCCGCATCACGTCCGGCTTCTTCGATTTCAGCGCCTCGTCGATGTTCTTCGAGGTGATGCCGAGCTCTTCGGCGTTGATCATCGCATACAGCGTCCATTTGACGAGCATCATCCAGTCGTCGTCGCGCTGCCGCACCACGGGTGCGAGCGGTTCCTTGGAGATCACGTCGGGCAGGATGACCTGGTCGTTCGGCTGGGTAAGGTTCAACCGGAGCGCATAGAGCTGGGAGACGTCGGCGGTAAAGGTGTCGCATTTGCCACCCTCATAGGCCTTGAGCACGTCTTCCAGCCTGGGCAACTTGACTTCCGTGTATTTCATGTTGTTGGCGCGGAAGTAGTCGGCGAGGTTGAGCAGGGTCGTCGTTCCCTCCTGCACGCAAACCTTGCTGTTGTTGAGGTCCAGCGCGGAATCGATGTTGCGCGAGCGCGGCAGCATGAAACCCTGGCCGTCGTAATAGGCGACGGCGGGGAAGTAGAGGTCGTAATTGGTCTCGCGCGACATGCTCCAGGTCGTGTTGCGGGAGAGAATGTCGACCTTGCGGCTCTGCAGTTCCTTGAAACGCTCGCTGGCGTCGAGCGGCAGGAATTTCGCCTTCTTTGGATCGTCGAAGATGGCGGCGGCTACCGCGCGGCAGAAATCGACGTCGAAGCCGGTCCAGTCGCCCTTGTCGTCGGGAATCGAGAAGCCCGGCAGGCCCTTGTTGACGCCGCACAGCACGTCGCCGCGGCGGATCGTCCGCTTCAGGGTCTTGGTGTCATAACGCTCATAGGTGATCGCGCCAGCCGCAACCGCGATTGCGACCGCCAGCCCAATGAGGAGGCCGCCTCGAAATGTCCGTAGCATTTTTCAACTCACCAATTTCAGGGAAATGGATCGGCTGGAGCAGCCGCGTCGCAAGTACAGTTCAGGCGTCTGAATTACAGTTCGGGCTTCTGCCGGATGATCACCTTGGTGCCGACAGGGACGCGCTCATAGAGATCGGCGACGTCGGCGTTGACCAGCCGGAAACAGCCGGAGGAGACGGCGGTGCCGATGGTGTCGGGCCGGTTGGTGCCGTGGATGCGGTAGACGGTGGTGCCGAGATACATCGCGCGGGCGCCGAGCGGATTGCCGGGGCCACCGGCCATGAAGCGCGGCAGATAGGGCTGGCGCTGGATCATCTCCGGCGGCGGCGTCCAGTCCGGCCATTCCGCCTTGCGCGTGATGTTGACGAGACCCTGCCACTGGAATCCCTCGCGGCCGACGCCGATGCCGTAGCGCAACGCGCGGCCATTGCCCTGAACCAGGTACAGATGGCGCTCGGCCGTGACGACGATGATGGTGCCCGGCGCTTCGCTGGTGCGATAGAGCACCGCTGTCTTCCTGAATTGCGGATCGAGCTCGACGGAGTCGTCGGCGAGCAGCCCCGGCTGGTCGCCGACATCGGGCTGGCGGTTTTGCGCCTGGCTGTGCGGAGCCGAGAGGATCAGACCGCTTGTGGCGATCATCATCCAGATCAGGTGCCGAAACTTCGTCATTGCGGAGCTCTCCTTGTTGGCGCTTCGGCCTAATGGGTGGGCGGCTTGGCCAAATTGGCGGAACCATCAAATCTCAGGGCCAGCTTGATGGCAAGTTTAGGGCGAATGGGGCGAACAGGTGACTGAAATGTCTTCTATTTTCGTCACCCGCCTAATTCGCGGGTACCCTGATATCGCTCATTTCGGCGCGATCCACAGCCGCAGGCAAAACGAGATCAGCGCCACGGTGCCGACACCGCCGAGCCACAGCCCGGCGAACCACAGCAGACGCTGTGTCAGCGGGCGCTGGTCTGGCTTGATTTGGGTCAATGATAGCCGCTCTCGGGTTTGACCTTGCCGCGGAACACCCAATAGGCCCAGACGGTATAGCCGAGGATCAGAGGTATCAGCGCGGCGACGCCGAACAGCATGAAGAGCTGGCTGTTGGCGGGCGAGGCCGCCTGCCAGATGGTGATGCTCTGCGGCACGATATAGGGAAACATGCTGATGCCGAGGCCGGCATAGGATAGCGCGAACAGCGACAGCGTCAGGAAGAACGGCTGGTAGTCGTATTTGTTGGCAAGCGCGCGCAGCAGCAGCACCGTGACGGCGGCCACGGCGACCGGTACGGGCGCGGTCAGGATGATGTTCGGCCAGGTGAACCAGCGCTGCGTGTACTGCACGGCGAGGAACGGCGTCGCAAGACTGACCGCGCCGATGGCGCCGAGCATGGCGAACAACAGGAACCAGCTCAGATGATAGGCGCGGTCGCGCAACGCGCCTTCCGTCTTCATCACCAGCCAGGTCGCGCCGAGCAGTGCATAGCCGATCACCAGCGACACGCCGGTCAGAATGCTGAACGGTGTCAGCCAGTCCCACCAGCCGCCGGCATATTGCCGTCCCTCGACATGCACCCCTTGCAGGACGGCGCCAAGCGCAATGCCCTGCGCCAGCGTTGCGAACAACGATCCGCCGGCAAAGGCGACGTCCCAGCGGTTGCGCTCGCGCTGGGTTCGCCAGCGGAATTCGAAGGCGACGCCGCGGAACACCAGCCCAAGCAGCATCACGATCATTGGCGTATAGAGCGCCGGCATCAGCACCGCATAGGCCAGCGGAAACGCGGCCATCAGGCCGCCGCCGCCGAGCACCAGCCAGGTTTCGTTGCCGTCCCAGACCGGGGCGACGCTGTTCATGATGACATCGCGATCGCGCTTCTCCGGGAACAGCGGAAACAGGATGCCGAGGCCGAGGTCGAAACCGTCCATCACGACATAGACGAACACCGCAAAGGCGATGATGAAGGCCCAGATGATCGGAAGGTCGATTGCCATCATCGGGCGGCTCCCTCGGCTACCGCACCCGCGGCGGGCGTGATGCCGGCCGTGCGGGTCGGGACCTCCTGCGGCGGCCCCTGTTCGCCCGGATGCGGCGGTGCCGCCATCAGGCGCAGCAGGTAGATCACGCCGGCCGTGAACACCACGAAATAGACGATGATGAACGCGATCAGCGAGGAGGCGACCGCGGGCGCCGCCAGCGGCGAGGCGGATTCAGCCGTGCGGAGCAATCCATAGACCGTGAACGGCTGGCGTCCGGTCTCGGTGGTGATCCAGCCCGCGAGCACCGCGATGAAGCCCGCAGGGCCCATCGCGATTGCAAACATATGCAGCAGCCGGGAATCGTAAAGCAAGCCGCGCCAGCGCATCCACAGGCTGAGCACGCCAAGCGCCATCATCAGCAATCCCATGCCGACCATGATCCGGAATGACCAGAACGTGACCGGCACCGGCGGCCAGTTTTCGCGCGGCACGGTGTCGAGACCGGCCATCGGCGCATCGGGCGAGTGCTTGAGAATCAGCGAGCCCAGCTTTGGTATTTCCACCGCATAGTCGACCCTGCCGGCGGCCTGGTTGGGCAGGCCGAACAGGATCAAGGGCGCGCCGTCCTTGTGGCTCTGGTAGTGGCCTTCCATCGCCATGATCTTCACCGGCTGATGCTCCAGCGTGTTGAGCCCGTGCTGATCGCCGGCGAGAATCTGGATCGGCGCCACCAGCGCGGCCATCCACATCGCCATCGAAAACATCACGCGCGGGCCGGCGAGGTGGCGGTCGTGCAGCAGATGCCAGGCGCCGACCGCGCCGACCACCAGCGCGGTGGTCAGATACGCCGCCAGCACCATGTGCACGAGGCGGTACGGAAATGACGGGTTGAAGATCACCTTGAACCAGTCGGCGGCAACGAACTGCCCCTCGGCGTTGAAGGCGTAGCCGGTCGGGGTCTGCATCCAGGAGTTGGCGGAGAGAATCCAGAACGCCGAAATCAGCGTGCCGATGGCGACCATCAGCGTCGCCAGAAAATGCAGCCTGGGACCGACGCGCTTGAGGCCGAACAGCATCACGCCGAGGAATCCTGCCTCGAGGAAGAACGCGGTCAGCACCTCATAGGCCATCAGCGGGCCGATCACCGGGCCGGTCTTGTCGGAGAAGGCCGACCAGTTGGTGCCGAACTGGTAGGACATCACGATGCCGGACACGACGCCCATGCCGAACGCGACCGCGAAGATCTTCAGCCAGTAGTGGAACAGGTTGATGAAGACCTCGCGCCCGGTTGCGAGCCAAAGTCCTTCGAGCACGGCGAGATAGCTGGCAAGCCCGATCGAGAAGGCCGGGAATATGATGTGGAACGACATCGTGAAAGCAAACTGCGCCCGGGCCAATACGACCGCATCCCAGCCTTCAAACATCAGCACCACCCGTCGCAAGTTTCGCCGGTCGCAATACCTTCAAAAACCGAACCACAGTTTTCGAAAATTGCGCCCGAACCAGGCCCCCACCTTAACACGCCCGATGCGACGATTATACCTGCGTGCTGAGCGGAACAGGCGTGCAAGCCTATGCCGCACTCCCTGGATTCAATCCCAGTCGCCGGATGATCTCAGCCTGCACGGCGCGGGCTTGATCCTTGCCGGCCAGCGCCGGACTGCGGATTCTGGTCCCGGTGCGAAGTCGGATTGTGATCACGTAGAGGCTATCCTTGCGACCGCCGCTCTCGACGTCGATAGCCTCGACATCGTGACCGCCGATCGTCTCCACTTCCGTCGTGCCTTTCAATGACAGCCATTCGATCCGGATCGCGCCATCATGGACGATCCAGCATGCACTCATCCGATGGAGATATCTGAGCAGCACGAAGGCGACGATCGCGCCGAGCGACCAGACGGCGATCCCGAAGGGCGACAATTTGTCGTACCAGAACGCATGGATGAACGGAACGCTCAGCGCGCAGGCGAGCAGCACGACGAGAATCTTGTATGTTCGTACTCGTTTGGGGTTGGACGGCTTACCCAACCGGATCCCGGCATTGACGGCATCGAGCGGGTTTTCGGCCGGTTCGGGATCAGGAAGCCGCAGCAGCCGGGAAATTCGCAACGCGGTCTCGTGCACCTGGGTGACATCAGGCAACGGAGGCGAGGTAAGCAAATCGCCCGATGCGGTCTCGAATACGAGGCTGAACTCGATTGATCTGCCGCTGTTCCTTCGCAGACGCATCGCCGATATTTCATCATCCCTGATCGATCGTCGGTGCAACTTCCCGAATGGACGCTGTTCGCCGATCAGGATTTCGCCTTGCGTAATGATCCAGACGACGTTGCGGTCGAGCAGGGCTGCGCCCAGCAGGAGGCATCCAAACAGCAACGCAAAAAGAGCGGCGATGCCAAGCCAATGTTCGTTCGCCAGATGACCAAGGCCAGGCAAGGCGATCAAACACAAGAGTAGGGCAATGCCTGCGAGAACGAGCCGCTCATTGAGCGACGTGCCCTTGCGTAGTCTGACTTCATTCTCGTTTGCCACAGCATCCATCGCCGGCAGCAAGCATCACGACCGGCGGGGGAACGTCAAGCGGCAAAGCGTGCGGCCGTAATGTGACGGCCTCAGTGGTTTATCTCAGCTTGCGGCGTTCAACAGCCGCGCCACGGTGCGGTCGATCTGGTCGTATTGGCCCTCGCCATCGTGCTGAAACACGATCTTTCCGTTCTGGTCGACGATATATTGCGCGGGCCAGTAACGATTGCGGTAGGCGTTCCACGTCTGCGAATCATTGTCCTGCGCCACCGGATAAGTGATGCCGTGCCGCTTCAGTGCGGCCTGAACGTTGGAGGCGGAGCGCTCGAACGGAAATTCCGGCGTGTGGATGCCGACCACGACGAGACCGCGGTCTTTGTATTTGGCATAGAGCCCGGTGACGTGCGGCAGCGTGTTCACGCAGTTGACGCAGCCATAGGTCCAGAAATTCACCAGCACCACCTTGCCGCGCAGATCGGCGAGTTTGAGCGGCGCCGAATTGAACCAGTTGCCGAGGCCGACGAAATCGGGCGCGGTAGCTTGCGCAGCCGCTGTCGCAAACGGCGTTTCCGCCGCGCGCGGTGCCTCGCCGCCGGGCGCGGCCATCGCTGATCCCGCAAGGGCAAGCGCAACTATCGCGGTGGATGCGGCGAGCGATCGTAGTTTCATGGCAGTCTCCATTGGGTTCAGAGGCCGATCTGGCCGTTCGGGTAAAATCCGGTCAGCCACGCCACGATCAGCGTGTCGTACTGGAAGTAGGAAAGAAGCGCGAAGGCGATCACGACGATGCCGAACCCCTGCTGCAGCCGGGGGGCGATGCGCGCGATGCTGCGGACGCGGGTGGTGACGGCCTGGCCGCCATAGGCGATGGCGAGCATCGGCAGCGCCGCGCCGATCGCGTAGACGACGAGTTGCAGGCTCGCCCAGGCGGTGTCTTTCGATGTCGCCACGATGGTCAGGATCGAGCCCAGCACCGGCCCGGCGCAGGGCGTCCAGACCAGGCCGAGCGTCGTGCCGAGCACGAAGCCGCCGATGATCCCCTTGGAGGCCGTGGCATCGCCCGCAGAGCTGCCGGCGGTGAGCCCGCCGATCCGGATCGACAGCCACTCGAACGGCGCCGGCCAGATCATCAGCAATCCAAAGCCAACCAGCAGGATTGCTGCGGCGTTTCGCAAATGATTGGGGTCGAAGTCGAACACGCGGGTGATCGCGCCCAGCAGCAATGCCACCATCGAGAATGACATCACAAAGCCGAGCGCGATCATCGCCGGGCGCACCTTGCCGGTCTGGCCGACCGATGCCCCGAGGAGGATAGGCAGCATCGGCAGCGTGCAAGGGGCCGCGACGGTGACGACGCCTGCGAGCAGCGCGAGAACGAGATTGAGCATTGACAGCGTCCATCACCGGTCCCGGCGAAACCATTGCCGGGTGTACGGTGATCTTCGCGGTGAAGCCGGAGGGCGTTACATCGGCGGCAATTCAGTTGACGTCACGTCTGTGTGAGTTTTTTGCGGGCCTTACTCACGAAGCCGGGCTCCAAACGCAGAGCGACCCGGCTGGGGGGCATCCCGGCCGGGTCGTTGGAGGTCACTTGGGAGGTCTAGAACTCGAGAGGCCTGGAAGTAGCCGTTCAGCGGGTGGTCTCGCTGTCGTAGGAGATCACGCAGACCTCCTTGGGATTTTTGGTGCCGCAATCGACCACCTGTTCACGCACGAACGTCGAGCCGGCGTCGCGCTGGGCGCGTGGCTGGATGTTCTGGGCCGACAGGGTGGCCAGGGTCGCGACGGCGCCGAGCGGGACGATGAAAAGGCGGAAGGACGGCTTCAGCATGTTCGCTCTCCTGTTCGGCGTCGGCGTTGCGTTGCTGATGATCGGTATAGGGAGCGAGTTTTTCCGGGTGATGTCGCCAATTGTTTCATTTGTTTCGTCGGGGGTAATCTTTATCCGCCGAAACCGACCCGTTTCCTGCTCCCAGCACCCTACTTAAGCTATTGAATTGTCTGACATTTATGCAGCGAGGCTGTCCACGCCGGCGCCCTTAAGCAAGTCGGCCAATTGTTTGCGGGCATAGAACATCCGCGTCTTCACCGTGCTCTGGGGAATACCGATGATCTCGCCGGCCTCTTCGACCGACTTCTCGTGGTAGTAGACCAGGTTGATGATCTCGCGGTGGGCCGGCGACAGCTTTGCGATACAGGCGCGCAGGATGGCGCTGGTGTTGTTGCGGTCCAGCGACGCCTCCGGCGTATCGGCTTCGTCGGCGATCTCCAGCACGTCTTCCTGATCGATGTCTTCATGCTTGCGCTGGCGCAGCGCGGTCAGCGCCTTGAAGCGGGCGATCGACAGCAGCCAGGTCGAAACCTGGGAACGGCCTTCGAACTGGCTGGCGGTACGCCAGACGTCGAGAAACACCTGGCTCACGAGGTCTTCCGCCATGGTGGTGTCGCGCACCATGCGCAGCACGAAGCGATACACCCGGACGTTGTGGCGCGAATAGAGCACATGCATCGCGGTGCGGTCGGCCTTGGCGATGCTGTCCAGAAGCATCTCATCCGATATCGTGCGCGCAGCGGCGATCGACTTGCGGGCTGCGGCGTTGATGGCGATGACGTTCGGCATGACAGGCTCCCAGTTCGCCGTAAGTGAGTGCGGCGCTTCGTTGAGAGGATTGTTAGTCAGCCTCCGTTTCGGGATGTCTGCACCAAAAGGGAAAAATGGTTTCGTGGAGGGGAGAATTGTTTCGTCGCAGGCCTGCGACGAAACATTCGGGGCAGAAATGCGAGTAATTTCAATAGGCGGAAAATGGGAGATTTCGGATGCAAGAATAGTTCCGCATAGCCAAGCCTATCGTCGTCCCTGCGAAACGCAGGGACCCATAGGCCGCGGCCGGCGTAATGGGCACATTGGAAGACGGCTTTGCTTTAGCAATCCATAGCGGGTGTTGAACACGCGCAAAGCGTCAGCGACCGCGCTTCCCCGACAGATCACGCGGTATGGGTCCCTTGGGTTCGCAGGGACGACGTGGAGGGAGAGCGCTCAGCCCTTCTCGCCCGTAGGCGAGAACAGATAGCCGCCGCCCCGGATGGTGCGAATCACGGCGGGCTTGGTCGGGTCGATCTCGATCTTGCGGCGGATCCGCATGATCCGCAGGTCGACGGCGCGGTCGAACGCCTCGGCGTCGCGCGCGTTGGCCAATTCCAGCAGCCGCTCGCGCGACAGCACGCGCTTGGGATTGGCCGCGAACACTTTCAAAAGTCCGAATTCGGAGGCCGTCAACGGATGCTCATTGCCTTCGTCGTCGCGCAGCGCCTGGGCTTCGAGGTCGAGCCATTTGGTGCCGAACCGCACCAGCTGTTCCTTCTCCGCCTTTGCAGCCGCAGCCTCCGGCGCGGCAGCCGCCTTGGCCGGGGTGCTGCGGCGAAGCACGGAGCGGATCCGCGCCATCAGTTCGCGCAGTTCGCAGGGCTTTGCGATGTAGTCGTCGGCGCCGAGCTCGAGCCCGACGACGCGGTCGATCGGGCTCGCGGTCGCCGTCAGCATGATGACGGGAACGTTGATGCGGCTTTTCAGGTCGCGGATGATCGAGAGCCCGTCTTCCTCGGGCATGTTGAGGTCGAGCACCACGAGATCAGGCACATTGGTTTCGATCACGCTGCGCAGGCTCTTGCCGCCGTCGCACAGCGTTACGCCAAAGCCATGCATCTTGAGGTAATCACCGACCATCTCGCGGGCTGGTGCCTCGTCATCGACGATGATGATGTGCGGGCTCTGGGTCATGATGTCTCTGATGCGGGCAGCTTAACCGTAAACGTCGATCCCTGTCCGGGGCCGGAGCTGTCGGCGGTCACATGGCCGCCATGCATGTCGATGATGCGTTTGACGATCGACAGGCCGAGGCCGGTCGAACTCTCCCCCGCCGTCGGCTTGGCCGACAGCCGCTGGAACCGGCCGAACAGCCGGCCGAGATCCTCAGGGCTGAGGCCTGCGCCCTCATCGCCAATGCGGATCACAGTGTCGTTGCCCTCATGGCTGACGGCAACCGCGATTTTTCCGCCGATCGGGGAATATTTGATGGCGTTGCTGACCAAATTGTCGATCGCCTCGCGGATCCGGTCGGCGTCGCACATGGTGACCATGTTCGGCGGCGCCGTCACGGTGATCCTCTGCTGCTTGTTGACCGCCGAGGGCAGGTTGGAATCGGTGACTTCGGAAACGAGGGCCGCGATGTCGACCGGTTCGCGGCGGATCGTGATGTCGAAGGCGTCCGCCATCGCATCGGAAATCAGGTGATCGACCATCGAGGTCAGGCGCTTGGTGGCGTCGCGGATGTGCTCGACCTGCGCGGTGACGTTTTCCTTCGGCGAGCCGGCGCCGATCAGTTCGGTCAGCATTTCGGTGCGGCCCAGGATCACGCCAAGCGGGTTCTTCAGATCGTGCGCCACGGTCCCGAGAATCTCGTTCTTGAAGCCGTTGGCGCGCTGCAGCCGCAGCCACTGCGCCGAAAGGCGGCGGTTGGCCTGCATCAGCGCGCGGGTGCGCTGGGCGACACGGTCTTCGAGCTGGGTGTTGGCCTCGTGCAGTTGCCGATAGAGGATGACGTTGTCGAACGCGATCGACAGCCGGCTCGAGAAAATCTCGACCAGCGCGCGGTCGGTGTCGGAAAGCTGGCGCTCGGCCTGCAGCAGCACCACCACTTCGCGGCCGCTGCCGGTGCGCAGATAGAGCACGCTGCGGTGGTCGGCGAACTCGTTCTTGCGGCGCTGGAAGGCGGCTTCCACCATCTGGCGCAAATCCGGATCCAGCGACTTGGAGCTCGTCGAGCCGATGAAGCGGCTGTAGCAGCCCGAGCCCGCGAGCACCGAAAACTCGCTGCCGGGCGCGCCGTCGTCGCGCAGCACCAGAATGCCGGCGCAATCGACATTGAGCAGCGAGGCGAGCTGCGTCAGCACGCCTTCCGCGAGGCGCTGCATCGATTTGAAGTCATACAGGGTCGAGGCGGCGTCGATGATGATTTCAAGCCCGCGCCTTGTCTGAACCATGCGCTCCAGCTGCTGGTAGCTGCGCAGCGCCGCCGTCAGCGAAGTAAACAGCTTGTCGGCCGTCAGCTCGGTCTTGGCCTTGTAGTCGTTGATGTCGTACTGAACGATGACGCGGCGCTCGGGCGCCTGGCCGGGCTGGCCGGTGCGCAGGATGATGCGCACGGTCTCGTTCTTGATCTCGTTGCGGATATATTCGACGAGTTCCAGGCCCGCGATATCCGTTTCCATGATGACGTCGAGCAGCACGGCCGCGACGTCGGGATTGTCGCGCATCAGGATGCGGCCTTCGGCTGCGGAATAGGCCGACAGGATTTCCAGCGTGGCGCCGTGGAGGTTGTAGTCGCTCAGCGCAAAGCGGGTGCCTTCGTGCACGGCGGCATCGTCGTCGATGACGGCGATCTTCCATTTGCGTACGGACGAGTCCTCCGGAACGGTCCCGGTATCGTCGATCAGGTGGAGGACATCGTCCTGTTCGGCCATTGCGAAGTTCCGTCGGCTGCTGCCTGGTCTGAAATCGTGGGTTCGCCTTTAGCGACTTTAGGCATAATAATGCGGAATGTGGTGCCTTGTCCCAGCCTTGACTCCAGCATCATCCGGCCGCCGAGCTGTTGAGTGACAAGATTATAGACGATATGCAAGCCCAGTCCGGTGCCGCCTTCGTTGCGGCGCGTCGTAAAGAACGGGTCGAACGCCTGCCGCTGGACGTCCGGGGTCATCCCGGCCCCGTTATCGGCAAAAATGATCTCGACATCGTCGCTGCCGCGGGCCCGGGCGGAAATCGAGATCGTCCCGGAACGGCCTCCGGCGAAGGCGTGATTGGCGGCGTTGAGGAAAAGATTGGTTAATATCTGGCCGTAGGACCCGGGATAGCCGTCGATCGTGAGGCCTTCCGGCACGTCGACCGACAGGGTGATCGCCGCTTTCTTCAGCACCGGCCGCAGGCTGGCGACGATCTGGTCGGTGGCCTCGCTGAGCGTGAATTGCCGGCGCTCGGCGTGCGAGCGGTCGACCGCCACCTGCTTGAACGACTGGATCAGCTCGCCGGCGCGATGCAGGTTGGCGACCAGTTGCCCTGCTGCGTCCCGTGAGGACTTGACGAATTCGTCGAGCTTGGAGCGGCGCAACGGCTCGGTCCGCAGCTCCTGCTCGAACGTATCGGCGCGGCGCGCAAAACTCGACGCCACCGTCAGGCTGATGCCGATCGGGTTGTTCACTTCATGGGCGACGCCGGCGACCAGTCCGCCGAGCGCCGCAAGCCGTTCGGCGTCGATCAGGTTCTGCTGCGCGGTGTTGAGCTCGAGCAGCGCGCTCTCGGCCCTTTCCTTCGAGGCGCGCAGTTCGTCCTCGGTCTTGCGCTTGGCGATGGCGTTCTCGCGGAATACTTCCACCGCGCGCGCCATGGCGCCGACCTCGTCCCTGGCGGTCGTGCCCTGCACGCTGCGGTCGTAATTGCCCGAGGTGATCGCGTGCATCGCCGCCAGGATCTGCTGCAATGGCAGGCGGATCGAGAGCGCGATCAGGACGCCGGCGGACAGGATGATGCCAAGAAAGATCACGGCGATCGACAGCACCCGGCGTGAAATGGCCGACAGCGTCCGGTCGAAGGTTTCCTGCGCCTTCTGCTCGCGCTGGCGCATCTTGACCGACAATTCGTCAATGACGCCGATCGCCTCGGCCTGGCTGGCATCGATCGTGTTGCGCAGCAATTCGGTTCGGATCGCCAGTTGCTCGGTGAGTTTCGCCAATCCCTCGCGCAGCGCCACCGTCCTCGCGCCGAGCCGCGTCAGTGCCATCCGCTGCAGGTCGTTGTCCGCAAGGTCGGACATTGCGGGGATGGTTTTCTCGATCGTCTCGGTATTCCTGCGGGCGTCCTCGGCCGAAGCCGAGGCGAGCGACAGATAATAGGCGTTGGCGGCGACCAGCATCGCCGTAAACGCCTCGCGGGATTTTCCGAGCGATGGCCAGATCAGCGCGTCGCGATGCCCGGTGGCGCCCTCGATGATCGAATAGAGCCCGGCCATTTCCCGGGCCGGACCCAGCACCTGCTGTTCATAGGTCTTGGTGATGGTGGCCTGCACCGCGCGCAATTCACCGAAGCCGTTGAGGAAGCGGTCGGTGACCTGTTCGAGCCGCTCGACCGATCCTGAAAGCATCGGGTCGTTCGAGGCGCGCGTGGTCAGCGTGCCGAGCACGGCTTCGCGCAGCAGCAGGATCTCGGCGAACAGTTCGGGGCTTGGCTGGTTGATGTAGCGATGGATCAGATTCTGCAGCCGGCTGGTTTCGCTTTCCAGCAGCGCCAGGATCTTGTCGGACTCCCGCACATGCCGGACGTCGTCCCAGGCCGAACCGAGCACCTTGACGCCGTTCCAGATCAGGATCGCGAGCACCACGACGACGGCGGAGTTCAGCGCCGCGATCGACAGAATGCGCCAGCGGATCGGCACTGCACGCAGCAACTGGACGACGCGAACACGGCTGCGCGCGGCAAAGCTCGCCGCCCGTTCCGCTGCCCTGTCCTGTTGCAACGTGCCCGTCAAATTCTTTCCACCTCGCGAAGCACGGTACAACAATCGCGTGCGTAAACGCCCGTTGAAACCGCCGTCAGCCACAGCGCAACAACAGGCATTACGGTCCGCGAAAGTTCAGCGCGGCGGTACACAGGCGACAAAACCCCTTAGTAATTGAGTCTGCGGCGGGAAGAAAAGGTTCAACGACTTTTTTAGCAGAGTTTGCCGATACTTGGCTATTGTACACTGGACTATCGGAGGCTTGATCCTCAGGTTATCCTGGCGGTTCGGTTGCAATCGTCAATTGTGAGCTGCGACGACGTCCAATGGATTGAAACCGCCGTCGCAGCGATCTATGAGGGCGCTGCGAGCATGTGCATCGCGCGGCGCGGCAGAGCAGGATGATCACCGGTGAGACTGGCCTTGAAATTCTTGCAATTCGTAACGCTTGCCCTGACGGCGCTTTCGTCCCCCGCGCAAGCCGCCACCGAGATCATGTGGTGGCATGCGATGTCGGGGCAGCTCGGCAAGCAGCTGGAAAAGCTCGCGGCCGATTTCAATGCGTCGCAATCCGACTACCGGATCGTGCCGACGTACAAGGGCAGCTACACCGAGACGGTCACGGCCGCGATCTTCGCATTCCGCTCGCGCAGCCAGCCCGCGATCGTTCAGGTCAATGAGATCGCGACCGCCACCATGATGGCGGCAAAGGGCGCGATCTATCCGGTATTCGAGTTGATGCGCGATCAGTCGGAGCCGTTCTCGCCGGAGGCGTATCTGCCGGCCGTGACCGGCTATTACTCCGACGTCGCCGGCAACATGCTGTCGTTTCCGTTCAATGTCTCGACGCCGATCCTCTATTACAACAAGGACGCCTTCCGCGCCGCCGGTCTCGATCCGGAGGTGGCGCCGAAGACCTGGCCCGAGGTTGGCGCTGCAGCCAAGCGACTGCGCGCGTCGGGTTCGTCCTGCGGACTCACCACATCCTGGCCCTCCTGGATCAATGTCGAGAATTTTTCCGCATTCCACAATTTGCCGTTGGCGACCCGGGCCAACGGCTTCAGCGGTCTCGATGCGGAACTCGCCTTCAACAATCCGCTGGTGGTCCGCCACATCGCGCAGCTTGCGGAATGGCAGGCGACGAAAGTCTTCGACTACAGCGGCCGGGGACAATCGGCCGAGCCGCGTTTCCAGAAAGGCGAGTGCGGAATCTTCATCGGCTCGTCGGCGACGCGCGCGGACATCAAGGCCAATTCGAAGTTCGAGGTCGGTTACGGCATGATCCCGTATTGGCCCGAAATTGCCGGCGCGCCGCAAAACAGTATCATCGGCGGCGCCACGCTGTGGGTGCTGCGCGACCGGCCGCGCGACGAATACACCGGCGTCGCCCGGTTCTTCGCCTATCTCTCGAAACCGGCAGTCCAGGCGGCCTGGCACCAGAACACCGGCTATCTGCCGATCACCCGCGCCGCCTTCGACCTCTCCCGCGCGCAGGGCTTCTATGATCGCAATCCCGGCACGGCGAGTTCGATCGAGCAGTTGACATTGAAGCCGCCGACCGAGAACTCGAAGGGCATCCGGCTCGGATCCTTTGTCCTGATCCGCGACGTCATCGAGGATGAGCTCGAGCAGGTTTTCAGCGGCAAGCGATCCGCGCAGGCAGCCCTCGACCACGCCGTCGAGCGCGGCAACCGCCTGCTGCGCCAGTTCGAGCGCGCCAATCCGGACCGGTAGAGCCTTGGCGCGAAAATGACGACTGCATCGCTGCCGAGCTTCGCAGATTACGAAGCGTTCCGCCCCTTTCGCGCCGATCCGTCGCAATGGTTGCCGATCGCGCTCGATATCGCCCGCAGCCATGGCCTGGCCGCCACCGCGCCGCACGTTTTCACCACCGGCACCAATCTCGTGTTGGCGCTCGATGAAAAACGCATCCTGAAGATTTTCCCGCCCTCTCTTCGCTCTCAATTCGTGTCCGAGCGTGGTTCGCTGGCGCAGCTTCGCGGACGGCTTCGTGTCGCGATCCCGGAAATCGTGATCGAAGGGGAGCGCGACGGATGGCCGTATCTCGTCATGACACGGCTGTCGGGCGTCCTCGGCGTGCAAGCGTGGCCGTCCCTGCCGGAGGCGGACAAGGAGCGCGTGCTCGGAGAAATCGGCGAAACCATTGCGGAAGTGCAGCGCGCGCCCGTCGGAGCGCTCGCCAGCATCGAGCCGGGCTGGGACCGCTTCATGCACGGGCAAATCGAGGGATGTCGCGCCCGGCATCAGCGTCTCGGATTGCCGCAAAAATTTCTGGATGGATTGGACGAACTGCTGCGCGATGCGGCCGCGCTGGTTGCGCTGGATAAGCCGCCGGTGATCCTGGTCGGCGAATATATTCCGGAGAATTTCCTGCTGAGCCGCGAGGGTTCGGGGTGGCACCTCGCAGGCCTGTTCGATTTCGGCGACGTGATGACGGGGAGGGGCGAGTACGACCTGCTGGGCCCGAGCGCTTTCATGACCGCAGGCATGCCGCGGCGGGTGCAAAGGCTGTTCGAGGGTTTCGGCTACTCAGCCACCGATATCAATCCCGATCTGAAGCGGCGGTTGATGGCGCTGATGCTGCTGCATCGGGCAAGCGATCCCGTCGGGCACTTTTGTATCGAGGGCTGGCAGGAAAAGGCGGCCGACTTGTTCGAATTGCAGGACTTGCTCTGGCCGGCCTGAATGCCGCACAGCAAACGAGCGCTCAAAATATCTGCATAAATTGCAGGCAAATACGCATCTTTGTATGCAATCCGTCAGGATGTCGCACCCCGTAAGATCGTGAAGGCGGGCGATATCATAAAGCAAAATCAGTAGGTTGAAGCAAAATTAGCCTTCCGTTAAGGATTGGCACGAACTTTGCGATCCCAGTTCCAAAGCCGCTTTCCCTCTGGCGTTGGAGCATCACCCCATGAAGCGTCGCGATTTCCTCAAATCCGTCACCGGAGTTGCCGCGGGCGCCATGGTCCCCGCGCCGGCGATCTGGTCTGCCGCCAAGGCCCAGTCGCGATCGGAAACGCTGCTGATCGTCTCGGAAGGCGGTCCCAACAACCTCGACATTCACGGCGTCGGCACCAACGTGCCCGGCTATGAGGTGTCGTGGAATTGCTACGACCGCCTGATCACGCACGAGATGAAGAGCGGTCCCGGCGGCGTGCCGTATTACGACCGCGACAAGTTCAAGGGCGAACTCGCCGACGACATGAAGATCGACGACATGTCGGTCACCTTCAAGCTGAAGAAGAACGCCAAATTCCATGACGGCGCGCCGGTCACGGCCAAGGACGTCAAATGGTCGCTCGACCGCGCGGTTTCTGTCGGCGGCTTCCCGACCTTCCAGATGAGCGCGGGCTCGCTGACCAAGGCCGAGCAGTTCGTCGTCGTCGACGACAACACCGTGCGGGTGGATTTTGCCAAGAAGGACCGCCTGACGGTTCCCGATCTCGCCGTCATCGTGCCCTGCATCGTCAACTCGGAACTGGTGAAGAAGAACGCCAGCGAGAAAGACCCTTGGGGGCTCGAGTACACCAAGCAGCAGACCGCAGGCTCCGGCGCCTACAAGCTGACGAAATGGACCGCCGGCACCGAAGTGATCATGGAGCGCAACGACGAGTGGGTCGGCGGCCCCTTGCCGAAGATCAAGCGCGTGATCTGGCGCATGGTGCCGCAGGCCGGCAACCGCCGCGCGCTGCTGGAGCGCGGTGACGCCGATATCTCCTACGAATTGCCGTTCAAGGATTTCCAGGAGATGAAGGCCAGCGGCAAGCTCAACGTGGTGTCGCTGCCGTTCTCCAACGGCATCCAGTATATCGGCATGAACGTCACCAAGCCGCCGTTCGATAATCCGAAAGTGCGTCAGGCGGTGGCCTACGCGATACCGTATCAGAAGATCATCGACGCGGTGCTGTTCGGCCTCGCCAATCCGATGTTCGGTGCGGCTGCGGACAAGGCGACCGAGGTGGCGTGGCCGCAACCGACCAAATATTCCACCGACATGGCCAAGGCCAAGGCGCTGCTTGCCGAAGCCGGTTACGCCAACGGGTTCGAGACCACGATTTCATTCGACCTGAATTTCGCCGGCGTCAACGAGCCGCTTTGCATCCTGGTTCAGGAGAGCCTCGCCCAGATCGGCATCAAGACCACGATCAACAAGGTGCCCGGCGCCAACTGGCGCACCGAACTCAACAAGAAGGAAATGCCGCTTTACACCAACGTGTTCTCGGGCTGGCTCGATTACCCCGAATACTTCTTCTACTGGTGCTATCACGGCAACAATTCCGTCTTCAACACCATGAGCTACAAGTCGCCCGAGATGGACAGGCTGATCGACGGCGCGCGCATCGCGGCCTCGACTGGCGACACCGCGACCTACGACAAGGACGTCAAAGGCTTCGTCGACCTCGCCTTCACCGACATCCCGCGCATCCCGCTGTATCAGCCCTTCGTCAACGTCGCGATGCAGAAGAACATCTCGGGCTATCAGTACTGGTTCCATCGCCGGCTCGATTATCGCGCGCTGGTGAAGGCGTAAGTGGGCGAATAGCGAATAGGGAGTAGCGAATGGTGATTGAGAGCTTCCGTCTGCAACTACTCGCCATTCGCCATTCGCTATTCGCCGGCGCGGAGCGCTCATCATGCTGACCATGATCGGCAAGCGGCTGCTGTTTGCGATTCCGTCACTGATCGGGGTCGTGATCGTCACGTTCCTGCTGACGCGCGCGCTGCCGGGCGACCCAGCCGCGTATTTCGCAGGACCCGCCGCGACCAAGGAGGCGGTCGAGCAGATCCGCAAGAAGCTCGGCCTCGACAAGCCGCTGATCGAGCAGTTCTTCCGCTACACCAACGATCTCGCGCATGGCGATTTCGGCAATTCGCTGACCACGGGCCAGCCGGTCGCAGCCGAAATCCGCAACCGCCTGCCGGCATCGGCCGAGTTGACGCTGCTGGGCCTGTTTGTGTCGGTCATCATCGCCATTCCGCTCGGCGTGCTCGCCGCCACCCGGCCGGGTTCGTGGATCGATCATCTCTGCCGCATCACGACAACGGCCGGCGTCTCGCTGCCTGTGTTCTTTACCGGCCTGGTGCTGGTCTACGTCTTCTATTTCAGGCTCGGCTGGTCGCCGGCGCCGCTCGGCCGGCTCGACGTGTTCTACAGCGCGCCGCCGACGATTACCGGCTTCTATCTGATCGACACCCTGATCGCGCGCGATTTCGAGGCGTTTCGTTCTGCGTTGAGCCAGCTCATCCTGCCGGCGACGACGCTGGCGATCTTCTCGCTGGCGCCGATCGCGCGCATGACGCGGGCCTCGATGCTGGCGGTGCTGGCGTCCGAGTTCGTCCGCACCGCGCGCGCCTCGGGGCTTTCGCCGGCCACCGTGATCGTCACCTATGCGTTCCGCAACGCGATGCTGCCGGTCATCACCACGCTCAGCATGGTGTTCTCGTTCCTGCTCGGCGCCAACGTGCTGGTCGAGAAAGTGTTCGCCTGGCCCGGCATCGGTTCCTACGCGGTGGAAGCGCTGATCTCGTCGGACTTCGCGCCGGTGCAGGGCTTTGTGCTGACCATGGCGGTCATGTACGTGCTGCTCAATCTGGTTATCGACATTCTCTACGGCGTGATCGATCCACGAGTCCGGCTTGAAGGGTGAGGTTGGAAGATGAGTGCTGTTTTGCCCGCCGTTGAACCCGCCGGCCCCGCGCGCACCTCGGGACTGGCTGCGATCTTCGAACACACCCGTTATGTGCTCGGCGAGAACCGCGTCACCGCCTTTGCCTTCGGCCTGCTGGTCGTCATCTTGTTTGCCGCGATCTTCGGCCCCTATATCGTTCCCTACGATCCGCTCGCCAGCGATACCGCCTCGGCATTGAAGCCGCCGTCGGCCGCGCACTGGTTCGGCACCGATCAATTGGGCCGCGATATTTTCAGCCGCGTCGTCGTCGCCACAAGGCTCGACACCTTCATTGCGGTAGCCTCGGTGGCGCTAGTGTTCCTGATGGGTGGCCTTGCCGGCATCGCCGCGGGCTATTTTGGCGGCTGGACCGACCGCATCGTCGGGCGCATCGCCGACACCATCATGGCGTTCCCGCTGTTCGTGCTGGCGATGGGTATCGTCGCAGCGCTCGGCAACACCGTACAGAACATCATCATCGCGACCGCGATCGTCAACTTTCCGCTTTACGCGCGCGTCGCGCGCGCCGAGGCCAATGTCCGCCGCAACGCCGGCTTCGTGCAGGCGGCGCGGCTGTCGGGCAATGGCGAGTTCCGGATCCTGCTGGTGCACATCCTGCCCAACATCATGCCGATCATGATCGTGCAGATGTCGCTGACCATGGGTTACGCGATCCTCAACGCCGCCGGACTTTCCTTTATCGGGCTCGGCGTTCGGCCGCCGACGGCGGAGTGGGGCATCATGGTCGCGGAAGGCGCGGGCTTCATGGTCTCGGGCGAATGGTGGATCGCGCTGTTTCCGGGTCTGGCGCTGATGATCGCGGTGTTCTGCTTCAACCTGCTCGGCGACGGCCTCCGCGACATCGTCGATCCGCAGCGGAGGACGTGATGGCCGATTCAAGCTTTGCTCGTCTCGGCCCCCGCATGGGGCGAGGAAATGCGACAGGAGTGCTGACCGTTCTACTTTGCATGGGGTTGTTTTCGATATTTTTGCGGAGGCCATCATGACCGCGCAACCCCTGCTCGACGTCAGCGATCTCACCGTCGAATTCTCCACCCGTCGCGGCATCGTCAAGGCGGTGCAGCATGTCAACATTTCCGTGGCCAAGGGCGAGACGCTCGGCATTGTCGGCGAGTCCGGCTCCGGCAAGTCGGTGACGTCCTATGCTGTCATGCGGATTCTCGACCGCGCCGGCAGGATCGCCGAGGGCTCGGTGATGTTCTCCGGCATCGACGTCAAGGCCGCGACCGAGAACCAGATGCGCGATCTGCGCGGCCGCGAAATCTCGATGATCTTCCAGAACCCCCGCGCGGCGCTCAATCCGATCCGGAAAGTCGGCGACCAGATCGAGGACGTGCTGCGCCAGCATGTGCAGCAGTCGACCGTGACCGACCGCGGCGAAAAGGCGATTGAAGCGCTGGAGCAGGTCAAGATCGCCCGCCCGCGCGAGCGCTATCACGCCTATCCGTTCGAACTCTCCGGCGGCATGTGCCAGCGTGTCGTGATCGCATTGGCGCTCGCCTGCAATCCGCAGCTTCTGATCGCCGACGAGCCGACCACCGGCCTCGACGTCACCACGCAGAAGGCGGTGATGGACCTGATCGTCGAACTCACCAAGCGCCGCAATCATGTCGACGATCCTGATCACGCACGATCTCGGTCTTGCCGCCGCCTATTGCGATCGCGTGGTGGTGATGGAGAAGGGCCACGTGGTCGAGACCGCGAAGTCCGCCGATATCTTTGCCAATCCGGGCCACGCCTACACCAAGAAGCTGATGCGCGCGACGCCACGGCTCGGCGTCTCGTTGCGCGATCTGCTTCCGGAGGAAGAGGTGCTTCCAGCCTCGCCCCGCGCGCGGGGACAGGCCGACGCGCGAAGCGCGGCGGGTGAGGGGCTCTCTCCACGCATTCCGCTCGCGAAACAGCCCCTCACCCCGACCCTCTCCCCGCGAAGAACGGGGAGAGGGAGCAGCGCCGCTGCTCCTCGTCGAAAAACTCATCAAGGAATATCCGCGCCAGGGCGCGACCGCCGTGCTCGGCAAACTGTTCTCCCGCAAACCGCCGGTCGAGGCGGAACAATTCCGCGCGGTCGATGGCATCAGCTTCACCGTGGGCCATGGCGAGAGCGTCGGTCTTGGTCGGTGAATCCGGCTGCGGCAAGTCCACCACGTCGATGATGGTGATGCGGCTGTTGGACCAGACCTCCGGCCGCATCGTGTTCGACGGCGACGAGATCGGCGCCATCATGCCGAATTCGTTTGCGCGGCTGCCGCTGCGCAAGAGCATCCAGATGGTGTTCCAGGATCCGACCGACAGCCTCAACCCGCGCTTTACCGCGGCGCGCGCCATTGCCGATCCGATCATGCAGCTCGGCGACATCAAGGGCCGCGACGCGCTGCGCGCCCGCTGCGAGGAACTCGCCGGCCTGGTCGGGCTTCCAATCAATCTCCTCGACCGGTTCCCGCATCAATTATCCGGCGGACAAAAGGCCCGCGTCGGCATCGCGCGCGCAATTGCGCTGCATCCCAAACTCGTGATCCTCGACGAGCCGACCGCCGCACTCGACGTTTCCGTGCAGGCGGTGGTGCTCAATTTGCTGCAGGATCTCAAGGCGTCCATGGGCATGAGCTATTTGTTCGTGTCGCATGATCTGAATGTGGTGCGTTTGTTGTGCGATCGTGTCATCGTGATGCGGTCGGGTCGAATCGTCGAGCAAGGTACATCCGAGCGTGTGCTCGGCGATCCGCAGGACGCCTACACCAAGGAACTGCTGACGGCGATCCCGCATCCGCCGTTGCCGGCTCACTAGAAAGCTGAATGAGAGCGAAATGGCTGCCGAACCTCTTGACGATTATATCGACGCCGTCGCCAAGGCGCTGGCGCTGCCGGTCGAGGATGCCTGGCGTCCCGCGGTGCGGGCGAACCTCGAAGTGTCGCTGAGGCTGGCGCGGCTGGTCGACGAATTCCCGCTGCCGGATGAAACCGAGCCGGCCAGCATCTATTCGGCCTGATCCATGACCGTGAAATCAGACGGGCTGTCGGCCCAACAGATCGCGCAAGCGGTAACCGACCGCAAGCTTTCTGCCCTCGAAGCGACCGAGGCCGCGCTGGCGCGGATCGCTGCGCATGACGGCGTGCTGAATTCTTTCACCGACATCACTGCTGATCGTGCTCGCGCCACGGCCAAGGCGATCGATGCCAGGATCGCCGCCGGACAGAAAATCGGCCCACTCGCCGGTGTTCCGTTCGCGGTAAAAAACCTGTTCGACGTCGAGGGCCTTTCCACCCGCGCCGGATCGAAGATCAACCGGGATCTCGCCCCGTCGCCGCGCGACGCCACGCTGATCGAGCGCATGGAGGCGGCCGGCGCCGTTCTGGTCGGCGCGCTCAACATGGGCGAGTACGCCTACGATTTTACGGGCGAGAACGTGCATGACGGCCCGTCGCGCAATCCGCACGATCCGACGCGCATGAGCGGCGGCTCCTCCGGCGGCTCCGGCAGTGCAGTCGGCGGCGGTCTGGTTCCGATTGCGTTGGGATCCGACACCAACGGATCGATCCGCGTGCCGTCGTCGTTCTGCGGCATCTTTGGCCTGAAGCCGACCTATGGCCGGCTGTCGCGGGCGCGCTCGTTTCCCTTTGTCGCAAGCTTCGATCATCTCGGCCCGTTCGCGCGCAGCGTCGGCGATCTCGCATTGAGCTATGACGCCATGCAGGGCCCCGATACCGACGACGCGGCTTGCACGTCGCGGCCGGTGGAGCCGGTCACGCCGCTGCTTGCGCAGGGTATCTCCGGCCTGCGGGTCGCGATTGCCGGTGGATACTTTCAGAACAACGTATTCCCCGAAGCGGTCGAAGCCGTGGCGCGCGTCGCCAAGGCGCTCGATGTTACGCAAACGATCGAAATTCCGGAGGCCGCGCGCGCCCGCGCCGCGGCGTACGTGATCTCGACCACCGAAGGCGCATCGCTGCATCTCGACCGCCTGCGCAAGCGCCCGAACGATTTCGATCCGGCGGTGCGCGATCGCCTGATCGCCGGCGCGATGGTCCCGGCGCCTTTGGTCGATCGCGCGCAAAAATTCCGCCGCTGGTATCGTGCAAAAGTGCTCGAACTGTTCAAGTCGGTGGACGTGATCATCGCTCCGGCCACGCCTTGCATCGCGCCAAAACTCGGGCAGGCGACCTTCGTGCTCGATGGCGTCGAACTGCCGGTGCGCGCCAATATCGGCATCCACACCCAGCCGATTTCGTTCATCGGCCTGCCCGTGGTCGCAGTGCCGGTGCCGCTGGAGCCGATGCCGATCGGCGTGCAGATTATCGCAGCACCCTGGCGCGAAGATATCGCGTTGCGCGTGGCGCATGCGCTGGAGCGGATGGGCGTTGCGGCCGCTCCGGCTGCGAGAGGATTGTCATGATGGAGATCGACCTTCCGGACGTGCTGGCCGAGGTGACCGCACAGTTCGCGCGCTACGAAAAGGCGCTGGTGTCGAACGACGTCGCGGTGCTCGACGAACTGTTCCGCAACGATCCCCGCACGCTGCGCTATGGCATCGCCGAAAATCTCTACGGCTACGATGCGATCATGGCGTTCCGCGCCGCGCGTTCGCCGGCCGGGCTGATGCGCAAAACCGACAAGACCGTGATTACGACCTATGGCCGGGATACCGCGGTTGCCTCCACCCTGTTCTACCGCGAGGGCGCGAAGGGCAGGGTGGGGCGGCAGATGCAGACCTGGGTGCGGTTTCCCGAGGGTTGGAAGATCGTGGCGGCGCACGTCAGCATCATCGACGAGCCGCAGGGTCAAAAGACATGAGTCTTGACGATCTTCCCACGCGAACGCCGCCATCCGGCGCCGAGGCCGAGACGCCGGTTCGCCGCGTCGATCGGCCTTCGCCGCTGCGCGACAAGGTCACACGCGCGGAAGAGCTGCGGCTGCAGCTTGCCGACGAGATCGTGCGCGGCGTGTTGCCGCCGGGATCGGCGCTTGACGAGACCGATATTGCGCGGCGCTTTTCGGTGTCGCGCACGCCGGTGCGCGAGGCGCTGCGTCAACTTGTGGCGAGTGGCCTGGTCGAATCCCGCGCCCATCGCGGCGCCGTGGTGGCACGGCCCTCGCCCGACCGGCTGACCGAAATGTTCGAGGCGATGGCGGAGCTGGAAGGGCTGTGCGCAGGGCTGGCCGCTGAGCGGATGCCGCCGGCCGATCGCCAGAAGCTGGAAGCGGTCCACGAGGAATTGCGGGTCTTGAGCCATGCCGGCAATCCCGAGCGCTTTCACGAGGTCAACGAGCGCTTCCACAACGCGATCTACGCGGGATCGCAGAACGGCTATATCGCCGAAATGACGCTGGCGACGCGGGTGCGGGTGCAGCCGTTCCGCCGCGCCCAGTTCCGCAATCTGGGCCGGCTGGCAAAATCGCACGCCGAGCACGACCGTGTCGTGGTCGCCATCATGCGCGGCGACAAAGCGGGTGCGGAAGCGGCGATGCGCGCGCATATCGAACTGGTGCGCGGCGAATACGAGCTCTACGCGGTGTCGGTGTAGCGTTCTTTAACCTCGCCCCGCTTGCGGGGAGAGGTCGGCGCGTAGCGCCGGGTGAGGGGGTACAGGTCTCTCGATAATCCTCGTCGTGCGGATAGAGCCCCTCACCCCAACCCTCTCCCGCAAGAGCGGGGCGAGGGAGTCGACGCGCCCCGGAATGACGGCTTACACCTTCTCCGCCATGAACGCGCGCCAGCCGCCGAACGAAGAAATATCGCGCGCGCCATTGATCGCGGCGGGCTCGACCACAAAACCCTTTACGCCGCGGCCATCCGCAAGCCTTATCGTGCCGATCCCGAGCGGCGGCGGAATCGCGGCGACGAATTTGCCGAACGCCGCCGCCGACATTGCCCATAGCTCCAGCTTGACCGAATGTCCCGCGCCCGCTTCGACGCGCAGCATGCCGGGCTTCGGCGGCGTGGTGTCGAGCGCGTAGAGCTTGTAGTCCGGCGCGGTCGCGGTGGCCTCGATCAGCCGTCCGCCGAGCACCTGCAATTCGCCGTTGAGCGCCATGCCGGAGAGATGCGCGCCGACCACGGCGATGGTGATTTCGTCACTGCCGGCGCCTGCCGGCAACGCGGCGAGTGGAGGTTGGGTCAGGCCCTTGCTGCCCATCTTCAGCTTGGTATCGGCGTGGAACGCGCGGCCGATGCTGGCGAGTTGCGCGTCGTGCCCCGCGGGCGCCAGCAGCGTGATGCCGAACGGAATGCCGTCGGCACGCATGGCGGCCGGCAGCGCCAGGCCGCAGAGGTCGAGCAGGTTGACGAAATTCGTGTAAGTGCCGAGCCTGGAGTTGAGCTCGATCGGATTGGCCAGCACCTGCGCGGTCGTAGTAGGCGGTCGGTGCCGTCGGCAGCACGATCGCGTCAAATTTGGCAAAGGCGCGCTCGGCGATGCGCCGCAGCGCCTGCAGGCGATAGAGCGAGGCAAACGTATCGGCTGCCGTCAGCCGCGCGCCGGGCGCGGTGATCTCGCGCGTGACGGGATGAATCGATTCCGGCGAGGACGCCAGCAGGTCGCGGATCACCAGATAGCG
Source organism: uncultured Alphaproteobacteria bacterium (assembly GCA_963791165.1). Classification (GTDB taxonomy): domain Bacteria; phylum Pseudomonadota; class Alphaproteobacteria; order Rhizobiales; family Xanthobacteraceae; genus Bradyrhizobium. The sequence goes on along the minus strand of CAWBRL010000062.1, from coordinate 94,385 downwards.
CTCAGCGACCCACGGCCCCTCGTAGAGCAGCCGCGCGGTCTCATAAAACGGTTCGAGGTCGAATTCGACCAGCGTGGCGCCGAGCGAAGTCCAGCGCTCGAGCGCCTCGCCATAGGCCTTCTCCGAGGCGCTGTCGCCGAAGAAGATCAGCTGGCCGTTGCGCGGCACGCCGAGCCGGAGTTGGCCGGGAAACGCCGCCGTCTTTCCGAGCGGCCGGTCGCGCGAGAACGGATCGGCGCCGTCGGCGCCGGCCATGGCGGTCAGCGCTGTCATCGCGTCGTCCACCGTCAACGAGAACACCGAGATGCAATCCAGCGTCCGGCACGCCGGCACCAGCCCGGCGTTCGAAATCAGCCCGAGGCTCGGCTTCAGTCCGACGATGTTGTTGAGCATCGCCGGCACGCGGCCGCTTCCGGCCGTATCGGTGCCGAGCGCCAGCGGCACCAGCCCGGCGGAAACCGCGACCGCCGATCCCGAGCTCGATCCGCCCGGAATGAGATCACTGCGGACCGGATTGACGGGAATGCCGTAGGGGGAACGGACGCCAACGAGGCCGGTCGCGAACTGATCGAGATTGGTTTTGCCGATGATGATGGCACCCGCCGCGCGCAGTCTCGCCACGGCCGTCGAATCCTGCGCCGGCATGTAGGAAAAGGCCGGGCAGGCGGCGGTGGTCGGCATCCCCTGCGCGTCGATATTGTCCTTGACGGCAACCGGCACGCCAAGAAGCGGAAGCTGCGCGGCATCTTTTCTCGTCAGGCCTTCCGCTTCTGCCAACGCATCCTTTTCATCGCGCAGGCTGATGAACACGGCGGGATCATTGTGGTCGCGGATGCGCTGATAGCTGCGCGCGACGGTTTGCGCGGGCGTGGCGGTCCCGGCGCGGTGCGCGGCTACGATCGCGGCAACGGTTTCGGTCAATTTGTGCCCCGTCCCTGGGTTGGCTGAGGTTCGCCTGATCGACATGGCTCAGCAAGGAGTACGATCTGGATTGAAGCAAGCGATGTGCCATTGTGTACATAATATGCGCAAATGGAACTGGACGAATTGAGGCATGAGCTTCAGGTAGTTAGCTCAGTTATCGGGAAACGGCGCAGGCAGTCTCGGCTCAGCCGGCCATAGCGCATTTGCTCAACGATTGGGCAGTCTGTTCTCAGCCCGGCATTGCCTCCCGGTGCTCGATGGCACATTGCCGGGCCGAGCCGTTCTCGCGTAGAGCAGGCCGCCTGCCCAGCAAACGAGACAAGAGGGCGGAGGAAACGATGACGTCAGCCGCCGCCAATCGCGACCGGTCCGAAACGCTGTTCGCGACGCCCGCGATCGTCGCCGATCGCCGGGCCGACGGCAGCATCCTCGCTGAAATCGACCGCGCCGCTGCAGCCGGCCGCGCGTTGCGTCGGCGACTGGCTGGAGCACTGGGCGCGGCAGACCCCCGACAAGATCTTTCTCGGCGATCGCGCCAGCGCCGATGTCCCGTGGTCGACCGTCACGTACAGCGATGCCTTGAAGCAGGTGCGCTCGGTGGCCGCGTGGATTCTCGCGCAAGGCCTGAGCGCCGAGCGTCCGCTGGTGATCCTGTCCGACAACAGCGTCGAGCACGCGCTGTTCGCGCTGGCGGCCCAGCACGTTGGCGTACCGTCGGCCGCGATCTCGCCGGCCTATTCGCTGATGTCGAAAGATTTCGACAAGCTCAGGAGCATGGTCAGCCTGCTGGAGCCGGGCGCGATCTATGTTTCCGCCATGCAGCCGTTCGCGGCGGCGCTTGCGGCGATACAGCCGCTGCATTCAGCCACGATCGTCAGCGGCAATGCCGCCGATACCGGCGCGATCTCCTTTCGCAGCATCGCGGCAACGCTGGAAACGCCGGATGTTGCAAAAGCGTTTGCCGCGGTCACGCCGGACACGATCGCAAAATTCCTGTTCACCTCGGGCTCGACCGGCACGCCGAAGGCCGTCATCAACACCCAGCGCATGCTGACCTCCAGTCAACAGGCCAAGGCGCAGACCTGGTCGTTCCTCGAAGGGAGCGGCGATGGCCTCGTGATCCTCGACTGGCTGCCGTGGAGCCACACCTTCGGCGCCAACCACAATTTCAATCTGGTGCTGCGCAACGGCGGCACGCTCTTTGTCGACGGCGGCAAGCCGGCGCCCGGGTTGTTCGCGACATCGCTCGCCAACCTGCGCAGCGTGATGCCCACGGTCTATTTCAACGTGCCGCGCGGTTTCGACATGCTGATCGCGGCGCTGCGAAGCGATGACGAATTGCGGCGAAGGTTCTTCAGCGAAGTGAAGTTCGCCTTCTATGCCGGCGCCGCATTGCCGCAGAATCTCTGGGATGCGCTGGAAGAGCTGTCGATCAAAACCGTCGGCCGCGCGCTGCCGATGGTGTCGGCCTGGGGCTCGACCGAAACCTCGCCGCTGGCGACCGATTGCCATTTCCAGGCGCAACGTTCCGGCAATATCGGCGTGCCGATTCCGGGAACCGAACTGAAGCTGGTGCCGTCAGGCGACAAGCTGGAGGTGCGTGTGCGCGGACCGAACGTCACGCCCGGCTACTGGAAGGCGCCGGAACTGACCGCGCAGGCTTTTGATGCCGAGGGCTTCTATCTGATCGGCGACGCCGTGACCTTTGCCGATCCGGCGCGGCCCGAACTCGGCCTGTTCTTCGACGGCCGCGTCGCGGAAGATTTTAAGCTCAATTCCGGCACCTGGGTCAGCGTCGGCACCTTGCGCGTCGCGGGGATCGCCGCGCTGGCGCCGCTGGCGCAGGACATCGTCGTGACCGGTCACGGCGGCGATGAAGTCCGCTTCCTGGTATTTCCGAACATCGCGGCATGCCGCGCCCATGCCGGCCTGACTGACAGCGCTGACGTGAAAGACGTGATCGGCCACGACAAGGTTCGCCATTCGATCGCGCAGGGCCTTGCCAAACTGAAGGCGCAAAGCGGCAACTCGTCCGGCCACGCGACGCGTGCGCTGCTGCTGGCCGAGCCTGCTTCCGTCGATGGCGGCGAGATCACCGACAAGGGCTACATCAACCAGCGCGCGGTGCTGACCCGGCGGGCGCAGGCAGTGGCGAGCGCTCGACGACGACGCATCCGCGGAATGGATCGGCTGCGCCGGGTGAGGCGCGGAACTTCAGATCTCGCTCGTCATGCCGGGACAAGCCCGGCCATGACGAAAAGTAAGTCATTTGCGCTGACAAATTTGTTGCCAAAGCAACTAACTTGTGAAAGTTTCCGCGCTATTGCACGGTTCACCGATAGAGCAGTTGAACTGCCATGCCGTGCCGGGAGAAAACGGATGCTTGAGAGGAGCGGCCCATCGGGGCCGAATGCCCGCGCTCATCAAGCGGGCTGGAATGCCGGCGCCAGGCTGGCTGTGGTCGCCGTTGCGCGATCAGGTGCTGCTCTGGCCGGTCACGGCGCCGAGATTCTCGTGCAGCCGCCGCAGCAGGTCGATCAAAACCTCCCGCTCGTCTTTCTTCAGGCAGGACAACAGCCGCCGCTCGCGTTCGAGCGCGGCCATGATCACCTTGTCGTGGATCGCGCGCCCGCGCGGGGTCAGCGAGATGGCGTGGGTGCGGCCGTCGTCGGGTGCGCTGCGGATCGCGACCAGGCCGCGCTTCTGCAGCACGGAAAGATTGCGGCTGACCGGCCCCTTGTCGAAGCCGATCACGTTGCAGATCCGCGAGGCCGGAATGCCGGGCTCGATCGCCAGCAGCGACATGATCCGCCATTCCGTGACGTTGACGCCGAAATTGCGCTGATAAAACACCGTCGCGCTGTTCGACAGCTTGTTGGCGATGAAGGTGACGAACGCCGGAACGTAGCGGTCGAGATCGAGCAACGGGCCGTCATCGGCGGTTGCGGGCTCCACTGGGCGCGGCCGGCGCGGTTTCCGGCTAAGGGGAATCTGGCTCATGTCTCGATCATCGCTGCGGAATTGCGACCGAGCAATAGAGACATGGGGCAGGGCTTTACAAGGACAAACTTCGGGAGGTCTCGATGACTTCGACGAATTCCAGCGCCTCGACTGGTCACGGCGCGTCCGTGCCGCATCTCGCGCTTCGATCCGTTCTCGATCGAATATTTCGACGATCTGCATCCCAGCCAGGAGTGGCTGCGCGAGGCGGGACCGCTGGTCTATCTCGACAAGTGGAAGGTCTATGGCGTGGCGCGCCATGCGGAGGTGCACACCGTGCTGAACGATCCCGCCACGTTCTGTTCGAGCCGCGGCGTGGGCTTAAGCGATTTCGCCAAGGAGAAGCCGTGGCGCCCGCCAAGCATCATCCTCGAGGCAGATCCTCCGGCGCACACCCGCACCCGTGCGGTGCTGAGCCAGGTGCTGTCGCCGACCGCCCTGAAGCAGGTCCGCGATCGTTTCGCCGCGGCTGCCGCCGCGACCGTCGACCAATTGCTGGAGCGGCGAAGTTTCGACGCGATCACGGATCTGGCGGAAGCCTATCCGCTGGCGATCTTTCCCGATGCGCTCGGGCTGAGGCAGGAAGGGCGCGAGAATCTGCTGCCCTATGCGGGCGTCGTCTTCAATGCGTTCGGCCCGCCGAACAAGCTGCGGCAGGACGCGATCGAGCGCTCGGCGCCGCATCAGGCCTATGTCGCCGAACAGTGCCAGCGCGAGAACCTTACCCCGGGCGGCTTCGGCGCCTGCATCCATGCGCGCGTCGATGCCGGCGATATAACGGCGGCAGAGGCGCCGCTGCTGGTGCGTTCGCTGCTGTCGGCCGGGCTCGACACCACGGTCAACGGCATCGGCGCCGCCGTCTATTGCCTGGCGCGATATCCCGATCAACTGGCGCGGCTGCGCCAGGATCTGACGCTGGCCCGCAACGCGTTCGAGGAAGCCGTGCGGTTCGAGAGCCCGGTGCAGACCTTCTTCCGCACCACGACGCGGGAGGTCGAGATCGGCGGTCATCGCATCGGCGAGGGCGAGAAGGTCCTGATGTTCCTCGGCGCTGCCAACCGCGATCCGCGCCGCTGGGAAAACCCTGATAGCTACGACATCACGCGGCGGACCAGCGGCCATGTCGGCTATGGCTCCGGCATTCATATGTGCGTCGGCCAGCTCGTCGCTCGCCTCGAAGGCGAAACCATGCTGGCGGCGCTGGCGCGCAAGGTCGCGAGCATCGAGATCACCGGACCGGTGAAGCGCCGCTACAACAACACGCTGCGCGGGCTGGAGAGCCTTCCCGTGACAATCACGCCGGCCTGACGCCGTCGCCGCAAATTGCGCCTTTCAAGCACAAAAAAATCCGAGGGGAGAATGATATGAAGAGCTTTGGCAATCATCTGGCGCTGGCGTTATCAGGCGCTTTGTCGCTGGCCGGCGCGAACGCGGCGCACGCGCAAATTTCCGACAACGTCGTCCGCGTCGGCGTGCTCAACGACATCTCCGGCATCTTCCAGGACACCAACGGCATGGGTTCGGTCGAAGCCGCGCGCATGGCGGCGGAGGATTTCAACGGCGGCGGCAAGAGCATCAAGGTCGAGATCGTCTATGCCGATCACCAGAACAAGGCCGACGTCGGGCAGGCAATCGCGCGCAAATGGCTCGATGTCGAGGGTGTCGACGCCATCGTCGACGTGCCGAATTCGGCCGTCGGTCTCTCCATCAATTCGCTGCTGCGGGATTCCAGGATGACGTTTTTGGCGTCGTCCACCGCCAGCTCCGATCTCACCGGCAAGGCCTGTTCGCCCAACACCATCCAGTGGGTCAACGACGCCTGGGCGACCGGCAACACGACGGCGGCGGCGATGATGGCGCGCGGCGGCAAGGACTGGTACTTCGTCACGGTCGATTACGCGCTCGGCAAGGGCATCGAGGCGGAAGCCACCAACTACATCGAGAAGCACGGCGGCAAGGTGCTGGGTTCGAGCAAGCATCCGCTCGGCACTTCGGACTTCGCCTCGTTCCTGCTGCAGGCGCAGGGATCCAAGGCCAAGGTGATCGGCCTTGCCAATGCCGGCGGCGACACCATCAACGCGGTCAAGCAGGCCAACGAGTTCGGCATCCAGCAGAGCGGCCAGACCATGGTGGCGTTCCTGCTGTTCGTCAACGACGTCCACGGCATGGGGCTGAAGGTCGCGCAGGGCCTGCAGCTGCTCGAAGCGTTCTATTGGGACATGGACGACGACACCCGCGCCTTCGCCAAGCGCTTTGCGGCGCGGCCCGGCATGAACGGCAAGATGCCGAGCGGCAACCAGGCCGGCGTCTACGCGTCCACGCTCGCCTATCTCAACGCGGTCGCCGCGACCGGCAGTGACCATGCGAAGGATGCCGTGCCGCAGATGAAGAAGTTCAAGGGCAAGGACAAACTGTTCGGCGACGTCACCATCCGCCAGGACGGTCGCGTCATTCACCCGATGTATCTGTTCGAGGTGAAGAAGCCGGACGAGTTGAAATATCCGTACGACTATTACAGGCTGGTTTCCACCATTCCCGCCGATCAGGCGTTTCGCCCGATCGCGGACGGCGGCTGTTCGCTGGTGAAGTAGCGCGCGCGTGTGGGTGATCCCTCATGGTGAGGAGCCGCGAAGCGGCGTCTCGAACCATAAGGCCATGATCTCACCCGCGGCACATCCTTCGAGACGCGGCCTATCGGCCGCTCCTCAGGATGAGGTGGTGTAGGTAGTGGCAGACGGAATTACGGCTCGCAGGAATAACTTCTCGCCAGATTGATCGGTCGTCCCGCCTTGTAGTGCGGCCATGCCGGCCACTGGCACAGCGGAAGCGAACGCGTTATTTCGAATGCTGGCGCTTCGACCCTCTGCTCGGTCACCTCGAGATCGCCGGGCGACTTGCCGTTCTCGACCCAGTCGACCAGCACGGCCAGCATGTCGACATTGGCGGGCGCGCCTGAGCCGACATGATCGACGCCGGGCGCCGTGTAGAGACGGGCGAACTCCGCGGTCTTCTCCTTGCCCATCGTGCGCTGGACGTTTTCGAAGTAGCGGATCCCCGCATAGGGGCTTTGGGCGTAGTCGGCCATATGCTCGAGAATCACGAGCTTGCCGCCGCGCGCGCTGAAGCGGCTGAGGTCGGGGTTGGTCGAATCCATCAGCTTCGACACCTGCAGCAGGCGCTCCCTGTGATCCTCAGGCTTGTACTTGGTGACGTCGAGCTGCGGATCGCGCGCGAACACGTATTGAATGCCGCCCGCGCCATAGATCCAGGCGATGCCGTTGGTCGGCGAAGGCGGCTGCGTCGGTGCCGCCTTGCCGAGCCACCAGGCGCTCCAGCCGCCGGTCGGGCCGAACGCGGGGGTGTTTTCGCCGGAAACGCCCCAGCCCGGATAATCATCCAGCCCGTTCTCCAACGCGAACGGAAATTTGTAGGTCGCGTGCAGCGTCTTGATCGCCGCGATCTGCGCGTCGGTCAGGCACGCGTCGCCGCTTTGGCCCGCCGTGCAGCGCAGCTGCTTCCGGCTGGAATTTCGCCTTGCAGCCGACCGGATCCTGAACCAGCGCATCGTCCGAACCGTCGGCCTTGTCGCACGCCTGCAGCACCGCATTGCCAACAAGCTCGACCTGTGCGGGGCGGATCCAGCCTTCGCCCATCGTCGCCAGCCCTGCTCGCGTCCCTGCATGCTGCAGGCCGACCCAGTTGATCACAGGAACGCGTGCGAAAATGCCGTCGAAGTCGTCAGGGTAACGCTGCGCCATCGTCAGGCCCTCGCGGCCGCCTTCCGACGATCCCATGAAATACAGTTTGACCGGCGGATTGCCGTAGGCGCGCACCATCAAGGCGACGGCGGCGTCGCGCACCCGCTTGTAGGATCGATGCGCGAAATTCTCAAAGGCTTCGTCGTTGAGCGCAAACAGCTGCGGCGGTTCGCCCGGCTTGGTCTCATGGCCCGAATCCGTGCCATAGGTGACGAAGCCCCGCGCCAGCGGCGAAGTCGTGCCGAACGGAAAAGCCGGCGGCAGCCCGAGTCCCGTGATCAGCACGCCGTTGAAGCCGCCGCCGCCATATTGCAGCGAGCGGCCGTTCCAATCGATCGGCAGGTTCACCTGGAACTTGATCGGCGGCGCCTTGGGATCGGACGGCGCGATCTGGCCGAGCACCTTGCAGAATTCCGGATTGGCCGGCGTGACGCGCGCCGCCGGCGTCGGCCCTTTTTCGGCGATGACGCGCGGTGTCGGCCCAACCATGGTGGCGGATTCGATCCGGACGGCATTGTCGGCCGGTCGAATGAGGTCGCCGCAGGTCGCCGCCGGATCGCCGGCCATCTTCGCCGCCATCGCCTCGGCGGCACCGAATGAGGTCATGGCAACCAGCGAGGCCAGCTGAGCCCACGCGCGCACGGTAATCCTCAGTCCTTGCATCGTCTTCTCCCGCCATAGCTTGCATCCGCGTATTCGGCTCGCGGTCACGCTACAATGGCTGGGACGGTGCGAACGTCAACCGAAACGGCGCTGTCGCCGCTTCACGATAGGGCCGGCCAGCGCGCAAAACTTATCCCGTGACCTTGCTGCTGCCCTGCGTGATCAGCCGCGCGGCGCGCTGGTCGCGGGCGTGGATCCATAGCCAGCTCAGCGCCACGCTGAGCCGGTTGCGAAGCCCGATCAGGAAGTAGATGTGGGCGATGCCCCAGATCCACCAGGCGAGGTGGCCGCGCAGTTTCATCCAGCCGAAATCGATTACCGCCTTCTTCTTGCCGATCTGCGCGAGGTTGCCGGCATGCTTGTATCGGAACGGCGGCAAGGTGCTGCCGCCAAGGCGCGCCTTGATGAGGGCGGCAACGTACCGGCCCTGCTGTTTGGCCGCGGGCGCAATGCCCGGCACGGGATTGCCGTCGGGGCCGGCAATCGTGACGGTGTCGCCAACGGCAAACACATCGGGATGGCCCGGCACCGTCAGGTCAGGCTGCACCTGTAAACGGTGCGCCCGGTCGGCGGGCGCGTTCAGCCATTCTGCCGCGCGCGAGGCGCGCACGCCCGCAGCCCAGATGATGGTCCTGGCCTCCAGCCGGTTGCCGCCGAAGGTGACGCCATCGGCGCCGCATTCGGTGACGGGATGACCCAGCATCACCTCGACGCCGATCTCCTCCAGCGACCGCTGCGCGTAGGCTGATAGATCTTCGGGAAAGCTGGCGAGAACGCGGGGCCCGGCCTCGATCAGCACGACGCGGGTCTTGTGCGTGTCGATGTTGCGGAAGTCCGGCGGCAGCGTGTCTTTCGCCAGGTCGGCGATGGTCCCGGCCATTTCCACGCCGGTCGGGCCGGCACCGATGATGACGAACGTCATCAGCGCCGCGCGCCGCGCCGGATCGGTCTCGCGCTCGGCGCGCTCGAAGGCGACGAGGATGCGCCGCCGCAGCGTGGTGGCGTCTTCCAGCGTCTTGAGCCCCGGCGCGAACGGCTCCCATTCGTCATGGCCGAAATAGGCGTGGCGCGCGCCGGTGGCCAGCACCAGCGTGTCATAGGGCAGCGCGTCGCCGTCATCGAGCAGCACGCGCTTGCCCGCGGCGTCGACGCCTTTCACGTTGGCGAACAGCGTCGTCACCTCGCGGCGTCCGCGCAGCAGATGGCGGATTGGCCAGGCGATCTCGGATGTCGACAGCGAAGCCGTCGCGACCTGGTAGAGCAGCGGCTGGAACAGATGATGGTTGCGGCGATCGATCAGCGTGATCTCGACCGGTGCGCCGGCAAGACCAAAGGCGGTTTCCAATCCGCCAAAACCTGCGCCGACGATCACCACGCGGTGGGGCTGTTTCGGCGTTGTCATCATGGTTGCGGCCCTGGTTCAAGTGTCTGCGTGCGGTGCACAATGTAATCATTCGCGTCCGCCGGTCCAAGACGCGTTTGCTAATCGATCGATAGCGAATGCGTATCGCGGGCGTGAGGAATGAGAAAAAGAATCTTCCCCGCGTCGTATCCTTTGGCCGATCGCAAACGTCCTTGAGGTCGAGACGCGCTGCTTTCGCAGTCGTGATGAGGAGAAGCCGATGAAACGGACGTTGATCAGGTATAAAACCAGGCCCGAAGCGGCTGAAAAGAATGCTGAGCTGATTGCGGCGGTGTTTGCCGAATTGAAGGCGGCCCAGCCCGACGGCACGCGCTATCTTTCGCTGCGGCTGGAAGATGACACGTTCATCCATTTCGTAGAGACCACGTCCGATGACGGCAGCAGCGCGCTGCCAAAACTGGCTGCCTTTCAAGCCTTCCAGAGCGGCATTCGGGAGCGATGCGCCGAACCGCCGCTGGCCAGCAGCGCTACCGTCGTCGGCAACTACCGTATGCTGAGCGAAGCATGAGACTTGCGTGCCGGAGGCAGAATGACCGTGGTCCCTGAGGCATCGGCCGCCGCCGGCTTCGAGCGCCTGGTGGTCGCGATGCGTCCAAGATTGCATCGCTACTGCGCGCGCATGGTCGGCTCGGTCATCGATGGCGAAGACGTGCTGCAGGATGTGCTGATCAAGGCGGTGGCGGCGCATGCCGCTGCCGGCGAGATCGGCAATCCCGAAGGCTGGCTATTCCGGATCGCGCACAACACCGCGCTGGATTTCCTGCGCCGGCGCCACCGGCAGGAGGCGTTGCGATCGGTAGAGGAGGTGGACATGATCGCCGACCAGTTCGATGCCGTGGCCAGCCGCCAGATCGCAGCGGCCTCCTTGCGCACCTTCATGCGCCTGCCGGTGCCGCAGCGCTCCAGCGTGATCCTGATGGACGTGCTCGGCTGCTCGCTCAAGGAGATCTGCGAGATCATGGATTGCAGCCTGCCCGCGGCCAAGGCGGCACTGCATCGCGGCCGCACGCAGTTGCGGGAAATCGCCGGCGAGCCGGAAGACGCTCCGCAACGAAAACTGTCGGATGCCGATCGCGACCGGCTCGGCGCCTACGTCGCGCATTTCAACGCGCGCGATTTCGACGCGATCCGCGCCATGATCTCCGACGATGTCAGGCTCGATCTCGTCAGCAAGACCCGGTTGAACGGCAAGGCCGAAGTGTCCCGCTATTTCGGCAATTATTCCAAGGTCACCGACTGGCATCTGGTGCCGGGCCTGGTCGAGGGGCATCCCGCCATCCTGGTGTTCGACCCGAGCGCGCCCGATGCAGGTGCCGAAATATTTCATGCTGCTGGACTGGGCCGCGGACAAGGTCGCCGCCATCAGGGATTTCCGCCACGCGCCGTACATCATCGATGGCGCCGAATATCTGATCTGAACCCCGGCGTTTTCGAGCGAAGCCTGCCCTCGGTGGCCACCCCAAACTGCGACAATTGTTGCCCTAGCAACCGGCATTATAATTCTTGCCATTGGCGCCGTCTGCGAATTATGGTGCAGGCCGCTGGGGGTATGGGCCGAAGGTTCTAATCGGGACCGTTGGTTCATGCTTGCCGCTGCCCGGCACTTTCGCGCACAAAACACCTCACCTGATAAGAGGCGCGCGGAGCAGGCGCGGTCCGTCGCGAAGCGGCGGACTTGGTTCGATAACGAGGAGGGGAGTGATTATGAAGAAGGCATTCTGGCTGGCGGGCGCAACGGTTCTGGCGCTGGCGCAGTCCGCATCCGCTGGCGACACCATCAAGATCGGGTTTGTCTCGACCTTCAGCGGCCCGACCGCGGTGATCGGCAACGACATGCGCAACTCGTTCGAGCTGGCGCTGGATCATTTGGGCCGCAAGATGGGCGGCAAGCCGGTCGAGGTGATCTACGAGGACGACGGCCAGAAGCCCGATGTCGGCAAGCAGAAGACCGAAAAGCTGATCCAGTCCGACAAGGTCGATTTCATCGCCGGCTATATCTGGTCGAACGTGCTGCTGGCCTCGCTGAAGACTGCGGTCGATTCCAAAACCTTCCTGATCTCGGCCAATGCCGGCCCCTCGCAGCTCGCCGGCGAACTCTGCTCGCCTTACGTGTTCTCGACCTCCTGGCAGAACGACCAGACCCCGCAGGCGATGGGCCAGTACATGAACCAGAAGGGCGTCAAGTCGGTGTTCCTGATCGGCCCGAACTATGCGGCCGGCAAGGACATGCTGGCGGGCCTGAAGAGCACCTTCAAGGGCGAGGTGGTCGGCGAGGAGTATACTGTGTGGCCGAGCCAGCTCGACTTCTCCGCCGAACTCACCAAGGCGAAGAACTCCAAGGCCGAGTCGATCTTCGTGTTCTATCCGGGCGCTGCCGGTGTGCAGTTCCTCAACCAATATGCCCAGGCCGGCCTCAAGACGCAGATGCCGCTATATACGGCGTTCACCATCGACGAATTGTCGCTGCCGCTGCAGAAGGAAAACGCGATCGGCATTCCCGGCGCGCAGGAATGGGTCAACGACCTGCCGAATGCGGAGAACAAGAAGTTTGTCGAGGACTATCGCAAGAAGTATACCGGCCTGCGTCCGACCTATTACGGCGCGCAGTCCTATGATGCCGCGCAGCTCATCAACAGCGCGGTCGTTGCCGTGAAGGGCGACACTGCGAAGAAGGACGAGATGAAGGCCGAGATGGAGAAGGCCAACTTCAAGTCGCTGCGCGGTCCGTTCAAATACGGCAAGAACCATATTCCGATCCAGAATTTCTACCTGCAGGACGTGGTCAAGGACGCCGACGGCCAGCTCTCGCTCAAGACGGTGGCCACTATCGTCAAGGACGACCAGGACCGCTTCGCCGACAAATGCCCGATGAAGTGATGGTTGGCATGGCTGGTGCATGATCTCGCGAACACGCGCTCGGGCTTGACCCGGGGGCGGTTTGCGACAGATCATCCGCCCAACAAGAAAATGGCGGCGGCGCAGATGTGCTGCCGCTGTTTTGTTAGGCCCAGAGTTCTAGGGATTCATGCTCGTCCTCGTAGAACAATCGCTGAACGGCCTGCAGTTCGGCCTGTTGCTGTTTTTGCTGGCAGCCGGTTTGACGCTGGTGTTCGGCATCATGGATTTCGTCAATCTGGCGCACGGCTCGCTCTACATGATGGGCGCCTATTTCGCGGCTACCTTCGTGGCGTGGACAGGCAGTTTCGTGCTCGGCATCCTGCTGGCGCTCGGCGCGACGCTGCTGCTCGGCATCGTGCTCGAATTCGTCGCGCTGCGACATCTCTACGGCCGCGACCATCTCGATCAGGTGCTGGCCACTTTCGGACTGATCCTGTTTTTCAACGACGCCGTGCGGCTGATCTGGGGCCCGGCCGGCCTTGCGCTGCCGCTGCCGGCCTGGCTGACAGTGCCGGTGCAGATCATCCCCGGCGTGTTCTACCCGGCCTATCGCTTGTCGATCATCGTGGTCGCGCTCGCGGTCGCCGCGCTACTGTATATCGTCGTGATGCGGACCCGCATCGGCATGCTGATCCGCGCCGGCGCCTCGAACCGCGAGATGATCGGCGCGCTCGGCATCAACATCAAGCTGCTGTTCACGCTGGTGTTCGGCCTCGGCGCCGCGCTCGCCGGCCTCGCCGGGCTGATGCAGGCGCCGATCCTCACGGTGCAGATCGGCATGGGCGAGAACATCCTCATCCTCGCCTTCGTCATCATCGTGATCGGCGGCATCGGCTCGATCCGCGGCGCGTTCCTGGCCGCGATCTTCGTCGGCATGATCGATACGCTCGGCCGCGCCTTCCTGCCTGACCTCCTGCGCATGGTGTTGAGTTCTTCCGCCGCCTCGACCGCGGCGCCGGCATTGTCGTCGATGCTGATCTATCTGCTGATGGCGATCGTGCTGGTGGTGCGTCCGGAGGGGCTGTTTCCGGCCGCCAAGCGATGAAATCTCCAATCAACGTCAGCAACGTCGTCGTGGCGCTCGTCGCGCTTGGCCTGCTGCTGCTGCCGCTCTATTCGGCGCTGACCGGCAACATCTTCATCCTGACGCTGTTCACCCGCATCGTCATTTTCGCGCTCGCCGCCGCCAGCCTCAACCTCATCATGGGCTATGGCGGCATGATGAGTTTTGGCCACGCCGCCTATCTCGGCATCGGCGGCTACGCGGTCGGCATCCTCGCCTTTGAAGGCATCGGCTCCGGCTTCATCCAGTGGCCGGTGGCGCTGGCGGCGTCGGCGCTGTATGCGCTCGTGATCGGCGCGCTGTCGCTCCGCACGCGCGGCGTCTATTTCATCATGATCACGCTCGCCTTTGCACAAATGGCCTATTACGTGACGTCGGGCCTGTCGCGTTATGGCGGCGATGATGGCCTGACGATCTACAAGCGCAGCACGTTCGGTGGCCTGATCGATCTTTCGAACCGCGTACAGTTCTATTATCTCTGCCTCGGCTGCCTGTTCGGCGGCATCTATCTGATCTGGCGCATCATCAATTCGCGGTTCGGCATGGTTGTGCAGGGCGTTCGTTCCAACGAGCAGCGCATGCAGGCGATCGGCTATCATGCCAACCGCTATCGCCTCGTCTGTTTCGTCATCTCGGGCACGATCTGCGGCCTCGCCGGGGCGCTGCTGGCGAACAATACCGACTTCGTCAGCCCGGCCGGCATGTACTGGACCCGCTCCGGCGAACTCATGGTGATGGTGGTGTTCGGCGGCATGGGCTCGCTGTTCGGGCCTGTTATCGGCACCATCGTGTTTCTGCTGCTGGAAGAGCTGTTGTCGCAGTTCACGGAATATTGGGCGCTGATCATGGGCCCGCTGTTGCTGCTGATCGTGCTGTTCGCGCGCGGCGGCATCATGGGATTGCTGGGGAGGTTGAGCCGTGGCTGATTCCTTGCCTGATCCCCTGCTTCGCGTTGAAAACCTGGTCCGCCGTTTCGGCGGCATTCTCGCCACCGACAATCTGTCGCTCGATGTCGCTCCAGGCGAACTGCACGCCATCATCGGCCCGAACGGCGCCGGCAAGACCACGCTGATCAGCCAGTTGACCGGGCAATTGATGCCGAATTCCGGCGCGGTCCATTTCGCCGGCCGCGACGTCACCCGGCTGCCGTCCTATCAACGCAGCCGGCTCGGGCTGGCGCGCTCGTTCCAGATCACCTGTCTGCTGCCGAACTTTACGGCTGCCGACAACGTCGCGCTCGCAGCCCAGGCGCATGACGGGCATTCCTTCCGCTTCTGGGCCAGCGCGCGCAAGGAGAAGCCACTCCGCGATGCGGCGCAGGCGGCGTTGACGCGGGTAGGGCTCGCGAAACGCGCCGACGTGCCGGTGTCCGAACTCAGCCACGGCGAACAGCGCGAGCTCGAACTTGCGGTGGCGCTGGCGACCAAACCGCAATTGCTGCTGCTCGACGAGCCGATGGCCGGCCTCGGCGTCACCGAATCAGCGCGCATGGTGGCGCTGCTCAAGGAATTGCGGAAGGAAGTCACCATCGTGCTGGTCGAGCACGACATGGAGGCGGTGTTCGCGCTCGCCGACCGCATCACCGTTCTGGTCTATGGCCGCGTCATCGCCTCCGGCGTTCCCGATGCCATCCGGAACAACGAGGAAGTCAAGCGCGCCTATCTCGGCGACCAGCATGCGGTGACCAGCCATGGCTGAAAATAAAATGGCTGAGACCTTGCTGGAAATCGACGGCATCGAGACCTGCTACGGCCTCAGCCAGGTGCTGTTCGGCCTGTCGCTCTCGGTACGATCAGGCGAGATGGTCGCCCTGATGGGCCGCAACGGCATGGGCAAGACCACCACCATCCGCTCCATCATGGGCATGACGCCGGCCCGCGCAGGCACGATCCGCTTCGCAGGCGAGAAGGTGCGCAGCCTGCCGTCGTACAAGATTGCAAAACTCGGCATCGGCCTGGTGCCGGAAGGCCGCCAGATCTTTCCGAACCTGACGGTGTACGAGAATCTCGTCGCCGCCGCGGGCAATCGCGCCGGCAATTCCGATCCCTGGACCATCGAGAAAATCCACGCACTGTTCCCGCGCCTTGCCGAGCGCGGCAGCAACATGGGCGTGACGCTGTCCGGCGGCGAGCAGCAGATGCTGGCGATCGGCCGCGCGCTGATGACCAATCCGAAACTGCTGATCCTCGACGAGGCCACCGAAGGCCTCGCGCCCCTGATCCGCGAGGAAATCTGGAACTGCCTGTCGATGCTGAAGGGCCGCGGGCAATCGGTATTGGTGATCGACAAGAACGTCGCCAACCTCTCCCGCATCGCCGACCGTCACTACATCATCGAGCGCGGGCGAACGGTGTGGACGGGGACGAGCGAGCAGTTGATTGCGGAGCCGGATCTGCAGCACCGGTATCTGGGGATTTAACCTATCTCCATCGTCGTCCCTGCGAACGCAGGGACCCATACCGCGTGATCTATCGATCTGAGAACGCTGTTCGACGACCTGCCGTAATCACAAGCATCGGCGGTTATGGGTCCCTGCGTTCGCAGGGACGACGAGGGACCCGGCCTCAAAACATCTCGAAATATTCGCGATGTTCCCAGTCCGATACCTCGGCCTGAAACCGTTCGATCTCCGCGTTCTTGATGTGGACGTAATAATCCACGAACTCGGCCCCCAACGCCTGCCGGAAGAACGGATCGTCCTGCAGCGCGAACACCGCTTCGCGCAGGCTCTTCGGCAACAGCGCCGCCTTGGTCTCATACGGCGTATCTGCCGACGGTCCCGGATCGAGCTTGCGATCGACGCCGTCGAGGCCTGAGAGAATCTGCGAGGCCATGTAGAGATAGGGATTGGCCGCCGGCTCGCCGATGCGGTTTTCCAGCCGTGTCGCGCTATCGCCCGGCGCCGCCGAGCACCCGGATCATGACGCCGCGGTTGTCGCGGCCCCAGATCGCGCGATCCGGCGCCAGCGAGTAGGAGCGGTAGCGCTTGTAGCCGTTGATGGTCGGCGTCGTGAACACGGTTGACGCGCGCGCGTGCGCCAGAAGGCCTGCGAGATAGCAGCGGCCGAACGGGCTCAACGCCTCGCCGCCATCCTTCGCCATGAAGGCGTTTTCGCCGTCGGCGCGCGAGACGATCGATTGATGCAGGTGCCAGCCGGAGGCGAATACGTTCGGCAGCTTCGGCCGGCACATAAAGGTGGCGTGATAGCCGTGGCGGCGGGCGATCTGCTTCACGGCCGAACGGAACAGCACCATGTTGTCGGCGGGCGTAAGTCCCTTGGTCGGCGCAAAAGTGAATTCGCACTGGCTCGGGCCGAACTCGACCTCGACCGACCGCAAGGGAAGGCCGAGCGCCAGCACGTCGCGGCGGATGATCTCGAGCGCCGGCTCCATCTGGTCGTAGCGCTGCTCGGTGAGGTACTGATAGCCGTGCGAAAGCAGGCTGACGGAAGGCGGACTGCCGGGCTGGCCCGCGTCCTCCGGCGCCATATGCGCGTCTTCGAGCTTGAAGAGGTGGAATTCGACCTCCAGCCCCGCGACGAAATCGTAGCCGCGCTGGCTGAGCTTTTCGAGAACCGACCGATAGAGATGCCGCGTCGCGAACGGCACCGGGCGGCCGTCGCTGAAATGGAGGTCGCACAGCAGCCAGCCCGTGGTCGGCGCCCATGGCAGCACGCGGAACGTCGTCGGGTCTGCCACCATCAACACATCGGCGGCGCCTTCCATCTCCTTCATGCCAAAACCGCCGCCCGACGTGAACACCGGAAACACCGTCTTGTGCGAGGTGTCCTTGGCGAGCATCGTGGTGGTGATGGAGCAGCCGCTTTCGAGCGAGGCAATCGCTTCGCTCGCGACCAGCGTCTTGCCGCGCAGGATGCCGTGCTGATCGGGGAACGACAGCCGGATGACTTCGAGATTTTTCTCTTCGACGATCCTGCGCAGGCGGCTGGCGGCTTCCTGCTGCTCTTTCGACCAGAGACCGTGACGTGCGACGAAACTCAACGCGTTGCTCCGCAATAGCCGTCATTGCCTGCGACAAACGCGAAGCGTTTGCGCAAGGGAGCGGAGCGACGAAGCAATCCATTTCTCCGCTTGCGGCGCGATGGATTGCTTCGCTGCGCTCGCAATGACGGAAGCAACACCATCACTCCGCCGCCGACAAATGACGTACCTTGTTCGCGATCTCGCTCGGCACCGGCGCCGCCCACGGCGCACCGCGGCGGCGCTTCACGTCGACTTCCATCCAGTAGATTTCCCACCCCTGCGTCGGCCCGATGCCGTCCATGGTGGCAGGGCCCTGGATGCTGCGCGCGTGGGCGGCATCCAGAAACAGCATCGGCTTCTCGCCGCCCACAGCCTTCTCGATCTCCTGCCGCAGCAGGCGGCGATATTGCACGATCGCCTTGTCCGAGGTGCCGAGATGCTCGTTGGTGCGGTCCTGGATCGCGCCCATTGACTTAACCGCCCACTGGTCGTGGACGTTGATGTCGGTCCCCATGCCGGTATAGGTCTCGGTCGCCTGTTCGTGCGGGTCGAAGCCGTAATCGTTGCTCCTGTTCTTGCGCGATGTGTAATCCGGCAATTCGTACAGTTCGAGCCGCTGGTCGCGCATCTTCTTCTTGTCGACCGGCGCCGAATAAGAGGTGAAGATCGCGTACCAGTAGCAGTTCTCGTCATCAACAGGCACGTGCCACTGCGTGATCGTCATCTCCGTGCTCATCGGGATGACGAAGCCGTGCGGGAATAGCTGGTTGGTGACGCGGACATGCGTCCGCTCCTCGTCGATTTCGCGCAGCGCGATCAGGCGCAGGCCGTATTCGGTGTGTTCGACATTGATGATCGGGTTGTCGTATTCGCGCAGGATTTTCGTCATCGGCATGTCGCTGCCGGCGGAGGCGCCGCGGAACTGCTTGCCGTAGGCCGTGGACGTATCCTCGTCCTCGAAGAAGCGATGCAGGAACGAGGCGTGCGCCGGATCGATGCCGACTTCCAGCGCCTGCAGCCAGTTGCAATTGATGTGGCCCTTGAATGCGAACGTATGGCTGTCGGGCGCGACGAAACAGTCGATCTCCGGAAACGCCGGCGGCTCGCCTTCGCCGAGATAAGCCCAGAGGATGCCGCTCTTCTCGACCACGGGATAGGCGCGCTGCCTGATGCCCTGGCAAAGGTTCGAGCCCTTCGGCTCGGCCGGCGTTTCCAGGCACTGGCCGGATACGTCGAACAGCCAGCCATGGAAAGCGCAGCGCAGCCCGCCATTTTCCAGGCGGCCGAAGGCGAGATCGGCGCCGCGATGCGCGCAGTGGCGATCGATCAGGCCGTAGCGTCCTTGCTCGTCGCGAAACAGCACGAGATTCTCGCCGAGCAGTTTGACCGGCCGTACCGGCCGCGGCCCCTGCAACTCGTCGACCAGCGCCGCCGGCTGCCAGTACATCCGCATCAGCTTTCCGCAGGGGTCCTTGCGGCCGGTGCGGGTGATCAGGTCGTTTTGTTCCTGGCTCATCATGGCGAGAGTCTCCGCGAGATTTGTTCGCCTATTGAACTTATGTGCGATTTTAACGTAGGCTCATTCTTAGGCAAGCGGATTTTGGAGGCAGCGATGCCGAAGCTTAAGCGCGCAGGGGACGCAGACAACCGCGGCGCGACCGATTTTATCGAGAGCCTCGACCGCGGCTTGCGCGTGCTGGAGATTGTTCGGCGGCGGACAGCAGCCGATGACGCTGAGCGACCTTGCCAAGGCCGCCGACCTGCCGCGCGCCACCGTGCGGCGGATTCTCTTCACCCTCGAACGATCAGGCTTTGTCGAAAGCGACGGTAAGCATTTCCGGCTGACGCCGCGCGTGCTGGTGCTGGCTTCCAGTTATCTCGCCTCCAATCACGTCGTCTCGGTGCTGCAGCCCGCGCTCGATAAATTGTCGAGCGAGGCGCAGGAGATCAGTTCGATGGCGATCCTCGACGGCAACGACGCTGTCTTCATTGCCCGCGCCAGCCCGACGCGGGTGTTCTCGTCAGGAATCGATATTGGCTACCGGCTGCCGGCGTTTTGCACCTCGGTCGGCCGCGTGCTGCTGTCGCGCTTGCCGGACGATGAAATCGCTGCGGCACTCGAGGCGATGGATCTCGTGCCGCTGACCCCATTCACCGTGACCGACAGGAAACTGTTGTTGAAGGCGATCGCCGCCGATCGCGCTCAGGGCTACTCGCTGGTCGATCGCGAAGCGGAACCCGGATTCCGCTCGATCTCGGTGCCGGTCCGCCGCTACGACGGCGCGATCGTCGCCGCCATCAACATGGGCGCGCATGTCGATCGCGTTTCCGCGAGCGAAATGATCGAAAACTTCCTGCCGCGCCTGCGCGAAGCTGCCGCTTCGGTGAAGTCGATGCTGGTGTGAGCCGAAACCGGCTACGCTATGGACCAGGCAAGCGCTTGAGCGCCGATGCGATCGCCTCGAACTTTTCGACGATCTGCGGCGTCACCAGGTAGCGGAGCGTGCCCGCGACCGACAGGCTCACGAGGATCGCCACGATTGTGTACTGCGCGGTAAACACGGCCAGCAGTATCGCGCGCAGGCGGCTCCGCCGGACCTTGGGCGGCGCGGCTACGGCAAGGATGGCCGCGTCTTCGCCTTCAAACGTGCTCATATGATCTAATGCTCGGATAGAAGCTGATCGACGCGCGACCGGAGTTTCCGGTTGGCCCGTTCGGTCTCGCGCAGCTTTTGCGCCCAGGCCAGCGGAACGACGTCGCGCGTCTCGCGCACATTGGCGAACACCAGCCCCGCCTCGTCACGGTTGCGCCAGATCATGCGCGCCAGACAGGAGATGCCCTTGCGCTTGATCTCGAAATCCACTTCGTCGGGGACAAGGGCCGCGCCCTCAAATTCGATCTTTGCTCCGAAAATGTTGAAGTTGCGCACGACGCAGGTGAGCGTTGAGTTGCGGTCATTGAACGCGACCATTCCACCATAGTAGACGCGGTTCCTGGGCTGTAGACGCTGCTCGAACATGATCCGTCCTCCTGTTAACGATTTGGTAACACAACGGATTGGTATCACTATCAGAGGGTGTATTGCAGCCAACGTTCGCACCAAAGTGTTGCGGTAGTTAACGGTGGCGCCGAACCACAATCACACCCTTTGGATGCGTACCTCGCGCGGCCGAAAATCAGGCGTTTGCCTGGGCGCTTTCGCCGAACCGATCAGGAGGCGGCGCTGCGCAGCCCGAACGCGTGCTTGTCGTGCAGCACCGGCGCCACCGCATCGATCAGGCGCGCGGCTGCGGCATCGACGGAAAGACCCGCGGTGTCGACCACGGCCGAGGCGCGGGCATACAGCGGTTCGCGGCTGACCAGGATATTGCGCAACTCCGCCATCGCCGAGCGGTCGTCGGCCATCGGGCGCAGGTCGCCCTGGCGGCGCACCCGCGCCATGTGCTCTTCCGGCTCGGCCTTGAGCCAGATGGTGTAGAACGACGACAGGATCAGGTCGAAGGTCAGCGGCTCGGAGACGATGCCGCCGCCGGTCGCCAGCACCATCAGCTCTTTCCGCGCCAGCAATTGCGTCAGCGCGGCCTGCTCCATGCGGCGAAAGCCTTCCTGGCCGTAAAGCGCGATGATCTCGGCGACGGATAACCCGTTCTGCGCCTCGATCTCCTTGTTGAGTTCGACAAAGCTCCAGCCGATTTTCTTCGCCAGCATCTTGCCGAGGGTGGATTTGCCGGCGCCGCGCAGGCCGATCAGCGCGATGCCGGAGAAAGAGATCCGCCGCTGCGCCGAATGGCCGCTGCCGGCGAGCAGGTCCTTGGCCTGTGCGATCTGCGCCGGCGACGCCTTGCGCAGCAGATCGCGGATCACGGCCCAGTCGGGCGCAGGCTCGGTCGAGGGAATCAGGTCTTCGAGATGCGCGCCCATTGCGTTCGACACCCGGCGCAACAGCACGATTGAGACGTTGCCCTTGCCGCTTTCGAGCTGCGCGATATAGCGCTCGGAAATCCCCGAAACTTTTGCGAGCACCTTCCGCGACATCCCGCGAAGGGCGCGCATGGTGCGAACGCGCTGGCCGAGCTGTTCTAGAAAGCCGGTTTCGGGGTCGCTGGCCTCGGTCATTTCCCTCGTTCGGCTTTGGCTCTGGGGGTAAACGGCTTTCGGAAACATAATGCCGATGAGGATTGACAGCAAGCACCGCCGGTGGCTTTCTATGAATTATAATTCTAAAACTCGGGAGAGAGCGTCGTGAGCGGCACGTCCGGTTCCTACAACGCAGTGACCTGGCTGCTCGATCGCAATGTCGACGAGGGCCGTGGGGCCAAGCTCGCCTTCACCGATACCGTGGCCGAACTCACTTACGGCGACCTGCAGCAGCAAAGCTGCCGGGTGGCCAACATGCTGCGCCGGCTCGGCGTCCGCCGCGAAGAGCGCGTCGCGATGATCATGCTGGATACCGTGGATTTTCCTTCCGTGTTCCTCGGCGCGATCCGCGCCGGCATCGTGCCGGTGCCGCTCAATACGCTTCTGACCTCGGATCAATATGCCTACGTGCTGGCGGATTGCCGGGCGCGCGTCCTGTTCATTTCCGAAGCGCTGCTGCCGGTCGTGAAAGACATGGTCGGGCGGATGCCGGATCTCGAACACGTCATCGTTTCCGGCAACGACGCCCACGGCCACAACAAACTCTCCGACCAACTCGCGCGCGAAAGCGATTCGTTTGCGACGGCGGCGACGCATCCCGACGAGCCGGCGTTCTGGCTCTATTCGTCGGGCTCCACCGGCATGCCCAAGGGCGTCCGGCACCTGCATTCCAATCTCGCCGCGACGGCGGAAACCTACGCCAGGCAGGTGCTCGGCATTCGCGAGAACGACGTCGGTCTTTCGGCGGCAAAACTATTCTTTGCCTATGGCCTCGGCAACGCGCTGACGTTTCCGATGTCGGTCGGCGCCACGACGGTGCTGAACAGCGAGCGGCCAACCCCGGCTGCGATGTTCGCGCTGATGAACAAATATCAACCCGAGCATTTTCTTCGGCGTGCCGACGCTGTTTGCCGCGATGCTCAACGACGAGACGCTGAAAGAGACGCGCGCCGGCAACCGGCTCCGCATCTGCACCTCGGCCGGCGAGGCGCTGCCGGAATTGGTCGGCAATGCCTGGAAGGCGCGCTTCGGCGTCGACATTCTCGACGGCGTCGGCTCGACCGAGCTCTTGCACATCTTCCTCTCCAACGCGCCCGGCGACATCAAGTACGGCTCATCCGGCCGTCCGGTGCCCGGCTACAAGGTGCGGCTGGTCAATGAATCAGGCGCAGACGTGCCCGACGGCGAGGTCGGCGAATTGCTGGTCGATGCGCCCTCGGCCGGCGAGGGTTACTGGAACCAGCGCAGCAAGAGCCGGCAGACCTTTGAAGGCCACTGGACCCGCACCGGCGACAAATACATTCGCGACACCGAGGGCCGTTATACGTTCTGCGGCCGCAGCGACGACATGTTCAAGGTCTCCGGCATCTGGGTGTCGCCGTTCGAAGTCGAGAGCGCGCTGATCACCCATCCGGCCGTGCTGGAGGCCGCCGTCGTGCCCGAGGCAGATCCGGAAGGACTGTTGAAGCCAAAGGCCTTCGTCGTGCTGCGCGCCGATACCAGGACCGACGGCCTGCACGAGGCGTTGAAGGAGCACGTCAAGCAGAAGATCGGCCCTTGGAAATACCCGCGCTGGATCGACGTGGTGGACAGTCTGCCGAAGACCGCGACGGGGAAGATCCAGCGTTTCAAGCTGCGGGATGGGGCGCCTTAACTCTCACGTCGTCCCGGCGACCGCCGGGACCCCATACGCCGCGGCCCCTGTTGTTTAGGAAGGTGTCGGCCATCCTGCCCATCCGAGAAGCCGCGGCGTATGGGTCCCGGCTCAAGGCCGGGACGACAAGCTTGAGAATGCGACGTCTGGATCACTTTCGGAAAGCAACACCATGCAAACCCTAAACCCCTCAGGCTTCCTCACCATCGATGCCTCCGATCTCGAATACCGCATGATCGGCCCATCGCCCGAACAGGCACCCACCATCGTGATGCTGCATGAAGGCCTCGGCTCCGCCGGCCTGTGGGGCGACTTTCCCGAAAAGCTTCAGGCCGCGACCGGCGCCGGCGTGTTCGTCTATTCGCGCGCCGGCTATGGCGCCTCGACGCCCGTGAAACTGCCGCGCCCGCTCGACTACATGCACACCGAGGCGCTCGATGTGCTGCCGAAATTGCTCGACGCAATCGGCTTTCGCCGTGGGCTCCTGCTCGGGCATTCCGACGGCGCCTCGATCGCCGCGATCTATGCCGGCTCGCATCAGGATCATCGCATCGAGGGCATCGCGCTGATCGCGCCGCATTTCATCGTCGAGGATATCTCGGTCGCTTCCATCGCCGAGATCAAGACCGCCTACGAAACCACGAACCTGAAAGAGAAGCTGTCGCGCTGGCACAAGGACGTCGACAACGCCTTCTACGGCTGGAACGGCGCCTGGCTCGATCCAAAATTCCGCGACTGGGATATTTCCGAGTATCTCGCCTATATCCGCGTGCCGGTCGCGATCGTGCAGGGCGCGAAGGATCAGTACGGCACCATGCGTCAGGTCGAGATCGCGCAGGGGGAATGCTACTGCCCGGTCGATGTGGCTGTTATTGCCAATGCCGGCCACTCCCCGCATCGCGAGGCGCCGGAACAGACGCTGGCGGCGATTGCCGATTTCGCGGCAGCGGCGCTGCGTGCCGATGGGGTGCTGGCGGCCTAGCCCATTGGCCGACCGGCCGTTTCCGCGAACATGAAACAAAATGCATGTTTCGGCGTTCTAGACTAGACGAGATCGAAAACATGCATTATTGTGCATATAACGAACCAAGCAAATCTCGGGAAAACGACATCCCAAGAAATCGACAGAGGGTGGCCCATGGCTGGCGACAAGCCCGGTGAAGATCGCGTCCTCGCAGGCGGCGCCAAATACATCGACTTTCAAACCGATCCGTCGCGCTACCGGCACTGGAAAATCGCCGTCGACGGCGACATCGCGACGCTCACCATGGACGTCGACGAGAATGCCGGGCTGTTCGAGGGCTATCAGCTCAAGCTGAATTCCTACGATCTCGGCGTCGACATCGAGCTCGCCGACGCCGTACAGCGGCTGCGTTTCGAGCATCCCGAAGTGAAGGCGGTGCTGGTCCGCTCCGGCAAGAACCGGGTGTTCTGCGCCGGCGCCAACATCCGCATGCTGGCGGGGGCAACGCATGCCCACAAGGTCAATTTCTGCAAATTCACCAACGAGACCCGCAACGGCCTGGAGGATTCCTCCGAGAATTCCGGGCAGCGCTTCATCACTGTCGTCAACGGCACCGCGGCCGGTGGCGGCTATGAACTGGCGCTCGCGACCGATCACATCATCCTCGCCGACGACGGCGCCGCCGCCGTGTCGCTGCCGGAGGTGCCGCTGCTCGCGGTGCTGCCCGGCACCGGCGGCCTGACGCGCGTGGTCGACAAGCGCAAGGTGCGCCGCGACCATGCCGATTTCTTCTGCACCATCGAGGAAGGCATCAAGGGCAAGCGTGCCGTCGCATGGCGGCTGGTCGACGAGATCGTCCCCAACAGCAAGTTAGAAGCCAAGGTTGCCGAGCGTGCGAAGGAATTCGCCGCCGCCTCGAAGCGCAACGGCCATGGCAAGGGTGTCACGCTGACGCCGCTGCAGCGGATCGTCGACGACAGCGGTCTCCGCTATGGCTTCGTCAATGTCGACATCGATCGCGCGGCGCGGATCGCGACCATTTCGATCAAGGCGCCGGATGCGGCCCCGCCAGATGATATCGACGGCCTGGTGGCGCAGGGCGCATCGTTCTGGCCGCTGCAGGTGGCGCGCGAACTCGATGACGCGATCCTTCATCTGCGCATCAACGAACTCGAAATCGCCATGCTGCTGTTCAAGTCGCATGGCGATCCCGCCAACGTGGTTGCCTGCGACGCCTTTCTTGAAGCCAACAAGGCGCACTGGCTGGTCAACGAAATCAGGCAGTACTGGAAGCGGGTGTTGAAGCGCATCGACGTCACCTCGCGGACGCTGGTGACGCTGGTAGAGCCCGGCTCATGCTTCGTCGGCACGCTGGCCGAACTCGTGTTCGCCGCCGACCGCTCCTATATGCTGATCGGCTCGCGGCAGGGCGACAATCGCGCGCCTCCGGCGATCCAGCTCACCGCGATGAACTTCGGCCCCTATCCGATGAGCCATGGCCTGACCCGCCTGCAGTCGCGTTTCCAGGCCGAGCCGTCCGATCTGGACCGCGCGGAGGCCACCATCGGCACGACGCTCGATGCCGAGGAGGCCGAAGAGCTCGGCCTCGTCACCTTCGCGCTCGACGACGTCGATTGGGACGACGAGGTGCGGGTGTTCCTGGAAGAGCGCACGAGTTTTTCGCCCGACGGCCTCACCGGCATGGAAGCCAATCTGCGCTTCGTAGGTCCCGAGACCATGGAATCGAAAATCTTCTCGCGCCTGACGGCGTGGCAGAACTGGATCTTCCAGCGCCCCAACGCGGTCGGCGAAAACGGCGCGCTGCGCCGCTACGGCACCGGCCAGAAGGCGCAGTTCGATATGACGCGGGTTTAGGGAAATTTCGCTGCGTCATGGCCGGGCTCGTCCCGGCCATCCACGTCTTTCTCTGCTGCTGAAGCAAGGACGTGGATGCCCGGCACAAGGCCGGGCAAGACGGCAAGAGTGCACAAAGGAGCACGCCATGAACTTCATGAACGTCGACTACTCCACCAAGATTCCCAACAACGTGAATCTCAGTGAAGATCGCCAGGTGCTCAAAGCCCTCGAGGGCTGGCATCCCGGCTATATGGACTGGTGGGGCGACATGGGGCCGGAAGGCTTTCAGCAGTCGCTGGTTTATTTGCGCACCGCCTATTCGGTCGATCCGCGCGGCTGGGCCAAGTTCGACTATGTGAAGATGCCGGATTATCGCTGGGGCATCTTGCTGGCGCCGCAGGAAGAGAACCGCGTCATTCCCTTCGGCGAAAATTACGGCAAGCCGGCCTGGCAGGAAGTCCCGGGCGAACACCGCGCCACGCTGCGCCGCCTGATCGTGATCCAGGGCGACACCGAGCCCGCCTCGGTCGAACAGCAGCGTCATCTCGGCAAGACCGCGCCCTCGCTCTACGACCTGCGCAATCTGTTCCAGGTCAATGTCGAGGAAGGCCGTCATCTCTGGGCGATGGTCTACCTGCTGCAGAAATATTTCGGCCGCGACGGCCGTGAGGAGGCGGACGATTTGTTGCGCCGCCGCTCCGGCGACGCGGATTCACCGCGCATGCTGGGCGCCTTCAACGAGGCGACGCCGGACTGGCTGTCGTTCTTCATGTTCACCTACTTCACCGACCGCGACGGCAAGATGCAGCTGCACTCGCTGGCGCAATCCGGCTTCGATCCGCTGTCGCGCACCTGCCGCTTCATGCTGACCGAAGAGGCGCATCACATGTTCGTCGGCGAGACCGGCATCAGCCGCGTCGTGCAGCGCACCTGCGAGGCGATGAAGGAAGCCGGCATCACCGATCCCGCCGATATCGCCAGAGTGCGTGCGCTCGGCGTCATCGACCTGCCGACCATCCAGAAGAAGCTGCATTTGCACTATTCGCTGTCGCTCGACCTGTTCGGCTCGGAGGTCTCGACCAACGCCGCCAACGCCTTCAATGCCGGCATCAAGGGCCGCTACAGGGAAACCCAGATCGACGACGACCACCAGCTCAAGGACTTCGACCTATCCGGTGCTCAAGCTGGTCGATGGCGTGATCAAGCGGGTCGATGAGCCGGCGCTGACCGCGCTCAACATGCGGCTGCGCGACGACTACACGCAGGACTGCGTCAAGGGCATGCTGCGCTGGAACAAGGTCATTTCGACCGCGGGCTACCAGTACAAGCTGACGCTGCCGAACGTCGCGTTCCATCGCCAGATCGGCGAGTTCAGGGATATCCACGCCACGCCCGAGGGCGTCCTGATCGATGACGCCACCTGGAACGCCCGCAAGAGCGATTGGCTGCCGTCGACCGACGATGGCGACTTCATCGCTTCCCTGATGAAGCCGGTCACCGAAGCCGGCGCCTACGCCAACTGGATTTCGCCGCCGAAGGTCGGCATCGACAACAAGCCCGGCGATTTCGAGTACGTGAAGATCGAGACGTGAGAGCACGCTTAGCTCTCGCCTTTGATACAAACCGTCATCACCCGCGAAGGCGGGTGATCCAGTAAACACCGGCGTTAATTGTGGAAACGCCGCGGCCAACCAAGTGAGGTCGCGGCGTACTGGATACCCCGCCTTCGCGGGGTATGACGACTGAGGCGTTCGCGCCATTACCCCGCGATCTCAAGTCCCGCGTTGGCGTAGACCACGCCGCCATCTACCGCGATGGTGTTGCCGACGACATAATCGCCCGCGCGCGAGGCGAGATAGATCGCAATCCCCGCCATATCCTCGTCGGTTCCGATCCGCTTCGCCGGAATGCGCTGTGCGACTTCGTCCGAGTGGTCGCGCGCGGCGCGGTTCATGTCCGACTTGAACGCGCCCGGGGCGATCGCGGTGACGTTGATATTGTCCTTGATCAGCTTGGTGGCCATGCGCCGCGTCAGATGGATCACGGCGGCCTTGCTGGCGGCGTAGGAATAGGTCTCGCCGGGGTTGACGAAGATGCCGTCCACCGAAGCGATATTAATCACCTTGGCGGGCCGTTCGCCGCTCGCCGCCGCGCGCAGCGGCTTCGCCAGCGCCTTGGTCAGGAAGAACACCGACTTGACGTTGAGGTCCATTACCTTGTCCCAGCCGCTTTCGGGAAATTCATCGAACTCCGCGCCCCATGCCGCGCCTGCATTGTTGACGAGGATGTCGAGCTTGGGCTCCAGCTTGATGATCTCGGCGGCGAGCTTGTCGCAGCCTTCGACCGTCGAGATGTCGATCGGCAGCGCGATGCATTCGCCGTCATAGGCGGCGGAAAGTTCTTTCGCGGTGGCCTCGCAAGGGCCCGCCTTGCGCGCGGTGATGTAGACCTTCGCCGCGCCCTGCGCGAGAAATCCGGCGGCGATCATCTTGCCGATGCCCCGCGACCCGCCCGTCACCAGCGCGACCCGGCCCTTCAGCGAAAACAGATCCTTGAACATGCGCTCCTCCCATTGCTTTGCCGCCGGTTTTGAGCGGGGGAGCAGTGCGAGTCAAGGAGGGTGATACGCTGTCGTCCCTGCGAACCCAGGGGACCCATACGCCGCGGCCCGCGTAATGGGCACGACGAAAGACGGATCGCTTCAACAACTCAGAGCAGTAATCTGCGGACGCAGAGCGTCAGCTACCGCGCTCCATTGATAGATCACGCGGTATGGGTCCCTGCGTTCGCAGGGACGACGGCTACCGCGATAAGACCTACGCCGCGTCGATGCGGCGAAAACCGTTCCACACCGCGGTGGCGGTGCCGGAGGTCAGGACCGGGATCATGCGCGCGTCCTGGTAATTGCCGTTGAGGGAGACGCGCTGCAGCGCCGTCAGATGATCGGCGCTTTCGGGGAAGATCATGCCGGGCCGCGTCGTCACCGCCGTCTTGAATCCGGCGGCCTTCGCCAGCATGAATTCGCGCTGGCCGGCGGCGATGCGGTCGCCATAGGGATAGGCGAGGTGGCGCACCGGCCGTTGCAGCGCCGCCTCGATCCGGGCGCGGCTTTCGGTCAGTTCGAACGAAGCGGCCTCCGCGCTTTGTCTTGCCAGGTTGCCATGCGTGATCGTATGCGCGCCGATGGTCACCAGCGGATCGTCCGCAAACGCCTTCAGTTCGTCCCAGGACATGCAGAGGTCGCGGGCCATGGTGGTCTCGTCGATGCCATGGCGCGAACACAGCGCGGAGACTTCGCGCTGCAGGTCGTGGTCGCCAGGCAGCGTGCGCAGCCATTCGTGGATCCGGTCGAAGGCGGCCTGCTTGGCTGCCGGCGTCGAGGTGTCGAGGCTGGTCGGGACACCGCCGATCGGGACTTCGATCGAGCTGGCCTTGTCGATGACCCGCTCGAGCCCGATCCACCACAGCCGGCCGGTGCCTTCGGCGAAATCGCTCGCAACATAGACGGTGAGGGGCGCGTCAAATTCGCGCATCACCGGGAGAGCAAAATCGCGGTTGTCGCGATAGCCGTCGTCGAGGGTGAAGCTGGCGAAGCGTCGCTCGAAATTTCGTTCGGAGAGTCGTTGATGCACCTCATCCATGCCGACGATATCGACATCGAGGGCGCGAAGATGCGCCAGCATGGCGCGCAGGAATTCCGGCTCAACCTCCAGGTGGTAGTTCGGCTGAAACTCGCCTTCGCGGCTTGGGCGCACATGGTGCAGCATGAAAATGGCGCCGACGCCTGCGAAGATTGGTCGCAGCAGGAAATGCGCGCCTGAGAAGTACAGCGCCTCCAGTCCGGCGCGAATAACGGTGTTGCGGAACAGTTTCATTGACGTGCGCGGCGACCTGGTTGCATTGCCGGACGAAATTAGCGGCATACCGCTGAAGAAACTGTTAGCCGGACAAATATCCGTGGCCTTTCACTTCCATGTCATTTCGGGTTTGACAGCCCTGCAAGGGTTTGTTTTCTCTCTGTTTCAGACCCCGCGAGACCTCGAATGCACGGACTTTTCAGGTGGAGTAGCAAATGGTGGCCGGGCCTAATTCCTTTGGTCATCTTTTGGGCCATCGCGGCCTGGACCAGCACTGAGCCGCTGGAAGCCGATCTGGTGCAGCGCTCGACGGCCGCGCTCAAGGATACCGTGCTCGACAAAAGGCGCATCTCGGTTGCGGGCCGCGACGTGACGTTGGCGGCGGAAGCGTTCTCGGAAGATGGCCGAATTGGCGCAGTGGCGTCGGTCGAAGCCGTGCCGGGCGTGCGGCTGGTCAACGACGAAACCCGCCTCGTTCCCGAGGCCAAGCCGTTTGTCTGGTCGGCCGAACGTGACGTCGTCCGGGTGACACTGTCAGGCAGTTCGCCGCTGCCCGCGACCAAGGGCAGGATGCTGGAGGCGGCGCGCAGCAGCCTCGGCGTCGAGGTCGTCGACAGGACCACGCTGGCGCGCGGCGCGCCCCAGCACTTTGACAACGCCGCGCTGCTGCTGCTCGACCAGATCGCCAAGCTGAAGGACGGCAAGATCACGCTGTCGGACACCAAGGTCAGCCTGTCCGGCATGGCGCGCGAACTTGGCGGCAGGGAGGCCATTGCCGCCGCGCTGAAAAATCTTCCCGAGGGCTTTTCGGTCGCCGCCAATGACGTCAAGGCGCCGCCCTATATCTTCCACGCCTACAAGGATCCGGTCGCGGTGACGCTGACGCTGACCGGCTACGTTCCTGACAATAGTGTCCATGCCGCGCTGGTGGCGGCGGCCGGACGCAAGTTCTTCAAGGAAAAGGTCGTCGACAATCTCAAGGCAAGCGTCGGTGCGCCCGCGGGCTTTGCCAATGCGGTGGTGCCTGCGCTCGGCGCGCTGTCGCGGCTGTCGACCGGCACGCTGGTCGTCTCGGACCGCGAAGTGAAGTTGTCGGGCGATGCGCTCTACGAAGCCGCCGCCGTTCAGATCCGCGCCGGTCTCGGCAAGGACTTCCCGCAGGGCTGGCAGTTCACGCCGGAAATCTCGGTCAGGCCGCCCGCCGCGCCGGTGGATGCCACGGTCTGCCAGCAATTATTTGCCGATTTGCTCGGCCAGGCCAGGATCCGGTTTGAATCCGGCAAGGCCGACATCGTCGCGGATTCCGCAGGCCTGCTCGACCGCCTGATCGAAACCGCCTTGCGCTGTCCGACTACCAATATCGAGATATCAGGACATACCGATTCCGACGGCGAGGAGCCTTCCAACCAGGCGCTGTCCGAGAAGCGCGCCCAGGCCGTCACGGATTATCTGGTCAAGGCGGGGCTGCCGGCGAACCGGTTCAGCGCGGTCGGCTATGGCTCGACGCAGCCGATTGCGGGAAACGATAGCGATCAGGGCAAGGCGCAGAACCGCCGCATCGATTTCGTGGTGAAGTAGCATGGCCTATCTGACGACATTCTACTGGGGCTGGCTGCTGGGATCGCTGCTGCTCGGCTTCGCCATGGGCTGGATATCCGTGGTTCAGCACGGCGAGGGCGTCCCGAAGAAATTGCGCTGGTGGCTTGCGGCGCTGGCGGCGGCGCTGGTTGCGGCCGCGGTCGCGCGTGTCGTACCCGGCCGCTTCGGCTACTGGCTCGATCTCGGCCTGATCCTGTTCGCGCTTTACCTCTGCGGTTGTGCGGTCGGATCATGGTTGCGCGACTGGGTGGTTTCGCGCAGCGCGCCCACGGCATGATCGTAACCATGGCCCGGTCCGCGCATCACCACCGCCATCAAGATGTCTTGACCGGTCCCCGATGCCCCGGAACCGCTTCCTGGCGGCGGGTTTGCAGCAAAACTGTGCTCCCACCGTCATCAACTCCGCCTAATATGTTGAAGAAGCGCGTTTTATTGTCGTCATGCGAATTCCACTGCGGCTCAAAACGCGCTACCAGAGGACCCAGGGAGCAGGATAGTCTCGGCGGAGTTCGTTCCATCGCCGTCGCTGCCGGATCGCAATTCGAGGTCTAGATGCTGGAAGCAATACGCAGGGCGATCTCGTTTCTGCGCCAGAAGCAGGTCCTGCATAAGCTCGGCGTTGTGATCAGTATTACGGTCATCGCCGTGGCGTGCTACGTGCTGTATCACATGCTCCGCGGCATCAACTCCGACGAGGTGATCGAGGCCATCAAGGGTACCGAGCCGCGCCAGATCGCACTGGCGGCCCTGTTCGTGGCGGCGGGCTATTTCACGCTGACGTTCTATGACTGGTTCGCGGTCCGCGCCATCGGCAAGGGCCACATTCCCTACCGGGTCAACGCGCTGGCCTCCTTCACCTCCTATTCGATCGGCCACAATGTCGGCGCCAGCGTCTTCACCGGCGGTGCCGTGCGTTACCGGATCTATTCGGCCTGGGGGCTGAACGCGATCGACGTCGCCAAGATATGTTTCCTCGCCGGGCTGACCTTCTGGCTCGGCAATGCCGCGGTACTGGGGCTGGGCATCGCCTATCACCCGGAAGCCGCCGCCTCGATCGATCAATTGCCGGCCTGGCTCAACCGCGTGGCGGCGTTCGGCATCATCATGGGACTTATCGGGTATGTCGCCTGGGTCTGGGCGCAGCCGCGCAGCGTCGGCCGCGGACCCTGGACCGTTACCCTGCCGGGCGGCCCGCTGACGCTGCTGCAGATCGCCATCGGCATCGTCGACCTCGGCTTCTGCGCGCTGGCGATGTACGTGCTGGTGCCGGATGAGCCCAATCTCGGCTTTGTCGTGGTCGCGGTGATCTTCGTCTCGGCGACGCTGTTGGGCTTCGCCAGCCATTCGCCCGGCGGGCTCGGCGTGTTCGACGCCGCCATGCTGGTGGGTTTGTGGCAGATGGACCGGGAAGAGCTGCTGGCGGGGATGCTGCTGTTCCGGGTCCTTTATTATATTGGGCCTTTCGTCATATCTGTAATCTTGCTGACGCTTCGGGAAATTATCCTTGGCGCGCGACTCAAGCGCCTGCGCCGGCTGAAGCCCGGTTCCGACGCTGAGCCGACAAGACACGAGGCCGTCTATGTGCGCGAGCGTGGAGACACCGGCGCCTGACGACACGGCCCGGGGCGTGTTCGAGCGTAGCGAAGAAAACGCCTGTTGAACCGAGGGAGGAAGCCGGCGCCATGGCGATAGACGATTCCAGTTCTTCCTCTTTCTTTGCCCCGTGGCCGGACCGGCTGCGGCATTCGGCCATCATCCTGATTGCCGCCGGTCTCGCGCTTTGCGCGCTGGTGGTATTGGCCGATCTGTCGGCCTCGCGCGCCGTCGCGGTTTTCATCTGCATCGCAGCCGCCGCGCTGGTGCCGTGGCGGTTGCACAATGCGGCCACCTCCCGCGAGGACGTCCGCGCCGTCAGCCCGGTCGAGTCCGTGGCCGTCAGCGCCGTCGTGGCCGGCATGCCGGATCCGGCCATATTGCTGGATCGCGCCGGCCGCGTCATTCACCTCAACGCCGCCGCCGCCCAGCTCGCGCCCGCGCTGCGCAAGAACGAGCTGGCGCAGTTTGCGTTGCGCTCGCCCGAGATCATCACCGCGTTGCGCGAGGCGATTGCGACCTCCGAGCCGCGCCGCACGACCTATCTCGACCAGGTTCCGGTCGATCGCTGGATGGAACTGATCATCACGCCGGTGCCGGTGCCGACGCTGTTCGGCGGCACCGACAAGTGCATGCTGATGACGTTCCACGACCAGACGCCGCTGCGCCGGGTCGAGGAGATGCGCGCCGATTTCGTCGCCAACGCCAGCCACGAGCTGCGCACGCCGCTCGCCGCGCTGTCGGGCTTTATCGATACGCTGCAGGGCCCGGCCAGGGACGACGCCAAGGCGCGCGAGCGTTTCCTCGGCATCATGCATACGCAGGCGACGCGGATGGCGCGGCTGATCGACGACCTGCTGTCGTTGTCGCGGGTCGAATTGTCGGCCCATGTCCGCCCCGACGCGTCCGTCGACATCGTTCCGATCCTGCGCCAGGTCGCCGATGGGCTCGAGCCGCTGGCGAGGGAACGCCAGGTCGCGATCGAAATCGAGCTGCCGGAGGCGCCGGTGACGATTGCGGGCGATCGCGAGGAACTGCTGCGGCTGTTCGAAAACCTGATCGAGAACGCGCTCAAATACGGCGCGTCCGGCGGACGGGTGATCGTTTCCCTGATCCGGGCCACTTCGGGCGAGGGCGCGCCGGAAGTCCGGGTCCTGGTCAGGGATTTCGGCCCCGGCATCGCCCCGGAACACCTGCCGCGGCTCACCGAGCGGTTCTACCGGGTCGATGTCGGCGACAGCCGCGCGCAGGGTGGAACCGGGCTCGGTTTATCCTTGGTGAAACATATTCTTAACCGTCATCGCGGCCGGCTTTTGATCGAAAGCGTGCCCAAAAATGGGGCGACCTTTACCGCCTGTTTTCCCCAGGCGAAATCGCCCATACCCGGCTAAATCT
This sequence comes from uncultured Alphaproteobacteria bacterium, assembly GCA_963791165.1. Taxonomy (GTDB): domain Bacteria; phylum Pseudomonadota; class Alphaproteobacteria; order Rhizobiales; family Xanthobacteraceae; genus Bradyrhizobium. The sequence goes on along the minus strand of CAWBRL010000062.1, from coordinate 59,615 downwards.
AAGTGATTTCAATCTCTTAGTATTGTCATCCAACTGTCATCTAACCTTCGTAAAAGCTCTATCGACCGCACCTAAACGGGCGGCGTGAGCGCGATCGGGCGCAACAGGCGCTTCGCTCACCAATGGAGACCAACCATGAATTTCATCAAGGCAATCGTCGCCGCCGGCGTGGTCGCCGCGTCGACGTCGGCTTTCGCTGCCGATATCACCGGCGCCGGAGCCACCTTCCCGTTCCCGATCTATTCGAAATGGGCCGACGCCTACAAGAAGGAGACCGGTAACGGTCTGAACTACCAGTCGATCGGCTCCGGCGCCGGCATCAAGCAGATCCAGGCCAAGACCGTGACGTTCGGCGCCACCGACGCGCCGCTGAAGGCCGAACAGCTCGAAAAGGACGGTCTGGTTCAGTGGCCGATGGTGATGGGCGCGATCGTGCCGGTCGTGAACCTCGAAGGCATCAAGCCGGGTGAACTGGTGCTGTCGGGCGAATTGCTCGGCGACATCTATCTCGGCAAGATCAAGAAGTGGGACGATGCCGCGATCGCCAAGCTCAATCCGAAGCTGAAGCTGCCGGCGGACGCCATCACCGTGGTTCGCCGCTCCGACGGTTCGGGCACCACCTTCAACTTCACCGACTATCTCGCCAAGTCGAACGCGGAATGGAAGACCAAGATCGGTTCCGGCACCGCGGTCGAGTGGCCGGCTGGCGTCGGCGCCAAGGGCAATGAAGGCGTTGCCGGCAATGTCGGCCAGACCAAGAACGCGATCGGTTACGTCGAATACGCCTACGCCAAGCAGAACAAGCTGACCTACGCGGCGATGATCAACAAGGCCGGCAAGACCGTGCAGCCGACCATCGAAGCCTTCCAGGCCGCAGCCTCGAACGCCGACTGGGCCAAGGCGCCCGGCTACTACGTGATCCTCACCGACCAGCCCGGCGAAGCCTCCTGGCCGATCACCGCGGCGACCTTCATCCTGATGCACAAGGCTGCGACCGACAAAGCCGCGTCCCAGGAAGCGATCAAGTTCTTCAAGTGGTCGTTCGAGAAGGGCGGCAAGATGGCCGAAGAGCTCGACTACATCCCGATGCCGGACTCGGTCGTCAAGCTGATCGAAAAGACCTGGAGCGCCGAGATCAAGAGCTGAGACTCAGGAGCGGTATCTCGCGCCCCGTCATTCCGGGGCGCGAGCAAAGCGAGCGACCTAAGGTGCGCAATTGCGCACCTGAGAATCTCAGATTCCCAGGGGAGCAATTGCACCCCTGAGGTCTGGTCCTTCGGGCCATCCGGAATGACGCGGGGCAAATCGTCAGCAAGATCGCTCAAAGCGGAAGCGACATTTTTCTAGTGTTGAAGTAAATACAGGGGATTGAGCGTGGCAGATATGGCGGTTCAGAGCGACGTGATGGAAGCTGCCGGACCCTACGATCGTGCGCGGGCCCTCAGCGCTTTCAAGTTTGGCGATGTCACTTTCTACTGGATCACCCGCGCCTGCGCGATCTCGGTGCTCCTTATCCTCGGCGGCATCATCCTGTCGCTGATCGCCGGTGCGTGGCCGGCGATGCGGGAATATGGCTTGGCCTTCCTGTGGACGCAGCGCTGGGCGCCGTCGGCCGATCCGCCGGTGCTGGGCGCGCTCGGTCCGATCTACGGCACGCTGATCACCTCGGTGATCGCGATGATGATCGCCATTCCGGTCGGCCTCGGCATCGCGGTGTTTCTCACCGAGATCTGCCCGATCTGGCTGCGCCGTCCCATTGCCCTTGCCGTCGAATTGCTCGCCGGCATCCCCTCCATCATCTACGGCATGTGGGGCTTCTTCGTGCTCGGCCCGTTCCTGGCCAACACGTTCCAGCCGTTCATGATCAGCATCTTCGACGGCGTCCCGGTGCTGGGCACGATCTTCGCAGGTCCCCCGTCCTATCTCAGCCTGTTCAACGCCGCGCTAATTCTCGCGATCATGGTGCTGCCCTTCATCACCGCGATCTCGGTCGACGTCTTCAAGACGGTGCCGCCGGTCCTGAAGGAAGCCGCCTACGGCGTCGGCTGCACCACCTGGGAAGTCGTCCGCAACGTCGTGATCCCCTACACCCGGGTCGGCGTCATCGGCGGCGTCATGCTGGCGCTCGGCCGCGCGCTCGGCGAGACCATGGCGGTCACCTTCATCATCGGCAATTCGTTCAAGATATCGTCTTCGATCTTCGCGCCGGGCACCACGATCTCGGCGGCGATCGCCTCCGAGTTCGCCGAGAGCGACGGCCTGCACCAGTCTGGCCTGATCCTGCTCGGCCTGCTGCTGTTCGTGCTGACGTTCTTCGTTCTCGCCGCCGCCCGGCTGATGCTGATGCGGCTGGAAAAGAAGGCGGGCAACTGACATGAACCCGATTTACGTCGCCCGCCGCCGCAACAATATCATCATCAAGTTCCTGTGCCTGGGAGCCGCGGTATTCGGCGTGACCTGGCTCGCGCTGATCCTGTTCACGCTGTTCTACAACGGCCTGTCCGGCATCAATCTCGCTGTCTTCACCCAGGATACGCCGCCGCCGGGTTCGACCGATGGTGGGCTTCGGAACGCCATCGTCGGCTCGATCATGATGACCGTGATCGGGGTCGGCATCGGCGCGCCGCTCGGGCTGTTCGCCGGCACGTATCTGGCCGAGTACGGCAAGCACGACAAGCTGACCTCGGTGATCCGCTTCATCAACGACATCCTGTTGAGCGCGCCCTCGATCATCATCGGCCTGTTCATCTACGGCGCCATCGTGGTGCCGATGGGCGGGTTCTCGGCCTTCGCCGGCTGCCTGGCGCTCGCCGTGATCGTGATCCCGGTGGTGGTGCGCACCACCGAGGACATGCTCGGACTGGTGCCCAATCCCCTGCGCGAGGCCGCGTCCGCGCTCGGCATGCCGCGTTCGCTGGTGATCCGGCGGATCGCCTACCGCGCCGCGCGCGCCGGCCTCATCACGGGCGTGCTGCTGGCGACCGCCCGCGTCGCCGGTGAGACCGCACCGCTGTTGTTCACCGCGCTCTCCAACCAGTTCTTCAGCCTGGACATGACCAAGACGATGGCGAACCTGCCGGTTACCATCAACAACTTCGTCCAGAGCCCCTACGCCTATTGGAAGCAGTTGGCCTGGGCCGGCGCCCTGCTGATCACGCTTACCGTACTGGCCTTGAACATTGGCGCGCGCATTCTTGGCGCCGAGAGGACATCCAAATGAACGATCTCTCCGTATCCGTGAGTTCCGCCAACGGTCCCGCCCCCCAGGTGACGTTGCCCGATGCGCCGCCCAAGGTGACGGCGCGCGGCCTGAACTTCTACTATGGCGAAAACCATGCGCTGAAGAACATCAACCTTGCGCTCGGCACCCACCGTGTCACCGCCTTCATCGGCCCGTCCGGCTGCGGCAAGTCCACGCTGCTGCGCATCTTCAACCGGATGTACGACCTCTATCCCGGCCAGAAGGCGACCGGTCAGCTGATGCTCGACCAGACCAACATCCTCGATCCCAAGCTCGACCTCAATCTGCTGCGCGCCCGCGTCGGCATGGTGTTCCAGAAGCCGACGCCGTTTCCGATGACGATCTACGAAAACATCGCGTTCGGCATCCGCCTCTACGAGAAGATCTCCAAGTCCGAGATGGACGGCCGGGTCGAGAAGGCGCTGCGCGGCGGCGCGCTGTGGAACGAGGTCAAGGACAAGCTGAACGCCTCGGGCCTCTCGCTTTCCGGCGGCCAGCAGCAGCGGCTCTGCATCGCCCGCACGGTTGCGGTGCGGCCCGAAGTGATTTTGTTCGACGAGCCCTGCTCGGCGCTGGATCCGATCTCGACCGCCAAGATCGAGGAGTTGATCCAGGAACTGGCGGAGGACTACACCATCGCCATCGTCACCCACAACATGCAGCAGGCGGCGCGCGTCTCGGACAAGACCGCCTTCATGTATCTGGGCGAACTGATCGAGTTCGACGACACCAACAAGATTTTCACCTCGCCGAGCGATCGACGCACCCAGGACTACATCACCGGCCGGTTCGGCTAACCGCACGCCGCGAGGAGATTACCATGGCTTCAGAACACACCGCCAAGGCGTTCGACAGCGATCTTCAGGAATTGACCCGCCTGGTCGCCGAGATGGGCGGCCTGGTCGAACGCATGATCACCGAGTCCGTCGATGCGCTGATCCGCCGCGACGTCGCGCTCGGCAAGCGCGTCGTCGCTACCGACGTCGAGATCGACCGCCTGCAGCATTTGATCGAGGAGCGCGCGGTGCTGACCATCGCCCGGCGCCAGCCGATGGCGATCGACCTGCGCGAAATCGTCGGCGCCATGCGCGTCGCCACCGATCTGGAGCGGATCGGCGACCTCGCCAAGAACATGGGCAAGCGCGTCGCCGCGCTGGAGAACGATTTCCAGCCGCTGAAGCTGATCCGCGGGCTGGAGCACATGACCGATCTGGTGCTGTCGCAGGTCAAGTCGGTGCTGGACGCCTACGCGGCGCACGATCTGCCGGCCGCGATGGCGGTCTGGAAGGGCGACGAGGAAGTCGACGCCATCTGCACCTCGCTGTTCCGCGAACTGCTCACCTACATGATGGAAGATCCGCGCAACATCTCGTTCTGCATCCATCTGATGTTCTGCGCCAAGAACATCGAGCGGATCGGCGATCACGCCACCAACATCGCCGAAACCGTGTTCTACATGATCGAAGGCCAGCAGATTCTCGACAAGCGACCGAAGGGCGACATGACGACGTTTGCCACGACGGTCCCCGGAAACTAAAGACTAAGAAGAGGCTGAAGCAATATGAGTGCGCGCATTATGGTGGTCGAAGACGAGGAAGCGCTGACTACGCTGTTGCGCTACAACCTCGACGCCGAGGGCTATGATGTCGAAACCGTCGGCCGCGGCGACGACGCCGACACCAGGCTGAAGGAGCGGGTGCCCGATCTCGTCGTGCTCGACTGGATGCTGCCGGGCCTGTCGGGCATCGAACTGTGCCGCCGCCTGCGGGCGCGGCCGGAGACGCGACAGCTGCCGATCATCATGCTGACCGCGCGCGGCGAGGAAAGCGAGCGGATCAGGGGACTGGCGACCGGCGCCGACGATTACATCGTCAAGCCGTTCTCGGTGCCGGAATTGCTGGCGCGGGTGAAGGGCCTGTTGCGGCGGGCAAGCCCCGAGCGCCTGGCCACCGTGTTGACCTATGGCGACATCGAACTCGACCGCGAGAAACGCCGCGTCGCACGTTCGGGCCGCTCGATCGATCTCGGCCCGACCGAGTATCGCCTCCTGGAGTTTTTCCTGGAGCATCCCGGTCGCGTGTTCAGCCGCGAGCAATTGCTCGACAGCGTCTGGGGCCGCGACATCTATATCGACGAGCGAACCGTCGACGTGCATATCGGCCGCCTGCGCAAACTGCTCAACCCCGGCCGCGAGCAGGATCCGATCCGCACCGTGCGCGGCGCCGGCTACGCGCTGGATGATCGCTTCGCGAAGGTGGAGCCGTAATAGCTTCACTGTTCGCAAGCACCATCGTCGTCCCCGCGAACGCACGGACCCATAGCCACCAATGCTGATTGTTGAACTGCGCTGGAGCTCCAGCCAGGCATAACCACGAACACCTGTGGTTACGGGTCCCTGCGTTCGCAGGGACGACAACGTTGAGGTGTCTCGCCGCCCTTACCGCGTCGGCTTCGGCGCCGCGCGACGGCGATCGGAGGCGGGCTGATACGCCACGCGCGAGTGGTGCGCGCAATAGGGCAGCCCCGAAAGCGCCTTGCCGCCGCAGAAGAAGAACTCGGGACTCGAGGGATCGCCGACCGGCCAGTGGCAGGTGGCTTCGTTCAATTCCAGCAGCGACAATCGCTGGCTCATCGGCACCACGTTGTCGAAGGCGATCGGATCGGCCTCCATCTCGACTTCGAAGGCGTGCGCCAGCGCGGTGTTGCCGCGCGAAACCGGGCGCGACACCCGCATCATGTGCTGGGCGGGGCGTGCCTTGCGCTGCCGGGGTGCGGCCGAGGAGGGGCTCTTGGCGCGGCCGGAAAGACCGAGCCGGTGCACCTTGCCGATCACGGCGTTCCGCGTCACATTTCCGAGTTCCGCTGCGATCTGGCTGGCCGACAGTCCGGCCTCCCAGAGCTTTTTCAGTTGCTCGACGCGATCCTCTGACCAGGTCAATACCGTCATCGCATTCTTCCCTTCGCATCGCGCCGGCCGACCGGGGCAGCGCTGGCGATGTCATTCGTCTCAAAAATCCCTGCGGTCAGAATCCCTTAGCCCTCGCCGGGCGCGAAAGTCGCACCCGAACGTGTACGCTGTACAAAATGGACTCTTGAGATCAGATCCGCCGCACGAGATGTCGTACCCGACAGCCCAAAAGCTACAATATGGCGGGACTCGGGCGCAAGAGTCCGCGCCGATGCGTCCACATGTTCCGGCATCTCTGCATTGCAGTGCGTGTTTTGCACCACACCGCAATCCTACGGAATTAACCTTTCCAGCGCCGCAGGAAGGCCCGCTTTCCGTGCTGGAAACGCAGCCTCGTAGCGTGTTGACAGCGACCGCCGCCAACATAGAATGCCTCTTACGTGCCGCCCTTAAGAGGCGGCACGTTTCGTTTTCGCAAGACCGGCTGCTGCCGCGTTCGCGCCAATGCTCGCGTGCTCCGCGGCCGGTCAAAACCTCAGTGATGGCCATGACCCATAGCGCCGCGTCGCATCTGCTTCCCGTCTTTGCCAGGGTCGATCTCGGCTTCGAGCGCGGCGAGGGCGCCTGGCTGATCGCAACCAATGGCGAGCGCTACCTCGACTTCACCTCGGGTGTCGCGGTGAACGCGCTGGGCCATTGTCATCCGCATCTCGTTGCGGCGCTGCAGGAGCAGGCCACCAGGTTGTGGCACATGTCGAACCTGTTCAAATCGCCCGACGGCGACAAGCTCGCAGCCCGGCTGTGCGAGCAGAGCTTTGCGGATCTGGTGTTCTTCTGCAATTCCGGCGCGGAAGCGATGGAGTGCGCGATCAAGGTCGCGCGCCGCTATCACGCCGCCAAGGGCCATCCCGAGCGCTATCGTCTCGTCACCTTCGAGGGCGCCTTCCACGGCCGCACTTTGGGCACGCTCGCCGCGACCGGCTCGGCCAAGTATCTCGAAGGTTTCGGGCCGCCGCTGGACGGCTTCGACCAGGTGCCGCATGGCGATCTCGAAGCGGTCAAGAAGGCGATCGGTCCGCAGACCGCGGCCATCCTGATCGAGCCGGTGCAGGGCGAGGGCGGCGTGCGTTCGGCGCCGAACGTGTTCTTCAAGGCGTTGCGTCAATTGTGCGACGACAACGGCCTGCTGCTGATCTTCGACGAGGTGCAGACCGGCATGGGCCGCACCGGCGACCTGTTTGCCTACAAGCGCCTCGGCGTCACCCCCGACATCATGTCGCTCGCGAAAGCGCTCGGCGGCGGATTCCCGATCGGGGCCTGTCTTGCCACCGCGGAAGCCGCATCCGGCATGACGCCGGGCTCGCACGGTTCGACCTTCGGCGGCAATCCGCTGGCGATCGCCGCTGCCAACGCCGTGCTCGACGTGATGCTCAAGCCCGGCTTCTTCGATCATGTGCAGAAGATGTCGTTGCTGCTCAAGCAGAAACTCGCCTCCGTCGTCGATCGCTATCCGGCCGTGCTGTCGGAAGTGCGCGGCGAGGGGCTCCTGATCGGGGTCAAGGCCGTGGTGCCGTCGGGCGATCTGGTCAACGCGCTGCGCGACCAGAAGCTCCTGACCGTCGGCGCCGGCGACAACGTCGTGCGGTTTCTCGCGCCCCTGATCGTCAACGAGGCCGAGATCGAGCAATCCGTGCAGATGCTCGAGCGCGCCTGCGTGGCGTTGTCCGATGGACAAAAAAAGAAGGCGGCGGGGTGATGAGCAAGTCCGTCCGTCATTTCCTCGATATCAGCGAGCTGCCTCCGGTCGAATTGCGCAACATGCTGGCCGCCAGCATCGCCATGAAGGCGAAGCTGAAGGCGCACGAAGAAGCAAAGAAGCCGCTCGAAGGCAAGACGCTGGCGATGATCTTCGAACGGCCGTCGACGCGCACGCGGGTGTCGTTCGACGTCGGCATGCGCCAGCTCGGCGGCGAGTCGATCATGCTGACCGGCGCGGAGATGCAGCTCGGCCGCGGCGAGACCATCGCCGATACCGCGCGCGTGCTGTCGCGCTATGTCGATGCGATCATGATCCGCATCCTCAACCATGATGCGCTGCTGGAGCTCGCCGCGCACGCCACCGTGCCCGTGATCAACGGGCTGACCCGGCGCTCGCATCCCTGCCAGGTGATGGCCGACCTGATGACCTTCGAGGAGCATCGCGGGCCGATCGAAGGCCGCACCGTGGCCTGGACCGGCGATGACAACAACGTGCTGGCGTCGTGGGCGCATGCGGCGGAGCGTTTCAAGTTCCAGCTCAACGTCGCGACCCCGCCGCAGCTCGCGCCGAACAAGGCGATGAAGGACTGGATCAGGGCGACGCAGGCGTCGATCGTGCTCGGCAACGATCCCGAGGCCGCGGTCCGCGGCGTCGATTGCGTCGTCACCGACACCTGGGTCTCGATGGGCGACAAGGACGGCGAGCATCGCCACAACGTGCTCAAGCCCTATCAGGTCAATGCGAAGCTGATGTCGCTGGCAAAACCCGATGCGATCTTCATGCACTGCCTGCCGGCGCATCGCGGCGAGGAAGTCACCGACGAGGTGATCGACGGCCCGCAATCGGTGGTGTTCGACGAAGCCGAAAATCGCCTGCACGCGCAAAAGGGCATTTTGGCGTGGTGTTTTAACGAGGTGGCGTAGTCGCTGTCGTCCCTGCGGTAGCGTTCACCGTCGTCCCTGCGAACGCAGGGACCCATACCGCGTGATCTCGCGATTGCTGCAGTGTGGTAGACGCGGTGCTTCACAATTGCGCCCTGTGGTTATGGGTCCCTGCGTTCGCAGGGACGACGTGTGCAGATGGTTTCGCCGCTCTTCAACCCCTTCAATTTTCACTCTTGGACCCCAGATAGAGCGCCATGGTTTCAGAATCCCCCGACACGAAAATCACGACCGCGGCGCCGGTTCGCGCGCCCTCGTCCGTTCCCGTCGATGATGCGGTGCTGCCGTTCGAGGTCGATGCGCTCGATCTGCGCGGCCGGCTGACCCGGCTCGGTCCCGCGCTCGACGACATCCTGACCAAGCACGATTATCCCGCGCCGGTCGGCAAGCTGCTCGGCGAGGCGATCGTGCTGGCGACGCTGCTCGGCTCCGCGCTGAAATTCGACGGCCGCTTCATCATGCAGACGCAGACCGACGGCCCGGTGTCGTTCCTGATCGTGGATTTTCAGGCGCCCGATCGCCTGCGCGCCTATGCGCGCTATGATGCGAGGCGGCTGAAGGACGGTCAGGATTCCGGCACGCTGCTCGGCAAGGGCCATCTCGCGATGACCATCGATCAGGGGGCGGACATGAGCCGCTATCAGGGTCTGGTGGCGCTCGACGGCGGCAGCCTCGAGGACGCGGCGCATGAATATTTCCTGCGCTCCGAACAGATTCCGACCCGCGTGCGGCTCGCGGTCGGCGAGGAGTGGCGCGGCGGCGATGGCAGCGGCCCGAAACATCGCTGGCGCGCCGGCGGCATGCTGCTGCAATTCCTGCCCAAGGCGCCGGAGCGGGCGCGGCAGGCCGACCTGCATCCCGGCGATGCGCCTGATGGCGCGGTAACGCATGCGGTCGCCGAAGATGACGCGTGGGTCGAGGGCCAGTCGCTGATCGGAACGGTCGAGGATGTCGAGTTGATCGATCCGGATCTGTCGGGTGAACGCCTGCTGTACCGGCTGTTTCACGAACGCGGCGTGCGGGTGTTTCAACCGCTGCCGCTGCGCGCGCAATGCTCGTGCTCGCGCGATGCGGTGTCGTCGATGCTGAAAAGTTTCGCCGCGAAAGACCGCGCCGAGATGGTCAAGGACGGCAAGGTGGTGGTGACCTGCGAGTTCTGCTCGTCAGTCTACCAGTTCACGCCGCACGAAGCCGGCGTGGAGGAGTAGGCGGCTTTCGCCAGCTAGCTCAACAACGTGCGGACCTTGGTGGCGGCATCGTAGATTTCGATCTGGAGCATCGGATAGGCCGATTTCAGTTTCCGGCCCGCTGCTTCGGCAGCCTCGGCCGTGTCAAACTCCGACTTGAAATGACCGTCGACAACCGTCACGTATCCTTCGGTCGGAGGCCGGTCGGCTCGCGATGTTTTTTTCGGCTCCGGTTCGTCAAGTGAGAGAACGGGTTTTTTCATCATTAGTCCTTTTGGGGCGTGACGATAACACGGAGCCCGGTCGTCGGCTCAATTCGTGGCAGTCTGAACGAATGTAAGTACGATTTGGCTGCCGCAACACGAATACGGGCTTATGCCGCCGAAGTCAGGGAGGCCATCGGCACGTCGAAGGCGTAGACGAACCCGGCCGGCTCATAGGTCAGGCGCACGTTGCCCCGGAGCTGCCTGCCGAGCGTCTCGATCAGCCGTGTTCCGAAGCTGCGCTTTTCGGGCGGGCGGACCGCCGCACCGTTCTTCTCGGTCCATGTGAGATGCAGGCGCTGCGCCTGTTGATCCAGCGTCCAGCGGATGTCGACGCGCCCTTGCGGGACCGACAGGGCGCCAAACTTCGTGGTGTTGGTGCAAAGCTCGTTGAGCGTCATCCCGATGGCGATGACGGCGCCCGATACCATCCGGATATCGGGTCCCGAAATCGAGAATTTCGGTTGATCGGGATTATCGAAGGCTTCGGTGGCGCTGCGGACGATCGTGCCAAGGTCCGCGCTGGTCCATCTTGCCTGCAACAGCAGGTCGTGCGCGCGCCCGAGCGCGAGCAGCCGGCCCTCGATGGCATGCTGCGCGTGCCTGGCTTCGGGCAGGTCGCGCAGGCTCTGCGAGACGATGGCGCCGACGGTCGCCAGCGTATTCTTGATGCGGTGGTGCAACTCCTCGAGGATCAGCTTCTGCAGCTTGTCGGCCGCCTCGCGCTCCCTGGCGTCGATGCCGGCCGTGGCCAGCAAACTCTGCGCATCGATCTCGGCTTGCGCGAGCAGAAGCCGCAGGCTGACATTTTCTGCCGCCAGATCGTCCTGGTAGGGGGATGTGCTGCCCGCGGGACGCGGTTCCGTCCGAAGATCGGCTTGAGACATTGCCGATTGTAGCATCATAAGCTGGGTACCGCACTGATCTTCGGTGGTTGAGTTTCTGCCGCAATCACGCGATTTAGGCCGGGTTCGGCGTGAAAACCGCCGGTGAGTCAGGCGCGGCCGATCATGTCACGCATTTCGGCTATCACTTCCTCGGCATCGAGTGGCTTGCCGAGAAACCTGCTATGGGGAGGAAGATCGAGGTCCGGCAGCTTCAATTGCCCCGATACCACGATGATCTTGATGGCCGGCCAACGTTCATGCACGGCATGCGCAAGTCCCAAACCGTCCATTTGGCCCGGCATCTGGATATCCGTGCACATCAGCGCGACGTCGGATCGGGATTCCAGGATGGCGACGGCTTCGGCGGCATCCAGCGCCTCGAGCGGCGTGTATCCGGCGTCGCCCACCATGTCTACCGCGCGCATGCGCAGCATCATCTCGTCCTCGACAATGAGAACGACGGCGGGAATGCATGAATGATTAAGTGCCATCGGAAGGGCGCTCGTGGGGAACGGCGATTGACTTGGAAAGGTGTTCATCCGGGACAAGCATCTCGCGGCCCGTATGATCCCCGCTGGCTTAACAATAATACAATAATCTCGCCGCCAGAGGACGCTCAGTCATACTTCGGATGCGCCGCGCTTGCTTTCGAGAAGCTGCTGAATCTCGGCGGCATTGCGGAGGACCATTGCCTTGTGCATCGCCTCGGTGCGCTCATCTCCTGGCGCCATCTCGCGAGCTTCGTCCAGCGCGGTCACAGCCCTGTCCGCCAGATTTTGAGCCAGCGACGATTGGGCTTGTTTCAACGCAGGTACTCCGTCCAGGAGCGAAGCGGCGCGACTTTCGACTACCATTGAGCGATCATCGCAGCCGCGACCAGCAGCACAAGGAAGATCGGCATCAAGACCGGGGGTACCAGCCACTCCCTAAGATTGAATCCGCTGAAATTTGGCATATGACCGCCTTTGTGTTCAGGCGGGAGCGGAAAGCTCTCAGTCACCGATAAAAGCCCGGGGGCGCGCGATGATATCGACTGTATAGCGATCGTCTGCAGAATAGCGAGAAGAATCGCAGTTTGTTTCCGGCGCAGGACCTGACAAGCCTTGTAATGCGGCACCAAGTAGCCACCTCAAAGCCAGCGCACTCGTATTGCATCAGCATCCCCTTTGCGGCAGCGCTGACGCTTGAGCTCACGTCAAATCTTGAGAGCGACATTGACCAACCGCGCGTCGCTTCGATGTGCGCGTCACCGGTCAGGACAACCCATGGCCATCGAAGGTGCCACGGTGCAGGTCGTGCAAAAGCGGACGCGGCGCGTAGTTCACGGCCGAGAGTTTGATCGGTGCCAGCCCCATGATTGAGTTTCCAAACCATAGTCGCTCCTATGACCAGACGCGGCGAGCCGTGCGGTTTTGGGGGTACGATAGCGCTCTGGAAGCGTCATTCTTTATTGAGGAAGACGCGCTGAGGCGAATTCAGCCAGATGCCCGCCCCGATGCGTCGGGTTTTCTGAACGCGTTTGATAGCAACCGCGATGTGATATGCGCCGTGGCTGCGAAGGTTTACGTCCGTGGAAGCCGGGGTTCTTACGATCTGGTCGCCGCAAATTTTTGAAACGAGCACTTTCGATCGGATCACCGAGACGACGTGGCAGACGGGCGGCTTCGCTCCGTTGGTCGCGAACAGTGACTGCAGGCGATCAACCTCTTGGAGGATGTCATGGATACGAGTTCTACGACTTTACTTGCGTGCGGCGGAATGTTCTTTCTCTCGTTCGCTATGATTTGGGCTTTCTGGTTCGTGGAGCGGTTGCGTGGTGCAAGCGCCCCTCATGTTTGAAGCCGGCCAGTTAACCACTCGATCTGAGCCGTTTGAGATTGCAATCAAAAAAGCCGCGGATTTCTCCGCGGCTTTTTCTCGTGGCGCCGGCTGCGAGATAGATCGCCAGATTTTTCATGATGTCTCTCCAAAAAGTAACTTTGTCAGGAAGCCAATGGACTCGCGGGGCAATGGTTCAAGCAGCCGAGTTGTAGTTCGTCGCTATTCGCACTGTCATTGCCCATGCGCTCCGCCGCACGGGACATCGAGACGGCGAAAACTGCCTGACGGGCAAATCAGTCCAAAAGTCTGTCCATCCCTTCGCACAAAAATATTCCGCTTAACCCGTCGGGCAAATCAAAACTAGAATGTCGCCATCCTGTCCCGCCAGAGGGGCGTCGGCCATCGTCACGAACGTTGGGACAGGTCGCGGTGGACGCGGACGCCATGTCTGACGAGTGTGGTGTGAAGCGTACGGCGAAGTCGTGTGGTCCTGACGCCGCGGTGCTGGCGTCAAGTTCTTTGGGAAGCAAGCTTCTTGAGGGGCGACGGTGGCAAAAGAGCCGTTCACCGGGGAGAGCTCGAAGTAAGCCGTAAAGCCACTGCGCAGGGAAGGCCGGAGTGCTCTCCGCTGAACCTGTATGCTCGTGTGCGCGTTTTCTGTGCGCTATTGCACACGAGACCGCGGGTGCAGCGCGCACCCGGTCTTCCCTGCGCCCTCTGTCTTTCGAGGGCAGGAAGTTTTTCAAAGACTCGGGCGCTTTCCGCGCGGCGAGAATGCGAACGCACATTCAGTCGTCGTCACCCGCGAAGGCGGGTGACCCAGTATTCCAGAGACAGTAGTGATTGAACCGATAAGCCGCGGCGTACTGGGTGCCCCGCCTTCGCGGGGCATGACAGTATCTGTGTGGAGGCTGGATCGCTTCGCTCGTAATGACAGGGAGGGCGCAGTGCCCCTAATTCAACACCCGCTTGTTGTCAGGGCTATCCAGCGAGAACGTCGGCACGTCCACCTCGAAGCGTTCGCCGCTTTCGCTCACCATCTGGTAGTGGCCGGTCATGAAGCCCGATGCGGTCGGCAACGGCACGCCGCTGGTGTATTCAAAGCGTTCGCCCGGCGCGAGAACCGGCTGCTCGCCGACCACACCTTCGCCGCGCACTTCCTGCTTGCGGCCGGTGGCGTCGGTGATGATCCAGTGCCGGGTGCGGAGTTGCACGGTCTCCCCGCCGGTGTTGACGATGACGATAGTGTAGGACCAGAAATACTGACCCTTATCGACCGACGAGCGTTCCGGCAGGAAGTTCGGTTCGACCGTGATTTCAATCTGGCGGGTAACGGCGCGGTACATGCGAAACAGTTTCCGAAAATGCTTGTCGCGCATCATAGCCAAGAAAGCCGGGGGAACCAATCCGTCCGGCCGCCACGGAAGGGCGTCTTCCCGTTTGTTGCACCGCGGTTTCAACATAGTTCCATTCTAAAGTGCAACTGCGCGCCGCCCGGCTTCGTATCTGTTTGCGCATCTTGTATGCAACTTGCCGGCCGATATGATCGTTCTCGGACGGCGCAAGCGCGAATGCCCTACTCCCTAGACGGTGCCAGATGACGTCCATTGCCGATCCAATTGCCGGAACGCCGCTCCACGCGAAGACCGGTGCAGCCGCGGTTTCCGCGCCGGCGATTACGCTGCCCGTGGCCGGCGAGCGCGAATTGCGGCTCGACCTGTTTCGCGGCATGGCGCTGTGGCTGATCTTCGTCGATCATCTGCCGGCGAATATCCTGACCTGGTTCACGATCCGCAATTACGGATTCTCCGACGCCGCCGAAATCTTCATCTTCATCTCCGGCTACACCGCCGCCTTTGTGTACGGCCGCGCCATGCAGGAGGCCGGCTTCGTGGTGGCGACCGCGCGCATCCTGCGGCGGGTCTGGCAGATCTACGTCGCGCATGTGTTCCTGTTCACGATCTTCCTCGCGGAAATCTCCTATGTCGCCACCCGTTTCGAGAACCCGCTCTACAGCGAGGAAATGGGCATCATGGATTTTCTCAAGCAGCCCGACGTCACCATCATCCAGGCGCTGCTGCTGCGATTCCGCCCCGTCAACATGGACGTGCTGCCGCTCTACATCGTGCTGATGCTGTTTCTACCGCTGATCCTGTGGCTGATGAAGTGGCGGCCCGATGTCGCGCTGGGGCTCTCGGTGCTGCTGTATGCGCTGACCTGGCAATTCGACTGGTATCTGACGGCCTATCCGAGCGGCTTCTGGATATTCAATCCGTTCTGCTGGCAATTGCTGTTCGTGTTCGGCGCCTGGTGCGCGCTGGGCGGCGCCGCGCGGATGTCGCAGATCCTGACGTCGCAGGTCACGCTGTGGATCTGCGCGGCCTATCTGTTTTTCGCGTTCTTTGTCACGCTGACCTGGCACCTGCCGCAGCTCAGCTTTCTGATGCCGAAGCGGCTCGAACAGTGGATGTACCCGATCACCAAGACCGATCTCGACGTCCTGCGGTTTGCCCATTTTCTGGCGCTTGCCGCCCTCACGGTGCGCTTCCTGCCCAGGGATTGGTCGGGGCTGAAATCGCCCTGGCTGCGACCATTGATCCTGTGCGGCCAGCATTCGCTTGAGATATTCTGCCTGGGCGTCTTTCTCGCCTTCGCAGGGCACTTCGTGCTGGCCGAAGTTTCCGGTGGTGCCCTCATGCATGCGCTGGTCAGCCTCTTGGGAATCCTCATCATGTGGGGGATGGCGTGGCTGATCTCGTGGTACAAGCATTCTGCCGACAAAGGTGCGTCCAAAACGAAAAGCACCGGCGGCAATGCCGACATGGCGGGAGGGAGCATATGAGGCCCCGTTTTGGAGCTGTGCTGGGCCTGACGCTGGCCGCCGGCCTTGCGGTCGCAGGCTTTGCGCGCGCCGAGGATGCCCAGACCTGCGAGGTCCCGGCCTATCTCCTGACCACCGACAGTGTGCTCGCAAAGGTTGCGGACGCAGTCAGGAACGCCCGTCCGTTGAACGTGCTGGTGGTGGGTACCCGCTCGTCGACCATCGTTTCCTCGGACGCCAGCGCTTACCCCGCGCAGCTGCAGGCCGCGCTGAAGGAGCGCCTGCCCTCGATCCCGGTTAATTTGTCCGTAGAACTACACGGCGGCAAGACCGCCGAGGATGTCGCCGCCGGCCTCGTTAAGCTGGTGGAAGCAAAAAAGCCTACTTTGGTCGTCTGGCAGACCGGAACCGTGGATGCCATGCGTTCGGTCGATCCCGACGATTTCCGCGGGGCCGTCGACGAGGGTGTTGTTGCGTTGCAAAAAGCGGGAGCCGACGTGGTGATGGTCAATCTGCAGTACAGCCCGCGCACCGAAACGATGATTTCTGCGGCGCCATACCTAGATAATATGCGTGTGGTGGCACAGCAGCACGATGTTCCGCTGTTCGACCGGTTCGCCATCATGCGTCACTGGAATGAAGCTGGAGATTTCGACCTGTTCAGTAACGTCCACGGCAATGATATGGCCAAGCGGGTTCATGCCTGTCTCGGCCGCGCGCTGTCGAAATTCGTGCTCGATGCGGCCCGCCTCGACCCGGCGCAGCAGAATTAAGGGAATTAGGATTAATGAGTTCTCACTGCCCTTTTCGGTTGTCCAAATTGCTGACGGCTTTTGTCGCCGCAGGCATGGCGCTTTCGATGCCGGCTGCGCTGTTGCCGCTTCATGCCCAAACGGCAGCCCCGCAGGCTACACTGTCCGATACTGCCAAGCCGCAAGCGGACAAGGCGCCTGCCGACAACCGGGTGCAATCAGACACTAAGGTTGAAGCGGCCAAGCCGGCGACGACCGGCACCAGCAATATGGCTGCCGTCAACCCGGCGGCGCAAAAGGGCGTCACCGGCAGGGCCATCGACAAGGTCAAGGAAGTGGCGAAGTCGGCGGGCGACATCTTCAGCCGCGTTCCCTGCCTGCCGCCAAAGGGCGGCTCCAAATCGATGGGGTCGCTGCCGCGTGTCGCGAGCAAGCTGGCTGCAGGTCAGCCGGTGGTGATCATCGCCTTCGGATCGTCATCGACCGCCGGCTACGGCGCGACCTCGCCGGAATTCAATTATCCCAACCGGCTTGCCGCGCAGTTGCACCGGCAGTATCCGACCGCCGACATCACCGTCATCAACCGCGGCCAGGGCGGCGAGGACGCGCCCGAAATGATGAAGCGGCTGGAGACCTCGGTCATCGACATGCATCCGGACCTGGTGATCTGGCAGGTCGGCACCAACGCGGTGCTGCGCAACCTCGATCCGGGTGACACCGCCAAGCTCGTCGAGGAAGGCATCGCGCGCATTCAGGCTGTTGGCGCCGACGTCGTGCTGATCGACCCGCAATATTCGCCGCGGGTCAACGAACATGCGGAAAGCGCCGGCAAGATGATGAACCTGCTCAACAAGGTCGGCGAGCTTCGCAAGGTCGGCGTGTTTCCGCGCTTCGCAGTGATGAAGGACTGGCACGAGAAGCAGGCGATCCCGATCGAGAATTTCGTGATCGCCGACGGCCTGCACATGAGCGACTGGGGCTACGCCTGCTTCGCGCAACTGCTCGGCGACGACATCATCAAGTCGGTCGGCCAGATCAAGCTCGGCGTCAACGTGCCGTCGGACGTGCGGGCCTACCGGCCGATGTGAGCCGAGCACGACCGCTGCTGTCGTCCCTGCGAACGCAGGGACCCATACGCCGCGGCCCGGCTGATGAAAGGCAGTGGTTGACGCCTTGCTTAAATCACTACGCGCGGTGGTTATGGGTCCCTGCGTTCGCAGGGACGACACCTGTTATGTGGCTACGTGTGCAGCTATCTCACGCCTTCTCCAGCGCCGCCGCAAAATCCTCGATCAGATCATCCGCATGCTCGAGCCCTGCCGAGAAGCGAATAAAGCCCTCGCTGATGCCGAGCTCGGCGCGCGCCTCCGGCGTCAACCGTTGATGCGTCGTCGTCGCCGGATGGGTGACGAGACTCTTGGCGTCGCCGAGATTGTTCGAGATCCGCGAGATCTGCAGCGCGTTGAGGCAGCGGAACGCGCCGGCCTTGCCGCCCTTGACCTCGAAGCCGATCAGCGTCGAACCGGCGCGCATCTGCTTCTTCACCAGCGCCGCCTGCGGGTGATCCGATCGCCCGGGATAGATCAGCCGCGAGATTTTCGGATGGCCGGCGAGCGCATCCGCCACCTTGGCCGCGGTCTCGGTCTGCGCGCGGACGCGCACCGCCAGCGTCTCCAGTCCCTTCAGCAGCACCCAGGCGTTGAACGGCGACATCGACGGGCCGGTCTGGCGCATGAAATTGTGGATGTGTTCGGCGATGAAGGCTTCCGAGGACAGGATGATGCCGCCGAGACAACGGCCCTGGCCGTCGATGTGCTTGGTCGCGGAATAGACCACGACGTCGGCGCCGAGCGACAGCGGGCTCTGCCAGATCGGGGTGGCAAACACATTGTCTACGATCAGCCGCGCGCCGCCCTGGTGGGCGATCTCGGCGATCGCCGAAATATCCATAACGTCGAGTGTCGGGTTGGTCGGGCTCTCCAGGAAGCAGGTCCTGGTGTTGGGCCGCATCGCCTTCCGCCACTGGTCGAGGTCGAGCCCATCGACCAGCGTCGACTGGATGCCGTAACGCGGCAGCAGGTCCTCCACCACGTAGCGGCAGGAGCCGAACATCGCCTTCGCCGCCACCACGTGATCGCCGGCCTTCAGCGGCGCGAGGATCGCGGTCGTCACCGCGGCCATGCCTGTCGCGGTCGCGCGCGCGGCTTCGGCGCCTTCGAGCTCGATCATGCGGCGCTCGAACATCGAGATGTTCGGGTTGGAAAAGCGCGAATAGAGAAAGCCCGGATCCTCGCCCTTGAACCGCGCCTCGCACTGCTCGGCGGTGTCGTAGATGAAGCCTTGCGTCAGGAACAGCGCTTCGGAGGTTTCTCCGAACTGCGAGCGCAGGGCGCCGGAATGAACCAGCCGGGTTTCGGGACGATAGCGGGCGGTAGCTTTAGCCTCAGACATGTGACCTCCGTCGTGACCACCCTTCAAAATGGTCACAAAAAACCGGCCTGGAAAAATTTCCACAGGCCGGGATCACACGTGTCCCCGGCCTGTTTAGCGACTTATTTAACGTGGCTGCAAGCCGGCCGGCTCAAATCACCACGGGATAAGTCATGCTGATATTCCCTCGCGCCCTTTTCGTCAAGGCGGCCATCGGATAACCCGTAAATGCCCATATTTATGAGGTTTGGATGCCATTTGGGCATCCGAAAGGGCCCCCTCAGAGGACCGCGCCGTGCCGTTCACGCTTCCGCCCGACGCCAACGGAATTCTGCCCGACCGCATGATCGCGGCGATGGCGGATGCGGGCCTCATCCTGCCGGCCTATCCGTTCGTCGAAAGCCAGATCCAGCCGGCCAGCCTCGATTTGCGCCTCGGCGATATCGCCTACCGGGTGCGCGCGAGTTTTCTGCCCGGTCCGGGCTCGACCGTCGCCGAGCGGATCGACGAGTTGAAGCTGCATGAAATAAATCTCTCCGATGGGGCGGTACTGGAGACCAACTGCGTCTACATCGTGCCGTTGCTGGAAAGCCTCGCGCTGCCGCCACAGATCGTGGCCGCCGCCAACCCCAAAAGCTCGACCGGTCGGCTCGACGTCTTCACCCGCGTCATCGCCGACGGCACCCGCCGCTTCGACATGATCGGTGCGGGCTATCACGGCCCGCTCTATGCCGAGATCAGCCCGAAGACATTTCCGGTGCTGCTGCGCGAGGGCTCACGGCTCTCGCAAGTCCGCTTTCGCACCGGTGACGCCATCCTGAGCGCCGACGAACTCGACGCGCTGCATGACGCGGAGCGGCTGGTCGACATCGACGACGCGGATCTCGCCAATGGCGTGGCGCTGTCGGTCGATCTCTCCGGCGAGAAAGCCAATGGCTTCGTCGGCTACCGCGCCAAGCGCCACACGGGTGTCGTCGATATCGACCGCCGCAGCGGTTACGCGGTCGATGAATTCTGGGAGCCGATCGCGGCCCGATCGGACGGCAGCCTGATCCTCGATCCCGGCGAGTTCTACATCCTGGCCTCGAAGGAGGCCGTGCAGGTGCCGCCGGACTACGCCGCGGAAATGGTGCCGTTCGATCCGCTGGTCGGCGAATTCCGCGTGCATTACGCCGGCTTCTTCGATCCCGGCTTCGGCTATGCCGGCGCCGGCGGGAAGGGCGCGCGCGCGGTGCTCGAAGTGCGCTCGCGCGAGGTGCCGTTCATCCTCGAGCACGGCCAGATCGTCGGCCGGCTGGTCTACGAGAAAATGCTGTCGCGGCCCCACGCCATGTACGGCCAGCGCATCGGCTCGAACTATCAGGCGCAGGGCTTGAAGCTGAGCAAGCATTTCCGGGTCTGAGCGACAGACAAAACGTTACATCAGCAGCGCGCCTGCCCACGCTGCGCCCGCGACCAGGATCAAGCCGGGGATCAGGCGCAACGCGAACGACCGGCCTCCGCCGCTCCAGGCGAAGATGATCTTGCTGATCGTATTGGTCGAGAGTCCGGCAAGAATGGGAAACACGGCGTCGACGGCGCTCATCTTGCCGGATGCAACCAGCGAAGCGATCGCGATGGCGGCTGAATGCGTGTCGACGAAGCCGGCCGCCGCAGCCGCTACAATGACTCCGGTCTCACCGAACCACTCCCGCAGCGCAGCCGAGGCGAGAAGGATTGCCGAAAGTGTCAGGGCGAACACCAGCGCGACCGGGAGGCTGAACGCCTGTCCCGGCTGGGGTTCAGGGACGTCCCTCTCGCGCAAGGCCCGGACTGTGAAGCCTGCGCCATAGGCGATCGCGGCAATGCCGGCGAAAATCAGCGGCATCGACAGCGCGCGCAGGGTGGCCGTGCTGGTGGCTGCCAGCACCAGGCCCATCTGAACGATGGTAGCGACCGTCGAGAGCGCCGCGCCCGCGACCGCGGCGCTGATGACATCGGGGCTTTTCCGAACCCGCGCGCCCATGGCGCCGATCGTCGCGGTACTCGAAATGAAGCCGGATGCGAGGCCTGCGATCGGGAGTCCGAACCGCGCTCCCACCATCCGAACGAGAATGTATCCTGCGGCGCTGATGGCCATCACCAGAATAACGACGATCCAGATCGAGCGCGGATTTAGCGCGCCGTATGGTCCAAGCGCCTGATTGGGCAGCAACGGCAGCACCACCAGGGTCGCGCCGGCGAAGATCAGCGCGTCTCTCACCTCAGTCTCGGTGAGCACGGAACGGACGAAATGATGCAGGGGAGTTCGCGCCGCGAGCAGGGCGGCAACGCCTACGGCTAAGCCTGCCGCCAGGGCCGGCTGCTGCATCGCGAGACCGCCCAGCAGCGCGGTCAGGATCAGGGCAATCTCGGTCGTCAGGCCGGGATCGTCGCCGCGGGACCGGGAGTATGCGACGGCGGTCAACGCTGCCACGCCTGCGACGGTGACGGCCAGCATGACTGCGCCGCCCACCATGATGCTGGCTGCACCGGCGAGCGAGGCAGCGGTGAAGGTGCGTATCCCCGCTGGCGCGCGGGACGGACCTCCTCCCTTGCGGCGTTCCCGCTCGGCGCCGATCAGAAGCCCGATGCCAAGCGCCGTCACGAAGTTGAGGAGCAGGGAAAGGGGATCGGACATGCTCTACCTCGGCAGCGTCACGGCACATTCGGCAAGCCGTCGCCGCTCCAGATTCGCCTGCCTCGATCGTGACGGCAATGGAGGATGCGCCTGCGTAGGGTGAGAGTTCCCTTTGGGGGTGCCGCCTTACCAATGCGATGCCGGTCCAAACTTTGGCGGGGTGGCATGAATTCCCCGTGAGATGGCTGCCGGGCCGCGCTTTGCGCTCAGACGAGGGCACAGGGCCCTGCCGCGCAATCCAGCAGGCCCCCCTTGCGCCCGGCGCACGTGGAATCATCCCCGGCCGTGCTAGGAAGCAGCGCGCCGCGGGACCAAATCTGCGCGCGGGGAGCAGAAATGTCCGACCTCGGCGTTGCCGAAATTCCCGTAGACGAGGACGAACGCCCGCTTCCGCCGCCGGCGGCGCCGGCGAAGAACGCGTTGGTCGACGGCCCGATCCTGCGCACGCTGTTGTGGCTCGCCTGGCCGAACGTGATTGCGCTCACCGCGGGCACCTGCGTGGTGATCGCCGAGACCTCCTACATTGGCCGGCTGGGCGTGGAATCGCTGGCCGCGATGGCGCTGGTGTTCCCGACCGTGATCCTGACCATGACCATGTCCGGCGGCGCCATGGGCGGTGGCGTGGCCTCCGCCATCGCCCGCGCGCTCGGCGCCGGCGATGTCGATCGCGCCTCGACGCTGGCGGCGCATGCGCTGCTGATCGGCCTCTGCT
Source organism: uncultured Alphaproteobacteria bacterium (assembly GCA_963791165.1). Lineage (GTDB taxonomy): Bacteria > Pseudomonadota > Alphaproteobacteria > Rhizobiales > Xanthobacteraceae > Bradyrhizobium. The sequence continues at coordinate 37,234 of CAWBRL010000062.1, read as the reverse complement.
TCGGGCTCGTGTTCATGCTGGGGATGCTGATTTTCGGCCCCGCGCTGCTCGAATTGCTCGGCGGCCGCGGCAACGTGCTGAAGCAAGCGGTCGCCTATACGCAGATATTTTTCGGCGGTGCGATCATCCCGTGGCTGATGAGCACCATGGCCGGCATTTTGCGCGGCACCGGCAACATGAAGCTGCCGTCGCTGATGATGCTTTCATCCGCGGCCTGCCAGATCATTCTCGGCGGCACGCTCGGGCTGGGCTTGGGCCCGATCCCGCAATTCGGCATGCGCGGCGTCGCCGCCGGTTCGCTGATCGCCTATATCATCAGCATCTCCGTAATGTCCTGGTACCTGTTTTCAGGACGCGCGCGCGTCATTCCGAAAATCCGCGGCCTTCAGATTCGCGTGCCGATGTTCATCGACATCCTGAAGGTCGGCGCCATCGCCTGCCTCTCGCCGCTGCAGTCGGTGCTGACCATCAGCATCTTCACTCACATGCTGGCGAGTTTCGGCACCGAGATCCTGGCCGGCTACGGCATCGGCGCGCGACTCGAATTCATGCTGACCTCAATCGCGTTCGCCGTCGGTATCGCCTCGGTGCCGATGGTCGGCATGGCGATCGGCGCGCAGCGCATCGCGCGGGCCCGCCGGATCTGCTGGATCGCAGGGTTCGTCGCGTTCGTCTCGGTCGGCGCGGTCGCAACCTTGATTGCGATCTTCCCCGACATCTGGGTCAATTTGTTCACCGACGACGCGAGCGTGCGCGCCGCAAGCCGGCAGTATCTGTCGACGGCTGCGCCGATGTACGCCTTCCTCGGCCTTGCCATGACGTGTTATTTCTCATCGCAAGGCGCGGCCAAGATGATCGGCCCGGTGCTGGCGCAGACCGCGCGCTTGTTGTTCATCGGCACAGGTGGCTGGTGGCTCTCAACGCAGGGCGCCACCGCGCAGAATTTCTTCGCGCTGGCGGCGGCCTCCATGGTGTTGCTCGGCGTGCTGTCGTGCCTCAGCGTGATCCTGACCCGATGGGAGCCGAAGCGACGCGCCGTGCCGGCGGTGCGGCCGGCGCTGTCGTGAATGGACACCGTCATTCCGGGGCGATGCGAAGCATCGACAACAGTGCGCAATTGCGCACCTGAGAATCTCAAGATTCCCCGATGCGCAATTGCGCATCTGAGGTCTGGTCCTTCCGACCATCCCGGAATGACGGATTCAATTACCGCCGCCGATGTGGGTCGGTCATGCCGCCTTCCGTCCCAACGCCTTCTGCATGGCCAGTACGCCCTGATCCATCTGCGCGTCCATGTAGGGTGCGATCTCGTTCGGCAGCACGTCGGCGGTCCAGACGAAACGGGTGCGACCATCGCCCTCGTCAAAGACCTGCGCCGAGGCGCTGTGCTGTTTGATGCGTTCGCTGACGATGGCGTAGACCAGCCGCCGCTTGTTGTCGTCGCAATCGACCAGGATCTCGCGCGCTACCGTGCCGTTTCCGAACGTCACGATGCGGGCATCGCCGTCGAGTTTGGTGTCGGTCACGAAGCCGGGCACCAGCCGGGTATGCAGCGCGCCGAAATCGCGCAGTGCGTCCCAGACATCGCTGGGGTTGGCGTCGATGATGATGTCTTTCTGGATGGAGGCCATGATGCTAATCCGTTGTTGCTAAGGGGATGGTGTTTGAAGTCGTCATCGCGAGGCGCGAAGCGACTAAGCAATCCATGCTTTCGTTGTGGCGCGATGGATTGCTTCGCTTCGCTCGCAACGACGGCTGCGTCCTACGTACACACCGCCTCGACATTGTTGCCGTCGGGGTCGATCAAAAACGCCGCGTAGTAGGTCGGGCTGTAATCCGCCCGCGGCCCCGCGCCGCCATTGTCGCGGCCGCCGGCTTTCAGGCCTTCAGCGTGGAACTGCTTGATTGCCGCATGATCCCTCGCGCGGAACGCGACATGCGCGGCTGACCCGGCGGAGCCCTTGTGCAGATGCAGCCAGAGCGCGGGCGCGTCCTTCGGGCCAAAGCCCGCGCCGGAATCGTCGCGCGAGCACAGCACAAAGCCTAACGGCGCGAGCGCCGCCGTATAGAAGCGCACGCTGGCGTCGAGATTCCCGACGCGTAATCCGATGTGGTCGTACATGGTGTTCTCCAGTGCAAAGCGCGCGATGTCGCGCGGGCTGGAGCAACCCTAGTCAGTTGAGGGCAAGGCGTTCTTGGAAAATCTTGCGGTCGCCCCGCGACGCCTGACGGAATTTCAGCGGCGAGGCGCCGGCGGCGCGATGGAAGGTGCGCACGAAATTGGAGAGGTCGGCAAAGCCGACGTCGTAGGCGATGTCGGTGATCGGGCTGTCGTCATCGGCGAGCCGCCGCGCCGCATGACGCAGCCGCGAGCGCAGCAAATATTGATGCGGGGTGACGCCGAGCACGTCCGAGAACAGCCGCAGGAAATGGAACGGACTGATGCCGGCCTGGTCGGCGGCATTCTCCAGATTGATCTGACGGTGCGAATGCGCATCGATCCACAGCGCCGTTTCCACCGCGCGGCGGCGGTCGCGCGCCGCATCCGGGCCCGATTTGCGCGGCTTGCCGGACACCACCTCGACAAAGCGGCTCGCCAGCACCTGGCCGATTTCGTCGAGGCCGATGTCGCTGTTGCCATCTGCTGCCGATTGCGCCAGCTCCCCGAGCACCACCAGTTCCGGCAGCGGCGGCACGGACCCGACCTGCCATGGCGTTCGGCTGTCACCGATCGCTTCCACCAGCTCAGGCCCAATGAAGAACGAGAGGCATTCGTCGCCGCAGACATGGTCGTGGGTGCAGGTGTATTCGTCGCCGGGATGGCCTATCAACACCGACCCCGCCACCAGTTCGCTGAACTTGCCGCGGCAGTGCAGGCCGAAACTGCCCTTGCGCACGTAGGAGATCGAGTGACAGCGATGCTGCTCCGCGAACGGCCGGTCGCCGGGCCCGGCGCTGCAGCGAAAGTCGGACACGGAAATGGATTTGCGCTCGATGAGCGTGGTCGCGATCATCCCACAAATCTAGTTATGGGGCCGTGGCGGCGCAACGGGCAGCTCCGAGGGACGATTAAGGACGAGTGCGGGAAGGGCGAGTAGGCGCTTGGCGGATGGCCCGGGGTCGGCTAAGCATGGGGTCCGAGCGCGGGCGTAGTTCAATGGTAGAACGGCAGCTTCCCAAGCTGCATACGAGGGTTCGATTCCCTTCGCCCGCTCCAAATTTGCAAGCAAGTTCATCGATTTGCCGCTCTACTATTGATCTCGCGTTCCCACGTTCCCCATCACGTTCCCTAGTTTCCGTTCTCGTCTCGTTTACGGTCACGATGCAGCTGACGAAGTTCTGCAACGTGTTTCGACTTGCCCGCCGAGCCGCGAACATAACGAAGGGTCGTCGATGCCTGCGAATGCCCAGCCGTCGAACGAATTTCATCGAGCGGTGCTAGCGCCTCGTCAGCTTCCGAGATTGCGCCGGCGCGGGCATCCATGTTTTTGACGTGGTCCGGAATGCCGGCGGCTCGTCGCGACGATGCGCCACTCCCGAGCGTATCCATCTTCCGCGTAGGGGCGGCCGGACTTCTCGTCGATGATAAGCGGCCCGACGCGCTTGTCCGGCGCAACCAAGGACAAGACCTTCATCACCAGCGGACAGAGCTTCAAATCCGCAACAACGGTCGCGCCGGTCTTTGTGGTGTCCTTCATGATCACCATCGACGGCGGAATGTCAGCCCACGTCAGACCGTTCACCCAACGGCCACCATTGAGAACGATGCCGAGCGACCTTATCGGTGTCGCCGAGCGGCTCCCACTCCCCGATGACATCCTTCTGACGCATCATGGTTTCGAACTGAATGGCCGTGCCAAGTGCCAATGACAGCCGGTCCATCTCGATCGCCTTGGGAATGAACGCCTCGACGTGATGAAGTTCAAGCTTCACTCTGCGACGGGCCGGACCCTTGAACCGCATCTTGCTCAGAATGGCGAGCAGTCGCTCGCAGTGTGCGAGCTCGGCCGCTGCGCCGTAGCTTATCATCTGGCGCAACAGCTTCATGATCTTCACTGCGCGGTCGATCCGCTCGGGACCGCCGGCGTGTCTTCGGCTGCTTCGCGGCATCGTACCAGCGTCGAAAGTCCGTATTGCCTAGCGTAGCAAGAGAACGCGCCCCGAACGCGGCCTCGATCATTTTGAGAATGCGCGTCTCACGCTCGCGCCAATTCCATTTGTGGGTCTTGAAAGGGCTTTCGTCGTCGGTCTGGTATCGCCGGCTCAGCGCAAGGACAGTCCCATCGAAATGCTTCTGCGCTTTGTTCTTGCCGTGGGCCCACGACTTCATCTCGGCGTCGAGGCGCTGGCACGCGCCTCGATCAGACGATGGTCGGCAGGATCGTCGATGTTGTACCACAGGCGAACAAGTTTGCGGCGTGAAGCCCGCCTTGACGATATCGGACGCGGGCAATCCAATAAAGGCGGTCCTTATTTTTGCCGCGCCTTTTCAGGCCGGGCGCATTCAGCTCTAAATTCATGCGAGGGCATCGAGGTTCTCTCCTCCGTCAGGTTGCGAGACCTCGACGGTAGCCAACCCGTAGCGCTTGTTCCACCATGCCGTGCAGGCCGGCCAGTAGCGCCCGCCCATCAATGGATCAACCTGCGGAAATCCGTGCCTCTCCAAGATGATGGCCTTGCTTGCCCAGGTCGACGGATCCTGACTGAAGCGGCGAGCGATTTCGCTCTCGCTCGGAAAGAGGCCGTCATTCACAGCGCGGCGAGGGAGAGCCATTAGGTGGCACTCAACCGATCGCTGCCGACCCGCCTTCGATTTCTCGACGCGCGGAATCGGAGGCCGCGCCGTTGCGCGGGAAGACGACGACGTTCCCTTGCCGATCGATTTCGTAGCGTTCGATTTCCATACCGGCTAGCCGAGCAGCCCTGAAAACCTTCAACACGTCGCCTTGCTTTATCGCATGAATACCGGTGCTCATTTTTGTCTCCAAAGGTTGGCATGTTCTAGAACAGAACACCCGACGGACTAAACTTCACTAAGTAGTAATCTCGCAGGCCAACTGGGCAAAAAAGTTCATTCAGTCCTCACCGCAATTATTTGCTGCCCTTCCGATTGACGAAAGAGTCTGCGCATGATTTCAATAGCTGACGTCGAATTATTGGGCCATCAGCCCGCCGGCGTGAACCGGCGGGCTGTCTCCTTTAGGCGCTAGCCTATCCCAGTGCGGTTGCCCTCTGCCAGCTGCCGCGGCTGACCTGGCCCAAGCAGGCCATCAAGATCCGCAATGACGGTATCGCCATCGTCTTCATCTGCTGCCGCCTGCCCAGCCCGTTTAATTGATTGCCAGGCGGGCGTAGGAAAGGCAGGGACGGCGTGACGGTGACGGGGGTGGGATTGGTGCCCTGAAACGGCTTTAACGAATCCAACATGAGCGGTGATTCGGAACAGGACTACTTTGCTGATGGAATGGCCGAGGACATCATCACGGCGCTGTCTCATTTCAAGGCGCTGTTCGTCATCGCCCGCAACTCGAGCTTCACCTACAAAGGGCGCGCCGTCGACGTGAAACAGGTCGGGCGCGAGCTGGGGGTACGCTACGTGTTGGAAGGAAGCGTTCGCCAAGCGGCAAATCGAGTCCGCATCACGGGACAACTCGTCGATACCGCTACGGGCGCACATCTTTGGGCAGAGCGGTTTGATGGTGGGCTCGGCGACACCTTCGATCTGCAAGACCAGGTAACCGAGAGCGTTGTCGGGGCGATCGCGCCAGCGGTAGAGAAAGCCGAGATCGAGCGTGCCAAGCGCAAGCCGACCGACAGTCTCGATGCCTATGCCCTCTATTTACGCGGTTTGGCCAGGTTTTATCAGTTTACGGGCAGGCAAGCGAACGACGAGGCGTTGCGCCTGTTCAACAGCGCGATTGAGCTCGATCCAGATTTTGCGGCCGCCTACGGTCGTGCCGCCCTTTGCTACGCCTTCGCCAAGGGTAATGGTTGGATTTCAGTCACAGGGAACGAGATTGCCAAAGTGGCTGAACTCGCTCAGCGAGCGGTTGAACTGGGCAAAGATGATGCGATTGCGCTCGCCGCAAGCGGGTGGGCGGTAACGTTTGTTGTACGCGATCTTGGGGGAGGCGCGGCCTTAATCGATCGCGCGCTGGGGCTCAATTCTAACTTGGCCGAGGCATGGTTTTACGGCGGCTGGGTGAAAAACTATCTCGGGGAACCGAAACTGGCGATCGAGCACTTGGCGCGTGCGATGCGCCTGAACCCCCTTGATCCGCGTATCGCAGCAATGCGGGCCGCGGCCGCGCACGCACATTTCTTTCTGGGCCGCTATGACGAAGCGGCATCGTGGGCGGCAATGGCATTGCAGGACTATCCGGACTATCAACCAGGATTACGTATCGCCGCCGCAAGCAATGCAATGGCCGGACGGCCGGAGCAGGCTCGTAAGGCGGTGGATCGGCTGCGGCAACCCAATCCCCCGCTACGCGTTTCCACTCTCAAAGACGTGGTGGGCCCTTATCGGCGGGCCGAAGACCTCTCGCAATTCGAGAAAGGATTGCGGCAAGCCGGGCTGCCCGAATGACCATCGCAGCAAGGCTCGACCGTTTGCGACAAAGTGATCGAATATGCGCTCCGTTGTTGGCACCTTTGAGACATGGCGACCGGCCCTAACGATGTCCGTTTGCAGGGGAAGACCGGAAGTAGTCGGCCGGCGATCAAAATGACGCGCTTGACCAACAACGGACGTCGGATCGATCACGCGAATATTTGGAACCGATGCTTACGGATACCCACAAGTTTGTTACGTTCGGGGAATGGGTGTGGCGATGAAGCGGCGAGAATTTAGCGCGAGAATCCGAAGTGAAATGATATTTTAGTCCCAACTCACGGCGTAGTCTCAAGGTATGCTTCAGTGAGGCATAGTCGGCAGGGACGTCCGTATTCTCTGCGAGAAATCGGGGTCCCCATCGGCCGCCCGCGCCGCCTCATTGATCAGGGATCGTCGCCGAAGTTCTTCAAACGGCAAGGTGGCGTCGATACGGCCCGAGTCATAGAGGTAGCCGTCGACCAGGCCGTTGAGCAGGTGGCGCAGCTTGAACCCGCCGCCCCGGCCGGCGGCGTTCGCGTAACGCACGATGTTGATGGTACAGCTGTTGGCCAGCAAATGATAGAATTCGGGGTGCTCGGCGAGTAATCCGCGCCAGGTAGACCAGGAGCAGCCGACGCGCATCATCAGCCGAGGTATTGAGGCGATAGAGATACACTGGCTCGCCTCGGTGATTAGTGCAAACCCCACGATATCGCGACCTCATGCCGTCGTGCGGCGTGCGCGCCAGCAGCCAGAGACGTATCCCTGGCTCACTCAGCTTCTCGCTAGGCGACCGTTCAAGGTCGTCGCAGTCGCGCTGGCCAACAAGATGGCGCGGATCGCTTGGGCATTGCTGGCCAAGGGCGGGACCTACCGAGCGCCCCAACTCGTGGCAGCCTGATAAGGTGCTCGGCAATGGGAGGATGAGGTTGCGTCCGTGCGTTCACGAACTGCAGGGGTGATGACGACATTGATGCGAAACGGTCGAGACCGTCGATTGGAAAAACCCGTAAAGTGCCACGCGAAGAAAGAACGCGTGTTTTTGGTTGGGACCCGATCAGCGGATCACATCAGGGCCAGCGGCCATAGCGGCTGCATTCAAAGGCCGGATACATGGCTGCACCCGAACGCTTCGCTGAAATGTCAGATTCCACTTGCACCGCGGGCGCCGTCCATACATGGCACTTTTCCGACCTCACGCGATGTCCGACTTGAGTCCGGAATGCAGACCAAAGCGGTCGTCCGCAAACCTCCCTGAATCTCTTGATTCACGCTCACAACCGGGAGAGAAGCTCCGCCTTCTTGGCTGCGAATTCTTCCGATGAGAGAATGCCTTTCTTGTGCAATTCGGCCAGGCGCTCGATCTTGGCGAAGAGGTCGGTTTCCCGGGCACTGTCGGGCCGATACGGCTCGTTAGCAGGCGCCATACGTGGTTCCGGAGTCTTGGCTTGTGCGCCGTCTACCGAGACGACCGGCAGAGTTGAGACGCTAACTGTCCCGCGCTGACTGGTAAGGGTAAGCGAACCGCCGCGCCCCTGCTGCTGAGAGACGCCGCTGATCTGGTGATCTAGCGTATCGTAGACGGTTACGTGTCCATTCAGCTCTACTGCTAATCGATGGTTCTGGTTGAAATAGGCATAGCGGATTTGGTTCTGCGCGCCAGCCCCGTTGGGGAACCCCAGTTCCGCTGGCCACCATTGACCCGACGCTCGGCCGGATGTCTCTGGTACGAATAAGCTGACCGTACCTGTATCCAAGATGTCGTGGCCGCCCTCCTGCTGGCTGCCACCCTGACGCTGTGACTGTGACTGAAAGCCCGCGGCGAACGGCACGAAGGGTTGCCCAGCCAAGATTTGTGACAGCTCGGAACACAAGCCGTCGACCTTCGCCTTGAGGCCGTGATTGAACATGTCGCCGACCATCGTCATGCCACCCGGCATCCACTGCCCGACACCACCCAGTTCGCGATGGTCAAACTGCGCCATCGCGCCTTTGCTGTTCAGGAGGGCCTGCAACAACGTCATCACCGCGTCGGCACTGACTCCGTAATGCTGAGCCAGATCGTTTATTTTCTGCAAGCCTTGGTCGGTTAGGCGGGGCAAGGATTTGCTCCTTAGGGGCGGGAAGATATGACCCGCCGCGCATAGTAGAAACCGAGTTCGTTATCGGTGCAAGGACGGACATGACGGAGTCTTTGCGTCGTGTGGCAGTTTGACCCTGGCCGCCTGCCGGAACACGCGCTCGCGCGGATAGCCAAAAGGTGACGCCCTCTTCCTCAAATCCGCTAGGGAGCAGGCTTGTCGTCGCTCGCATGCATTACCTTCAACGGCGCGATTGTCCCTGTGGATGGCGGTTCTTCTCCCGGTATAATCAGGCTTGGTCCTGCTCTCATTCGGTAAAAGCGGTTGCGGCGACCTCCGAATGGAAAGCGATTGGCGCCGACGTAGCTAACTCTGGACCGCCAGGTACGGCAACGATATTAGTGTCGGTTGTCGAACCGAAACGTTATTCGGTCAGCTCGGGAGCTTTTTTAGATAGATGAAGAACATCGAGGATCCGTTCGCTTCGTGGCGTATCTTCGCCGCCGTTCAGCCTTCTGGCTTCACCGCCGACTACTACAACCTCGGCTGACTTCTCGCTCCGGCTCGACACCGTCGCCCTTTCGGGCACAAGGCGAGATCTCCCCAGGTAAGAACGCACTCCTTCACTGCACCACCGCCGGATCTACGCCGCTTCCCCTTGATCACGAGAGCTTCGCGGTTTCTGGCCCGCTCGCCCTGGTCGGCAACGCCTTCTATCCGGTTCTTGTTCATCGGCCCGCAGCTTCGCTCCACGCTTCCTCCCCACAATCGGTCGCCCTCTTGCAGTTTCGCTTCACTTCGCTCGTTGTGATCAACTCACGATGGGACTTGCACCCATAAGAGTGCGCCCATGCTGGGCGCACCAAACAGAAGAAGCCGCCCTGAGGCGGCTTCTCGATTCATCGGGTCAAACCTTTCGTCAGATTTCGATCTCAGTCGCCATGTTAGAACGCACCCACGTGGTATAGCCCGCCTTCATCCTCTTAGCTTGCCAAGCTCGAACTTCTTTGTCCTCACCCATCTTATCAACAGCCGCGCCGTATGCTGCAAAGTTTTCGAACGTTATCGACAACACCCGATTTCCAACTTCACCAACGGCGACAGCCCAATAGGTTACTTTTCCGCCGTGTTTGCGCCAGAGGGCAGCGCCTTCTTTGGCGAGCTCGGTAATCTTGGCGGGATCAGTTCCGGGGTTTGGCTTGACTACATATTGAACAGCTACTGACATGCTTCTCTCCCATGAAATATTGAAAAGCCCCTCCGCTACAGGCTCTGCGCTTTTGCCAAACCCCGCAAGTTGGATCGAAAAGCATTTGTTTTTCCGTTCGCATCGGTGCGTTGCGCACAAACCAAAAGACCGCCCGGAGGAGGCCGCATGCGCAAAAGCCGCTGGGGGTTAACCCAACGGCTTTTCGTTGCGTTTTGTTGCGTGGAGGTTAACTGCGTCGAGCGCAGCCGTGCCTGCCTTGCCATGGGACGCACGGCCTCCATGAGGCGCGAGTGCGTTGCCAGTGTGTCGGGGCCAACGACCCCCGATAGCTCGGATGCTGTCACTCGCGATGATGCTGATCAAGCCAGCATTGCTGTCGTATCCCGGCATATTGATCGTAAGCTTGCTTGCGAGCGGCTACCGGCACGATAACCGAGTAGTGATGACTTTGGCCGCTACCTTCGTGATTCGTTTCCACGAAAGGACTACCACGGCGTGGGCAACCCGGAGTTGATCGCGTCGACCAGCGCGGGGGACGACTGCGCCGGACCCTGAAAGCCGAGCATTGTGACTGAATCGTTCATCGTGCGACGTCCGACCCGAGGGAGGAGCCCGGTGCGTTAGCAGCGCACGCCGGGATCTGTGCGGGGGGCGAGGAGAAATCCTCGTCCCTACCGCGACCATTGAGCACTGTCGCGGACGGCGGGATTTGGGATTCGGTACGCGTACCGATTTTGATCTAAATCAACGTCCGCCGCGGATCACAGGCATCCACATTCAATCACCCGGTCGATGAGAATGAAGAGGAATGGCCGCGTTTTGTAAAAAGGGTCCGCCGCGCTGGATAGGCAAGAGCTGAAGAAAATTGTCGAGAGGCAACGACCAAATGAGTGAGCTTGACGAATTCCGGCATGAGGTCGAGGCTTGGTTTCGCGAGAATCGTCCACCGGACCCGGGCTTTCTGTTGCCTGAATCCTTTATGGAAGTCGGCTCGGACGCGCAGTTCGCGTTTTTGCGTAACTGGCAACGCAAGATCTATGACGCCGGATATCTTGGGATGGCCTGGCCGAGCGAATATGGCGGCCACGGGCGGCCGCAGATCTATCAGGACATCGTCAACGCCGAGATGGCGCGGCAGAAGGTGCCTTTCGTACCCAACACCATCGGCCTCAATTGGGCAGGCCCGCTGATCCTGGCGAGGGGCACCGAGGAGGCGAAGAAGCGCTACATCAAGGGCATCCTGAACGCCGAGGACATCTGGTGCCAGGGGTTTTCCGAGCCGGACCAGGGTTCGGACCTCGCCAATAGCCAACTCGCGGCGAAGCGTGACGGCGACGAATACGTCCTAAACGGTTCGAAGATTTGGACCAGCCTCGGCAGCTACGCCAAATACATGATCCTGCTGGCGCGAACCAATCCGCAGAAGCCGCGCTACGACGGCCTCTCGTTCTTTCTCGTGCCGATGAAGACGCCGGGCATCGAGCCGCAGCCGATAAAGAAACTGACGGGCGAGTACGGCTTCAACCAGACCTTCTTCACCGACGCGCGCATCCCGGCCGACAGCCTGATGGGGAAGGAAGGTGAAGGCTGGAAGATGGCCATGCTAACCCTGACCTTCGAACGCGGCGTTACCGGCGGCCAGGGCGGCGGTGTCAGCCGCGTGGCGCTCAGCCTCGGTGACGTGGTCGAGCTTGCGCGCCGCTCTCGGCGCGACGGGCGGCCCGCGCTGGAGGATCCCGCGATCCGTGACCAGATCGTCCGCTTCATGGTCGAAGATCAGGGCGACCGCTTGTGTGCCAAGCGCGGCGAAATCGCAGCGTTGTGCAGCGAGCGGCCGACCGCGATCGGACTTTCCACAAAGTTACGCGTCAGCGAACACCGGCGGCGGCTGTTGCAGTTCGCTCTATCCCTACAGGGGGCGAATGCCGTGCGCTTCGTGGGCGACGATCGAGCGATCGACGGTGGCCTGTGGCAACGCTCATATTTCAACTCGTTCTCTTCGACGATCGGCGGCGGCACCAGCCAGATCCAGGCCAATATCATCGGCGAACGTGTGCTCGGACTGCCGAAGGACTGATGCGATGTCGCAACTGAGTAACAAGATCACGTTCACCGATGAGCAGGCGATGCTGCTCGACATCGCGACGAATTTTTTCCGCGAGAAAAGTCCCACAGCGACCGTCCGCAGGCAGATCGCGTCGGAGTCTGGGGTCGATCGGGAGCTTTGGGGCGAGATAGCTGAGCTCGGCTGGCTCGGCATCGCCGTGCCGGAGCGCTTCGGCGGCAGCGGACTCTCGCTTGCCGACGTCACGGTCATCGTCGAGCCGATGGGCCGGCATCTCGCCGGGACACCGTTCGTCTCCACCCAGCTTTTCGCTCAAGCCTTGCTGGTCGGAGGCACCGATCAGCAGCAGCGCGACCTGCTGCCGCAGATCTGCCAAGGCTCAGTCGGCACGGTCGCGTTGTTCGAAAGCGACGGGGATTGGAACCTCGAACATATCGAAAGCTCGGCAGAGATCGCGGGCGATGCGGCGCGATTAAGCGGAACCAAGACACTGGTTTGCGATGCCGCGGTCGCTGACTTCGTTTTGGTTTCGGTTTCGCTGGCCGGAGCGCCGGCGCTCGCGATTGTGAGGGCAACCGATCTTCCGCGCGAGCGCAGGACGCGGGAGACCGTCATCGATGAAACCCGTCGTGCCTATAGCGTTGATCTGACCGGTGTCAGCGTTCCGACCTCGTCACTCATCTCAGGCGAAAAAGCACGCGTCACGCTCAAAGCCATTCGGGACGCCGCGCTCTTGTTTGCTACGGCCGAGGCGGCAGGCGGGATTGCTGGCGTGCTGGACGTCATCGTTCAGTATCTCAATACGCGATCTGCCTTTGGGCGAAAGATCGGCAGCTATCAGTCGCTCAAGCATACCTGCTCCGATATCCTCATAGGACTGGAGCGCACGCGCTCACACGTTTACCACGCCGCATCGCTGATCGCCGCCGGCGAGGATGCCGAGATCGCGCTTCGAATGGCGAAGGTTGAGGCAGGAGACAGTTTTGTTTTCGCGGGTGACCGGGCGATCCAGTTTCATGGTGGCTTTGGCTTCACATACGATTGTGACGCGCAGCTTTACCTGCGCCGTGCGCTTTGGCTGCAGTATGCCTTTGGCGATGCGTCCCATCATCGGAAACGGCTCGCCGACCTCTTGCTTCCGTCTAGCTAATTCGGAGCGTTCCTCTCGGCCAGTAGTCGACGGTCGATAATGGGGAACTCTTGAGATGTCGTACCAGTTGACGTTTCGTGACACCGACCTAGTCGAATCACGGCCAAGCCGATTATCGCGCTCCTGGCAGGCTTGAGACATGCCGACCCATCCTGACGATGTCCGTTTCCAGGACCTTAGCGGACTCTCCGAGTCACGCTTTCGGGGCCGGGCCATCCCCCTTCAAATGCCTGTTGGAGCGAAGGTCTCTTAATTGCCCAGCCATAAGGTTTGGCGTGGCCCTCAAAAAGGAAGAGGAGTTCATTGCGGGGACGGCGGCCGGCTGCAGTCCTGAGCTTTGGTTCCGTCGGGTGATGAACTGACAGACAGTTTAGAGCGCCGTCAGGAGGGCTGCGCTTTCATCCAGCATGGGCAAAATCTCGTCTCGGGGCTTGGGCGGAAGCATCAGGACGACCCGATCAACGCCGGCGTCACGGTAGCGTTTCAGCACCTCCAGGTCTCGGGGCGCCCCGAAGACGTTGAAGGAGAGCGACGCGGGATCGCGGCCGGCGTCCTTTGCCATTTGTCGGAATTGCGGCAGCACCTCGAGCGGATCCAGCGCACGCCCGCCGATGGGAATCCAGCCATCGCCATAGGCGATCGCCCGTTTTGCTGCGTGGGGAAATGTGCCCCCAACAACGATGGGCGGGTGAGGTTTTTGAACCGGTTTGGGCCACTGCATCATGGGTTCGAACTTGACCAATTCGCCGTCGAATGCCGCCGTCGACTGCGTCCAGATTTGCTTCATCGCCTGGATCCGCTCACCCATCAGCTTGAAGCGGGTTGCAAACGCAGTGCCGTGATTGGCCATCTCCTCCTCGTTCCAACCCCCGCCAACGCCAAAAATGAACCGGCCCGAGGAAAGCTGGTCGACGGTCGATACCTCCTTGGCGGTGTGGATTGGATCGCGCTCGACGACAAGACAGATCCCCGTCGCAAGCTTGATGGTTTTCGTCACCGCGGCGGCAGCCGCCAGCGAGAGGAACGGATCGTAGGTATCGTAATAATACTTCGGCAGCTCGGCGCCGCCGGGCCACGGCGATTTGCGACTGGTGGGAATATGACTGTGCTCCGGCAACCACAATGAATCGTAACCTCGCGCCTCCGCCGCCACGGCAAGGTCGTGCGGTGGAATTGCGTAATCCGTCGGAAACATCGTAAGCCCGACATGCATGTTCAGTGCTCCTCGGTTGCGGCCAAGCTCCATCACACGCGACCGCACGTGCTGTCGCACACATCAGGGGCGCGAACCAATGTCCGTTTCAACTCTATCAGAGAAATGAGAGGACGTACCGGTGTTTGTCCCAGGCCCTCATCGCGGCGATGCCGAGCTTCGCGTATCGGGCGGCATTACAGGATCTCGGGGTGCGGCGAGCGGGACTTACGCCATCACGGTCGCAACAGCCTCTAGGCTTGACCATCATAGTCGGCCTCGTCCGCGCCCACGGACAGGTTGCCCCAACTCGTCACCCGCTCTAGGCGGACCGCGATGACGGGACGTTCGGCGATCTGCATCGCCGCCAACTGGCGGTACCGAGAGCGTAGTAGCTCCTGCGCGCGATCGTGCTCCGTCCCAGCGCGCAGGATCTCAGCCCGTCCTCGCAACATCACCCAGCCAAGCTGGGTCCAGTCTTCGTCGTACCGATCAACCACGATAGCGACCATCGGGTTGCGCTCGATGTTGCGGACGCGCTTGAGTGCTGGTCCAGCCACGCGCTTCGGCTTCTCGTCGATGGTGATGTAAAGGGTGCCTTGCGAAAGCGTAAAGCACACCGGCACGACGTGCGGAATGGCCCGGCTATCGGCCGTGGCAAGATGCCCGACCCGTCGCGTCAACAGAAACCTGCGTTCGTGGTCTGACAGCACGTGACGGTCCTCCGCGCGATGACTGTCAATCGCTCCGATACTGCACGGCTTGGCTCGGCTTGCCAGCCAGTAATCGGCGTTCGACCAAACGTCGGCAGGCTGCCAGACGTGAGGACGAATTTGTTGCGGTGCATGAGTTCGGAATTGGCACATTTCGGACATGCCCCAATTTCCGAATTAAGTCTGCTTTCGGGGTGAAAGCGGAAGTTGGATCTCAAAACTCCGATGGGCAGCTTCTGGCGCGAAGCGGTCGTTCGCCCAGGTGCCCATGCCTTCGATCGTTATGGTCTCGCTGACCGGCGCCGCGGCTCAGCGCTGAAATATGACGTTTCCGCCAACGATCGTCACATCGGCCTTGATGTCCTTGATCTGATCCTCCGGCACGGTCAAATAGTCCGCCGAGAGAACCACGAGGTCAGCCAGCTTTCCCGGCTCGAGCGTGCCCTTCCGCCCTTCCTCGAACGTGTAGCGTGCAGCGGCGCTGGTATAGAGACGCAGCGCCTGCTCGCGGCTGATGGCTTCGGATGCGCCGTAAACGTTGCCATTGGAGTCCTTCCGCGTCACCATGATGTACATGTTGAGGAGCGGGTTGACGGGATTGACCGGGAAATCGGTTCCAGCTCCAAGACTGTCGATACCCATCTTCTCGATCAGGGTCTTCGTCGGCACGGCGCGGTCCGCCGTCGCGCGCCCGAGGAAGCGCTCTACTGTCGCGGCCTTGTCCCACATGAACACGTTCTGAAAATCGACGCGGACACCCAGCTTGTGGGCGCGCTCCATCTGTTCGGGCCTGATCAGGCTTGCATGGATCAGGATGAAGCGCCGGTCGCGGATCGACTTTTCCTTGTCGGCCGCCTCGAAGGCGTCCAGCACATGGTCGATACCGCGGTCGCCCACGACGTGGACGCCGACGCGCCAGTTGTACCGGTTACAGATCGACACCAGCTGCTTCAACCGCTCGGGCGTCTGCTGCGCGATGCCATGGTAGTCGTCATGCGAGTCGGGATAGATATCGCGCGTCAGCGCCGTCTTCAGCGTCATCCCGCCGTCGTAGAAGATCTTGATGCCGGCGAACTTCAGCCAGTCGTCACCGAATCCGGACGTGGCGCCGTTGCCGGACATGATC
Organism: uncultured Alphaproteobacteria bacterium; assembly: GCA_963791165.1. Lineage (GTDB taxonomy): Bacteria > Pseudomonadota > Alphaproteobacteria > Rhizobiales > Xanthobacteraceae > Bradyrhizobium. The sequence goes on along the minus strand of CAWBRL010000062.1, from coordinate 21,102 downwards.
GCTTCCCATGTGGACATCTCCGCCGGCGGCTCTGGCCGGAACATCAGGCCTGCCCGGAGCGTGGCTTCTCCGGAAGCCGCGATCTTCTGAAGCGTCCTTATGTCCCGGGCTTCGGTTGCTCCCTCGACAACGCTCGTAATCCCGACACTGTTGAGCACCGCCTCGGCGATCTTGAACTGCCGGATCTCGTCGTCTTCACTCCACGGCGGAACGGCCTTCTCGACCAGATCGATCGCCGTCTCGACGAGAATACCGGTTAACTCTCCGGAAGCGTCCCTTTCGAACGATCCGCCGCTTGGGTTCGGCGTGTTCTTATCGACGCCCGCCTTCTGCAGCCCCAGGCTGTTCGCCATCGAAAAGTGACCGACGGTTCGCAGGTAGACCGGATTGTTAGGCGCGACGCTATCAATTTCCTGTCTGGTGAGATAGCGCTTCTCGGCGAGCTGGGACGGCGGATGCCAGGCGCCACCCACGATCCATTCGCCCGGTTTCTTTTTGGCCGTGAATGTCTTGATCGCATCGAGCGCCTCGGCGACGGTCTTGGCCCTGCCCATGGTCACGACGTATTCCGAAAGGCCGGCGGCCTTGAAATGCGCGTGGGTATCGATCAAGCCGGGAACAACCAGCTTGCCGGCGAGGTCAAGCACGCGTGTCCGTGCGCCTGCCATGGATTTGACCCTTGCATTGCTTCCTGTTGCGAGCAGCTTGCCGTCCAGAATGGCCACCGCCTCAACGACGGATGACTTATCGTCCATGGTCAGGACCTTTCCGTTGATCAGAACCAGGTCGGGCGAACCCAGGTCCGCCTGCTGCGCGTACGTTGCGCTGGCGAGGCACAGGCCAAATCCCAGGAGCACCAGAGGGTTTGCCTTCCGTATCATGAAACTGCTCCGCCTTGTTGTTCGATGACGAACAATAGTTCGACGGATGCAGAATGCATCTAGTTTAATTTCCGTGCCGACCGGATTCGGGTACTGGCAGAGCAGGTCCCCTGGATGACGATTCGAGGTCGGTTTTTTCGAGGTCGGCGTCGGGTGCTGGTCATGCCTGTCGGCCATATCTCTCGGTTACCGCCGCCGCGACGAACTTTCCGCGTCCGGTGCTGCCCGGGCTTGTGCCATTGGCGGCGCACCAGTCCGGGAATGTGGAGGGGTCGATGTAAACACGCAGCACGACGTGTCCATAGGCCTTGAGCCCCTGTTCCATTTCCTCGGCCATCTTCAGCCATTCTTTCCAGTTCGGTGGCATCTTGTCGCCATCGTCGAAAAGCTGCAGCAACGCAGGATAATCTTCCTCCTTGATCCAATAGGCCCCGACTGCGGGAGGCGGTTTATCTACGGAATTCGTCATACGTGTTCTCCTGCAGATGCTGCCTGTCACTGACACGATCGAGGCGGGTCCCCCCGCCTCGAACTGCCGTAAATTAGTAATTCGATCATTCATGAAATTATCTCCGAATTGAAACGCTTCCCCTTGCAAGGTCGGGGCTGCCGAACTTATTCCCCGCACGCCGATGGCGGGTAGGCATCACAGTTCCTCCGCCATCCTGCCCTCCGCGTCGCTCTATAGCGAGCCGAAGACCATAACTTCAAAACCGTCTTGACCTTTGAGCTCACCCAAGCGGCCGTCTCTGGTCGGCAGCTTTTGGCGCAAAGCGGTCATTCGCCCAATTCTACCTGTCGCATTACCTGACGCGATCTAACAAGAGGCTACGATTTGGGAAGAGCAGCCCCTGAAACTTTGTGACACAATTCGAGCAGTAGACACTGTCGATCAACATCCTTTGTGATTGGATCCGGATCACGAAGCTTCTGGTGAAAGAAGTACCTTCCGGAAATCGTCGCGGCTGGTTCATCGCTCGTCGCCAACCAGACCTGCGTGCGGTGCCCCTTGTCGATGTCGTCGGGTGCACCGGCGCCACCCATCTTGGTGGGGACCCATCCCGGCTCCAAGGCGTTCGACTTCACCCCGGAAAACAGGCGGGCCGCCGCGAACGCCAGCAGAACGTCCTGAAACTTTGTCTCGGCGTATGCCTGGGAGCCGTTCCAGCGCCGTTTCTCCCACAGCATATCTTCGAGATGCGATCCGGCGCCGTAATGCATTCCGGAGGACAGATATACCAACCGCTTCGGCATCTTGATGAGGGCGGTGAGGATGTACGGAGCCAATGTGTTCACGGCGAAGAGTTGAGGCAGGCCGTCCACTGTTTTCACCAGATTTGGCTCTCGGTAGCCAATACCCGCGTTGTGGATGACGGCATCGAAACTTCCGAGCTTGTTGACGTGGTCGGCAACGGATTTCGTCTCCGAGATGCTCGCCAGGTCGCCGACGACGATGTTCTCCGCGCCGGCAATCTTCTTGCGTGTCTCGTCCGCGCGCGCATTGCTTCGGGCGTGCAGCACGACCTTGTGCCCTTGCTCGATCAGAAGTTCGGCGGCCATCTTTCCGAGGCCATCGGCGGAACCGGTCACGAAGACGCGCGCCATTCTGTAATCCTATTGCTGGGGGCCGCTTCGGAAAAATAGAGCCGGCGGCGCCGAAGTATCTGGCGGACACCGTTGCGTTAAAGCAGATTAATCTGAAGCGGGCACCCGTCTTGTGCGTCGACAAATCCGGAGATCGACACGCCCAGCAGTCTGACCGCTTTTCTAGTCGGGAAGATGGCCTTTAACAGATCCGATGCTGCTAACTCCAACTCCCCGCGGCTGCCGACGAGGCTGGCCACCGTCCGGCATCGCGAGATCAATTCGAAGTCGGCGAATTTGACCTTGAGCGTCACCGTGCGGCCTCTCGAGCCCTTTTCCTCGCAATGCCGCCAGACCTTGTCGATCAGCGGCTGCAATTCTGAGAGCATGGCGTCGAATTCCGTCAGGTCGCTGGAGAAGGTGTTTTCCGCGCCGACCGACTTCCGAATCCGGTTGGCACGAACCTCGCGGTTGTCGACACCTCTCGAGATCCAATAGTAGTACGCGCCGGCCTTGCCGAAAATCGCCTGCATGAACTCCAGCGTCTGATTGCGCATATCGAGGCCGGTGTGCAGACCGAGCGAGTTCATCTTCGCGCTCGTCGCCGGTCCGATGCCGTGGAATTTGCCGACGGGCAGGGCTTCGACGAAGGGCGGTCCCATCTCCGGCGTGATGACGTACTGGCCGTTCGGCTTGCGGTGGTCGGAGGCGAGCTTGGCCAGAAACTTGTTGTAGGAGATGCCGGCTGATGCATTGAGACCGGTCACTTCTTTGATCCTGGCGCGAATCGCGAGCGCGACGTCGCGCGCAAACGGGATGTTCTGCAGATTTTCGGTCACGTCGAGGTAGGCTTCATCGAGCGACAGCGGCTCGATGATCGCCGTGTGCTCCGCGAAGATCTCTCGGATCTGCTGCGAGACGGCCTTGTAGACCTCGAAGCGCGGCTTCACGAAGATCAGGTCGGGACACTGCCGCTTGGCCGTCACCGACGGCATTGCCGACCGGACGCCGAACTTGCGGGCTTCGTAGCTGGCGGCCGCCACGACGCCGCGCTCGCGGGACCCGCCGACGGCGACCGGCTTGCCGCGGAGATCCGGATTGTCCCGCTGCTCGACGGATGCGTAGAAGGCGTCCATGTCGACGTGGATGATCTTCCGCTGGCGGTCTTCGTCCATCGCGCTCTGGTGATTTTTGCGGCCGTCCCGGCGCCTTGACAAATCGGACGCGTCTGGAACAAAGATAGAACGTTTTCCGCGCGGCGGCAAGCCACCAAGCGGGGCGTTTCCCTCATGTCCTCGTGCGATCCAGAAAGGCCCGAAGGGCGCTGCGAATGAAAAGGCCGGATCTACCTGTCTATTACTATCACGATCATTTCCTCGAAATGCTGTCGTTCGTCAGGACCACCTACGGCCCAATCCTGACGGACGAGCACGACGCCTTCGTCTTGCGGTTTCAAAGCCTTTCCAAGGACGCGCAATGCCTGCTGATCCGGATGGTCAATCGGCGCGGCGCGATCTTCAACAGGACGCTCTTTCGGTACGCCGAGATTTCCGACGTGGAACGCGCGGCCGACGACCTCCTGGCATGCGGCCAAGCCAGAACCCTCAAGGCGGAGGACTACGCCGCCTTCGTCGCATGCCTGCCCAAGGACATCCTGGTCGCGGGCGCAAAGGCGGCGGGGCGGACGGACATCCGCGTCTCCTGGCCGAAAGCAAAGCTGGCCGACTACTTCCTTACCCACGTTCCGTTCGAGGTCGCCGCCGAGCATTGCGGGGCGGCGAAGTTCATCGCGCTGGATGACGTCCGTCCGCTCGAATTCCTGCTCTACCTGTACTTCGGCAAGACGGAGGAGGATCTGAAGAACTTCGCCCTGCGAGATCTGGGCATCATGCGGACCAACAAGGCAACTTCGTTCAGGGCCCGCTTCACGGACGGGGAAGAGGCGAGGGCATGCTTCCACTACAGCCGGCTGCTCGACCGGATCGAGGTCAAGTCGACCGGCATCTACCAAGGCGCAATCGGTGACATCTTCGGAGGTCCGAATTGCCCGAGCGACTACGCCGCCGATCTGCGGAGCCGCGCCGCCTGTCAGGTCGGTCAGTTCTTCGAGAAGCTCGGAGAGAAGGATCTCGCCAGGCAACTCTATCGCGCCGGTTCGTCGCCGGAATGCAATGAGCGGTTGGTCCGTCTGCTCTACGGTGCCGGGGACAAGACCGATGCCGAGGATCTGCTGCGGCGGATGATCGACGATCCGGCCAGCGACGGCGAATTCGTTTTCGCAACGGATTTCTACGCGCGGAAATTCGGCGGTCGCCGGACCGGATCATGCACCGAACTTCTTCGCGCCGGCGTCACGCTGACCGTCGACGACGCCTATCGCGGCAATCCGGAGGCGGGCGTCGCCGGCGTGATGCGCCGCAGGGGCTATCGGGTCTTCTTCGCGGAGAACACTCTCTGGCATTCGCTGTTCGGGCTGCTGTTCTGGGACGAACTGTTCGAGTCCGATCTTCTTCACAGCAGTTTCGATTGGGTGCCGCACTGCCTCAATGACCGGAGCTTCGCGCATCGGTTTGCGGCCCAGATCGACTCCAAGCTGGAGGCCGTTCGATCAGGAAGCGCGTTCAATCTGCTGCTGCGCCCGATCGCCGCGAACTGGGGCCGTCCGAACGGCATCTTCGCCTGGGACCACGTCGATGTCGACGCGTTGCGACTGCTGCTGTCTGGAACCAGCGGGGAAGGGATTTCGACGATCCTGCGCTCGCTGTGCCAGAACTTCCGCGACACGCGCGACGGGTTTCCGGATCTCATGCTGGAAAAGGACGGCGCCGTCTCCTTCATGGAGATCAAGGCCGAGGGCGACGTGATCCGCCGCAACCAGCTCACTCGGTTGCGGCAGCTAGGAAACGCCGGCATCGTCGCGGAGATCGGCCGGGTCGATTACAGATTCGATCCCGAGCAGGACTACGTCGTGGTCGACGTCGAGACGACGGGCGGTTGGGCGTCCGGCGATCGGATAACCGAAATCGGCGCGGTGAAGATCCGCAACCATCAGGTCGTCGACGAGTGGCATTCCCTGGTGAATCCGCAGCGAGCCATCCCGGCCAAGATAACCCAGATCACGGGCATCACGAACGAGATGGTCCGCGGCGCGCCGATATTCGCCGAGGTCGCGGACAGCTTCATGCGGTTCATGGGCGACGGGATATTTGTCGCTCACAACGTCAACTTCGATTATGGCTTCATAAGCCATGAATACGAACGGCTCGATCGTCGTTTCCGGTTTCCGAAGCTATGCACCGTCGCCGGAATGCGTCGGCGCTACCCCGGACACAAATCGTACGGTCTCGGGAAGCTGTGCGAGCTTTACGGTATCGAACTCGAGACGCACCACCGTGCGCTGTGCGATGCGAGGGCGACAGGCCACCTGCTGAACCTCATGAACCTCAAGCGGGAAGGTTGCGCGCCCGACCGCGCCGAGGAAGCGGCCTGACCGGCGTCCTGGCCGAAGCTAATTCGGGTCGAGATGGTGCTGGAGTTCGTGTACGAAAGCCGCACCGAGTCAAATCCGGAGCGAACCGATTCCCCAACTCATATTCGGCCTGATCTATCTGCTGATCCTGACCCGCTTCATCTGGCCGCTGCAGCTGCCGCTCTCGATCAAGATCGTGGTGGCGGCGCTCGCGTTGGTCGCATTGCAGTTTCACCGCTGGAGCAAGCTCTCGTCGGGCTCGGTATTCTCTCCGGAGTTTCCACGTCCGGTGGTCGTCCTCTTCAACTGGGCGTTCGGCGCGATCGTCCTGCTGGCGCTGATGCAACTGGTGCTCGATGTCGGACTTCTGTTCGGAATTCTGATCCACGGCGGCATCGTGAGCGCTCCCGACGGCGTCCGCTACGGATTGGCTGCGTTGGCTGCCGTCGCGGCCGCGATCGGCGTCCATCAGGCGATGCGGATTCCGCCGCTGAAGGATATCGAAGTCGGTATCCGCGGACTTCCGCGCCAATTCGACGGCTACACCATTCTGCAACTGACCGATCTCCACATCAGCCGGCTGTTTCCCGCGTCATGGGCGCGCGCCGTCGTCGAGCGATCGAACGAGCTCGGCGTGGACCTGATCGCGATCACGGGTGATCTGATCGACGGCACGCTCGATGCGCGGCGGGCCGACATCGAGCCGCTGCGAGACCTGAAAGCGACCGACGGCGTCTACGTGATCTCCGGCAATCACGAATACATCTTCGGCTACAGCACGTGGATGGCGCACTTCGCCGCGTTGGGTCTGCTGTCGCTTGAGAACAGGCACATCGTTCTCGATCGCAACGGAAGCAAGCTGGTTCTCGCCGGCATCACCGACCGGGCGTCGCGCCGCACCGGACATCCCGTCCGAGACCTTGCCGCAGTCCTCGAAGGCGCTCCCAAAGGCGTCCCTGTCATCCTGCTCGATCACCAGCCGAGCGACGCACGGCACGCCGCGAAGCTCGGCGTGGCTCTGCAACTGTCCGGACACACGCACGGAGGACTGATTTTGGGGATCGACCGGCTGGCCGCACGCGCCAACGCCGGCTACGTTTCGGGTCGTTACGACGTCGACGGGATGACGCTTTACGTGAACAATGGCACCGCGCTGTGGCCCGGCTTCGCGCTGCGGCTCGGTCGCCCCTCCGAATTGACGCGGATCACGCTACGCCAGGCGGGTGCCACCTGATACCAGTAGATCCAGCGTCCTTTGGTCTGGCCTTCCGCCGTAGAACTTCGCAATGGCTGCGGAGAATTCCGGATCCGACGACACCGCGCTGAACAATGTCATCGACGATTGAAATTTCAGGTCGTCTGGACTGCCGAGGATTTCGCGGACCGTTCGGCCCTCAACAGCCCTGACGAGCGCCGTGCATTCTTTAAGCCGGGCTCCGAGGACGGCATGGCCGAGATAGGCGACGGCCTCTTCGCGAGAGGCGATTGCGAACCGCCGGGCCATCGCGCTATGTCCGAGTCCGGCAAGCTGCGGGAAGATGAACCACATCCAGTGGCTTTGCTTCTGACCGCGGCGCAATTCGGCGAGGACCTGCGCGTAGACAGGAGCCTGCGCATCGAGGAAGCGCTGGAGATCGAAGGGATCAGTCATAGCGCCGGCCTCGTTCCAGCTGGTTCACGAGTCCGGCGAGCCGATCGAGAAGCGCCCGCTGACCCTCGAGAATCTTTGCATGGGCCGATGACAGGTCGAACCATTCGGCGCGATCGATCTCGGGAAAACTCTGCATCCGACCACCCTTCGGCGGCCACTCGATTTCGAAAGTGTTGCTTCTGCATGGTCTCGGACGTCGACGTCGCCTTCGACAGCGAACGCGATCACCCGCTTGCCGCCACGCTGGCGAATATCGCCGAGCGGATCAAGCAATCCCGAGAGAGCGATGCCGGTCTCCTCCATGAATTCTCGGCGCGCAGCAACTTCGGCGTCCTCTCCTTCATCCATCTCGCCCTTGGGAATCGACCATGCCCCTTCATCCTTTTTGCGCCAGTAAGGGCCGCCCGGATGCACCAGGAGAACCTCTAGGTTTGCACCGATGCGTCGGTACATCAGGATCCCCGCGCTCGAAACTGATCGGCGTCGTGACTTCAGGTCAGGCAATGACGCCTGGTCATTGTTCTCGTCGGTCACGTTGTCAGCCCCGCCGGGTCTTCCTTGACGCCTCGGGCGACGACCCGCAGCGCCCCGTCCGGAAGCGGCCGCTGCAGCTTGAGGGCCTCGTCCGGAGCCGCCGTCATCCAGGTCTCGACCTCGTCGGGCGTCGTCAGAATCACCGGCATCGCCTTGGGATGAATGGCGCCGACCTCGGCGTTCGGCTCCGTCGTGAGGAACGCGTAGAGGTCGTTGGTCGTCTCGCCTTCCTTGACCTTCCGGACGGACGTCCAGTTGGTCCAGATGCCGGCGAAGCAGGCGAGGGGACGGCTCTCGTCGAGCGCGAACCAGATGTCGCCGCCCTCGGCCTTGTTGAACTCGCTGAAGGAGTTGAACGGAACCACGCAGCGGTTCTCGACGGCGAGCCATCGCGTCCAGTGTTTGCTCGTTCACGTTGCGGATGTTGGTCGTGCCGCCGTCCGGCTCCATCCGGAGCAACTCCTTGAAGTCGACCGGCTTGCCTTTGGCTTCGAGCTTTTCGGCTCGCTTCTTGGTGGCATCCATCAACGCCGTGCTGACGACGACGGCATGCCCCACCGCGCCGTGGCGAGCTCGCGGCCCTCGGCTCCGTTGCGCACGATCGGCGCCTGGTAGTCGGGAAACACGCCCGGCATCGGCGCCAGGTTGCCGACGTATCGGTTCACGACGCGGAACAGCGCGCTGATGGCTGCCTGGTTGGTCGTGATCGAATAGAGATTGCACATCGGTTCAGGCTTCGGTTCGAGGATGGCGCGGCTGCCGGGCCAATTGTAGCAGAGTCGCGGATGGACGCCGGCCCGCCTTGGCGCATTTGCGGCAGCGCAGCCGGCTCGCGAGGTCGTGCACGAAGGTGGTCGGCGGGTGCTTCATCGCCGCGAGGTCGACGTCGCTCGGTGTCTTGCAACGCGCGCAGCGGATCTCCAACCAGGGAAAGCCGCCGTTGACGGCCTGGTCGATGGTCGGCGACGGATCGATCGGTTCGCCGTGTCGGACCACATCCGCTCGTTCCAGCTTTCGCAAAGGAGCTTGTCGGCCTGCCTGATCAGCGCCTCCGCTTCTGCCCGCACCTCTGCCGATTGCGCAGCCAGGATGTTGGCCATCGCGCGAGCCTTCCCGACCTCCTTCTTCAGAGCCTTCCGATCGCCTCCGACAGGGGCGTAGGGTGGTACTTCGGCGTCATCCGGACATCCACGATACAACGCTGCAGGCCGGCATCGCCGGTGACTACTCGAACGCCGGCCAGCACCCGTCTTCTTCATGTCTTCCGGTGCGTTCCCGGCAGGTATTGTCGAGCAGCCGCTGCGCGACGTCCTTCCAGACCGCGTTGGCGCCATACAAGCGCACAGCGTCAACGGTCTGGATTTCCACGGTCCGCTCGCAGCGGCGGCATGAGATGCGCAGTACATGGCGCTGGATCTCGGAGAGACGTCGCGGCCGCATCTGGGCGCCGGTCGCGCCGGCGCGAGGGTCTTTCAGTACCGATTCCCAGTATTCGGCCGGGAGGGGCTCATCCGGAGCCGCAGTGGGGGCTGACCTAGGAGCCGCCTTCATCGGCCAGCTTTTCCATGTGTTTCGGGGTCGGCATGCGCCAGCTCGCGGGTCGGTCGGTCATTTCCGAATTAGAACATAAAGAGAACAAATGTCGAGTCCGTGCAGCCTGTCACCGGAGAAAAAATGATCCGTGTTGGGAAGGCCGGACTGTCGGAACCAAGCCGGGTCGATCGTCTTGAATCCGGCATCAGTATTGGAGTTCCCCGCCATGGCCCCCCGCGCTAACTGGAAAGGCTTCCTGCGCCTTTCCCTCGTCACCTGTCCGGTCGCGCTCTATCCGGCCACGTCGGAATCCGAAAAGGTCTCGTTTAACCAGCTCAACCGGAAGACCGGCCATCGCATCAAGTACGCCAAGGTGGACGCCGACACCGGCGAGGAGGTCGCCAACGAGGATATCGTCAAGGGCTACAAGGTCGACACCGACACCTTCATCGAGGTGACGAAGGAGGAGCTCGAGAACGTCGCGCTGGAATTGACGCGAACCATCGAGATCGACGAGTTCGTCGACCGCAGCGAGATCGATCCGAGATATCTGATCCGCCCCTACTACCTTGGTGCCGGACGGCAAGGTCGGCCATGACGCCTTCGCGGTCATTCGCGAAACCATCCGCGAGATGAACAAGGTCGCGATCGGACGCGTGGTGCTGACCAACCGCGAGCACATCATCGCGCTCGATCCGCTGGACAAGGGCCTGATGGGAACGCTGCTGCGGTACCCCTACGAAGTCCGCTCCGAAAAGGAGTATTTCGACGATATCCAGGACGTCAAAGTCACCAAGGACATGCTCGATCTCGCCAGGCACATCGTCAATCAGAAGGCGGGACACTTCGAGCCGGACAAGTTCGAAGACCAGTACGAAACCGCTCTCATCGATCTCATCAACGCAAAGCGCGCCGGCAAACCCATCACCGCGAAGGAGCGTCCTCGAGGGGAGAACGTGGTGGATCTAATGGACGCGTTGCGCAAGAGCATCGGCGCCGCCGAGCCAGCCAAAGGTTCAAAGCCGGCCAAGAAGCCGCGCAAGGTCGCCAGCGGTCAGAAGGAAATGCTGATGCCGATCGCCGGCAAGAAACCGGCAAAGGAGGCCGCGGCGAAGAAGCCGGCGGCCAAGCCGCAGCGGAAGTCGGCCTAGCATATCGTGAAGCATCCGGTGACGCCGGACGGTCGCTACTTCGTCGTCCGCGGCAGGCTGTGGCGCATGGCGAACCCCGGTCTCGATGAGGCTGAGCGAACTGAACTCGTCGGCCGGCTGATGGCGGCCCGGCGGGCGGTACGCGACGCCAAGAAGGAAGCCGACCGCGAGGCTGAAGGCGCCGCGCACATGGCCGTGGACGAGGTCAAGCGGGCGCTCGGCGAGCGCGGCCCGGCGTGGTGGGACGACGGCTCGCCGGACCTGAACCGGCACATGGCGAAGAACACGCCTTACGCCGACTGGTATGCGAAGCTCGCTCGTTCCCGCCATGGAGGACTTTGATTTGCCGAAAGCCGCTATCTTCGACCTGGACGGCACGCTGCTGGACTCGGTGGATCTCCACGCGATCGCATGGCAGGAAGCCCTGCTCGAGTTCGGCCACGATGTGAGCTTCGATCAGGTTCGAGGCCAGATAGGCAAGGGAGGAGACAAGCTCATTCCCGTCTTCCTGTCCGCCGACGAACAACGGGACCACGGCAAAGAAATGGAAGAATGGCGCAGCAATCATTTCAAGACCGAGTATCTGCCGCTTGTGCGTCCCTTCTCGGCGGTCCCGGAGCTACTGCGTCGCGTGCGCGACGCTGGGCTTCGGATTGCCGTCGCTTCGTCGGCCAAGAAGGATGAAGTCGACAAGTACCTCGACATCGCTCGCATCACCGACCTGGTAGACCTGAAAACTTCTTCCGACGACGTAGAGAAACCGGCGCCGGACATCTTCGAGATCGTCCTCAAGAAGCTGAAGATCGAAGGCGCCGACGCCGTCGCGATCGGTGACACCCCTTACGATGCCGAAGCCGCGGGGAAGGCGAAGATCGCGACCATCGGCGTGCTTTCCGGCGGGTTCACGGAAAGCTCGCTACGACAGGCCGGATGCGTCGAGATCTACCCCGGACCGGCCGCGTTGTTCACACGCTTCCCAAACTCTCTGCTCGCAAGGTAGACAGAACGACGGGTCCGGCGGTCACGTTCAGCGGGCGGTGCGGGGAAGCGTCTCGTGGCGAGAAAACTGAGGACTACCTGCAAATATTGTTTAAACGCTCGGGTTCAAAAATAAAGGATGCCCTAAATCGTTTCGGAACTGGCGCTCCATATGCGGATAACCTGCTTGCCTGCGAGACTTGTCTCAAGGCGACGCCCGCTCAATGGAACAAATGCCTTCGCGCGATTCACCCGATTATCACGACTGATCGGGTGATTGAAATTGAAAGCGTGTCGACGGCAATTGAACACAACTTTCGAGGAAAGAAATCAAGGATGTCTCGCGCTTCCTCGCTGAAGGCCAGGGCACCGGTCTCGAAAAGTTCTTCCCGCACGGTGTCACGAAGATCAATCTGACAATAAAAGTGGGGACCTGAAAAATCATAAATCGAGATCGAGCGTCGCAAACGAGTTGTTCCTCGCTCGGTGTTGGCGGACTGATATGGAATTGGGAGTCAGGTCGACGACTGATAAGCGATCATACGAAAGCTTATCGGTAGCTAACATCGGGAAGTCTGTTCTTACGACAAAGTCTCAAAGAGGGTAGCAAGAATGAACCTGCCTTCGCTGTTCGCTTGTTGCGGGCTGTCAAAGTGTCAACCGTGTCAACCCAGTTTTTCAGCTTTGCCTCTGGAGAAATTTGGGGGCGCGTTTGTGCCGTACGGGATGAGGCCCCGGAGGGACCCCCGACCTTGGAGCTCGCACATTGCATTGCCAGCGGGGCGCCAACCGAATGTCAGCTTCCAACGGCGAGTTCAACCGATTGCTGCAACACATTCAGCGAACTTCTCAGCCGGCGTCTGATAGAGCAAGGTCTTTCTGGGCCTTTCATTGAGCTGCCGTGCGATGGCACTGAGCTTGGCCTGGCTGTGCAAGGACAGATCGGTGCCCCGCGAAGTTACTGGCGCAACAATCTGTTGGTGTTTTCGTTTGAGCCGCGCTGCCCAGGGAGACCGAGGGTCACGAAAGAAGACCTCGACCTCGGTGGCCTAATGTCAGGCGTTGATGGTCGGCGAGCTCCTTGCCTCTGTCCCAGGTCAGCGACCGGTAAAGCTCGCCGGGTAATCGCTGTGATTGCTTGATCAGTGCCGAGACGACGCTTTCGGTGTCCTTGTTAGCAACCTTGACCAGCATCACGTAGCGCGAATGGCGCTCGACAAGCGTTGCAATATAGCTATTTCTCGACCCACCGATCAGATCGCCTTCCCAATGGCCTGGCACCGCACGGTCTTCGACCGACGGCGGTCGTTCACTGATGGATACGGCGTTCTTGATCTGCCCGAGCCCGTTTCGTTTCATGCTGGCGTGCCTGGATCGGCGGACCGTGCGCCTCGCCCTCAGGTGCTCAAGAAGCCCCTTTTTCAGCACGCCGCGCGCCCAGAATGAACGGCTGCGATAGATCGTCTCGTGTGACACCTGCTTTTGAGGCTCCACCGGATATGTGCGTTTTAGCCAGCCGGCAATCTGCTCCGGTGACCATTGCCGCCGCAGCAAGCTCGATACTGTCCGCCTCAGGAACGGACGGCAAGCCAGCTTACAAAGCTTGGGACGCCGCGCCCGATCCCAGGCGGCCTTGATCAGACCCGGCAGCCCGATAGCGATCCGCCCCGCCATTGCGCTGGACTTCACGGCTGATGGTTGACGCAGATCGTCCCAAGTGGCGCGCGATCGACTCGCAACGAGCAGCGCATGCTGAGCCATCGAGAGATCTCCTCTCGTTCCGAAAGGCTGAGCGCCTGTTTGGCTCGGTACCGAACCGGAGGGCGGATGCCACCGGTTGGCGAGATCACAGAGAAGACAGAAGAGGACTTCCGGTCAAACCGGCGCCCGATCGCACTCATCGGCTCGCCGGCCTGCCAGCGATCCCAGATCTCAGACCGCTGAGCGGCCGAGTAATAAATGCGACGTCGCTGTTTCATGTCCACACTCCATCTTTGCTAAAAGGTTAGAGTGTTGCGCTGACCAATTGAACTCGCCGGGTTTTGCCGACACTCCGGCCGCCGGCGCCACTCGATACTCGACGCACCAACGCTTGGTGCCGGAGGGAAGCACTTGAGGCAAAAGCCGGTGAGGTCGCTGTCGTAGAAGATGGTCGGCTTATCGACCGGCCCAGGGCCAGATCGCGATGGCGGCTTCGCGGGTTGTTACGCTCACCCCGGGCAAATACGACGCAGCGAGCTTCCCGAGCAACGTCCTGCCATCCGGCGTTACGTTCCGCGGAAGCCGCAGCTTCGAATAGTAATTTGAGATGGTTGCGTGTCTCCGCTTGCGTTCGGGATGCAGGGAGTGGGGCTACCCGCGTCTCAACAGCACGCGCTGTAACCTCGTCAAAGCATGCGGTGGTGCGATCGGTGCTCATCCCTAATTTTTAAGCGTTGTCTTGGCGGCGAAGGCGCCAACTAATCGAACCCGGCCGGTCCAGGCCCGTTTGAGCCGACTTACGGACTGCGGTAGTCGGTGGGAGGTTAGGTTCTTCCGAACAAAAATAATAGGGTAGCGCCCTGGCAGGTCAGGACACCTGTTCTTCTATCCATCGAAGATAGTCGCCCGAGCCGTCCTTGATGTCGAGCAGATGATTTGCGGAATGTCGTAGGTGTGCTCGCGCTTGATCAGTTCTTCAATCTTGGAAAAGTAGGCCTCGATCGTCTTGACTGTGAGTGTGTATTCATTGTGGTCGTGAATTTTAGCCTGCCAACGATAGAAACTGTCGACTTTAGATTTGACGGTCTGGCTGTCGATAGTTAATTGCAACAAGAAGAAATTTATATGTAAAATCAGCGCACTAAGCCAGGCTGAATAGCTCAAATGGCTGCCATCAGGGAATGTCGGTATCGGTGGTCCGCATTGTTCAGCCGACATCAATGCGCCCCCCCTGCTGCCATGGCGCGTGATCTCGACTTCGCATCGGCCCGCGCCCTGCGGCAGCCGAGTGTTTGCGATGGATATTCGCCGAACAACGAATGGTAATAATGCGAGAAGCGTCCGAGTTCGATGAAGCCGTGCTGCATCGCGACCCGCGCGACTGTGGTCGTTGCAGGGGCATTATCCCTTAGAATGTGATGAACCGCGCAAAGCCGTTTGTGGCGCAGGAACGTGATCGGTCCCATGCCGAGAGCGTCGAAGAATGCGCGGTGCAACGTCCGCCGCGTGACGTTGAGGTGCGCGCAGATCTCGGAAATGTGGACCGGTCTGAGGCCGGCCGCATCGAGATATTCGTCGACTTTGCCGACCAACTGCGTCGCCGAGGGCAGCGGGCCTCTGAAGTCCGGCGGGAGCGCATGCACGATCGTTCCGGTTACGGCGTCCATGATGGACCGTTTCCAGAAGTCGGCGGCAGCATCGGATAGCTCGCCCTGGTGTCGTGCCAGGTGGGAAACCATCTTGGGCAGCCGGCGTGTCGCGATCACGCTGATCGAAGGGTCCGCCCGAAAATGGTTCTTGTCGAGCCATGCGGCGGGATCGCTCAACCTCGGTTCGCCCTTGAACAGGGACGTGACTTCGGCGACATCGAGGCGGATCGCGGCATAGGCCGCGGCGCCACGGAAAATTCCGTCATGCCGGTACTGGGTGGAATTACCAGAACATCCGCCGGGCGCATATCGAAAGACCAGTGGGTGACGCGGTCTTCCGAGTAGAGCAGCATTCCGACGATGAGCTTGTCGTCGGTCGGCACCCGCTGGGCACGAACGCCGACGGAAAACGAACCGACACTGAGCGAGAAATCTCCGATGGCGACATGGCTCAACAAGCCACGAAACTTTCCAGAGCCCAGTTGCATCACCTCGACATGGGATCCGTGAATAGCCTGGTGAAGGCCTTCGAAACTGTCCAGGCTGCTGCTGTTTACCGAAATCGGCCGAAGCATCGGCCCGGCCTCCGTGTTGTTGGAACTAAACTACGCTTCGATCGGTTTCGCGCCGTCCAGATTGGCACAAACTGCACATCACAACAACGTCGAGTTGCCCTAGCATCCCTGACATCGTCGACAGGTCGCGCGTGAAGGTCCGATTTTCATGGGGTGCACGCGAAGGGGAGGATTTTGCGCTTCGATGTAAAGTTCGCTCACTTTCGGGAGTCCAATTCGGCGAGGCGCGTGGCGCTAGCCGACGGTATCCCGGTGGGCTTCGATCAAGTAGCTTCCAATCAAGAGAAGTGGAATGTTTCATGGTGAAATCCGCACGTATTGCATTTGCGGCGAGTCTGGTGGGCATCTTGACGGCCGCGACGGCCGGGCCAGCGCCCTCGCGCCGCAGGCAAATGCCTCGCTTCAACAACAGCTCAGACTGCAGGATCAACTGATCACTGAAGTTCGCGCGCGGGCCGGAGGCTCGGTTCGCCGGACCACCGTCGTTGGTCCGCGCGGCAACGCGGCCAGCCGGACAGTGGTGCGCAGGGGCGCGGTGGTCGCTCCTGGTGTCGCGCGCCCCGGCGCCTGGGTACGTCCGGCGCATTACGCCTGGCGTCCGGGTGGTGCGATCGCAGCCGGCGCGGCGATTGGATTCGTCGCAGCCGCCACGGCGGCGGCATGGGCGGGTTCGCCGCCGGCGCCGGGCTATTGCTGGTACTACACCGATCCGAGCCGGACGCAGGGCTTCTGGGATGTCTGCCCGTAATCGCGCACGTCGGAGTCGATGCCGTGACGCTGGCGCAAACCGACATAAGGCGGAGCGAAAAGCAATCGGAGGACAAGCGGACCACCGGAATGGTCCGGATTTCCGGTGGCGCGTTCCGCATGGGCGCTGACCATCACGACGCCGAGGAAGCGCCGGCTCACCGTGTGATCCCGCGCAAGGTCAACAGGGGCGGCCCGCATTTCTGCGCGCCGAACTATCGCCGTCGTTATCGCCCGGCAGCGCGCCACGCCGAGCCGGTAGATACCTCGACCAGTCACGTCAGTTTCAGATGCGTCATCCGTCGAGCAGGAACGAACGAAAGGAGCAGATAGTTAGGGACACGATGCCCGGTGGGGACGAAGCTGATTGCTGTCGACCGAGGAAGGCACAACGATGAAAACAGTAAATGGAGAGTGTCGAATGAGCGACGACATCAAGCTAAAACCCAAAGCCTTGCTTCGCAGCTTGTTCGCTGCGGCGCTCGTCGCAACAAGTTTTTCGCCGCTCGCGCCGTCGCCAGCCTTCGCTCAACAGCCGAACACGGCCAAGCCAGAACATCCTCGTGATATTTGGCGACGACGTTGGTCAGTCCAACATCAGCGCCTATACCCGCGGACTGGTGGGCTACAAGACGCCCAATATGACCTTCACCGACTATTATGCCGAGAACAGCTGTACGGCGGGACGGTCGACGTTTATCACCGGCCAGGCAGCGAAACGTACCGGCTTGTCGAAGGTGGGACTTCCGGGAGCTACCGCAGGACTTCAGGAACGAGATATTACGATTGCGCAGGCTCTGAAACCGCTTGGGTATGCCACGGGGCAATTCGGCAAGAACCATCTGGGCGACAGGGATGAATTCCTGCCGACCAATCACGGATTCGACGAATTCTACGGAAATCTCTATCACCTGAATGCGGAAGAAGAGCCGGAGCGTCCGATTTATCAGTCGCTCGTAAAACAAGATCCGGCATTTGAGAAGGCTTACAACCCGCGCGGGGTGCTGCACAGCTACGCCGACGGCAAGATCGAAGACACCGGTCCGCTGACAGCCAAGCGGATGGAGACGGGTGACGAAGATTTTGAAAATGCAGCCGAGGCCTTCATCAAGAAGCAGGCTTCTGCGAACACGCCATTCTTTGTGTGGATGTGCTTTACCCATATGCACCTGTTCACGCATGTGACGGACGCGGAAAGAGGGCAGAGCGGCATGCCGGACAACGTATATGCCGATGGCATGATTCAGCATGACAAGGATGTGGGCAAACTGCTGGATTTCTTGGACGCGCAGAAGCTCACCGACAACACGATTGTTGTGTACACCACCGATAACGGGCCAAACCAGTTCTCATGGCCGGATGCGGCAACGACGCCGTTCCGCAATGAGAAGGACTCGAACTGGGAAGGCGCGTTCCGCGTTCCCGCCATGGTGCGTTGGCCGGGACATATCAAAGCGAACACTTGGTCTAACGACATATTTTCCGGTCTCGACTGGTTCCCGACGTTGCTGGCTGCGGCCGGTGACACGGATATCAAGGAGCGCCTGCTGAAAGGCACGAGCGTCGGCGGCAAAACATTCAAAGTGCATCTGGATGGCTATAACCAGCTGCCTTATCTGACAGGACAACAGCCGCACGGCGCCCGTCACGAGTTTTTCTACTTTGACGATGACGGCGCTCTCGTGGCGACTCGGCCGACGACTGGAAGTGTCTGTTGCGAGCAGCGAGCTCCCGGCGGATTCGCAGTATGGAGCAATCCTTTGACGTGCCTACGCGTGGCCAAGATATTCAATCTGCGGATGGATCCTTACGAGCGCGCGGACGTAGTTTCCGATCAGTACTATGACTGGATAACCAAGAACGCCTATCTCCTTCAATACGGTACCTGGCGGGTTGCTCCGTTCCTTCAGACTTTCAAGGAATTTCCGCCCAGCCAGCGGTCTGCGAGCTTCAGCATCGATCAGATGGTCAAATCGCTGATGAAGACGCTGGACAAGGCCGCGACGAAATAGTGGACGCCGGTCTCGCGCCTCTCAAGGAGCCGCGCGACGATGCGACGAGCCGGCCGCCGTCCTTGCGGCCGGATAATTCTCGATCCCATGAGGGAAATATGTCGATCTCGCTACGACCCCTCAGCCAACGGCGAACACCGCAAGTCCGAAGCGCTCGGCCGCGCGCGAGGCCTTGTTCGATCTGAAGACGCAGATCGGAAAGTCCGTGCTGGGCCAGGACCATATGGTCGAGAGCATGCTGATCGGACTGCTGGCGAACGGCAATCTGCTGATTGAAAGCCTGCCCGGCCTTGCCAAGACCCGCGCCGTGAAGACGCTTGCAAAACACCTGGCGGCGGACCTGTCGCGTGTGCAGTTCACGCCCGACCTGCTGCCCTCCGACGTCACCGGCGCCGAAATCTACGTTCAGACCGACAAGGGCGGTCAGTTCAAGTTCCAGACAGGCCCGATCTTCGCAAACCTTGTCCTCGCCGACGAGATCAATCGGGCTGCCGGCCAAGGTCCAGGCCGCGTTGCTCGAAGCCATGGAAGAGCGACAGGTCACCGTCGCCGGCAAGACCTCCAACTGCCCCCGCTTCATCGTTCTCGCCACCCAGAACCCGATCGAACAGGAAGGCACCTATTCATTGCCGGAAGCGCAGCTCGATCGCTTCCTCCTCAATGTCGTCATCACCTATCCGGACGAAGCGACGAAAGGCAAATCCTCCAGCTGAACCGGAGGAGAATGCACAGAAGCCGAAGAACCGAGCCGGGAACCGCCCCCGGTGCCAGCAGGTCATTCTCGACGCGCGCGCCGAGATCGCTTGCGACTTCAGCACGGAGCTCGGCGAGAAATACATCGTGACATCATCTACGCCACGCGGTCCCGGGCCGTTACGGCGACCCGCTCGAGAAGTCGATCCAGGTCCGCGCCAGCCCGCGCGGCACCCTGGCGCTGACCGCTGCGCCCGCGTCAGTGCCTGGCTCGATGGCCACGATTCATGACGCCCGACGATGTGCGTGCCATCTGCCTGACTGCCTGCGGCACCGGCTGATCCTGAGTTACGAGGCGGTCGCCGACGGAATCACGCCGACCAGGTGATCACAAATCCCCAAACTCGTTTCGCCGCGTGAGGCCGCCATGGCCGACGACACCCAGCCGCCGGGTGTCTACGTCAGTCTCGATGACCTCCTCGGCTCCACTACCACGGCCGCAAGGCCTCCTTCCTGCCGCGCCAGCCCGTGCGGAGCCTTTTGGCCGGTCGCTTCGCGTCGCGGCTGCGCGGCCGCGGGCTGAACTTCGAAGAAATCCGCGACTATCGCCCGGCGACGACGTCCACGAGATCGACTGGAAGGTGACCGCGCGGTTGCAGAAGCCGCATATCCGCGTCTTCAACGAGGAGCGCGACCGGCAGACGTTGCTCGTTGCGGACCAGCGGCTGTCGATGTTCTTCGGCAGCCGGCGGGCGATGAAGTCGGTCACTGCGGCCGAAGCCGCGGCGATCGGCGCCGTGGCGCGTTCTTCGGGCAGGGGATCGCATCGGTGCCATCGTGTTCGACGATCGCCGCTGACCGAGTTCCGAGCGCGGCGCAGCCGATCGACGGTGCTGCAGATCCTGACGGCGATCGTGGCGCGCAACCAAGCGCTCGGCGTCGGCCGCGGCCTTTCTGCCTCACCATCGATGCTGAACAATGCGTTGCAGCAGGCACAACGGCGCGCCTTGCACGATGCGGTGGTCATTATCGTCGGCGAGTTCGACGGTGCCGACGACGACACGCGCAAGATGGTGGGGGCGATGGCCCGCCACAACGACGTCGTGGCGCTGCTCGTTCACGATCCCCTGCAAAGCGATCTGCCGGCTTCGGCCAGAATGACCATGACCGACGGCGAACTCCAAATTCATCTGGAAGTGGGACGCGACAGCGTTCGCAAGAGCATCCTGGAAGCTTCGCAGGCGCGGCTCAAGACGGTCTTCGCGTGGACGCCGGAACTCGGCGTTCCCGTGCTCCCGCTCAGCGCCGCCGAAGACACCGCCCAACAGCTTCGCCGCTTGCTCGGCACGTTGCCGGCCCGCACGGGGCGCGGCAGCGGCCATGGTCACGTGGGAGCGAGCATTGGCTGACGCGCAAACCAAACAGGCCGATCCGCTCGCGGGCTTGATCGATATTCCACTCCCGCAGGAAGTAAGTCTCTGGCCGCAGACCTGGCCGTTGCGCATCGCAATCGTGCTGATCTCGGTGCTGACCGTGCTGGCGATCTGGAAGTTCGTGCATCGATATCGCGCCAATCGATACCGGCGCGAGGCGCTCTCGGAGCTGGATCGAATGCGCCAGGCGACGGACACGGCGCCGGATCGGTTGGCGGCTCAACTTTCCCTGCTGGTGCGACGCACGGCATTGGGAACTTTTCCGCGCCGAACCGTCCCCCTCTGACCGGAACGGCGTGGCTTTCATTTCTCGATCGGAGCTATGGCGGCGACGAGTTCTCGAAGGGACGGGACGTTGGCTTGTCAGCGCCCCCTATCAACGTACCGCGCCGGGCCGCGACGAGCTGAACGCGTTGCGCAGCCTCGTCCGCCGCTGGATAAGGGTGCACCATGTTTCGAGTTCGCCTGGCCATGGATGCTTGCCTTGCTGCCGCTGCCACTCCTGGCGTGG
>CAWBRL010000061.1:0-30505 GCA_963791165.1 uncultured Alphaproteobacteria bacterium | reverse complement strand
ATCGCAGGAGACCCACCTGCCATAGCCGTCGTCGCATCGCGCGCGCGCACGGTAGGGCACGGGGAGAGGCGGCCGCGGCGCGTATTCCAGCGCGTAGTCGCGTTCCCCTGCGTAGTAACGATCCTGACCGTAGTAACGATCGGGAGCTAGCGACGCTCTTGCGCGTAGTAACGCTCCGGATAGACGGGCGCGCGTTCGACATAGGCGGGCTGCGCGGCGTAACCCGGTCCGTACTCGCCATAGACTGAAGTCGGTGCACGGTATGCAGGGCCCGGCGTCCCATAATAAGAAGGCTGCCGATATCCGTAACCGGGCTCCGCGTAAGGCTGTTGCCGATAGGCCGGTGCCGGACGCACATAGACATCAGCGATGGCGCGTAGATTGCGCCGGGCGCCACGTAGATGTCGCTGGCCGCGGCGGTCGCGGAGCATAAGGCAACGAAGGCCAGCGTGAGCGATGATCGGTACATGTGTGAACTCTCCAACAACTCCAGCCGCGCCAGCCAGCATGATTAATTTTCGCTAAACAATTCGCGCGGCGCAACGACATTCTTCGCGAAGAAGTGTGCCATTTCTGGACTTCGTCATGCGCGCAAGCACATCACATGCAGCTCGCACTCACATGCGCAGCCCCGCAATTGTCGTAATCGTGTTTTCGCCGATGCAGGATGGGTGGAGCCAACGGGGCGCGCATCCGCGCGACCCGTTGGCTCCACCCATCCTGCAAGCTCGCAATGACAGGGCTACGGTGCTGAATGCACCCCAGCGTGTCCAGTGTAGCGCCCGAATTGTCTCGCTATTGGCGTCCAACAGGCGCAGCTTGATTCCGGAGCGTCCCGGAGGTCGGTCATGAGCGGTAATATTTTCAATAGCAACGGCGCCCACGTTGGCGTGGTGAACGGCGCTGAGATCTTCGACCTCAAGGGCCATAAAATTTATCATCTCAAAGGGATCAATATCTATCGACTTTCCGGCGAACTGGTCGGTCATCTCAACGCGGCGCACGGTTCCGACAAGCGGCTCGATCGGTCCACTGACAACCTGTTCCCCGCCAGATGAGGTTCAGCGGCGGGCCCGAGTGATGTCGAAACTTGCTGACACACTGGCATCCATCCGAACGGCACAGGTGGTCATGATGAATGGCGCACTCGCGTTCTCGATCTCGGTCGGCATCATTGCCTTTGGAATTTGCATCGCCGCTGGCACGATCGGCGCCGGCCCGCATTTGATATGGACGCTGCTGGGTCTGCTTACCGTCATTGTGGGTTCGACCAGCCTTTGCCTGGCGATCCGCGATATCAGAGTTGCGCAGCTGAGGTGAGTACGCAGGATGGGCGGAGCCAACGGGCTACGGATTATCCTGCACCGTCCGCCGCGATACCGAAAATATCTCCCAGCTCACCATGAACATCGCGGCAATCAATGGGCCGATGACAAAACCGTTGAGGCCGAAGACTTCGATGCCGCCGAGCGTGGAGATCAGCACCACGTAATCCGGCAGCTTGGTCTCCTTGCCGACCAGGAACGGGCGAAGCACGTTGTCCACCAGTCCGATCACGAGCACGCCGTACAGGATCAGTCCGATCCCCTGCCAGATGGCGCCGGTCGCCAGGAAGTAGATCGCAACCGGAAGCCAGACCAGCGTGGCGCCGACCGCGGGGATCAGCGACAGGAACGCCATCAGCACGGCCCATAGCAGCGCGGCGTGGATGCCGAGGAACCAGAACGCGATGCCGCCGAGCGCGCCCTGGACGATGGCGACGAGGATGCCGCCCTTGACGGTGGCGCGAAGCACGTCGGCGAATCTCGTGAACAGCGCCGCCTTCTGATCGCCCTGGAGCGGAATGGCCTCCTTGATCCGTTCGGCCAGCGCCCTGCCGTCACGCAACAGGAAGAACAGCAGATAGAGCATGATGCCGAACCTGATCACGAAGTCGAACGTGTTCATCCCGATGCTGAGCGCCTGCGGGGCCAGAACCTGCCCGCCCTTCATCAGGCCGTCCTTGAGCTGTTCGCGCAAGCCTGAGAAATCCGTGAGGTTGAAGCGCTCGATCAGCCCGGTCGCCCAGGCCGGCAGTGCGTCGAGTATCTGCTGCAGGTAGTTGCCGAAATTGTACTCTCCCGACTGGATTTTCGTGACCAGGCCCGTTGCTTCCTGGACCAGCGAAGTCGCGACCATCGCCAGCGGCAGGATGACGATCGCGATGATGATCAGCACGGTGACCGCGGCCGCAAGGCTTCGCCGGCCGTGCATCGATGCGAGCAGCCTTCGATAAACCGGTGCAAAAATCACCGCCACGACGATCGCCCAGAGAATAGCGCCATAAAACGGCTGCAGAACCCAGGCGAACGCCAGCGTGACGGCGACAAGCAGCAACAGGAAGCCTTGATGTTCGATCCTTTGCACGGCCGGCTCGTTTTCTCGCGTTTCGAATGGAGCCGGTTGTAGGGCCGATCGAGGGGTACGCAAACAGGAAAGTTTTTCGGCTTCGCTTTACTGTGGCTCATTTCACCAACGCCTCACTTTGCCAGGACCTGATTTCACAAGGACTCATTTCACCACGACCTGGCCGATCATGCCGGCCTCGCGATGGCCGGGGATCAGGCACGAATATTCGAACGTGCCGGCGCGCGTGAACTTCCACACGATCTCGGCCGATTTCTTCGGCGCCAGCCGCACGCCGTTCGGTTCGGCATGCTCCATATGCGGGTTGCTTTCATCGCCTCGCCGTGCTTCAGATTTTCCTCCGTGGTGGCGAGCAGGAATTCGTGATCGTCGGCGCCAATGTTGCGGATCACGAAGCGGACCTGCTCGCCGCGCTTCACCTCGATGCGGGCAGGCGCGTAGGCCATCTCGCTCATCCCGACCTCGATGGTGCGGGCAGGCTTTTTGGGATCGCCGGGCTCGCCCGCCGCATAGCTCTCGTGGGCGTGCTGCTCATGGCTGTGCGCCCGGAGCGGCAATGCCGAAAGCGCTGATAGCGCCAGCAGGATTGTGACTGCATTTCTCATCCGATGTTCTCTCTCGCGTGCTTTCCGACAAATGCGTGTGCCGATCGAGGCCCCGCCAAGTCGGAAAAATTCCGGCGATGCCATAACAACCAATCTGGTCCTCATGGTGACGCGCGCGTGTTCGGGTATCGCCTGCCGTGATGCTCCTGTTACTTTACTTCATCAAGACGCCGCTGGTGGTCGCGGCAGTGGCGTATCCATTCGGACCAACGTCCGCAACGTCAAGGGGCGACACCGTCGCGCTCGCAATTTACGATCGATGCAGGAAAGAAAATTGCCGAACCTCTAACGTCAGAAATCGTGCGTGCCATTCGGGAAAAATAGGAATAACGTTTTTTGGCGCCGTGGCCCAGCTTCGGTAGCCGCCTACCGGACAGTCGGTGGAGCCAATGCATCATATTGCGGACTGGCTCGAGACACTTGGGTTTGGGCAATACGCGCAGCGTTTTGCCGACAATGGCATCGATCTCAGTGTGCTTCCCGAACTGACCGACAAAGACCTTGATTTACTTGGGGTCCTGCTCGGACATCGTCGCAAGATGCTGCGCGTGATCGCCGAACTCGATCAAGCCGGGTTGGTTGCCGAGCCCGCTCGCCCGCCCGACGCCGAACGGCGCCACCTTACCGTGATGTTCTGCGATCTGGTCGGCTCGACGGCGCTCTCGGCGCGGCTCGATCCCGAAGACATGTGGGAGGTGATCCGCGCCTATCGTGCCGCCTGCGCAAGGGTCATTGCCACCTACGACGGCAATATCGCGAGGTTCGTGGGCGACGGCATCTTCGCCTATTTCGGCTATCCGCGCGCGCACGAGGATGACGCGGAGCGCGCCGTGCGCGCGGGCCTCGACATCATCGCCGCGATGGAGGCGCGGAGCGCGCAGGAACGGGTCGAGGTGCGGATCGCCATCGCGACCGGGCTCGTGGTGGTCGGCGACCTCGTCAGCGGGGAAGCGTTGGAGCAGCAAGCAACGGTCGGCGATGCACCGAACGTCGCGGCACGGCTCCAGGGTCTGGCCGAGCCGGGCGCGGTTGTCGTTGCCGCTTCGACGCGTGCGCTGCTCGGCGATCTTTTCACGTTTCGCAGCCTCGGCTGCCGCGAGGTCAAGGGGATCAGCGAACCCCTCGAAGTCTGGGCGGTCGAGGGCGGAGCCGTCTCGGAGAGCCGCTTCGAGGCGGTGCGCACCGCGCGCTCGATCGGCTTTGTCGGGCGCAAGGCGGAGATCGCATTCGCGCTGTTGCGCCAGCGGCTGGCGTGGGAGGGCCAGGGCCAGGTGGTGTTGATTTCCGGCGAGGCCGGGATCGGCAAATCGCGCCTTGTGGCAAGGCTCTGCGAAGGCTTTGCGTTGGGGGCGCACTGCCGGGTGCGGTATCAATGCTCACCCTACCACTCCAACAGTGCGCTTCATCCGTTCGTCGCCCAGCTCGAGCGCGCCGCCGGCATCAGGTCACAGGATCTGCCCGGGCAAAAGCTCGACAAGCTCGAGGCCATGCTGGCGCGTGGGACGCAGCAGATCGCCACGGCGACGCCGCTGATTGCCGCGCTGCTTTCGATCCCGACCGGCGAGCGCTATCCGCCGCTGGCCTTGAGTCCCGTCCAGCAGCGGCGACAGACATTCACCGCCCTGCTCGACCAGCTCGAGGGCCTGGCACGGCAGCAGCCTGTGCTGATTGTGTGCGAGGACATGCATTGGGCCGACGCCACGACGCTCGAACTGTTCGACCTCACGGTCGATCGGATCAGGGGACTGCCGATCTTCGTGCTGATGACGTCGCGGCCCGAGTTCGACCCGTCCTGGGCGGGCCTTGCCAATGTCAGCCTGCTGCGACTCGATCGGCTTGACCGGCAGGACACGCGCGCGCTGGTCGAGCAGGTCACCGTCGGTCGGCAACTGCCCAGCGAAATGATGAAGCAGATCATCGACAAGACGGATGGAATCCCGCTGTTCGTCGAGGAACTGACCAAGATGGTGCTGGAGTCGGGGTTGCTGGTGGAAGACGCCGGACGCTTTCGCCTGGATAGTCCGTTGCCGCCGCTGGCCATCCCTGCGACGCTGCAGGATTCGCTGATGGCACGGCTCGACCGGCTGGCGCCGGTCAAGGAGGTGGCGCAGATCGGCGCCGCGATTGGCCGCGACTTCTCCTACACGGTGCTGCGATGTGTGGCGGGGCGCGACGATCCCGCGCTGAACGCCGCGCTGGAGCAGCTTGAAGAAGCCGAATTGTTATCCCGCCGCGGGACGCCGCCGGAAGCGAGCTACAGCTTCAAGCATGCGCTGGTTCAGGAAGCGGCGTACGAGAGCCTGCTCAGGAGCCGCCGGCAACTGCTCCACAAGCGCATTGGCGATGTGCTGCGCGAGCAGTTTCCCGTCATCGCCGAGACCGAGCCGGAAGTCGTCGCCTACCACTTCACCGAAGCGGGTCTGAGCGAGGCAGCCTTCGCGTGGTGGTGCAAGGCAGGCCAGCAGGCGTTGAAACGCTCGGCCTATTCCGAGGCGATTGCACACCTCGGCAAGGCGGTTGCCATCGCTGACGAATTGCCTGATGCGCCGGGCGGGCGCGTGAACCGGCTCCATCTTCAAATCGCATATGGTCGCGCGCTGCGCGGCAGCCTTGGGCATAGCGCCCCCGAAACGGTGGCCGCCTGGACGCGCGCCCGGCAGTTCGCCGTCGACGTCAATGATCCGGCCGAACTGGCGCCGATCTATTCGGGTCTGTTCAATGCCAGCTTGAACCGCGGCGAAATCGTGCCGATGCGGGAACTGGCGGAGGCAACCATGAGCGCCGCGGAGCTGCGGCCGGAATCGCCGGTGGCCGCCATCGTAGCCCGCTACGCAAGCGGAGTGACCTGCTGGTTCAGCGGCGATTACCTGAACGCGAGAGTCCACCTTGAGCAGGCGCTAGCGATCTATGGTGCCGAACCGGATCCCGCGGTCTTCAAGACGTCGACGCTGGATCTGCCGTCCGTCATCATGCGGTTTTTGGCGCTGGTGCTGTGGCCGCTCGGGAAGATTGATCAATCGCGGCGGCTCGCCGAGGAAGCGGTGAGGGCGCCCGGAGAAAAGCGCGCGCTGTCTCAGGCCAATGCGCTCGTCCACAACGCCGTATTCGATGGCCTATGCGGAGTGCATGATCGCATGTTGCAGCAAACAGAGGCGATCCTTGCCATCGCCCGCGAGCACAGGATGCCGTTGTATGTCGCCGCCGGTACCCACCTCAACGGCCTGGCAAAGTGGCGTGCCGGAGACGGAGCAGGTGGATTGGCTGAAATGCGCCGAGGCTGGGCATTGCTCCACGAAAACGACTGCTACCTCTGTGAACCGTTTTGGGGGCTGCAGGTTGCGGTCGCGGACGCCGAGGCGGGACAACTCGAGAGCGGGCTGGAAATTCTGAAGGCGTCGATCGCCTGGGCGGAGCAAACCGGCCAGCATTGGCTCGATGCCGAATTGCATCGTGGCCGCGGCGAGCTTTTGCTGCGTCGTGAACCGCCGAGCGTTTCCACCGCTGAAGATGCCTTCAACAGGGCGCTGGAAATCGCCCGAAGCCAGCAGACAAAGACTTTCGAATTGCGCGGTGCGCTTGGGCTTGCGCGCCTTTGCGTCACAAATGGCAGGGCGGGGGCGGTATCCCGGGTGCTCGCGCCAGTGCTTGCGGATTTCGACAGGGGACAGGGTCTGCCTGAAATCGACGAAGCGGAAACGCTGCTCAGGCAAAGTTGTTAGCCGAGCTGGCGCTCTCTGATCTCGCCAAGGCGCGTTGGCGGGCGTTCAGGGCCATCAGGAACGCGGAGCATTGTGCTGGAAGGCGCCGGCGGTGCTCCCCCGCGATTGCATGCCCAATATCGCGCCATTGTGGCTTGACCTTGGGCGAATAGCACCCGAAGTTGCCGCCGCCGTGGCAATTTCTTCTGAACTCTCCCGAGATTCCGACCTGTTCGTTCCCGACTCGCGCCGGGCATGGACCCGGCTTGCCGTCGCCGTGCTGATCGGCTCGCTCGGCAGCGTCGGGATGTGGTCGGTGGTGGTCGCACTACCCGTGGTCCAGACCGAGTTCGGCGCCAGCCGCGGCACGGCTTCGCTGGCCTTTACCCTCGTCATGCTCGGATTCGGTTCCGGCGGCGTGCTGACCGGCAAGATCACCGACCGCTACGGCATCGTCACCGCGATCGGCCTCGGCATCGGTATTCTCGGCCTCGGCTACATCCTGGCGGGGATGTCGACGTCGATCTGGCAGTTCATCCTGGTGCATTTCGCGATCGGGCTGTCTTCGTCCGCCACCTTCGGCCCGCTGATGGCGGAAGCCTCGCACTGGTTCGATCGCTACCGGGGGCTGGCGGTCGCCATCGCCGCCAGCGGCAATTACATCGGCGGCACGATCTGGCCGCCGCTGGTGAATTTCGGCATTGAACGGATGGGCTGGCGCACCAGCCATATCGCCATCGGCATCTTCACGGCGGTGGCGATGACGCTGGCGCTGATCGGCTTGCGGATGCTGGTGGGCGCGGGGACGCAACGCAGCCACGTCAACGCGGCGCCGCCGCGTGTGGACTTAAGGCTCTCCACCAATACGCTGACCGCGATCCTGGGGCTGGCGAGCATCGCCTGCTGCGTGGCGATGTCGATGCCGCAGGTTCATATCGTCGCCTATTGCGGCGATCTCGGCTACGGCGTGGCGCGCGGCGCCGAGATGCTGTCGCTGATGCTGGGTTTCGGCATCATCAGCCGCATCGGCTCAGGCTTTCTCGCCGACAGGATCGGCGGCATCGCGACGCTGCTGATCGGTTCGGTCGCGCAGGGCACGGCGCTGCTGTTCTATTTGTTCTTCGACAGCCTGACCTCGCTCTACATCATCTCCGCGATGTTCGGGCTGTTCCAGGGCGGCATCGTGCCGAGCTACGCCATCATCGTGCGCGAGGCGATGCCGGCCTCGGAAGCGGCGACACGCGTCGGCATCGTGATCTTTGCCTCCGTGTTCGGCATGTCGTTCGGCGGCTGGATCTCCGGCGTGATCTTCGATGCCACCGGCTCCTACGCCGCGGCGTTCACCAACGGGCTGGCGTGGAACGCGCTCAACATCACCATCATATTGCTGCTGCTGATGCGCGCCCGCCAGCGGCTGGCGATGGCGTAAAGAACTCTTGGGCTTCCCGGCTCACGGCTTCACGTCGATACTTCTGAACCTGCGCTTCGACACATCGTCATCCTCGTCGCTGCAGATATCCCCATCGTCACTCAGAAGCTGTACCAGGTTTTGACCGGGGACGGACATCGCCGCCTCTGGCTTGATTCCGGTCACATCCTCGACCTTCACGGGATCCGTCCCGGGGCCGGACCACCGGAACAGCGCAAATCCCTCCGCACTGTCGGAAACGGGGCCGGCGACGATGACGTATTGTGCCGTCCCGCTCCCAAGCGTCTCCATGCTTCTGAACCCGCGACCTTCCAGCTTGACCTGGATGGCCGCGCCGAAATCCGGAACTGTGTTTGGGTCGTCGACCACCGCGCCCGGGTTCCTGAACGGGATGACGAGGGCTTGTCCATTGCGAAGTGGCGCCCTCAACCCGATCAAGAGAACGCCCTCGGGCGTGGCTGTCAGCGCTTCGATATTCATTTCGTCAGGGTTGACGCCGGCGGCCTTGGCAAGGGGATCGCGGAGGGATTTCACCGGCTTCCCGATGCTCACCAACGTCGGCTTCCCATTGGCCTGCACGATCTTCGTCGCGAAGAATACCTTGCGTTTGGGCTTGTCTTCGCCGCGGCTGTTGAACGAATGCGAACTTATCCAATAAACCCGGTCGCCGATCGACGCAGCTGCTTCGAGATCGGATTTGTCGAAGGACGTAAAAGCCTCCATGTCGACGCCGTTTCCGATCGGTTCGGGCTTGCCGCGCTCGTAGATCTGGAGCTTGTTTGTCTCATCGCTTGCCACGGCGAAGTGGGTGCTGTCGATGAAAGCCCCGGCCGACGCCTCGCAGATCCCCTTGTACTCCATTGCACCCGCGTCGGGCGCTGCGAATACGGCAAGCAGCAGCATCGTTTTCGGAAGCAGACCTCGAGTCATTGTGCTTACTCCAGTTCGCACACAGGTCGCTCGGTCCTAGACGCTCCATTCGGTTGTGGTGTCGTAACCGTCGGGGCCGGTCTTCCCGGGCTTGACTGAAATATGAAAGTGCTTGGTATGTGGGTTTTGGCCGGTATACGGGCGCCAGGCAAAGGCGGGATGGCCGTCCAGCGCCTGAAAATTGGCGATTCGGCTATTTGAGATGATGTACTTGATGCGCGCGTCGTGGCTCAGACGGAGCTTATCGGCGACGTCGCCCGAGACCAGCCCATGCGCCGGATCATGGGTAATGTCCATGCCCGTAACGACACCGACCCCGCCATCGTTGATATTCGGACAATGGTCCGAGGTACCGGGACAGTGAGCGGTATCACCAATGGTGCCGTCGCTATCTTTCTTTCGTCCGGGAAATTTTGCGTTTATCTGATCACGCAGCCGGAGCAAGCTTTTCCCGACCCGCCATTGAGTCAATTCGGCGGCTTCCTCTGCCGCACCGGCAGACGGCATGTCATCCGGGTCGTTATGAAGATCGTTCGGGTATTCGTCCAACGTCCTGGCGATTTCGTCGGGCGGGCGATCGTCCATACTGCGAGGTTTCTCGTCAGCCATGATGCGCATCCTTCCTCTACTATTGCTGGTGAGGCAGCGCTCGTAGCGATCCGCGGCTCGCTGAAGCCGCAGCTGAAATTATAGATGAACAACCACGGCGAGTAAATAGGGAGCGTGCTCGTTATTGCGGCTGACGCGGGATTTACACCGCCTGACCCGCTTTCAACAGCGAACACCCCGTGATCTTCAAGCTGCCGTCGGCCTGTTGTTCCAGCGTATACAGCGCTTCCCAGGCCTCGCCATTGTCGTCGACGATGTGGACGCGCTGTGCGATCCGGCCGCCGTCCGCGCGCGCCTCGCCGAATTCGAAACTCTTGTGGCGGTAGACCGGCGGATAGCCCTGCTGCACCATTTGCAGGAAGATGTCGGCCTGCGGAAACAGCTGCCTGATCTCGGGCGCCGCATGCGAATAGGCAGCCGCGGCATCGTCGCGGCCCAGCGCCTGCTCTTGTGCGCGGATCACGCTTTGCGCCGCCGCGACGTCGTCGGCAAAAACAGGCGTCGTGAAGCCAAGCAGTATCCCGAGAAGCAGGACGACGGCGCGCATGGGATGCTCCCGATTGGTCGAGTTGATCCGGCGGATGCAAAGCTACAGATGCCGAACCCCGCGCGCAAATCACGTCTGGCGGCGTCCTAGTGAGCGATCATGTCGAGGAAGGGCGTATCGTTGGCGCTGACATAGAAGATCACGACCCTGGTGGTTTCGGTCGTGCTGCGATTGTACCCGGTCATCGCCACATTCGGCGGCTCGACCATCGCTTCGCCGGCCTTCACCGTCAGTGGTGGGCGGCCTTCGAGTTCCAGCGTGAAGGCGCCTTCGAGGACATAGACCGTCACGGGAAACCGGTGCGTGTGGTGCACGGTCTTGTCGCCCGGTTTGAGCGATGCCGTCAGCACCCGCACCGTCTGCTTGTCGTCCTTGGGCAGTCCTTCGACGATCTGCTGAAGCACCATATTCGGCTTGGCGACGCCGTTGGATTGCGCCCAGGCCGGGCAGGCGAAGCTCGCTAAAACAACGGCGCCGATGACGGGTTTGCAGTGCATTTGATGCCTCCATCCTGCCTGATTGACGTGCGGTATGCCGCGAAAGCTTATTCAGCGGAGAGCAGGGCCGGAAGCCGCAAGATTGCGAGACCCGGCCGCAGAAGTGCATAATGGCGGGATGTTCGACTGGAACGATCTGAAATACTTCCTCAGCGTCGCGCGCCACGGCAGCACGATTGCCGCCGGCAAGGCGATGGGCACCAGCCAGTCGACGGTGCACCGGCGGCTCGATGAACTCGAGCGCAGGCTCGGGCGGGCGCTGGTGACGCGGCAGAACACCGGCTATCGCCTGACCGAATATGGCAACACGCTGCTGAAATATGCCGAGCGGATCGAAGCGGCGGTCGAGGATTTCCAGCGGCGCGCCACCGACGTCGAGCAGGAATTGAAGGGCGTGATCCGCGTCACCTGTCCCGAGCCGATCGTTTTCCGGATGACGAGGTCGAAGCTGATCGACGGCTTCCATGCCCGTTATCCCGGGCTGCGCGTCGAGTTCATCACCAGCGACCGCTATCTGGATCTGTCGAAGGGCGAGGTGGACGTCGCCTTCCGCTCCGGCGATACCGACGACGAACTGGTCGGGCGCAAGATCGCGGACTCGATCTGGGCGGTCTATGCCAGCCACGGCTATATCGAACGCCACGGCAAGCCCGAGCGCGTCGAGGATTTGTCGCAGCACCACCTCGTCGGCTTCGACGAGAAGCTGGCCAATCACCGCGCGGCGAAGTGGCTGAAGGAAGTCGCGCCCGACGCCAAAATGTCCGTGCGCAGCAACAGCGTACTCGGGCTCGTCTCCGCGGTGAAATCCGGCGCCGGGGTGGGGCCGTTGCCGACGGCGCTCGGCGATGCGGAGCCGGATCTGGTTCGCGTGCTCGGTCCCATCCCGGAGTTGACGCGAAGCTGGCGGTTGTTGACGCATCCCGACATCCGCCGCGTGCCGCGTATTGCCGCGTTCTTCGATTACATCGTCGAACAGCGCGACGCGCTGAAATCGATCCTGACGGGGTGAGGGCTACCGCTTTGCCAGGCCCGTTGTTACCGCACTTGCTTCCTGCGACCGCAGCGCTTGCTCCAGATTTTCCCTGAATGTCTCGTCTCTTGGGGCGCAGGTTGTGGCCTTGTCAAATTCGGCGATGGCATCGTTGATTTTGCCCTGGCTACGCCAGATAAGGCCGAGATTGTTGTGCGCCCAACTATAGCAGTTGATCTCGATGGCGTGCTGATATTCCAGAACAGCGGCTGCGAGGTTGCTGTTCTCGCCAGTTTCCCGCAGGAAGTCACCGAGGAAAGTATGCAGCATCGCGCGTTGCTTCGGATCCGCCGCGAGCTTGATGGCGGCACGGTATTCGGTGACGGCCGCATCGAAATTGCGGTGTCTCAAGGCGTAGGCCAAGTTCCAGCGCGCGAGCAGATAGTTCGGGGCGATCTCGATCGCCGAGCGGTATTTTTCGATCGCCTCGTCGATTTGGTCACGGTGGAACAGCGCCAGACCGAGATTATTGTATGGAAGCGCGTAGCCGGGTTCAGTCGCGATGGCTTGCTGATATATCGCAATCGCCTGCTTCAGCTTTGCCGCGTCGAGCTCGGCTTTTTTCTGGTTCGCCTGAGTAGCCAGCGCAACGCCGATGTTGTTGTAGGCTACCGCCGATTTCGGGTTGATCGTGAGTACGCGTTGAAATTCCTTGATGGCGTCTTCGGGCTTGCCTTGACGAAGCAGCGAGACGCCCAATTGCATATGCGGTTGCTCGCTGTTCCAGTTCGAGCTTACTGCTTTCGAAAACATGTCCTCTGCTTGTTTATAGTTGTCGCTTCCAAGCGCATGCTTGCCCTTCAGTAAATAGGCCCACTGCACGTTGATATCAGACTTGTTGTAGTGAGCGATGATCTCCTCGGCTCTTAGAAGGCCCTCTTCCTTCCGGTCACGATATCGCGCCATCGCGTGGGCGGCCGGCCGTATGATCTCCAT
The DNA here is from genome assembly GCA_963791165.1 of uncultured Alphaproteobacteria bacterium. Lineage (GTDB taxonomy): Bacteria > Pseudomonadota > Alphaproteobacteria > Rhizobiales > Xanthobacteraceae > Bradyrhizobium. The sequence continues at coordinate 17,818 of CAWBRL010000061.1, read as the reverse complement.
GACGTCAGGCGCTGCCTTGGTCATGAGATCATCGGGATTTTCCGCCTCGTAGCCGCTGTTGAAGACCTGCCGGCCGTCGATGCGCAGGCGTAACGCGTATTTGCTGCCCTGAGTGGTAAGTTCGCCCGATATCGCATGTCCCGTCCTGTGCAAAACACTACGGATGGAAGATTTGATCGCACGAAGTGAAAGGCCGATTTGCGGGACCACAATATCCGGCAGCTCGTGGCCTGCAGAAATATTCAAATCCAGATTCGAATTGAGACTGTCATCGTCGTGAGCGACAGAATCCAAATTCGAGTTGAGATTGGTGCCATCGTCCCCCGGGGAAGGCGTTTCGGCATAGGCATTCAGCGCGTCGCGCAGGCGGAAGCCGGCCACTTCGGGTGTATAACCACTGTCGGATAAAGCCTTCGGAACTTCGATCGGTTCGATCGTCACCACGTCGCTCATCAGTTCCTGCACGATGAGCCAGCCGCCCACGACCAAAGGCGTCAGGGCGGCCAATTTGCCGATGGTCGCGGTTCTTGCGATCCAGCCGCCGGCGGCTTGAAAAATTGCCTTAAAATTTGTCCAAAACAATTGAAGCTGCGCCACGGCCGAACTCCGCCGGTTGTTAACGCATAACGTAATCAACCGTAGCACGAGGCGGCGAGCGGGATTGAGTGAACTGCGTCACAATTTTCCGATCACGATCGCGTTCCCGGAGATACCAACCATCACAGCGCCACGGCGGGTTTGGTGTGCGCCCTTGCTCCATCAAAACGTCGGCGGCGTGCAGGCGCTGATCACCTCGCACGGCTTGCCGCCGACACAGCGGAAGCGATGCGGGCGGCGGCTTTCGAAATAATAGGCATCGCCGGGGTCGAGGATGCGGCGCTCGTCGTCGACGGTTACCTCCAGCCGGCCCGAGACCACGATGCCGCCTTCCTCGCCGTCATGCGTCAGCGGCACCCGGCCGGTGTCGCTGCCGGGTTCGTAGCGCTCTTTCAGGATTTGCAGGCTCCGGCCGAACATGGTGTCGCCGACCTGGCGGAACGAGATCGGCTTCTTGCCGATCTCGGTCAATTCGTCGGCGCGGTAGAACGCCTTGCGCGGCCGTTCGGGTTCGATGGCGAAGAATTCGGCAAGCCCCATCGGCAGGCCGTCAAGGATGCGCTTGAGCGCGCCGACGCTCGGATTCATCTGGTTCGATTCGATCAGCGAGATCGTCGAATTGGTCACGCCGGAGCGCTTCGCCAGCTCGCGCTGGGAGAGCTTGTGACGCGCCCGAACGAAGCGGAGTTGCCCACCGATATCGACGCTCATCGCCAAATCCCTGTTGCAGATGTTGCGGATCGGACAAATATGCCCAGACCGGATCAATAAAATCAATGGGTTGCAGAGCCCAAGAAAAGGACTTGTTGTGGCTTGCCGAGCGTGGCCCGGTGGTACCTTCAGCCGCCAGCCCCAGGAGCCGTCCGTGACCCTTCATCAGAAGCCGAACACCCTGCAAACCGACTCGTTCTGGATGCCGTTCACGGCCAACCGGCAGTTCAAGAAAGCGCCGCGGCTGTTCGCTTCCGCCGAAGGCATGCACTACACCACCGTGGACGGCCGCAAGGTGATCGACGGTTCGGCCGGCCTCTGGTGCGTCAATGCCGGCCACGGCCGCCGCCAGATCGCCTCCGCCGTCGAGCGCAGCCTGACGAACCTCGACTTCGCGCCGTCGTTCAACATGGGCCATCCGCTGGCGTTCGATTTCGCCGAGCGGCTCGCCGAGATCGCGCCGACGGGAATCGACCGCATCTTCTTCACCAATTCGGGTTCGGAGTCGGTCGATACGGCGCTGAAGATCGCGCTCGCCTACCAGCGCGCCATCGGACAGGGGACGCGGACACGCCTGATCGGCCGCGAGCGCGGCTATCACGGCGTCGGCTTCGGCGGCATGTCGGTCGGCGGCATGGTGGCGAACCGCCGCGCGTTCGCGACCCATCTGCCTGGTGTCGACCACATCCGTCACACCCACGATCTCGCCCGCAACGCCTTCGCCAAGGACCAGCCGGAGCACGGCGCCGAACTTGCCGACGATGTCGAGCGGATGGTGGCGCTGCATGGCGCCGACACCATCGCCGCTGTCATCGTCGAGCCGGTGCCGGGCTCGACCGCGGTGCTGCCGCCGCCAAAGGGTTATCTGCAGCGGTTGCGCGAACTCTGCACCAAGCACGGCATCCTGCTGATCTTCGACGAAGTCATCACCGGTTTCGGCCGCCTCGGTGCGCCGTTCGCGGCAAATTACTTCGGCGTCACGCCTGATATGATGACGACGGCCAAAGGCATCACCAACGGCACCGTTCCCTGCGGCGCGGTGTTCGCCAGCCGCCAGATCCATGACGCGCTGATGACCGGCCCCGAGGGCACGATCGAGCTGTTCCACGGCTACACCTATTCGGCACATCCGACCGCCTGCGCGGCGGGGCTTGCGACGCTCGACATCTACAAGGACGAGGGGCTGCTGACGCGCGGCGCAACGCTCGCCGAGTACTGGCGCGATGCGCTGCATTCGCTGAAGGGCCTTCCGAACGTGGTCGACATCCGCAACGTCGGCCTGATGGGCGCGGTCGAAGTCGCGCCGCGCAAGGAAGGCGTCGGCGCGCGCGGCTATGACGTGATGGTCGATTGCTTCAATCGCGGGCTTTATCTGCGCATGAGCGGCGATTCCTTTGCGCTGTCGCCGCCGTTGATCGTCGAGAAAAGCCATATCGACGATATCGTTTCGATCCTCGGGCGACGCCATCAAGCGCGTGGCCTGATCCTTGCTCTCATGAGCAACAGAAGCCGCGGGACAATCCCGCGGCGGATGCGTGAGGGATCGTGAAAGTCATCGTTCTCGGCAGTGGCGTCATCGGCGTCACCACAGCCTATTATCTGGCGCGCGCCGGCCATGAGGTAACGGTCGTCGACCGTCAGGCCGAGCCCGCGCAGGAAACCAGTTTTGCCAATGCCGGCGAGGTTTCGCCCGGCTATTCATCGCCCTGGGCCGGCCCCGGCGTGCCGGTGAAAGCCATCAAATGGCTGTTGATGCGGCACGGCCCGCTGGTGATCTGGCCCAAGCTCGATCCTGTCATGTGGTGGTGGATGCTCAAGCTGCTGCGCAACTGCACGGCAGAGCGCTACGCCATCAACAAGAGCCGGATGATTCCGATCGCGGAATACAGCCGCGACTGCCTGCGCGCGCTGCGCGCCGAGACCGGCATCAAATATGACGAACGCAGCCGGGGCACGCTGCAACTGTTTCGCAAGCAGAAGCAGCTCGACGGCACCGGCGAAGATATCGCGGTGCTCAAAGCAGTATGGCGTGCCGTACGAAGTGCTCGATCCTGCCGGCTGCATTGCCGCGGAGCCCGGGCTCGCCGCCTCGACGGTCAAGTTCGTCGGCGGGCTTCGGCTGCCGCAGGACGAGACCGGCGATTGCCACATGTTTACGCAGGCGCTCGCCACGGAGGCCGCGCGGCTCGGGGTAGAGTTCAAGTTCAACACGCGCATCGAACGGCTGGTCGCGGACGGCGGGAAGATCACAGGCGTCGTCACCAGCGCCGGGACGTTGCAGGCCGACGCCTATGTCGCAGCGCTCGGCAGCTGGTCGCCGCGATTGCTTAAACCCGTTGGGATTCCTGTTCCGGTTTATCCGGTAAAGGGCTATTCGATCACGGTGCCTATCATCGATGCCGACGGCGCGCCGGTATCGACCGTGATGGACGAGAGCTACAAGGTCGCAATCACGCGGCTGGGCGATCGCATCCGCGTCGGCGGCACCGCGGAAATTTCGGGCTATTCTGCCAGCCTCGATGCGGCGCGGCGTGCGACGCTCGATCATTCCCTGACCGACATGTTTCCGCACGGCGGCGATCTCGGCAAAGCGACGTTCTGGTGCGGTTTGCGGCCGATGACGCCGGACGGCCCGCCGGTCATTGGTGCGACGCGTTACAGCAACCTGCACCTCAACACCGGCCACGGCACGCTCGGCTGGACCATGGCGTGCGGATCGGGGAGGGCGCTGGCCGATCTGATGTCCGGGCGGAAGCCGGATATCGACGTGAGCGAGTTGGCGGTGAGCCGGTACGAGCAGCGGTTCGGGTGAGGCCGCTACTTCCGTTCCGACGACCACGGAAAATTCAGGTACTGGTCGCGGCTGTCGAAGCAGATGTTGCCGTACATTTTTAAGTACGCCGCGCGCCGTGCCGGATCGGCGTACACGCGGCCGGGATTGGCGAGATCAGCCTCGTACTGCGCAATGTTGGCCGCCGTCAGCGGGCTCGGCAGGATATCCATCGCCTGCGGGATGCTCTTGCCCTCGAGCCAGTCGGCGGCGTGCTGGCCCATGGCGTAGCCGAAAACCGGTGAGGCGAGGCTGATGCTGATCCTGTAAGGCGTGTTGCCCTTCTTGATTTCCGACACCGCCTCCGGCTCGCCGTCGATGCCGCCGAGAAACTGGTTCGCGCGCGTCTTGCCGGCGGCGCGTAACGCAGCCAGCGCGCCGAGCACCACATTGTCGGCGCCGAGCACCACGTCCACGTCCGGGTTGGCGAGCAGGATGGTCCGCATGGTCGCAAGACCGCCTTCCTTGCTGACGGGGTTGGGCGAGATGTCGGCAACGATGCTGGCGCCCGGGATGTCGCGCAGGGAATCGCGCAATGCGACGAAACGCGGCGCGAGGAACTCGAGGCTGTCCTGGGTCAGCAGCACGACCTTGGCCTTGCCGCCGAGCGTTCCCTTGATGTGGGCGCTTGCCGCATCGCCGAGAACCTTTCCGGTGAGGTATTGCGGAGCGTTCAGCAGCGAGGTCGCAGGCGGCGCCACCACGGTGCCGACGTAGCCGCCGGACCAGATGACTTCCTGCAGGCGCGAAGCGAGCGACGCGGAATCGACCGCTGACGCGACCACCGCGCCGGCTTTGGCGGCGACGAGCGATCGTACCTGGTCGGCCTGCCTGGCGGCGTCACTGTCGGCGACGAGCAACCGATATTGCAGGCCGCGATCCTTGGCGGCTGCCGCCAGCCCCTGATCGACGCCCTGCATGAATTCGCGCCTTGTGTCCTGCGAGAACGCCAGCACCTTTTCGAGGTCCGGCGGCGGACGGCAGCCCGCGGCGGCGGGATCGAACGGCGCCAGGGTTTTTGGCATGGTGACGCCGGGGGGCCCGTTCTGCGCTGAAGATGGCGCGGATGTCGCGATCAAGCCGATCGCGAAAATGGCAAGGCCCGGCCACGCGACTTGGCGGCGCATTGCTGTGTTACCTGGTAACATTGTCGTCCCCTGCGGCCCTCACTCCTCCCAGGGCCGTTGGTGTTTGTTAGCAGGCTTTTTCGATCAGGCGGCAATATTCTCGGCTGCCCGCAACACCCGCGGCATCGTCAGGCGAAAGCTGGTGCCGCGGCCAAGCTCGGACGTCACGCTGATGTCGCCGCCGAGGTTGCGGAGGGCGGCCAGCACATAGGCGAGGCCAATGCCGTCGCCCGGCCGGTCCTGCGTGCCCGAGCGCTTGAACAGATCGAACACGCGTTCCCGATCGCGTTCCGCGATGCCGCGGCCGTTGTCAGTGATTTCGATCTCGACGCGGTCGTCGGCAATCGGGCGCGTCTGTACCTTGATGTGCAACGGCCGATCCATCGCGCGATACTTGACGGCGTTGTCGAGCAGGTTGCCGACGATCAGCTCCAGCGAGAAACGGTCGCTCTGGATCGTGGGTACATCCAGATCGATATCGATCTTCCCGTCGGCCTCGGACAATTGATGCTGGATCGCGGCGGCGCCGCCGGTGACGACCTCCCTGAGGTCGATGGGTTCGGCTTTCAGCGGCCGCCGGCCTTCACGTGCGAGCTTGAGAACCGCACTGATCAGCCGCTCCATCTTCTCGGTGGAGGAGCGAATGTAGCCGATCGCTTCGGGCAGCAGCTCGGTGGCGGCGGCGCGCGCTTCCTGCAACACGGGGTCGTCGGCTGCACTGCCGGCACCGGACCGGTCGACCAGCAGCCGCAGGCTCCCGAGGCCGTCCTGCAGTTCACCGGTGAAGCCGACGATGCTGACCAGCGGTGCGCGAAGGTCGTGCGAGATGATCTGGACAAAGCGCTGGATCTCGGCGTTCGCGTGCGCCAGATCGGCGGTGCGGGCTTCGACGCGTTGCTCCAGGCCGGCGTTGAGCAGGCTTACTTCGGTCCGCGCGCGGCGAAGCTCGCGCGTGTAGCGCACGACGGTGACCGCGGCGATGCCGATCACGCCGACGATGACGATGCCGCTGATGATCGAGAACAGCCGGAGCAGGGTCGCGTTCGCCTTCTGCTCGGCGACGCCGGTGGTCAGGCGTTCGTCGGTGGCGCTGATGATGCCGGCGAAGAATATATTGGCTTCGTCCATCAGCGCCTTGCCGCGATTGGTCCGGGCCAGCGCGAGTGCGTCCGCATCGCGATAGTCGCGCTTCAGCGCGATGGACTGGTCCATCTCGGCGAACTTCTCGTTGATAACAGTCGTGAGGCGCTGGAGCGATGCGTTGACGCCGTCATAGGAAGCCAGCAGGCGGTTGACCGCCGCCAGCTGCCGCTCGGCCAGCGTCCTGGCTGGGCCATAGGAGGCGAGATAAATTTCATTGCCCGTGAACAGGAACCCGCGCTGGCTGGATTCGGCGGTCTGCACCGCGTTGCGCAGGTCGACGGCGGCGCTACGCGCATCGCGCGCGGCGATGACTTCGTTGAAATAGACCTGGGCGCGTTCCCCGAGCCAGAACGTCATGCCGACGATGCCGAGCAGCGCGAGAAATCCGACCAGCAACAGGGCGGTGGTGGACTGTACGAAGAAACGACTGGAAATGGGCATGCCGTTACGACTGCCCGAATTTTGCAGGCCGCGCCAGCGGATTTGCGTCGAACATGGCCACCGCGCCGTTGCGCTGGAACCCGCTTCAATCCTGATCGGGAGGATCGAAGGCGCGGATGGCGGGCAGCGATCCCTTGTATCTCTCGCACTCGACCACCGTCACCTGTCCGCAGCAACCTTGCGCGAGCCGCGAGGTGCCGACGTCGCGGGTGAGCACGTTTGGATTGCCGTGGACGCAGAGCGGCTGTTCCGCCGCGCCGGGTTCCGGATCGTACCAGGCGCCGGTGGACAATTGCAGCACGCCGGGCATGACGTCATCGGTCACGGCGGCGGCTGCAAGGCAGGCGCCGCGATCGTTGAACAGGCGGACGATATCGCCATCGGCGATCGCTCGTTGGGCCGCATCGACAGGATTGAGACGGACAACTTCCCGGCCGGCGATTTTTTTCGACTGGCTGTAGGCGCCGAAGTCGAGCTGGCTGTGCAGCCGGGTCGACGGCTGGTTGGCGATCAGCGTCAGCGGGTGGCGCGAACTGGGCGGCTCGGTCGACGGCAGCCATGCCGGGTGCGGCGGGCAATCGTCGTATTCGAAGCCGGCGATGGTGTTCGAATAGATCTCGATTCTGCCGCTTGGCGTCGGCAGCTTGTTGCTGAGGGGATCGTTGCGGAAGGCGCGCAGGAAGCCGCCATCATCGGGGGCAGACGGCAGCGTGAGTTCGCCGCGCCGCCAGAACTCATCGAAGCCGGGCGCATCCCAACCGGCATCGGCAAGCGCCTGCCGCGTCGGCTCATAAAGATGCGCCAGCCATTGCCTGACGTCGCGGCCTTCCGTGAAGGCCTGCTCGACGCCCAATCTCCGCGACAGCGCGGCAAAAATATCGAAATCGTCGCGCGCTTCGCCGATCGGGTCGACAGCCCTGCGCATCGCGATCAGCCGTGGATCGGTGCCCGCGGCGCCGATGTCGTCACGCTCCAGCGTCATCGTCGCCGGCAGCACGATGTCGGCAAACTTCGCCATCGGCGTCCAGGCGCTTTCGTGCACGACGATGGTTTGCGGGACGTTGAAGGCCCGCCGCAGCCGGTTGATGTCCTGGTGATGATGGAAAGGATTGCCGCCCGCCCAATAGACCAGCTTGATATCGGGGTATCGCATCGACCGGCCGTTGTATTCGAACCTCTCGCCGGGATTGAGCAGCATGTCGGCGACGCGTGCCACCGGGATGTGGTCGCTGACGCCATTCTTGCCTTGCGACAGGGTCGGAATCGGAACCGCGTTGGGCCGGCGACCGGTGTGGCCGAGCGCGCCGAGCGCGTAATTGTATCCGCCGCCGGGCAGGCCGATCTGGCCAAGCATGGCCGCGAGCACCGCGCCCATCCACACCGGCTGCTCGCCATATTGCGCCCGCTGCAATGAATGCGACACCGTGACCAGGGTGCGCCCGCGCGGCAGCCGGCGCGCGATCTCGACGATGGTCGCGGCCGGAATGCCGGTGATACCGGCCGCCCACGCCGCGTCCTTTGGCGCGTTGTCGTCGCGGCCGCGCAGATAGCGTTCGAAGATTTCGAAGCCGGTGCAATAGCGCGCGACAAAGTCGCGGTCCCAGAGATTTTCGACGAGCAGCGTGTGCGCGAGCGCCAGCATCAGCGCGACGTCGGTGCCGACCTTGATCGGCAGCCACCGGCCGCCGGCCTCTTGCGGCATGTCATCGCGCAATGGACTGATGCCGTAGAATATCGCGCCACGGCGCGCGGCCTTTGCCATCGCGTCGCGCTCGATATGCCGGCTGATGCCGCCGCTTGCGACGTCCGCGTTCTTCACCGCCATGCCGCCGAAGGCCAGCACCGTATCGGTATGTTCGGCGACCTGATCCCAGGTCACGTTGTGGCGCGAGATGCTTTCGTAGCCTCCGAGGACATGCGGCAGGATCACGGCCGAGGCGCCGGCGCTGTAGCTGTTCACCGAGCGCACATAGCCGCCGAACGCTGTGTTCAGGAAGCGGTGAACCTGGCTCTGCGCGTGGTGGAAACGTCCGGCGCTGGACCAGCCATAGGAGCCGCCGAAGACCGCGGCGGCGCCATGTTCGGTTCCGATACGCGACAATTCGCTGGCGAGCAGGTCGAGCACTTCGTCCCAGGGGCACGCGACGAATTTCTGGTCGAAGGTGCGCTCGCCGGGTTTGCTCTTGTCCAGCCACGCCTTGCGGACCATCGGCCGCAGGATGCGAGCCTTGTGGCGCATCGCCGTGGTGAAGTTCTGTAATATCGGGGAGGGCGCCGGGTCACCCTCGTAAGGGGTGACGTCGAGGGTGGCGCCGTTCCATCGTGCGGAGAAGGCGCCCCAGTGCGCGCTGTGCGGAGCCCAATCGTCTGCGGCCTGATCCATAACTTACTCCAGACTGTGGCTCACCCCGCCTGCGTCACGCAATTCACCCACAGCACGACAGCCTTCGCATCATCCGCCGGGTTTGAAAAGCGGTGTGGCCTGCGGCTGGCGAAGCGAAAGCTGTCGCCGGTTTTGAGCGACCATGTCTCGGTGTCGACCGTGAGCGTCATCTCGCCTTCCAGCACCAGGCCTGCTTCCTCGCCATCATGCGTGTAGAGTTCGTCGCCGGTATTGCCGCCCGGCTGCAGGTGCACCAGGAACAGGTTGAGGCGGTTTTCCGTCCCGGCCGGGCTCAGCAATTGCTTTGAAATTCCGGTGCGCCAAAGCTTCAGTTCGGCGCGCTGCATTTCGCGCGTCACCACGCTGGAAGCCGCGTCGTCGCTCGGCCGCGAGCCGAACAGCGCAGCGATGCCGACGCCGAGCACATCGGCCAATGTGGCGAGCACGCGCAGCGAAGGCGACGACAGCCCGCGCTCGATCTGGCTGAGAAAGCCGATCGACAGATCGGTGCGATCAGCGATCGTTTCCAGCGAGAGCTTGTGCTCACGGCGGAGGTCGCGAATGCGACTGCCGACGGCAAGATCCATCGCAGGCTCGGCCGGTCTGACAGCGGCCTTCACGTGTGACTTGGCCGCCGGCTTTCCGTTGGCTTTTCTGGCCTTGTCTTTGGCCTTGGGCGCCGGCTTCCTTATTCTGCTGCCTCCGCTCACGTCAGACCGCCTTCTTCATGTGCATGAAATTCGCTTGCAATGCCCTGACAACTGTGACCACAATTTCATATTGGTGAAAATAGGCCTGAACGGCGTTGCCCGCAACTCTTTGCTCTAACGCGAGCGGGCCGCCCGTGCGGTGTCCAATTCGGAGGTGGTGCGATGGCTCTCAAACATCTCGTTCAGGCCGCGATCGCGGCCCTTTCCTTTGCCGCCGCGATGCCGGCATCCGCGCAGCAGGTTCTGAAAGTGGGCTCGACGCCGACGGGCACACCCTTCACCTTCCTCGACACCAAGACCAACAGCATCCAGGGCATCATGGTCGATCTCATCACCGAGATCGGCAAGGACGCCGGCTTCCAGGTCCAGATCGAGCCGATGCAGTTCTCGACCCTGATCGCATCGCTCACCTCCAACAAGATCGACATCATCTCGGCGGCGATGTTCGTCACCGCGGCGCGCAAGGAAGTGATCGATTTCTCCGAGCCGTTCTACAGCTATGGCGAGGGCCTGCTGGTGCCGAAGGGCGATACCAAGACCTACACCACGCAGGAAGATCTCAAGGGCCAGGTGGTCGGCGCGCAGGTCGGAACGGCGTTCGTCGATGCGCTGAAGAAGTCGGGATTGTTCAGCGAGGTCAAGGCCTACGACACCATTCCTGACATACTGCGCGACGTGAACGCCGGCCGCCTCAAGGCCGGCTTCGCCGATTATCCGATCCTCGCCTATAATCTCAAGCAGGGCGGATTTCCCGAGGTGCGCATCGTCGAGAGCTACAAGCCCGCCACCGTCGGCTCGGTTGGCATCGGTGTGCGCAAGGGCGATACGGAGTTGCTCGCCAAGATCAACGCCTCGCTGGCGAAGCTGAAGGCGAACGGCACGGTGGAAAAGATTCTCGATAAATGGGGCCTGAAGGCGCAGGGTGCCTGATGCAGGCCTTCTGGCGCGACGCTGTCGAGTTCCTGCCGATCCTGATGAGCGGCGTGGCGCTGACAATTATCGTCACGATCGGTTCGCTGCTGCTGTCCACGGTGCTTGGTCTGGTCTGGGCGCTGATGCGCGTCTCGGGCATCGGCATTCTCACGGGGATCAGCGCCGGGCTCATCAATGTGATCCGCGGCATCCCGATCATCGTGCTGCTGTTCTATCTCTACTTCGTGATGCCCGAGTTCGGCGTCACGATGACGGCGCTGCAGGCAGCGATCCTTGGCCTCGGCATCGCCTATTCGGCCTATCAGGCCGAGAACTTCCGCGCCGGCATCGAGGCGATCGACAAGGGGCAGATCGAGGCGGCGCAGGCGATCGGCATGGGCTGGTGGCCGACCATGCGCCGCGTGGTGCTGCCGCAGGCGGTTAGAATCGTGCTGCCGCCCTACGGCAACATCATGATCATGATGTTGAAGGATTCATCCCAAGCCTCGACCATCACGGTCGCCGAGCTCGCCTTGCAAGGCAAGCTGATTGCGTCCTCCACCTTCAAGAACACCAGCGTGTTCACGATGGTCGCCTTGATGTATCTCACCATGAGTATTCCGCTCATTCTCCTCGTCCGTCACTTCGAAAAGCGCGCGGGCCGGAAATGATCGAGCTCTCCGACGTGCATAAGAGTTTTGGGAAAGTCGAGGTGCTGAAGGGCATCACGGCGTCCGTCGAGAAGGGCGAGGTGGTCTGCATCATCGGCCCGTCGGGCTCGGGCAAGTCCACCATCCTGCGCTGCATCAACGGGCTGGAAAGCTATGACCGCGGCGACATCCGCGTCGAGGGCGCGCGGGTCGATCGCAACGGGCCCTCGATCGTCTCGATCCGCACCCAGGTCTCGATGGTGTTCCAGCGCTTCAACCTGTTTCCGCATCGCACCGCGCTCGAGAACGTCATCGAGGGGCCGCTCTATGTGAAGAAAGAGCCGCGCGCCGAGGCGCTGGAACGCGGCCGCGCGCTGCTGGCGCGGGTGGGACTGGCCGAAAAGGCCGATGTCCATCCGCCGCAACTATCAGGCGGCCAGCAGCAGCGTGTTGCGATTGCCCGGGCGCTGGCGATGCAGCCGAAGGCGATATTGTTCGACGAGCCGACCTCCGCGCTCGATCCGGAACTGGTCGGCGACGTGCTTGGGCGTGATGCGCAAGCTCGCCGATGACGGCATGACCATGGTCGTCGTCACCCACGAAATGGCCTTCGCCAAGGACGTTGCCGACCGCGTGCTGTTCATCGACGGCGGCGTGATCGTCGAGCAGGGTCCGGCGAAATCCGTCCTCAACCAGCCGCAGCATGCGCGCACGCAGGACTTTTTGCGGCGCGTGCTGCATCCGCTCTAAGCTTTCGGTGTTGAACATGAACGCGCCCGCTCAATTGCCGCTGCCGCCAAGCCTCTACGCCGATACGGCGGTCGCGCCGACACCGACGCCGCCGCTGGCTGGCGACAAGAATGTTTCGGTCGCGATCATCGGCGGCGGTTTCACCGGACTGTCGACGGCGCTGCATCTGGCCGAGCAGGGCGTCGATGTGACGGTGCTGGAGGCGCAGCAGCCGGGATGGGGCGCATCGGGCAACAATGGCGGCCAGGTCAATCCGGGCCTCAAGCACGATCCCGACCAGATCGAGGCCGATTTCGGCGCCGACCTCGGCGGCCGCATGATCGCCTTTGCCTACGGCACCACCAACTTCGCGTTCGACCTGATCCGCCGTTACCAGATTCCCTGCGAGGCGCGGCAGAACGGAACGCTGCGCGCCGCCTACAATGAAGCGAGCGCCGCGGCGATCGAAAACACCGCGAAGCAATGTATCCGGCGCGGCATGCCGGTGACGTTGCTGAATCGCGAGCAGATGCGGGAGATGACGGGGACCGACCGCTATCTCTGCGCCATGCTGGACAGTCGCGGCGGTGACCTGCATCCGCTGAGCTACGCGCGCGGTCTGGCGCGCGCAGCGATGGCGGCGGGAGCCGCGGTTCACGGCGAAACCCCGGCGCTGTCGTTGTCGCGTGAAGGCGCGCTCTGGCGCATCGCGACGCCACGCGGAATCGTGCGTGCGGAAAAGGTGCTGCTGGCGACCAATGGTTTCACCGACGACCTTTGGCCGGGCCTGCGCCGCAGCATCGTCCCGGTGTTCTCTTCGATCACGGCCACCGCGCCCTTGTCCGACGCAGGTCGCGCGCGCGATCATGCCGACGCGGCCGGTGCTGTATGAGAGCGGTCACATCACGGTCTATTACCGTATCGATCAGCACAATCGCCTGCTGATGGGCGGCCGCGGGCCGATGCGCTGGATCAGCAAGCCCGCCGACGTCGCCTATCTCATCCGCTATGCGGAGCGGCTGTGGCCGGTCTTGAAGGGCGTTAGCTGGACGCACGGCTGGAACAGCCGGCTCGCGATCACGCCCGATCACTATCCCCATGTGCATGAGCCTGCCGAGAACCTGCTGATCTCGCTCGGCTGCAACGGCCGCGGCGTCGCGCTCTCGACCGCGATGGGCGCGCAACTGGCGCGCCGCCTCGTCGGCGGGAAGAATGCCGAGATCGACATGCCGATATCAGCCATCAAGCCGATGGCGATGCACGCGTTCTGGCCGGTCGGCGTCACCGCCGCGGTGTTGACGGGGCGCGTGCGGGACCGGCTGGGGGTGTAGGGGCAGCAGTTGAGCGGTCGGAACTTGGCGCGTCATGCCGGTCGGGATTTCTGAAAGACCCGGCTGACCTCGTCGTCGCTAGCGAAGCGGCCTTCGCGCGCAGCTTTCAAGCCTCGATCAATGCCTTCAAGTTCTTTCGGCATCGCGTGATACACGCCCGCACCTAGGGCCGCTTCAATCTCAAGCGCGATCTCTGCGAGTTCGACCTGAGCTGCCGCAGGCCAATCCTCGACGCGCCGCAACACGTCCTGAAGAATTTGGCTGTCATTGAGCTACCCCTCCGCCACCGCCTCGCTCCAGGGCTGGAACGGCTCGGTGGCGCCGCTGTTGGTCTGGCCGTCGCGCAGCACGACGCTGGGGCAGGCGAACTTCATCGGCAGGGTCTGGATGCGCGCCTCTTCGTAGTCGAACTGCGCGCCGAGTGCTTCGCGTGCGGCCTGCGGCAGGCGGACATCGCCGATCACGACGGCGCCTTCGCTGGCGTCGATGCGCGGCTGGTGGATCGCCGCATCGAGGTCCATGCCGTAATCCATCACGAACGACAGCAGCTGCGTCACCGCCGGCAGGATGCGTCGTCCGCCGGAGGCGCCGATGGCAGCGCGCCTTCCGTCGGCTGCCTGCGCTAGTACCGGCGTGTAGTTGGTGAGGCAGCGCTTGCCGGGCGCGAGCGAATTCGGCGTGCCCGGGGTCGGGTCGAACCACATGATGCCGTTGTTCAAGGTGATGCCGGTCTGGCCCGAGACGAATTTGGCGCCGAATGTCGAGAGCAGGGTTTGCGTCACCGCCGCCATGTTGCCGTCGCGGTCGACCGCGGAGAAATGCGTGGTGCAGGCCGGCGCCAGTGCTTCCGCGCCGAGCGCGCGCCTTCCGTCGGCGTCGCCCATGTCTTTGAGGCGCTCGCGATAGGCCGCTTGCAGCGCCGAGGCATAGGCGATGTAGGCGGCTGCATCGGGGGCGCCACGCGCAGGCTTCATACTGTCCTGCAGCAGGCCGAGCGTGCGCGAAAGCGTTGGCCCGGCGGTGAGTTCCGGCGTCGCAAACACCTTGCCGCCGCGATAGGGAATCGACAGCGGCTCGCGCAGATGGGCGCGGAATGGGGCGAGATCCTCGACCGACAGCGCGCCGCCGGCGGCCTGAATATCCGCGGCAAGGCTCTTCGCCAGATCGCCTTCGTAGAAGTCGCGCGGGCCTTGAGATGCCAGATGCGCCATCGTGGCCTTGAGCCGGTCCTGCGGCAGGCGGACGCGGGACTTGATGCCCCATGGCGCATTCGGCGGCAGGCCGTCCACCAGATAGGCCGCAGCGCTCGCGGGGTAACGCCTGAGATCCGCGGCCGAACTCGAAATCATCAGCGTGGTCCACCAGTCGACCGCAAGGCCTTCGCCGGCGAGGCGGACGCTGGGCGCCAGCAATTCCTTCCACGGCAGTTTGGCGTGGCGGCGATGCGCTTCCTCCATGCCGGCGACCACGCCGGGGACCGCGATCGAGCCGGGACCATGGAGATTGCGGTCGTCTTTCACGCGCGGCCAGGGGAAAATATCGGAAGCCGCGCCGTCGCCGGTCAGCGGATAATCTTCGGGGCGCAAGCTCAGCGGCGCGCGCATGCCGTAGTCGATCACTTCATAGCGATCCTCGCGCGCACGGTAGAGCACCATCGCGCCGCCGCCGCCGAGCCCGCTCATCCAGGGCTCCAGCACGCCAAGCGCAAATGTGGTCGCGATCACGGCATCGACGCAATCGCCGCCGGCGGCCAGCACCTCGGCGCCGACTTTCGCCGCCTTTCCCGATTGCGCGGCGACGATGCCGCCCTTGGAGGAGACGGCAGGCTTGCGGATCGATTGGGTGTTGGAGAACTGGTCGCGCATCGGATGGCTTTCGATCTCTGTGATGTTTGCGGCGGCGGGTGTGTCCGGCGGCTATTGTCTTCTACGGTTTTTCCTGGCCTTGCCACCAGGGATACTGGCTCGGCATGTCCTGCGATACCTTTCCCGGAAATGACGGCGGCCGTTTCTCGAGAAAGGCCGCAACGCCTTCGCGCACGTCGGCGTGGCCGCCGCGCTCGATCGACATCGGCTTGTCGATGTCGAGCAGTTCGAACGGGGCGGGTGCACCGGCGAAACGCCACAGCATCTGGCGCGTCAGGGCAACCGAGACGGCGGAGGTCGCCTCCGTCATCTCGCGCGCGATTTCCTTGGCGCGATCGAGCAGTTGCGCGGGCTCCACGACCTCGCTGACAAGACCGCCATCCCTCGCTTCATCCGCATCGAACGTGCGGCCGGACAGGCACCAGCGCAACGCTTGCGGCAGGCCGACGAGCTTCGGCAGAAACCAGGCGCTGCCGGCTTCCGGGACGAGGCCACGGCGGGCAAAGATGAAGCCGATCTTGGCGCCTTTGGCCGCGATCCTGATATCCATCGGCAACGTCATGGTGATGCCGACGCCGACGGCACCGCCGTTGATCGCCGCGATCGAGGGCTTTCGGCAGTTGAAGATCGCCTCGACGAACCTGCCGCCGCCGGGATTGGCGCTGGCAAAGACGCCGGCGCCGTGCTTGCCCGACGTGTCGAAGCTTGCCGCGCCGCCCGACACATCGGCTCCGGCGCAGAAGGCGCGGCCGGCACCGGTGACGATGATCGCGCGGACGTTGTCGTCACTGTCGGCGCGATTGAAGGCGTGCGTGATCTCCGCGCCCATCTGGCCGGTATAGGCATTGAGCTTGTCGGGCCGGCTCAACGTGACGATCATGAGGGTGCCGTCGAGATCGCAGCGAATGTGTTCGTAGTTCACGACGTCGCCCCCGTTTCTGTTTTTGCGGTCCTGCCGATCGACAATTTGATTACATCCCAAAAATCTCTACACGCGAATATCTTGGGCAGGCCATGAGAGAATAACATGCTGGAAATCCGCTCCGGCTCGTCTTCGCGTTGGCGCCGCGCTGCCGACACATTGGCACATTACGAATGATCGCCGCACCCGCAAAAGGAGCATGCCGCTTGACCGCGGACGCATTCATTCACCTGCCCGATCTCCGGGCCCGGGTGACGCACCCGGAAAAATCGTTGCTGCGGCTGACGCCGGAGATGTTTTCGATGTGGGAGCAGCGCGCCCGGGCCGCAGGCTTGCCGGCGGACTGGCGGCTGCCGGACGAGGCGATCGAGGCGTCGCGGCTGGCGGTGCTCAGTGAGCACCGAAGCGGCGACGACCTCTGGATCTATTGCTATGGCTCGCTGATGTGGGACCCTGGCTTTCACTTCGTTGAAGTGAGGCTCGCGGATCTCGAAGGCTATCAGCGTCGCTTCACGCTGAAGATCGATCTCGGCCGGGGATCGCGCGACTTCCCGGCCTTGATGCTTTCGCTGGAGCCGCAGCAAGGACGCTGCCACGGACTGGCGTTCCGTATCGAGGCCTCCTCCGTCCATGCCGAAACCGCGATCCTTTGGCGGCGCGAGATGCTGCGCGGCGGCTATGCGCCGGCGATGGTGCCGATGGTCACGCCGCAGGGGCCGATCTCGGCGCTCGCCTTTGTCTCGAACCCTGCGCATCCAAGCTATGTCGGCGAACTGCCGCTTGGAGAGACCGCGAGCCTGATTGCGAGCGGGAAGGGGATTCTCGGCACCAATCGGGAGTATCTCGCGCAGTTGGCGACGCAGCTGGAGGCGCTGCGAATTGACGATCCCTATGTCCAGAAACTGCATGCGCAGATCAGTTCCGGCCCAATCCCGGCACCCTGACGCAAGTGCAAGGCGCGGATAATTGCTATTGTGCCATCGGCCGCGTAGAGCCGTTGACGCCAAGAACAATGGATATGGGGAAACCGCGCATGACCGAGGGTACCAGGTCGCACTACGAAGTCATCGTCGAAGGCGCGGGCGTGGCCGGCATCTATCAGATCAAGCGATTGGCCGATCTCGGCATCGACGCGCTGGTGCTGGACGCCGCGCCCGACCTTGGTGGAACCTGGTACTGGAATTGCTATCCCGGCGCGCGCTTCGACTCCAGAGCTTCACCTACGGTTATTCCTTTTCACGGGAATTGCTCGACGAGTGGCACTGGAAGGAACGCTTTTCGGCCCAGCCCGAGAATTTGCGTTATCTCAATTACGTCGCCGACAAGTTCGACTTGCGCAAGTACATGCAGTTCAACAACAAGGTGGAGCAGGCGAGGTTCGACGAGGCGAATGATCTGTGCGGCTCAAGCTCGATGACGGCCGCGAGCTGACATGCCGGTTCGTCATTCTCGCGATCGGGTTGCTGT
>CAWBRL010000060.1:0-24754 GCA_963791165.1 uncultured Alphaproteobacteria bacterium | reverse complement strand
ACATGCAACCTTTTGGTTGCCTATCATTCCCGCCATGGATGAAGTCTTCAAGGCGCTGGCCGATGCGTCGCGGCGCGCGTTGCTGGACAGGCTTCACGTGAGGGGCGGACAGACCCTGAACGAACTCAGCGACGGCCTCGCCATGACGCGGCAGGCGGTCACGAAACACCTCGGCATTCCTCGAAACGGCCAACCTCGTCAGCACGATCAGGCATGGCCGCGAGAAGCTGCACTACATCAACCCCGTTCCGATCCATCAGATCGGCGAGCGGTGGATCAAGAAATTCGAGCGCGGGAAACTCACCGCGCTCAGCGAATTGAAACGGCAACTGGAGAGGCGGGATGAGTAAACGTGAGGAGGCGTCATGAACGTTGAGAATTTCAAGCCTGCCATCGTTTACACGATCTACATCGCTTCCACGCCCGAGAAGGTGTGGCAGGCGCTGACGACGGCCGCGTTCAGCCGAAAGTATTTTTCCGGCTTCGCGATCGAGGCCGATCTGAAAGTCGGCGGCGCCTTCATCGCCCGCGCGCCCGATGGTTCGGAGCATATTCGCGGCGAGGTGATCGAATGCGATCCACCGAAAAGGCTGACCGTTACCTGGAACGTCAACTGGCCGGCGCTGGTGGAAAAACTCGGGCCGACGCTCGTGACCTACGAGATCGAACAGACGGGCGATGCCGTGAAGCTGACGATGCTGCAATCGCACGACCGTCCGATCAGCGACGACATCCTGTCCGGCGGACGTCAAGGCTGGCCCGCGATTCTCTCCAGCCTCAAGAGCGTGCTGGAGACCGGCAACGCCCTGGCGATCAAGATGGCGCCGCCGGAGCGGATGCTGGCCGCCCTGAAGGAGATGGGAATCGCGACGCCGTAGCGCTCGATGTCGTCCGGCGAAAGCAGGAACCCGTGCTCCGCGGCTATTGTTGGAGGGGAAAGATAACACTATTGATGACAGCGAGAATGACCGTTTCGAGCGCGGAACCACGCACCGATGAGCCTGCGTACGCGGCTGCTGATACTCGTTATCGTGGCAATGTTGGTGCCGGCTATCCTCGTGGCGGTGCGCTTCATCCAGAACCGCACCAGCGAAATAGAGGCCGCGCTGGTCGACCTGTCGGCAACGGCGAACGATATATCAGGCGACCTCGACGAGAAGATTCAAGGCACGGCCCAGCTTCACTACGGCCTGGCGCGCGCCCGCGACCTCGACACCAACGACAAGGCGGCTTGTTCGGATTTCCTGTCCGCCGTGCGCGAGGAATACACGCAGTTCACCGGGATATTGACCATCAATCCGGACGGCAGCCTGTTCTGCAACTCGCTGCGGACCAACCGAATCCTCGATCTCCGGGACCGCGACTATTTCAAGCAGGCGCTGGTTGCGCACGGGGTCGTCACGCTGCAGCCGGTGTTCGGCCGGCTGACGGGAATATCCGTGCTGCAGATCGCCTACCCCGTGCGCGCCGAGTCCGGGCAGTTGAAATTCATCCTGCTCGCCTCCTTCAATCTGAAGAAATTCGCGGAGTATCACGACAAGCGCCTGGCCAGCGACGACGAGATTCTGCTCGTCGACCGGAAAGGCATGGTCCTCGTTGCGCCCCAGGGAGGAGACTGGAACGAGCCCGCGGGCGCATCGATTGCGAACTCCGAACTGTTCCGGTTTGCGGCGGATCCGAACCAAGGACCGTTCCGCGAACTGACGGACCGGGACGGCCGAACCCATGTCTGGGCTGTCGCCCGTTCGCCTTCGATCCGCGATGCCGGCCTCTATATCATGATCGGACGATCGAAGGACGGATTGCTTGCCGCCGCCAACCGCCGCCTTTACGAGGATACGGCCATTCTCGCGGTCGCCTCGCTGCTGCTGCTCGCGGGCTTATGGTTTCTGGCGACCATGAGCGTCGGCCGCCAGGTCGGACGCCTCGCCGCAATGGCGACAAAACTCGGACTTGGCGATCTCCGCGCACGGATTTCACAGCCCTATCCGGGCGGCGAACTGGGCGGACTGATGAGGCTGCTCAACGGTACCGCCGAGTCGCTCGAGCGCCAGCGCGCCGCCATCGACGAGCTTAATCAGAAACTCATCCAATCGCAGAAAATGGAGGCGATGGGTCAGCTCACCGGCGGCGTGGCGCACGATTTCAACAATCTGCTCACCGTCATCCTCGGCAATGCCGAGCATCTCGCGGAGCGGCTGGCGGCCGACAAGGAACTGCACAAGATCGCCGACGACATCGCAACCGCCGCCGAACGCGGCTCCGACCTGACACGGAGCCTGCTCGCCTTTGCGCGCAAGCAGCCCTTGATGCCGAAGGACATCGACATCGGCCAGAAACTTCTCGGCATGGAACAATTGCTGCGGCGGACGCTGGGCGAACATATCGAGTGCGAGTTCAAGCTGGACCCGGGCCTGTGGCTGGCCAGCGTCGATCCCGGGCAACTGGCGTCCGCCCTGCTCAATCTGGTGCTCAACGCGCGCGACGCCATGCCATCAGGCGGCAAGTTGACGGTCGAGGTGTGCAACACCTCGCTTCGTGAATCCGATGTGGACGTCGATGGCGAAGCGCGGCCCGGCGACTACGTCATGGTCGCGGTGACCGATACCGGCAGCGGCATGTCTGCCGAGGTCGCCGGCCGCGCCTTCGAGCCGTTCTTCACCACCAAGGAGGTGGGGAAAGGCACCGGCCTCGGCCTGAGCATGGTCTACGGCTTTGCGCAGCAATCCGGCGGCGCGATGCAGATACGCTCCGGGCCGGGACAGGGCACCGCGGTCAGGCTCTTCTTCCCCCGCGTGGGCGCGCCGCAAGTGAACGCCGCGCCGTCCGTCGGCCAGCGCGCCACGGCTGCCGGCAGCGAGACCATTCTCGTGGTCGAGGACAACGCCATGGTGCGTGAGTATGTCGAGAGCGAATTGAAGGCGCTCGGCTATCGCGTCATCGTGACCCGCAACGCGCCGGCGGCGCTCGATATCCTGCGCGGGCCCGAGAAGATCCATCTGCTGTTCTCGGATGTCGTGATGCCCGGCGGCATGTTCGGGCCCGAGCTTGCGAACAAGGCTGTCGGCCTGCGGCCTCCGTTAAAGATCCTCCTGACCTCCGGCTACACCGAACATCCCGCCGAAGCGCTCGATGGGCTGGGCCATGAGGTGCGGATCCTGAATAAACCCTACCGCCGGCACGAACTGGCATCGATGCTGCGCTCAGCGCTGGAAGCGGACTGAGCGGTAGCGTCATCATTTCCCTACCAAGCGCGGGTCTATCGTTTGTCGGGACCGGCCACGAGCAGGAAGACCACAACGAGATTCGCCACAAACAGCACCGCATCGATGACAAAGATCCGGAGCATTGGGCCCTTCAGCACGGACCAGTATGCCACCCCGATCCGTCCCCCGCGCATCAGGACCGGAAGGTTATAGGCGAACTGGCTGAAGTGACACGCGGCAAAGAACAGGAACAAAGCAAGCTGTGCATCAATCGCGTGAAAGAACGGCGGCCGCGCCAGCAGATACAGCGACAGGAGGCCGATTGGCAGGTTGATCCCACCCAGAAACGCCACGCTGGCCGACAAGGTTGGCGCGATCGGATTTCCGCGCTCCTCCCGGGGTACCAGTATCTTCAGCGTATTGCCCTGGGCAATGCTGAACTGGATAAATGCGCCGCAGAACCAGAGTGTGTTGAGGAACAGAACGAAATCCGAAAATCGCATGGCTACTTTCCGTAGAAGGCCTCGCTACGCATCACACGGCCAGCGCCGTCGAAGTCCATGAACTCGCTGGCGCGCGTGTCGCCCAGTTGCCACCAGACCGTCAGGCGCGCGATCGCGTCGTCCCAGCTCCAGCTGAGGATTTTCAGGTCTGCGCTCTCGATGCCTCCGTAAGCCCTCCGCCAGTAGGCGCGAATGTTCTCGGCACCCGCGACCACGGCGGAATCCGTCAATTTAAGCGCCAAAGGGCTACGCATCTCCGCGTTTTCGGCAAAGTGCGAGACGACTGCGTCGATATCGACCTTGCACCAGTTCGCGCACCACGCCTCGACGAAGCGTCCCGCGGTGGTCCGATCCATTGTCTGCTGGCCCATGCTTTCGCCCTCCACCGGTGCAACTGCCGGAAGAGTGGCACGGCACAATTCTAACGTCAACCACATTGACGTGACAAGCGGTCAATTGTTGTCCGCGATGACCCCCATGACGGCCATCCACGCGTCAGCGCCACGTGGGCCGACACGATCAAACGCCTCGCGTAGAACCTGGCGCTCGTGGCCTGATGCCCGCTGTTCAATGCGTCGTCCTGCTTCCGTCAGGCGCAGCAATTTGGAGCGGTGCTCTTCAGGCGACCGCTTCGATGTCAGGAGTTTACGCTGCAGCAACAGGCCAAGCGGCCGGTTCGCGGCTTGCTTGGAAATGCCGAGGACCTCGATCAGCGAGCCGATCGAGATGTCGGGCTGTCGGGCAATCACGTAGAGAATGCGATGGTGCGGGCGTGACAGGCCAAGCGTGTCAAGATACTGGTCGGCCGCGAGCGTCATTCCGCGCCAGCCGTAATACATAAGCTCGAGCGCCGCATCCAGATCATGGAGCTTTTTGAGCGACGCGCGGTGCAGGCCCGCGGCGTGAGAAGCAGTTTTTTGCATTTTTCTACCGCGTCGTTTTGACCGAAGAGTCTACCCCAGCGCCCTTAACTCGCGCCGCAGCACCTTGCCCGTTGCCGTCATCGGCAGCGTTTCGGCGAACTGCACGAAGCGCGGATATTCGTGGGCGGCGAGTTGCACCTTGACGAACTCCTGGATCTCGCGCGCCAGCGTATCGCTCGCCGCAAAGCCCGGGCGCAGCACGATCCAGGCCTTGATGGATTCGGTGCGGATCGGATCCGGAATGCCGACCACGGCCGACATCGCCACTGCCGGATGCTTCATCAGCGTGTGCTCGATCTCCGACGGGCCGACGCGATAGCCGGCCGTGGTGATGACGTCGTCCTCGCGGCTGACGTACCAGAAATAGCCGTCCTCATCCTGGACGCCGAGATCGCCGGTCAGGAGAAACTCGCCGGCATATTTCTTCGCGGTCGCTTCCGGGTTCTTCCAGTATTCGATCATGGTGCAGGGGCACGGCTGGCGCACGCCGATGATGCCGCGCTGTCCGCGCGGCAATTCCTCGCCCTTGTCGTTGACGATGCGGACGTCGAAGCCGGGTGTCGCCTTGCCCATCGACCCGGCGCGGATCGGAAACAGGTTGGAGTTGCTGCCGATCACGAGGTTGCACTCGGTCTGGCCGAACACCTCATGCGCATCGATGCCGAAGGTTTCGCGCACCCAGCCGTGCAGTTCGCCGCCGAGCGATTCACCGCCGGTGAAGATGCTGCGCAGGTTCAGGCCGGGATTTTTCACGCCGGCCTGCCGCATCAGCTTCAGCGCCGTCGGCGGCAGGAACACGTTGCGGATGGAAAGCTCCGCCATCATCGCCATCGCCGCCTGCGGCTCGAACTTTCGCGCGCGATGGCCGACCAGCGGAATGCCGTGATACCAGAACGCGAACAGGGCGTTGATGAGCCCGCCGATCCAGGCCCAGTCCGCCGGCGTCCACATCAGGTCGCCGGGCCGTGGAAGAAAGTTGTGGCACATCTCGACATTGGGCAGGTGGCCGAGCACGACGCGATGGGCGTGCAGCGCGCCTTTTGGATTTCCGGTGGTGCCTGACGTGTAGATGATCAAAGCGGGATCGTCGCATGAGGTATCGACGGTCGCGAAATCCGGCGAGGCCGCCTTGAGCTCTCTCCAGAACGATTTCGATCCGGCAGGCGTGCCATCGCCGACCACGTAGATATTCTTCAGCGCCGGAAGACGGTCGCGGATTTTCTCAAGCTTCTCCCAGCCGCTCTCGTCGGTGACGATGGCCTTGGCCTCGGAATTCGACAGGCGGAATTCCAGCGCATCCTCGCCGAACAGCGCGAACAGCGGAATGGAAATCATGCCGGAACGAAACGCCGCGAGATGCGCGATCGGCAATTCCAGCGATTGCGACAGGAACACCGCGACGCGGTCGCCGCGCGACAGCCCATCGGTCGTCAGCACATTGGCGAAACGGCGCGACAGCTCCGCGACCTCATCGAACGAAGTGCGCGTGGTCCCGCCGGCCTCGTCGACATAGACCAGCGCGAGCGGGCCGGTGCCGTCGGCATGGCGGTCGCAGCACGCGGTCGCCATGTTGAAGCGCTCGGGAATATCCCAGCGGAAATTGCGGTAGAGCTCGTCGTAGGTGGAGGCTTCAGTGAGCATGGCCCTGGTTGTTTCCGTCTTTTCGCGTCATTGCCGGCATAGCCGTCAGAAGGACGGTGTCGCTTCCGTTTGCCTATGTCCAGCCATCCACGTCTTTCTTGCTTATGGATAGGTTTAAAGACATCGATGCCCGGGGCAAGCCCGGGCGTGACGTGGAGAGACATTTTCTGCCCCTGGGCTAGAACAATAGCTCCGTCTCCATCGCAAGCTCGGCCTCGAGGCTGGCGATGTCGCGGTAGATCGAGGCGACGGCGAGCACGCGTCCCTTCCGCTTGTACTGGAGCAGGCAATCCCTGCCCGCGATATCGCCGTCCACGGCGATTTCGTCCCATTTCTCGGCGTGACCGACATAGTTGATCGGCACGTCGTAATGCTGGCTCCAGAAGAACGGCACGGCATCGAAGCGTTCGTTCTGCCCGAGCATGTTTCGTGCCGCGGTCTGACCCTGACATTCGGCCACCACCCAATGCTCGACGCGGATGCTCTCGCCGGAATGCGGGTCGGGCCAGCGCGCAATATCGCCTGCGGCGTAGACGCCGGAGACGCTGGTTTCCAGATAGATATCGACGGTGATGCCGCGGTCGATCGCAAGCCCCGCCTTCTCGGCCAATCCAAGACGCGGGCGTACGCCGACGCCGACCACCACGACATCGGCCTCGATCACGCCGCCGCTTTTCAGCGTCGCGCGTTTGCCGTCGATCGCGGTCACGGTATCGCCGAGATGAAAGATGACGCCGTGCTCTTCATGCAAGGCACGAACGAAGTCACCCAACTCAGGCCCCAGCACGCGCTCCATCGGCCGCTGCTCCAGCCCGACGACGTGGACTTCGACATTCCTGGCGCGCAGTGACGCTGCGGCCTCCAACCCGATAAAGCTAGCGCCGATCACGACCGCTCGCTGCGCGCCGTCGGCCAATGCGATGATCGCGCGGGAATCGGCCAGCGAGCGCAGCACGTGGACATGGGGCTGATCCATGCCCGGTATCGGCAGACGCACCGGCTCCGCACCGGTCGCCAGCAGCAAACGGTCGTAGGGGATGGTCTCGCCGCCTGCCGTGACGACATGGCGTGTGTTGGTGTCGATCGACGTGACCTCGGTGTTGAGCCGCAAGGTCGATCTTCGCCTCGGCGTAGAAATCATCCGGCCGTAGCGGCAGCCAATCCTCCGGCGCGCTGCCGGCGAGATAGTCCTTGGACAGGTTCGGCCGGTCCACCGGCGCCGCCGCCTCGGTGCTCAGCATCACGATGCTACCGCGATAATCCTGCCGCCGCAGCATCTCGGCCGCGGCGAAGCCCGCCGCGCCACCGCCGACGATCACGATCCTGCCGGGTGCATCGCTGGCGCCGTTCACCTGCGGCCTGGGCTGTTCACGCTTTTCGCGCACGAAGATGCGATCGTCCTTCTGCTCGACCTTCCAGACCGCGATCGGACTGAGCGCCGGCGCCCTTGTGGCTTCGCCGGTGCGCAAGTCGAAACAGGCGTGATGCCAGGGACAACGGATGGCTTCGCCGGTCACGAGGCCTTCGGCGAGCGGCCCGTGGTAATGGCTGCAATATGCGCCGATCGCAAAGATCTCCGAACCCGAACGCACCAGCAGGACTTCGTCGTCGCCGACGTGGCCGAGCAACGTCTCGCCGGCGAATTCGGAAGAGGGTATTCCCTCTGACAGATCGGGACCGGCGGGCGGCGCTTGCTGATCGGCCATCTCGTCCTCCGCTGCGTTACGCTATGTGGCGATTCCCAGGAATTCCAGACGGGTCAATGCGTTGTCGCGAAAGCAGCCTGGCATGCCTGGTCACGAGGTCGGTGTTCGGCTTGTGCACGCCGCGCGTCGTCATGCAGCGATGCGACGCCTTGATAATGACGCCAACGCCCTGCGGTTCCAAGACGTCATTGTACGGGGAGGTCAGCTTACCGGCCCTGTGCAATCATGGTATCAAGGCCTGCTGGAGGATCGCCCTTACGGGACGCCGTGTTTCGCCAGACGGCTGATCGGTCGAATCCAATCGTTGCGCTCAAGCGGTCGACGCCAATTGCGGACCGGCGGGAGATCGCAATCATGAAGACCTTGCTGCTGCTGGTGCTTTCAATGGCTGCCGCCGCGCGGGATGCGACCGCGCAGGAGGACGCACAATGCGTCCGCGAACGCGCCGCCATGGTCGAAACCATCAAGGACTACGCCCGGTCCCGCGCCCCTGTTTTGGGGCAGCAGGGTTTTTCGGAGCGGGTCCTTGAGGCCATCGGGCAAATCGAAACGCCATTTGTTCATCCCCGACCGATCCTGCTCGATCGCATACGCGGACACGCCGCTTCCGATCGGCCTCGGCCAGACCATATCGCAACCGTTCATCGTGGCCTTGATGACGGAGTTGGCCGAGGTCGCGCCCGATCATGTTGTGCTCGAAGTCGGTACCGGTTCGGGCTATCAGGCTGCGGTCCTTGCGCGCCTGGCGCGAAAGGTCTGCACCATCGAGATCATCCCGCAGCTGGCCGAGGCCGCCACGAAAGCACTCAAAGACCACGCCTATGACAATGTGAGCGTCAGGCTGGGCGACGGCTATGGCGGCTGGCCCGAATGCGGTCCTTTCGACGCCATCGTGGTCACCGCCGCCCTCGGGCAGGTACCGCCGCCGCTGATCGAGCAGCTTAAAGTGGGGGCTCGGCTCGTGATGCCGGTGGGAGCCGACTACGGCACCCAGCACCTCACGGTCGTCGAAAAAATCGCCCCTGGCAAAACGACAACGCGCGCCGTCGCCCCCGTGCGCTTCGTGCCCTTTACGCGTTCACAAAGCCGGTAACGGTCAGGATCACGACGACAGCGCCGCCTTCACCATGCCGCTGGCTTTGCCGAAATCCATCTGCCCCGCGAATTTTGCGCGCAGCACGCCGATCACCTTGCCCATGTCCTTCATGCCGGCGGCGCCGGTCTCGGCGATTGCGGCCGATATCGCGGCCTTCACCTCGTCGTCCGACATCTGCTTCGGCAGGTACGCCGAGATGATCGCGATCTCCTCGCGCTCCTGCGCGGCAAGTTCGGCGCGGCCGCCCTTGTCATAGAGCTCGACCGATTCCTGGCGCTGCTTGATCATCTTCTGAAACACGCCGAGCAGATCGGCGTCCGAGAGCGGCGGCTTGCCCTCCCCGCGCGCGGCGATGTCGGCGTTCTTGATGGTCGAATTGACCATGCGCAGCGTGGAGAGCTTTCGCTCGTCCTTTGCCCTCATGGCGTCCTTGACCGCATTGTTGATGTCGTCGCGCAGCATTGCTTTACCTCTTTGGATATCCGGTCCTGATCTAGGCGGTTCGCATCCCGAGAACAACTAGTTCGACAGCCACTCGACCAGCGCATCCGCGGTCGCCTTGGGCTGTTCCGGCTGCGGCAGGTGCCCGCAATCGGCAAGGATCACGAGTTTTGCGTTGTGAATGTTCTCGGCCATCTCGACCGACAGCGCATTCGGGATGGTGTGGTCCTCGTCGCCCGACAGCACCAGCGTCGGGCATTTGATACCGGCCAGCATCGGCCGCGAGTCCGGCCGGCTGATCACCGCCGTCTGCTGGCGGACGAAGGCCTCCACCCCGACATCGTCGCCCATGTCGTGGACGAGCTGGCGCAGGCTCGCATCCTCGCGCCGCGACGGATGCACGAAGCCCGAAAACAGCTCGTCGAGCACGGCGCGGTATTCGCCACCCGTGGCGCGGCCCATCATGCCGCGACGGCGGGCAGTCGCCTCCGGCGTATCCGGCCGGGCCTGGGTATTGATCAGCGCCAGCTTGGCCACCCGATCGGACGCCTGTCGCATGATCTCGAAGGCGATATAGCCGCCCATCGAATGCCCGGCGAGCGCGAAGCGCGGCGGCGCCTCGGCCAAAATCCGGCGCGCGATCAAGGCCATATGGTCGTCGCGGACGTGGTTGGCAACCGTGACCGGGCCGAACCGCCACAGGGCCGGCAGCAGCGGGGCGTAGATCCGCGGCGAGCTGACGAGCCCGGGAACGAGCAGAATAGGCATCGAATTGTCCATGCCCGGCTCCAGATTCGGGGCGGATTTGGCGAAAGCCAACCTTAGGTCCGCGGAACCGGCTGTCAAATATGCGGCAAACGCATGTGAATCCGCGCCTTTCCGGCTTTGACGCGCGGAGGTACGGCGACTATGAAGTGCGCTCATGACAACATCTGATAATGCCTCAGCCTGGCCGGACCATAAACCGACCGCGCTCCTCGTGCTTGCCGATGGTACCGTGCTGGAGGGTTTTGGCCTCGGCGCGGAAGGCCACGCCGTCGGCGAAGTCTGCTTCAACACCGCAATGACCGGTTACGAGGAGATCCTCACCGATCCCTCCTATGCCGGGCAGCTCATCACCTTCACCTTCCCGCATATCGGTAATGTCGGCACCAACGACGAAGACATCGAGACGGTGAACATGGCAGCGACGCCGGGCGCCCGCGGCGTGATCCTGCGCTCGGCGATATCAGATCCCTCGAACTACCGCGCCACCAAGCATCTCGACCAGTGGCTGAAGGCGCGCGGCATTATCGGCCTCTCCGGCATCGACACCCGCGCGCTGACCGCGCTGATCCGCAACAAGGGCATGCCGAACGCCGTGATCGCGCATGCGCGAAACGGCGAGTTCGACCTGCATGGCCTGAAGGAAGAGGCGCGCGAATGGCCCGGCCTCGAAGGCATGGACCTGGTGCCGATGGTGACCTCCGGCCAGCGCTTCACCTGGGACGAGACGCCGTGGGCCTGGGAAAAGGGTTTTGGCCGGCAGACCGAGCCTGAATTCAACGTGGTCGCGATCGACTACGGCATCAAGCGCAACATCCTGCGGCTCTTGGCCGGCGAAGGCTGCAAGGTCACGGTGGTGCCGGCGACGACCTCGGCCGAAGACATTCTGGCGATGAAGCCGGACGGCGTGTTTCTGAGCAACGGTCCCGGCGATCCGGCCGCGACCGGCAAATACGCGGTGCCCGTGATCCAGCAGGTGATCTCGTCGGGTACGCCGACCTTCGGCATCTGTCTCGGCCACC
Source organism: uncultured Alphaproteobacteria bacterium (assembly GCA_963791165.1). Lineage (GTDB taxonomy): Bacteria > Pseudomonadota > Alphaproteobacteria > Rhizobiales > Xanthobacteraceae > Bradyrhizobium. The sequence continues at coordinate 13,451 of CAWBRL010000060.1, read as the reverse complement.
AGATGCTGGGCCTGGCCGTCGGCGCCAAGACCATGAAGATGCATCAAGGCCATCACGGCGCCAATCATCCGGTCAAGGACGAAACCACCGGCAAGGTGGAGATCACCTCGATGAACCACGGCTTTGCGGTGGACCAGGCGACGCTGCCGAAGGGAGCGACGCAGACGCATATCTCGCTGTTCGACGGCTCCAATTGCGGCATCCAGCTCGAGGGCAAGCCGGTGTTCTCGGTGCAGTACCACCCGGAAGCCTCCCCGGGCCCGCGCGACTCGCACTATCTGTTCAAGCGCTTCGCGGAACTGATGCGGGCGAACAAGCGGGCGTAACTGCCTACGGCTCTCTCCATCGTCATGCCCGGGCAGAACCGCGGCTTCCCGCTTGATGTCCCGGGCATCCACGTCTTGACGGTATCACCGCAGCGAAGACGTGGATGGCCCGGTCAAGCCCGACGATGACGGGAACTTGCCGCACTGGTACTCAATCGCACCGCATAGTATGATACCATCATAATTGAACGAATGGAATTCCCATGCCCGACGAGCCCGCCACCTCCAAGGTCGAATACGGCGTGACGCCGACGCAGGTGATGGCGGCGATGACGGGGCTCGACTTCGTCCGCGGCATCTTCGAGGGCAAATTGCCGGCGCCGCCGATCATGCAGAATGTCGAGCCGTTCGATTCCACGGCCGAGCATGGCCACGTGGTGTTCCATAGCGTGCCTGGCTTCCGGCACTATAACCCGATCGGCTCGGTGCATGGCGGCTACGCCGCGATCCTCCTGGACTTCAGCGATGGGGCTCGCGGTGCACACGGCGCTACCCGCCGGCACCGGCTACACCACGCTGGAATTCAAGATCTCCTTCATCAAGGGCATGACCGAGGATACCGGCCCGGTGCGGACCGAGGGCAAAACCCTCAGTGTCGGCCGCCGCGCCGCCACCGCCGAGGCGCGCATCACCGACGCCAAGGGCCGCCTGCTCGCGCATGCCACCACGACCTGCCTGGTTTTCGAGATTCCGAAGGGAACGTGAAGCGCTGAGATCGGTTTGATGTTGTAGATTTGTAGGGTGGGCAAAGCGAAGCGTGCCCACCATTGCTTGCGAGTGCCGATGGTGGGCACGCTACGCTTTGCCCACCCTACGACTCGCGAATTCGGAGAACACCCATGTCAGTTGTCAGCGCCGACATCGAACCGCTCACTTTCGTCTTCGAGGACGACGGCCTCGTTCCCAACAACCCGATGCCGCTCGTGGTCTACAAAAACGCGATGGACGTTGCGAACGATCATCCCGAAAAGACCATCGAGGGCCTGTTCGGCGCCAATGGCTGGGGCGCGATGTGGCGCAACGGCGTTTACGATTACCTGCACTACCATTCGACGGTGCATGAGGCGCTCGGCGTCGCCCGTGGACATGCGCGCGTGCAGTTCGGCGGCGACCACGGCAAGGCACTCGACATCGCTGCCGGCGACGTCGCGATCCTGCCCGCCGGCACCGGCCATCAGTTGATCTCGGCGAGCGAAGATTTCTGCGTGGTCGGCGCCTATCCGCCGGGATCGCAGATGCAGATCACGCGGCCGACGCCGGCAGAACCACGCGAAAGCGCTGAAGACGATTCCGGAAGTGAAATTGCCGAACACCGATCCGGTGCAGGGAGCGCAAGGTCCGTTGCTCGCGGTTATGGAAACGGGACTGACCCATCGGTTGAATTATTTTTTTTATTTCATGTACGCCACTGGGCTTGACGCTCTCTACCTCGGGTAGATAGTCGCGCGATCGTTGCTTGATTGCGGGCGTACTTTTTCATTCATCTCGACATTAGGTAATTTTGATGGAGGCTTCTCATGTTCACGAACCAATGCCGCTGCATCAACTGCATTACACCGCCCCACATCCTGAAGAAGCTGCTCGAAAATCCGGACAGCAGGATTCGCGATGCCGCGTTACGGACGCTGCTATCGACCTCACGCTTGCGCGGCGAGCGAGCTGTAAGGGGTCTCCTTGCGTCCGCCTTTGCGACCTCAACGCATGGCCGACGCACCGTCTTCGACTGCGCCAACAGCACCTCTCTTCCGTCGGCAAGCGTTGCACGGACCGAGGATGGTCCCGCCTCGGCGGACAATTCGGTAAATAACGCGTTCGACGGCCTCGGAAGCACCCGCGATTTCTACAAAGACGTATTCGATCGAGACTCTGTCGACGGACGCGGCATGCGCCTGAACGGCTACGTTCACTTCGGCGCGGGCTTCAACAATGCGTTCTGGAACGGTAGCCAGATGGTTTTCGGTGACGGCGACGGCGTGCTGTTCACCGACTTTACCAAATCCCTCGATGTCATCGCCCACGAGCTGACGCACGGCGTCACCGAGTTCACGGCCGGACTGGAGTATCGTGGACAGTCGGGCGCGCTGAACGAGTCGATTTCCGACGTCTTCGGCTCGCTGGTCAAGCAATGGGCGCGCAAGGAGACCGCCGACCAGGCCGACTGGCTGATCGGCGCGGAAATTTTCACGCCTGAAATCGACGCGGATGCCCTGCGATCGATGAAGGCGCCGGGCACCGCCTACAACAATGCAGCGTTCGGACGCGATCCGCAGCCGGATAACATGAGCAAGTTCGTGATGCTGCCCGACACCGATGAAGGCGACAATGGCGGCGTCCACATCAATTCCGGGATTCCGAACAAGGCGTTCTATCTCACCGCGATCGGCATCGGCGGACACGCCTGGGAAGCGCCGGGACACATCTGGTACGCCGCACTGAAGGCATCTTCGCAACAGACCAATTTCCAGGAATTCGCCGATCTGACCCACGTCACTGCGGGCCAGCTCTACGGGTCGCAGAGCGCGGAGCAGCAGGCGGTGGTGTCTGCCTGGAAAGAGGTCGGCATCCGCATCAGCGGTGCCCTGACATTGGCTGCAACAACCAGCCGGATGCGCTACCAACCGGCCGCGGCAGCCGCCAATGGACGCCACGATGATTCGGCGGAGGTGGTGCGGAAGATCGAGCAGCTCTCGAGCCAGCTATCGAAGCTGTCGAAGGAAGTCGCCGGCTTGAGATCCAAACCGCATTAGCCGCGGCGGGATACGAGCATTGCCCCGACCGCCGCCTGGCACTTCGGTTCTGATTGAATCAGACCCGAAGTGCCAGATTCTTGTTTCGACGCGTTTTCTTCACGCGAACCGGTATCCACTTCGCTCGAAAGCGCTGTAAATTGGTGAGCATGAAAATCAAGCTTGCCCAACACGGCGGTCAGGCGGCGGGCATCAATTTGCAACGCCCGCCCAAAGTCGTGGATTCTGCGGCTTTGGATGAGTCCGCGGCTTCCGAACTCAAGAGGCTCGCGGCATCGGCGGTTTCAGCGGCCGCGCCCGCGCGTTCGGAGCGAACGCGGGATGAGATGAGCTACACCATCAGCATCGAGGCTGACGGGCGCGAAACCGTGTTGTCGCAGTCCGACACCGCGATGTCGGCCGAATTCGGCAAGCTGTTGGCCTGGCTGCAGCGCTATCCCGGCAAATAGCGCTGCGACCTTGTGCGCCGGATCATCCGCGCCGGGTGGCGGCCGACGCCGGACAACAATGCGAACGCGCGATCAAACATTGGACCCGCTCGACTGGTATTTTTGCCCTGCGGGAACGATTCAGACGCGCCCGAGTTCGCCCTTTGCAAAGGTGTCGGCTATCCGACACTCACCCGCGCCCCGCTCACCGGGCCGCCAATCCAATAGATCGACCCTGATGCAGCCCCTCGCGCGCAAGCGACCTGTCGTGCTTATTGTCGAGGACGAAGTGCTGGTCCGTATCAGCACCCGCGAGACGGTCGAGACAGCCGGATTTGAGGTCGTCGAAGCCGGAAATGCGGATGAAGCGATCGCCATCCTCACGGCCCGCGACGATATCCATCTCATATTTACCGACATTCACATGCCGGGTTCGATGGACGGGCTGAAGCTCGCTCATTTCGTGAGGAACCGCTGGCCCCCGGTCAAGATCGTCGCGACGTCGGGCCACGCCCGGATCGCCGAGGGTGACCTGCCTGAAGGCGGACGATTTCTGCCCAAGCCCTACACCGTTGCCGAGATCACCACGACATTGCGTGAGCTGATCCCTTGAAGCGCGATGAGGTTTGAGTTCTGATTGAATTCAGAACCGGGCTCTAATCTTTTGTTTTGACGCGTTTTCTATACGCGAACCGGTGCCCACTTCGCTCGAAAACGCTATAGAACAGGTGTTCAACGACAGCTGGCGACCTGCAAATTCGAACTGACTGACGCCTCCGGCGCGGGCTCGCTCGAGGAAACGCGCATGGCCGCGACCCGGGCGACAAAAAGCCCGATGACGAGATTGGTCCGCTCGATCTCAAGTTTGGCGCGGATCGGCCCGGCCGGAGCCGTCGCGCATAGCGACTTGATACATTCGAGCGTACGGGACAGGGAATTGACGACCGCCCATATCGATTCGACGGAGGGCGGCGCCGCCGGCGGCTCCGAAGCGGCTTCAGGTGCCGCGTTACGGAATTCAACTACATTCTGCATCGTTCGATTCCAACTTGAGAGCCGGTAGCGTGTGGCCGGGTTGCACCCGATCATTCTGAACGGGATCGACGGCCGGCATCCATCATAGAAGCCACCTCGCGCAAACTCGCTTAAATAGACTATCGGAATCCTGCAACGAAATGGTTACGCGCGCGCATTTCCGCGCACCTTTATCCGGTACCGACTGTTCTGTGGCTCCTGGCCGCCCCGTGAGACCAAGGAATCGTGACCGACCATTCGGCTTGATCGGCAATAGCGATGATCCTCCTGCCACTACCACGGCACCGTTATTTCGTGCGACGCCTCACGCGAATGTCGAAGTCTTCAATTGCGACACTGGTGTGCAAGCCGCGGCGTAGCGCTGCGGCTAGACTCGGGTTCCATGCATGCTAAAGTGTTTTGCATAGGAGCCTGCGTAACGGGCAGCTGAAGCGGCCCTTTAAGCGACCGACCGTCAGCCTGATCGCATTTACTTTTTATCGACCCTGTTTTGATTTTCGCATGCGCCTGCAAGGCGTTTTATGCAGCCGATGCTGCGTGCGCCTTTGGTGGAGATACTCGACCTCGCTTGCCCAAGCGCGAATGCCTCAAGTCGTTCCGGTTTTTTCGCACAAGGAATGATGTCAATGCATCTCCCCAAAAGATCGGATCGAACCTTCGCGATCGTCACTGCCCTCCCTTGTCCCGACGCTGCCGCGGCAAAAAGCAAAACTATTTTCAATCCAATGCCAACGGAGTCGATCCCATGAATATCACCCGTCGCAATGTAACGATCGGCGGCATCAGCCTGCTCGCCAGCGCAGCCATGAACACATCGGGTCATGCCGAACTCGGCGAGTTGCTGGGCATCGGTGAAGGGCTCGAAGACTTCGCGCTTGCCACCGACGCCTACATCTTCGGCTATCCTCTGGTGACGATGGAAATGACGCGAAGGGTCATCACCAACGTTGCGGCACCGGTCGGGACCAAGGCGCCGATGGGCCAGATGATCAAGCTGCGCCAGTACCCCAACGCGGCGTTCCGGGACGTCACGGCGCCGAATGCGGACACTCTTTATACCACCGCTTTCTTCGACGTCGGCAAGGAGCCGTGGGTGCTCAGCATCCCCGACATGAAAGGCCGCTACGCGCTGTTCCCGATGCTGGACGGCTGGACCACGGTGTTTCAGGTGCCCGGCAAGCGGACCACCGGCACCGCCGCGCAGACTTACGCGATCACGGGACCGGGATGGAAGGGCACATTGCCGGCCGGCGTCAAGGAATACAAATCGCCTACCAGCATCGTGTGGCTGCTCGGCCGCATCTATTGCACCGGCACGCCGGAAGACTATGCCGAAGTCCACAAGCTGCAGGACGAATTCAAGCTGGTGCCGCTCAGCGCGTACGGCAAGCCGTACACGCCGCCCATGGCGACGGTCGATCCGGGCCAGGACATGAAGACGGCGGTGCGCGAACAGGTCAACCGCATGGACGCGGTGGCTTATTTCACGCTGCTCTGCAAGCTCATGAAGGACAATCCGCCGACGGCCGCGGATGCGCCAGAGATCACGAAGTTCGCAAGGATCGGAATTGTGCCGGGCCAGGACTTCGATGCGAGCAAACTCAAGGCGGACTTCGTCAAGCGCATACCCGAAATCGGCTTCGACCGGATCATGCTGCAGTTCAAGATCAACAAGGAGGTGAAGGACGAGAACGGCTGGGGCTTTACGACCAAGACCGGGATCTATGGCACCGACTATCTGATGCGGGCCCTCGTCACCGCCATCGGGCTCGGCGCCAACCGGCCCCAGGATGCGGTCTATCCGACATCGCTAAAGGACGCCGAGAGCCGGAAGTACAGCGGCGCGAACAAATACGTGCTGCGATTCCCCAAGGGGCAATTGCCGCCGGCGCTCGGCTTCTGGTCGGTGACGATGTACGACGCCGATTATTTCTTCGTGAACAATCCACTCAACCGTTACTCGATCAGCGCGCGGCAGAATTTGAAATCCAATCCGGACGGCTCTACCGATCTCTACATCCAGAAGGATTCACCGGGCCAGGACAAGGAATCGAACTGGCTGCCGTCACCATCGGGCGATTTTGTCCTGATGATGCGGCTGTACTGGCCGAGCGAGAAGAAACCGTCCATCATTGATGGATCGTGGAAAGTCCCGGCGGTGAAGAAGGTAGGCTGAACGACGTTCGCGCCGGCGGCCGTCGTCACCTGATGATCGCGGCCGGCATTTCGTTGATCAGCCTCAAGCCAGGATCCATGTACCCCCAGACACACGAGTTCGACCACCACGCGTGAGGCGACAACGGCCTTACGTTGCGATTACGCCGGTCATCTTGACCACTGCCCCATCTGGAGGCACGTCAGCAAGCTGACATAGCTCGGCGTGCCGCCGATGCTTTCTTGCGAGACGCAGCTTGCCCGGCTCGGCGCGGGGAATTTCGACCACTGGCCTGCGAGCTTCCGCTTCGCCCTCTGTTCATCGTTCACGCAGCTCTTCAACGACTGGTCGACGGAGAGGCCGGCGGTGGCGGCGACGTCGAGCTTGCAGCTCCGCGCAACGTCGAAGTTCGGCACGCCGTCTGCCACCGCAACGACCAACTGCGAACTCATCACGATCATCGAGAAAGAGATAGGCATCTTCCGTCTCCGTGGGGCAGCAGCCAAGCGACGACCGCTTCGGTTCGAAGCTGCAACGCCAAGCCTATCGCAAAGCCCACCGCGAGGCGACGGAAAATTCCATCAAAGGCAAGCACGGCAAGACGCGGCCCCGCAAAGCCAGCGGGTCGCGCCAAATGCGCTCCCGTTGGCCGGCCTGCGAACCCGCGAAGCGCAGCCGCGCTTATGCCGCGTTGGCGCCTTCCTGCCGGCTGGCCTCGAACAGAAACCAGGTGCGGCGCTCGGTCTCGTCGATGAAGACTTCGAGCAGGCTCGCGGTGCCGGAATCCTCATGATCGTCGCAAAGCTTGTGGGCTTTGCGCATCGCCGCCGCCATGTGCTTGTTGTCTTCCATCAGCTCGCGCAGCATTTCGCGCGGCGGCACGTAGTCCTCATTGTTGTCCTGGATGGTCTGCAGTTTCGCGACCTGTCCGATCGAGCGCAGCGTGACGCCGCCGAGCTTGCGCACCCGTTCGGCAAGCTGGTCGGTGGTGGCGAAAATCGCGTCCGACTGCTCGTCCAGCATCAAATGATAATCGCGGAAATGCCGGCCCGAGACGTGCCAGTGGAAGTTCTTGGTCTTCATGTAGAGCGCGAAGGCGTCGGCCAGCAGCACATTGAGCGACGCCGAGATCTTGTCCACGGCGGCCTGCGGCAGGTCCGTCGGTGTATCGAGATCGGGAGATACCTTGGCGGATTTGTTGTTTTTGCTCACGTTGAACCTTCCTGTTAGGAACCGGACTCCGGCGGCAGTGGACTTTGGCCGCCGGACGACCTAACGCATCACTTCCTTCCCGGTTCCATCCATCGGAACCACCCTGCCGGACGCCAGACGCTATGGACGAATGGATCGACTACTACGATTCAACGCATACGATTTATGCGAGCAAACTGCATCGCGACCTGCATTTCCAGATCATCGCGCGCGACATCATTGGCTACATTTCCTCGCCGGACCAGGTGGTGCTGGACTATGCCTGCGGCGAGGCGCTCTCCGCCGCCAAGGTAGCGGAGGCCTGCAGCAAGCTCTTTCTGGCCGAGCCCGCGCCCGGGGTCCGCGGCCGGCTGATCGCGCGATTTGCGCCGAACACCAAGATCCGCGTTCGCTCGCTGGATGACTTGCGCACCATGGAAGAAAGGTCGATCGATCTCGTCGTGATGAATTCGGTCGCCCAATACATGACGCCCGAAGAGCTGGATTCCGCCTTTGCCGTTATTCGCCGGCTGCTCAAGCCCGCCGGACGCCTGGTGCTGGGCGATATCCTGCGGCCGGAGGTCGGCATGGCGAGAGACGTGCTGGCGCTGTTGAAATTCGCACGCTCCCACGGTTTTCTGAAGGACGCCCTCTATGGCCTTGCCAGTACGGCCCTGTCGGACTACCGGCAGCTGCGGACCCGCGTCGGGCTGCAGCGCTACAGCGAAGACGAAATGATCAGGAAGCTCGCCGCTGAGGGATTCTCGGCCTCGCGCGCCCGCTCCAATATCGGGCACAATCCATGGCGGATGACGTTCCTCGCGCGGCACGCGCTTGTGCGCGGCGCGCAGCCGAGCGGCTAAGGTCAAACGGTTAAGGTTAAGCCGCGGTAGGCATGGTTCAACCGACCGTGATCGGCGATGATGGCCGCGGCCCGGTGGCGGAAGCGTCGACGCGGGAGCAGTGCAATGCTCTTTATCCTGGTTCAAATCCAGGCCGGGCCTCCACGCTTCGCCCTGACGGGCTACGCGTGGCGCAGCCACGCGGAGACCGTCAGGTCGGAGCGTGTCCGGCGTAGCTTGAGCGTAGCGAAAGCGTAGACGGACCCGGGCCACAGAGCAAACCCCTTCCCAAGCCTTTCCAGAAGGCCAAAATCCCCGTTGATGGCCCGTTTTTGGGGGTTTCGCGGGTGCGGAATTTGGTCTAAAGACCACCCCGCGCGCGAGGGTAACCCGCGCTCTTGGCTTAGGGGACGCGCAGCATGCGCGCCCTTTTTTTGTGCCTAAAATCCAGTCTGAGAGCTGATGCCCAAAAGAACAGATATCTCCACCATCCTGATCATCGGCGCCGGTCCCATCGTGATCGGCCAGGCCTGCGAATTCGACTATTCCGGCACCCAGGCGGTGAAGACGCTGAAGGAAGAGGGCTACCGCATCGTCCTGGTCAATTCCAATCCTGCCACCATCATGACCGACCCGGAGCTGGCGGACGCGACCTATATCGAGCCGATCACCCCCGAAATCGTCGCCAAGATCATCGAGAAGGAGCGCTACGTCCTCCCCGGCGGCTTTGCGCTGCTGCCGACCATGGGCGGACAGACCGCGCTGAACTGCGCGCTGTCGCTGCGCCGCCAGGGCACGCTCGACAAATTCGACGTCGAGATGATCGGCGCCACCGCCGACGCGATCGACAAGGCCGAGGATCGCCAGCTTTTCCGCGAAGCCATGACCAAGATCGGGCTCGAGACGCCGAAATCGCGGCTCGCGAACGCCTCGGCCCTGAAGAAGTCCTACCGCGACAAGTATCTCGCCCAACGCGAGAAACTGTCCGGCGCCGCGCTGGATGAACTCGAACGGCAATGGACGCTCGGCGAAAGCGAGCGCCGCAAGCGCTACCAGGAGCACGCGCTCGGCCAGGCGCTGATGGCGCTGTCCGAGATCGGGCTGCCCGCGATCATCCGCCCCTCCTTCACCATGGGCGGCACCGGCGGCGGCATCGCCTACAACAAGGAAGAGTTCCTCGACATCATCGAACGCGGCCTCGACGCCTCCCCGACCAACGAAGTGCTGATCGAGGAATTGGTGCTCGGCTGGAAAGAGTTCGAGATGGAGGTGGTGCGCGACAAGAAGGACAATTGCATCATCATCTGCTCGATCGAGAACCTCGATCCGATGGGCGTGCATACCGGCGATTCCATCACCATCGCGCCGGCGCTGACGCTGACCGACAAGGAATACCAGATCATGCGCGACGCCTCGCTGGCGGTGCTGCGCGAGATCGGCGTCGAGACCGGCGGCTCCAACGTGCAGTTCGGCGTCAATCCCGCCGACGGGCGCATGGTCGTGATCGAAATGAATCCGCGGGTGTCGCGCTCCTCGGCGCTGGCCTCGAAGGCGACCGGATTCCCGATCGCAAAGGTCGCAGCCAAGCTCGCGGTCGGCTACACGCTCGACGAGATCGCCAACGACATCACCGGCGGCGCGACGCCGGCGTCGTTCGAGCCGACCATCGACTACGTCGTCACCAAGATTCCGCGCTTTGCGTTTGAAAAATTTCCGGGCGCCTCCAACACCCTGACGACGTCGATGAAGTCGGTCGGCGAAGTGATGGCGATCGGCCGCACGTTCCAGGAGAGCCTGCAAAAGGCGCTGCGCGGGCTGGAGACCGGGCTGACCGGGCTCGACGAAATCGAGATCGAGGGGCTCGGCCGCGGCGACGACAAGAACGCGATCCGCGCGGCGCTCGGCACGCCGACGCCGGACCGTCTCCTGCAGGTGGCGCAGGCGATGCGGCTCGGCTGGTCCGACGACGAGATCTTCAATTCGTGCAAGATCGATCCATGGTTTCTTGGCGAGATGCGCGGCATCATCGACATGGAATTGAAGGTCAAGTCCAGCGGCCTGCCGGGCAACGCGTTCGGCATGCGCACGCTCAAGGCCATGGGATTTTCGGACGCGCGCCTCGCGGTGCTGTCCGAGACGTCGGAGGCCGAGGTGACGGCGAAGCGTCACGCGCTCGGCGTTCGCCCGGCCTTCAAGCGCATCGACACGTGTGCGGCCGAATTCGCCTCTCCCACTGCCTACATGTATTCGACCTATGAATCGCCGTTCGCGGGCGCGCTCGCCGACGAGAGCGCCCCGTCCGACAGGAAGAAGGTCATCATTCTCGGCGGCGGACCGAACCGGATCGGCCAGGGCATCGAATTCGACTATTGCTGCTGCCATGCCTGCTTCGCGCTTGCGGACGCCGGCTATGAGACCATCATGGTCAACTGCAACCCGGAGACGGTGTCGACCGACTATGACACCGCCGACCGCCTCTACTTCGAGCCGCTCACCGCCGAAGACGTGCTGGAAATCATCGCCACCGAGCGCCAGAACGGCACGCTGCACGGCGTGATCGTGCAGTTCGGCGGCCAGACCCCGCTCAAGCTGGCGCGCGCGCTGGAAGCGGCCGACGTGCCGATCCTCGGCACCTCGCCCGACGCCATCGACCTCGCCGAAGACCGCGACCGCTTCAAGCGCGTGCTCGACAAGCTGCGCCTGAAGCAGCCGAAGAACGGCATCGCCTATTCGGTCGAACAGGCGCGGCTGGTATCGGCCGATCTCGGCCTGCCGCTGGTGGTGCGCCCGTCCTATGTGCTGGGCGGCCGCGCGATGCAGATCATCCGCGAGGAAACCCAGCTCGACAATTACCTGCTCGGCACCCTGCCCGAGCTGGTGCCGGCCGACGTCAAGGCGCGCTACCCCAACGACAAGACCGGGCAGATCAACACCGTGCTCGGCAAGAACCCGCTGCTGTTCGACCGCTATCTGTCCGACGCCACCGAGATCGACGTCGACTGCCTGTGCGACGGCAAGGACACCTTCATCGTCGGCATCATGGAGCATATCGAGGAGGCCGGCATTCACTCCGGCGACTCCGCCTGTTCGCTGCCGCCGCATTCGCTCGACGCCAAGATGATCGAGGAACTCGAACGGCAAACCCGCGAGCTCGCGCTCGGCCTCGACGTCGTCGGCCTGATGAACGTGCAATTTGCCATCAAGGACGGCGATGTCTACGTGCTCGAAGTCAATCCGCGGGCCTCGCGCACCGTGCCGTTCGTCGCCAAGGTGGTCGGCACGCCGGTGGCGAAGATCGCGGCAAGGATCATGGCCGGCGAAAAGCTCGCCGACTTCAAGTTGAAGAAGCGCAAGCTCGGCCATGTCGGCGTCAAGGAATCGGTATTCCCGTTCGCACGCTTCCCCGGCGTCGATACCGTGCTCGGGCCGGAGATGCGATCGACCGGCGAAGTGATGGGCATCGACAGCTCGTTCGCGGTCGCCTTTGCCAAGAGCCAGCTCGGCGGCGGCACCCGGGTGCCGCGCAAGGGCACCGTGTTCGTCTCGGTCCGCGAAAGCGACAAGCACCGCATTGCGGATGCGGTCCGCCTGCTGCACTCGCTCGGCTTCAAGGTGATGGGGACCTCGGGCACCCAGCGTTTCCTTAACGACAATGGCGTGCCGACCGAGAAGGTTAACAAGGTGCTGGAGGGACGGCCGCATATCGTCGATGCCATTACCAATGGCGATATCCAGCTCGTCTTCAACACCACCGAAGGGCCGCAGGCGCTGGCCGACAGCCGTTCTCTGCGGCGGGCTGCCCTCTTGCATAAAGTGCCATATTACACCACTCTTTCAGGTGCTGTGGCGGCTGCCCAGGGCATCCGCGCCTATCTGGGCGGGGACCTTGAGGTCCGCACGCTGCAGAGCTACTTTTCCGAAAACTGATCGTAGGCCGGGCTGAAATGCCCGCTAAACGATTGGCAATAAAGCCGTATGGCAGGAACTCACCGCTCGTTTGGATGTTGAGTAGGCCCTTGAACGGGCCGAAATTTAGTAGGCTGGCGGGCTCACAGCGGGCCATGAAAGCCCGAATTGAAATCTAAAAAATGCCTCGTGCGCACGCCGGTAACGGTTCGCACGATGGAAGGACGGAAGAGAATGATGGAAAAGGTTCCGATGACCGCTGGCGGCTATGCCGCCCTCGAGGTCGAGTTGAAGAAGCGCCAGTCGGAGGACCGTCCGCGCATCATCGAGCATATCGCCGAGGCGCGCTCGCATGGCGACCTTTCGGAGAACGCGGAATATCACGCCGCCAAGGAAGAGCAGTCGCATAACGAAGGCCGCATTGCCGAGCTCGAAGACAAGCTGGCGCGCGCCGACATTATCGACATCTCGAAGCTCTCCGGCGACACCGTCAAGTTCGGCGCCACCGTCACGCTGGTCGATGAAGACACCGAGAAGAAAGCGGTGTGGCAGATCGTGGGTGAGCCGGAAGCCGACGCCAAGAAGGGCCGCATCTCCATCACCTCGCCGCTGGCGCGCGCCCTGATCGGCAAGAAAAAAGGCGCGACCGTGGAAGTCGTGGCTCCGGGCGGAGCCAAGGCCTACGAGATCACCAAGGTCGAGTGGCGATAGTCACCTGCAAGTTACCGTTGCGACAAAGCCGCGCTTGCCACGCGGCTTTTTTGTTGGCCGCCATCCTGACCGGATTGTGAGTGGAGGCGAGGCGGATTTCGTCATTACCT
>CAWBRL010000059.1:0-44052 GCA_963791165.1 uncultured Alphaproteobacteria bacterium | reverse complement strand
AATGACGGAAGAATCTCCGCAAGTCGGGTTGCGAATACCGATCGTTTCGGCGACGATAGCTCGCCGACAAGAAGAATAATCGCGGGAGTTCGCCCAACATGTTGAAGAAATGGCTTTGCGCCGCTGCCGCCATGCTCGGCCTGAGCGCCGCAATCGATTCAGCGCGGGCGCAAAACTATCCCGCCCGCGCGATCACGCTGGTGATTCCATTCGCACCCGGCGGCAGCACCTCGATCGTCGGCCGCGGCATTGCCGACAAGATGAGCGAACTGCTCGGCGAGAAGGTCGTGGTCGACAACCGCCCGGGCGCCGGCGGCACCGTCGGCACCAAGGCGGTCGCGAAAAGCGATCCCGATGGTTACACGCTGCTGCTCGGCTACACCGGCACGCTCGCGATCGGTCCATCGCTGTACAAGAATCCCGGCTACGACCCGCGCAAGGACTTTGCGCCGATCGGCATGATCGGCAATGCGCCGAATTCGCTGGTGGTGCATCCGTCATTCCCTGCAAAATCAGTCGCCGAACTGATCGCCTATGCGAAAGCCAATCCCGACAAGGTCAATTTCGGCTCGGCCGGCGCAGGCACCGCCAGCCACATCACCGGTGAATATTTCGCCCGCGCCGCCGGCATCAAGCTGGTGCATATCCCCTACAAGGGCACGGGACCTGCGTTGACCGATCTGTTGGGCGGCCACATCCCGATGGCGTTCGCGCCGATCCCGGCGTCGCATTCCAACATCGCGGCTGGAAAACTGCGCGCGCTGGCGGTAACCAGCACCACGCGATCCGGCCTGCTGCCGGACGTGCCGACGATGATGGAAGCAGGCCTCACCGGGTTCGATGCTTCGCTCTACTACGGCCTCGTCGCTCCCGCCGGTACGCCGCGGCCGATCATCGACAAGCTCAACAAGGCGCTGCGCGAGGCGCTCGCTTCCGACGAGGTGAAGCGGCAACTGGGCAACGACGGCACCGAGATCACGCCCGGCACGCCGGAAGATTACGTCGATTTCATCGACAAGGATGAGAAGAAGTGGTCGCAGTTGGTGAAGGCCAGCGGCGTCGAGCAGGAGTAGGGCTGCTTTCCCCTTCTCCCACAACGGGAAGTGAAGAAAAGTCGCGCCCTTTCGGGGCTGACTTCGCGGGCACGCTTGCTACAAGGGGGCGATGCGCCCGCAATTGATTCGCATTGGTTCCGGATTTGTCGCGCTCGCGCTGCTCGTGGGTGCGCCGCCTGCCGTGGCGATGGATGCGACCACGCCATCGGCTGCGGATGCGATGGCGCAGGCGGCCTTGCCGCAGGCGATCGCCGAATATCGCCGCAGGCTGAAAGAGTATGAGCAAGCGCGCGCCGCGTTCGATGAGCAGGCGGGCGCGTACTGGTCGTCGATCTCCGAGAAGCGAAAGGGCCGCAACGCCAAGCGCAGGGAGCGTCAGGCGATTACGCTGGACGATTATGTTCTGACGCAGCCGCCGCTTTATAGCGGTCCGACGCGGCCGGTAAATCCGGAGCCGGAGGAAGAGAAGCCGCCGCGCGAGCGCAAACCGATCCCGGTCGTTGCCGATTTCCTCAAGGCCGCCGCCGAGCACTTTCAGTTCGTTCCGCAGCGGCCGGCGTCTGAAGCGGAGTTCAAGCGAGCCTATGCCCGTTACGCGCTTGCATCGGGATTGACACGCGAGCAGGCCGTGAGGGTCTATTCGTTCGAGACCGGCGGCACCGGCAATCACGACATGCAGTCGGGCCTGAGCGCGTCGCGGCCGGGTTCCCGCGCGATCTCGACCGCGGTCGGCTACAACCAGTTGCTGACCACCAACAGCGTCGAACTGATGGCCGAGCAGGGCCACGAGTTCATCAAGGAACTGACGGCGAAGGCAGCAAGCCTGTCGGGTGCGCCGCGCAAGGCGATGGATCACAAGCTCGCAGTATTGAAGAAAATGGTGGCGTTCTCGCGCACGGTGCCGGACACTTGGTCGGAGCATGAAAAGCTCGCCAACACGCCGCAGGGCTGGGCGGTGCATGCCATGGTGCTGGACATCGACGTCGGGCCGATGCTGCAGACCCACAAGCTCCTGACGTCGGTGATCTTCGCGCGCGCCAAGGGCTACAATCGCCCGCTGACGGCGGCCGAACTCGAAATGATGAACCTGACCGGCGACGGCACCGGGCTCGACATGGTGACGATGCCGCAGGCGATGCGCGAGCGGGTGCCGACCTCGAATTTCTTCCAGCGCGGCGGCTACGAGCGCAACCCGGTCGCGATCCGTCACAACACCGTGGCGAAACTGCTCGCGGTCACCGACGAGCGGATGGATTTCAACAGCAACAAGCCCGGCGCAAAGGAACTGGCCGCTGCGTTTTAGTTGAGCGTAATCTGACGTCGTCATGCCCCGCGAAGGCGGGGCATCCAGTAACCCGCCCTGTCAGAAAAGCTCACGAGCCGCGCGGCGCACTGGATCATCCGCCTTCGCGGATGATGACATGCTGCGTGGCGGCTGATAGCCCTAATTCGACCCGAACATGAACCTGCCGTCGCCCTCGAGATAAGGGCCGCTCCGCATATAGAGCTGTCCATTCTCGCCGATGAAAAACAAAGTGCCCTTCGGCACCTTCTTGGCGCCCTTCAGCAGCGTCCCGGCATTGTTGGTGCCCATCTTGTAGGAGAGCGTCTTGCCATCCTTGCCGTAGGCGTAGCCCATGTCCGATTTCAGCTCCCAGGGTGTCGACGCGGCACCTTGCGCGAATGCAGATGTCGCTACCCCTGCCAGCGCGGCCGCCATCAAAATTGACTTGGTCGAAACTCTCATCGTCGTCATCCTCCCAGCGGCCTTGAACGGCGTCTGTCCCAGTGTTTTGTGTCCCATGTTTTGAACAAATCACGAACGATGTTATTCCGTCAATTGGGACCTTCGACGCATCACGTTGCCGTTGAGACTTTGTGATTTCCTGCCTTCGACTTCCCGACTATGTTCCGGTTTCCGGCCGCGCGAGCTGCATTGCTAAAAACGTCATGGGGATGATCGTATGAACCACGTCATGAAAATCGGATTCAGCGCTGCTTTGTCGTTCATGGCGCTGGCTCCCGTCGCGGAAGCCGACGAATTCAAGCTTTCCAACAACCAGAGGATTGCCTGCAGCCGCGGCCTGGCTCCGGGCAAGCTGAACACCGCGACCTGCAAATCCTATGCTTATGTCTTCAACGTCAAGACCTCCGAATATTTCCGCTGCCAGGTCTCGCTGGCGCTGACGCGGGACAACAAGGAGGTCATCAACGTGCAGGCCGACGGCGGCTGCACCAAGAAGACCCGCATATTCGATACCGATTCGAGCTATTCGTTCGACGCCACCGAAACCGAGGCGCCTAACACCAATTCGTTCTTCGGTCCCGGCGGCTATGCGGTGTGGGCCAGCGACAACAATGCGCCGAAGGTTCGCGGCTGTATCATCATCTCGTCCGGGCTCGGCTCCGACATCGCGAAATGCATCGACATGAAGTTCGAGTAGGTCCCGGCCGCGCCGACCGGATCTCTCAGTTGGGGCTGGATGCCATTTGCGGGCGCGACCGGGCGAACTTTCTGATCGCCTGCGGCTTGCCGAACAGATAGCCCTGAACCTGGTCGAAACCCATGTCGTGCGCGGCGAGAAAATCGGCGCGGGTCTCGACGCCCTGGGCGATGGCGCGGGCGCCGTGGTCGTGGGCCAACTCGACGATCCGGCGGCATACTGTCTGTTTCAGCCGGTCATCCGCGCTGCCGTTGACGAACTGATGGTCGACCTTCAGTTCGACGAACGGGAAGCTTCCCAGCTCCATCAGGGACGGCCACTCCGCGCCGACATTGTCGATCGTGAACGCGATATTGTGCAGGCGCAGCGCCTTTGCGGTGTCCACCGCCAACGCCGGATTCTCGATCACCTCGCTGCTGTTGACTTCGATCAGCAGTCCGCCGAACGCGGGATGGGCGGGAATGGCGCGGCAGAGGTCGCGCACCGCGTGGGTATCCCCGAAGAACGATACCGGCAGGTTGATCGAAAGATCGACCGGGCCCTGGCTCTCCAGCAGATAGCGCCAGTCCTCGATGGCGCGCCCGACCACGAATTCAGACAGGGCGCGAAAATGCGGATCCTTGTCATCGGGAATGAAATATGCCGGCGGCACCACGCCCCAGGCAGGGTGCCGCATCCGGACCAGCGCTTCCGCGCCGCTGGGGACCAGCGTGCGGAGATTGATCTTCTGCTGATACCACAGTTCGAGCCAGCCGGCTTTCAGTGCCTCGGCGACGTCTACCGCCGGGCTCGGAGCCGGCTCGGCGGGCAGCATCGCCGCCAGGCTCTCGCGCAGGCTCCCTGCGCTGAAGGGCGTCTGCAGCGAAGGCAGCATGGCAATGCCGTATTCCTCGCCAATTTGCCGCACGGCCCTTACCATGATCGACTGCGGCTGACCGATGACGAGGACCTTGCCGCCGAAGTTTTTCCGGACCACGGTCTCGAGAATGTCGCCGGGCTCGACCCCGTTGGCACACACACTGAGCACGAGCAGATCCGGCTGGTGGACGTCAAGCACTGAGGCCAGGTCACTGGCCTGACCGCATTCGCTGGTGACGAATCCAAGATCCTCGAGTGCGTCCGACAGGAACAATCGGAGGTGTTTCTTGCTGTCGATGACGCAGGCGCGCGGCGTCAGCTTGCGGTGCCCGAAAGGGCCGGCGTGCACATCCCCGTGAAAGTTGATCTGACTCATCTTCGCCCTCCCACCCGACAGATACCCCGGACGCAGTCGTACATCCGCGATGCGGCGGCAATGATGGTATTTTGCAGATGGTCCCAGGATTACTTCAGTAAGGTTAAGGCAGAAAATTAGAACTGGAATTCTGGCGACGTTGCCGAGATCGTCGCCGCTTCGCCGGGACAAACGCGTCAGTTATTTTCACGGGAGCATATTCGAGCGAAGCATGGCCTCGGACTTGAATCGTGGGTGGAACAGCGTTCGCGTCAAGAAGACGCGTTAAATCAAGAATCTAGAGCCCCGCTGCGATTCCTTCGAAACGGAAAAGGCTCCAGTTCGACCGCATGGTGCACCGCACGGATGCTGCATATCTGATCAGCGCCGTACGCTATGCTGTGGTCGCGCTCAATCCGGCTTGATGCCGGCGAATTTGGCGACCTTGCCCCACTTCTCGGTTTCGGCCAGCACATAGGCCAGCATGTCGGCGGGCGAACCGCCCGCGGGTTCGGCGCCGAGCTTGCGCAATCGCGCGATGCCGTCCTCGGTCTTGAGAAACTTGTCCACGCTGGCGTTGAGCTTTTCGATGATCTCCTTCGGCGTTTTCGCCGGCGCGCCAAGCGTGAACCATGATGACGCCTCGTAACCGGGTACGCCGGCTTCGGCGATAGTCGGGAGATCGGGCAATCCCGGCCAGCGCGTTGCTGACGAGACCGCCAGCGGGCGGATCGCGCCCGATTCCGCAAACGACTGCGCCGCCGGCAAATTGTCGATCATCAGATGGACGCGGCCGGCAATCAGGTCGGTCAGCGCCGGCGCGCTGCCCTTGTAGGGCACGTGGGTCATTTCGACGCCGGTCATCGACTTGAACAATTCGGTCGAGACATGCGCGGTGCTGCCGAGCCCGGGCGTGCCGTAGAACAACTCGCCCGGTTTCGACTTGGCATAGGCGATCAGCTCGGCAACGGATTTCACCGGCAGCGAATTGGTGACCGAGCAAAGGTTCGGCACCCGCGCGATGATGATGACCGGCGCGATATCCTTGACCTGATCATAGGTCATGTTCTTGAACACGAACTGGTTGATGGCGTGCGTGCCCGGCGTTCCCACCACGAAGGTGTAACCGTCGGGCTCGGCCTTTGCGACGTAGTCGGCCGCGATATTGCCGCCGGCGCCCGTCTTGTTCTCGACGATGAACTGCTGGCCGTATTCTTCCGAGACCTTTGCCGCGACGACGCGGGCCAGGATGTCCGTGGTGCCGCCGGCCGCGAAGGGAACGACGAGCTTGACCGGCCGTGTCGGCCATGGCTCGGCAGCGCGCGCCTGCCGCGGCAGCAGCGACATGCCGCCGAGCGCGGCAGCGCCGGTCAATATGGCGCGGCGATTGACGCGCGAGGTGGTCAGCAGGTACTTCGAATTCATCGATTTATTCCCTGGAAAAAGGCGTCGGACCGTATTCTTTAATCGCCGCGCCCGCCACCCTCATCCTGCGCATGCCGCAACGTCTCCGGCATCATGGCCATAAATCCGATCAGGCCCGCCGGCGGCGGTCGCAATCGCGCCCTGGCTGATATTGAAATGCCCGGTGCCGCGCGTGAGATCGGCGACGACGAGCGGAAACAGCGCCCCGAAAATTCCCGCACCGATGCCGGCGAGTGCGGCGACCGACATCACCACGCCGATCGAGGCCTCGTCCCATTTCTGTTCGGTCAGCAGGTAGATCGCGAGATAGGGGCCGAGGCCGTCGCGCACGTCGGCGAGAAAGAAATTCAGCGCATCCAGCGCTCGCTCGACGTTCCCTGTCCTGACAACAGCCAAAGCTTGCTCGCGTGGTTCCGATCGTCAGCCAACTTCCGGTGGCTGGGCCGGTTCCCGTCCACAAAAGAAATGACCGCGGCCCATGGCGGACCGCGGTCATGGAGATGTGTGCCGGACGGTAGCGAAGCGCGCTTGCTTGCGGCCTACTTGCCGATACCCTGCTCCTTGAAGTATTTCAGCGCGCCGGGATGGAACGGGATCGGCGAGCGCTCCTGTACCTGGTTGTCGAGCGAAAAACTCTCGGCTTCCTTGTGCACGGCGACGATGTCGGCCTTTTTCTCCACCAGCGTCTTGACGACGGAGTAGGCGTCCTCATTGCTCATCTTGTCGCCGGTGACGATCAGGTTCCAGACTTCGGTGATGGAGTTGTCCTTGTCGTAGCCGGGATACGAGCCCGCCTTGATCTTGCTGGGCGAATAGAGCTTGCCGTATTTGGCGTTCATCTTCTCGGCCAGATCGCCGTGGTCGATCAGCTTCATCTTCGTGCCCGGCGTCGCGGCGAGGTCGGTGACGGCGGCGGTCGGAATGCCGCCGACCCAGAAGAACGCGTCGATCTTGCGGTCCTTGATGGCGTTGACGGATTCGGCAACGCCGAGCCGTTCGCGCTTCATGTCCTTGTCCTTGTCGAGGCCGGCGGCCTCGATGACGCGGAACGCCATCACTTCGGTGGCGCCGCCCGGAGATCCCGTCGAGACGCGCTTGCCTTTCAAGTCCGCCATGCTGTTGATGCCGGTGCCTTCGACCGTCACCACATGCATGCGGTTCGGATAAACCACGAGCAGCGCCTGCAACGGCAGCTTGCCGCTCTTGAACTTGTCCTCGCCGTTCAGCGCATCGAGCGCGGCATCGGCCATGGTGAAGCCCAGTTCGCTCTTGCCGGCGCCGATCAGTTTGAGGTTGTCGACCGACCCGCCGGTCACCTCGGCGGTAGCCTGCACGTTGGGAAGGCTCTTCGAGAGCACGTTGGCAACGGCGCCGCCCAGCGGATAATAGACGCCGCCGGTGCCGCCGGTTCCGATCGACATGGTCTTCTGCTGGGCGTGGGCTGCGCCCGCGAATGCGAGCCCCAGAGTCATCGCCAATATGGCTGTGGTCTTTTTCATTTTTGTCTCCTCGATCCCTTCATTAACTATGTCGTGAGTGCAGGACGCTCTGGCGACCGCGTTCTGGCCTGCCACAGCAATACGCCGAGACCGATGATCAGGCCGGGCACATAGGTGTAGCTGATATCGCGTCCGATGATCCATTCGACGATCGCCTCAATCAGGCTCGGAAACACCAGCAGCAGCCCGGATAGCAGAAGCAGGCCCCGCTCCACTGGTGTATTTTGTCGCAGTGCCCAGTTCTGGGCGAACGCCGCCAGCGCCAGCAGGCCGAAGGTGGTCTTGATCGTGATCTCGAGGATATCGACCCACGAGCCGCCCTTCGGGATCGCCAGCAGCAGGCCAACGCCCTGCGGGTCGAGCACGAACACGAACGGCACCAGGAACGCCGGCAGCGTGTACTTCCAGGATTGCAGCGTGGTCTTGTAGGGATCGCCACCGGTGATGGCGG
Source organism: uncultured Alphaproteobacteria bacterium (assembly GCA_963791165.1). Lineage (GTDB taxonomy): Bacteria > Pseudomonadota > Alphaproteobacteria > Rhizobiales > Xanthobacteraceae > Bradyrhizobium. The sequence goes on along the minus strand of CAWBRL010000059.1, from coordinate 35,965 downwards.
CGGCTGCGAACGGAGACAGCGCGGTCGGCGGCGACACCTCGGAGAGGACGGCATAGTAGAAGATGAACATGTGCGCGGCGTAGTCGGGCACGCCGAGCTTGATCAGTGCGGGCGCCGCGATCACCGCACAGATGATGTACGAGGCGGTCACCGGCACCGCGAGGCCGATGATCCAGACGATCAGCGAGGTGTAGATCGCCGTCAGCAGCAGGCTGCCGCCGGCATAGCTGATCACGATCGACGAGAATTTAAGGCCGAGACCGGTCAGCGTCACGATGCCGACGACGATGCCGGCGCAGGCGCAGGTGGTCGCGGCATTGAGCGCGCCGATCGAGCCGTCGGCCAGCGCCTTCACCAGCTTGGCCGGCATCAGCGCGGTTTCCTTGCGCAGGAAGCTCAGCGCGAAGGTGACGACGATGGCGTAGAACACCGACAGCGACGGCGAGTAACCGATGATCATGAACACGACCACGGCGAGCAGCGAGATGAAGTGGAAGCCGTATCGCTTCGTCATCTGGCCGAGCGACATCTCGGGCGTGAAAGTCACATCCTTGGCGTGGAATTTCTTGGCATCCAGTTCGACCATGAACAGCAGCGACATGTAATAAAGACAGGTCGGGATGGTCGCCATCCAGATCACGTCGAGATAGCTGATCTTGAGAAACTCGGCGATCAGGAACGCGGCAGCGCCCAGCACCGGGGGTGACAGGATCGCGCCCAGTCCGCCGGCTGCGAGCAAGCCGCCCGCGGCGTTTTTCTCGAAGCCCGCCTTGGCCATCATCGGATACGCCACGGTGCCGATCATGACGGTCGTGGCGACGCCCGATCCGGAGGGGCCGCCGAGCAGGAACGACGACAGCACCACGGTGCGGCCGGCGCTGTTCGGCTTTCCGCCCATCAGCGCCAGCGAGAAATCGATGAAGAATTTTCCCGCGCCGGATTGCTGCAGAAACGCGCCATAGATGGTGAACAGGATGATCAGCGTCGCCGACACGTCGACCGCGACGCCGAAAATGCCTTCCAGCGTAATGAAGAGATGACCGACCAGCCGATCCACGTCATAGCCGCGATGGGTCCAGGGCGCCGGCAGATGCGGACCGAGCATCGCATAGGCGATGAACAGCAGTGACACGACAGGCATGATGGCGCCGGTCGTGCGCCGCGTCGCCTCCAGCAGCAGCACGATGAAGACGATGCCGACGATCACGTCCCAGCGGTCGGGCATGGTGGCGCGGTCGGTAAAGTCGTCGCCGCCCCACAGCGCATAGACGATGGTCGCGACCGCGACGATTCCGGGCACCACGTCCCACCAACGCACCCGGTTGCGAAACCGCGTCGCCAGCGGAAACAGCAGAAAGCTGAGCACCAGCGTGAAGGCGACGTGGGTGTAGCGGAGTTCCTGGGTCGGAACGATGGCGTAGGCCGCGTAGAGGTGGAACAGGCTCATGACCACCGCGATCGTGGTCGAGATTCTTCCCGGCCAGCCCATCAGGCGATTGGCAGCGCCTTCTTCCGCCTCGACGAAGGATTCGGCCTTCTGCAGCGCCTCGTCCGATACGGCGACGACCTCGTCATTGGCCGGCGTTATCTTGTCTGCTGCCATGCTTCCCCCGCGGGCACCCTTGTCTCGGGCCCGGTTTCAGCGGGCCTGTTTCGCGGCGCATTCACCCCGGTTTGGGTATCCGTGGCAAGGGGCTTTTCGGCGTATGCTCTGGGGCCTGCTTTAGCTTATCGGACAGGTTGACCCGGAGCCTCCATCCGTCCAGTTTCCGGCGCCCCGGGTTGCGCTGCACTCCACCCGAGCTACAAGGGGCAAAAGTTCACAAGGGAGAAGAAGTCGATGGAACGGCTCAAGGGCAAGACGGCGATGGTGGTGGGTGCGGGATCGATCGGTCCCGGCTGGGGCAACGGCAAGGCTACTGCCGTAACCTTTGCGCGCGAGGGCGCACAGGTGTTCTGCGTCGATCGCAACGCCGCCGCCGCGCAGGAAACCGTCGATATCATCACAGGCGAAGGCGGCAAGGCGACCGCGTTCACCGCCGACGTCTCGCGCGAAGCCGAGGTCGAGGCGATGACGGCGGCGTGCCTGAAGGCCTATGGCCGCATCGACGTGCTCGACAACAATGTCGGCATTGCCGAAATGGGCAACGTGGTCGAGGTCGACGAAGCGAGCTGGGACCACGTCTTTGCGGTCAATCTCAAGAGCGCCTATTTCGCCATGAAGCACGTCATTCCCGTGATGCAGAAGCAGGGGGGCGGCTCGATCATCAACATCTCGTCGATCGCCTCGATCCGTCACCTCGGGATTTCCTATGTCACCTATGGCGCCTCGAAGGCGGCAATGAACCAGATGACGAAGACGACCGCCGTGCAGTTCGCCCGCGATCATGTCCGCGTCAATTGTATCCTGCCGGGCCTGATGAAGACGCCGATGGTCGCGCATTCCGCAGGGCTCGCGGCGAGTTACTCGGCCGGCGATGTCGAAGCGATGTGGCGGGCGCGCGACGCGCAGGTGCCGATGGGCCACATGGGCGATGCCTGGGACGTCGCCAATGCGGCGCTGTTTTTGGCGTCCGACGAATCCCGCTACGTGACGGGAATCGAGCTGGTGGTCGATGGCGGGATCACGGTGAAGGCGAGCTAGCCAAGTTAGCTACACAACCACTCTCTCGTCGTCCCGGCCAAGCGAACGGGTCGCGCGAATGCGCGCCCGATGACAGGCTCCGCGCGAGCCGGGATCCATACTCCGTGTCCTATCGTTTGAAGAAAGCGGTAGGCGCTGCCCGTATCCACAAACGCCGCGGGATATGGGTCCCGGCTTTCGCCGGGACGACGAATTCATCCCTGCGCGCTCAATTCCGCCCAGTCGAACTCCTCCTCGAGCTGGTGAAACGCATCGTCGCCGATTTCCTCGGATTCTCGCAGCTTCAGGATCGATTGCCGCGCGGCGTGAATCGCGCGACGGCGCAACGGGTCGGCCGGCAATTCTCCGCTGGCAACGCCGCCATTGTCCTCGGCACGCAACAACAGCGCGCGGTATTCCAGCCGGAGAATCTCGGCCGGCTCGGACGGGTCGCCGTCGATTTCATCCAGCGCCGCCCGATAGGCCACCGCGCGGGCGCGCGCCACTTCCGACGCCACCGGGTTTTCGTCTCTCAGCCGTCAGCGCCATGATCAGCGGCCGTAGTGTCAGGCCCTGTATCACCAGCGATCCCAGCACCACCGTGAACGCCGTCAGCAGCATCAGGTCGCGATACGGAAAGTTTTCGGGCAGCGCGAACGCTGCCGCCAGCGTGACGATGCCGCGCATGCCGCACCAGGAGACGACGAGGCCGCCCCGAACGGTGGGCGCGACCATCGGCCGCTTCGGGTCAGGGCCGCGTCGCGCGATCAAAAACCGCAGCACCACGCCGTACGACATCACCCAGGCAATACGAGTCAGCATCACGATCCCGAGCACGGCCGCGGCAACCAGGCAATATTTCAGCCGCACGGGATCGTCGAGCCGTTCCCAGATCGGCCGCAACTGCAGCCCTATCAGCACGAACGCCAGCACATTGAGAACAAAGACCACGGTGTCCCACACCGCGTAGGTCGGCACCCGCAGCCGCGCCGGCGTTTCTGCCGGTGCGGTCCGCGCCAGCGTGATCGCATAGACGACGATGGTCAGGATTCCGGACAGGCCGATATGCTCGGCGACGATCCATAACGTGAAGGTGCCTGCGAATGTCATGATGATCGCGCTTGGCGGATCCGTGATCCGCTGCGTCAACCGGGTCCAAAGCCGGGCGCACAGGTAGCCGGCGAGCAGGCTTCCGACCAATGCGAATGCGATCGAGGGGGCATACTCGCTCCATTTGAAGAACGGAACTGCCACGGCGCCGACCGCGACGCGATAGATCAACAGCGCGCTGGCGTCATTGAGCAGGCTTTCGCCCTCGAGGATCTTGAGCAGCCGGTAGGGCAGCTTGACCTGGCGCAGGATCGCGGTTGCCGCTGCCGCATCGGGCGGCGCGACGATGGCGCCGAGGGCGATTGCGGCCGGCCAGGGCATGTCGGGCAGAAGCCAGTGCACGAGCACCGCGACCGACGCGGTGGTGAGGCCGACCGCGATGAAGACGAGCGTCGAGACCGGCAGCCAGTTGTTACGGAGGTCGCGCAGCGAGGTGTCGAAAGCGGCATCCAGCAGCACCGGCGCCACGAACAGCGCCAGCGCGAGATCAGGCTCCAGCGTCCACGACGGACCCGATGGTACGAAGGCCAGCAACATGCCGCCAATCGCAAGAAATGTCGGGTAGGGCACCTGCAGCCGCCGTGCCAGCGCGGACAGCAGCACGGCGCCAAGCAGCAGCCCGATAATCCATTCGAATGCTAGCAAATCTGGAGTTCCTGCCGGACGAGATCGATGTCGCCATCAATCTAGCACCAAAACCGGCAAGTCTGCCCGACTGGAAAGGTGTTCCTTGATCGGAGAGTCAATGCTGGCTCGGACAGTCGCGCCTGTTTGCTATTGCGCCATCGCCAGTATGCCGCCCGCAAAGGAATGCCAGAGCGGCGTGACGCTGATCGGCCAGTTCAGGAGCTTGACCGCGATCAGCGCCAGGCCGCCGTAGACATAGACGGGATGCGGCCGGCCGCGCGTGCGCCAGTCGAACACAATGGCGACCACGAGCAGCAGATAAGCGACGAAGGCCGGCGGGATCGTGACCGGCACCGGCGGCGGGCCGAGCGGGCCGGGAGGCGCCAGGAAGGTGAGAAACCAGCGCGCGACCGCGGCGTCCAGCAGCGAGATGGCGGCCAGCAGCATCAGCCGCTTGTGGATTTCCGGGCGGCGAATATTTGCAATCGCCAGCGCAAAGACCATCGCGAAGAACAGAATTCCGCTGAGCGGGACAATCGCAAACGCGATCCCGTCATCGGTCAGCCCCGCCGCAGCGGAACGCTTCATCGCGTTCACCGCCACCAGGAAGCCGAAGATCGTCATCGTCGTTCGCCAGTGACACGCCGATCATCCCGATCGCCCGGTGCCGGGCTATTTTGCCTGATGCGGCGAGCCAGGTTTGAAATGCGAAATAGAGCGACCAGGCGAAGAACAGCAGCCCGTGAAAGTGGACGACGGGTGAGGCCGAAAATGATCGCTTGGCCAGCGGCATCCAATAGGTCGGCGCGAAGCCGATAAAGGCGACCGCCGTGCAGGCCAGCGCCATGTAGAAATAGAAGTAGCCGGTTTGGGAATGCGCGACAGCGCGCGGCGGATGGTAGTCGGTGAATGTGGTCATGGTTGATGAGTCTGCGAGACCTGCGAAAGGTTCATGAATAATTCCGGCCGACATATCCATCCGCGTGCAGCGAGTTGCGCTTTCCCGCGCGTCACGTTTCGGCCAAAATCCATCCTCCGCATAAGCGAGGAAAGTCGCAGGCTGCCGTTGTCGAAAAAGCAGCGCGCTTGCTAGGATCATCGGCAATCGACAGCTTTCCCCGGAACAATCAATGCAAGGCTTTCCTGATATCCGCCACCTGGTCGCGGCCTTTCTGCTGTGGATCGGGTTTGCGCATGATGCGTCGGCGACCCAGGCCGAGCCGGCCAAGGATTTGCGGATCGATCCGGCGCTCTGCCTTGCCGCGTCGCTTGCACGTGACGATGAGAAGACGCTGAGTATCTGCGGCGCGCTGATCGACAACGCAAAGACCGAGAAGCCCGACCGCATCAAAGCGCTGACCGCGCGCGCGGCCGTCTACGAGCGCAAGGACATGATCGACCGCGCCATTGCCGATTATGACAGCGTGCTTCGCCTCGATCCCGGGCTTGCCGATATCCATAACGCGCGCGGCGAGCTCTGGCGCAAGAAGGGCGACCTGCCCAAGGCGGTGGCCGATTTCGCCGCGGCCATCAAGCTGAACCCGGAGCACATCGCCGCCAGAGCCAACCACCGCTCGCTGGCACTGGAGCTGGAGCGCTTGGGGGCGCTGAAGGCGGTCGCGGGCAAGCCGAGTTTCAATTGCGCCACCGCCCGGCGCAAAGTCGAAAAGGCGATTTGCGCCGATCCCGCGCTTGCCGACCTCGACCGGGAAGTCCACGGATCGTATGTCAGGGCGACCCGCGAAACGATGAACCCGCGCCAGGCGCGCACCCTGCGGCGCCAGCAGGAGGAATTCATCGCCCGCCGCAATGCCGCTTTCGGCCGGCCGGACTACGACCTGCAAAAGGCGATGCGCCAGCGGCTGAAACAGATCAACGGGGTCGATGGTTACTAGCGCGGCCGGCCGGATTTCCGGCGTTCTGAATTGATCATGCGAGCATTTATTTTGCCGTTTGCCGCAGGCGCGACTATCTGTTCCGGCTTGATCTGGCGCAACTTCCCGTGACAATGCCTGGAATAAACGCTTGCCCAACCGTCATGGCCGGGCTTGTTCCCGGCCATCCACGTCTTGCCTTTGTCGAACCGATGCAAGTGCGTGGATGCCCGGCACAAGGCCGGGCATGACGCGAATGGTGAACCAACGGGGAGTGCGCCATGAACACCCACGAGAAGAGCAGGTACCACGAGGTCCATGCCCGCTCGCTGGCCGACCCCGAAGGATTTTGGGCCGAAGCGGCGCGCGAGATCGACTGGATCGAGCCGGCCAAAAAGATCTTCGATCCCGCGATGGGCGCGTATGGCCGCTGGTTTGCCGGAGGCGTGGTCAATACCTGCTACAACGCGCTCGACCGCCACGTCGCGGGCGGACGCGCCGACCAGGTGGCGCTGATCCACGATTCGCCGCTTACCAATTCCATCTCGAAATTCACCTATGCCGAGATGCTCAAGGAGGTGCAGACGCTCGCTGCCGTGATGGCCGATTTCGGCGTCGCCAAAGGCGACCGCGTCATCCTCTACATGCCGCTGGTGCCGGAAGCGGTATTCGCGATGCTGGCCTGCGCGCGCATCGGCGCGGTGCATTCGGTGGTGTTCGGCGGCTTCGCCGCGAAAGAACTCGCGACCCGGATCGAGGACGCCAAACCGAAACTGATCTTTTCGGCAAGCTGCGGCATCGAGCCCGGCCGCATCGTGCAATACAAACCACTGCTCGACGAGGCGATCAGGCTTTCGAGCGTCAAGCCGCAAGGCTGCATCATCCTGCAGCGGCCGCAGCAGGCTTGCGAACTCACGACGGGGCGCGATCACGACTGGGCGTCGTTGCGCCGCGCCGCGCTCGATGCCGGGAAAGCTGCGCCGTGCACGCCGGTGCTGGCGACCGATCCGCTGTACATACTCTACACCTCAGGCACCACCGGAATTCCCAAGGGCGTCGTGCGCGACAATGGCGGGCATCTGGTCGCGCTGAAATGGTCGATGTTCAATCTCTACGGCATCAAGCCCGGCGAGGTCTGGTGGTGCGGCTCCGACATCGGCTGGGTCGTCGGCCACAGCTACATCGTCTACGGGCCGCTGATTCATGGCGCCACCTCGATCATGTATGAGGGCAAGCCGGTTGGCACGCCGGATGCCGGCGCGTTCTGGCGCGTGATCTCCGAACACAAGGCGGTCGCGTTGTTCACGGCGCCGACTGCCTTCCGCGCCATCCGCAAGGAGGATCCGGACGGCGCATTCATCCGGAAATACGATCTGTCGAAATTCCGCACGTTGTTTCTGGCCGGCGAACGCGCCGATCCGCCGACGGTGGAATGGGCGGAAGCGCAGTTGAAGGTGCCTGTCATCGATCACTGGTGGCAGACCGAAACCGGCTGGTGCATCGCCGGCAATCCGGTGGGCTTAGGGATGCTGCCGGTCAAGCACGGCTCGCCGACCGTGCCGATGCCGGGCTATCAGGTCGATGTCGTCGACGAAGCATCCAGGCCGGTGCCCGCGGGCACCATGGGCTCGATCGTGATCAAGCTGCCGATGCCGCCGGCCTGCCTGCCGACGCTGTGGGAGCAGGATGCGCGTTTTACGGAGGCCTACCTCACGGAGTTTCCGGGCTACTACAAGACGTCGGATGCCGGTTACAAGGATGAGGACGGCTATGTCTGGGTGATGGGCCGTACCGACGACATCATCAATGTCGCCGGCCACCGGCTCTCCACCGGCGGCATGGAGGAAATTCTCGCCTCCCATTCCGACGTCGCCGAATGCGCGGTGCTCGGCGTCAAGGACGCGATCAAGGGCGAGGTGCCTTGCGGGTTCCTGGTGCTGAAGGCCGGCGTGACACGCCCGCCCGCCGAGATCGAAAAGGAGATCGTGGCGCTGGTGCGCGAAAAGCTCGGTCCTGTCGCGGCGTTCAAGCTCGCGATCACGGTCGGCCGGCTGCCGAAGACCCGCTCGGGCAAGATCCTGCGCGGCACCATCAAGAAGATCGCCGACGGCGAGAGCTGGACCATGCCGGCCACGATCGAGGACCCCAAGGTGCTCGACGAGATCGGCGACGCGCTGAAGGGCAGGGTGTAGGGTAGGCCGTCATTCCGGGGCGATGCGGAGCATCGAACCCGGAATCTCGAGATTCCGGGTCTGGTGCATGCGCACCATCCCGGAATGACGTTTCAGCAAAGTCGCCATCTTTTCGATGGATTGCCGGGTCAAGCCCGGCAACGACGAGATGGAAAAACGGAAGGCCTCCAATGCAATTTGGACCCGCAAAGCACTTCTTCGCCCTCCTGGTGACGGCACCGCTTCTCGCCGGCTGCCTCGAACGCGGCCAGCCCACCATGGTCGACACCAGCGCCGACGACGACGCGTTCTGCCGCGCCAATAATGTCGCGGTGGGCTCGAACGATTACGTCAACTGCCGCAAGAACCGCGACGTGCAGCGCGGCAACGCCAATGCCCGCACCGACCGAGCGCAGCGCAATCTCGCCGAGCAGATGCTGAACAATCCGACGCGGCCGTGACCGGGAGGTCATCATGAATGAAGACGTCTTCAACGCCAGCCTGCGCAGGTTTCTCAAGAAGGTCGGCATCACCTCGCAACGCGAAATCGAAAAGGCCGTGCGCGATGCCGTAGAGGCCGGCAAGCTCAAGGGCAATGAGAAGCTGCCGGCGAAGATGGTTCTGACCATCGGCGGCGTCAGCCTCTCGCACGAGATCGCCGACGAGATCGAACTGGGTTAGCACGCACAACTGTCATCACCCGCCAACGGATCACGCGAACGCGCGCCCGATGACAGGCTCCGGCGGGTGATCCAGTATTTCAGAGAATTCAGTTTTTGAATCGATAGGCCGCGGCGTACTGGATGCCCCGCCTTCGCGGGGCATGACGGCCAACTCCAAAAGAAAACGGCACATGGACCTCAAGGTCAGGGATTCCAACGGCGCACAGCTCGCCGAGGGCGACACCGTCACGCTGATCAAGGATTTGAAGCTGAAGGGCTCATCGACCGTGCTCAAGCGTGGCACCGTGATCAGGAATATCCATCTCACCGACAACGAAGACGAGATCGAACGCGGCACCGACAAGGTCAAGGGCCTGGTGCTGCGCACCGAGTTCATGAAGAAGGCGTGAGCCCCTTCGTCCACCAATGCAAGCCGTCATGGCGGGCACGTCCCGGCCATCCACGTCTTGGGCAGCGGCGCGGGTAGAAGGACGTGGGTGTCCAGCCATGATGAGGGGGAATGCGCGCACCGGATTGCGCTTGTCAGGTCAATCGCAGACGCTGGATACTGAGCGGGCGAGTGATCTCACTACAGAAGACGGCCGACGAAGAGCGGAATCCGAGCGACAGAGCGAAGACAATTCAAGGTAAATTGCGTGCGCGTAACGGGTGAGCACAATGAGCCGGAGGTGGCCGCAAGTGATGCGCTCCCGGCCCGCTCATATGTGGCATGGCCGCCGTGGGCTGTCGCAATTTCGGTAGCAATCGTTTTTTTCCTCGCAGCGCGCCTCAGCCTCGCTTTGCTCGACAAGACCGACGGCATCGCGGTGTTCTGGCCGGCAGCGGGCGTAGCTTCCGGATTCCTGGTAGCGCTCGGTCCGACCGCGCGATGGCCGGTCGTCATCGGCGTGGTCGCTGCCACTTTCGCGGCCAATCTGCTCGGCGATCGTAATCTTGCCAGTACTACGGTTTTTGCCTTGGCCAATGCCAGCAGCCCGGTCATTGCTGCAGGGCTCATCCAGAGATTCTATGGTGCACCATTTGAACTCAATGAGTTGCGCCGTGTCTTTGGATTGATCGGCGCCACGATCATTGCTGCCATTGTCTGCGGCTTCGTGGGCGCGTTTGGATTTGCGTTCTTTCATCCCTCAGCCTCGTCCGTCACGACGATATGGCGCCACTGGGTCGTTACCGAGACGCTGGGTAGCATTACAGTCGCGCCGCTGATGATCGGGCTCGCTTCGTTCCTGCGCAACGCTCCGCCAAGGCAGGAAATTGCGGAGGGGGCCTTCGCGCTCGCCATCGTGGCCGCGCTATGTCTACTCCTGGTCATTCTGCCGAATGAGCCATGGACACTTGAACTGGCGATTGCCTCGTTCTGTCCGCTGTTCGTGTGGATTGCCGCCCGTGTTCGCCCGGCCTTTACGGCCGTCGCAACGTTCATGTGCGCGATCACGATTGTATGGACCACAATATTCGCGGTCGGCCTTTTCGGCGATGCGCGTTTGGCGCTCGAGCAGCGTATCCTGTCTGCTCAGGCGATCATTCTGGCCGCTTCGTTTGGCGCGCTTGTTCTGGCGGCTCTGTTCAGCGAGCGACGAACCCATGAACTCGCGATCCTCGAAAGAGAGCATCGGCTGGAAGAAGCGCTTCGGGCCGGCGGCGTGATAACCTTTGATTGGGACCTTCGCGCCGGCCTGATACGGCTGAGCCAGAATGCGACGGAAATTCTGGGTCTTGGTCCGACACAATCTCTCGTCAGCGCGGAATGGCTGAGACAAATCCATCCCGATGATCGCCAATCGGTCACAGCTCGCTTGAACATCTCCCGTCTGGACGAGCGCCCGCATTCGATGACGTTCCGATTTTTACGGCCGGATGGGCGCGGCGAAGTATGGCTGGAGCAAGTTGCCGTTACGCACTTTGATTTGGCGGGAAAGCCCGCACGCATCAACGGGCTGGCGACTGACGTCACGGAGCGAAAGCGATTTGAAGGAGAAATTTCCCGCGCCTGGAAATCGGCCGCATTGGCTGATCAGGCAAAGACCAGCTTCCTGTCGGCCGCCAGCCATGACCTCCGACAACCGTTGCAAACGCTGAGATTCCTGCAAACGGCCCTTGAGCCGCATCTTCCTGATGGGGAGGGACGCAATCTTGTCGGTGGAATAGGGCGATCCCTCGACACCATGTCCAGCATTCTGTCGAGCCTGCTCGATGTCAATCGCCTGGAGGACGGGAACCTCCGTCCGTCGAAACGCGACTTTGCGATCAACGAAGTATTTGATTCCCTGACGGCCGATTTCCTCGATCCCGTTGCTGACAAGGGGTTGCGGTGGCGCCTGGTCCGTTCGGAACTCGTGGTCCACAGCGACAAGGGAATGATCGAGGGAATGTTACGCAATCTGGTATCGAACGCGGTGCGATATACGGATCGGGGGAAAATTCTGCTGGGCTGCCGGCGCGCGGGTGAAAAAGTCCGGATCGAGGTCTGGGATAGCGGCATCGGCATCTCGCAAGACCAGCTGCCTTATATATTTGAGGAGTACTATCAGGGCGAGCAGGGTACGGAACGCGGCGGCTTCGGATTAGGCCTGGCCATCGTCAGGCGCATGGGGAAGGTGCTGGACCACAGGATCGATGTGCAATCCACGCCCGGCAGGGGCGCCGTGTTTTCGATTGAGGTTCCGCGCGGACACTCACACCGCGATATCGTTAAAAGCGCGCAGACACCGCGGTATGAGAGGGGGGATTTCCCGGACAGCATTCTGGTTGTTGAGGACGAGACGAGCGTCCGGATCTCGCTGACGCGCCTGCTGAAAACGAGAGGCATCGAGGCGATCGTGGTGGCAACGGCGATTGAAGCGCTGGCTCGGATCAGCCGAAAGGAAGTCCGTCCAGACCTGCTGATATGCGACTACAATCTTCGCGGTTCGGCGAACGGCGTTGACACTGTCCATGCCCTGCGCGCGGCGCTTGCCTCGAACATCCCGGCCATCATCATGACGGGTGACATCCGGTCGGAAGTCGTGGACTCGGTTGCAGCCCATGGCATTTCTGTCCTGATCAAGCCGTTCCCGGCGGACGAGCTGCTGCGGCGCATTGCGCGGCTTCACCGGGGCTCTGGTCCCGGCAATCCAACTGGCGGGGCTCCCCCAAATAAAAACGCGGCGGAATGAACCGCCGCGTTCGAAATCGCTCCAGCCGAAGCCGCCGAGAAATCCCTACTCCTCGTCGTCCTGCTTCTTGCCGCCGATCGTCTTGAGCTTGGCGAACACCGCATCGACGTTGAGGTCGTCGCGTTCCTTTTCGGTCGGTTCGAATTCCGGCTCCTTCTTGGTGGTCTCGGAGGCCGGCAACAGCGTCGCGCCGCCGTAGGCGGCGGGGACCGGCTTTTCCTTGGCCGCGCGCTGCACCTCGAAATCGAGTTCGATCTGCGAGCACAGGCCCAGCGTCACCGGGTCCATCGGCGTCAAGGTCGAGGCATTCCAGTGGGTGCGGTCACGGACCGAGGCGATGGTGGTCTTGGTGGTGCCGACCAGGCGCATGATCTGCGCGTCCTTCAGCTCGGGGTGGTTGCGGACCAGCCAGAGGATCGCGCTCGGCCGCTCGTGGCGGCGCGACACCGGGGTGTAGCGCGGGCCCTTCTTCTTGGCGGCGGGGGGCAGGGTGACCTTGCTCTCGCCGAGCCGGAGGCGGTAGTTCGGGTCCTTTTCGCCCTTTTCGATCTCGTCGCGGGTCAATTGGCCGGTCGAAATCGGGTCCATGCCCTTGATGCCCTGGGCGGCGTCGCCGTCGGCGATGGCGCGGACCTCGAGGGGGTGCATTTTGGTGAAATCGGCCACCTGGTCGAAGGTCAGCGCGGTATTGTCAACCAGCCACACGGCAGTCGCTTTTGGCATCAGCGGTGCATTGCTCATGGCAAATCTCCTTTGGGCCTCGCCCACCTCTTTCTGGGAGGCGAAGTCTGTGGTCATCGGGGATGACGGGAATTAGGGCGCTATATACGCCTTCCCGGGGTATTGGCGCAATGGTCTGCTATAGTGCCTTGACAGAGCCCGAAAGCAGTCCCAAGTCCTTATACGAATTGGCCGTTCCCTGCCCGCCGGCGAGGGGTGATTCGGTCCTCCGAGATAGCCCCATGCCTGCAACGTCAGCGAAACCAGACCTGAAAATCGTGCTTTGTTCTCCTCGGGGCTTTTGTGCCGGGGTGGTGCGGGCCATCGACACCGTCGAGCGGGCGCTCGCGATCTACGGCGCCCCGGTCTATGTCCGTCACGAAATCGTGCATAACCGCTATGTGGTCGACAGCCTGAAGACCAAGGGCGCGATTTTCGTCGAGGAACTCGCCGAAATCCCCGACAATACCAACGCACCGGTGGTATTTTCGGCTCACGGGGTTCCGAAATCGGTTCCGGCCGACGCCCGGGCCCGCAATTTCTTCTCGCTGGACGCGACCTGCCCGCTGGTCACGAAGGTGCACCGCGAGGCCGCGATCCATTTCAAGCGCGGCCGCGAAATCCTGCTGATCGGGCATTCGCACCATCCGGAAGTGGTCGGCACGCTCGGCCAGTTGCCGCCGGGCGCTGTGACGCTGATCGAAACCGCAGAGGACGCCAAGACCTTCATGCCGAAGGATCCGAACAATCTCGCTTTCGTCACCCAGACGACGCTGTCGATCGACGACACCGCCGAGATCGTAGCGTTGCTGAAGGGGCGGTTTCCGAACATCTCCGGGCCCGCACAAGGAAGACATCTGCTACGCCACCACCAACCGCCAGCTCGCGGTGAAGAAGGTGGCGCCGGTGGTCGATGCCCTGATCGTGGTCGGCGCGCCGAACTCGTCGAACTCGCAGCGCTTGCGCGAAGTCGCCGAGCGTGAGGGCTGCCCGGTCTCGGTGCTGGCGCAGCGCGCCTCGGATCTCGACTGGTCGCGCTTCGAAGGCATCAAGAGCCTCGGGATCACCGCGGGCGCATCCGCGCCGGAAGTGATCGTCGAGGAAATCATGGGCGCCTTCGCCGAGCGTTACCAGCTGCATGTGGAGACGGTCTCGGCCGCGGAAGAGAACGAGTTCTTCCCGCTGCCGCGCTCGCTGCGACCCGACGCCGCCTAAGGTTCTCCCATGGCGGTTTACACCGACGTCGCCGCCGAAGACCTCGCGAAATTCCTCAAGGGATACGACATCGGCGAGTTGCTCTCCTACAAGGGCATCGCCGAGGGCGTCGAGAATTCCAACTTCCTGCTGCACACCAGCAAGGGCGCCTACATCCTCACGCTCTATGAAAAGCGGGTGGCGGTGGACGATTTGCCGTACTTCCTGTCGCTGATGGCGCATCTGGCCGAGCGCGGCGTGCGTTGCCCGCAGCCTGCCCGGAATCGCAAGGGCGAGGTCTACAGCCGGCTCGCCGACCGTCCTGCGGCGATCATCAACTTCCTCGAAGGCGTGTGGCCGCGGCGGCCGAACGCCGCGCATTGCACCGGCGTCGGCGAGGCGCTCGCCAAGATGCATCTGGCGGGCCGCGACTTCCCGATGTTTCGCGAGAACCCGTTGTCGGTCCAGGGCTGGCGGCCGCTGTTCGATCTCGCCGCACCGCGCGCCGACAGTGTCGCGCCAGGTTTGCGCGATTTCATTGCGCGCGAACTCGATCACCTCGAGGCATGCTGGCCGGCAGATCTTCCGCTCGGCGTCATCCATGCCGACCTGTTTCCCGACAACGTATTCTTTCTTGGCGACAAATTGTCGGGGCTGATCGACTTCCCGTTTTCCTGCAACGACATCCTGGCCTACGACGTCGCGATCTGTCTGAACGCGTGGTGCTTCGAGCCGGATCATTCCTTCAACGTCACCAAGGCGCGGGCATTGCTCAACGCCTACGGCCGCGAGCGCCAGATGTCGGAGGCCGAGCAGGAGGCATTGCCGCTGCTGGCACGCGGCTCGGCGCTGCGCTTCCTGCTGACGCGGCTGGTCGATTTTCTCAACGTTCCAGCCGGCGCGCTGGTGAAGCCGAAAGACCCGCTGGAATATGTCCGCAAGCTGCGCTTCCACCAGAGCGTCTCCAGCGCGCGCGACTACGGCCTGACGCAGCCCGGATTTGTAGCTTGAGCGAATTGCCTCACGTGACGGTCTTTACCGATGGCGCCTGCTCGGGAAATCCCGGTCCCGGCGGCTGGGGCGCGATCCTGAAATTCGGCGACACCGAAAAGGAATTGAAGGGCGGCGAGGCGCACACCACCAACAACCGCATGGAGCTGATGGCGGCGATCTCGGCGCTGGAAGCGCTGAAGAAGCCGTGCGTGGTCGACCTCACCACCGACAGCCAGTATGTCCGCCAGGGCATCACCGGCTGGATCCACGGCTGGAAGAAGAACGGCTGGCGCACATCCGACAAGAAGCCGGTCAAGAACGTCGACCTCTGGCAGCGCCTCGATGCCGCGCTGAAGCCGCATCAGGTACGCTGGCACTGGATCAAAGGCCACGCCGGCCACGACGAAAACGAGCGCGCCGATCAATTGGCGCGTGAGGGTGTCGCTATGGCTAGGTTGAAGTAACGCAGCTTCGTAGGGTGGGTGGAGCGCAGCGAAACCCACCATCCTGCGCGAGCTTGCGACCAAGTGATGGGTTTCGCTGCGCTCTACCCATCCGACGCGATGCCGCGATAGCCAACAGCCGTCGTCACCCGCGAAGGCGGGTTATCCAGTATCCCAGAGACATCAGTGATAGAAGCGAGAAGCCGCGGCGTACTGGATCACCCGAACAAGCCGGGCGATGACAGCTTTGTGTGTGGTTGCGCCTAACAACAATCGTCATTGCGAGGAGCGAAGCGACGAAGCAATCCATCCTTCAGCACGCGCGGAAAGATGGATTGCTTCGCTTCGCTCGCAATGACGAAGTCTTACAGCTGCCCCAGCAGCGTATCGCCGCCGGAAACCTCGACCTTGCCGGGCGCCGGCTCGAGGTTGAGCTTCTTCACCACGCCGTCTTCGATCAGCATCGAATAGCGCTTGGAGCGGATGCCGAGACCATTGCCGGAGGCGTCCAGCTCCATGCCGATCGCCTTGGTGAAGTCGGCATTGCCGTCGGCGAGGAACACCGCCTCGTCGCGCTGGTCGGTGTCGCGCTTCCAGGCGTTCATGACGAAGGCGTCGTTGACGGAGACGATGGCGATGGTGCTCACGCCCTTGTCCTTGATGGCGTAGGCGTTGAGGAAAATGCTGGGCAGGTGCATCTTGTGGCAGGTGCCGGTATAGGCGCCGGGCACCGCGAACAGCGCGACCTTCTTGCCCTTGAAAATATCGTCGGTGGTTTTGACCTGCGGGCCTTCCGCCGTCATCACGCGAAACTTGGCTTCCGGCAACTTGTCGCCGACTTGGATCGTCATTTTCAATTCTCCCTGAATGAGCGGATGTTTCTTAGAGCATTTTGGGGTCGGGAGGAAACTACTTCACCATGGTTTGATGCGGTGGACCGTCATTTCGGGCCGCGAAGCGAACCCGGAATCTCGGGAATTCTCAGGTGCGCAATTGCACACCGCAGTTCGATACTTTGCATCGCCCCGGAATGACCGCAGAAGGATGGATGACGGCGGGGTCGCCCTTACGCCGCGGCCTTCTTCTCGTCGCGCAACTCGCGGCGCAGGATCTTGCCGACATTGGTCTTGGGCAGATCGGTCCTGAACTCGATCTGCTTGGGGACCTTGTAGGCGGTGAGCTGCGTGCCGCAGTATTTGATGACGTCTTCCGCCGTCAGGCTGGGGTCCTTCCTGACGATGAAGGCTTTCACCGCCTCGCCCGATTTCGCGTCCTGTACGCCGATAACAGCGCATTCCAGCACGCCGGCATGGCTGGCGATCACTTCCTCGATCTCGTTGGGATAGACGTTGAAGCCCGAGACCAGGATCATGTCCTTCTTGCGGTCGACGATCTTGGTGTAGCCCTGTGCGTCCATGACGCCGATGTCGCCGGTGCGAAAGAAGCCGTCCGCCGTCATCACGTTCGCGGTCTCTTCCGGCCGGTTCCAGTAGCCGGCCATCACTTGCGGACCCTTGGCGCAGATTTCGCCGGGCTGGCCGAGCGGCACTTCCTTGCCGTCATCGTCCCGGATCGAGATGTAGGTCGACGGCACCGGAATGCCGATCGAGCCGGAGAACTTGTCGGTGTCGGCGGGGTTGCAGGTCAGCGTCGGCGAGGTTTCGGACAGGCCATAGCCTTCCGACAGCGCGCAGCCGGTGACGGCAAGCCATTTCTCGGCGACGGGCTTCTGCGTCGCCATACCGCCGCCGAACGAGGTCTTCAGCTTGGAGAAGTCGACCTTGTCGAAACCGGGCGAATTCAACAGTCCGTTGTAGAGCGTGTTGACCGCCGGGAAGCTGTTGACCTGGTATTTCATCAGCTCCTTGATGAAGCCCGCCATGTCGCGCGGATTCGGGATCAGGAGGTTGACGCCGCCGGCCCGCATCGCCAGCAGGAAGCACGCCGTCAGCGCGAAGATATGATAGAGCGGCAACGCGCAGACGATGAAGAGCTGCTCGACATGCGGCGGCTTCTTCAGCGCCGGCTGCAGCCAGGCGTCGTTCTGCAGCACGTTGGCCAGGATGTTGCGGTGGACCAGCGTGGCGCCCTTGGAGACGCCGGTGGTGCCACCGGTATATTGCAGGAAGGCGACGTCATCGAGCGTCAGCTTCGGCTTGTCGAGTTTCATGCCGCGGCCTGCGGCGAGCGCATCGTTGAACGAGACCGCGCGCGGGATGGACCAGGCCGGCACCATCTTCTTCACCCTGCGGACCACCAGGTTGACGATCACGCCCTTGAAGCCGAGCAGGTCGCCCATGCTGCCGACGATCACATGCTTGAGCGCGGTCTTGCCCATCACCTGCTGCACCGTGGTGGCAAAGTTCTCCAGCACGATGATGGCTTCGGCGCCGGAATCCTTGAGCTGATGCTCGAGCTCGCGCGGGGTATAGAGCGGATTGACGTTCACCACGGCATAGCCGGCGCGCAGCACGGCGGCGGTCGCGATCGGGTACTGCAGCACGTTCGGCATCATCAATGCGACGCGGGCGCCCTTCTGCATGCCCTTGCTCTGCAAGTAGGCGCCAAGTGCTGCCGACATCTCGTCGAGATCGCGGTAGCTGATCGACTTGTCCATGCAGATGAACGCCTTGCGGTCGGCGAACTTTTTGAAGCTCTCTTCCAGCAGTTCGACCAGCGATGAGTACTGGTTGACGTCGATATCGGCGGGCACGCCGGCCGGATATTGCTTGAGCCAGATCCGCTCCATGGTAATTCCCCTCTGGTTTGTTCCCGATCTTGGGGCCGGGAACGCCTTGTTTTCGGCAGTATTGTGAATGCCGCCGCCGATGGCAAGCGGCTGCGCGCTATCGACGCATTCGTCGACCTAAAATGGCAGATCGAACGGCAATAAAGCTGCCTGATTGCGCGGCTTCGCGGCTCGTTAACCAGCCGGCTTGGTTTCGCCCTTGGGCTTTGCGGCGGCCTTGGGTTTGGCGGGCTTCGGTGCAGCCTTGTCGCCAGCGGCGGCGGGTTTGGTTGCGGCGGCCGGCTTTTTCTCGGCGGCGGCGGCAGGCTTGGCTGCGGCTTCCGGCTTGGCGTTCGCATGCGTGACGGCGGCAGGCTTGGTGTCTGGCTTGGCGGCCGGTTTAGCCGCGGGCTTCGCATTGGCTTCGGCCTTCGGCGCGGCTGCGGCGTCGGGCTTCTTCGCCGCGACGTGCGATTTCTTGCCGCGCTTGGCCGGTGTCTGCTTCTCGGCTTCCGCCGCAACGGCCGCGATCAGCGCGGGCCCGGATTTGGTCGGCCCGGTATAGACCGGGATCGGCTCGGACGCCGCCGCAGGACCAGCCAGCAGTTCGGAAGGCTTCACCACCGGCGGCTGCAACCCGGCGGTGAAGAACGTTACGGCGCTTTCGCCGCCCGTAGCGCTGCCGCTGGAGGCAACGATATCCGGGTCCTCGTCGCTCGCGGGCCGCTTGCGCTTGCCGCTGCACATCTCCTCGCGCAGGTTCGGCGGGGACGCATCGATCGGCGCCAGATTGTCGACGGAGCCGAGCGCGGGCTTCAGCCAGCCCAGCCCGCTGCTGCCGCCGAAGCCGCGCTCCAGCAATTGCGCCGCGCGCACCGCGCGCGCCTGTCCGGAGGAAGCGCCAAGCACGACGGCGATCAGCCGCTTGCCGTTGCGCGTCGCAGACGCGACGAGGTTGTAGCCGGAAGCGCAGATGAAGCCGGTCTTGAAGCCGTCGGCGCCGGGATAGCGTCCGATCAGCTTGTTGAAATTCTGCGTCACCCTGCGGCCGTAGCGGATCGAGGGAATGTGCATGAAGTATTCGTATTCCGGCAGGTCGCGAATGACGGCGCGCGCCAGGATCGCGAGATCGCGCGCCGAGGTGATCTGTCCGTCGGCCGGCAGGCCGTTCGGATTGACGTAGCTCGTCTGCGTCATGCCGAGCTTTGCTGCGGTCTGGTTCATCATCGCAGAGAAACCGTCGACCGAACCGCCGACGCCCTCGGCGAGCACCACGGCCATGTCGTTGGCCGACTTCACCATCATCATCTTCAGCGCGTTGTCGACGGTGACCTGAATGCCCGGACGAAATCCCATCTTGGATGGCGACTGCGAGGCCGCGGTCGGTGATACCGTCAGCACCGTATCGAGTGACAGGCGCCCTTCCTTCACCGCCTTCAGCGTGACGTAGGCCGTCATGATCTTGGTCACCGACGCGGGGTACCAGGGCATGGTCGCGTTGTCGGCCTGCAGCACCTTTCCGGTATCGGCCTCGACCACCAGCAACGCCTCGGCGTGCGCGACGCGCGGTGCCACGACGGCTAGCGCCGCCGCAAGGAAGATCCAGTTGAACGAGTTGCGAGGCAGCAGGCGAGTCAAATGCACTTTTGCGTTCCGGTCCTTTGAGACCCGCCTTCGAAAGGCGGCCCCCTAGATCTAACGGTCGGGTTTCAGGCGTGTCCGGCGCCGTCGCAATACGGCAGCGCAAACCTATACCGGCTTGCCGATTCAGAACAGAGGCCCGGCGATCAAATCATCGACGAAATAGGCGCAATTTCGGTGATATCTAAAGGTTTTAGGGCGATCCCGGCGGCTTATTTGGCCTCGATGGCGGTCCGCGCATTCTCGTGCACCATGAACTGGGCTTTCGCAAGTTCCGCAAATCGGCCGCCCTTGGCCACCAGTTCATCGAACGTTCCGTTTTCGATCACGCGCCCATTATCGAACACCAGGATACGGGTGGCGTTGCGAATGGTCGAAAGCCGGTGCGCGATCACGAAGGTGGTGCGGCCTTTCATGACCTCGTCGAGCGCGGCGTTGACCTTGGCTTCGGTGACGGCGTCGAGCGCGCTGGTCGCTTCGTCGAGGATCAGGATCGGCGGGTCCTTCAGCAGCGCGCGCGCAATCGACAGGCGTTGCCGCTCGCCGCCGGAAAGCATGCGGCCGCGCTCGCCGGCATGGGTTTCGAATTTCTTGTCGCTGCGTTCGATGAATTCCAGCGCCTGCGCGCGACCCGCCGCGATGCGCATTTCCTCTTCGGTCGCGTCGGGCTTGCCGACGAGCAGATTGTCGGCGAGTGAGCGGTTGAACAGCAGCGCCTCCTGGAACACCACGCCGATGTTCCGCCGCAACGCGGTCAGCTTCAGGCCGCGTATATCCATGCCGTCGATCTTGATGATGCCGGACTGCGGGTCGAAGGCGCGGTGCAGCAGCGCGATCGCGGTCGATTTGCCGGCACCGGTCGGGCCGACCAGCGCGATGGTCTGACCGGGCAGGGCGGTGAACGAAAGGTCTTCGATCGCGGGCCGCTTGCCGTCATAGGAAAACGAGACGTTGTTGAATTCGACGAGGCCGGAGAGCCGCCCGATATCCATGGCGCCCGGCCGGTCGCGCACTGCGGGTACGGCGTCCAGCACGTCGAAGAATTCCTGCAGCCGCGGCGCCTCCATGAACACGCTGTTGATGAAGCTGACCACCTGCTCGAGCTTCTGGATCAGCATGGTCGCGAAGCTCACGAACATCACGATCTCGCCGACCGTCGTCTGTCCTTGTCCGTGAAGGTAGATGCCGACGATGAAGATCGCCAGCACCGTGATGGTCGTCGAGGCGCGAGTGATGACGGTCACCAGCGCCCACCATCCCAGTACCGGCATCTGCACGGCGAGCAGCTTGTCGGCGACGAAGCGCAGGCCCTGAACTTCCGCGTCGATCCGCACGAAACTCTGCACCAGCGCGACATTGCCGAGCGCATCCGACGCGCGCGCGGAGAGGTCGCTGTAATGCGCCTCGACCTCGCTCTGCATGCCGTAGGTCTTGCGCACCACCAGCGTGGTCAGCACCGTGAATATCACGCAGAGCACGAACAGCAGGATCGCCAGCCGCCAGTTGATGTAGAGCGCAAGCGGCAGCAGCACGACCAGCGACAGGATCGCCGCAAAATGCTCGCGGAAGAATCCGAGCCAGAGCCGCCACAGCGAATCGGTGCCGTTCAGCATCACCTTCATCAGCCGGCCGGAATGGGTCCCGGTGTGGAAGGTCAGCGGCAGCTGCATGATGTGTTCGAAATAATCCGTCAGCACCGCCTGGCGCTGGCGGTGCGCGAGCTTGTCGGCATTGAGCGCGACCGCGGCGCTGCACAGGATCGTGAACAGGCCGAACGCCGCCCAGGCGGCTAGCAACGGCCAGGCCGAGTTCGACGCCAAGGGTCCGGTCTGCGGTTTGCCTGACAGCACGTCGATGATCTTGCCGAACAGCACCGGCTCGGCGAATTGCGCGGCGGCCAGCAGCAGATTGGCGAACGCGAGAATCCAGCCCAGCCGCGCCTCCTTGCCGAGCAGTTCGAGGACGCGGGTGTAGAGGCGAAGCATGGACATTGTGGACTGAAACTCGAACGGAAACGGGAACCTGATCGGCGAGGGTGTATTCTAATCAGGGTTCACGGCCGAGAACCAGCGTCGGCTTCAGTTTTACTCAGTTGATCAGGCGGCCATCGAGTGGGGGCAGGAACTGGTCGTCGAAGATATCAGATGTCTGTGGCCGCTTCTGAAACTTGAAATCTTCCGCGACCTGATCGATCGCGCGCTCGAACCGCTCCGGATCGATGCCGCCGATGCCGTTGCGCCTGACCTCGCCGGTCAGGATGTTGTCGCGCAGGATACTCTGCAGGCGTTCGAGTTCGAGGTCGCGCGACCCGCCATCCATCCGGTTCACGACTTCGGTCGTGGCGCGGCCGGGATCCTTGACCACCAGATGCATGCCGCCGATCGTCGCCCGCACGAACGCCTTTACCGCCTCGGGCTTGGCGTCGGCCAGCGCCGGATTGACGATGACGGCGAAGCCATAGGCCTCGCAGCCATAGTCGGCGAATTTCAGCACCGCCAGATCATCGGCAGGCACGCCGCGGTCCCTCAGATTGATCGCGGCGAGATAGGAAAATCCGGTGACGGCGTCGATCTGGCCGGCCGACAGCATCGGCTCGCGCACGGCAACGCTGATGCTGCTCTGTTTGACGTGCTTGATCTTGATGTTGTTCTGCTTCGCCACCGCCGGCCACAGCCGGATCGACAGATCGCCCTCGGCAACGCCCAGCGTCTTGCCTTCGATATCCGACAGCGCCTGGATGCCCCGGCTCTTGCGGGCGATGATGGCGTAGGGCGCCTTGTTGAACAGCACGAAGACCGCCTTGATTTTGGGGCCGCCCTGCTTGTCCTTGTCGCGAAAACGCATCAGTGCGTTGATGTCGACCAGCGCGAAATCGCTGGTCCCGGCGGCGACGCGCGCGATGGCATCAGATGATCCGCTGGCGATATTGGTGGTGACCGCGAGGGCTTCCGCGCTGAACAGCCCGCCCACCGACGCCATCACGAACGGCGCCGCGGCGGCATCGATCGGCCGGTCGAGCGAGAACTGGATCGCGAGCGGAGGGTGCGGTTCGTCGGCGGCAAATACCTGGCTTGCCCCCAAGACCGCGATTCCGCACAGGCCGGCAAGCAAAGCCAGAAGCGAGCGGCAGGCGTTGGTCCGGGTTGTACGCATCGGGCTTACATCAGCATGAGATGGGACAAGTTGCCGCGTCGGTGATGTCGGCTTCGTGACATCGCCGGCAGCAAGCCTGCGAGCAGGCATTCTGCAGCATCTAACCTGAATGGTTGATGACTGCCACGATTTTGCCAGAGATCGTTCAGCTGCCGTTCGGATTGGGGAACTTAGTGTCCGATCGGTGGTTAGCTACCGAAGGCCTGTCAGGTCAGGCTACCACGGAGGATATCGAGAATGTTCGCGCGAAAAGGTATGTTTTCATCGATCGGCCGCGCCGGTGCGGTAGCAACCGTTGTGGCGGTGGCGCTGACGGCAGTACCGCCGTCGATGGCGTTCGCGGGCTCCGCGCCGTCGGGCAAGGGCGTGACCGCTTCGACCGGGACCAGTGACGCGACCGATATCAGCGCCCGCCGCAGGTACTACCGTGGCGGCGGCGGTGCCGCCGCTGCAGCGGCTTTCGCCGGTATTGTCGGCACCGGCATTGCGATCGCGGCCGCCCAGAACCGCCGCGACTATTATGACGGTTATGGCTACTACAACGCTCCGCCAGCCTATTACGGTGGCCCCACCTATTATGGCGGTTATGGCGGTGGCCGCTCTTATGGCGGCTACAACAACCCCAACCGTTACTACGGTGGGTGGTAATCGCGACCACTGTTAAAACAATGGTTAAAGATGAATCCACCGGCCGCTACGGCCGGTGGATTTTTTATGGTTGCAGGCCCCACCGTTAACACGCCGGGCATTGCTTTCCGTTAGGATCAGAGGATGGGTGATTCGCTCGAGCGGCTTTATCAGGCGGTGATCGCGGCCAGGGATCTCGATCCGGCAATTTCGCGCACGGCCCGCTTGTTTCAGCGCGGCCCGTCCAAGATGGCCAAGAAGCTGGCCGAGGAAGCCATCGAAGTCGTGATCGACGCCGTCAACGGCAACACCGATGCGGTGGTCCGTGAGAGCGCCGACCTGCTCTATAACCTGACCGTTCTTTGGGCAGCCGCCGGCGTCAAACCGGAGGACGTCTGGCGCGAGATGGGCCGGCGCGAGGACCTGCTCGGTATCGCCGAGAAGTTGCCCAAATCAGCGGTCAAGTCGATGGACAAGTCGGCGGCAAAAATGCCGAAATCCGTTGAGAACAAGGCGCTGCCGGCCAAGCCGCTGGCCAAGGCCGTGACGCCTCCCGCCGTCCGGCGGCGAATTGTCGCGCTGGAAGGCCGTTCCTTACGCAAGCGGCACTAATTCCCCGCAAAATCTCTCCTTCGCCGGCATGGACAAATCCGCTCCATGATGGTTCATGCGCGCATGCTGAAACGTTCCTACGAATGGTGTATCGCCGCCGCGGACAAGCCCTACGCGCTGTGGATTCTGGCCGCCGTATCCTTCGCGGAAAGCTCGTTCTTTCCGATTCCGCCCGACATCATGCTGCTGCCGATGTCGCTGGCGCGGCCGAAGAAGGCATGGTGGTTCGCGACCGTGTGCACGATCGCTTCCGTCGCGGGCGGCGTGCTCGGATACGCGATCGGCGCGCTGCTCTACGACTCGGTCGGGCACTGGCTCATCACGGTCTATGGCCTCAGTGACAAGGTCGAGACCTTCCGCGCCTCCTATGCCGAATGGGGCGCGGTGATCATCCTGCTGAAGGGGCTGACGCCGATCCCCTACAAGCTCGTCACCATCACCTCGGGCTTTGCCGGCTATAACATCTGGCTGTTCATCCTGTGCTCGATCGTGGCGCGCGGCGGACGGTTCTTCGTGGTCGCGGTCCTGCTCAACCGCTACGGCGATCTGATCCGGAGTGAGCTGGAGAAACGGCTGAGCACGTGGGTCGCGATCGGCGCCGCCGTGCTGGTGCTCGGCTTCTACATCGCGTTCAAGCTGATCTAGCGAGAACACGGCTTGGCGAAGCCCCAAGCATGGGGTTACGCTTAGGCCAACATGTCTCTGCGCGGAATCATACGACGCCCCGATAGGGGCCCTCTGGGCTCTGAAGAAGAGGTACTGGTGCGCCTATCCGAGGCGTTTCCGGGCGTCCGGTTTCAATACGAGGCGGAAGAACCTCCTGGCATGGCCGTGGCGCGTGGTCAGATGTCGATCTGGTTGCGAGTCTGGCTGGTCGTATTCGGCCAGGACGTTCCTTACCCGCGGCGTTATGGCTACTTCCAGAGAGCAAGCGGCGGCACAGTCGAGTTCTACTTCGTGGCGGAGCAGCCCGTTCGTTTGATCGAGGCGACTTCATATGGAATGACGGCTGGTCTGGACGAGAACTTTGACCGTCTCGCTGCAGCGACAGGATGGAAGATCGTGTACCCGCGTTTCTGATCGATTGGGATGGTTTGAAACCGGGATTGTTGTGCCCTTGGGAGCGACGAAGCTTTCGTGATGTCTTTCAGCACACATCTTGCAGCACACACCTTGCGACAGGCCTCGCCGAGCCAGGGGACCGCGAGACGGAAAATTACGCCACCCGGGCGCTCTGCCAGTAACGCATCGTCGCCGGCGAAGGGGCCGGCTTTCAGAAAAGATCGTGCTCGAACAAAATGTTGGCGCGGGATGACGGGTTCGACGAGAAGGCCAGCGCACGCCAGCGTGAAAACGCAATACTTGATGCTGGAAAGATTGCCTTGTTGATATGATGTCTGGCATCCTTAAGCGGCGTGCCTCGCTCTCCGGAATAAACTGAAGGATCGTTTCGAATGTCCATGCCTGCCTTGTTCAAGGGCCGTCTGTCGTTACCGGTGATCGGTGCGCCGCTCTTCATTATTTCCGTGCCGGATCTCGTGATCGCGCAATGCAAGGCGGGTGTGGTCGGCTCGTTTCCGGCGCTCAACGCGCGCCCGCCGGCGCTGCTCGACGAGTGGCTGGCGCGGATCAAGGAGGAACTCTCGGCTTACGACAAGGCGCACCCCGAGCGGCCGTCGGCGCCGTTTGCGGTGAACCAGATCGTGCACAAGTCGAACAACCGGCTCGATCAGGACCTGGCGCTTTGCGAAAAGCACAAGGTGCCGATGATGATCACCTCGCTCGGCGCGCGCGAGGAACTGAACCAGGCGGCGCATGGCTGGGGATGCATCGTGTTCCACGACGTGATCAATCAGAAGTTCGCGCACAAGGCGGTCGAGAAGGGCGCTGACGGATTGATCCTGGTGTCGGCCGGCGCCGGCGGTCATGCCGGCGAGATTTCGCCGCTGGCCTTCGTGGCGGAGACGCGGGCCTGGTTCGACGGGCCGATCGCGTTGTCGGGGGCGATTGCAAATGGCCGCGCCATCCGCGCGGCGCGGATATTGGGCGCCGACTTCGCCTATATCGGCTCCGCCTTCATCGCTACCACGGAAGCCAATGCGGTCGAGGGCTACAAGCAGATGATCACGGCCTCGGGTGCGGAAGACATCGTCTATTCCAACCTGTTCACCGGCGTGCACGGCAATTATCTGAAGCCGTCGATCGTCGCGGCCGGCATGGATCCCGAAAATCTCCCGACCTCCGATCCCTCGAAGATGAGCTTCGGCACCGATGCTTCGGGCGAGCGCGCCAAGCCGAAAGCCTGGAAGGAAATCTGGGGCTCCGGCCAGGGCGTCGGCAGCGTCGCCAAGGTGTTGCCTGCGGCCGAATTGATCGCGCGGTTCAAGAAGGAATATGACGAGGCGGTCGACCCGGCGCTGTGATGCGTCTTACGGCACGTGCGCCGTCGTAAACGCGGCGGAGGATCGATGGCGGCGAGAGCGGATATGAGCGCGCATGTCGCGCTGGTGACGGGCGGGTCCCGCGGCATCGGCGCGGCGATATCAGTGGCGCTTGCGGAAGCCGGCGCCGCGGTCGCCGTCAACTATCGCGAGCGCGCGGCCGATGCCGAAGCCGTTGTCGCCGGCATCAAGGCGACCGGCGGCCGCGCCATCGCGGTCGCGGCCGATGTCTCGCAGGCTGCGGCGGTGACGGCGATGGTCGAACAGGTCGCGGCCTCGCTCGGTCCGATCGATATTCTCGTCAACAACGCAGGCGTCGCGATCGTGCGCGGCGTCGACGATCTCACCGAAGAGGATTTCGACCGCACCATCGCGGTCAACCTGAAATCGGCGTTCCTGTGCACGCAGGCGGTCCTGCCCGCGATGCGGGCGCGCAAATGGGGCCGCATCGTCAATATCTCCTCGGGTGCGGCGCGCGGTGCCGGCGCCATCGGCGTGCACTACAACGCCTCCAAGGCCGGCATGGAAGGTTTGACGCGCGGCTATGCGGCGCGTCTGGTCAAGGAGGGCATCACCGTCAACGCGGTGGCGCCGTCGCTGATCGAGACCGACATGATGCGTGGGCGCACCGATCTCGCCCGCAACATTCCGCTCGGCCGCATGGGGCAGGCCGACGAAGTCGCGCAAGCCGTCGCGATGGTGCTCGGCAACAGCTACATGACCGGACAGACCATCGTCCTCAACGGCGGCATGGCGTTCATTTGAGGCGCAGGTCCGGCCGCCCCTGCCCCGTTGCGAATGGCGCACGAGGGTCTGCCTCGCCGTGGCCTCGACTCCCGCGGTCGAAGAAGGCAAGAAGCACCTCTCGCCATCCGACAGGATCCCTTATCAATGGAAGCCATCTTTCTCGTTGACGGCCAGCACGTCGTCACCAGCCCCTATGCGGCGGGGCCCTGGCACCCGAGCATGCAGCACGGTTCGCCGCCGGCGGCGCTGGTGGTATGGGCCGCGGAGAAGATTCCGACGCAGGCCGCGATGCGGGTCGCGCGCGTCACCGTCGACCTGATGCGCCCGGTTCCGGTGGCGCCGTTGACCATCGAGAGCGAGGTTTTGCGCGATGGCCGCAAGATCCAGCTCTGCGTCGTCAGGCTGCTCGCCGAAGGCGTCGTCGTCGTCAGTGCGACGGTGCTGAAGATCAAGCTGCAGGCCAACGAGTTGCCGCCGGAGGCCGCGATCGAGAAGGTCGAGCTTCCGGGGCCGGACCAATCGCGCGTCGAGCCCGTGGATTTCTCCTCCAGCCCTTTTGTCACCGGGATGTCGCTGCGCGCCGCCCGCGGCCAGTTCGGTGTGCCGGGTCCGGGCGCGATCTGGTATCGCGTCGACCGGCCGATCGTGCTTGGCTCGCCGGTGTCGCAGGCGATGCGGGCGATGGCGGCGGCGGATTTCTGCAACGGCACCTCGGCGGTGCTGGATTTCCGCCAATGGACGTTTCTCAATGCCGACCTGACCGTGAATTTCTCACGGCAGCCGGAGGGAGAGTGGATCCTGCTCGATGCGGAGTCCTGGATCGGTCCCGACGGCGCGGGCCTTGCGATGGCGAGGCTTGCCGACGAGCGCGGCTATTTCGGCCGCGCCGTCCAGAGCCTCGTGATCGAAAAGCGCTGACGCGCAGCCTGCGCTTACTCCAGCTCGAGCGGCTGATAGCGTCCGCTTTCATCGAGCGCCGTGCCCCAGACCTTGTTCGAGGCCTGGTGCTCGGAGCGGCCGAACCCGAGCTGGGTTCCGAGACCGAGGTCGAGATTACGCGTATTCTCGAGCGTGTCGATCAGCTTCTCCGTATCGAGCTGTGGCCCGGTCTTCTTGATGGCCTGGATCAGCACGTTGGCGGCGACATAGCCCTCGAGCGAAACGTAATCGGGCGCTTCGCCGGGGAAATATTTGGCGAGCGCGTTCTTGTATTCCAGCACCGCCGACGAATAGCCCGACACCGCCGGCACCACCTGGGTCACGATGACCCCGTTGGTGTAGCGCGCACCCAGCAGCTTCAGTTCTTCGGCAAGCGCCGTGGAGCCGACGAAGGAAACGTTGGTGTAGATCATGCCGGGATAGAGGTCGCGCGTCTTCTCGATGAACTTTGCCGCGGCCCGGTAGGTCGCGACCATGACGATCGCCTTGACCGGCGTCTTCTGCAGCTTCAACTCGGCGACCGCAGCGTCGACATCGACGGTGTTTCGCGCGTAGTTGAGCCGGAGGATGGCGCCATCGTTGGCGCCCATGGCACGAAACGCCTTTGACACCCCGGCAAACCCGGCGTCGCCGTAGGAATCCTGCTGCGCGAAAACAGCGATCTGCCGCGGCTGCAGCCGGCGAATCTTGACCAGGTAACGAACGACCGCGTCGGTTTCCTGAACATAGCTCGCCCGATAGTTGAAGACGTAGCGATCGGGCGGATCGTTGCGCAGGATGTTGGCGCCGGTGAAGGCGCCGAAGAACAGCATCTTGCGCTCGAGCGAGTAGGGCACTGCCACCGCGGCCGTCGGCGTTCCGACATTGCCGATGATGCCGAACACCTGATCCCTTTCGTAGAGCTGTCTCATGGCCTCAGGCGTGCGCGACGGCTCGTAGCCATCGTCGGCAGCAAGCAGCTTGAGCATCCGGCCATCGACGCCGCCGGCTTCGTTGGCGCGATTGAAGGCGGTGTCGATTCCGAGCTTCATCTGCCGTCCCAGTTCCCTGGCGGAGCCGGAGAACGGGGCTGCGATTCCGAAGCGAATTTCCTTGTCGGAAACGCCGCGCGGGAAGGGGCCGGTCAGGGTCGGCGGAACGGGCGCCGTCGGCGCGGTTGCCGCTTGCGCTGCGGTTGCGGCGGCGGCGGTGGAGGGACCGATGACGCTGGACAGGCTGGGTCCTGCGATCGACCGTTCCAGATCGGCCAGCTGGCGGTCGGCGCGGCCGCAATCCATCCGGCCCGACGTCACCGAGATGCGACCGTCGGCCACGCTGCGATCGAACACCTGCGTGAGGTCGGAACGTTCCGCCTCGTTGGTCGAGGCTTCCCGGATCACCAACGAGAATTTATCGACGATGGCCTGGATGCGCGGACGTGCGATGTCGCGGCAGGCCTGTGCCGATCCGATCACGGGTCCTACACGACCTGCCAGGTCACGCACGATGTTGATTTCACCCGCGGCGCGGGCACTGCCCGCCATGCCGAAAAGCACGGCTCCGGCCAATAGGGCGATCCGATACGAGGTCATGGCAAACTCCTAGAGAACAGGATCGCGGGAGGGCGTCTCAGGCGTTTTCACGCCCCCCGGATTGGATCAGGGATTGGTACGCTGCGGCGTTGCCGGATCGGGCTTCTCGCGCCACTGCATGAACTGCTGGAGCAGTTCTCCCGACGGATCAGCCTGCGGCGCGCTGGGCGGAGTGGAGGCGAGAATCGCCTGGAACTCGCTGATGGCGGGCTTCGGCGCAGTCTCGCCGGGCTGGAACAGCACGGCCTTGATCGATTGCGCGATCCCCGCAGCGGCCTCGCCATCACTCTGGCGGGCAACCGGCACGACGATGACGAAGAACAGCGCCACGATGGCTGCGACGCCGATCGCCGCGCCGAAGCGCGCCGCGACGCTCCACAGCGCCTTCTTCTCTTGTTCGGGCTCGCGCATGACTTCGGGATCGAGGGGATGCCGCAACGCGGTGGAGACGGCGTTTTCGAGCCGGCTATCGAACGTCACCACCGGTGTGAGTGCCGTCGACTCGCGGTCGCCGTCGCGGAAGGTGGCCGATCGCTCCCGCAACCAGCGCGGCGCATAATAGAGGGGGTCACGGGGGTTGAGATGGTCTTGCTCACTTACACTACTCATACCTTACTCCTCGTGACACTTGGCTGTTTGCCTGACTTCTGAACGTCGGTACTTCTGAACGTCGATACTTTTGAACGTCGATAAAGGCCGCGGACGCGCCGGACAATGCTCCAAGAGGCGAAGGCCGCGTGTCACGCATGCCATCCACCAGTTGATAGGTTGAGCCGGAACACTTGGATTCAGAGTGTCTGGCCTCGCCCGCCCGGGCGACACCTGTCTGCGAAATCGTTTCGCGAGACCGCACAATCCCCGTTGCTTCCATTGCCTGCCCCTCGGCAACTGTCCGTTCGCTTTACGGAAGTGACCTGCCAGGAGAGCCCCTGACAAATATCACCCAGTTTTGTTGGAACCCCCCGAGGACTAATTTAGGACTGAAACGTGACGAAAGTAAGTTGACGAATTGTTTACCACAATCGCGATGTCCCGTAATGGCAAAGGCTTAGCTGCACGCTGGTATGCCAGCAGCAAGAATCGGCCACAAATGCGTCGACTTCGTCCGTTCTCGGGCCGTTTTTTGGGCCGAGGGAGGGGGCCCGAGCGTTAATTACTCGTTAACCAAGTTCTGTGTTTCTTAATTTTTCAATAAGAAAGGCGAGTCGAAACATCATGGACGTCCGAGCTGATCCCACGCGTCAACTGGTCCGGCTGCGCGGCCGTTCCTATGTCGCGTTCGTGTTCAGCCCCGTCGTACCGATCGTGGAATGGCTCGCCGAAATTGACGCCACGCTGGCGCGCTCGCCCGGCTTTTTCGTCGGCAAGCCGATCGTACTCGACCTCGCCGCCGTCGACCTGAGCGGTCCGGCCATTTCGCATCTCGTCGGCAGCCTCAGCGAGCGCAGCATTCGCGTTCTCGGCATCGAGGGTGTGGACGAAGATCGCCTCGGGGCGAACATGCCGCCATTGCTGACCGGCGGCCGTGCCTGCGTGATCACACGAAACGAACCGGCGCAAAAGTCCGAGCCCGAACCCAAGCCGAAGCAGACCTCGCTGCTGCTCGCAGAACCGGTGCGTTCGGGCCAGTCGATCGTGTTCGCCGATGGCGACGTCACGGTGCTGGGTTCGGTCGGGTCCGGCGCGGAGATCGTCGCCGGCGGATCGATTCACATCTACGGCACGCTGCGCGGCCGTGCGATGGCCGGCGTCAACGGCAATTCCTCCGCACGAATTTATTGCCAGAAGATCGAGGCGGAACTGCTTGCTATCGACGGCTACTACCAGACCGCAGAAGAAATCGACGAAGCGCTCCGCAACCGTCCGGCGCAAGCCTGGCTGCAGGGCGACACCATGAAAATTACCCCGCTGAATTAATCGGCTAAGGAGATCGAGTATGTCCAAGGTCCTGGTCGTTACATCCGGCAAGGGTGGCGTTGGGAAGACCACCACCACGGCAGCGCTCGGCGCGGCGCTTGCGCAGGGTGGACAGAGCGTTGTGGTGGTCGACTTCGACGTCGGTCTGCGCAACCTCGATCTGGTGATGGGCGCCGAACGCCGCGTGGTGTTCGACCTCATCAATGTCGTGCAGGGCGTCGCCAAGCTGCCGCAGGCCCTGATCCGCGACAAGCGCCTGGAAAATCTCTGGCTGTTGCCGGCCTCGCAGACGAGGGACAAGGACGCACTCACCGATGAGGGCGTCGGCCGTGTGATTGAAGAGCTCAAGAGCCGGTTCGACTGGATCCTGTGCGACAGCCCGGCCGGCATCGAGCGCGGCGCGACGCTGGCGATGCGCTATGCGGACGAAGCCATCATCGTCACCAACCCCGAAGTCTCTTCGGTGCGGGACTCCGATCGCATCATCGGCATGCTCGATTCGAAAACCGTGAAGGCGGAGCGGGGCGAGCGGGTCGAGAAACACGTGCTGATCACCCGATACGATCCGGCGCGTGCGGCGCGCGGCGAGATGCTCACGATCGACGACATCCTCGAAATCCTCGCAACGCCGCTGCTCGGCATCATTCCCGAAAGCCAGGACGTGCTCAAGGCGTCCAACGTCGGCACCCCCGTGACGCTCAACAATGCCGAAAGCGCCCCGGCCCGCGCCTACGTCGACGCCTCGCGCCGCTTGATGGGCGAGGAAGTCGCGATGGTGGTGCCGACGGAGCGCAAGGGCTTCATGAACCGGCTGTTGGGACGGAGAGCTGCATGAGCATGAATTTGCTGCGGCTGTTTCGCGGCCGCAACGCATCCGCCCCCGTCGCCCGGGAACGGCTGCAGATTCTGCTGGCGCATGAGCGCGGACTGCTCGGCCAGTCCGACCTGCTGGCGACGCTGCGGGAGGAGATTCTCGCCGTGGTGGGCCGGCATGTGGTGCTCGATCCCGACAAGGTCATCGTCAAGCTGGAGCGCGGCAAGACCGTCTCGACGCTGGAGGTCGACATCGAAGTCCCGAACAATTTCGACAAGTCGAAGGCGGCTGGCGAGACGCGGATGGCCGGCTGAGAGAGCCATGGACTCGCGCTGAATCGATCCCCGGCTGAATTGCCTGTAGGATGCGGCGGTCATCCATTTCCGGCCAGCAATGAACCCGAAGCGTCCTGTTCTCCCGCTCACAGGCGGCTGCTCCTGCGGCGCGATCCGTTACGAGATCGCGTCGTTTCCGCTGCTGCTTTACAGTTGCAACTGCACCGATTGCCAGACCGCGTCTGGCAGCGCCTTTGCGCTGAACATGCCGGTCGCGACAGCGGATTTCCACATTCAGAAAGGCGCTGCGAAGGGATGGCGCCGCGCGTCGCCGTCGGGCGCGGACGTCACGTCATGGTTCTGCGGCGAGTGTGGCGCCAGGATTTACGGCGAGCGGCAGGGACGGCCGCAAACCATGAACCTTCGCGCCGGAACGCTTGACGACACCGGTTGGCTGGTTCCGGTCGCGCATCTGTTCACCAGCCGCGCGCAGGGCTGGATCCAGCCCGCGGCCGGTGCGGAATGCCATGCGCTGCAGGCGCCCGATTTCGGCAGGCTGGCGCTCAAATGGCGTGCGATGTGGCCGGAATTCTTTCCTGAAAAATAGTTCCACGCTTTAGGGAACCGCCTGAAGGCATGGCGCATTGGTCATGGTTTAGGAGGTAGATTTTGGACCATTCGATTGAGGAAAAAGCGAAAAGCGGCATCTGGGGTCTCGACGAAATCCTCGCCGGCGGATTCTCACGGGAACATATGTTTCTGGTCGAGGGCGACCCCGGGACGGGAAAGACGACGATCGCGCTCCAGTTTCTGATGGAGGGCGCAAAGGCCGGTGAGAAGTGCCTCTACATCACCTTGTCCGAAACCGAACGGGAGTTGCGGCTCGGCGCTGCTTCTCACGGCTGGTCGCTGGACGAGCGGATAGTCGTGTTCGAGTTGCTGCCGCCCGAGAGCCTGCTCGATTCCGAGCAGCAGCAGAGCCTGCTCTATTCATCCGATCTCGAACTGGGCGAGACCACCAAACAGATTTTCGCCGCGGTCGATCGCGTGCAGCCGAGCCGGGTCGTGCTGGACAGCCTTTCCGAGATCAGGCTGCTGGCGCAAAGCTCGCTGCGGTATCGGCGGCAGATTCTGGCGATCAAGCACTATTTTGCAAATTTGGGCGCCACGGTGCTGCTGCTCGACGACATGACGTCTGACGTCGGCGACAAGACCATCCACAGCGTGGCGCACGGCGTGCTGCGGCTCGAGGAACTGGCGCCGGCGTATGGCGCAGAGCGGCGGCGTGCGCGCATCATCAAATATCGGGGCGTAAAATTTCGCGGCGGCTTCCATGACGTCACGATCACCACCGGTGGGTTGAACGTGTTCCCGCGGCTGGTGGCGTCGGAATATCGGTCGAACTACACCAGACATACGCTGTCGAGCGGCATCCCCGAACTGGATAAGCTGCTGGGCAGCGGCATCGAAACCGGATCGAGCACGCTGATCCTCGGACCGGCGGGCACCGGCAAATCTCTCCTCGCCATCGTTTTTCTCGCTGCCGCGGTTGCGCGCGGCGAAAAGGCGGCCTTTTTCGTTTTCGATGAAGAGCTGGGTCTCCTGTTTGATCGCATGACAGGCCTTGGCATCGATCTCCAGGCAATGCAGCGCAGCGGCAAGCTGTTCATCGAGCAGGTCGATGCCGCGGAGCTTTCTCCCGGCGAATTCGCGCACCGGGTTCGCAAGCGGGTTGACGAGAATCAGGTCAAGACCGTGCTGATCGACAGCCTCAACGGCTATCAGGCAGCGATGCCTGAGGAGAATTCGCTGATCCTGCACGTGCACGAATTGCTGCAGTATCTCAACCGCCAGGGCGCGGCGACTTTCATCACGGTCGCCCAGCACGGATTGGTCGGCGACATGAAAGCGCCGGTCGATGTAACGTATCTTGCGGATACCGTGATCCTGCTGCGCTATTTCGAGGCGATCGGCACGGTGCGCCGCGCCATGTCGATCATCAAGAAACGAACCGGCGCGCACGAATCGACGATCCGCGAGTATCGCATCGACAACCGCGGTCTCACGGTCGGCGGGCCACTCGTTGAATTCCAGGGCGTGCTGCGCGGGGTTCCTCTCTATGTCGGCGCAGACAAACCCTTGCTGGACAAGCCACTCTCGTGAGGGCCGGTCTCTCATCCGAGCGGGCCGTCATTCTCGCGCCCAGAGGCCGTGACGCATCCGTCGCCGCCGCCCTGATCCGGGAGGCGGGCTATCATGCGCAGATCTGCAGCGATCTCGCGGCGCTGACACGCGAGATCGAGGTCGGCGCCGGTCTCGCCGTGATCGCGGACGAGGCGATCAAGAACGCAGACTTGCGCGGCCTCGTGCACTGGCTCAATGGTCAACCGCCATGGTCGGATTTTCCGATCGTGCTGCTGACACATCAGGGCGGCGGTCCGGAGCGCAATCCGGACGCGGTGCGGGTCGGGCAGGCGCTCGGCAACGTCACATTTCTCGAGCGGCCGTTTCATCCGACCACGCTCGTGAGCATCGTCGGCTCCGCGGTGCGCGGAAGGCGCAGGCAATATGAGGCGCGCGCGATCCTTCGCGATCTGACCGAAAGCGGACAACTGCTGCAAACCGCGCTCAAGGCCGGGCAACTCGGCACGTGGGAGCTGCATCTGCCCGACCTGCTCTTTGAAGCCTCTGCATCCTGCAAGTCCGCGTTTGGACGCGATGTGGAGGGACCGTTCACGTATCAGGAGCTGGAGCGCGCGGTCCATCCCGACGATCGCGCGCGCCGCGATGAAAGCGTTACGCGCACAGTCGAGCAGGGGCACGACTATAACATCGAGTTCCGCAATATCTGGCCCGACGGTTCGCTGCACTGGGTCGACGTGCGCGGCCGCCCGGTACATCGCCCCG
>CAWBRL010000058.1:0-59624 GCA_963791165.1 uncultured Alphaproteobacteria bacterium | reverse complement strand
GATAGCCTCGGCGATAAATTCAGCATTCGTAATCTGAAAAACACCGCCTTTGCCGCCTTTACCGGCTTCCACGGGCCCCGATGGCAGAACTGTCGGCGTGGGCTGCTGAATTGCAGAAGTGACATTCTCAGCGATCATGCCGCACCTCCTCGTCATCGGAGGCGAAGGCGATCGCCTAGCCATCCGCGGTGGCGGTCGCAGACATGCGGGCCAGCGCCTTTTTTGATCACGACAACCGTTTGGCCGCACACGCGACACGGAACGTCGGTGGGCCGTTCCAGCCGTAGATGCAGTCTTATGAGCGGTGCCGCTTTGCGATGCACCCAAGCCCCGCCTCGGGGGAATGGTTGAGCAAGCGTCTCACGCGCAGAATCGGGAAGGGGTCCGTCCGGAAAACTCTGGCCACTCGGATTTCGGTGAGGTATTGATTGCATGTCACGTTCCTTTGGCGAGGATAGTGGACGACAAAAAGCTCCGGCGCGGTCTGACCACCGCGTCGGAGTTTTACGTCCCGGCCTTGAGCGAATGGGCTTCCCCCTTTGCTACTGCAGAGACAGTCGCCTTATGAAGTCGGGCTTTAGTAGCTTTGCCGGTCCAGCCTGCGGGCGGCTTAACTCGCTCGGCCGCGACTTGCCGTTCGACGTAGGCGCGAATGGATGACGTGAGAATTTTGCGACTTTTGCCGTCGCGGTAAGAAGCCAACTCTCGCGCGTTCAGAAGCTCATACAGGTGTGTGGTGCCGCAAGCGAGCATTGCCTTGGCGACCTTTGGCGTGACGGCGATCGCCTCGAAGCTCGGGCTGCCTTGTTCCAATTTCGTGTTCACGATGTTCGCTCCGGTTCGGAGATCTTCGTGAACGTACAACAGTCAGGCCGGGCAGAACCGACGCCCAATAGAATATATCTGCCCGGCCTAGCCAGGCTGGTCTTGGCTTAGCTTGAGTAACTCCAGGCGCGCCAATTCGATGGATGACTTGAGGCGTATTCCAAGTCGGAGAGCCTGGATGATGGCCATGTGTCGGTACCACTCCATCTGATCTGGAACATCAGCGTCAAGTCGTGGCCCGCCTTTGCGACGACCCGTCTTGCCACTGAGTTGCCTCGCTCTGCTAATCGCTTCTTTGGAATAGTACTTGCCCTGAGGCGTTTTTATCTTCATCACGCGCAGGCATATCTCTGCGAACGAGAGGAATTTGCGGCCGGTGCCGAACGGAATCCGCGGATCGAAGAACAGGTAGTAGACCTCGGGAAGATAGACACCTGCCAGCCATTCGAAGGGACTGCGCTCCTTGAAATGATCTTCATGGATGAGGAAGGCGACAAAGTCGCTTTCGTCCCCTGTCCGCGGTATGGTGTCGGGTCGAAGCTCCTCGACTCGTTGAAGTTGACTGTCCAACTTGTCTAATCGCTCTGGCAAATCTGACAACGGCGTTAGAAACCAGAAACCTCCGAAACGACGGTCTTTCAGGAGTGATGTCAGCGATTTGATCGATTTGCGGACTTCTTGAATGAAGGTCAAACGCTCTCTTTCAGCGGCGTGGTCGTTATGGCTAGTCGCCTGTTGATACCAATCGAAGCAGAGATCGAGCGCTCGCGTGAACCTCTCGCGGAGAGGTTGGCTCATCTCGTGACCCATCCGCCGCAAAATCGCATTCACGTGCTTGTTGGTGACCACGATCCTGTCGGGGTGCTCTCCAATGTTATGTGGCCCTGCCAAGGCAAACTCTACCGCCTCTTTGCGCCGAGCACCGCAACGTTGCTCGCGAGCGGCGTAATGCAGAAATCTGCCCATTGGGACATTAAGACGCGCCGCTTCTCGAACAAATCCCCGCGGCGGTAAGCTGCTTCGACCGCGTTTCCAATAGCGTGAGCCAGCGCCATCTCGGCGACCGCTCGCGGAGTATTGGTCTGCTCCTCCGTCCAATCCCGAAATGTGCTGCGAAATCCGTGGGTGGTGAGGTCTCCGCGATTCATGCGACGCAGCAACATCAGAAGTGCCATGTCGCTAAGGGTCGATCGCCTTTCGCCGGGAAACACAAAGTCGTTCTGCCGAACCCCGCTTACGTGTCTCAATAACGTTATCGCAGCCGCGCTGAGCGGAACGCGGTGTTCGCGCCCATTTTTCATCCGCTCTGCCGGAAGGGTCCATGCGCGTGCCGCTATGTCGATTTCGTCCCACTTAGCACCAATGACTTCGCCAGTCCGCGCTGCGGTCAGTATCGCGAAACGCAGCGCATGGCTCGCCATTGCATTTCGCTGCTCAAGCTCCACAAAGAAGGGGGGCAACTCGGGGTAGGGCAGCGCGGCGTGATGCTTGACGCGCCTTACCTTCCCCCGGTTCGGAAGTAGGTGATCAAGATGACCTCGCCATCTAGCGGGATTATCGCCGTCGCGATAGCCGCGCACCTTTGCCCAATCGAGCACTCGTTCGACCCGACCGCGCAGCCGACTGGCCGTTTCGGGCTTTGTCGCCCAAAGTGGCTCCAGAACTTTAATCACCAGTGCCACGTCGACAAGTTGCACAGGCAGCTTTCCAAACACGGGTGAACAGTAGGTCGTCAGCGTGTTCTGCCATTGGGTGGCATGCTTCCACGTTTCGCCAACCTGCCCGATGAGCGGCGATGTAGGCACGGGCGCACTCATCGAAAGTCGCGGTCCGCGCGGCTGCTATCGAGGCTTGCGAACGAATAACTGCACGCTCGACGATCGGATCTTTGCCCTCACGGCGCTGTTCACGCGCCACTGACGCAGCATCACGCGCATCAGCCAGGGAGACATCTTCCAGCCGCCCTAAGCCCATCTGGCGCTCCCGACCGTTCATCGCGAAGCGGAACAACCAAGACCTCCGCGGCGTCTTGTCGACGCCCGTTGTTACTTGCAAATAGAGGCCACCGCCGTCGGGATACATCCCCGGCGTTGCAATGCTTTCGGCCTTCCGATGAGACAGACGGTGAATAGTCCGCGCCATCTGACCCCCGTTCCTACCCCCGTGCTACCCCCGAATTGTAGCGAACGATTGAAGACGTGAACAGATAGCGAGATTCAAAAAACCTCTATGAATATTGACTTAGTTGAACGTCAGCGAACGATGGCGAAGGCGTCGTTGGCGGAGAGGGAGGGAACTCGAACCCCCGACCCCAGGATTATGATTCCCGTGCGCCCTTAGTTTGCCTTCTGGGCCGAGCAGACGGACGCTGGCGCTTCTGCAGGATGTCTCGGCGCAGGCAGATTTCGGTCGACCCTATCTGCTCCGTCACTATCGGGAGCTTTTCCAGCGCCTCAAGCATCTGCTTCAGTTTGGCGGAGCTGACGTACCGCTCTTCCGTGATGTTGTCGCCGCCATGCCCCAGTATGTCTGCACGGAGTTCGGAAGCAACTCCGGCATCCTTCAAATCGGCTCCACCGGCCTTCCTGAATGAATGGAAAACTTTACGGTCTTCGGCAGCCTTCGGGACAGCCCGATCCTGAACTTTGATCCAGTCACCATAAAAGACGTCACCCAAGGGCGTACGATCACTTGCCGCGCGAAGCTCGGGGAATAGCAGTTTGTATCCAAGCGATTTGATCTCTGCGCGGTAGCGAAGAAATCCGAGACGAACCACTTCTCCAACCAGCGGAATTCTTCGCTTGGACTGCGGGTTCTTCAGCGTCCGATGTTCGTTTGGACGAATGAAAATGTAGGGAATTCCCCCCTCTTCCAGCACATCATCGACGTCGAGGCCGCAGAGTTCCTCGCGCCGTCCTAACGTGTATCTTGCAAGATACGGCACGATCGACAGAGCGTCATGATAGATCATCGCTCCCGGGACTAGACGGTTCTCGAGACTTTCGCATCCCGTCCACGGCGGCTGACGGAAAATTGCAGCCAGATCCTCTGGAGAAAATGGATTCCGTTCGTCGCGAGCACGCCCCTTCTTCTTCGACAACAGCTTTGAAACACCAGAGAATTCGGGAATCTTGTGACCGCACGCCTCGATGTAGACGAGCACTTCCTGGAGCTGAGTAAGATGGCGATTGAGCGTACCGGGCTCGCGTCCAACCTCATCGTCTGGCAACGCTTTCGCGCGTTCGAGCCAGACCGAAAGAGGAGTGTTTCGGTCATTCTGGCCTTTGCCGTAGGTTCGCGGAAGAGCGAGCAGAAGTGAGCGATATTCGGCAACGCGGCTCTGCGCGAGTGATCGGACATGATCATCACCGATCATTTCGACAAAGGTCGCGACTAGTGATCGAGCTTGTCGCTGGGTTTTATCATTCCACTCGCCGAGCTTGGCCTTCTCCTTGATCAGATTTTCGGCAAGCTTCGTAATCGAGGCTTCCTTCCTCAAGGGCGCTGGAACACTGATGTCTGCTACAGTCGCGACTTCCTCGATTCTTGAGGCTGGACGCTCGCGCGGGGCTTCGGACGCCGTTGCGATCACCGTTGGCGCAACAACATGATCCGAAAGAAGCTGTTCGATCAGCCTGTCGTCTTCGCGATATTCCCCAGACCATCGCCGATCAACTGACAGCAAGGCGGCGGCCTGCCCGCGGTAGAATATCCGCTCCGCCTGCTGTATGTCGCCTTCCCCCTGGGAAGCTCCGCAGGCTTCCAACAGCGCCATCAGCTTCCGACGCGGAAAACTACCCCTCGAAGCCTTCCGCAAAAGATCGAGCGTCCAGTTCACCTCCTCGATTTCCTCCCGACTGAGCCCGTTCGTCGCCAACACGCCGCGTTCAGCATCCCCAACGGTCGCGGCGATACCCTGGGAGGCCTGGAGGCGTCGAACCCAACCCATGATGCGATCGGACGTACGCCCGTCATCCGCACTGATGCCGTCGGCCGTCTCCAACGCGACCAGCCGATCGAGCTTGGCCAGGTGGGTGCGC
The DNA here is from genome assembly GCA_963791165.1 of uncultured Alphaproteobacteria bacterium. GTDB lineage: Bacteria > Pseudomonadota > Alphaproteobacteria > Rhizobiales > Xanthobacteraceae > Bradyrhizobium. Next base: position 54,759 of record CAWBRL010000058.1, on the reverse strand, counting down.
GCGACCGACTCCAGCATCGACCGGACCTGAACTGGCGATAACACTGCTCGTCCCTCCTGGCGCGAGATGCCATCACTCGCCACGGCCAAATGGGCGGCGATGGTACGCGCCTTGGAAAGGTCCCGCGTTCTCAGGCTGATCGCAATCGGCGCGAGTTCTCTCTCCCCTGCTTTCTTGAGAAGCCGGCGACGCCACCAGTAGACCGCGCCTCGCCTGAAGACATGTTGAACCACGCGCACGTAAACACCTCCGTGATACAGGCGCGTGATACAGTCGCGACGCAACACCCCAGCCAAAGCCGAAGAATTGCGTTATTTCAAAGGGTTAGGCGTTTGCTGGCTGGGGCGGGAGGGATCGAACCTCCGAATGGCGGAATCAAAATCCGCTGCCTTACCGCTTGGCTACGCCCCAACAGGCCGGAACGAGGCAAGGATCGATCCGCTCGATCGCCTCCGGCAACGCCCGGTCTATAGAGGGAGTTGCGCCATTTCAACAGGCCGGACGGCCGAATTCCGTCCAAAATCGGGCCCGTTGCGCGACCCTTTATATAGGTGGTCCTCCCTGGATGCCCCCGGGGGCGGTTTTCGTCCCTTCGGGCGGCCCAATACCGCCATCTGAGAGTTGAGAGCACCCCGGTTTCGTGGGAAGACGGCAGCAGCTGATTTCCGAAAAAGCGAGATTTCGTCATGACCTATCGCGCGCCGATCAATGACATCCTGCTCGCGCTCAACCACGGCGCGGGCCTTCAGGCCGCCGTGAAGGCCGGCCATTACGGCGATTTCGACGGCGACATCACCGCCGCCGTGCTGGAGGAAGCCGGAAAATTCGCCGGCGACGTGCTGGCCCCGCTCAATCGCGTCGGCGACGAACACGGCATCAAGCTCGAAGCCAACAAGGTGACCACCGCGCCCGGCTGGCCGGACGCCTATCAGCGCTGGGCGGCGGCGGGGTGGAACGCGGTGTCGGGACCGGAGGCGTTCGGCGGCCAGGGCCTGCCGCTTGCGATCAACGCGGCCTGCACCGAAATCTGGAGCGCGTCCAACATCGCCTTCGGCCTCTGCCCGCTGCTGACGCTGTCGGCGATCGAGGCGCTCGACGCCCATGGCAGCGACGAGCTGAAGAAGATCTATCTGGAGAAGCTGGTGTCGGGCGAATGGACCGGCACCATGCAGCTCACCGAACCGCAGGCCGGCTCCGACGTCGGCGCCTTGCGCACCCGCGCCGAGCGCGCTCCCGACGGCAGCTATCGCATCAAGGGCACGAAGATCTTCATCACCTATGGCGACCACGACATGACCGATAACATCGTGCATTTCGTGCTGGCGCGCCTGCCCGATGCGCCGGCGGGCACCAAGGGGATTTCGCTCTTTCTGATTCCGAAATTCATGGTCAACGCCGACGGCTCGCTCGGCGCGCAGAACGACATCTATCCGAGCGGCGTCGAGCACAAGCTCGGCATGCATGCCTCCCCCACCTGCACCATGACCATGGGCGACAATGGCGGCGCGATCGGTTACCTGATCGGCGAGGAAAATCGCGGCATGCTCTGCATGTTCACGATGATGAACCAGGCCCGCCTCGGCGTCGGCCTGGAGGGCGTCGGCATTGCCGACCGCGCCTATCAGCAGGCGCTCGCGTTCGCGCAGGAACGCAAGCAGGGCCGCGCCGTCGGCAGACAAGGCGACGGGCATCGATGCCATCATCGTGCACCCCGACGTCAAGCGCATGCTGCTGCAGATGCGCAGCCTGACCGCGGCGGCGCGCTCGATCTGCTACGCCACCGCGGTGGCGATGGATGTGTCCGTGCGCGCCAAGGACGCCAAGGTGCGTGCAGACGCCGCCGCCCGCGGCGCGCTGCTGACGCCGATCGCAAAGGCCTTCTCCACCGATATCGGCAATGAAGTGAGCTATCTCGGCGTGCAGGTTCACGGCGGCATGGGACTTCATCGAGGAGACCGGCGCCGCGCAGCATTACCGCGACGCGCGCATCACCACGATCTATGAGGGCACCAACGGCATCCAGTCGATCGACCTCGTGACGCGCAAACTCGCCGCCAATGGCGGCGCCTCGGTCTGGGCCCTGCTCGATGAACTGGACGGCATCGTCAAGCAGGTCGAAGCCTCGAACGATCCCGCGTTCGGCACCACCGGCGCCAAGCTGCGCGACGCGCTCGGCTCGCTCGAACGTGCCAGCAAATGGCTGCTGGAGCGCGTGGCATCCGCGCCGAACGACGCGCTCGCCGGTGCCACGCCCTATCTGCGCCTGTTCGGCTCGACGCTCGGCGGCTGCATGCTGGCCGGCGAAGCGCTCGCCGCCAAGGGCAATGGCGAGGCCGGCGGCGATCCGCAGCGCTACGTGACGCTGGCGCGGTTCTTTGCGGAGAATATTACGGTGCAGGCGGGCTCGCTGGAGAAGACGGTGACGGATAGCGCCGACGCCGTGAACGGCGCGGACGCGGTGCTGCTGGGGTAACAACGATCGGTTGCGCTGTCCGACGAACAAGTTTTTGAATTGCATTTGACGCGCCACATGCCAGCGCAGGAGCCACCGTCCCGATGTTTGATTTCGATCGCGTAATTGACCGCCGCGGCACGCACGCGTCGAAGTGGGACATGATGGCCAAGCTTTCGGGGATCGCGGCAGCGGACGGGATCCCGATGTGGGTCGCCGACATGGATTTTGCGGCGCCTCCAGGCGTGACGGAAGCACTGACCGCCGACGTGACCCGTGCCGTCCATGGCTATTATGCCGACACCGGCAGTTGGGCGATCGCGCTTGCCGAATGGATGATGCGCCGGCACGGCCTGTCGATCGACCCGGCCTGGGTAAGCCAGACGCCCGGTGTCGTCTCGGGATTGGGCCTCATCCTTCAAGCCGTCACCGAGCCCGGCGACGAGGTCGTGGTCTTTCCACCGGCCTATCATGCTTTCCGAAAGATCATTCTCGCCAATGAGCGACGCATCCTCGACGCGCAACTGTCTTTGCGTCAGGGCCGCTACGAGATGGACCTCGATGCGCTCGCCGCGAAACTCACGCCGCGCACCAAGATCGTATTTTTCTGCAGCCCGCATAATCCGGGCGGGACCGTCTGGTCGGTCGAGGAGATCCGCGCCCTCGCCCTCTTCTGCGCCGAACGCAACCTGATTCTGGTTTCCGACGAAATCCACTGCGATCTGCTTCTGGGCGGCGCCAGGCATACGCCGACGATCACGGCCGCTCCGGAGATCGCGGATCGCCTGATCACCTGCGTCGCCGCGACCAAGACCTTCAATCTCGCCGGCGCCCATGTCGGCGCATGCTTCACGTCGAATCCGGTGTTGAAAGCGAAGCTCGACGCGCGGATCGCGGCGAGCGGGCTTGCCTCCTACAACGCCTTCGGCATGATCGCCACCGAGGCGGCGTGGCGAACCGGAGATAGCTGGCTCGATGCACTGCTGCCCTATCTCGCCGGCAGTCGCGATATCCTCGACAGCAGGATCGAGCGCGCGGCGCCCGGCGCGCGGTCGATGCGGCTCGATGCAACCTATCTGGCGTGGGTCGACTTCTCCGGCACCGGATTGCCGGCCAAGGACGTTGCGGCAAGGGTCAAGGATCGCGCGCGCATTTTTGCAAGCCCCGGTGAGCAATTCGGCCCAGGCGGCGAAACCTGGCTGCGCTTCAACTTTGCCACGCCGCGTCCGATCCTCGAGGAGGCGCTTGATCGCCTCGATGAGGCGTTTAGCGACCTCCGAAAGTAAATTCAGGACACGTAGTCCCGTCATTGCGAAAGGCAGGCACGTCCCACGGAATTGTCGTACCCCGCGCATGCGGGGTATCCAGTACGCCGCGGCTTATCGATTCAATCACTGGCGTCTCTGGAATACTGGATCCCCGCCTTCGCGGGGATGACAACCGAACGTGACTTCGCATTCTCGCGGCGCGATGCGCCCGAAGTTTTTCAAAACCTTCTCTCCCAGAAGAGGGAGCAGGGAATGCCGGGTGCACGCTGCACCCGCGGTCTCGTGTGCAAACAGTGCGCAAAAAACGCACACGAGCATACAGGTACAGTCGGAACACTCCGGCATTCCCTGCGCAATGGGTTTACGGCTTATGCCGTGCTCTCCTCGGCGACGAATTCGTCTTGTCACCGTCGTTGGCGAATTAGCGGCTGATCGAACCCGGTCGGGTTGACTTCGCCTCCGCACAACTTGGCACCAGCAACGGGTGTCAGGACCACACGGTTTTGCCGTACGCAACAACGTCATTCGTCCTGCGCGCTGTGCTCGCTCACGGAAAACCGCCCTGCGAACACACCTCACGCGCCCGACGCTGCCGCGTCCACCACATCCCATCCCGCGTCCGTGACGATCGCGATACGCCCCTCGTGAGGGATGAGACGGCCGGATTTTAGTGTTGATTTGGGGTGATCGAGAAGGGAATTGTTTTTGCGGGAGGGGCTGGACGGGGCAAATCGCGTTGAAATATCTCGCGAAATTCGCGCTTGCGCGCAGGGTCGAGCGGAGGACCAAAAGGGTCGGAGGACGCACGGCTTGTCGTTACGTGCAACCGACCCTTGCCTTGCGTGAGCATCTCAGCCCAAGGTCTCGACGTGATAGAGGGCGTTTCACTTGGCTGCTTTTTTCGTATCTTCTATAGCTGCCTTCTTTTTCAGCTTCTGCGGCTGCGGCTTTGTCGTGAGGACCGCCCGCACAACCTTTTGAAAATCAGGGTCTTTCGTTGGATCGGATTTTGCCATGTCGGAAGACCTAGAGCACGCCTATGCCACTATCGATTGGGCCGTATCCAACCTCCCATCTTTCCGGAGGCGCACCAGCGACTGGATCACAGCCAACATCAACGTGGTCATCAAAGAGTTGCCAGACAATACCCCCAACAACATCGTGCTGCTGACTGAAAAAGAGCCTTTGCCGATAGCGTTTCAGGTCGAGTTTGGGGCTTACATTAACGCGATTCGAAGCAGTCTAGATATTCTTGCCTGCACGCTCTCGGAGCGCCACTGCCCATCGCTCATTGACGATACGTACTTCCCGGTCGCCTCCAGCGAGGCACACTTCCACACTTGGAATTTCAAGGGGAACAAATTTGTAAAGGCCCTTCCCGCCAAGGAACGAGGCATCATCGAATCTCTTAAACCTTACAAGGGAGGGAATGGCCTCCTTTACCCCTTGCATATTCTTGACGTTGTCAGAAAGCATCAGCGGCAACTGTCCGCTGAAATCCAACCCGCAACTATCAGAGTTTTTGGGCGCGCGAAGGATGTTAGCTCTTTCACGAGCATTTCCGCGGGATGGATGCGCAGCGGACCAGATGAAACCGTAGTTGGCATTATCGCCAAGGGTGCACAAAAGCCCCAGATTGAGGTCACCCCACAGATAAGCCTCAACGAAGCCACTTACCTCCCACATCGGGAGGTTATTACAACGCTCTACGAGTTCGCTAATCTCGCGAAGGCCATTATCAATAACTTCAACGGCAGCTAGAGCGACCTTCCCAATCATGGCTTCTGCTTTCTGTCGCGCCATCGCAGAAAGCTTTTGCCCGGCCCCATCGACTTGCCGCCCAGCGGCTTGACCGTAACGATTTATCGCTTCCGCCTTCGCTCGTTGAGCTACGGCGGACAAGTCGCTCCACCCATCCTACGAAGCTACGTGTTTTACGCTCGTCATTCTCCGATGTGCAATTGCACATCGTAGGCGTGCGAAGCACGAGCCCGGAATCCATTTTACGGCAAGATGTGCGGGCCGATGGATTCCGGGCTCGCGCCAAGAGGCGCGCCCCGGAATGACGGAGGAGCGATGCCTCTGCGACCCAGTCGCGCACGGCCGCCCCGGCCCCGACAAGCCACTTGCGTTGCTGCACCGGTGATGCTCACTGGAGACGGAGCTATGTCCTGGCGCGCTACCGGCACCTGCCGGCAAGGCTAGGCAATGCTGGAGATAATCCAGTAGTGTTGCGGCACATGGCAAAATAACAAGATGGCCGCCAGGCCTCGTACAAGGGTCGAAATAAATCTCAGGGAGGAGACTTTTCAATGCAATTTTTGAAGACGGCGCTTGCGGCTGCGGCCGCAACGGTAATGGTTGCGGGGCCCGTGCTGGCGCAGGGCAAGCCGGCGGAAATCAAGATCGGCATCACGACATTCCTGTCCGGACCGGCTTCCGTGTTCGGCGTGCCGGCCAAGGCCGCCGCCGAGATGATCGCGGAGGATCTCAACAAGAAAGGCGGCATCGGCGGCGTGCCGGTGAAGCTGTCGTTCGTCGATGAAGGCGCCGGCGGCGAGGCTCTGGTCTCGAACTACCGCCGCATGGTGCAGGACGACAAGGTGGACGCGACGTTCGCCTCGATTTCATCCGGCAGCTGCAATCAGCTCGTGCCGGTCGCCGAAGACCTGAAGGTCATGAACTTCATGTGGGATTGCGGCGCAGCCTCCATCCTCGAGACCAAGAAGTACCGCTACAATTTCCGCACCCAGGCGAACGGCACCCCCGAGATGCTGGCCGTGCTGGTGTATCTCCTCAAGGTGAAGCCGGACTTCAAGACCATCGCGGTCGTCAATCAGGACTACGCGTGGGGCCGCGAAAGCTGGGAAATCTTCTCGACCGCGCTGAAGGCGATGAAGCCCGACGTGCAGGTGGTGGCGGAGCTGTTCCCGAAATTCGGCGCGCCTGACTACTCCACCGAGGTCTCCCGCCTCCTCGCCCTGCGGCCCGATGTGGTGCTGACCACGAGCTGGGGTGGCGACCTCGACACGCTGGTTCGCCAGGCCGGTCAGCGCGGCCTGCTGCAACAGTCGACCTTCGTGCTCGGCATCGGCGAGTCGTCGATCCAGCGGCTGGGCAAGGATCTGCCGGAAGGCCTGATCGTCGGCGCGCGCGGCGACCACTGGTTCCTGCATCCTGAAAAGAAGAACGACCCGGCCTTCAAGGCCTTTGCCGAAGCGTTCAAGGCAAAGACCGGCGCCTGGCCGATCTATCCGGTCTATCACATGGCGCAGGCCTTCACGGCGCTGCACACCGCCTATGACAAGGCGATCAAGGCCAATGGCGGCAACTGGCCGACGCGCGAACAGGTCGTGGATGCGACGGCCGGCACCGAGTTCGCCACCGGGTTCGGCAGGCCGATCACGCTGCGGCCCGAAGACAATCAGGGACTCGAAGCCCAGCTTGTCGGCGTTACCAAGTCCTTCCCCGGCTACGACTTCAAGCTGCTCGACAACATGATGATCTTCGATCCGAAGGTGATCACCAATCCGGCGGGCGTGCGTTCGGTGGAATGGCTCAAGACGCTGAAGCCGGAGTTCGTCAAGATGGACGTGCCGACCTTCAAGCAGTAACGGCGCGATCACCGTCCTCCGGGCACTGGCCCCGGAGGACGGGCTTTCCCGAAGGCTTCCCATGAACACGACTCTTGCCACCCTGGCCGTTCTCGACGGCATCAGCTACGCCGCGTTGGTGTTCCTGGTCTCCGTCGGGCTCAGCCTGATCTTCGGCGTGCTGCGCGTGGTGAACGTGGCGCACGGCTCGCTCTACGCTTTCGGCGCCTATCTTGCCGCGACGTTGAGCCTCGCCGTCGCGCCTTTGTCGCCATGGCTCACCTATCCCGCGCTGATCGTGGCCTCGATCGCCATCGGCGTGATCTGCGGCGGGTTCATCGAACGCTTCCTGCTGCGGCCGCTCTACGGGCGGGACGATGTGCTGCAGCTCCTGATCACGTTCGCGGCCTTCATGATCATGGACAATCTGCAGCGCCTGATCTGGGGCGTGCAGCCGATCTTCGCCGCCGAGCCGCTGAAGCTGTTGCCCAATATCAGCGTGTTCGGCGTGAACTATACGTCCTACCAGGTCATCCTGCTGCCGTGCGTGGCGTTGCTGACGCTGGTCGGCCTGCGCTACTTCCTGCGTCACACCCTTGCGGGCGCGGTGATCCTGGCTGTCACGGAAGATCGCGAGGCCTCTACCGCCATCGGTATCGACGCCAAGCGGGTCTATTTCGTCACCTTCGTCATCGGCGCGAGCTTCGCAGCCCTTGGCGGGGCGCTTGCCTCGCCGACCACGTCGCTGGTGCCCGGGATGGGCGCCGACATGATCGTGCTCTCCTTTGCGGTTGCTGCGACCGCCGGACTCGGGCAGATCGAAGGCACCGCGCTGACCGCGCTCATGATCGGCCTGGCGCGGGCGTTCATCATCTACATCCAGCCCGAGTTCGAGGTGCTGGTGCCGTATCTGTTGATGGTGCTGGTGCTGCTGGTGCGGCCGTTCGGCCTGTTCGGCGCGGTCCAGGTGAGGAAGATCTGATGGCCGGCCGTCTCAAGCCAATCACGGCGGTCGCCGTCATCTTCTTTGTGGTCGCAGCGCTGGCGCCGCTGTTCGTGTCGAGCTGGGCGACGCTGTTCGCGCTGATCCTCGCCAAGGGCATCGTCGTGCTCGGCATCGTGCTGCTGCTGCAGGCGGGACAGGTGTCGTTCGGGCACGCGATGTTCTTCGCGACCGGCGCCTACAGTGCGGCCTTCTGGGGCAAGTTTGTCGGTGGCGGCGACATCCTGCTCTACATCGTGCTGGGTGGCATATCGTCCACCATCATCGGACTCGTCGTCGGCCTGTTCGTGGTGCGCTACCGCGAAATCTTCTTCGGCATGCTCAACCTCGCGTTCTCGATGGTGCTGTGGTCGCTGCTGGAGAAGATGTTCCACTACACCAACGGTGCCGACGGCATCCGGGTCGCGCGTCCCGGCCTGCTCGGATTTTCCTTCACGCCGGAGACGTTCCAGTACGTCATCCTGTATGTGAGCCTCGTGATCGCGATCGCGGCGTTCTACGGCGTGCAGCGCTACCTCGAAAGCCCGCTCGGCCACATGCTGCGGGCCATCAAGTCGAACGAAACGCGGCTCGAATATCTCGGCACGTCGGCGCGCCACGTGCTGCTGGTGGGGTACGTGATATCGGCGTTCCTCGGCGGTGTCGGCGGTGCGCTGGTCTCCATCATCCAGCAGATCGCCACGCCGGAGTTCGGCTTCTGGACCAAGTCGGGCGAGTTCGTGTTCATCGCGATCCTCGGCGGCGGCGCGCATGCGTTCGGTGCGTTCGCGGGTGCGGCCATGTTCGAGATCGTCCGGTTCTATGCGGCGGCGCACCTCGCGGACGCCTGGCAGCTCATTCTCGGCGTCGTGCTGATCGTCATCATCCTCTACGCGCCGAACGGCCTGATCGGTCTCCGCCAGCGCGGCACCCAGCCGAAGCAGGGAGGTCACTGAATGGCCAACGTCCTGCTCTCCGCCAAAGGCATCAAGATCCGCTTCGGCGGCGTCATCGCGGCCGACGGCATCGATCTCGACGTTTACGAGGGCGAGAATCTCGCCATCATCGGACCGAACGGCGCCGGCAAGACCACGTTTCTCAACATCTCGACGGGATACCTGCGGCCGCAGGCCGGCACGGTGAACTTTCTCGGCCACGACATCACCGCGCATCTGCCGCGCACCATCACCAAGCTCGGCATCGCCCGCGCCTTCCAGATTCCGCAACTGTTCCTCGAACAGACCGTCATGGAAAACATGCTGATCGCGGCCGCTTCGCTGAGGGGACGCCCGTCCGGGTTCATGGCGCTATCGAGCCTGCCGGAGCTGCCGGAGATGGAGCGGCTGCTGGATCTCGTCGGCGTCAAATCCTACGCGGAGCGAAAGGCGCGGGAATTGCCCGAGGGACAGCGCAAGCTGGTCGATATCGCGCTGGCGCTGGCGTTGAAGCCCAAGCTGCTGCTGATGGACGAACCGACTTCCGGCGTCGCCTCGTCCGAGAAGCTGGGAATTATGGACATCCTCACCACGGCGCTCGCGAAGGAGAAAGTAACCTCGGTCTTTGTCGAGCACGACATGGACATGGTGGAGCGTTACGCCAACCGCGTCGCCGTGTGGAACATGGGCAAGATCCAGAAAGTCGGCACGCCCGCGGAGGTGCTGGCCGATCCGAAGGTGCGAGAGCAGGTGATCGGAATATGACGCCGATGCTGAGTTTCGAGAACATCAATGTCGCGATCGCCGGCGCGCCGGTGCTGCGCAATGTCAGCTTCTCGCTGCAGCCGGGCGCGAGCGCCGCGCTGATCGGGCGCAACGGCGCCGGCAAAACCACGACGGTGCGCACCATCATGGGTTTTACGGAAGCCAATGGCACGGTGCGGCTGGGCGGCGAGGATCTCGGGCCGATTCCGCCGCACCGACGGCCATCGCTCGGTCTCGGCTATGCGCCCGAAGACCGCCGGCTGTTTTCCGCGTTCACGGTCGAGGAGAACATCCTCCTGCCCGGCCGCGTGGCGAAGCTGAGCCCTGACGAGACCAAGCGCAGACTGGATCGCGCCTATTCGGTGTTGCCGGAGCTGAAGGAACTCGCCAAGCGTCCGGCGGGATCGGTTTCCGGCGGACAGGGCAAGATGGTGGCGCTGGGCCGCGCGCTGATGCTGGGCACGCGGCTGCTCATTCTCGACGAGCCATTCCAGGGCCTCGCGCCCGTGCTGGCGCAACGCTACGCCGAAGCGCTGCGTCGGCTGCGTTCGCAGGACAAGGACATCACGCTCTTGATTACGGAATCGAATCCAAAACTGCTCGAGACGTTCGCCGACGTGACGCTGACGATCGAACGCGGCGAGATCGAAAGCCGCGCCGGCAATTGAGGAAGTGGCTGCCATCGCAGCCGCACCGGGCGCGGCCACCGTAATTCTACGCTTTTGCGAATCGTCCCGGCCCGACTCTACCATCACCGCAATTTGCATTTGCTGGCGTTGCTGTTGTCCGCCCGCGCCGAAAAGGCACGGCTGTGGAAGGGACGTATTTTTACGGATCAATTCATCCGCGAGCTGTGTCCGAGGAAACACGTCGCGCACCCATGTTGGCATGAACCCTGCATTGAAATGAGCAGAAAATTCATCATCAACGAAGGTCATCATGCTCGTTACTCTCGTCGCCGTTCTCTGCAACAGCCAGCTTTGCCTGGAAAAGGTCGTCACCACCAGCGATCAGTCGGGCATCACGTTCAGCGCCTGCGCAGTGAACGCGCAGATTGGAATTGCCGACTGGCTCGCCAAGGGCCCGTATCACGATTGGAAATTGCAGCGCTACAAGTGCGTGCTTGGCCAATACGTGCCCAAGAACGACGTGTGAGGCGCGTAGCTCGCAAGAGCACCGCTTCGTAGGATGGGTGGAGCGACTTGTCCGCCGTAGCTCAACGAGCGAAGGCGGAAGCGATACCCATCGATTGCGGCAACACCTATGATGGGTTTCGCTGCGCTCTACCCATCCTGCGAAGTTTACTGCGAAGTTTACGAAATCGGCTTCAGCCCCGCTTCGATCGCGGCGCGTTGCGGCTCGAGGAACGGCGGCAGCGCCAGTTTCTCGCCGAGGGTTTCCATCGGCTCGTCGGTCGCAAAGCCCGGGCCGTCGGTGGCGATCTCGAACAGGATGCCGTTGGGCTCGCGAAAATAGAGGCTGCGGAAATAGAAGCGGTCGACCTCGCCGCTGTTGGGGACGCGCAAGTCCGTCAGGCGCTTCGTCCAGGCGTGATACTGCGCCTCATCGGGCGTGCGGAACGCGACGTGGTGCACGCCGCCGGCGCCCTGCCGCGCGACAGGTGCATCCTTGTCCTCGAGCACATGAAGCTCGGCGCCGGGACTGCTCTCTCCCCTTGCCTCGCCCATCTCGAACACATGAATCTGCGCGCCATGGGCGGCATAGTCGCGCACGCGGCGCATGTTCATGACCTCGGTCAGCACGAAGGCCGTGCGCGACAGCTCCCGCACCGTCAGCACGATCGGACCGAGGCCACGGATCTGGTGCTCCGCCGGCACCGGGCTGCGTGCCCATGGCGATGCCGCGCCCTTGCCGCCATCGTCGACCAGCACCAGCCGCTGGCCTTCGCCATCCTCAAACGGCAGCGTCAGCCGGCCGTCGACCTCGACGACATCACGGACGACGCCGCCGGCCTTTTTCAGGCGATCGCGCCAGTAGCCAAGGCTGGCTTCACCGGCGACGCGCAGGCCGGTCCGCGAAATCGCGTTGGTTCCACGCTGCTCGGGCGCCGCCGGAAAATCGAAGAAGGTGAGATCGGTGCCGGGGTTGGCTTTGCCGTCGGCGTAGAACAGGTGATAGGCAGAGACGTCATCCTGGTTGACCGTCTTCTTGACCAGCCGCATGCCGAGCAGGCCGGTGTAGAAGGCCAGATTGTCCCGCGGCTTCGCGGAGATCGCGGTCAGGTGATGAATTCCGCCTAGCTGCATTGCGATATCCTCGTATTCACTTCCGTGGGAAAATCCGCCGCGACCGTTGGGCCCCTTGCCGGATCATGTAGGATGTGGCCGGATGATTGGCCAGCGGCACCTTGCCGCCCGCGATCCAGGGACAGTTTCATGACCGGGCACCTCATTGTATCCGACGAAGACGCGACGCGCGTCATCAAGCTGCGGCGGCCCGAGAAAAAGAACGCATTCACCCAGGACATGTATCGCGGGATGAGCGATGCGATCGACAAGGCGCAGAACAATCCCGATATCCGCTGCATCGTCATCACCGGCGGCTCGGGCGTGTTCACCGCCGGCAACGACCTCGAGGACTTTCTCAAGGACAGCACCTCGAATACCGATGTGCCGCGCGGCGCCTCCAACGCCATAAAATTCCTTTATTCGCTGGCGCACAACGTCAAGCCGATCATCGCCGCCGTCGACGGCGTCGCGATCGGCATCGGCACCACGATGCTGTTCCATTGCGACTACGTGCTCGCCAGCACGACCGCGACCTTTTCGACGCCGTTCATCAATCTCGGACTGGTGCCGGAAGGCGCATCCAGCCTGTTGATGCCGCGCACCATGGGCCACCAGCGCGCCTTCGCCATGCTGGTGATGGGACGCAAGTTCTCCGCCGAAGAGGCGCGCGAGGCGGGCTTCGTCAACGTGGTGGTGGCGCCAGGCCACACCGAAGCCGAGGCGCGCAAGGTGGCCCGCGAGATTTGCGCGTTGCCGGCCGAAGCGGTCGCGATCTCGCGGAAGCTGCTGAAGCTGCCGCCGGAGGACATGACACGCCGGATCGACCAGGAAAGCCATCTGTTCGGCGAGCGGATGCACTCGAAGGAAGCGGTGGCGGCGTTCAAGGCGTTCTTCGAACGCAAGAGGAGTTAGGCGGGCTTCGCAAAGCCGTCGTGCCGGCTCGCTATCGTCTCCGTCATTGCGAGCGCAGCGAAGCAATCCATCGCGCCGCATCAAGAAAAATGGATTGCTTCGCTGCGCTCGCAATGACGCGGAAACATCAATGCCATGAAACTGCTCTTTCGACCCATCCTTGCGCTCGCGATCCTGATGGCGCTTGCCGCGACATCGCTGGCCCAGACCGCCGCGCCGGTAGACTTGCGCATTCTCGCGATCAACGATTTTCACGGCTACCTTCGCCCCTCCCCGGCCGGAATCACCATCACCGACCCCGAGGACAAGACGAAGAAGGTCACGGTCGCCGCCGGTGGGGCCGAACACATGGCGACGCTGGTCGGCCAGCTTCGCGACGGGCACCGCAACACGATCTTCGTCGCGGCCGGAGACCTGATCGGCGCCAGCCCGTTTTTGTCGGCGATGTTCCATGACGAGCCCACCATCGAAGCGCTGTCGATGATGGGGCTGGCGCTGGCTTCCGTCGGCAACCACGAATTCGACGAGGGCAAGGACGAATTGCTGCGGATGCAGAATGGCGGTTGCCACCCGGTCGACAAATGCCAGGGCCCGCATCCGTTTACGGGCGCGAAGTTTCGCTATCTCGCCGCCAGCACGATCGAGAAGCGCACCGGCAAGCCCGTGCTTCCCGCCTATGAAATCAGGGCGTTCGACGGCATTCCGGTGGCCTTCATCGGCCTGACGCTGAAAGGCACGCCGGGCCTCGTCTCGCCGGTGGGCGTTGCCGACCTCGAATTCCGCGACGAGGCGGAGACGGTGAATGCGCTGATCCCCGAACTGAAGGCGCGCGGCGTCGAGGCCATCGTCGTCCTGATCCACGAGGGCGGGCTGCCGACCGGCGATTACAATGAGTGCCCGGATATTTCGGGACCGATCGTCGACATCGTGAAAAAATTCGACAAGGCGGTGGACGTCGTGGTCACCGGCCACACCCACCGCGCCTATGTCTGCGAGATCGATGGCCGGCTCGTCACCTCCGCCGACAAATACGGCACGCTCGTCACCGCGATCGACCTCAAGCTCGATCCCGTTACCCGCGACGTCATCAGCGCGAAGGCCGACAACACCATCGTCCGCACAGCCACGCTGGCGAAGAACGCCGAACAAACCGCGCTGATCGAAGCCTACGACAGGCTGGCCGCACCCATCGCCAACCGTCCGGCGGGCTCGGTGACGGAAACGCTGTCACGCGGGCCCAACACTGCCGGCGAGAGCCCGCTCGGCGATATCATCGCGGACGCGCAACTCGCCGCGACCAGCGCCAGCTCAAACGGCGGCGCTGTGATCGCCTTCACCAATCCCGGCGGCGTCCGCACCGATATTGCGCGGAAGGAAGACGGCGCGGTGACCTATGCCGATCTGTTTGCCAGCCAGCCGTTCCGCAACCAGTTGGTGACGATCACGCTGACCGGAAAGCAGATCAAGGACATGCTGGAACAGCAATGGCGCGATCCGAAGCGGCCGCGCATCCTGCAGGTCTCGAAGGGCTTCTCCTACGCCTGGGACAGCACGAAGCCGGACGGCGAGCGCGTCATCGCCGAACGAATGATGCTCAACGGGCAGACCATCGATCCCGCCGCGAGCTATCGCGTCACCGTCAATAATTTCCTGTCGGTCGGCGGCGACGGCTTCACTGTTCTGACGCTGGGAACCGCGCCGCAGACCGGCATCTACGACATCGACGCGCTGAATGCCTATTTTGGGGCCAACAGCCCGGTCGGCCCGACCGTCGTCGATCGCATCATCAGGATAAATTGAGCCCAAAGCCGCGGCGGCGCGATGGCTCTTTCCGAGTGGCCGTCAAACGCCTAGATTAGCGGTTTCGCGCCCGCGCGTTTGCTAACGCCAGGATTTTGCATGACACTGCTTCTGACGCATACTGCATGTCTCGATCACCTGACGCCTCCGGGACACCCGGAACGCCCTGACCGGCTGCGCGCGGTGGCGGAGGTGCTGGCGGAAGACCGCTTCAAGCCGCTGGTGCGCGGCGAAGCACCGGAAGGCAATCTCGATTCCGTAGCACTTTGCCATAGCGAGCACTACATCGGCGAGCTCCGGCACATCGCCCCCACCAGCGGCATGATCTATATCGACGGCGACACGTCGATGTCGCCCGGCACCTGGGAAGCCGTGATGCGCGGCGTCGGCGGCGCGGTGGCCGCAACGGATGCGGTGATGGCCGGAACCCACCCCAATGCGTTCGTCGCGGTGCGCCCGCCCGGTCACCATGCCGAGGTCTCCAAGCCGATGGGCTTCTGCTTCTTCGACAATGTCGCGATCGCGGCGCGCCACGCCCAGCGCAAATATGGCATCGGCCGCGCGGCGATCGTCGATTTCGATGTCCATCACGGCAACGGCACGCAGGACATCTTCTGGTCCGACCCGACCGTGATGTACGCCTCGACGCATCAGATGCCGCTGTTTCCCGGCACCGGCGCCAGCGGCGAGCGCGGCGAGCACGGCACCGTCGTCAACGCGCCGCTGGCCTCGGAAGACGGCAGCGCCAAGTTCCGCGCCGCGTTCGAAAACCTGATCCTGCCGCAGCTGCAGAAATTCGGCCCGGAGCTGATCCTGATCTCGGCCGGCTTCGACGCGCACTACCGCGATCCGCTGGCCTCGCTCAACCTGAAGGCCGACGATTTCAACTGGGTCACGCGCAAATTGATGGATGTGGCAGACAGCAGCGCCGGCGGCCGGGTTGTCTCGGTGCTGGAGGGCGGCTACGACCTGCAGGGGCTCAAAGAGTCGGTTGCAGCTCACGTCACCGCCTTGATGGGCGTCTGAATTCCGGGCTTTAGCCCTTTGTTTTCACACGTTTTCTTTACGCGGACCGGTGCCCGCTTCGCCTGAAAACGCTATAAGCTTGATTCTGCGCCCGCAACCTGGGGCGCATCCGGGAACGCAATATGGCCGAAAACACCCAAGCCGACGTCAAGAAGCTCACTTTCGAGCGTGCGATCGAGGAGCTTGAGTCGATTGTGAAGCGACTCGAGGACGGCAAGGTGCCGCTGGAAGAATCGGTCGCAATCTACGAGCGCGGCGAGGCTCTCAAGCGCCGCTGCGAAGAACTGCTGCGGCAGGCCGAGGCGCGCGTCGACAAGATCACGACCGACGCGACCGGCCAGGTCACCGGGACCGAGCCGCTCGACGTTCAGTGACCCCCGGTCGTCCGCCCGATCGTCGGGGTCTGGCGCATCAACCGGAAACATCAGGCGAATTTCGCGCGCGCGGTGCTGTGGGTTGGGACAAATTGCCGGGCTGAATTAGTTCTTCGCGTTCGGCACAGCCTGATATAGTCGGCCCCGAACCGGGGACAGTTCGTGCGCGTCCAGCACCGCCATATTATCTATATTCAGGGATACGATCCGCGCGGGCTGGCGCAATACTACCGCATGTTCCGGACCGAACTGCGCAAGTTCAGCCGGCTGTACCAGCTCACGGCGACGATCAGCCGCCCCAAGGTCGCATCCGACGACGAGATCGCGTCCTGGACCATCGATACCAAGACCTCCGACTGGCAGACGCACACCGCTTACGATTTCCTTCGCTTCGAGGATTTCATCCAGCAGGACCTGGCGTCTCCGATCTGGCGCACGGTGTGCCAATCGGTCTGGATCTACTGGCGCCTCGTCTTCGCCGGCACGATCGCGCGGTTTGGCAAGGCGAACTGGCGTTTCGCAACCTTCATCACCTACCCCCATTTGATGCTGCTGCTCGAAGCCGCAGGCGCCGCAGGCATCGCCTTTGTGTTTGAGAAGGGCCTGAACACCCTCGGAATTCCCGACCTGTTCAGCATCGCGGCTGCATTTGCGATTTTCGTTGCCCTGCTCGGGACCGTGCTGAAATACACGGAGAACGCCACTTACGTGCTGTATCTCTTGTGCGACACGATCTGGACCTGGGAGTTCTCGCGCCGCGAGCGGCCGGATTGGGACCAGCGCATCGACCGCTTCGCGCAGCACCTCGTCGACATCGTACGGACCACCAATGCCGAAGAGATCGTCATCGTCGGCCACAGCTCCGGATCGTTCCTGAGCACCGAAATGCTGGCGCGCGCGTTGAAGCTCGACCCTGCGCTCGGCCGTCACGGACCGCGGATCGTGCTGCTGACGCTGGGCGGAAATTTCCCGATCGTCGGCTTCCACACTGTGTCAGCGCAATTCCGCGAGCATCTGCGGATGCTGGCGGTCGAGCCGTCGATCGACTGGATCGACTGCCAGGCACGCAAGGACGTGATGAACTTCTACCAGTTCGATCCGATCGCCGGTCACGGTATCGATGTCGGCGCCGCCACACGCAATCCCAAGATCGTCGCGGTTCGCTTTCGCGACATCATCAGGCCCGAGCATTACGAGAAATTTCGCTGGCAATTTTTCCGCGTCCATTTCCAGTTCGTCATGGCCAACGAACGGCCCCATGCCTACGACTTTTTCATGATCGTCTGTGGACCGGTCCCGCTCAGCGAACGCATGGCTGTGCCGGACGCAGCGCTGGCGGTCGCGACGGGTGACCAGGCGGCCCGCGAATGGGCATGGAAAAGGATCGAAACCGCCAAAACCGAGGCCATGGACGGCCCCGAAGCGAGCAAAGAGGAACCTTTCGTCCGCCGCAGCGGTTGAAAAGCGGGATATCCGGTGGTTTCGGCCCGGAACCCTCGCCTGCGCGCCGGGTTGGCTTTGGCGGCCGCTTTGGTGTAAAGCTTAACGGTTCTAAGGGCTGGGGAGCGCGCCTGTCGCGGGTTTAGACGGCAGCAAGCACTTCAAATAGCTAAGGAAATCGACCGGGAAGGGTTAGAAGCGACCAACGTGATGCATATCACTTGGTTCTGTCCGGAGTGCATCTAGGCTTCAAATCAGATACCGGCCCACCGAGGTGGCACCCGGCATCTGGATTTTCACTACGCGGTTAACGCGTACCCCATCTCGCGTCGGGTTATTCGCACCGACATGCAAAATTGGAATATCGCTGTGACCACATTTAGCAAGACGCCGCTTCTCGACACCATTCGCACGCCCGACGATCTTCGCAAGCTCAAGATCGAGCAAGTACGGCAGGTCGCAGACGAACTGCGTCAGGAAACCATCGACGCCGTGTCGGTGACCGGCGGCCATTTCGGCGCCGGCCTCGGCGTCGTCGAGCTGACCACCGCGATCCATTACATCTTCGACACGCCGCGCGACCGTCTGATCTGGGACGTCGGCCATCAGGCCTACCCGCACAAGATCCTGACCGGCCGCCGCGACCGCATCCGCACGCTGCGTACCGGCGGCGGCCTGTCCGGCTTCACCAAGCGCAGCGAGAGCGACTACGATCCGTTCGGCGCCGCCCACTCCTCGACCTCGATCTCCGCCGGCCTCGGCATGGCCGTGGCGCGCGATCTGTCCGGCGGCAAGAACAACATCATCTCTGTGATCGGCGACGGCTCGATGTCCGCCGGCATGGCCTATGAAGCCATGAACAATGCCGGTGCGATGAACTCGCGCCTGATCGTCATTCTGAACGACAACGACATGTCGATCGCCCCGCCCGTGGGCGCGATGTCGGCCTATCTGTCCCGGCTTTATTCCGGCAAGACCTACCGCACGCTGCGCGATGCCGCCAAGCAGATCAACAAGCATCTGCCGAAGGTGCTGGCCAACCGCGCCAACCGCGTCGAAGAATATTCCCGCGGCTTCATGATGGACGGCGGCACGCTGTTCGAGGAACTCGGCTTCTACTACGTCGGCCCGATCGACGGCCATAATCTCGACCACCTGCTGCCCGTTCTGAAGAACGTCCGCGACATGGAAACCGGCCCGATCCTGGTCCACGTCGTGACGCAGAAGGGCAAGGGCTATGGCCCGGCGGAAGCCTCCGCCGACAAGTACCACGCCGTGGTCAAGTTCGACGTCGCCACCGGCGCGCAGGCCAAGGCAAAACCGAATGCGCCGGCCTACCAGAACGTGTTCGGCCAGAGCCTGGTCAAGGAAGCCGAGAAGGACGACAAGATCGTCGCCATCACCGCGGCGATGCCGTCCGGCACCGGCGTCGACATCTTCAACAAGGCCTTCCCGAACCGCACCTTCGATGTCGGCATCGCCGAACAGCATGCGGTGACCTTCGCGGCGGGTCTCGCCACCGAAGGCTACAAGCCGTTCTGCGCGATCTACTCGACGTTCCTGCAGCGCGGCTACGACCAGGTGGTGCACGACGTCGCGATCCAGAGCCTGCCGGTACGTTTCGCAATCGACCGCGCCGGTCTGGTCGGCGCCGACGGCGCGACCCACGCCGGTTCGTTCGACAACGCCTATCTCGGCTGCCTGCCGAATTTCGTCCTCATGGCGGCATCCGACGAGGCTGAACTGGTGCACATGGTCGCGACGCAAGTCGCCATCAACGACCGCCCGAGCGCGGTGCGCTATCCCCGCGGTGAAGGCCGCGGCGTCGAGATGCCCGAAGTCGGCATCCCGCTCGAAATCGGCAAGGGCCGCATCGTCCGCCAGGGCAACAAGATCGCCCTGCTCTCGTTCGGCACGCGTATGGCCGAATGCGAAAAGGCGGCCGACGAACTCGCCGCCCACGGCCTTTCCACCACCATCGCCGACGCGCGCTTCATGAAGCCGCTGGACGTCGATCTGGTGCTGAAGCTGGCACGCGACCACGAAGTGCTGCTCACCATCGAGGAAGGCTCGATCGGCGGCTTCGGCTCGCACGTCATGCAGACGCTGTCCGACCACGGCATGCTCGACGGCGGCTTGCGGATGCGCGCGATGATCCTGCCCGACGAGTTCATCGACCACGATTCGCCGGCCGCGATGTATGCCCATGCCGGCCTCGACGCCAAGGGCATCGTCGCCAAGGTGTTCGATGCGCTCGGCAAGGACTACAAGACCGAGACCGTCAAGCTCGCCTGAGACACAGCCTTTCGGTTCTGACCCCGGTCAGAACCGAAGTCCCGGGGCTGTTTGCTCTCTGTTACCTGCAACGAGCGCGGCCTAACGATCCCGACAAAGGCAGCGCAGGCGACCCAGCGATCTCGCTAGCCGCCAGGGCGTGTGTCACATCACTGAGTTGGGCTGTAACTCCCGCAAGGCGCTGCTCCGGCGACCTTTGTAGAACGGGTTGGCAATGCAGGTCATGCGCCTGCCGGATGCTGTGGCCCGGCATTGCGCCATGCTGGTAAAGGTGCAGTTGCTCAGGCCCGGAGACGTCTGACCCTGCATGCAATAGGCGGAGCGCGTGCGTGAGGATGCCTCAGCGGCATTGATCGTCACCACCGAACCGCCGATAGCCAATAAAAACAGGATACCTTTGAGCATGATGACCTCTCCTCGCGAAAGCATCGACGGTTTGGGACAGCGATCATCAGAACCTGTCCGGCTCTACCGCTGTGGAGTCAGGGATGGCGGCTTATCGTTTCCCTCTTGCTCCCAACGCTCGCAATCTTGAACCTTCGCAAGTGAACGGCACTCCGGAAGCCATGGCCATCAGGAAAAACCCCAAGATCGCCGTCTCGGTCGTGGCGTTTCGTGGAGCGTCGCGCACCTTCGCCACGGTCCGCGCGTGTCAGTCTTGATTACAAGGCTGTCTTGGACCAAATTCGGACCGGTATCCCCATGAAGATCTACCTGGCAGGCCCCGACGTGTTCCTGCCGGATGCCATCGAGATCGGGCACCGCAAGGCCGCGATCTGCGCCCGCCATGGCCTGATCGGGCTCTATCCGCTCGACAACGCGGTCGACCTCACCGCCTCGGACGCATCGCTTGCGATCTTCAGGGGCAACGAGGCCATGATGGATGCGGCCGACGCGATCATCGCCAACCTTACGCCGTTTCGCGGCCCCAGTGCCGACGCCGGCACCGTCTATGAACTCGGCTACATGGCCGGCCGCGGCAAGCTCTGTTTCGCCTACAGCAACGATCCTGCCATCTATGCCGAGCGCGTCGCGCGATCCTTTGCGGTCACGAAGGCCGAAGGCGGTCATCTGATCGATGTCGATGGACTGACGGTGGAAGATTTCGGCCTGCCCGATAACCTCATGATGATCCACACGCTCGATCTGCATGGTGCTAGACTGGTGACGCCGCGGCTGCGGCCTGCGGATATCTGGCGCGATCTCACCTCGTTCGAGGCCTGCGTCGCCCTGGCGGCGGATCGTGCCGCCGGCACATCGAGCTGACAGCAAATCGAGCTGACATTGGCTGACAAGAGCGAAAGCAAACCCTCCCCCCGCAAGCGCGCGGACGTGCTTCTGGTCGACCGCGGCCTGTTCGAAAGCCGTGCCCGCGCCCGCGCCGCGATCGAGGCCGGCGGCGTGGTGGCCGACGGCAAGCAGGTTTTGAAGGCATCGGAGACCATCGCCATCAACGCAGAATTGTCCGCTGAGCCGGCGCACCCCTGGGTCTCGCGCGGTGGCGTCAAGCTGGCGGGGGCGCTGGAACAATACCCTATCGATATCGAGGACCATGTCTGCCTCGATGTCGGCGCATCCACCGGCGGCTTCACCGAGGTGCTGCTGGCGAACGGCGCCAGCCTCGTCTTCGCGATCGATGTCGGCCACGGCCAGTTGCATCCCTCGCTGCGCGATCACCCCAGGATCGTGTCGATGGAAGAAACCGATATCCGCAAGTTCGAGGGCAAACGCCTGCCCGCCCGGCCCGATGTCGTCGTCATCGACGTCAGTTTCATTTCACTGAAGGCCGTGCTGCCGGTGGCGCTGTCGCTGGCCGCAGCCCCGATGCATCTGCTGGCGCTGATCAAGCCGCAGTTCGAGGCGGAGCGAAGGCACTCCAAGCACGGCATCATCCGCAACGCGATGGTGCACCAGGAAATCTGCGACGATATCTCGGCGTTCGCCGCCTCGCTCGGCTGCACCGGCATCGAGGTGTTTCCGTCGTCGATCACCGGCGGCGACGGCAATATCGAATTCTTCTTGGGCGCACGCCGTGGCTGACACCGAGCGTCTCGTCATCGATCACGTCGGCCATCACGGCGACGGCGTCGCCATGTCAGGCGGCAGCAAGATCTACGTGCCCTACACGCTCGGCGGCGAAACGGTCGAGGTCGCGCCGGTTCCCGGCCACCATCCCGACCGCCGCCGATTGATCGCGGTCGAGGCCGCAAGCCCGGCGCGGATCGAACCGTTCTGCCCGCATTTCGGCGTCTGCGGCGGCTGCGCGATCCAGCACTGGGACGCCGAGGCGTATCGCGCCTGGAAGCACGAACTCGTGGTCACGACGCTGGCGCAGGCCGGGATCGATTGCGAGGTCGCGCCGCTGGTCGATGCCCATGGCCTCGGCCGCCGCCGCATCACGCTGCACGCGCGTATGGGAACGCATGACGTTCTCAAGGTCGGATTTGCCGCGGCCAATTCGCACGACATCGTACCGATCGACCGCTGTCCGATCCTGGATCCGCATCTGGACGGCGCGATCGAGGCGGCCTGGGCCATCGCCGAGCCGCTGATTTCGATGGGAAAGCCGCTCGACATCCAGGTCACCGCGACCGATAGCGGCCTCGACGTCGACGTGCGCGGCTCCGGCCCGGTATCGACCGCCATGATCGGGATATTGTCGCGCATTGCCGAACAGCGCCGGCTGGCGCGGCTGACACGCCACGGCGAACTGGTGCTGATGCGAACCCCGCCGGTCGTCGCGATCGGCACAGCCCAGGTCGCGCTGCCGCCCGGATCGTTCCTGCAGGCGACGGTAGAAGGCGAAGAGCGGCTGGCCGCGCTGGTGTCCGGGCATTGCAAGCGCGGCAAATACATCGCCGATCTGTTCTGCGGCGTCGGCCCCTTCGCGCTCCGGCTTGCGGCGAAATCGCGGATTGCCGCCTTCGACAGCGATGCCGGTGCCATCACAGCCTTGCAGAAGGCCGCGACGTCGACTTCGGGCCTGAAACCGGTCAAGGCCGAGGCGCGCGACCTGTTCCGCCGCCCGCTGATGCCGCAGGAATTGCGCGACTACGATACCGTCGTCTTCGACCCGCCGCGTCAGGGCGCGCAGGCGCAAGCGACGCAGCTTGCGGCGAGCAAAATTCCTGTGGTGGTCGCGGTATCGTGCAACGTCACGACATTCGCGCGCGACGCCAAGATCCTGATCGATGGCGGCTTCAAGATCGAAGGCGTCACGCCCGTCGACCAGTTCCGCCACACGCCGCATGTGGAATTGGTGGCGCGGTTCAGGAGATGAGCGCGTAGCCTACGCCGCTACGAAGCACCTACCGCCCCCAGCGGTCCTGCCAGATCTTCTCGCCGACCATGCAATTGACGCGAGGCTCTCGGCCGGCGGCCGGCACGACCGGGCGCTCCGGCGTGCGGCCCGCGACCTCGAGCAGCAGCTTGGTGCGGATCGCCTCCTTGAACTTGTCGCGCTCCTTGATCGTCACCACGAAGGAGCCGGGACCGCCGATGACACAGTCTTCGTAGTAGAGATCGAGATTGTCGATATCCATGGTCGAATAAGACGGCTCCTTCACCATGATCGGCAGGCCATTGATGATGACGCCCTTCTCCAGCGCGGCGTCGCGGGCGACGACGACAGGGGCGCCGTTGTTGTTCGGACCATCGCCGGAAATATCGATCACGCGCCGGATGCCCCGGTGCGGGTTCTCGTCGAACAGCTGCATGGCGAAATTGATGGCACCCGAGATCGAGGTGCGCGACGCCCGGCGGACCGGCGTCTTTATGATTTCATTGGCGACGGCGTCGGCCGTTTCGGGGCCGTCGATCAGCCGCCACGGAATGATGACTTTCTGGTCGGTGGAAGCCGCCCACTCGAAATAGGTCACCAGGATCTTGCCGTTCGGGCCGTTCTTCAGCGCCTGCAGAAATTCCTTGGAGACGATGGCCTGGGCATAGCCCTCGCGCTGCAGGGCGAGTTCGTCCATGTCCATCGAGTAGGAGACATCGACGGCGAGAACGAGTTCGACGTCGACAGTCGGATGGGCTTCCTTGTCGGCGAGGAGACGGCCCGGCTGAACACTCAGCTGGTTGTCTGGCCAGTTCCTTGGGCCCGGCGCGGCAACACCCGCGACGTCGCCGCCGGCGAGTACGCCCGCTATCAATACAGCCCCGATCGAGACATACCAGCGCATTGCTGCCCTCCCGTCGAATGAAGATTATGGTGACACGCAAATTGCGCCGCGCAAAGCGCTGAAATCGCTTGTCCTTCACATTCGGGTTAGTGCGGCACATGAACAACAGGCGATGCCGCTCTGCGCCGCCTGTCCGCCACTTCCAGGTCACGAATTGCCTGTGAATCAGGCTCCCGCTTCCGATTTGGACGAGTCAGCCGGCCACGGCGACAGAGGAGCGCGGCCGGCCACTCGCGCCGCATCTGGCATGGACATGGTTACGCCTCCGAAAATTCCTGCAAATGACCACCTCTCGCCCAGGATGCGCGCGTTCGTTGCCTCCGCCGGCCTGCTTGCAGCGCTTGTCGTGGCGGTGCCGTCGCTGCCGTTGCTTGCTGAAAATCCGGAAGCGCGGGTCAGCTATCCCAAGCGCGTGCTGTACGATGCCGTCCAGGCCGCGGAACTGGACGAACCCGGCGCAATCAAAGCCCTGAGCGAGCTGAAACTCTCGGCAAACACCCAGTTTCAGGACCGGCCCGGAGCCTGTAAACTGATCGAGACGGCCGTCAGCCGCGGCGATCGGACCATGACGCAACGGCTTGCGGACTGCCGCGCCAACTGATCGCGGCGGACCCGTCGGAATTCGTTTGCGTCAGGACAGCGCACCGGAATGATCGATACCGTCGTCAAGCCAAAGACCAAGGTCAAAACCAAGACCGAACGGCCGCGCCTGCACAAGGTGATCCTCGTCAATGACGATTTCACGCCGCGCGAATTCGTCGTCACCGTCCTGAAGGCGGAATTCCGCATGACCGAGGACCAGGCCCACAAGGTCATGATCACGGCGCACCGCCGCGGCGTCTGCGTGGTCGCCGTGTTCACCAAGGACGTCGCCGAGACCAAGGCCACCCGCGCCACCGACGCCGGCCGCGCCAAGGGCTATCCGCTGCTGTTCACGACAGAGCCGGAGGAATAGCGGACGACGTTAGAGATAGGCGGCCAGCCCGGCCCGGCGCCGGCACCGAGAGTGTTCTGTATCGATGCCGCCGTGCGATAGTTGGCGGCGATCTTGTTGGCGAATTCTTCAGTGAAGCCGAGGACGCTTCGTTCCTCGGAACTCATTTTCGAGTAGTGCTGGAGCAGCGCCAGACTGCTGCCCATCGTGCCACCGCCACCGGATGGATTGAACGCGTTCAAAAGGCTGCTCCTCGTGCGCAGATCGAGCTCGGCCTTTGCAGCGCCGGCTTCCTGCGCAGAGAACGATGCATCGCCGTTCAACGCCATGATCGCCAGCGTTCGATTGTCGAAGTCGGCGAAATCCACCTGCTGCCCCGTCTGCCTGCCGCCGGTGAAGACCAGCTCCTTGCCGTTATCCCTGGCGCTGCCCGCCTGCGCATCGAGCATCGTCCGCGCGTTGGCTGCCAGGGTGTCCGGGCTCGAATTCGCGGCCGAAGGCTTTTGTGTCGACGCCTTGTCGAGCAGCGCCCTCACCGGGTCCGCATCGTTGCCGGTGACAGGAGCCTTGCCGAAACTTGCCTTGGCGGCGGCCAGGCCCTCCAGCACGGCCTGCTTCTGATCCTTCCAGGCCGAAGTTGCCTTCTCGTCCGCTGCCGGCCTGATCAAGATAATCCGACGCCGCGGCGTAAAGGCTTGCATAATCTCCCGTGTGCCGGGCAATCACGACATGGGGGGACACGGCGTCGTTGAATCGTGACTGCAACGTCCTGGTCGCCGCCGTCACCTCGTCCGTTGAGAACTGGCTCTGTGCATTGTCAGCGATCGCAGACAAGGTCGCGCGCGTCTGGCCGGAAAGATCGACGGCGACCTGTCCATCGAGCATCGCCGATGACGTTCCAAGCGCAACGTATTGCTGGTCGAACCAGGCGCGCGCCCTCGTGGTGAGGGTCGCGACCGAAGGCTGTTCGCTTTCCGCCGCCGTTTGCGCCAGATAGGCCTTGGCCTCGTCAGACAAAGTGACCGAGGTCGAGGATGATGGCGAGGACGTGTCGGTGGTGGCCGTCGAGACAGGACTGGCTTTCGACGCCGTGTTGCCTGCCCCGTAAGCATTACCAGCGTAGTTGAGGTAGGAGGCTGCGTTTGATCCAACCGAGATCGACACGAGAGCACCCTCCGGGCGCGCGAGAAATGATTAGCAACAAATGAACAAAGATGGTTAACGCCTCGTTAATCGCCTGCGCCGGGGGCGAACGTCTTATTTGCCGGACCACATGACTGCGGCATCACGCCGCCGAGGTTTCGTCGGGCAGGCCGTAGACCCGCGCCGCCTTGGAGAATCCGGCGACCGGAAACTCGCCGAGGTCGCTCCACCCTCCCCGGCAGATGCCGGCAAATCCCTCCGAGGCCACGACCGTGCGCTGCAGTTGGCTGGCGATCTTTTCCAGCCGCGCGGCGAGATTCACCGCGGGTCCAATGCAGGTGAAGTCGAGCCGGTTGCCGCCGCCGATATTGCCGTAGAGAATTCGTCCGACATGCAGTGCCACGCCGAAGCGAAACCGTTCGACGGCGTCGCCGATCGGATACTGCAGGTCGGCGACGCTGGCGCGGGACTCGTGGGCGGCTTCGAGGACGTGCGCAGCAGACCTGCTGCTCGTCGCCGACATATTCGTCGATCGGGAAAACCGCGAGCAAACCGTCGCCCATGTATTTGAGCACTTCGCCGCCATGCTTCCTGATCGCGGTAACCTGGCAGTCGAAATAATGGTTCAGCACGTCGACCACGGTTTCTGCCGGCACGCGATCGGACAATGAGGTGAAGCCGCGCAGGTCGGACAGCCAGATCGCGGCATTCATGGTCTCGGTATGGCCGCGCCTGATCTGGCCGCCGAGGATGCGTTCGCCGGCGCGGTTGCCGACATAGGTATCGAGCAGGCTCGCCGCGGTGCGGGTCAGGCTGATGATTTCGATCACGCGCGCCAGCGGCTTCACGACGCCCCGCAGCGCCGCCAATTGTTCATCCGTGAAACCGCCCGGCTGTTTCGTGGTCCAGCTCGATCCGTTGACGGTGCCGCCGACAAAGGGCAGCGGCAGCGCGATATAATCCGTGACGCCTTCGGCGCGCAGCTCATCGATGATCGGGAAACGCTTGCTCGAGGGATCGTCGACGCGGGCTCGAACTTCCAGCCCCTCCTGGAACACGATTTTCAGCGGGCTGGCGTGAAAATCCGGCGATTGCAGGATATTGAAATCGACCGTACCGAGTTCGACCTCGGAATCCGGCTTCCAGATGAAATTCCGCCCATAGATGTCGGGATGCAGCGTGCGAACGAAGACCCCGACACGCCAGAGCGGCAGGCCCGCCGCGACCATCTGCTCGCAGCTTTCCGCCATGAGCCGGCTTGGGCTGGCCGCAGATCTCCCGCCGTCGATCAGCCAGTCGGTCAGCGCTCGCAGTTTCGATGCATCCATGGCGCAGGCATTTGCCGTGCAACGCGGCAAAACGTCAAGGCTCGCTTCGTTCGTGGCAATGCCATGGAAGCAGTTGCGGTATGTCAGGAGCTGCCGTGACCCGGCGTCGGAGCTACGCTAGCTTCGCAACAGAAAAATCAGGGGGAAGCACCAAGTGTACGACTACATCATCGTCGGCGGCGGGTCGGCGGGCTCGGTCATGGCCCACAGGCTCTCCGCCAAGAGCGCCAGCAAGGTCCTGCTCTGCGAAGCCGGCCAGGACACGCCGCCGGGCAACGAGCCGCCGGAAATTCGCGACAGCTATCCGGGAACGGCGTATTTCGATCCGCGCTTCCACTGGACCGAACTCAAGGTCACGACCCAGGTCGTCAGCCACAACAATCCCGACGAGGCCAGGCCGCCGCTGCGCAAATATGAGCAGGCGCGCGTACTGGGTGGCGGTTCCTCGATCAACGGCCAGATGGCCAACCGCGGCGCACCGACGGATTACAATGAGTGGGAAGCGCGCGGCGCCACGGGCTGGAACTGGGAGGACGTGCTGCCCTATTTCAAGAAGGTCGAGCACGACCTCGATTTCGACGGTCCGTACCATGGCAAGGATGGCCGCATTCCC
Organism: uncultured Alphaproteobacteria bacterium; assembly: GCA_963791165.1. Taxonomy (GTDB): domain Bacteria; phylum Pseudomonadota; class Alphaproteobacteria; order Rhizobiales; family Xanthobacteraceae; genus Bradyrhizobium. The sequence continues at coordinate 26,466 of CAWBRL010000058.1, read as the reverse complement.
GTCCGCCGCATTCCGCAAGCGCACTGGACCAAGCATTCGCAGGCGATGGCCGAGGCCTGCAAGCAGGCCGGCTTCAAGTTCCTGCCCGACCAGAACGGCGAGTTTGTCGACGGCTACTTCCCGGTGACGCACTCCAATCAGGACGAGCAACGCGTCTCGGCCGCCATGGGTTATCTCGATCGCGAGACACGCAAGCGCGCCAACCTGACCATATCGACCAAGACGCAAGTGAAGGAGCTGCTGTTCGAAGGCACGCGATGCGTCGGCGTCAAGGCGCTGGTCGATGGCCGCGAGCAGGAGTTCCGCGGCCGCGAAATCATCCTCTCGTGCGGCGCTATACATTCGCCGGCGCATCTGTTGCGCGCCGGCATCGGACCGGTCGGGCATCTCCGGGACATGGGCATTCCGGTGCTGGCGGGCCTCGCAGGCGTCGGCCAGCGCCTGATGGACCATCCCTCGATCTCGCTGTCCTCGTATGTCCGTCGTGGCGCGCGCATGAACGCGCACACCAGACGCCATATGCAGATGGGTCTGCGTTACTCCTCGGGGCTTCCGGGCATCCCCGCCGGCGACATGTTCGTCGTTGTCATCACCAAATCGGCCTGGCATTCGGTCGGCGAGCAGATCGGCTCGCTGCTGACCTTCGTCAACAAGACCTATTCGGAGACCGGTCAGGTCAAGCTCGCGTCGCGCGACCCGCGGGAAGAGCCGATTGTCGAGTTCAACCTGTTGTCCGACAGGCGCGATCTCGATCGACTGATGAGCGGCTTTCGCAAGATGGCCGGCTTGCAGATGAGCGCGCCGCTCAAGGCGGTGACCGACAAGCCATTCCCGGCGGCCTATTCCGACCGGGTGCGCAAGATCGGCGTGGTCAACACCAAGAACAAGATTCTCACCGCCATCGCCGCCAAGCTGATGGACGGGCCGGCGGCGCTGCGCCACTACATGATCGACAATTTCGTCGTCGAAGGCTTTACGTTCGAGCAGGTCATGAGCGACGACGAGGCGCTCGAAGCCTTCGTGCGCAAGGCGGCGATCGGCGTGTGGCATGCCTCGTGCTCATGCCGGATGGGCCGGGACGGACGATCCGATGGCGGTCGTCGATCACGCAAGGCCGCGTCAAGGGCGTGCAGGGCTTGCGCGTGGTCGACGCCTCGATCTTCCCGGTGGTGCCGTGCGCCAACACCAATTTTCCGGTCCTGATGGCGGCGGAGAAGATCGCAGCGACGATGCAGTGAGGGGCCCGGACCCTACCCGCCGACCTGCCCGCGATGGCGCAGCAAATGGTCGGCCAGCACGCAGGCCATCATGGCCTCGCCCACCGGCACCGCGCGGATGCCGACGCAGGGGTCGTGGCGGCCTTTGGTCATGATGTCGGTGTCGGCGCCCGCGCGATCCACCGTCTTGCGCGGCGAGAGGATCGACGAGGTCGGCTTCACCGCAAAACGCACCACCACCGGCTGGCCGGTGGAGATGCCGCCGAGCACGCCGCCGGCGTTGTTCGACAGGAACCGCGTGCCGTTGTTGCCGGTGCGCATCTCGTCGGCGTTTTCCTCGCCGGACAATTCGGCGGCGCCAAAGCCTGCCCCGATCTCGACGCCCTTCACGGCGTTGATGCTCATCATCGCGGCCGCCAGTTCGCCGTCGAGCTTGGCGTAGATCGGCGCGCCCAGGCCGGGCGGCACGCCTTCGGCGACGACTTCAATCACGGCGCCGATCGACGAGCCGCTCTTGCGGATGCCATCGAGATATTGCTCGAAGAACGCGGCCTTGTCCTTGTCCGGACAGAAGAACGGATTGCGCGCGATCTCGTCCCAGTCCCAGTTGCCGCGATCGATCTTGTGCGGGCCCATCTGCACCAGCGCGCCGCGGACCTTTACATCGGGCAATATCTTGCGCGCGATGGCGCCGGCGGCGACCCGCGTGGCGGTCTCGCGCGCCGAGGAACGTCCGCCGCCGCGATAATCGCGCAGGCCGTATTTGGCCTCGTAGGTGAAGTCGGCATGCCCCGGGCGAAACTTGTCCTTGATCTCGGAATAGTCCTTGGAGCGCTGGTCGGTGTTCTCGATCAGCAGCGCAATCGGCGTTCCCGTCGTCACCTGCACGCCGGTCTCCGGATGCGCCATCACGCCCGGACAGGATCTTTACCGCGTCCGGCTCCTGGCGCTGGGTGGTGAAGCGCGATTGCCCCGGACGGCGGCGGTCGAGATCGTGCTGGATGTCCTCATTGGTGAGCGGGATCAGCGGCGGGCAGCCATCGACCACGCAGCCGATCGCGATCCCGTGGCTTTCGCCGAAGGTCGTGACCCGGAACATGTGGCCGAAGGTGTTGAAGGACATGGTGTGTCGTAATCGCGCGCCATGTTCGAGGGTCAAATACCCTGCTTGTCGTAACGCGGCCGGGCACGGCCGGTCAAACCAGCAGTCGTCATTCCGGGGCGCGCAGTTCGAACCCGGAAGACGTGGATGCCCGGGTTCGAGTCCTTCGGACCGCCCCGGAATGACGGCGGCATCGCTTAACTATATTTCCGCAAGCCGCCCGTCGCGGAACACATAAACCGCGCCCTGCTCGATCAGGAGGTCCGCGGCGCTGGCCGGCGTTTCGATGCCGAGCGCCACCATCAGCGCCCGCGCCGTGCCGCCATGGGCCACGGCGACGGTATCGCCTGTCACGGAATCGTACCAGTCGCGCATCCGGTGCTGCACGGCCTCGTAGGTCTCGCCGCCCTCCGGCGCCATCGTCCACTTCGCCGTCAGGCGCCTCGCGTAAAGCTCCGGATCGGCCACCTGCATCTCGGCCAGCGTCGAGCCCTCCCAGACGCCGTAACCGATCTCGCGCAGGCGGTCGTCGAGCGCGTAATCGTCCGGCGGGAGTTTCAGAGCGCCGCGCACCAATTCCATCGTCATCCGCGCGCGGCCGAGCGGGCTTGCGACGAACGGCAGCGAGGATTTTTCGCGGCCGTCGCGCGCGAACAGCCCGGCGAGGACGTTGCCGGCATGGGCCGCCTGCCGGCGGCCGAGATCGTTGAGCGGAATGTCCTGCGCGCCCTGCAGCCTGCCCTCAGCGTTCCACGACGTCTCGCCATGGCGGATGTAGTAGATCACGGGCACGGGCATCGGACTTGCAGCTATTCCTTGCTCGGCGAGTTGGAGAGCGAGATATCAGGCGCGTCGGGCCGTTTCATGCCGACGACATGATAGCCGGAATCGACGTGATGCACCTCGCCGGTGACGCCGCGCGACAGGTCCGACAGCAGATACAGCGCGCTGTCGCCGACTTCCTCGATGGTCACCGTGCGGCGCATCGGCGCGTTGTATTCGTTCCACTTCAGAATGTAGCGGAAGTCGCCGATGCCGGAGGCGGCCAGCGTCTTGATCGGTCCGGCCGAGATCGCGTTGACGCGGATGTTCTTTTCACCGAGGTCGGCGGCGAGATAGCGCACGCTGGCTTCGAGGGCGGCTTTTGCCACGCCCATCACATTGTAATGCGGCATCCATTTCTCGGCGCCGTAATAGGTGAGCGTGATGATCGAGCCACCGTCGACGAGAAGCTTTTCGGCACGCTGCGCGATCGCCGTCAGCGAGTAGCAGGAGATCAGCATGGTCTTCGAGAAATTGTCGGCGGTGGTTTCCAGATAGCGGCCGTCGAGCTGGTCCTTGTCGGAGAACGCGATCGCATGGACCACGAAGTCGATCTTGCCCCACTTCTCCTTCAGCACATCGAACACCGCGTCGATCGTCGCGGCGTCGGTGACGTCGCAATGGCCCAGCAGGATTCCGCCGAGCTCCTTGGCCAGCGGCTCGACGCGCTTCTTCAGCGCATCGCCCTGCCAGGTAAGCGCAATTTCCGCGCCCGCATCGTGGCAGGCCTTGGCGATGCCCCAGGCGATCGAGCGGTTGTTGGCGACGCCGAGGATCACCCCGCGCTTACCCTGCATCAGGCCTGTTTTTTGCGGCATCTAACTTCCAATCGCGCTTCCGTCTGGAGTTTGGAGGTACACCAGCACTCCGGCGGGGTCGAGCCCAAATTCGCCGTTCGGATTAACGCTGTTTGACATGCGGCTCAATGACCGGAATAGACGCCTCGATTGGGTGTTATGTTGGGTAAGGCGTTCGCGCCGGACAACCCTTGTAATCAGGTGTCAATGACTGCGTTTCGTCAAAGTGTCGAAGCCATGATTCCGGCGCTCCGTCGCTACGCGCGCGCACTCGCGCGCGACGCCGACATCGCCGACGATCTGGTGCAGGACACGCTGGTGCGCGCGTTGCGTTCGGAGCGGCTGTTTCTCGGCGGCGACGTCAGGAGCTGGCTCTACACGATCCTGACCAACCTCAACAAGAACCGGCGACGATCGCTGGCACGGCGACCGCAATTCATGCCGCTGCTCGACAACAACCCGGATGCCAGCGGGACCGAAGCGGAAGGCCGGGACATTGCCCGCGCGCTTTCGACGCTGGTGGAAGAACAGCGCTCGGTGCTGCTGCTCGTGATGCTCGAGGGATTGAGCTACCGCGAGGTTGCCGACATCCAGGGCGTGCCGATCGGCACCGTGATGTCCCGGCTTGCGCGTGCACGCGCGCATGTCAAGGCATCGCTGGAAGGCGAACGGGCGGCGCTGCGGCGGGTGAAGTGATGAGTGCGTGATGCGAAGTGAGAATAAACACTAGATCAGGAAGAGACAGAGACCACGACGATGACCGAGCCCCACATTCCTGTCACCGAAGACGAGCTGCATGCTTACGTCGACAACGAACTGCCGGCGGAACGCCGCGGCGATGTCGAGGCGTGGCTCGCCACGCATCCCGACGATGCCGCGCGGGTGCAGTCGTGGCGCACGATGGCCGAAGCGCTGCATGCCAGGTACGATTCGGTTGCCGACGAGGCGGTGCCGAAGCGGCTGGAGATCGAGCGGCTGGTGCGACAGCCGCGCAAATGGGTGTACGGCGCGATCGCGGCCACACTGGCGGCGTTCATAGTCGGCGGCGGCGTCGGCTGGCTGGCGCGCGGCGCGGCGGCCTCCCCCTCCGCGCTACAGGGTTTTACGGTTCATGCGCTCGAAGCGCACCGGCTCTATGTGGTCGAGGTCCGCCATCCCGTCGAAGTGCCCGGCAGCGAGCGAGCCCACCTGCAGCAGTGGCTGACCAAGCGCTGCGGCTGGCTGGTCAAGGCGCCCGAACTGACGACGGCCGGCTTGAAACTCGTCGGCGGCCGGCTGCTGCCGGGCTCGGGGGGCCCCGCATCCTTCATGATGTACGAGGGCGCGTCGGGCGAACGCTTCACGATCTACACGGTGAAATCGGACGCCAAGGCGACGCAGATGCGATACGCGGCGCAAGGCAAAGAGAGTTCGCTGTTCTGGTCCGATGACGGCGTCGCCTATGCGGTGGTGTCCAGCGGCGCCGACCGTGGGCGGCTGACGCAGATCGCGCAGGCCGTTTACGACCAAATGGAGAAAACCGGCGGATAGACAACGTCAGGACGTTTGTCCCAATTCTGACATCGAAAATCTGGAATCAAACCATCAGCGCGTCTCATTAAAGCACCGGGTGGTCACGCGAAAATGAGCAGCGTTCGATCCGCCGATCGGCGCAAGCGGCCTCGATCGGGGTTTGGTACCGCGCTGGTCCCCCTTTCGAGGCCGCCCCTTTTCCAGAAAACATTTTGTTTCCAAGGAAATAGACCGCATCTTCGGGAAAAATTCCTGCCAGGTCCCGTACCGTTCGACACGCGTTTTGTCGCCGCGAATCACGTCAGCCGAAATCGCTGCGCGGATTGTAGCCGTGGCTATCGCGCCACTTTTCCATCAATGCCTCAAGCTCGGCATCGTTCCCGTCGGGCAGAATAATTCGCGTGATGACGAACAGGTCCCCGGTCCCTCCTCCCGCCTTTGGCAGCCCCTTGCCCTTGAGGCGGAACGTGCGGCCGCTCGAGGTATTTTTCGGGATCGACAGTTCAACCGCGCTGCCGAGCGTCGGCACCCGCACCTTGCCGCCCAGCACCGCTTCATAAAGCGTGATCGGCAGATCGATGCGCAAATCGCTGCCTTCAACCTTGAACAACGGATGCGGCGCGATGCTGACCGTGATCAGGAGATCGCCGGGCGGGTGGCCCGGCGCGGTCTCGCCCTGCCCCTTGAGCCGGATTTGCTGGCCGGCGGTGACGCCCGCCGGAATCTTGACGTTCAGCTCCTTGCCGGTCGGCAAGCGGACGCGCTTCTCGCCGCCCTTGACCGACTCTTCCAGCGACACCGTCATGGCGACGTTCAGATCGAGATCGAGGCCGATGCCGCCGGTTTCGAATTCATAGGTTCGGCTCCCACCGCCCGGACGTCCGCCCCCGCCGGGACGTCCGCCCCGGGCGCCGCCGAACATGCTGTTGAGAATCTCTTCGAAGCCCGCGCCACCGCCCGCGCCTCCGGGGCTGCCACCGGTGCGGAAGGTGTAGGATTCGAACCCGCCGCCGGGCCCGCCGGCGCGGCTGCGCGGGTCGCCACCGGGAAAGCCTTGAAAGCGCGGCTTGCCCTCGGCGTCGATCTCGCCGCGATCGAACTGCTTGCGCTTGTCCTCGTCGCCGATGATCTCGTTGGCCGAATTGATCTCGGAAAAGCGCTCCGCAGCCTTCGGATCGTTGGTGTTGCTGTCGGGGTGATGCTTCTTGGCGAGCTTGCGGTAGGCGCTCTTGATCGCCGCAGCGCTGGCGCCCCGCGGCACCCCCAAGACCTCATAGGGGTCGCGCATACGTCGGGTCTCCTTCACGAGAATTCGGATTTTTCAACTTAGAGCAAATCGCCCGCTTTGGCTTTATCTGGGGAGCCAGTTGCATTTTTGCAACTGGCTTGGAGGCCAAGTTTGAAGCGTTTAGCCCTTAGTCCACGGCTTTAACGTATGGATCTCCCATCGGCCATGGTTGGCCTTGCAGGCGGCGCCCTGCAGCCAGCTTTCGGAACGGCCGTTGACATAGCTTGCGAGGAAATCCCGACAGGTGCGCCCATCGTCCGCCGAATAGGCCTGGGACAGCGGCGTCACCGAACCCCTCGCGCCGGTTTCCGGGTTTTCCCAGGGCTGGCTGGAATCCTTGTCGCCCTTGGTCAGCACGTCTGAGGCGGCGGTGCGGGCAAAGACGAGATCGCTCTCGGTCGGCGCTGGCGGGCTGGCCGCCTGCTTTCCCAGCGAACCCGTGCGGTCGCTGCCGTCCATTTTGGCAAAGGCGGCATCCAGGCGAGACAGGCTGCAACCGCCCGAGCCGAGGCCAATTAGAATCAGTGTCATGGCGGCGCCCGTGGGCCCGATCGCCGATAGGCCAACGCGTCCCCATGCCCTATATAGGGCGAGCCCGTATCGGGGCTGCAACGCGCTCTGGGACGCGAGGGTACGCAACTGGAACTCCTGACATGACGGACACGACCTCCATCAAACACCCGACACCGTTAACATCGGGTGATTTTACCGCAGCCGAAGAACCGTTTGCGCTGTTCGGCGAGTGGTTTGCGGAGGCCGTGAAGTCCGAGCCGAACGATCCCAACGCGATGGCGCTGGCGACCGTCGACCCGGACGGACTGCCGGATGTCCGGATGGTGCTGATGAAAGGCTATGACGCGGATGGCTTCGTATTCTACAGCCACATCGCCAGCCAGAAGGGCCGCGAACTCGCCGCAAATCCCAAGGCGGCTTTACTCTTTCACTGGAAGTCGCTGCGCCGTCAGGTCCGCATCCGCGGCAACGTGTCGCCGGTAACGGATGAAGAAGCCGACGCCTATTTCGCCACGCGGCCGAAGCAGGCGCAGATCGGCGCCTGGGCCAGCAAGCAGTCGCAGCCGCTGGAGAGCCGCTTTGCCTTCGAGCAGGCGATCGCGCTGGTCGCCGCCAAACACATGATCGGCGACGTGCCCCGCCCGCAGGGGTGGAGCGGCTGGCGTATTCACCCCTGGCGTTTCGAATTCTGGCACGACCGCCCGTTCCGTCTGCACGACCGCATCGAATTCCGCCGCGAAGCGCCTGACGGTGCGTGGTCGAAGGTGCGGCTCTATCCCTGAAATGATCGTCATGACCGGGCATAAGCGCGAAGCGTGTCTTCGTGTAAGATGACCCGGCCATCCACGACTTCCTTCTATGCGACGAAGCAAGACGTGGATGCCCGGCACAAGGCCGGGCATGACCAAGAACGAGAGAACCTGCATGCCCTCTTCATCCAATGCGCCGCGGCGCACGCTGCTTCTGACCGGCGCCAGCCGCGGGATCGGCCACGCCACCGCGATCCGTTTCTCCTCCGCCGGCTGGCGGGTCATTACCTGTTCGCGTCATGCCTTCCCTGAAGTGTGCCCGTGGGGCGCGGGACCGGAGGATCACATCGAGGTCGACCTCGCCGATCACGCCGACACCACGCGCGCGATCTCGGAGATCCGCAGGCGGCTGGAAAACGACGAGCTGCACGCGCTGGTCAACAACGCCGCGATCTCGCCGAAGGGCGCGGGCGGAAGCCGGCTCGGCACCATGGATACCGATATCGACACCTGGAGCCATGTTTTTCGCGTCAACTTCTTCGCGCCGATCATGATGGCGCGCGGGCTGATCGAGGAATTGAAGCACGCCAAGGGCGCGGTGGTGAACGTCACCTCGATCGCGGGCTCGCGGGTGCATCCGTTCGCCGGCGTCGCCTATGCGACCTCGAAGGCGGCGCTTGCTTCACTCACACGGGAAATGGCGTCCGATTTCGGCCGCGTCGGCGTGCGCGTCAATTCGATCGCGCCGGGCGAGATCGACACCGCGATCCTGTCGCCGGGCACCGAGAAGATCGTCGAACAGCAGATCCCGATGCACCGGCTCGGTACGCCCGACGAGGTCGCCAAGATCATCTATGTGCTGTGCACGGAAACCAGTTCCTACGTGAACGGCGCCGAGATCCACATCAACGGCGGCCAGCACGTTTAGGGCGCGGCGAGATCTCGTAGGATGGGTAGAGCGAAGCGAAACCCATCACGTTTCCGCGCAGGGATTGATGGGTTTCGCTTCGCTCTACCCATCCTACGCCAATTCGAGTCCGCCGTTCACTCCGCGTAAAACTTGCGCTGTGCTGCGCGCACGACAGACGCGTCGACATTGAACGTGCTCGAACACTCGTCCTCGTTCTCGCCGTCCGCCAGCGCCGCGCCACAGTGCCGGCAGAGCCGCGCCGAGAACGCCTGCACGCTGCCAACGACGCGACCTTGCTGATAGCTCGCAAAATCGATCACGTTGGGTGACGTTATGTGTTTCTCAACCATGGTGTCCTCGCGGCCTGAGAACGTGTTATCGCAGACAAGTTTCGATCAATCGTTCAGTGCACCGCTCAAATTTTAGCAGTGGAATTGAGGCGCGCTTCGCACGTCGGGTACCCTGATTTACAGCCACTTCTTCCACCTGAAAATAAAGTACGGCAGCACCGCTGCCATGACCATCATCAGTAGCGCCATCGGATAGCCGTGCGGCCATTCGAGCTCCGGCATTATCTTGAAATTCATGCCGTAGATCGAGGCGATCAGCGTCGGCGGCATCAGCACGACCGCCATCACCGAGAACAGCTTGATGATGTTGTTCTGCTCCAGGTTGACGACGCCGAGCATGGCATCCAGCACGAAGGTGATCTTGTTGGACAGGTAAGACGCGTGGTCGGTCAATGAGACGACGTCGCGCTGCATGGTCTTGAGCTGCTCGCGCATGTCCTTGGACCATTTGCTGCCCTCCACGACCGCCGACAGGAACGTGACGACCCGGCCGATCGAGACCAGGCTCTCGCGAATCTTCGAGACCAGATCGCCCTTGCGCCCGATCGCGATCAGGATCTGCGAATAGCGCTTGGCCTGGCCATGGCGTTCGCTTTCGGGCTCGAAGATGTCGTGGGAGACCTGGTCGACCTCGGCGCCGGCGCGCTCCAGAATGTCGGCGCAACGGTCGATCACCGCGTCGAGCAGTTCCATCAGCACCATCTCGCCAGAAATCCCCGGCAGGCATGACCGCGCCAGCTTGTGTTCGACCAGCGCAAACGGCTTCGGCGCGTCGTAACGCACGGTGACCAGCCGGTGACCGGCGAGGATGAAGGTGACCGCCGTGGTCCTCGGCATATCGGTGTCCGATTGGCACATCAGCGTCGCGGTCATGTAGCGGGCGCCGTTCTCGATATAGAGCCGGCTGGAAATCTCGATTTCCTGCATGTCCTCCCGCGTCGGCACCGCGATACCGGCCAGCCGCTCCACCGCGCGGTCCTCCTCCATCGTCGGATTGACGAGGTCGATCCAGATCGCGTGGTCCGGCAATGCCGCCGTGGCCGTCTCCGGGAGCTTTTTCAGGCTGGATTCAGAGGCAACATAGACCGACAGCATGGGGAACTCCGGAACAGGCAAAAACTCTTGTTTGGACGCGTTTCCTGAACGCGAACCGGCACCCACTTCGCTTGAAAACGCTGTGGTTAGCCAGCCGCACTAGACCCGATTCTGGCAAGGGCTACATGACCCGGGCCTTAACCGGCGATACATATTTGCGGCAAGGGCGCGGCACAGGCGTGGCTCCCGCCTGACGGAACCCCAGCCGTGCCCAGAAATCAACCAGAAGCCGCAAAATTTGCGGCATAAAAGCCACAGCCAGCCTCCCGCAGCGCCGAACGGGCGCGCAAAGGCTGGCATAATTACCGGTTTTTGCGGATACTCCGATTAATGGAATCGTCGCGTTTGGGGCACAGGATTGGTGCTGTGAATGCAAGAGTTTCGATTGGAAGTATCATGTCGTCGCTGAAAGTTATGTTCGGGGTCCTTGCCGCCGGCTTCATGTTGTCCGGCTGCATGCAAGCAACCACCTATCAGTCCGCACCCGAGGCCACACTCAAGCCGAGCGACAAGGCCCAGCTTGCCAAGGCGCGTTACGCTGCGGTTCCGCCGGCGGAACCCTTCCGCCGCGCCATCGTCGACTATCACCGCAAGGAACTGCCCGGCACCATCGTGGTCGATTCCGATAACCACTATCTGTACTTGGTGCAGGACAGCGGCAAGGCGATCCGCTACGGCGTGACCGTCGGCGAGGACGCGCTCGCGTTCTCCGGTATTGCCCGCGTCGGCAACATGGCGGAATGGCCGAAATGGACGCCGACCGCCGACATTCACAAGCGCATCGAAGGCCTGCCTGCCTCGGTGGCCGGCGGCGTCGACAATCCGCTCGGCGCCCGTGCGCTCTATCTCTACCAGGGCAATCGCGACACCCTGTTCCGCATTCACGGCACCAACCAGCCGGAATATATCGGCGCATCGATTTCGTCGGGCTGCATCCGCATGACCAACGAGGACGTCATCGATCTCTACAGCCGCGTCAAGCAAGGCACGGTTGTCGTCGTGCTCGAGCCCAAGCAGGGTGACTCGCCGTTCAATTCCAAGATGGCGCTGCAGGGCGGCGGCAACGGTCCGATGGCCCAATAGCCGGCGACACTTACGCCGCAGTCGATCATCAAGAGCGCCGGTTTTGCCGGCGCTTTTTTGTTGCCGGCTTCTCCTCGCGCACAGGTTCGGCCTCTTCCGTCTTCTCGTCGTCCGATTTCGTAGCGCCGGTCTTGTCGGCTGCTGGCCTGTCTGCATCAGACTTCGTTGCATCAGATTTGGCGGCGACTTCGCGCGGTGGCGCTTCGTCTGGCCGTTCGGCCGGCAACAGGGGCGCGACTTGCGGCAGCGGGTCCCATACGTTCCACTGACAGATTCGATAATTGCCGCGCCGCTCCATCAGATCGAGATGGATATGGTCCTCGTGATACCCGTCCGAGCCCGGCCCCAGCACGGTCGGAAACCGCGTGCAGGCTGAATGCAGCACGCTCTCGCGCAACTCGCGCGGCACGGTGCGATCGGTGAGCGAGATCGCACGGCCGTTGGCGAGCTTGAAGGCGCGGACATCGAGCGCATTGGCGCGGCCATGTTCGGAGAGCTTTGCGCCTGCGACGCGGTTGCGGCCGCGGCATTCGTAGGAGTCGAAATTATCGAGGTCGGAGATGGTGCTGCCGAGGCCGGCCGCGAGCGGCGCGATATCGTTGCGGATCCATTCGGCCAGCGCGGACGCCATGGGACAGCGCAGGATGGCCGCTGGCTTCACCGAAACCAGCCGCTTGTCCGGCAGCACGATCGCCTCCAACCGCACCAGGTCCTCGCCGCCGCAGCCACCGGTGCCATGGATATCGGGAATGCTGGGCGCAATGGCGATGGCGTCGGTCAGCGCCAGCCGGCAGGCCGACGGTTGCGGCATCGGCTGCGGTGAAGGGCTGGTCTGATCCTTGGCCTGCTCTTTGGACTTGCCGTTCGGGGAAGCCGCCTCCTCCTTCTCGACCGGCTGCCCGGGCTCGGTCGACGGCGCCTCGGCCGGGCGCGGCTGCGGCAGCGGCACGGCCGCGCGGCGGACGGCTCCGCGCGGCGCTCCCCGCAGCCTCGGCGACGTATCCCTGAAAAGATCGGCCCACGGCGCCGCACGGTACGCTTTCGCGGCCCAGGCTGGCTCGCCTGGCATGCCAAGCAGGAGGCTGACCGCGGCAGCGGTAACCATTGCCGCGGCAATGCGGCCAAAGGCGCCATTAGCCCATTTTCGGCTTGCTTTCTGCGCGGTAAAGTTCATTTCAATTCCATGAACTTAACCCCGATCCGCCCGAAAGGTTCGCGGATCGTGCGGCAACAAACAAACCATCGGAGGGAAGTGCGTATGCTCGGATTGATGCAAGACTGGCCTTTGCTTTGTCACCGGATCATCGAACACGCGGCGAAGTATCACGGCACGCAAGAGGTCGTCACGCGGTCGGTCGAAGGTCCCATTCATCGCACCAATTACGCCGAAATTCATGCGCGCGCGCTGAAAGTATCGCAACGGCTCGATCGCGACGGCATCAAGCTCGGCGACCGCGTCGCCACCATCGCCTGGAACACCTGGCGCCATCTCGAAGCCTGGTACGGCATCATGGGAATCGGCGCGATCTGCCACACCGTCAATCCGCGGCTGTTCCCCGACCAGATCGCCTGGATCATCAACCATGCGCAGGATCGCGTGGTCATGACCGACATTACCTTCGTGCCGATCCTGGAAAAGATCGCCGCCAACCTGCCGAGCGTCGAACGCTACATCGTGTTCACCGACAAGGCCCACATGCCGCAGACCACGCTGAAGAACGCGGTCGCCTATGAGGACTGGATCGCGGAAGCCGACGGCAAGTTCAAGTGGAAGGACTTTGACGAAAATACCGCCGCCGCGATGTGCTACACCTCTGGCACCACGGGCGATCCGAAAGGCGTATTGTATTCGCATCGCTCCAACGTGCTGCACGCGCTGATGGCCAATACCGGCGACTCGCTCGGCGCCAACGCCGCTGATACAATGCTGCCGGTGGTGCCGTTGTTCCACGCCAATAGCTGGGGCATCGCGTTCTCCGCGCCCTCGATGGGCACCAAGCTGGTGATGCCCGGCGCAAAACTCGACGGCGCCTCCGTCTACGAGCTGCTATCGACCGAGAAGGTGACGCACACCGCGGGCGTCCCGACGGTGTGGCTGATGCTGCTCAACCACATGGCCGCCGGCAATTTGAAACTGCCGCACCTGCGTATGGTGGTCTGCGGCGGCTCGGCGATGCCGCGCTCGATGATCAAGTCGTTCATCGACATGGGCGTCGGCGTGCGCCACGCCTGGGGCATGACCGAAATGAGCCCGATCGGGACGCTCGCGACGCTGAAGCCCCCCTTCGCCGAACTCGCCGGCGAGGAACGGCTCGACATCCTGCAGACTCAAGGCTACCCGCCGTTCGGCGTCGAGATGAAGATCACCGACGATGCCAACAAGGAACTGCCGTGGGACGGCAAGACCTTCGGCCGCCTCAAGGTGGCCGGCCCCGCGGTCGCCAAGGCCTATTTCCGGGTCGATGCCGAGATCCTCGACGACGAAGGCTTTTTCGACACCGGCGACGTCGCGACCATCGACGCGCACGGCTATATGCGGATCACCGACCGCTCCAAGGATGTCATCAAGTCCGGCGGCGAATGGATTTCGTCGATCGATCTGGAAAATCTCGCGGTCGCCCACCCTGCGGTCGCGGAAGCGGCCGTGATCGGCGTCTATCATCCCAAATGGGACGAGCGCCCGCTTCTCATCATCCAGCTCAAGCAGGGCCAGAGCGCAACGCGCGAAGACATCCTGAAATTCATGGATGGCAAGATCGCAAAATGGTGGATGCCCGATGACGTCGCCTTCGTCGACGGCATCCCGCACACCGCCACCGGGAAGATCCTGAAAACCGCGCTGCGCGATCAGTTCAAGAGCTACCGCTTTCCGAACGCCGCGGCGTGAGAATCCGGCTTGAAAAGCAGCCGGTAAAATCGGGTATTGTTGATTTCGCTCGTCATGCCCGGCCTTGTGCCGGGCATCCACGTCCCTGCTCCGAGCAATAAAGACGTGGATGGCCGGGACAAGCCCGGCCATGACGAAGAGTGAGTCATTTCAGAAATTGCGGTTGAAATCAGCGGGAAACCGCAAGCGCTTCAAGCTGACGTTGAGCGGCGGGCTCGCCCCATTCTCTTGCCTTCTGGTACCAGTTGCGGGCCTGCGCGACGTCTGCGAGCCCGTTGGCACCGAGTTGCTTGAGCAATGCCGGATCGTAGGTGGTGCCGAGCAGCAGCGCGGAGCGGGCGTCCCGCGCTTCCGCGCCACGCTGCAACAGCAACCTTGCGGACTGGACGTCGCCGCTGGCGAGCAATTCCTGCCCGCGTTTGACGAGAACCAGGATTTCCTTCGAGTCGAGGTTGCGCACGACGTCGGCCTGCGGCGACGGGGAAGCTGCCAACGGCGCAACCGGCGGCGCGACCGCGGCCGGCGGCGGGACCGTCGGGCTTGCGGCCGGCGGCACGGCAGCGACACGGGCGGGCGGCGGCACGACAACCGGCGGCTGGGCGGCTAGCGGCACAGCAGCGGCGCGTGGCGCCGTCCAAGACAATCGCGTCGTGCCGGCGACAAGTGCCGCGCCGTCGCCGTCGCGCAATTCCGCGGTTAACTGCACCTGACCGACGAAGCCATCGGAGGGAATGACCGATACCCCGGAAATTTCCGTTGCGGGCACGCGCCACTCGTTGGCGACACGCCTGCCGGATGTCAGCCGGGCCCCGGCCGGCAGCCCATTGATCGCGACGAAGGCGGCCGGAGGAGGCGCGCCCACATGAATGCCGAGCGGCAGCGCATCGTTGACGAGCGCGCTGCCGTCCTGCGCGAACAAGGTCGCGGTGCGCTTGAGTGGCGGCTGTTGCGGCGCCGGAAGCAGCGACGATTTCGCCGACTGCCAGATCGCCGAAATCGATGGCATGTCGCTTCCGGGGCGCTGCGACGCCGGGATGGCCATGACGAGAACCGCCGCAATGCCCGCCGCAACCACCACCGCGATCGACAACCTGAGCGCCACGCTGAACAGCGCGCGCCGTCCCGACATGTCGCGAAGCACGGATGGCGCCTCGACGAGCGTGGGCTCCATCGATTCCTGCAAGGCCTGGGCGACGGCCTTGTTGAACAACTCGGAATTCTCACGGCGCTGGAGCGGCCTGCCCGGCACTTGCGGCGGCGGATCTTCCGCGGTCAGCCGCGGACGCCACTCGGCGGCTTGCTTGAGAACGGAGTCCGGCTCCCCGGCCGCCGCCCGTTCCCTCAACTCACGCGGTGCGTAATAAGCCGGATCGTTCGGGCCGAGAATTCCGCCGTGTTTTGGGTCACTCATACTAACACTCGCCCTGACGGGCCTTACAGCAGCCCCCGCGGACCTACGCCGACTATGCTGCGCGATCCCTCAAACCCCAAGGACAACGCCGCACCCCCCTGCGGATCCGGCAGCAACCGGATCCGGGAGGTGAGATCATTTTACAGCATCTACGGACGCCCGCAGCTTCCCTTTTTCGATCGACGTTCGCCCATGTCTTTAGCAGACAGTCCCGCGGGCGAATGCGACAGACTGAGGGCGACAGGTAGACCAAAGTAGGACCGAGTCAATCTACAACTAACAATCCATTTATGGGAATGGTTAACCGGTAAGGTTGTCATAGCCTGTCCATTGCCCGATCAGGATCGCCTGCAAACCTTGAAATTCGTGGGCAGCCGTGGTCTCAAGCTCAGGGTTTGCAACTCGACCCCGATGGTCGTCCAGACAGGCTCCAACCCGGCAGATTTCACCGATGGCCCGCAGGTTTTCCGCTCCCTACCAGTCGGAGCCCGTGTCCAGCCTGGCCACCTGGTCACGCAACCTCGCGATATTCTCTGTGGTCGCGGTGATCGTCTCGATCCTGATCGTCCGCTTCGGCTTTCTGGAGATGAAGCCGGCGCTGGCGACGTTCTTCGGCGCGCTAGGCCTTGCGGTTCTTTCCATCCTGGTCGGCCTCGCCGCGTTTGCCGCGATCTGGCAGAACGGGTCGCGCGGCATGGGCCGGATCCTGCTGGCGTTCCTGATCAACGCCGTCGTCCTCGCCTACCCGGCCTATCTCGGCCTGCAGTACCGCAAGCTGCCGAAGATTTACGACATCACCACCGATCCGATCGATCCGCCGCGCTTCGAGGCGCTGGCGCGGCTGCGCAGCGGCGAAGGCGCCAACTCCGCGGTGTATGCCGGGCTCTATTCCGCCGAGCAGCAGCGGCTGGCCTATCCCGAGATCGAAACCGTGGAGCTCGAAGTGCCGCCGCAGCGGGCCTATGAGGTCGCGCTCGCGCTGATCGCCAAGCGCAAATGGCTCGTCATCGACGAACGTCCGCCACAGCCGCCGCGCCGCATCGGACGCATCGAGGCGGTGGCGCGAACGCCGATCATGGGATTCCGCGAGGACGTCTCGATCCGCATCACCCCGGACGGCGAGGAATCGCGCGTCGATATCCGCTCCTCCTCGCGCTATTTCGAGAGCGACCTCGGCAGCAATGCCG
This sequence comes from uncultured Alphaproteobacteria bacterium, assembly GCA_963791165.1. GTDB lineage: Bacteria > Pseudomonadota > Alphaproteobacteria > Rhizobiales > Xanthobacteraceae > Bradyrhizobium. The sequence continues at coordinate 9,543 of CAWBRL010000058.1, read as the reverse complement.
CGCGCGTCACCAAGCTGATCGAGGACATCAACGCCGCGGTCGACAACGCCAAATCCGCGGCGCCGAAGAAGCCGCAAACGCCGGCCAAGGCTCAGGCGAAGACGGTGAAGAAGTGACGTAAGTCATTCCGGGGCGTGCGAAGCACGAACCCGGAATCTCGAGATTCCGGGTCTGGTGCTACGCACCATCCCGGAATGACGCAGCAACATCAAACCATGCGGTACGTGCCACCGATCACCGGATCGCCGTCGGTCGCGACGATGCCGCGGGCGACCAGGTCTTCCAGGTGGGCCAGCACGGAATAGCCGGCAGCTCCCGTCAGCCGCGGGTCGATACCGATATAGATCGCGCGCACCATGGTGGGAATATCGGCCTCGCCCTTGGCGAGCCGGTGCAGGATCGAGGCCTCGCGGGCCTGACGATGCCGGGTCAGGAAACGCACGTAACGCGGCCCTTCCGGAATTTCCGGCCCATGGCCTGAGAAATACAGATCCTCGCTGCGAGCTTCCAGCCGCGCCAGCGAGGCCATGTAGTCGGTCATCGCTCCGTCCGGGGGTGCCACGATCGAGGTCGACCAGCCCATCACGTGGTCGCCGACGAAATTGATCTTTCGCTCCGGCCACGCGAACGCCAGATGGTTGGCGGTGTGGCCGGGCGTCGCCACCGCTTCGAGCGCCCAGCCCGTCCCTTCGATGACATCACCGTCCTTGACCTCGATATCGGGCCTGAAGTCGCGGTCGGCGCCGGATTCCGGATTGTGCTTCTCGCTCTCGAAGCGCGGCCGCGAGGCGCGATGCGGCCCCTCCGCATAGACGGGCGCGCCGGTGGCGGCCTTGATCCGCGCCGTGTTCGGCGAGTGATCGCGATGGGTATGGGTGACGAAAATATGCGTCACGGTCTCGCCGCGCACGGCGTCCAGCAGCGCTTTGGCATGCGCCTCGTCATCAGGGCCGGGATCGATGATCGCGACCTTGCCCTTGCCCACGATGTAGCTGACCGTTCCGGTGAAGGTGAACGGGCTCGGATTGTCGCAGAGAACCCGCCGCACGCCGGGGCGGGCCTCGTCGACGACGCCGGGCAGAAGCGGAAAATCGCGGTTGAACGGGATGTCGTCGTTTTCGGCCATGGGAAGTTCCTAAGCGGCGAACCGGTCAAACGACCTCAGTCGTCATACCCCGCGTAGGCGGGGTATCCAGTAATCGCCGACGTTCGAGATGAAACGAGATTTCCCGGAGTACTGGATCGCCCGCCTTCGCGGGCGATGACAGCGGAAAGTGGGTCACAGCCAGGCTTCCTCGCGACCTACTTATGAAAACGCCTGAATGCCCGTTATCGCCCGGCCCAGGATCAGGGCGTGGACGTCGTGGGTGCCTTCATAGGTGTTCACGGTTTCCAAATTCGCGGTGTGGCGCATCACGTGGTATTCGATCTGGATGCCGTTGCCGCCGTGCATGTCGCGGGACACGCGTGCGATGTCGAGCGCCTTGCCGCAATTGTTGCGCTTGACGATCGAGATCATCTCAGGGGCCATCTTGCCCTCGTCCATCAGGCGGCCGACACGGAGAGAAGCCTGCAGCCCGAGCGCGATTTCGGTTTCCATGTCGGCGAGTTTCTTCTGCACCAGCTGGGTGGCCGCCAGGGGCCGGCCAAACTGCTTGCGGTCGAGCGTGTATTGGCGGGCACGGTGCATGCAGTCCTCGGCGGCGCCCATCGCGCCCCAGGAGATGCCGTAGCGGGCGCGGTTGAGGCAGCCGAACGGGCCCTTCAAGCCGGATACGTTGGGCAGCAGCGCGCTCTCCGGCACCACCACGCCGTCCATCACGATCTCGCCGGTGACCGAGGCGCGCAGCGACAGCTTGCCGCCGATCTTCGGCGCCGACAGGCCCTTCATGCCCTTCTCAAGAACGAAGCCGCGGATCTGGTTGTCATGCGCGGCGGATTTCGCCCAGACGACAAAGACGTCGGCGATCGGCGCGTTGGAAATCCACATCTTGCTGCCGGTCAGCCGGTAGCCGTCGGAGACCTTCTCGGCGCGGGTCTTCATGCCGTTGGGATCGGAGCCGGCATCCGGCTCAGTCAGGCCGAAGCAGCCGACCCACTCGCCGGTGGCAAGCTTCGGCAGGTATTTCTTGCGCTGGTTCTCGTCGCCATAGGCGTAGATCGGGTACATCACCAGCGACGACTGCACCGAGTTCATCGAGCGATAGCCGGAATCGACACGCTCGATCTCGCGCGCCACCAGGCCATAGGCGACGTAGCTGGCATTGGCGCAGCCATATTCCTCCGGCAGCGTGATGCCGATCAGGCCGAGTTCGCCCATCTCGTTGAAGATCTCGCGGTCGGTCTTTTCTTCGAGATAGGCCTTGACGATGCGCGGCTGCAGCTTGTCCTGCGCATAGGCGCGCGCGGTGTCGCGGATCATGCGCTCGTCTTCGGTCAGCTGCTCGTCGAGCAGGAACGGATCGTCCCATTGGAAACCCGCCGCGGTCGGCTTGTCCTTGGTCTGAGGGCGCACGCTCATGAAAATCCCTTTCGCCTTGCTGTCCTCAAGGAAGTTGTTGACAAACTAATGCGCTATCGGCCGAAGCGCAAATGGATTGGGGTGACGCTATCGCCATCGTCATTCCGGGGCGTGCGATACCACGAACCTCAGATTTGCAATCGCAAATCGGTGAATCTCGAGATTCCGGGTTCGATGCTGCGCATCGCCCCGGAATGACGAACGCTATCCTTCCAACTTTTCGTTGGAGACGATCTCGATGCCGAAGCCGGACAGTCCCTTGTAATCGTGTACCGACGACGTCAGGTGGCGGATCGAAGTAATTCCGAGATCGCGCAGGATCTGCGCTCCGACACCGACTTCGCGCCATTGCCGGTTGCGATCGGCTTCCGCCGATTTCTGTTCGCCGACCGGCTCGACGGGAACCCCGGCCGCACCATCGCGCAAATACACCAGCACGCCGCGGCCGGCATCCTTGAAATGGTTCAGCACGATCTGCATCCGCGCCTGGCCGGTGAAGAGATCCTTGACGATGTTGGGCTTGTGCAGCCGCGTCAGCACGTTCTTGCCGTCGCCGATGCCGTTGTAGACGAATGCCGCATGCGCGATCTCGTCGAACGGCGAACGATAGGCATAACCCTGCAACGGGCCGATCGGGCTGTCGGTGGTAAACGTCGCGACCCGCTCGATCAGCTTCTCGCGCGCCTGGCGGTAGGCGATCATGTCAGCGATCGTGACGTGCTTGAGCTTGTGGGTGGCGGCGAAGCGCGCGACCTGCGCGCCCTTCATGACGGTGCCGTCGTCATTCATCAGCTCGCTGATGACGCCGACCGGCGGGAGCCCTGAGAGCTTGCACAAATCGACCGCCGCCTCGGTATGGCCCGAGCGCAGCAGCACGCCGCCGTCGCGGGCGATCAGCGGGAAGATGTGGCCCGGCCGGGCGAAATCATTGGCGCCTGCATTGGGGTTGGCGAGCGCACGGCAGCAGGAAGCGCGCTCATCCGCCGAAATGCCGGTGCCGCCATCGGGCTTGTAGTCGATCGAGACCGTAAAGGCGGTGGTGTGATTGGACTCGTTGTGCGCCACCATCGGGTCGAGCCGCAGCCGGCGCGCGTCCTCGGTGGTGATCGGCGCACAGACGATGCCTGAGGTATGGCGAATGATGAATGCCATCTTTTCCGCCGTGCAGAGCGAGGCCGCAACGATCAGATCGCCCTCGCCCTCCCGGTCGTCGTCGTCGGTAACGACGACGAGTTCGCCGTTGGCAAAGGCTTGCAGAACTTCCTGGATGGTATCGGCCATTTTTTCCAAAATCTCGCTGGGTGCACCAAGTGCATTAGCCGGACTCAATCGTCTGCGCCAGCATCAATAGGCAGAGCCTCGCCAGCGGGCATGACGGAAACGCAATGCTACCACCGGGCCGAAAAACGAAAAATCATTGACGACGTCAGGTCCCAATCGCCATGGTCGCCCGCACAAAAACAAGAAGCAGCCGTTGGGGAAGAGACATGATGCGTTCTCAATCGAATTTCCGCCGCATGGCATGGGCGGCTCTCGCCCTGGCGGCGTCGATTTCCGGTATTGCCGGACGCCTCCCGCGCCGCCGACGAGTGGCCAACCCGCGACATCACCTTCTACGTACCCTACGCGCCGGGCGGCTCGACCGACCCGATAAGCCGTAAATATGCCGAGCTGCTGGAAAAGCAACTCAAGGTCAAGGTGATCGTCGAGAACAAGCCGGGCGCATCCGCGACCATCGGCACCGGCGCCGTGATCCGCGCCGCCCCTGACGGCTACACGATCGGGCTCGGCTCCAGTTCGTCGCTGGCGTACCAGCCGCATGAAATGAAGGGACTGGTCTGGAAATCGGCCAACGACTACCAGTCGATCGCAAAACTCTCGGACCTGCCGGTGATCCTCGCGGTGCCGGCAGACGCGCGCTGGAAGACGCTTGACGACTTCCTCGCTGAAGCCAAGGCCAACCCGCGGAAGCTGAAGGTTTCGGTGTCCGGCCTGCGTTCCGTCAACGACATCGCGATTCAGCAGCTCAACAAGCTGGCCGGCCTGCGCATCGCGACCGTGCCGTTCACCGGCGGTGGCGGCGAGGCGACGCTGGCGGCGCTCGGCGGCCGCGTCGACGGCACCGCCGGTTTCGCTCCGGGCATGAAGGGGCAGATCGATGCCGGCAAGCTGCGCGTGCTCGCGGTTTTCCAGGAGGGCAAATACGATCTGCTGCCGGAAGCCAAACCGATCGGCGAAACGCCGTGGAAAGACACCTTTCCGGTCGGCTACTACGTGATCGCGCCGAACGGCCTGCCGAAGCCGGTGCTCGATAAACTGCTCGCGGTTTCGAAAGTCATCGTCGAAAGCGAGGAATTCAAGAACTTCCTCAAGGCCAATGGCTACACTTGGGATCCTAAATTCGGCGACGACATGAAGAAGGAACTTGCCGGCTATGACGGCAAGTTCCGCGACGTCATCAAATTCCTGGACGACGACAAGTGACGCCGGAACGAAGTTTCTCGCTGCCGGCGGCGCGGCGGTATGCCGCCCTGCTCGCGCTGCTGCTCGCCGTGGTCTACGTGACGGACGCCTGGCAGACGCTCTCGTTTGGGCGATGGCACAAGCCGGGCGCGGCGATTTTTCCCATCGCCATCGGCGTTCTACTGGCGATCTCGGCCATATCCGTGCTGCTTGAAAAGCATGGCGCCGATCAATCCGTGCCGGCGGCCTTCTCGCTCCCCACCGGCGCCGACCTTCGCAGGCTGCTCCTGCTGCTTGCCGCCTTCGCGATCTACTTCCTCGTGATGCCCATCATCGGAAACATGGTCGCCTCGGCGCTGTTCCTGGCGGCCAGCATGTGGCTGCTGTCGGATGATCCCCACAGGTCGATCGTGCGGCTTTCGATCTACGCCATCGCGATCGCGATCGGTTTCGAGTGGTTCTTTGTCCGGCTTCTGAAGGTGCAGATGCCCGGGGGATTGTTCCGGCAATGGCTGTTCTGACATTCCGTCATTCCGGGGCGCCGCGAAGCGTCGAACTTTGGTGCGCAATTGCGCACCAGAGAATCTCCCGCAACAACCTCTGGATTCCGGGTCCACGCGAAGTCGCGTGTCCCGGAATGACGGTGCAAGAATGAACTCCCTTCAGGGCCTGCTTTACGGATTGAGCGTCGCTGCGACGCCGGCCAATTTGCTGGCGGCCTTTGCAGGCGCCTTTGCGGGCACGGCGATCGGCGTGCTGCCAGGGTTGGGCCCGGTCGCGGGCGTGGCGCTGATCCTGCCGCTGACCTTCTCGCTCGATCCGACCGCGGGCCTGATCATGATGGCCGGCATCTTCTACGGATCGATGTATGGCGGCTCGACCACGGCGATCCTGCTCAATATTCCCGGCGAGTCCGCCTCCGTCGTGACCGCCATCGACGGCTATCAGCTCGCCAAGAAGGGCCGCGCCGGCGCGACGCTGACCATCGTCGCGGTCGGCTCCTTTGTGGGCGGCACGCTCGCCGTCATCGGCGTCATGATGTTCTCCTCGTATCTCGCCCAGGTCGCGATCCTGTTCGGACCGGCGGAATTCTTCGCGCTGACCGCGGGCGGGCTGATCGTGATGTCGCGGATTTCGGGCGGCACGCTGGCCTCCGCGCTGCTGCCGATGACGCTCGGGCTGATGTTAGGGACCATCGGCCAGGAAGCGGTCACCGGCGAGACGCGCTTCACCTTTGGCATTCCGGACCTCGCCGAGGGCGTGTCGCTGGTGCCGGTCGTGGTCGGGCTATACGGCTTTGCCGAGCTGATGCTGCTGGTCGAAGACAGGGCGCATGCCGCGAACCGGCCGGAGTCGGTGAAGATGCGCGACCTGCTGCCGACGCGCACCGAATGGCGACGCGCCGTGCCGTCCTGGCTGCGCGGCACGTCGCTCGGGTTCCTGTTCGGTCTGGTGCCGGGACCGGCAGCGACGCTGGCTTCGTTCGCCTCCTACCGGCTGGAAAAGGCGACCTCGAAATACGCTCACGAGATCGGCAGCGGCGCGATCGAAGGCGTCGCGGGGCCGGAAGCCGCCAACAATTCCGCCGCCACCGCCTCGCTGGTGCCGCTGCTGGCGCTCGGCATTCCCTTCACGCCGATCGCGGCGCTGATGATTTCGGCCATGCTGGTGCAGGGTATCCAGCCCGGGCCATTGCTCATCACCCAGCACCCGGAAATCTTCTGGGGCCTGATCGCCTCGGCCTATATCGGCAACGTCATGCTGCTGGCGCTGAACATTCCGATGGTCGGCGTCTGGGTCAGCCTGCTCAGGATTCCGCACTATCTGTTCATTCCGCTGCTGCTGGTGCTTTCCGTGATCGGCACCTACAGCGTCCGCAACAGCATTTTCGACGTCTGGGTGCTGCTCGCCGCCGGCATCGTCGGCTACGCCTTCAACAAGATGAAGTTCCAGCTCGCGCCGCTGGTGGTCGGCCTCATCCTCGGGCCGAATATCGAGAAGCACTTTCGCGAGGCGCTGTTCCTGAGCCAGGGCGATCCCTGGATCTATGTCGAGAGCCCGATCGCGGTGACCGTCTGGCTGCTCGTCGCCGCGATCCTGATCGCCGGCTTCATCGCGCGACGCCGCGCCGCTTTCGCCGACGCTATGGCGCAGGAAAGCAGCCTGTGAACGCTACGGCAAGACCTCGCGGCGCTCGCTGAGCAGGGCGTCGGTCTCGGCGCGTTTGTCTTCCAGCAGGCCGGCCTGCGCGGCCTCGATCACCTTGTAGAGTTCGTGGGCGTCGCTGAGCCGGGTCACCGTCACGTAATCGGCCCCGGCCGCATAGAGATCGTCGACGCTGGCCAGCATCTCCGCGGTCGCCACGATCTTGGCCGTTGGATTGAGCGAGCGGACATGCCGGACCAGCTTTTCATTGTCGGCGCCCTTCAACAGCGAGTCCGGGATGCTGAGGATGATCAGTTCGGCGTTGCCGACGCCGGCATGCACCAGCGTATCCACATTGCTGATATCGCCGTAGACCACGTGCATGCCGCGGTCGGTCAATGTCCGGAACACCGTGGGGTTGAAGTCGATCACGGTGATCTGCTCGAGGACCGCGGGACTGCGACGTTCGATCTCGCTCAGCAGCGCGCTGGCGGCGCGGAAGAAGCCGAGGATGACGACCCGGCGCGCCTCCCCGTGCCCGCCCTCATGGTCGGCGTCGGCGTCATGCTTGTGATCGAGATCGCGCAAGCCGATCCGCTTCAAGGGACCGATCAGGCCGCGCGTGACCTGATCGCTGCGCGCCATCACGAACGTGCTAACGACCGCCAGCACCACGAAAGCAAACGACGCGGCGCTCGACGTCTCGGTGCTGATATGGCCTGCCGTGATACCGGTCTGGATCACCACCAGCGAGAACTCGGATATCTGCGCCAGGTTGATCGCCGGCAACAGGCTGGCGCGCAGGCCCTGCTTCATCAGATAGAGCGGCGTAAACGTCGTCAGCACCCGGCTGACGATCGTGAAGGCCGCAATCAACAGCGCCAGCCCGATCACCGACAGGCCGGGAATCGGGATCGTCATGCCGAGTGCGACGAAGAACAGCGTGATGAAGAAATCCCGCAGCGTCGTGACCTTGGCGGTGACGTCGAGCGCATAGGGGAATGTCGACAGCGAGACGCCGGCCACCAGCGAGCCCATCTCGCGCGACAGATGCAGCTGCTCGGCGATCTCGCCGATCAGAAAGCACCAGGCCAGCGCGCCGAGCAGGACCAGTTCCGGCCGGCGCGCGATGTGGTGAAACAGCCATGGCAGCACGTAGCGGCTCAGCACCAAAGCGGTCGCCACCAGCACGCCGACCCGGCCGATCGAGATCAGGACCACGCTGATCTGCAGATTATCGAGGCTCGGCTGCACCGCGAGAAACAGGATCGCAAAGATGTCCTGCAGCACCAGCACGCCGAGCGTGATGCGGCCGGGCAGCGTGTCGAGTTCGCGCTTCTCGTACAGCACCTTGACGATGATGACCGTGCTCGACAGCGCGCAGGCGACGCAGAGATAGAGCGCGTCGAACTTGCCGCCGCCCATCGACAGCCCGATCGCCATAAAGAACAATATTCCGAGCAGGACGCCGCCGATCAATTGCCCGCCCGCCGCAAACAGGATCACCTTGCCGGCGCGCACGATCTTCTTCAGGTCGATTTCCAGCCCGATCATGAACAGCATGAAGATCAGGCCGAGTTCGGAGATGACGGTGATCGATTCCTGCGACTTGACCCAGCCCATGCCGAATGGACCAATGAGGAACCCGGCGATAAGGTAGGCCAGGATCAGGGGCTGCCGCGTAAAATGGGCTAACAGGCCAAGTCCCCAGGCGAACAGGATACAGAAAGTGATATCGCGAATAAGCTCGTGCATGGTTCCGGACTTTCCCCTCCTGCAACCTAGAGGTCCCGGCGCAGGGGTCAAACAAACAATGCGTCGCAGCCGCAGAATGGGGCCTTTTTTCGCGATTCTGGCCGTGCTGTCGATCCTGCACAGCCCTCCAGCCGGCGCGCAAACCGCAGGTCACATCGAACAAAATTTTGCCGGCTCTCTCACCGCAGTTCCCACCGAGAACCTCGCCGTGTCAGGCGCGTTCTACGTGCCGGTCTATTCCAGCGTCTTGATGAGCCAGGGCAAGTTGCGGGCCGATTTTTCGGTCACGCTAAGCGTCCACAACGCCTCCGAAACCCGCCCGCTGGTGCTGAAGCGGATCGCCTATTTCGACACATCAGGCAAGATGGTGGAGAGCTACCTCAAATCGCCGGTTGCGCTAAAACCGTTCTCGACGATCGAGGTCTTCATCGCCGCCAACGACGTGCGCGGCGGCACCGGGGCCAATTTCGTGGTCGACTGGGCGGCCACAAGCGAGATCGCCGAGCCCGCGGTCGAGGCGCTGATGGTCGGCAGCGTCGGACCCGGACATTATGCCTTCATCAGCCAGGGACGGCCGATCAGGATCGTCAGAGAACTAGCCTGCAAGAACGAGCCTGCAAGAAGGCTGCGGCCTTCTCAACGAAAAACAAAACGGGAGT
>CAWBRL010000057.1:0-59662 GCA_963791165.1 uncultured Alphaproteobacteria bacterium | reverse complement strand
AAACATCCATGTCTACCGCAACCCTCTTCGACTTCGCGCCATTGCTATCAGCCGGTTTGCCGGCGCCGGCGGCGCGGTGGACGGGCCTTGCCAAATACAGCTTCGTCGGCGGCAACAATGATCCGGACCAGGTTCCGGTCGACGGCCTGATCGATGCGATCAATGCCGTGCTCAAACGCGAGGGCAGGACGCTGGCGACCTACGGCCTTGCCAGCGGCCCGCAGGGCTATCGTCCCCTGCGCGAGTTCCTGACCGCAAAGCTCAAGCGCGATGCCGGCATCGCCTGCACCGCCGACGACATCATGATCGTTTCGGGTTCGCTGCAGGCGCTCGACCTCGTCAATCAGACATTGCTTGCGCGTGGCGACGCGGTGCTGATCGAGCAGGAAACCTATCAGGGCTCGCTGAACCGGCTGACGCGGCTCGGCGTCAAGACGGTCGGCATTCCCCTGGACGAGGACGGCATGCGGATGGATGCGCTGGCGGCCGCGCTTGCCGACCACAAGCGGCGCGGCGTCACGCCGAAATACATCTACACCATCCCGACCGTGCAGAACCCGACCGGCACGATCATGCCGCAGAGGCGGCGCGCGGAGATGCTTGACCTGTCGCGAGAGTACGGCGTGCCGATCTTCGAGGACGATTGCTACGCCGACCTGATCTGGAGCGGCGAGCGCCCGCCGGCGATCTACGCCATGAGCCAGCACGGCGGCGTCGTCCACATCGGCTCGTTCTCGAAGTCGATCGCGCCTGCCCTGCGCGTCGGTTTCATCGTCGCGCCCTGGGAAATGATGTCGCGGATGCTGGCGCTGAAGACCGACGCCGGAAGTGGCGCGCTGGAACAGATGGTGCTGGCGGAATACTGCACGCCGCATTTCGAAACCCATGTACCGAAGCTGACGCGCGGCCTGCGCGCCAAGCTCGACACGCTGATGGAGGCGCTCAACGAGCAATTCGGCACCTCGGCCGAATTCGATGACCCCAAGGGCGGCATCTTCCTGTGGGTCAAACTGCCCGACAATGTCGATACGTTGAAACTCTATCAAGCGGCGCTGGCCGCCGGCGTCGCCATCAATCCCGGGCCGGAATGGTCGACCGACAAGGCCCATGCCGGCAGCCGGCTGCGGCTGTGTTTCGCCAGCCCCTCGCACGAGCAGATCCGCGAGGGCGTTGCCGTGCTCGCCGAGGTCTGCCGCAAGGAGTTCGGCGTACCGGAGCGGAGTGCCAACGTGGAGAAGCGGGCGCGGACCTGAGCGCCGCAAACCCCGGTCATAGGCGGAGATCGATCCGGAGATGACCGAGCCCCATTCGCAGCATCGCATCGGGATTGCGCTCGTGGTGGGCGCTTCCATTGCCTGGAGCACCGCGCCGTTCTTCACGCGGCTGCTTCCCTTTGATTCCTGGACCATCCTGTTCTGGCGGGGCTTGTTCGGCGGCGCGATGATCACAGCGATCATGTTGCTATTGCAAGGCCGCAGCGGCTTGCGCGATCTGGCGGATATGGGTAGGGCTGGCTGGCTGGTTGCATCGCTGTCGACGCTGGCGATGGTGGCGTTCATCCCGTCGTTGCAATTGACTGATGTCTCGAACGTCGCCGTCATCATTGCCACCGGTCCGCTGGTGACGGCCGCGATCGCGTGGGTGTGGCTGCGGGAAGCGATAGCGCTGCGCACGGTCCTGGCCATCCTTACCGCGCTCGCCGGCGTCGCGATCATCGTTGGCACGGCCCGCATCGATTCCGACGTTCTCGGCATTGCGCTGGCCTGTCTCACCACCGTCGCCATTGCCGTCATGACGGTCGCGGTCAGGCGCTACAAGAACAGGTCGATGGTGGCCGCCGCGGCCGTTTCCAACATCCTGGGCAGCATCGTCAGCTTCCCGTTTGCCCGGGGCATGGCGGCCGTGACCGGCCACGACCTATTAATCCTCGCGATGTTCGGGTTCTTCCAGGTCGCGCTCGGTCTGACGCTGTTCTTCCTCGCCTTGCGCCTATTGCCGTCCGGCCAAGCTGCGCTGATCTCGACGCTGGAAACACCGTTGATGCCGTTCTGGGTGTGGCTGGCGTTCCACGAGACGCCGAGCCTGCGGACGCTTGCCGGCGGCGCCCTGGTGATGGCGGCTGTCATCGCCGACATCATTGGCGACAACCGCACGCGGAAGCAGCCGGCCTGAACTGCTGCGATTCACCCGCCGACGTGAAACTCGACGTTGACCTGGCCGCTGCCGCTCGACGGAAAATAGTCGCAAAGCTGTTCGGCTTCGCCATTGAAGTCGTCCCAGCCCAGCGCCGCGAACAGCATGATGGTGTCGGCCATGCCGCCCTCGCCGTACGGACGCCCTTGAGCTGGCTGCCAAGGACTTCCGACAGCATCAGCGACGGGACATGGCTGACCTTGGCGGCAAGAACGAGTTCTCCCATGGCCATCGCCTCCCCTCGGACGTTCTGTGTCAGGCAGAGGGCTCATCGCAGCGGAACACCAGCGCGATCCGCAGCAGCCGCACGATCGACACGTTGCCCTTGCCGGCCTCGATCTGGGCCACGTAGCGCTCGGACATGCCGGACCGGCGCGCCAGCTCCCGCCGCGACATGCCGTGCAGACGCGCGGGCCTCGCGCACCCGTTCGCCAAGCTGGGTGAGAAATTCGCTCTCGTGCGGCAAGCGACCGTAATCGTCATGCGACATCGCCCCGACACGGCGGCCCGGGGATGCTTCGGTATCGGACAGGCTCCCGCTGCGTGCCACGCTCAACCCTTTCGTTTGCCAATGATCGCGAGGCAACAAGGTTGGCGCATTGATCAGGATCAAATGCGGTGCGGCCCCTCAGCGTACCGCGAACGGCGACTGGTACGGCCGGCCGAACGGCACGCCGTTGATCACGGTCTGCACCGGCTTCAGCAACAGTTTGCCCTCGCGCTTGTTGTTGCGGGTGTCGACGAACGAGGTCTGAGCCTCGATCAAATCCATGATCGCGACATCGCCGGGGGCGCCGATCTGCAGCGTGCCGATTTTTGGCGCGCGGTTGATGATCCTGGCCGGCGCCGTGGTCGCCATCGCCACCACCTGCTCCAGCGTATATCCCAGAACGATAAACTTGCTCATGACGTTCGGCAGATACGGCATGCCCGGCGTGTTGCCGGAGAAGACGTGGATATCGGAAGAAATCGTATCCGGTCCGCAGCCGCCGGGGATTGCCACCTCGGCCACCGTGAAGTCAAAGCTGCCGCCGCCATGGCCGACGTCGAACATCACGCCACGCTGCTTGGCGGCGAGCGCCGCCGGCAACAGCTTGCCGTCCTGCACGATGTTGGTGAAGGCGCCGGCGATGTTCGGCGCGCCCGAATAGGCGTGGGTCAGCACGTCGTCCGGCCGCAGCAGGTCGAGAATCTGCGACATCAGTTCTTTGTTTTCGACGCCGCCGATATGCACCATCATCCTGGCCGGCCAGCCGCACATCTCGCAGGCCTGAATGCCCCGCTTCAGCGGCTCGAGCCCGTGCTTGTAGATGACGTTCTCCGACATCCGCACCTTGACCCCGAGCAGGAAGTCCGGATTTTCGGCGAGCGCCATGGCGCAGGCCTCGACCTGCGCATGATCGATATTGTAGAGCTCCGCTATCGGGAAGGCGGACAAGCCGTTATTGGCGATATGGACGAAGGCGTAAATCCGCGCCCGCGATTGCGCCACGATGTAGCGGCGCAGCGCCGCGAGATTGTTGACGCCGGCGTCGCCGGCCGACACCACCGTGGTGGTGCCCTGAAACTGCACGAGTTCGTCGGCGGGAATGCCGATCGCGGAGCCGTAGGGGTAGACGTGGGAGTGCAGATCGATCAGGCCGGGCGTGACAAGTTTGCCTGATGCGTCGATGGTTTTCGATGCGCGCGCCGCCGGGATCTCGGTTTCGACCGCCTCGATCACGCCCCAGCGAATGCCGATATCGCGCTTTCCGCGCAGCGACTGGCTGGGGTCGAGCACGTCGCCGCCCTTGATCACGAGGTCGAACTTGTCGTTCGGACCCATCGCGGCGTTGGCGCGTCCGGCGATCCCGGCCACAGCGGCCGATCCGGTCAGGCTCAGAAAGTCACGGCGTGAAAACCCGCTCATGGCAGCGCTCCCCCAATATGATTTTTATGGGGAGATGATGCGCCGGGTGCCAGCATTGCGCAAGCAAGCGGAACTCATCGGCCGACGCAAAAAAGAGCGACCGCGCTGCAGCGCTCGGCGTGGGCGTCATGCCCAAAAACGCCAGCAGCCTCACTGTCGCCGGCGCAAGGCGCGTGCCGAATACAGAGATGACCGCGGCTGGGATCGCGGATGGCGGCACGGACATGGCGACAGGGTCGTGGTCATCAAGAAGCATCGTTACTGAGCTTTGAGCGCGTAAACTGAAAATGGCTCCTCGCGGAGCCATTTTCTTTGTTTCGATCCGCCGGTTTGCGTGAAGCGCGGGAGCGCTCAGCTGTAGATCTCGAACAGGCCTGCGCCGCCCTGGCCGCCGCCGATGCACATCGTGACGACGCCCCACTTGGCCTTGCGCCGGCGGCCTTCCTGCAGGATGTGGCCGGTCAGACGCGCACCGGTCATGCCGAAGGGATGGCCGATCGCGATCGAGCCGCCGTTGACGTTGTACTTCTCAGGGTCGATGCCGAGCTTGTCGCGCGAATAGAGGCACTGGCTGGCGAAGGCTTCGTTGAGCTCCCAGATGTCGATGTCGTCGATCTTCAACCCGTGGCGCTTCAACAGCTTCGGCACGGCGTAGATCGGCCCGATGCCCATTTCGTCCGGCTCGCAGCCCGCCGCCGCCCAGGCGACGAAGCGGCCCAACGGGTTGAGGCCGCGCTTCTCGGCGTCCTTGGCTTCCATCAAAACCACCGCTGCCGCGCCGTCCGAGAGCTGGCTGGCGTTACCGGCGGTGACGTATTTGCCGGCGCCCTTGACCGGCTCGAGCTTGGCGAGACCTTCCATGGTGGTCTCGGGCCGGTTGCATTCGTCCTTGTCGACGACGTAGTCGACGATGCTCTCGGCCTTGGTCGCCTTGTCGACCACCTTCATCTTGGTCTTCATCGGGACGATTTCGTCCTTGAACTTGTTGGCCTGCTGGGCGGCCGCCATGCGGCGCTGCGATTCCAGCGAGTATTCGTCCTGGTATTCGCGGCTGAGCTTGTAGCGCTCGGCGACGATATCGGCGGTGTCGATCATCGCCATGAAGATATCGGGCGCGGCCTTGAGCAGGTCGGGGTCGATCGATTCCTTGGGCGAGCCGCCGCCGGGGATCGAGATGCTTTCGACGCCACCGGCCACGATGCAGTCGGCGCCATCCGAGCGGATCGAGTTGGCGGCCATGGCGATGGTCTGCAGTCCCGACGAACAGAAGCGGTTGACGGAAACGCCGGCCGTCGACTTCGGCATGCCGGCGAGCAGCGCGGCCTGGCGGCCGATATTCGGCGCGCCATGCGCGCAGTTGCCGAGATAGCAGTCCTCGACATATTCCTTGTCGACGCCGGCGCGTTGGACGGCGTGCTTGATGGCGTGGGCCGCCATCGACATCGGCGGGGTGATGTTGAACCCGCCGCGGCCGGACTTTGCCAGCCCGGTACGTGCATAGGAAACGATAACAGCTTCACGCATTTTGCAGACCTCCCTTTGATGCGGCCAGTATGGACTGGAGCACATCCCATGTGTAGTGAAAACCCGAATTCCGGCGGACGGAAAAGACGAAAATTGCCGTCAATCCCACGCCGGTGCAAAGCCGGGATTTACACAACGCCTGTCCTTCGGCAAGGCCGCGATCGCCTTCCTGTCCGCATCGTCCAGGTTCAGCTTGAGCGCGTCGAGATTGGCCTGCTGGCTTTCCGCACGTGACGCCTTCGGGATCGCCGCGACGCCGTCCTGATCGAGCAGCCATTTCAGCGCCACTTGCGCCGCGCTGGCATTGTGCTTGCGCCCGATCGCGGCGAGCGTCGCATCCGAGGCCACGCGGCCCTGCGCCAGCGGGCAATAGGCCACCAGCGGAATCGATTTCGCAGTGAGAAACTGGCGCAGCCGCGTCTGGTCCAGCATCACGTGGTACTCGACCTGGTTGCAGGCGATCGGCGCCCCGATCTCCTCGACCACCGTCTTCAGCAGCGCGATGTTGAAATTGGCGACGCCGATGGCGCGGGTGCGGCCCTCCTCCCGCAACCGCATCAGCGTCTCGAACATCTGCGGCAGGTTCATCTTCGGCGCCGGCCAGTGCACCAGATAGAGATCGACCTGATCGAGTCGGAGCTTTTTCAGGGAGGCATCGAACGCCCGGCGCATCGCATCCGGCGCCAGATTCTCGTTCCAGACCTTGGTGGTGACATGCAGGTCCCTGCGCGGGATGCCGGAGGTTGCGATCGCGGCGCCCACGGCCTCCTCATTGCCGTACATCTCGGCGGTGTCGAGATGCCGGTAGCCCAACGCCAGCGCGCTTTCCACCGCCACCCGGCAGGCATCGCCCTGCATGCGAAAGGTGCCGAGGCCGAGCCTGGGGAGGCTGATACCCTGGGTTTGCAGGTGTTCCATGATGGCTCCTGAATAGAAAATAGTCGTATGCGCGGCGAAGGCCGCGCCAACGGTATTTCATTAAGAAGGATAGGCCGCTATTGAGTAGTTTGCGCGAGGGGCGCCGGGCAAATCAAGATCGGATCAGGCTGCGATGGGCAGAGCGTTGCAACATTGGCTGGATACCCACGGGCTCCCCGCGATCGCGGCCGCGGTTCTCGGCGTGGCTTTCGCGCTATCTACCCTGATTGTGGTCGGCGGCTATCTGTACGTAACGCCTTGAAGCGGCGCCCAACCTAGTCCGGCGACGGTTGGCTCTGCCAGCCGCAGATCGCGCCGGACCTGCACGGCCAGGTCTGAATCCGCGTATCGCGCGCCTGCGCATCGAGCGGATTGCCGTGCCGGCGCGCCAGCTTGGCGCGCGCAGCGCCGCGCGGCTTCTCCACCCGGTCCTGCGCGACGCGCGCCTTGCGCGCTACGGCCTTCGGTCGCTCTGCGGTCTCTGGCGCGACCACCGGCTCCGCAATCTTCGGCACAATCACGCGTTCCGTTTTCACCTGCTTGCGGTCGGACCTCGCTTCGATCGGAACCGGGGCAAATTCAGTTTCCGGGCCGAGCCGCTTCGGCGAGAGAATCGCGCTGGAGAGATCCATGCCGAGGAACTCGCCCGCACGATACTCATCCGCCAGCGCAGGGCTGCCCAATATCAGGAGCCCCGTGCAAAATGCCGTCGCAAGCGCGCTTTTCAGGACCATCAAGGCCCTCCTGAAATCAAAACCAAAAACTCTGAGGAACAGCCATCATGTAGGAAGCCGGCCGCGCAATTGCACCGGTATCCGTCCGCAAAGTTGTTGATGAGTAATGCCGGCCGCGAAAAAGTTCACGGCCGGTATCAGCGCCCCTATTCGGCCGCCTGCGCCACCGGCTGGCCGATCGTGGCTTCGAGCCGCGCGCACTCCCCGCGGTATTTCACGACACTGGCTTCCTTGATGTGGCCATAGCCGCGAACCAGTTCGGCAGATCTTGCCAGCGCCACCAGCCGCGGCCAGTCATGCGGCTTCGCCTTGTCGAGATGGCGGAAGATCATCGCGGAATATTCGCCCGGCAAGGCGCGCTCCATCCGGCGCTCCGAGGTGTAGCCGAACGGATCGAGCGCGGTGCCGCGCAGGGACTTGAACCGGGCCAGGATATCGAAGGCGCGGAGAATCCAGCCGCCGAACTCGCGCTTGCGCAAATGCCCGGTCACCTTGTCGCGCCGCGCCAGCAGCGGCGGCGCGAGGCTGACCTTGACGCTCGCGTCGCCGTCGAACTGCTCCTTCAGCGCTTTCGCAAATTCGCCGTCGGAATAGAGCCGGGCGACCTCGTACTCGTCCTTGTAGGCCATCAGCTTGAACAGGCCTTTTGCAAAGGCCTCGGTAAGATCATGCGATCCGGGCGCTGACTTGGCCTCCGCGGCGCGAACGCGCGCGACTTCCGAAAGGTAGCGCTTCGAGTAGGCCTCGTCCTGGTAGTCCGTCAGGAAGTTCGCGCGGAACGCGATGCTCTCATCGAGCGTGCGCTTGGCAGGCTGCGCGCCGGAGTTCCGGAAGCGCGCTGCGCTGATCACGCGCTGCAGATCATGCGCGGCCAGCCGACCCCACGAGAACGCCAGCTTGTTCATGTCGATCGCAGCACCATTGAGGTCGATCGCCTTCATGATCGCCTCCAGCGACAGCGGGATCGCGCCGCGCTGGAATGCGAAGCCGAGCATGAAGGAATTGGTGGCGATACTGTCGCCCATCAGCGCGGTGGCAAGCCCGGTCGCATCGAGGATGTCGAGATCGGTCGCGCTGACGGCCTCGTTGAGCGCCTCCCGCATCGCGCCGGCCTGGAAATCGATATCGGGATCGATCACGAAGCTTGCGGTCGGCAACAGGTCGGCGTTGACGACGGCGCGGGTCAGGCCGCGTTCGGCGCGGCTTAGCGCCGGGACACTGGTGGCCACAACGATGTCGCAGCCCAGGATGAGATTGGCGCTGCCGGGGCCGATGCGGACATTGGCGAGATCATCGGCCGACGGCGCGATGCGGACGTGGCTCATCACCGCGCCGTTCTTCTGCGACAATCCCGTGAAGTCGAGCGTCGAGCACGCCTTGCCGTCGACATGGGCTGCCATGCCGAGCAGCGCGCCGATGGTGATGACGCCGGTGCCGCCGATACCGGTGACGAGGATGTTGTAGGCGCCGTCGAGCGCAGGCACCGCGGGCGTCGGCAGGTCGGCGAACAGCGCCGACGGGTCGGCCGCCGCACGATCGGCCTTGCGCAATTTGCCGCCATGCACGGTGACAAAACTCGGGCAGAAGCCCTCGATGCAGGAAAAGTCCTTGTTGCAGTTCGACTGGTCGATCCGCCGCTTGCGGCCCAATTCAGTCTCCAGCGGCTGCACCGAGACGCAGTTGGAGACAGCCGAACAGTCGCCGCAGCCCTCGCAGACGCGTTCGTTGATGAAGACGCGCTTTGCCGGGTCCGGATAGAGCCCGCGCTTGCGGCGGCGGCGCTTTTCCGCCGCGCAGGTCTGGTCGTAGACCAGCACTGAAAGTCCCTTGACCTCGCGCAGCTCCCTCTGCACGGCGTCGAGTTCGCGGCGGTGATGGATGGTCGCGCCGGCCGGAAAATAATTCGCCGGATATTTTTCGGGCTCGTCGGAGACGATGACAAGGCGCTTGGCGCCTTCGGCCGACACCTGGTGCGCGATCTGCGAGACGGTCAAACCGCCTTCGGCCGGCTGGCCGCCGGTCATCGCCACCGCGTCGTTGTAGAGGATCTTGTAGGTGATGTTGACGCCGGCCGCCGCCGCCGCCCGGATCGCCAGCAGGCCGGAATGGGTGTAGGTGCCGTCGCCCAAATTCTGGAACACGTGTGCTTCGCTGGTGAACGGCGCCTGCCCGATCCAGGTCACGCCCTCCGCGCCCATATGCGAGATCGTTTGCGTCCGGCGGTTCGGTACCGAGAGCGCCATGCCGTGACAGCCGATGCCGGCCATCGCCCGGCTGCCCTCGGGGATCTTGGTCGAGGTGTTGTGCGGGCAGCCCGAGCAGAAATACGGCGTGCGCTGCAGCTTGGCGGCGCCGACGCCCTCCGCCGGCCGGTCGAAGGCTTCGAGTTTGGCGAGACGCTGTTCCAGCGCGGGGCTGCGGTGGCCGAGATTGCGCAGGCGCGCGACGATCGCCGCCGCCACCATCGTCGGCGTCAACTCGCCCTCGCTCGGTAGCAGCATGGCGCCGGTCTCGTCGCGCTTGCCGACCACCGAGGGCCGCTTCGACGCGTCGACGTTATAGAGAATGCGAAGCAGTTGGTCCTCGATGAAGCCGCGCTTCTCCTCGACCACCAGAACGTCCTGCAGCCCCTCGGCAAACGCCCGCGCGCCGGATTCTTCCAGCGGCCAGGTCAGCGCGACCTTGTAGATGCGCAATCCCAGCGCCTGCGCCTCGGCGTCCGATATGCCGAGATCGGCCAGCGCCTGCCTCAGATCGAGATAGGCCTTTCCGGTCGCCATGATGCCGAGCCGCGCCGGCTTCGAATCGAGCACGATGCGGTCGAAACGATTGACGCGCGCGAACGCCGCCACCGCCTGCATCTTCGGGCCGTGCAGCCGCCGTTCCTGATCCATCGGCGCATCGGGCCAGCGAATGGAGAGCCCGCCCGGCGGCATTTCGAAATCATCGGGAGTAATGATCTTGATGCGATCGGGATCGCTGACGATCGAGGCCGAGCTTTCCACCGTCTCCGAAATCGCCTTGAAGCCGACCCAGCAACTTGAGTAGCGCGACAGCGCAAAACCCAAAATGCCGAGATCGAGATAATCCTGCAGGGTTGCCGGATTGACCACCGGCATCAGCGCCGCAGCAAACACCTGCTCGCTCTGATGCGCGAGCGTCGAGGACTGGCAGCCATGGTCGTCGCCGGCCAGCGCAATCACGCCGCCATTGGGCGAAGTGCCCGCTGAATTGGCGTGCTTGAGCGCATCGACGGAGCGGTCGACGCCGGGCCCCTTGCCGTACCAGATGCCGAACACGCCATCGACCTTGGCGCCGGGAAACATGCCGACCTGCTGGCTGCCCCACACCGCCGTCGCTGCCAGGTCCTCATTGAGGCCGGGCGAGAACTCGATGTCGTGCTGCTTGAGGAAGGTCTTTGCGCGCCACAGCGCGTGGTCGTACATGCCGAGCGGCGAGCCGCGGTAGCCCGATATGAAGCCGGCGGTGTTGAGGCCCTGCGCGCGGTCGCGTTCGCGCTGCAGCATCGGCAAGCGGACCAGCGCCTGGGTACCGGACAGGAATATGCGCTTCGCATCCAGCCGGTACTTGTCGTCCAGCCCAACTTCCATCAACGCCATTATTCAGGCTCCCCGTCGCGCTATCAGCCGTGCCGCTTTTGAACCGGTCTAATTGTGAACAGATTGCACCGGTTTTGCTATGCGTGCCCAGCGGGATTCCATCGCCGCAGGACATATCTCGGAGTCCCCTTGTGGATTGCCGAAGCCCGCCTTCTTTGAAACGCTGGCAGGCAAAGGGAGAGTTCAGGGATGACGCCAGCGGCCTTCACGACCGAGGTATTGGAGCGCGACAATTTGCTCGTCGGGCCGTGGCGGAGCCCGAAGCAGATGCTCCACGCCCAGGTCTACGATTCCCACGCCTCGATCCACGACGACGCGACCGCACAGAAGCTCGGGTTTCAGGGCGGCACCATCGAAGGCCCGACCCATTTCAGCCAGTTCGCGCCGTTGTGCGAGCGGATCTGGGGCCAGGCCTGGTTCGAGACCGGATGCCTGTCCGCGCATTACCGCAACCCCGCCTTCGAGGGCGAGGAAGTCCAGGCCAACATCGAAAGGCCGAAGCCGGGCCAGACCATTTGCGCGATCGGCATGACCAAGCGCGACGGCACCGAGATTTTGCGCGGCACCGCTTCCGTCGGCGGCGATGGCTCGGAAACCGCACTTCACCGGCGGCTCGGCGAACTAAAGCCGCTGGCCGATCCCGTTATCCTGGCCGATCTCAAGGTCGGCATGAAGACCGGCCGGCAAACCGTGCGAATGGATTTCGACCAGAACATGGGCGACCTCTATCCATTCTCGCTGGCCGAGAAGCTGAAGGTCATTACCGAACCCTCGGCCTATTATTCGCAGGAGCTCAATCCCTGGGGACGGGCCATCATCCCCATGGAGATGCTGAGCGTGCTGTTTCAGTACCGCGCCCGCGAGGACAAGCTGCCGGTCCGCGGGCCGGCCGTCGGGCTGTTCGCCGACCAGGAAATCCGCCTGCTGCGTGGGCCCCTGTTCGCCGGCGAAAACTATTTCACCGAACGCGAGGTGGTCGCGCTCAGCGGCAGCCGCCGCACCGAGAGCATGTGGGTGCGCACGACCGTGTTCGGAGCCGACGACAGCGCCGGTCGCGACCATGCTGCTGAACCTCGCGAGCATCAAGGATTCCTACGCCAACTACGAACGCGAGCATAAAGCGCTCTACCGCTAGCACGATCCGGAAAACTGCGATAGGTGAGCCTGATCCGCTATCGCCAACAAGGACAACAAGAAAATGGCCCGCCTGCCCTATCTCGAAGCCGACCAGGTCGCCCCCGAATATCGTGACATGCTCAAGCGCAACACCAACTTGCACAAGCTGTTGGTGAACTCGCCCGAGATGGCGCGCGCCTTCAACGGCATCGGCGGCTACATCCGTTTCAAGAGCAAGCTCGACCCGCGCCTGCGCGAACTCGCGATCCTCCAGGT
The DNA here is from genome assembly GCA_963791165.1 of uncultured Alphaproteobacteria bacterium. Classification (GTDB taxonomy): domain Bacteria; phylum Pseudomonadota; class Alphaproteobacteria; order Rhizobiales; family Xanthobacteraceae; genus Bradyrhizobium. Next base: position 47,372 of record CAWBRL010000057.1, on the reverse strand, counting down.
CGGCTGGATGGAGAAATCCGAATACGAGTTCACCCATCACGTGAAGATCGGCAAGGAATTCGGCGTCACCGACGACGATATCGCCGCCCTGATGGCCGAGACCGAGGGCAAGCCCTCGAAGCTCGAGCCGCTGGCGAAGGCCATATTGAGGGGCGCCCGCGAGATGGTGCGCGAGCTGGCGATGTCGGACGCGACCTTCGCCGAGATCAAGAAAGAACTTTCCGACGAGCACATGGTCGACCTCGTCGTCACCATCGGCTTCTACTGTGCCGTCGTCCGCGTGCTGGCGACGATGAAGATGGACAACGAGCCCTATTATAAAGAGGTACTCAAACAGTACCCGATCCCGGGAGTGGAATGAGATGCGCCTGAAAGATCGTGTCGCCATCGTCGTCGGCGCCGGACAAAGCCCCGGCGAAGGCATCGGCAACGGCCGCGCCACTGCCCTTACTTTCGCCCGCGAGGGCGCAAAAGTGCTGTGCGTCGATCACAATCTGGCTTCCGCTCAGGAAACCGCCGACATGATCGCCGCCAAACAGGGCACGGCGGCGGCGTTCAAGGCCGACGTCACCAAAAACGCCGACCTCAAGGCGATGGTGGAGGATGCGATGGCGCGCTGGGGCCGCATCGATATCCTGCACAACAATGTCGGCGTCAGCCTGTCCGGTGGCGACGCCGAACTGCTCGAAATTACCGAGGAAGCGTTCGACCGCTGCGTCGCGATCAACCTGAAGAGCTGCGTGCTCGCCGCCAAGCATGTGATCCCGATCATGCGGAGCCAAAAGAGCGGCGCCATCATCAATATCTCCTCGATGGCCGCGATCACGACCTATCCCTATGTGGCCTACAAGGCGACCAAATCGGCGATGATCGCCTTCACCGAACAGCTCGCCTACCAGAACGCGCAATACGGCATCCGCGCCAACGTCATCCTGCCGGGCCTGATGAATACGCCGATGGCGGTCGACACCCGCGCGCGCGAATGGGGCAAGACCCGCGCCGAAGTCGAGGCCGATCGCGACAGCAAGGTGCCGCTGCGCCAGAAAATGGGCACCGGTTGGGACGTCGCCAACGCCGCGCTGTTTCTTGCGTCCGATGAAGCGAGCTTCATTACCGGCGTGACGCTGCCAGTCGACGGCGGGTCGAGCGTGCGGCGGGGATAACGGGGATAAATGAAAAGGTGGGCACAAAGGCGCATCTCGCGCCGTGCTCACCATCGAACACGCCGCGCGCGATGGTGGGCACGTTTGCGCTTCGCCTACCCCACAAAACCACGGCATCTCGCTTGTGCACAACGATGGGTGGAACCGTGTTTTTGCGTGCGGATATTTACCTTTTGTTAACAACCTCGCCCTAACGGTTGCGGCGATTGGGCGATCTTTTTGACGCCCCCTGCTCACGCAATTTTGTGCCAGCGTTTATTGTTCGGCCAACTGTGTGATTCGACACATTCAATCGATTCCAATGACACGATGATGTGACAGCGCATCGTCGATGCGTCGAAATACCGACTCGTTGCAGTCGCACGAACTTCACGTGCGCTCGCTATGAGGCACCACAAGAACTGTGGCGAGAGCTGCGAGAAATGCCGAGGCACCATGACCGAAGAATTCGACTACGACCTGACGCCGTCCCAGTGGGAAACATTGAAAGCCTTGCGGACGCCGGCATCAAAGCTGCCGCGCATGAACCGTTACATGATCGACAGCCTGATCGCGCTCGAACTCGCCACCATGAACGGTGATGCGCCCGCCATCACGCGCGAAGGGACGAAAGGTACTGATTCGCGGCTCGTCACGCCTGTTGCTCGATCTGGCGGCCTGATTCGCGCGCTGCGCATGCAGCACTAGATTTTCGGATTGACCACACCTGATTCCGGGAGATATCAGGGTTCCATCGACTGAGTGGCAACTAGGGTTCCGGATGGCGGCACCGCCATCGCCGGTCCGAGCGTTGCGAAAACCGCGGTAGCACGCGGCTGCACCCGAGGGACAAAAGCCCAGAGGAGGAGATGTCGAGATCTTTGTCGCGCCTGATGGCACGGAGGTCTCATGTCGCTGCTCTCGCTGACCCTCGTCGTCCTTGCCGCCTTCATCCACGCCACCTGGAACCTGCTTTCCAAGCGCGCCGCTGACGTGGGCCCGACATTCGTCTTCGCCTACAATCTGTTTGCCTGCCTCGTCTACCTGCCATGGATGATCTGGCTGCTGGTTTACGGTGAACTGAACTGGAGCCTGCCGGTGGCAGGCTGCCTCGTGCTCAGCGCCTGCATTCATCTCGCCTACAGCCTCTGTCTGCAACGGGGCTATCAGGTCGCAGACCTCTCGGTGGTCTACCCGATCGCACGCGGCACCGGACCGATGCTGTCATCGATCGGCGCATTCATCCTGTTGCACGAAACGCCGACCTTGCAGGGTATCGTCGGGCTGCTCGCGGTCGTCGCCGGGATCGGCTTCATCACCACGCAGGGCGATCTTTCCGCGTTCCGCCGGCCGCGCGGCCTCGACGGCGTGCGCTGGGGCACCGCGACGGGCTCGCTGATCGCGAGCTATACCGTGGTCGACGGATACGGCGTCAAGGTGCTCGGCATTCACCCGGTCGTGCTCGACTGGGTCACCAACATGCTGCGCTTCCTCATCATGCTGCCGGTCGTTCTGTCGAACCTGCCTCGGGCGCGGGAGAAGATGAAGGGCTATTGGTGGCTTGCATTCGGGGTCGGCGCGTTGTCGCCGCTGTCCTACATCCTCGTGCTGTCAGCCATCGAGATGGGCGCGCCGCTCAGCCTGGTCGCGCCCGCGCGCGAAATGTCGATGATGGTGGGCGCGCTGTTCGGCATGCTGATCCTCGGCGAGTGGGTCACGGCATGGCGCGTCGTGGGCTGCGCGATCCTGATCGGCGGCGTCATCCTGCTGGGATCGGCGAAGGCCTGATCGACTGCGCCTCACACCGGCTTATCGTCATCCGTCACCGGCGAGGTGATCACCAGGAACACCGGATCGACCATCGAGATCCGGTAATCGATGTGACGGGAGCCCGCGGTCTCCGGCATTACCAGCGGTTTTGACAGCGCGCCGCCGAAATGATTGGGGAATTCGCGCCATGGCGTCATGCCCGGGCTTGTTGTCCCGGCCATGACGGCCGAACCTAATCCTCCTCCGGCCTTGTGCGCGCGATGATCTCGGCGGCGCCCTTGTCGAGCAACTCGAGGCCTATGGCGCGGCCGAGTTCGCGGGGCCGGTCCGCCGCACCATGTCGTGACACCTCGATGAAGCGGTCGCCGGTTTCATCGAGCACCGCCGCCGTCAGAATCATCTCGTTGCCCGCAAGCGTGGCGTGGCCGGCGATTGGCGAATTGCAATGGCCGTTGAGGACCCACAGCACCTCGCGCTCCGCCTCGGCGCAGAGCCGCGACGACATATCCTCGATCTTCGCCAGCCGTTCGCGCGTCAGCCAATCCTGCCGACGCATTCGACGGCGACGATGCCCTGCCCCACCGCCGGCAGCATTTCGCGAACCGAAAAATCATGCGCGATGCGCGACGTCATCCCGATGCGCTCGAGCCCTGACCGCGCCATGACGAGCGCATCCGCAGGTCCCACCTCGCCACCATCGGGAAGCCGCTGCTTGTCGCCGCGATCGAGCTTTGCCACGCGGGTATCGGCAGCCCCGCGGTAATGAATCACGGTCGCCTCGGGGAACAGCCGGCGCAGGTAGGCTGCGCGGCGCACCGCATTGGTACCGATCTTGAAGCCCTTGCCCTTCGATGTTCGAAACTCCTCCAGCGAGACGCCGGGACGCAGCACCAGCGCGTCGTTGGCGGCGTCGCGCGGCAACGTCGCCGCGATGATCAGGCCTGGCGTCTCCTCGTTGCCCGGGACGTCCTTGAGCGAGTGCATCGCCGCCTGCAATTGCCCGGCCCGCATCGCTTCGCGGATCTCGGCGACGAACGCGCCGCCCTTGCCGCCATGGCGCAACAGCTTGCTGGTCTGGTCCTGGTCGCCGCGGGTTTCGAACTTGACGATCTCGACGTCGAGGGCCGGATCGGCGGCACGTAACAGCCGCGCGATCGCTTCCGTCTGCGCCAGCGCCATCACGCTCTTGCGCGTGCCGATCCTCAAAGGCTGTCCTGACACAAGGTCTCCGTTCGAACGCGATCGATGGCTGACATTTCGAGCTAGGGGATAGAGCAAGCGGCCCACCAGAACAATGATTTTGGCCTCCGGCGGGAACGAGCTTGCCGCTTGTTCAGGCAGGGTCTGCCCTCACGCCCTCCAGCCGATGGTCAGCTATTCCAAAACGCCGATTGTGCAGCGCAATAAAGCCAATAAAGTACTGCGCTCAAGAGGGTTTTCACGTTGTCCGACATCAATGCCACGGCCGTTGCAGCTTCAGGCCACCGCCCGATGGGCTTCCCCGAATTCGTGATCGTGATTGCGTCGATCATGGCGCTGAATCCGTTCGCGATGGACATGATGCTGCCGGCGCTGCCGAACATCGCTTCCGCCTTCCACATCACTGTCGCCAACCGGCCGCAGATGGTGCTGTCGATCTTCCTGCTCGGCTTCGGTGTCGGCCAGTTCGTGATGGGCCCGCTGTCGGATCGTTTCGGCCGCCGCGTCATTCTGCTCGGCGGCATGGCGCTCTATTGCGTTGCCAGCCTGCTTGCGATTGCAGCACCTTCCTTCGAGACGCTGCTGCTGGCGCGGGCGCTGCAAGGCCTCGGCACCTCGGCCACCCGCGTGATCGCGACCGCAATCGTGCGCGACTGCTACGCCGGACGGCGCATGGCGAGCGTGGTGTCGCTGGCGATGATGGTGTTCATCGCCGTGCCCGTCGTCGCACCCTCGTTCGGGCAGGCGGTGCTGCTGCTGACGCAGTGGCGCGGCATCTTCATCGTGCTGATGCTGTATGGCGTGGTGGCATTCGTCTGGAGCGCGCTGCGCATGCCGGAGACGCTGCCGGAGGAGCGGCGCAAATCGCTCGCGATCGGCGCCGTGCTCAGCGCCTACCGGCAGACCGTCACCAACCGCCAGACGCTCGGCTATGCGCTCGTCGCCGGCGGCGTGCAGGGCTCGCTGTTCGCCTACGTGTTTTCGTCGCAGCAGATCTTTACCGAGATCTACCAGCTCGGGCATTATTTCCCGCTGGCGTTCGCGGGCGTCGCTGTCGGCGTCGCCATCGCCGGCTTCGTCAATTCCCAGTTGGTCGGCAGGCTTGGCATGCGCGTGATCTCGCACAGCGCGCTGATCGGCTTCGTCGTCGTTTCCGCCGTCATGCTGGTGGCGGCGCGAACCGGAACCCTCGGTCTGCCGTTGTTCATGGCGCTGTCGGCGCTGATGATGTTCGCCTTCGGCCTGATGATCGCCAATTTCACGGCGCTGGCGATGGAGCCGCAAGGCCAGATCGCCGGCACCGCCTCGTCGCTGTACGGATCGATCACGACGCTGGTCGGCATCGGCGTCGGCGTCACCATCGGCCAGGATTTTGACGGCACCCTGGTGCCGTTCGCGACCGGCTTCTTCCTCTGCACGCTCGCCGCGCTTGCGGTGGTTGTGGTGGTGGAGAAAGGCCGGCTGTTCGGGTCGCGTAGCCTGCGGGCCTGATCCATTCCTTCGAGCGGCCTATAATCACGCGGCTCCCGCGTCGCAGCAACAGCCATCGGGCAACGAACGATTTCCGCGCTCGCGCGTTGAAACTGTCGCAGCCAGGTGGCGATCATGCCGGGCACGAACAGTTGGCAGCTCCGCGACGGCGAGCAAGTCATTTCTTGCAATACGAGCCTGTTGGGCCACAGGCACTTCTTGATCGGAATCACCCGCGTTCGCAATGAAGCGCTTGTTCTTCGCGACACACTGGATTACGTCGGCAAACACGTCGATGCGATCGTCGCCTATGATGACGCCAGTACGGACCGCACGCTGGAGATTCTTCGCGAACACCCGAAAATCGCTCTGATTGTGGCGAACCGGTCGTGGGAAGCGGACATCGCGGCCCGCCGGATTGCCGAGGGCCGACACCGCGGACTTCTGCTGCAGACGGCACGCGAACATCTGCAATTCGACTGGATGTTCTGCTTCGATGCCGACGAGCGCGTGACCGGCGATCTGCGCAGCTTCATGGAAGCAACGCATTCCAGCGATTGCGACGGCGTGCGGGTTCAGCTGTTCGACGCCTATATCACCCCCGGCGATCATGCGCCCTATCAAGCCGGTCGCGAACTGTTGGGCTTTCGCCGTTTCTTCGGCCCGGAACGGCGGGACATTCTGATGTTGTGGCGAAACCGGCAGGAGGTCGTCTTCGCGACGCACCATGGGCGGGAGCCGGGCGGCGTCGAACGCGTGGCGACCGGCCTCTATTGCCAACATTATGGCAAGGCGCTGTCGGTCGAACACTGGGAAGAGACCTGCGAATACTACATGCGGCACTTTCCGTTCGATACCTACGGACGGAAATGGCGTGATCGCAAAGGCCGGGCAATCCACACCCAATCCGACTTCATGCGGCCCTTGTACGAATGGGGTGACACGCTCTTCGCCAATGCGGTGAGGATCTGACTTGTCCGGCCAGCAAACGTGCCGGTGTGACCAGTACCGCACTATTCTGCCCGCCGGATAAATCGCGCGTCCCCAACGGCGTACACGACGCGCGGTTCTTGACGTTTCCTGTTGCTTGGGTCACGCTATTCTTCTTGGCAGATAGAGCGCTTCGACCATTCATTGCCAGACGATTTGATCTGCCGTCGGCACGGCAAGCACCGGGCGCAGCGACAAAACGTCCGGTCTTTCCAGCTGTACCGAGGGACAATATCGGCCGCAGGCTGCGGAAGCTAGACTTCGGCTTCCTTGTCCAAAACGGAGGATTGCTTGACCGAGCCGCTTCATCCCGCCGCCCCCCATCACCTCCCCGGATTCATCACCGCTCCGGGCGAAACCGACGTGCTGATGGTCGTGATGGGGGTCTTCCTCCTCGTCGCCATTCTCGCGGTCGGTAACTTCTATTTGCACCTCCACTCGCTGCCGGAACGGATGGCCCACAAGTCGCAGAAGTTCCAGTTTGAAGTCGTGGCCGCGCTGGGCCTGCTGTCGCTCTTCACGCACAATCACCTGTACTGGATAATCGGCCTGTTCCTCGCCATGATCGACCTGCCGGACTTCAGCACACCGCTGCGGAGGATTGCCGGGTCGGTCGAAAAGATGGCGGGCGTTCCGCCGGAGGAAGATCCGACCGAGCCGCCAAATGACGCCGCCGCACACCCGGCCGCGCCCGGCGACGCAAAGGCCGCCGGCGCCAAGCGCGAGGTGCACAGCCATGCTTGAGCTGTTCCTCTGCTCCATGCTGACGATCTTGCCGGATTACCTCTACCGCCGCTACCGGCAGGGCAAGCGCATCGGCCACGAGATCACGCTTTTTTCGGTCTGGTTCGAACTGCGATTTGGCATCGTCGCCTGCCTGATGCTCACGGTTTCGCTGATCACGATGATCTTCTATTATCACCCGTCGACCCCGTCGGCGACGTTGTACTATCGCACCGTTCCGATTATGTCCGAAGTAACCGGCCGGGTCGCGGAGGTTCACGTCGATGTCAGCGCGTCCGTCAAGCAAGGTGACGTGCTTTTCAGACTTGACAACACCAAGCAGCAAGCGGCGCTACTGACAGCCAAGCGCAAGATCGCCGAAGTCGATGCCGCCATGCTGGCGGCGCAGGCCGATATCCTGAAGGCCGAAGGCCAGCTTCAGGAGGCCAAAGGCTCGCTGCAGCAGGCGCAGGACGAACTCGACACCAAAAGCGAACTGCAGAAGCGCAACCCCGGAATCGTGCCGCAACGCGACATCGAAAAGCTCGCGGTGGCCGTCGCGGGTCGCCAGGGCAGCCTGGATGCCGCGACCGCTTCCAAGCAATCTGCGACGACGCGACTGACCGCTCTGCTGCCGGCAGAGAAGGCAAGCGCGGAGGCGGCGCTGGCCGAAGCGCAGGTCGATCTGGACAAGACCTTTATTCGTGCCGGTGTCGACGGGCGGGTCGAGCAGTTCGCACTGCGGCCGGGTGATATCGTCAATCCAATGATACGGACGGCCGGCGTTCTGATTCCGGAGGGCGCGGGACGGCGTGCTCTCATGGCGGGGTTTGGGCAGATCGAGGGCCAGGTCATGAAGGTCGGAATGGTGGCCGAGGCCACCTGCATATCCAGGCCGTGGACGGTCATTCCGATGGTGATCACCAACGTGCAGGATTACATCGCGGCGGGCCAGTTCAGGGGCGGCGAACAACTGATCGAGGCGCAGCAGGTCGTGCGTCCGGGCACCATTCTCGTTTTCATGGAGCCGATCTTCAAGGGCGGGCTCGAGGGCGTGACACCTGGCAGCAGTTGTATCGCCAACGCCTACACCAGTAATCACGAACTGATCTCGTCAGGGAAACTCGGTTCGTTCAAGAGCTTCTGGTTGCATGTCGTCGATGCGACTGGACTTGTGCACGCGTTGCTGTTGCGCATTCAGGCGCTGCTGCTGCCAATCAAGACGCTGGTGCTCAGCGGGGGGCATTGAAGCGATCTTGACTGGGCTTTCCAGCGAGTATGCGGCGGATGCCCGAGCCGGCAGACAAGGAATGGTGATGGGATCAACGATCATTGGCGGCTGATCTCCGGGGAATACGGGTGCCGCAGGCGTGAAGGCTACAAATTCTTCGCAACCTGACTGCGACTGGGGCGGGTGCCGAAATGATCACAATTCCACAATTGACTGCGCATGCACTGGGTTCGTTTCTGGCGCAGGAGACTCAGGACCTGTTTGGCTCATCGCCGTCGGGTTTGCCCGAACTGCTTCCATTCGCCGCAAGGCTGACACTGGAGTGCATCGGCAACAGCGACGCGCTCTATCACAATATCGAGCACACCATGCTGGTGACGCTTGTAGGCCACGACATCCTGGTCGGGCGGGCGCTGCAGCGAACCACCACGGTCAGCGACTATGCGAACTTCATTATGGCCTGTCTCACCCATGACATCGGCTACGTCCGCGGCGTCGTCCAGGATGACGAGGAAGACGCCTACGTTGCCGATATTACGGGGCGCAAAATCCAGTTGCCGGTCGGATCGTCCGACGCCGCGCTCGCGCCCTACCATGTCGACCGCTCGAAGCTGTTCGTGTTCGAGCGCTTCGATTCCAACGAGAAAGTCGACGCTGCCCGAATTGCCCGCGCCATCGAATATACCCGCTTTCCCTACGTCGATACGCCAAAGCCTGATGCCGACGACCTCAACGAGGAGGAAGGATCGCTGCTGCGCGCGGCCGACCTGATCGGCCAGCTCGGCGATCCCAATTACATGAGGAAATCGAACGCGCTGTTTCATGAATTCGAGGAGATCGGGCTGAACAAGACGCTGGGCTACGCGACACCTGCCGACATCGTCTACAAGTTCCCGCAGTTCTACTGGACCAACGTGGCGCCGCAGATCCAGCTTGCGATCCGCTATCTCAATGTCACGTCCAGCGGCCGCCAGTGGATCGCCAACCTCCACAGCAACGTCTTCCGAGCGGAACGCGAAGTGAATCTATCGGGGCCGGAGCGATAAGCAGGCGGTGGGCTGCCGGCGTGGACGGAAGCGCCTTTTGTGATCCGCCGGCGGCGATTCATGGCGCGATCCCAAATCCCCTGCAAGCTAAGGTATGTACTCATAGATCCGCGACGTCCGCTTATCCTCCAACCCGGCGCAGAACCGAAGATTGCACGAGGCCGGCGAAGGGGCAGATGCAGACGCCTCGGTCCGGGCCCTGGATTCTGCAACCCGAAATATCGAAAGCGGCTGTTCGTGTTAGCGGAGCATAAACGCTTGAGGCATCATAAGGAGATAGCAACCCAGGCTGGTGAGCAATGCGCCATCTCACATTGTCGCTGTTCATGATTTTGGCTTGCCCCGTGCAGGCAGAAGCCGAACCAACATCCATTCGCTGCGAGGGCCAATACTACCAGCAGCAGCAACCTTACTTCGTAACCTACGACCTCGAGACAAGTCATTTCGTATTTGAGCGCCCCGGCGGAAACAAACTGCCCGGCGAGATCGTCGCGGTAAATGACGCACAACTGGACCTCAGCCTAAGCGCCGATGGAGGACGTATACTCCTTTCTTTCAACCGCAAGCGCAACGTGATGACGTGGCCGGGAATGCCCGCCCATGAACTGGGAAGACCTTTACTGCAACACGCCTGCACGGAAGTTACTGGCAGAACCATGCTCTCGGCATTCTGGCAGCAGGAGCAATTCGACCCGAAGCGTCTCGACCCGGTCGATGCCTTTTCGCTCACTTGCGCAGGGCAATATGGCCCATATTTCGTTACTCTGGATCGCGCCACAAAAATAGTCGTTCTAGAGACATACGCGGCCGAGAGCATGTCGGGCGGCACCACTGGGGCCGACGATGGCGCCATCAGGTTTGCGGTCACTGGTCGCTCCAGCCAATTCGACTTGGTCTGGGATGAGCGCAAGCGATTGCTGACCTGGATTGAGGTTGCGGACAATCCGGCAAGGCCCACAACAATTCACGAATGCATCGTCACGAAGCCGCGATCAATCATGGAGTTCTTATCCCAACCTAATGCGCTGGCGCTGAATGAGACCGCGCTCGTTCGCGCGTTTTGGGGCTGCTTTGGGTCATGGTCGTGTAGCGTTGTTACCCAGCCAGGGTCGAAACCCGACATCGCCGGACAATGGGACCCTGGTCAGCCTTGCCGTTTAGAGCGGACAGGCCAAAAGACGACGCGACAGGCTTGCCGATATTTGTAATAAACCAATCGCGAAACGCATCCGAGATAACTTCAATAGGGAAAACGCCATGCCCCGAACAAAGGTGTCCGTCCCCGATGTGGCTGAGGCCGGCCCTGCTCTATGGTCAAACGCCATACGTGCAGGCGACACGCTGTTCATCTCCGGCCAGGTCGCACGTCCATTTGAAGGCGGCACCCAGATGGTCGGCAAAGATGAGTACGAACAGACCAAGCAGATATTTTCTCGCATTGATCGCATCATCAAGGCGGCCGGCGGAACAATGGACAACTTGGTAAAGATGACGATCTACGTAGTCGACATCAAAAAGAATATTGAAGTCTGGCGAGCGCGCCGCGAATTCTTCACCGGAGATTTTCCCGCTTCCACGCTTGTAGAAGTGCGATCCCTTGCGGGGCCGGAAGTGTTAGTGGAGATAGAAGCCGTCGCCTATCTGGGAAGGAGCTGAGGTCCCGAGTTGGGTCAAAACGAATGTGAAATTGCAAACATCTATGAGAAAGGCCGGAAATCGCAACCCAAGGGAGACGATTTTGAACGAACCGCCCACTCCGCCGGCCCTGCCTGAGCGGACCTCTCCTGTTGGGCTCGAAAGCTATATCAGCGGGACAACGCTGATCAGCGGCGACGGACCGGCGTGGAAGGATGCCTTTGTGCAGGTCTTCTCTCGCAATCGGGTGCAAGACCCTTTTGTGGTTCCCGCTGTCGCGGAACCGCTCATCGTCTGGGTCATGTCGGGCGGTGCCACCGTTGAAGAACGGGACCTTGGCGGTGAATGGGAAGCGAGCCGCGTGAGCCTCGGCGATTTCTTCCTGACGCGGTCGCCTGCTCCCTATGAAATGCGGTGGCAGGCCGAGGGAGAGGAGCCGTTTCAGGTCATGCACCTTTATCTCTCGCTGCCGCTCTTCGAAAAGGTCGCACGAGAGGTACTGGGCAAAGCTGGCGGCAACGTCACTTTGCGGGATGTTTCCGGCGGCCGTGACGCTACTCTTTCGCATATTCTCAGTCTCCTGCACCAGGAACTCCTCGTAGAAGGTGAAGGAAGCCAACTGTTCGTCGAGGGACTAGCCCAGAGCCTCGCGGTACATCTGGTGCGGCGCTACTCGGAAAGCGGTGCCGATACACCGAAGCAAAATGCCCTGCCGGGATCGAAGCTTCGTCGGGCGATCGCATTCATGCGGGAACATCTTGACGAGCCATTCGACCTCGCCCGCCTGGCGCGTTCGGTGGGAATGAGCAAATTCCATTTCAGTCGGCTCTTCAAGAAATCGATCGGAGTTTCACCGTCACGGCATTTCATTCGGCAACGCGTCACCAAGGCACAGCGACTCCTGCAAGAAACCGACATTAGCGTCATCGAAATTGGGTTGACGGTTGGCTACTCCAGCCCGAGTCATTTTGCGCAGATATTTCGCCGCGAAACTGGAATCTCACCGAGCGACTACCGCGGCGGCTGACGCGGCTCGATCTTCCGGATCGCAAATTGAGCAAGATCCAGACAGCCGAGGCAAAGCGCCGAGAGAGTGGAAAGCCGGAGTTTCCTAGATTTCTCCTTGTCGATCGCGAACACCTTTCCGCTTCCCGGAACAGGTTCGGGAGTAACAAGGAGATCAACTATGACGAAGCATCAATGGAAAAGTCGCGCTGATTACTGGTGCATCGAGCGGTATTGGCGCGGCCACGGCCCTCAAACTGGCTGCTGCTGGCGTCAACGTCGGTATCGCGGCCCGGCGTACCGATCGCCTCGAAGCCCTGAAGGTTGAAATTGCGGAAAACGGCGGCGAAGCTCTCGTGATCCAAATGGACGTGGTCGATCCGGCCTCCGTCGAAGCCGGCGTCAAGAAGCTGGTCGATGCCTACGACTCGATCGACATCCTTTTGAACAATGCTGGTCTGATGCAGCTCTCCGACGTCGATCAGTTCAAGACCAGCGAATGGCACCGCATGGTCGACGTCAATGTGAAGGGCTTGCTCAACACAACGGCGGCCGTCCTGCCGCAGATGATCAAGCAGCATGCTGGCCACATCTTCAACACGTCGTCGATCGCCGGTCGCAAGGTCTTCAAGGGAATGTCGGTCTATTGCGCGACCAAGCACGCCGTCACTGCTTTCTCCGATGTTCTGCGCATGGAAGTTGGGCCGAAGCACAACATCCGCGTCACCTGCATTCAGCCCGGCGCAGTCACCACCGAGCTCTGCGACCATATCACGGACCCGGGTTATCGCCAGCAGATGGACGACCTCACCAAGCAGATGACCTACCTGAAGGGTGCGGATATCGCCGACACCATCCTGTTTGCTGTCCAGGCACCCGCCCACGTCAACGTCGCGGAACTCTTCGTTCTGCCGGTCGACCAGGGCTGGTAATCTCCCTTCCCACGCACAACGAAGCGTCTGCCCTCCCGTCCGCGCGGAATGGCAATTTTCGGCAGCATATATCCGCTGCCGAGCGTGAGGCCTCCGGGGATATCCGAGACCGCGATTGCCTGCCGCTCACAAATCTAGCACCAGGCGATCTTCGGCCGATCCCGAGACAAAGACCATGAGGCTACGTTCTCGTTCCGACCTGCTCCAAACAATCCGCATGCGCCTTCGATAACTTTCGCTGCGTTTGCTATCATAGCGTGACGACGAAGCAGTAGTGCGCATCTTCTCCGGCCGTGGCGCAACCTTCTGGAAACTACCTTCCGCAAAACTACTTGAGCATCGTCAGCAAAATTCAGGGCCAAATCGGTCTGCTGCTCTTCCCCACTTGGTGGCGTCAATCCTTAAATAGATGTCGCCCCATTGGCGACATCGTGGGTCTCACGAAGAGAGACTACAATAGATCCGGAACGCTAGTGGGGTCTGCGGCCCCGCTCAACAACGCCCGGAGAATCATTCCCTCAATTCCCGTGCCGAGACTCGCCAGATCGACGCTCGGATCGACTGCCCAGAGGGAGATTGCGCCGCGCAGCCAGGCGAAGATCAGAGTTCCATATGTATCCGCGTCGATCATCGGCTTGATCTCGCCTGCGGCCTGGCCGTCTCTGATGCGTTTCGAAAGGCTCGCCGCACCGTTGCGGGCCAAGGCCGCCACGCTCTCCCGGAGCACTGCATCGACGGCCGCTTCGCTGGTTATCATGAACAGAGCGCGGCGCCTGTGTGGCTGGTCGAGCGCATACTGCAGATATGTGCGGACATAAGCACGGATGGCCTCTAGGCCGCTTGCACCTTTCGTCTCGCGCTGGAGCAGTTCGGTGTACTCGGCGATGATTCGCTGTGCAGTGAGAATGATCAGCGCCTCCTTCGTCCCGTAATAGTGGATCGGGAGGGTTATGCTGTAGCCGGCCAGAACGGCCACCTCGCTCAGCACGAGGCCCGCGAACCCTTTTTGGGCGATGAGTTCGATCGTCGCTTCGACCATCCGATGGTCCGCTTCACAGCGGCGTTCAGCCTGCGTTCGCCTGCGGCGCTTCGAGCCGCCCTCATTTCCTTCGTCAGCCACGCCCACTTCCTTCGCAGTCGGACGATAAGACCCGCTCCGCTCTAGCCCTTGACCGGCCCGCGCATCGGTCGTTTTGGTCGCACCGCATCGCAGCGTAACCGATCAGCGATCCATCGGCAAAAACTTATTGATTGATAAATTAGTTTATGTCAACTAAATCTCGTCGCCTAGACACGCACACGGGCGGGCACGATTTTCGGTGAAGAGAGAGGCGGACCATGCCACCTGATACGCCCGATTATGAGGCTTTTGTCGTGGGGAACGAACCGTGCAGCGGCCTGGCCAGTGGTCTCAGCCGACGACAGACAATGGCCGGCATTGTCGCTCTGCGCGTCTCGGGCAAGGTCGTCTCGTATCGCGTGATCGGGTACCACGGGAAAGAGGAGCTGGAGCCCCTCGCCTCGACCTAGTTTTTGCAATCTTCCAGCCGGGAGTGTCGCCTATGCTCGACTTGGACGATATTGCTAAACTAAAGATGCTTCACACCAACGCTGCCCCCCGAAAGCTCTCATCTCGAGTACAAGGCGTCACCAGCAAGTCACAATTCCAATCGGGTAGAGATATCCAAAGACATCTCGGCCATGGCCAACGCCGATCGCCACGGCTGACGCTAACAACCACACCGAACTATATCTCAGTTTTGCGCCTCAGAATTGAGCGCAGCACACCAAATCCACGGTTTCCACAGGCGCTTCTCGCCCTTGATCCGTTGGGCATCAAACGAGAAGCCCAGGACGTCATTGACCTGATCGTGCTGGCAGTCGCCAGGAAGTCGGCGGCGTAGACGAAGCCCGCAATCCGGATCGCATTGCCAACAATGTCGGCTGACGTGATCAAACCAATCTTGCGCTTCGCGTCGTGCCCGTCCAAGGACGGGATAAAATTGACACCCATTCGAGCCGTTGCTGACCCGATACCGGTTCGTAGTTGAAATGCCAACGATCGTGCGGTGAACCCTTTGCATCTTCCGCCGATAATGGGCGACAACTGATTTGTGCAACGCCTATTTTGGTCTGGACGGAATTATTTTTCCTGAAAGGGCTTTTTTCATCGTGATAAGAGCCACTTCATCGTGATAGCGTTGTTCAGTTTGGATATAACGCTGAAATTCGCCTGTGGGAGACGCCCTTACGGCGCTGCGAAATGAAGGACGAGGGCGGCCAAAACGCACAACGCGAATGCAATGGCTGCCCCGTAGCGGCGGTTAGGCCAAACGCCGAGGCTGAGACACAGGACGGCAGCCACGCCGAAGAGTTTGAAGACGTGCAGGACCATGCCTTCAAGACTGCACCCTAAAGATCCCTTCAGCGCATCACCTCTCGGTGAACTGGCTACCTTGGACCCGTCCACGGAATGCCCGAACGCGATGCCTAAAACCGATGGCCTTGTTAAGAAGTGCTTCAATTTTTTGGGTTATGGTTGCCAAATCCTTGGAGGGGTACTGAGGGTCGACAAAACGGTCTCGGTGGCGACCTGACTGCCGCTGGGGCCGTATTTTTACCCAAGACATTTTTTGAGTGTGCCCAATGACATTTTTCGTGGAAGCCTACATCGACGACCACAAGCTGACGCTTACTGCCCAAACCGCGAAGGAAGCGTTTGCAGAAGCGATTGACTGGCATGTTAAGCGACTCAACAGCGTAACTATCCGCGATGGCGGCACGAGCTATTCGGTTGCTGAATTTGCGTCGGTCATGGCTTTGCTGGAAATTGAGAATACAATCTGAATCCCTGCGCACGGACCATGCGTAAGTCAGGCCCACGTCCGCTTTGCGGCCGCCCATTGCGGACTTAAGCCGATGGCTGCGCTATGTCGGAAAAGTGGTCAAAAACGGAAACCGCGGCCTTGCCCCGGTGAACGGACATTCGTTAGGCTGTCTCGGCGCGTCCGACGCTGAAGTCGTTTCTAGTCGCCATCGGCCTTGTCCCGCCCGGCGGCGGCAGCTTCGACCGCCGCTCTCATGAAGAGGGCAATGTCAGCATCCGCGAATATCAAGCTGGCCAGATCGGCCGGAGCGGCGAGCGGCCTGTTTCGGAGCCGCTTCCGAAGCCAATCTCGCATCGCAACCCGGTCGAGCCGCAACGCCGCACCAGCCCTGCATTATGGCTGCGACCAGATCAAGGCGCCGCATTCGAGTTCCCTTTTGAAAAGCGGATCGGGCAAACGAAACGCAAAAAGCGAACAACGCAAATATACTGAAGTGGTGCGATCGCGCGGTCCCCGCGGAGGATGATGCCCTCCAAAGGACCCGCGAAATGGTCGGCCGTCCACTGTCTGCGTACGGTGCGGCATCGACCTCGAGCCGACCGTGTCACCACCACGGCCACCGGCCCGTGATGATGTCCGCTTCCGCGGGAGATCGGAAGTCATGGCCACATCCATATAGGTGAGACAACCTGACTTAAGCTATGGAAGTCGGACGCCGCGCCAAGGTTGCAATTGCATGTTCTTCCTGACATCCTTCTGTTGGGAGTGATCAGTCTGTGCAAGCGTGCGTGCATATCGTCGATGACGATGCGTCCTTCTTGGTGGCGATGGAACGTCGTTTGAAGCATGCCGGTTACGAGGTCGCGACCTATGCTTCGGCCCTGCATTTGTTGGTCAACTTGCCAACCGAAAGCATCCCGAGTTGCATCCTCCTCGACGTGCGGATACCCGGCTTGGATGGTCCGGCACTGCAGAAGCGCCTAGCCGAACTCGGTTCGACGCTGCCAATCATTTTCCTCACTGGCTATCTCGACATCCCGAGTCACGGTACAGGCCATCAAGGCGGGTGCGGCTGACGTTCTGACCAAGCCTGTATCGTCGGATGATCTGCTTCGGGCGATCGAGGTGGCGATCGCGCATCATGAAGTGACGCGAGCCTTGAAGAACAAGCTGGATATGGTTCGCGCCCATGTCGCGGCATTGACCCCGCGCGAGCGGCAAGTTTTCGACCTTGTCGTTCGCGGCAACACCAACAAGCAGGTCGCCCGCTGCGTTAGGCTGCACCGAACGCACCATCAAGGCGCATCGCCACAGGGTGATGGAGAAAATGCAGGTTCGGACCTTGCCGGAACTTGTATCCCTCGCCGAGCGGATCGGCGTTGTGTCGGCTACCGGACAGACAATCTAGGCATCTCTCAACATCTTTCGCGCCACTATTGTCCCATCGGACAATAGAAGTTTGTTGTGCGAGACTTTAAAATACGGGGCGTGCTGCGGTGTCGAAGGAACTGATCACGCGCGGTGCTTAAGTGAATTCGGGTCTTTTGACGGACCTCCAAGTTTTGTCGGCGGACAGATCAGGGATGTCTCAGATGCCAAATCGAAAACTCGTTCTGGTGGTCGATGACGACCCCGCAATGCTGAAGAGCGTTAAGCGTCTGCTCCAGCAGCACGACTACGAACCCATCCTGTTTTCGTCCGCGCAGGCTTTCAAAAGCCACACCGATTTCGATGAAGCGGCTTGCATCATCCTCGACATCAACTTGCAAGATGGATCGGGGATCGAGCTGAGGCAGGGTCTCAAAGCTGATGGCATTTCCGTGCCCGTCATCTACATGACGGGCAACGAAGACCCTACCGTTCGCGAGGCTGCACTGGCCTCTGGGTGCATCGCATTCCTAACCAAGCCATTCTCAGTTCACGAGCTGATCGAACCGCTGAACAGCGTTGCCGGGTTTCCGAAAAGCGGCGCGCAGTAAGTTTGCTGCGCGCCGCCTGAATAGCAGGATGGCGGCCTTGTTGAAGAATTCATCAGTGGCGCTAAAAAGCGAGCTGGCGACGTTCACCGTTTCAGGTTCGCCACGGTGACTGCGGCAATTGGTTCGTTTAGTTACGTCGCCGATCCGATGGAATTACTTAGCTGAGCCGGTAGTTGTACCCGCTGGAACTGCGCCCGCAGCCGTACCTGTGCGCCGCTCCTCACGTCGGTCGGTACGCCCCGTGCGACGGTCGTCACGCCGCTGATGCCGCTCGTCACGCCGCGCCTGACGCCGCTCCATACCAACTGTCTGGGCTTCGGCGTCAGATACAGCCAATACGGTAGGGGCCGCCGCGAAGCCGAACGCAGCAGCCAATCCCATCAAAGAGACAGCCTTTCGGCGAGTGATCATTTCCGACTTGACGACTGCGCTCATGTCTAACCTCCCTGACTGGATGAACACTCCCAGTGCATCCCCCGCGAAAGAGCCTCCATTGATCCACATCAACGGCGGGGGCGATTGTCAGGTTAGGCGAGCAGAAGGCGATGCAACCAAGTCAACAACACTCACCTTTTGCGTTCGGACAGAAGGCTTGGCACGATGTCGGGCGCATGCGTACGGGGATCGACGGCGTTTACGACCTTGCCCGGTCGCCCCAAACCGAAAACTCGGTGGTCCAGAAAATGCGGAGGAATAGTTTGGCCGCGATGTCTTCCGGCTTCTAGCGCCGGATTTCCTATCGCTTACAATCGGCATCGTAGTTTATTTCGTCGGCGTCCTAATGCTCCGCGTCCCGAGTTGCCGCAGCGTCACGGTAGGCGTCGGCGATCTCCTGTCGGCCAAGCCTGACGCTGCGCGCCTTGGCCGCTCTCTGGGCTTCCTTGGTGCGGCGGCTGATCATCGCGCGCTCCTGCTGCGCCATCGCCGCGTAGATGTGCAGCATGAATGGGTGAACGGCACCCGCTGCGCCATCAGGGCTGAAATGAACGCGACGTCACGGCTGAGCCGGTCGAGCTTGGCCACGGCAACTTAACCGGGCCTTCTTGGCCGCCTTCAGCGCGGCCTTCAGCTGTGGCCGCCGGTCGAGCGCATCGCTGCCCTTGCCAGTCTCGACCTCGGTGAACTTGGCGACGATCTCGAAGCCTTCGGCCCCGGCAAAGCTGGCGACAGCCTTGCGCTGCATCGGGCGAACACGCCCCCGGGGCATCACTGCGCTCCCCAAACGGTTCGCATCGTCCCTCTAGCCCACGGGTTGACTGCTCCGCATCTCGACGCCCGTTCCTTGCGCCAGCTTCTTCGAGCGCGGTCTTTTGTCGAGCAAGACCCGTGTTACAAAAGTGTCATAGGCGGCGGGTAGTGAGATCGGGTCGCCGTCTCGCGTCGGCGGCATCTGTACGGTTCCGCCCGATACCCCTCTATGCCCCCACGGGCGGGACCGTGCCTTTGAACTTTTCGCGCGGTATTGCGTGGCGCGCGAGTGCAGAGACCGACGGCGAGATCGCAACATCCTACCGAGCAAGCGCCTTCCACGGTGGATCGCTCAAGGGTGGTCGTAGCCCGTGCGCCACGCGATTTACGCAGTTGCAAGGGTTGATCGGCAAGTAGCTGGCTCCGGCGTTCTATCTGTCAGTTCCGACTGACGGACGTCTCGTTGCGCTTTGAAAGCAGCAATGAACAGCTTGAGGCCGGCCGAGGTTAACCCGTTCTCAGCGATCAGACCGAGCCGCGTGAGGTTGACTGTCTCTATTGGACCATCACCATGGGAGGATCCGCCACCGAACAGCTTGATCATAATTCGCTGCTCCCGGCGCGTTAGCTCGTTCCAGAGTGCCAAATCATTCACTCGAATGCCTCGCGCGAATCACTGCGTAACATCGTGAGATTTAGCCGACCGCTGAGAGGCGAAAGCGTGGCGGTTCAGATGTCAATATTGAAAGTAGATTTCTGGCAATGGTCGTCAAATCAGGACTTTTGTCGTGATGCGGCCCTGTTCAATCCTCGAGCTCGATCATCCCGCAGCCATTAGAAAACCCGGCGAGGTGCACCGGAGCACTTCGTACCTGAAAAGTTCGAGTACCACTATGAGACGGCGCTCGTCGCCCTGATCAACAGCAAGCGTTCGGGCAAGCCGATCAGGCCGATGGAACGGCCGCGCGGCGAGAACGTCGTTGATTTGATGGACGCGCTGCGCAAGAGCGTCGGCGGCGCAGCGGCCGAGACCAAGGCCCCGAAGAAGTCGGCCAAAAAGCCGCGGAAGGCGGCAGCCGGGCAGAAGGAAATGCTGATGCCGATCGCCGGCAAAAAGCAGGCGAAGGAAACGGCCGCGAAGAAGCCGGCGGCTAGGTCGCAGCGGAAGTCGGCGTAATCGTTCGGAATGCCGAAGCATGAGGCGCTCAACCACCTGCCTACCCACTTGCTGCCTCGGTACACTCCGCTTGCCGTACGAGCGAGCGGGACAAATCTTCGAGGTCTTCTTTCAGGAAACCAGGCACGTCGGAGGCTATCGGAACAATCCGACCGAGAGCTATAGCACTGGAAAGACCCTCCAATGCGGCGCTCAGGCTGGCTTGTCCGGTGGCTCCGAATGCAGCAAGCGCTACGTTGCCTGCTCCATCGCTGCCGGCTTCTTCCAATGTCCAGCAGAATGCAAGTAATCGGTAGAGGACGCGTTGTGCGGCCACCACGGCGGGCCACAATCCCTCTGCGAAACGGCGGTCTTGTTGCCGCGCCCCGGCGCCGAGTTCGTACGCCGTCAGGAGTGCGATCGCCCTGTGTTGCAGGTTTCGCCGGGACCGTTTAGCCCCGGGGGAAACCGCATCGCCAGCGGCAGCGAATTTCAGCAGCTCTTGAGCGGCATCTAGAGCCGCGGCGAGTTCTTGCGGGATCGGAACGGCCACCGCGCGAGGCGCCGTCACCAGCAGCACGCCGATTCCGATCGTGCAGCCGATTATTGTATCGATGGTGCGAGCCCAAAGGAGCTCGGCGATGCTTTCCACCGCGTGTCCGCCGGATGCCATCATGATCGCGAGGGCAGTAATCAAGATGACGGCCAAGGCATAGTTGCCCACCACCAGCATACAGATGAGGAATTGCAAGGCCGCAAGCATCAAGGCGAGCCACAGACCCTGCGGTGCGACCCAGAGCACCGCTCCCGCGAGGGCGAGCCCGAGCAAAGTGCCGATAATGCGCTCTAAACCGCGCTGAAGACTGCGATTCCAATCCCAACCTTGGTGAACAATGAGAACCGCGGCGGCTACGATCCAGTAGGCGCGTTCCAGGTCCAGTGCGGCTCCCACTGATGCCGCCATCGCTGCCGCCAAGCCTACGCGGAGTGAGGCGACCAGAGTGGGGGATGGCCATACGAGGCTTTCCTGCAGGGACTCTGCAACGCCGTGCTTCCCGAGCGGCAGGTGTTCGGGCGCCTCTCGTGTGGAAACGGCGGCTTTCGAGCGTGCCTCCGCGGCGAGATCGTGAGCCCGCGCGGCGAGCGCATCCCGGTCTGCAAAGCGACCGCCCGCATTGATGCCGTCGACAAACAATCGATGAAGATCACGGCTGATCGAGCGTAGCCTTATCACCGTGCGGTCATCGGCGGAACGTGCCGGTTGGCGCGTTACCAGCATCGTCCATGTGTCGTGCAGGGTAACCGCGGCTGCATGCCGCGCTGCGTCTTCGTCGGGGCCGCCGACCGATTTCAGGAAACGTGCGACTGCTGTTCCCGCGGAAGCCACGGCGGTGCGCTCGGGACGGCGTGTATCCGTCAGGACGCCCGCTACGCGTACGACCGTGGAGAAGCCACCACCTGCGAGAACGAGCAATGCTGCGTGCCACCAATCCAGATGCTGGGTTGGAAGGCTGGTTCCGATGGCACCGGCCAAAGCGAACATGTAGGCGCCGGGTGGCCCAATGCGAAGTGCATTGCAGAAGAAGGTTGCGCAGGTTGCGACCAACACAACCGTGGCAATTCCCAAACGGCCGAACGGCTGCGACCAGGCGCCGAGACCTACGGCGCAAGCAAGTCCGATGGCAATTGCCGCCAACACTAAGGCTCGGTTGTTATACGGACGGCCGGCGCCGTACAGCGCGGTGAAAGCTCCGATCGAGGCTACCAATCCTGCAGGAACGTCGTCCACGCTCCAGCCGAAGGCAACCGGCGCGGCGACGCAGAACGCCGCGCCTAGAGAATACGGCCAGCGGTTCGGTACAATGCGCAACCGCACCACATGCCGCAGCCGAAAGGACGGCGGCCGCGAGGGCGGAGGGAAATGGTCCATTGATATCACCGAAGGATTGGTCGTGGGGAACAGCCGATTTCGCCTTACACCCTCTGCTGTGAATCGGCGTGGCCTTTGACCCCCGATCGGCGCCCAAGGCTGACCCAACCCCCCATATCATAAGCGCCACTTGGATCAACGCTATCGCTATCGAACCGTTGCAACCAAGGTGATGATCGACGTCCCGGAAGCCGTCGGCCCCTTACCCGTTACCTGAACGGAGAAGGTATCGGGCCCTGCGTAGCCGGGGTTTGCCGTGTACTCGAATGTGGATTCGTTGAGCTGTCTAAGCACTCCGTGTGCCGGGCTTTGCACAATGCTCGAAGCCGCTATGACGCCTTCTATCCTGAGCGGGAACAGGCAGGCTCCTCCGGGCGCGACGTTGAAGACGCCCGCCGAATTGACACCAAAAGTGGACAATGTTCCCGCTATCGGACATTCAGGGGCGTTCTGCGCCAACGAGACGGACACCAACGCCGGGGCCGCGAGGACAGCAGCCAAACCAATTGCCTTTGCTACGCGCATAAGAAATCCCTCGCTCTCTTTGTCTATCGTGAGAGCAACTCGTTTTCCGAGCGCCACGTTGATTTGGATCAAATAAGCCTCGGGTCAAAGTCTGACCTAGAGGCTCTTGCTCCCGCCGATGTCGATTTTAGACGCGACGCGGGACCTGCGACCACGTTGACCCAAATCAATGGACCACACGCGTTACTCATCAAGAGCTTTCAAGGCTGAGACCTTCCGAGCCTGGGTCAGCCTGAATGGAGCCGCATCGGATTGGCATATCATGGCAAGATGGTGCGGGCCGTTCAAAGCGGTGGTGCTGCTTTCCCTGTTGGCGGCATTCAGTCGGTCCAGCGGCACCGGCCCGGACCTGACGGCGGAGCAACCCTTCAAGTCCCGCACCGAGATTCGCCAGCAGGGCGCGGTGACCGTTCGCGCGGCGGTGCTGACCGACGACGAAAGCGAACGGTATTTCAACGCATCACTGGCGGACCACGGCATCCAGGTCATTTGGCTGAGCGTGGACAACGCCAGCGATTCGCGGCTTCGTTTTCTGCCGATTATCACGGACCCTAACTATTTCTCGGCCCCGGAAGTCGAACGGTTGCTTCACGCCTGGTGGCGCGGCGGTGCCAATGCTTCGACAGCATCGGCGGTAGCGCGATCCCCGATGCCGGAAGTGATCCCACAAAAGCAAGCTGCCAGCGGCTTCGTCTTCACGCACCGCGAAGGCGGGTTGAAGTTGTTCGAGGTCGGGTTCGAGACCGACAGGCAGATGCTTCGGTTCAGGTTCGTGCTGCCGGTCAGCGGCTCCTCATACGCGATAGAAAGGGTCGACTTTGGAAGCATTTATCCGCTTGGCACAGTAGAAGCCGTCGATCTCGGGACACTACGCGAGAAGCTGGCCCAGTTGCGCTGTTGTACTGCCAACAAGGCGGGGAATGTTAACGGAGATCCGCTCAATATCGTGGTCGTCGGGCGCGGTATTGACGCGCTGTTTGCCTTCATCGAGCGAGGCTGGAGGCTCGACGAGCCGTTCGATCTGCACAGTACTTACCGCACCATACGGGCTTTCCTGTTCGGCAGTGAATATTTCAACGCACCGGTCAGCCCTCTCTATGTGTTCGGACGCCAGCAAGATGTCGCCTTGCAGAAAGCACGCGACACCATCAGCCAACGCAATCATTTGCGGTTGTGGCTCGCACCGTTCACGATTGACGGGCTTCAGGTGTGGGTTGGTCAAATCAGCCGCGACATCGGCATCAAGCTGACCACGCAATCCTGGTATCTGACGACCCACGTCATCAGCCCGGACGTGGATCAGGACCGCTTCTATTTGATGCAAGACCTGATCCTGTCGGGCGCGGTTACACGCTTTGGCTTCGTACGCGGCGTGGGCGCATCGTACATGCCAGATCCGCGCGCAAATCTCACCGGCGAACCTTATTTGACCGATGGCCTGCGGCTGGTGCTATTCCTCCATGAGCCGCGTCATTCCTTCGACCAAATCGATTTTCTGGATTGGGAGCGCGTTTCCCCCTAAGCACCGACCGGATTCAAGAGGCCGCTTGGTCTTCTCGTCCGCGATGTATTACCGACCTGCACGCAAGCAGCGAGGAAAGAGCCATAAGATTGAAGGAGTGTGCTCTAACGGTGCGGGCCATTTTTCTCATTTTTGGCCGTGGTTAAGCGTCAAGCCGTTCGTCGATGACGATTACGATCAGGAGTTCAAAGTAAATCCGGCTATCGCCAGAAGCCAAAGTCAGAGATTGATAAGTTGCGGTAAGAATACGAGCCGGTAGTTGCCGCACGACTGCAGACGTTTCGCCGCGGAATATGGGGTTCTTTTTGGTTTCTCGCCACGGCGGTAATCGCCGCTGCCGTCATCCTTGCTGCGTTCTGGTAGGCATCGTCGAGCAAAGCCGACGCTACCGATCGATGCCACCGCGCCGCCGCTAGACATGCGGCGCTGGTCGCGACGCAGTTCTGCGGCGGTGATACTGTGCCAGGTCTGCTGATGGCGCGATGCGAGAGTTGTCTGCCATAACGGGTTAGGGCAGAGGTTACAGTAGGATTGACACGGATTCGCTACCGGCTAGCTGAGAACAAACGTGCGTATGCGCGGGCGCAAGTCGAACGAACCGCGTCCAGTCGACCGGAGAACCTCGGATGTGATTGATCCAGCATCCGGCATCGCATTAGCGTTTGGTGTCTGACGTTCCTGATGTCGAAACGGGTTGCGGTGACATCCGACACACCTGGCCATTATAATACTTAAGCTCATGCCGTAGGCACACTGCCTGGACGTGAGGCAGTGGTTAACCCAGCCTTAATTCCAGGTGAGTATCCTTGTCGTGTCCACCAAGAAGAGTGACCTGATGGCCTTCGGAATATTTCGGAAACGTCTGCCGGAAGAGGCCGCGCCTGCGGTCGCACCGCAGGTCGCCCCAGTCGCGGTCGCTGGCCCCGATCCGTCCACCGAGGGCGATTCAGCCAAGGAAATCCTGGAGCTTCTAGAACTTGAGCTTGGAGGCATGATTCGACAGCTCGAGCGCGCCGCCAACGCGGTGGCTGTCGGTGCGGAAGCGACCGCGGTCAAACTCGCGACCATCCGCGGGCGCACCGATGCGCTCACCGGGCGTAGCAGCACTGCCCAATCGACTGCGAACACCTTTGCCCATGCAGCCGATAAGTTCACGCAGTCGGCCCAAGGCATCGGCACGCAGGTCCGTGAGGCCGGCAAGCTCGCCGACCAGGCTTGCGCAGCCGCGCAAGAAGCGCGCGTCAATGTCGACCGCCTGCGGGAGTCCTCCGCGGCGATCGGCAACGTCATCCATCTGATCTCGCAGATCGCGCGGCAAACCACCTTGCTTGCGCTCAACTCGACCATCGAGGCAGCCCGAGCCGGTGCCGCCGGCAAAGGCTTTGCGGTCGTCGCCACCGAGGTCAAGGCGCTGGCAGTGCAGACGCAGAACGCGACCGAAGAGATCACCAAGAAGATCGACACGCTCCAGAAGGACGCCGCAGGCTCCGCCGACGCGGTGCATCGCATCTCGCAGGCGATCGAAGCGATCCGCCCGGTATTCGAAGCCGTCAACGGCGCGGTGACCGAGCAAAACGCGACCACCAACGAAGTCTCCAGCAATGCCGCGACCGCCTCCCTGTTCATCGTCGCCGTTGGCGACAGCGCCGCCGAGATCGATGCCGCTACCAAGATAGCGGAATCGCATGGCGAAAGCGTCGCCAGCGCCGGCAAGGCCGTCACCACGTTCGCACGCAAGCTGAAATCACGCTGCGCGGTGCTCCTGCGGCAGGGCGAGCACGACGATCGCCGCAAGACCGAGCGCCTGCCCTGCCATCTCAAGCTCGAGATCAACGCTGCCCGTGGCGCGACGACGATGCCGGTCTACGAGATCTCGATGGACGGCATTTTGATCGGAGGCGCAGATGCGGCGAAGCTGGCGTTGCAGGAGACCGTCAACGCCTCTCTCGAAGATCTCGGCGCCTGCCGCCTTCGCGTTACCGAGCAGTCAAAGGTCGGCGCCCGGGCGCAGTTCCAGGCGGCTAGTGCGGAGCTGCGCGAAAAGATCGAAGACAAGCTTTGGTCGATCCATGAGCAAAACACCGAGCTGGTGACCCGCGCGATGGAAGCGGGCAGCGCGTTGACCAGGATTTTCGAGCAGGCGGTGGCGCGCGGCGAGGTCTCGCTCGACGATCTCTTCGACACCGCCTATGCGGAAATCCCCGGCACCAATCCGGTGCAGTACAGCACGAAATATCTCCATTGGGCCGATCGGGCACTGCCGCCCTTTCAGGAAGCCTTCCTTGCGAAAGAGCCGCACATGGTGTTCTGCGCCATGGTCGACCGCAACGGCTTTCTACCAGTGCACAACAAGATTTATTCCCAACTACAGCGTCCGGGCGACGTCGCGTGGAACACCGCGAACAGCCGCAATCGCCGCATCTTCGATGATCCGGCGGGGCTTGCGGCTGCGCGCAACGTCCGCTCTTATTTGGTACAGAGTTACGCGCGCGACATGGGCAACGGGAATACGGTGATGATGCGCGAGATCGATGTCCCGATCCGTGTGCGGGGCCGGCACTGGGGTGGTTTTAGGACCGCTTACAGACTTTAGTGGTGGCCACTTCTCGCAGTATAGAACGCTAACGCCCTGCGTTGAGCCAGAACGGTCCAGCACACTGATGCCAGCCTTGAGTCAAAATCGCTCCGTTGCCTGCCGCGCAGCGAAAAAACCTAGCGGGCCCAATGGGCCATGAGCGCACAGGCGAAGCCCAGCACTAAGAGGCCCGAAGCTGTTACGGAGACAAGATCAATTGACCAAGGATGACCGTCTCCGCCAATCAGATCGAAGTGTCGGGAGTGGCTTTCATCACGATATGAATGGAGGCGCATCGCAACTGCACTCCTCGTGCGCAGTGAGACCATCGGCTTCAATTGACCTGCAGCGCAACGCGGGCCATTGATCCATATCAATGGTCCCGGCCCTCGGGTTTGCAAAAGCCAAAATGTAACATCGGCTCTCGCTCCGGGCGGTCATGACATCCGTTGTAAGGTTCATCAAAGAAACTGAATTGGGTTCGGTGTTTGATGACCAAGCAACGAAAGCTATGGGCGAAGCGTTCGACGCCGCCTGTAAGGTTCTTGATGAAACCGGGCAGTCGAGCGTTATTTACGAAGCCGTTGCCAGATGCATCATCGAAATTGCGAAGTCGGGCGAGCGTGATCCGCAGCAGCTAAGGGATAGCGCGCTGACTGCTGTCGGTCACAAACGGCTCATACCGCTACCACCGCGTAACTAGCCCTCACTGTGTCAGCTTGATCATGTGGAGCGGCGGCGTAGTGGCTATCGCTCGATCTCCTTTTGCGGAAGCGCTGCTTTTCTCTTTCGCTTTTTCTTTTGCTCGATGAACCACAACCACGCAAAACCAATGGCGAAGGTCACCATCACGATCAAGATAGCGTACTCTATCATCGGAGTTCTGAGCTATTGACTAATCGCGCCGCGAAGTTCCGCAACCGTATGGCCAATGACATCTTCTAGCGAAAGTTTGCACTAGCAAGTCATTCCGGTCGCGCACCTGCGGACGGCTCGTCGAGTTTGCCGAACCGTCGTCCTTGCCACGCACACACCATTAACCCTTGTCCTCCCTGCGCCGCAGGCAGCAGCGACTTCCGTGATCAAGCTGTCCGGCTGAGGAATAGGCGCAGGTGTCATAGCTTGTGCTGATACCGCAACCGATAAGGCGAAGCCAGCAATCGCGATCAACCTAATCATTCTGGACCTCCTTAAACCGTCCGACCTCGACTTCTCACAGCAGAGGCAGTCCAGTTATCGTGTTCGAGCAGCACAAGCTTCCGGCGGTGGTCGCCCCGAAGGCTTGAGATAGATCAAGGTCTCTGCGACGGTCGGCAGGATCGTCACCGGTCTCACGGCGAATTAAGGATTAGAAGTTCCGGCAGTTGCGGTGTGGGAGTGCGATCCTGATACGGGGTGGATTAAATTGGGGCCGCGCTCGCTGAGCCAACCGCTTCGTTATCGGTTAAATGGCCCAAATTGCTTTGGTGGTCAGTTAATTCAGGGTTGGCGTATGGGACGTTACATCGACGAAATCTTGCAGCCCGGCGAAAGGGTGCTGTATTCCACCAACGAGCACTGGATGTTCTTTCTTCCGGCAATCGCGGCGTGGATCGTGACGGGCGCATTTCTGGTGCTGTGGCGCGTTGTCACTGGCGACGCGCTGATGTTGTTTTGCTTGGCATTGGCGGCGGTCGCTGGGCTTGCGGCCTTGTACTGGACGGCGACGGCTTGGTTCCACCGCTGGACCACAGAGACCGACGTCACCAACATGCGGGTCGCCCACAAGACCGGTTTCATCAAGCGGCGGACCTTCGAGATCAGCCTCGACAAAATCGAGAGCGTCGACGTCAACCAGAGCATTCTTGGCCGCCTCATGAACTACGGCGACCTCACCATTCGGGGCTCCGGCGAGGGCACGCAAACCATTTCCACCATTGCCTCGCCGCTCGCGTTTCGCAATGCCATCACGACAAGACCGGTTGGCACGTAAATCACGGCATGGTGTGACAGGCGTCGCCCTCAATAAAAGCATGTTTCACGTCGAAATTTTCCCCCTCCGGAGGGGTGTCCGTAACGTCCGTCCCTACCTGCCTCCTGATCCCTGTCACCGATGGGAATGCGATGGTCACTGTGTCAATGCGGACCCGCCGGTTCGGCAGACATGCCGAGGGCGCTCTTAGGCATGCGGTCGCAATGTTTCAACCCGGTAAATCAGGAGGCGATGATGATGATGGCTGCTATCCAGCCCACTCCAGCGTCTCCCATGGCTCATCTCCTCGCAAAGGCGCTACGGTGCGCCTTTTGCACGTTGCGCCCAATAAGTGGCTGATGATTGATCTGCATCAACCGCAATGGCTTGCCGCGCCTAGTTTGTCGAGGATATTCGACCATCCCGGAGGGAAAACGCGTCATGTCCAAGGACAGCAAACCGACGAAAAAGGCCACCGTGTCCAACCAACGACAGCAAACCGACGAAAAAGGCCACCGTGTCCAGCGAGCATAGGCCGATGAGAAAAGGCCACCGTCTCCAACGAAAGCAAACCTGCTGAAAAGAGTGCCGTGTCCAACGACAGCAATCCGACTGAAAAGACCACCGTGGCCGAAGACGGCAATCCAACTGAAAAGGCTAGCGTGTCCAACGACGTCAAACCGACTGAAAAGGGCACCGCTGGCGAGACGCCGTTTTTTGACTTCACCAAACTTATGAGCCAGTTCCGGCTTCCAGGCGTCGACTTCGCGACGCTTGTTGACCGTGAACGGAAGAATATCGAAGCTCTCGCCAAAGCGAATAGGATCGCTTTGGAGGGCTGGCAGCGCCTTGTTCGTCGGCAAGCAGAAATGCTCCAGGAAACGATGAAGAAAGTAGTTGCCGATGTTAGCCAGCAAGACGCCAAAAAGAAGCACGCGGATCTCGCCAAAGAGGGGTTCGAAAAGGCACTGGCTAACATGCGAGAATTAGCGGAGATAACCACCCAATCTCAGAAAGAGGCCTTCGACGTGGTTCGCAAGAGGATCGAAGAGAACGTGGAAGGCATCCGTAATCTTGGAAAAAAAGCTGGCAAGTGAACTAACTGCATTCCCGGCGAGTGCCGGGGAGATCCGTTGGTTGCAAGCTACTTACGTCTTCCCAAGCAGGGCGCAATGATCATCAAACGGTGATCTGTGTTGGTCACCTATCTCCTGAGCCGGATCTGCGTTGACCGTAACACGGCGCGCGCCTCTTTGACATATATCAATCGAGTGTCTCGTTTTTATCGTCCACCAAACAGAGCCGATTGGTCTGGCAGACCTCATGCTGGCCAGTGAGGGCATTCGCATCTTTTTCTTTGGGAGAGTGACCTATGATGAAGAGTATCATGGTAATTGGTGCCGTAGTACTTCTCTCCGCGCCGGTCGCGATGGGAAAGGAGCGGTCAATTGGGGTCTGTGCCGCCGACATCAAGGCAAAATGTGCCGAAGTGAAGCCCGGCGGGGGCCGCATTAAAGACTGCGTGAAAACGCACGCCGCAGAATTTTCCGACGCGTGTAAGGCAAGGCTTGCGCGGGTCGCTGAGATCAGCAAAGCCTGCACGACTGATGTAAAAGAAAGTTGCCCTGGCAAGGAACGAAGTTGCATTCTGAAAAGTATTGGCAACGTCAAAGACCAATGCAAGGAGGCGCTCGCGCAGTCAGTGGCCGGGACAAAATAGAAGTGCTGCGTCAGGTCCTGAAAATCGTCACGCATCCGGCGACCATTATCGCAGGGGTCGTCTCAGGGCTGCTGTTCGGATTCTATCTGCCCAAGCCGGCCCACGCGCTGGTGCCGTTCGCGAAACTTTACGTAGCCCTGCTGTCGATGAGCATGTTGCCCATCCTCGTGACGGCGCTCACCTGGGGCATCGGACAGATGTTGCGCACCGAGACGACCCGCGCGCTCTTCTCGCGCATGGCTTTGTCCTATCTGTTGCTGCTGCTGATTCCAGCCGCGGCGGCGGTGCTGGTATGCGTCGTTCTCAGCCCGGGCGAAAGCCTCGGCGAGAGCGCTGCCGCGGCGCTCGGCCAGCAGCTCGACAGCGAGCCGGCGGTCGAATCCGGCGGTCCGATCATGGCGTTCCTGCAGGGCATGGTGCCGCCCAATATCTTCGCTGCGCTGTCGGGGGCGCAGTTCATCAGCATCGTTTTTTTCTGCGTTCTGCTCGGACTGGCGCTCGGTGTCGTCAAGTCGCCCGGTGCTGACGATACGCTGCGGATGCTGAATGCCCTCTACGAGGCATTTGCGACCATTTTCCACTGGGTGCTGATCCCGCTACCGCTCGGCCTCTTCGCGCTCGGCGCGGCTCACGTGGCGGAGGCCGATCGAGACTTGCTGGTAGCGCTGGTACGCTACGTCGGCTATTTCTACCTGGCGGGACTGGTGGCGGTAACCGGGCTGACGGCGGTTCTGTCGATCGTATGCCGCAAGGCGCCCTGGCGGGTACTGTCCGATCTCGGCCAGCCCCTTATAATCGCCTTTGCCACCGACAACCCCCTGGCCGCACTGGTTTCCGCGATCGAAGCACTGCAGGAGCGCTTTGGCGTAGACCGCCGCGTCGTCGACACGGTCACGCCGTTTGGCGTCCTGGCCAACCAGCACGGCCAGGTGCTGCTGCTGACCTTTACCGTCATTTTTCTCGCACAGGTCTACAGCGTTTCGCTCGGCTCGGCCGCGATCGTCATCGTCGCGGTTTCATGTTTGATCTCGGGCGCGGCGGCAGTCGGAGGGGGCCCGGCCCTGGTGCCGATCCTTGCGCCGATCCTGTTGAATGCACAGATCCCCGACGCGCTGGCGGTCGTGGTGCTGGCGACCACGCAGCCTGCGGTAGCGCCGCTGGTCTCGCTGCTCACCGTGCTGGGTACGGCCGCGCTGACCGTCATCACAGCGAAGCCAGGGAAAAGCGCATGATTGCGAGACCGTGGCAGATATGGCTGATGGGCGCATTGCTTGCATTGGCGGTACTGCCACCGGCGCGATCCGCAGCGGCTGCGCTCTCGAGCTTTCCCGATATCCGCCAGGTGCAGGAGCGCGGCGCGCTTCGCGTCGGGCTGGTCGCCAAGGACATTCCGCCGCTGCTGGTTACCGAAAGCGACGGTCAGCCTGCCGGCATCGAGGTTGCCATGGCCAACGGCCTAGCGAGGCGCTTAGGGGTCAAGCCGCAGTTCGTGCGAACTGCCGCGACCCACGATGAGTTGGTGGCCCAGGTAGCCGCCGGCGAAGTGGACATTGCGGTGTCTTCGGTTTCGCGGACCGTTGAGCGGGCCCAAGCGGTGCGCTTTTCGCGCCCGTACCTGACGCAGTCGGTGGCTGTTGCGTTGAACCGGGTGCGTGCATTACAGGAGAACGTTGCGTGTCCTAACAAGCCTGCCGATGCGGCGGCCCTGGCAGCGCGGCCGGGCGGACTCGGCGTCACCCGCGGCGGCGCCTACGAACAGGCGCTGCGCAACCAGGACGAAAAGATCAATCCGGTGGTCTTCGACACCGTAAAGGAACTTCTCGACGCCCTGGAAACTGACAGGCTACTCGCGGGTCTGGGCGGCGAGATCGAGTTGCGGCAGATGTTCGCCCGGCACCCGGCGGCTCGTATCAAGCTCAAACTTTGCCTGGTTGGCGAGCAGAAGGACCACATCGCCATTGCTGTGCGGCCCGACGCACCCAATCTCGTCGGATGGATCGATGTCGTTCTGGACAACGTCGGTTTGCAGCTGAAGCCTAGCGGCATCTTCACCCTCGGAACGGACTGGCGCTTCTGAGCGGCGACTAGTTCCAGAAGCAGACATGTCCCGCTTTCTTGCGCTTGGCCTTGATGGCTTCAAGCGGGCCGTATCACCCGGACGATCCAGAGCAGCAAGACTGCGCCGATGAAGCCGGAAACTAGGTAGCCGACCCATCCCCCCAGGGCGATCCCGAAGTAGCTCAAAATGGCGCTGGCAATCGCCGCGCCAACAATGCCGAGCACGATATTCATGATCAGTCCCATGTTACTCTTCATGAATTGCTCGGCTAGCCAGCCTGCAATCCCGCCGATGACGATGGCTGCTATCCAGCCCACTCCAGCGTTGTCCATCGTTCATCTCCTCGAACAGGCGCAAAATGCACCTTTGCACGTTGCACCCAAGAAGTGGATGACGATTGATCTGTGTCAATCCGATAGCACTGGAAAACTGTTTGCGGGTCGCGGCGAGATCGGCAGCGATGCGCTTGGTGCGGATGTAACGATGTCCGTGAGTGAAGGCCCCTATTTTGACGGCCCGATCCCAAGACGGCCCGATCCCAATAGGCATGCTTCGATATGCAGGTTTCCCCCCGGGGCGGGCCCCAGAGCCCTTGTGCAAAGCGACCAACGTCCCGCGCACGCGTCTCAAACGCCGAGCGAGTGTCTGATCTGTCGCAGCATCGACATAGCTCCGTCGGTGTACCTGCCGTGGCAGCAGTACTGATCGACCTGCGATGCACCAAGCACCAACAAGACAGTAATCACGAAGCCCTTGATCATACTGGCCTCCTATGGACAGAGACCGTCAACCGGACCGGTCAAGGTCCAAATGATTTGGCATGCGCTATCGCGCGACGCGACCTACCTGCAATTACGCTAGATTGACACGAATTCGTAGCTAATCGTTAAACGGCGCACGCGAGCGTCGCTAACCTCTCGTGACTTCGTGCTCATGGCACCGTTACAGCGGCGCTTGCGGCCGCGTGCAATGCCACTAGGATTTGATGTTTGCAATGGGGAGGGCCCCAATAGCTCGGGCTGTGGACAAATGCTGAGACTGAAAACGCTCGAAGACCTACTGCTCTTGCGCACCAACCTCGTGCCAGAGAGCAATACACTCGAATACAAGGCGTCACTCGCCGTCGACAATACAAACGTCCGAAAGCTTGAAATGAGCAAGGACATTTCCGCGATGGCGAATGCGGAGGGCGGTCAGTTCGTTTATGCGATGACCGAGGAAGAAAACCTTCCGGCGGGACTAGACGGTGGAATAAACCCAGCACCGTTCGACGGCCTTTGGTTCGAACAGGTCATACAGCAGAACATTTCACCGAAAATCGAGGGCCTCGGAATTTTACAAATTCCTTTGAGTAACGGCAACGTCGCTACCGTGATCGAAATTCCCAAATCGAGAACGATCCATCAGGCTAAAGACCTGCGCTACTACCGACGCCGGAACTTTCGCAATGATATGATGGAAGACTACGAAATACGCGAGGCACTTAACAGATCCACGACGCCAGATCTCTATTTGAGCCTAAGGCTCGTCCAAGCTGAAGTAACCCTGTCGCCTAATTCTCCGAGGTCCGAGCCGTTCGGTATCCGCGCGCTGATCGGCAATCGTTCCTCGCAGCCGTCCTTCTACACTGTGGTTCACCTGTTCGCTGATATGAGGCTGGAAGGCGGCGCTCCTGGCTTCGAAACCGGCTCGCCTACGGCGACTAACACTGGCGTCCCGCTCAGCAGGTGGGCAAGGAAATTAGGTATCCCCGCCTCCTTCCCGATCTTCGCTGAAACTGAGTTTGCAGTCCTCAATAGCGACTGGCTGCTAACAATACCGACCGAGTTGATCGGCACCCAGCAGGTTTTTCCAATCGGTTACCAGCTATTGGCTCCGGGCTTTAATGGTCAGTGCTTTGGCGCACTCACCTTAAACGATAAGACGCTCACGTTTGTAATGGGCGATCCCGTCCGCCAGTCTTAGCTTCGATGGCCGCATAAATATACTCTCGGTTGATAAAGTGCCGGACAAGCTGCACCGCGCCGCCGTGTTATCGGTGCAACACCTCTATTGTTTCGCTTGTGGAAACACAGTTTTAGGCTCGCACTTCGACTTCCAGGGTGCAAGCCTGCGAAGGCGGGGGCAAATTGAGCGCGGCGCGGCCCGCAGAGCGCGAATGCTCTGCGGGAAATTTAAGAGGCAAACGATAAATTGACGATAAGGTTATTACTCATTCTCGTCACCACTTGCTTTTCGGCAACTGCATTCGCTCAGGGTGCACCGCCCAAGGTCGGTAATAAGACGCTGGCTCAGATAAAGCCGAAAGAGCCGATAGGATGCAAACTCGTTGGAGCGGTCCGGGGCACAAAGCTGTGGGCTGGTGACTGCGTAGGATCAGAGCTTAGGGGCTCCACCACCTCGACGGAAACGCAAGCCGTGCCTGAGCAAGCGACCGGAACAATTACGCCAAATCAGAAGGAGTGAAATCTACTCCACAACTCTTCGGCGCGGGCGCGCATCGTCGGGCATTTCACTTCACCGTAATCTGGAGGGTCGTCTTTATCGAGGTCCCACAGGTGGCGCTGGATTGAGAGTGAGACCTGCAAATCTCCGCCAGCGATCCGCCATCAACATGGTGGCCCGGTGAGCGATAACGGCGACTTATCCACATCGCCGAAGCAGCGTTACTTTGCCGGACCACTGTTTCTCGATAGCATTCGACTTTCAGAATGTTGTTGGGGTTAGCAATGTTGGATAGTGAATTTAAAAAGCAGCGTGCCCAAGTTTTGCGCGAATTGGCCGAGAAGGCGAATGATCCCTTCATCAAAAAGCGGCTTCTCGCTTTGATGTCGAGATACGACGATAGCGTCACCACTCGCACTGCGTTGACGCCAACTCATGTAAAATTTCCGAGACAAGGTACCGGATCAGAGCGGTAGAACTGCCGATTAAGGCTCCAGAGTTCGCAAAATGATGAAGCCTTACCCGACTTACCGTCAGCGAGAAGTGCTCCAATTTCTGATTTCAGGCGATTGGATGCCGCTTCTCAAGTTGATCGCCGTTGGTGACCGGTTGCTTGGCAACCTTATACACGCGGGCTGGATTGAGCGGAGCCCAGATGTCAAAACAGGTGATCTCTATCGCATCACAGAGGCGGGACGAGCCGCCTATAGGGCACCTGTCCCGATAAGGTAAAATGCCGTGGCTGGGCTAAAGAGGTACATTGAGTGGATGAGCCGGGGCCGTCGCACTGATCGAGAAGTCTACGTCTTGAAGGAATGGGACCTTCCAAAGCCGCTACCCGGAGCCGAATGGCAAGTCGACAAAACCTTCAATTTGGCTGAGGAACTTTTGCGCGATCCCGAGTGAAGACCGTACTTAAAGCGGTGCTAGAAAAGGGTGCGGAGATCGTAATCAAGCCCGAACAGTAGTGGCACCAGTCGAGACGATGAAATTTACCACCGACAACCCTATTGCGACCCTGACAAGGCCGCGCGCCGGTTGATGGATCCCGCCCGCGCCTTCGAGCCCCGGTGCAGGATGGGCGCATCTACATCGAGAAGCTAAACGGCCCGTTCCTGTATGCCGATAAGGATACATCTCCGCCGGTTCGGCGATCAGCGACGACGAGGTCGCCGTTGGTCCGGCCGCAGCCTAACAGTCAGGCCGCCATGCGGGCAGCGATTTTTTTCTTGAGAGCATCGCAGACCGAGCGAACTTCGGAAGTCGTCAGCGAGCACTCCTCGATCTGCATGAAGTAGCGCTTGCCTTCCTCGCGATAATTCGCCGCCAACTCCTTAATCTGGTTTACCGTAGAGTGGACGTCAGCAACCATTGCCTCGCATTTCTTGGCAGCCTCGGTCAGTTCGGCACCGAGCGCTTCGATCTCCTTCACCGCCGCATCGTATTCGCGAACCACGGCTTCGGCGGAGAGTTTGCCAACCTGACTGACACCTTGCTTATGCTCGACGTAATCGGGCATGGGGCCATTCGGTAGCAGATGGTCATCTGGAATAATGTGAAGTGAAGATCGTGCGCGACTGCCGATTTGGATCAAGTCGCCAATATCGCGTTCAATGTCGTCCGGTTTCAATCGAGAGGAACTGGCGAGAAGTTCTGCTGTAGAACTCATTGAGCAATACTCCAAACTGTTGCGGGCTACCGAGGTCTTAACGGTCAAGCATAATGTTCTCGTTGTCCACCGTTTATATCGGCGAAACGCATTGCGCACGACACATTGGAACCGTCGCATTTCTGACATAAAGCGAGGCGCGCAGAAGAACAGGCCGCTGGGCGGGACACCACAACTGTCAGCATAGGTAGTTAGGGATATCGCAAAGGTGGCGTTTTTCGACGCAGTCGAGATGCTCGCAACAATCGAGACGCTCGAAGCGAGTAACACGACCGCCTACAATGGGGCGGAGTGGACGTTCCAGTGTGGGTGAAATGCCGAGGCGACAATCGGCTCCCGTCGATCCACGATTTCCGCAACACGCAGATTGCGAGCAGACGGCATACAGTTTTTTTGATCAGGCGCACCGACTTCGAAAAAGCGTGGCAAGTGGTTTCGTCTCGCCGCACCGGAGGCATGGCGCGACCAGCGCGACTGGACGGCGCGGATGTAGGACAAATCAACTTACTTTGGCGGCGGGGGAAAGCGCACCGATTTGATGCAGCAAGGCGAAGCGATCCGGGACACCCCAATGCTAAACAAGCTTCCCGCTGCTAAATCGACATATATCGACCACGTCGATTGCGACGGGCTTGCCGGACGCAGGATCAATGCCTGTCGCCCTGCAACTTGCCCAAACGGTACTTTCCGTTTGGACTGAGGCAAGCATGCTCGTCTAAGTCAGGTGTAGGCAAACGCACAAACCAGACGTGCTGAAGGCCAGTCAGGATCTCCGCTTCTGGGCGTAATGCCCTTCGCGCGCATCGCGTCATCACGATCGGCGACGAGAACAGCTACTGCTCACGAAGGCGACCAATTGGGAGTTGGGTTGATCTATGTCAACCCGTGGATGGAGCAGGCACTTTTGCTGGTGGTGTTCGAGCGGTATCCGGACCGGAGTGATCTCAAGGGGGCGTCATGGAACGTCGTCAGGCACTGAAGCTCTTCGCCGGTTTGGCGCTGTGTCCACTGTGCGCCTCAGGTAGGACAAGAGCGGGATCACGTCACTTCGACTTTGCTTCCCGCAGGAGCAATTGAAGCGCTCGCATTGTGCGACGCGCCTCTGCCCGTGCGGCTTTGCGTCCGCCGTGTAGTAACCATGCACGAGGCGAGCCCGTCGCGCGGCGACGCTTTTGGCAAGGCTTGATGCCCTCGAATTGAGAGGGTAATGCCGATAGCTCCACAACCCCGCCCACCGCGTCAACCGAGAAAGCTGATTGCCGTCGCAGCCTGAGCCATTATTGTCTGCGAAGCCGGAGCTGTTCCAGAGGCAAGAATGTGTGCTCATTATGATTAGGGCGATACTCTTTGTCGTAATAGTACTTCTGTCTGAAATGACCGCCGCTGCTGCAGCGCCGCTTCGCATTGTCGCGATTGGCGCCAGCAATACGCAAGGCTGGTATGTGGGCAAACAGGGCGCCTATCCGGCTAAGTTACAGGCCTTACTGAAAGCCAAGGGGATCGATGCACAAGTCATCAACGCGGGCGTGCCATTCGACACCACCGCAGGCATGCTCAAACGTATCGATAGCGATGTACCGACCGGAACCGACATCGTGATTTTGCAGCCGGGGGCCAATGACCGGCGTTTCCTTGGGACGAAGGAACAGCGCGCCGCCAACATTGCGACAATGGAGCGCCGGTTGCGAAATCGTTCGATCAAAGTGATCGTCTACGACGAGGAGATCCCCTTTCGCTACTACACCTTCGACTTCATCCACCTCACGGGCGAAGGCCACGCGATTATTGCTGCTACCTTGCTACCCCGGATCATGGCAACCATCAACCGGCGGCCCTAACAGCGTCGGAACAAAGGCTTTATTGGAAAGGCCGAGTGCGGCGCATGATCAGTCGCCGCACCAAGGCTGCACTCGCTGCGGCCAAAGCCCGGGGCGTCAAGCTCGGGCTATCGGCACGACGGATCCAACACCAACAGGCGAAGTCCCTGTGCGACGAATCCTTCACCTCGGTCAAACAGCTCAGAGGTCACATCGACAACTTCATCGACGACTACAACGCCAAGGCCAAGCCCTTCGTCTGGACCAAGTCCGAAGTTCATCAAAAGCGTCTCAAAGCTCGTTTCGCGGACCAATGATTCCGGCTACTAGTCATAGCGATACCAGTCTCCGCCGTATGTCTCTTTTGGGTCGCGTCACTTTGACGGTCTTGTTGGGCGCAACATGCGCGACGCTCGGTTTGAACCCGTTCCATGACCATCCGACGACCAGCGGAATTAACCGCGGCAGCAACGATGAGCTGAACAGCAACACCTGCTATACAATTTCGGCGGAAGGCTTGGCCATGCTAACGCGCAATTTTTACCGTTCACCGCCGCTGCGGTTTGACCTCGGGCTGATTCCCACGTTTAATTACTACGAGTTCCGACGGCGAAAAGCAGATTCGCGCCCAATAGGATTTACGGTTTCTGCGACGCAACAGCCTAAACGAGCACCCGCATGACTTCATATTTTCGGCGGCAGCTGGCGGATTACGTTGAATATCATCGTGACCCCTACAATTGCGCGATGCACGTCTGCGGCATCGTGTTCTTGTTCCTGGCCGCTGTACTTCCCCTCAGTCTCTGGTCCATCACCGTATTCGGGATCCAGACTAGCGCGGCGACCATCGCTGTCGTCCCCGTGCTCGTCTATTGGCTCTTGCTCGACTTCGCGCTCGGCGCCGGGATCCTCGCAGCGGCGATCGTGTTGCTCTCAACTGCTGCCGTGATCGTTGGTCATACGACGACTGCCGGTATGTGGTCACTTACGGCCATCCTTATTATCGTTGGTGTTGCAGCGCAGATTATTGGGCACCGCGTGTTCGAGCGGCGGCAGCCGGCGCTAGTCGACAATCCGACCCACTTCTTGCTCGGACCTATGTTTGTCATGGCAAAGCTGTTTATCGCGCTCGGCTTACGGCGCGATCTCGCCATCATCA
Source organism: uncultured Alphaproteobacteria bacterium (assembly GCA_963791165.1). Lineage (GTDB taxonomy): Bacteria > Pseudomonadota > Alphaproteobacteria > Rhizobiales > Xanthobacteraceae > Bradyrhizobium. The sequence continues at coordinate 7,705 of CAWBRL010000057.1, read as the reverse complement.
TCCAAAGGCGTCCGCAAGGTGCTACACCGTAATCCCAAATGGTTCAGCGTGAGTGCTCCTCAGCATGAAGCGTATACTGGTCACAGGCGGCAGTGGGTTCATCGGAAAGCACGTCGTCTCGGCGCTGATAGCGCAAGGTCGGCAGGTCAGGGTTCTCGATCTTCTAACACCGCCCGTCGCCTTGCCGCAGGTTCAGTATGTCAGGGGATCGGTACTTGATCGGGACTTGGTGGACCGAGCTATGGACGGGGTCGACGAGGTCTATCACTTGGCCGGCCTGCCGGGGATGTGGCTGCCGAGGAAAGCCGATTTTCACACCGTCAATTTCGGTGGCACCGAGATCGTCATTGAGACGGCGCGCAAGCGCGGCATAAAGCGCTTCCTGCACTGCTCGACGGAATCCATTTTGTTCCGCGCCTCGCCATCGGTGGTTCCTGTCGCCGACGATGCGCTCCTGACGGACGACATGCCGGGTCCCTACACGCGCTCGAAAATGCTCGCGGACCGGTTCGCCATGCAGGCGACCGCTTCGGGATATCCTGTCATCATCGGCTGTCCCACCATGCCCGTCGGGCCTCACGACCACAACGTTACCCCGCCGACGGCGATGCTCCGCTATTTCCTCAGCCGGCGTCTGCAACTGCATCTTGATTTTGTCGTGAACCTCGTCGATGTGCGCGACGCCGCCGAAGGGCTGATCCTTGCCATGGAGCGCGGACACGCCGGACATCGCTATATTCTCGGTGGCGAAGGCATGCCGCTGAGACGGGTTCTAGAACTCATGGCTGAGATCACCGGCCGTCGGGTCCGGTGCATTCACGTGAACGGCAAGGTCGCTGAAATGGTCACGGCAACGCTGGAGTTCATCGCCGATCATGTGACGCGCCGGCCTCCGTCCGGAACGGCCGAAGGCGTTCGTATCGCGTTGCGGGCGGGAGCCTTGTCGATCGAAAAAGCGCAACGAGAGCTCGGCTATGCGCCGGGGCCTGTCGAACCCGTCTTGCGTGAAACCATTGCGCATCTGCTGGATGGCGGCCACAATCAAACTGAATGGGACTCAACGCCGAGGACGCGCTCTCGACCGGTTCACGTCGAGCACCGGTTCGGCGGTTGATCGAAGTCACATAATGACGGTCCGCGCCATGCTCAACGACCCTGGTCAATGGTTCGCTTTCGCCTTGAGTGGCTGGACCACTACCTGGCCCACAGAGGTGCTCGCCATCATCTGGATTCTGTGGGTCATGAGCTGGGTTCTGGCGTCGTTCTGGTCCGGCCAAACCAGGAAACACTTGATGACGGTGGATTCGCTCAGATACCGCTTACCCATCCTCGCAGGCGCCGTTCTCTTCTTGCCATTGACCGGCAAGATGCTGGGAGAAAAGCCGCTCTGGCAGTTTGGCAGTGTTGGCGTCTACGTGCTGGCGAGTTTTGTCCTTGCGGGGATCTCCTTCACATGGTGGGCGAGAGTTCATCTCGGACGTTTTTGGTCGAACGCGATCACGCACAAGGAGGGCCACGAGGTCATTGACACCGGCCCCTACGGGCTGGTGCGCCACCCGATCTATACGGGGCTCATCGCGGGGATGCTGGTGACGGGCATCGCGGTCGGAACAGTGACCGCGATACTGGGTGCGGCGCTGATCTCGCTCGGGATGGGGTTGAAGGCGCGCATGGAGGAGGGCTTCCTCACGGCCGAACTCGGTGCGGATGCCTATGTATCATACTGCCGTCGCGTTCCAATGCTGATTCCGTTCCTGCGGCCCACCTGACGCTGCAACGCCTGAACTATCGTTTCGGTCGCGACGCCGCTGATGCCGCGACAGGTGGCACGAGACGGCGCGGAATCAGGATGCGCTGGCCGACCGACAGCGGTGCACTGTCCGAATGCTGATTGGCCTGGGTAAGCGACCATAGCGGCACCTGGTTAAGCGCCGCAAGCCTCTGCAACGTATCGCCCGAACGGGCGAGTTGCGTCGTGGCGCTGTCCCATAGCTCCAGCGGAGCATCGGGAGGAACGACGAAGCGCAGCGGCATCGCCTCTCCCTTGGCCGGCAAGGGCGTCGTCGCAAGTTGCGCAATGGCTGTCACCAATTGCGCGTGCACGGAATCCATCTTGTCGATGTTGATGTGGGTGACTTCCTCGTGCTGCTTCAAATCGAAGCTTGCGTAGTGGCCCTGATAACCCTGCTCCGCCACCACATCGCCGCCACCCAATACGCTGTCGGACAGGAAAATGTTGATGTAGCGCTCGACGTTCAGCGGCACCTTCGGGCTTGCGTGAGCAGGATCTATGGTCACCACCAGGCTCACCGGGATGTTTTCAGACTTCAGAATCCCGGCAAACGTTAAGGCGCACAGTCCGCCCATCGAATGCCCGATCAGGACGATCGGAGCAGGATTGTCACGGAAATCGCGGATAGCCAGATCCGCGATCAGCCGGCAAATGGTGAATTCATAGACGTCAGCCCGGATACCGGCTTTCTGGAGGCGATCGGTCAGGCGGTCCATGCCGCGCGAAAAGATCGGGCCGAGCGCGCCACGGAACAAGTAGACGCGCGCCTGAGCCTGGGTCGCGGCTGGCGGCGCGTCGGGAGCGACCGTCGCGACAGCATTGGTCGTGCGCGCGACCGGATCGGCAACCGCCAGATTGCAAACGGCCGACAGGACGCAGACGGAAAGGGCTGCACGTATCACCACGGCCGCAACCTGCGTCGCACTTCTCATCTACATTCCGCTCGCGATTTAGGCGTGAGGCCCGCGCGGGACCTTGAATGCCGGCAGGGCATGCCACCGGCGTTCTGCGGATGATCTATCGTCGAGGAATCGGCAGATTTTGCGGCATTCGTCGTTTCTACGCCGGCGTTCGGACTATTCGCGTACCGCTGCGGCCCTTGCCGCGCCTGGTCTCGCCATGTCTGCCGCTCCAGGCTGTCGCGACCTCTGCGCCCCCGAAGCTGGTGCTGATCGGCCAAAGACGACGGCGTCGATCTCGCTTATCACCTTCCGCTGCATGATCTGGTTCTTGTCGATGGACATGTGCCCGACGCCAGGAACGTTCTGCACATTGATGTTCTCGAGCTTGCCCTGAAATTGCGCGGTCTTCGCGACCGGCTCGCCATTGCCGTTGGCGATGTAAAAGTTTACGTAGCGTCCCACGCGCCCCGAAAGCTTGGTGCGAAACACTGAATCCAGACCGATTGCCAGCTTAACGGGAGCGCCAAGCTGGTCCAGCCTGGCGACCATGTCGGGCAATGCAGTCGCTCCCGAAGAATGCCCGACCAGAACAATCGTTTTGATCCTGCCGCTCTTGTATCCGGCGGCGGCTTCGTCGGCGAGCGACGACCATGAGGCGAAGTTCGCGACAGTGACCGCAATGCCCTGCGCCCGCAATTGGGCCGCGATGTCATCGAGACCCAGAGAAAAGATATTGAGCACACCGCGAAGCAGATAGACATGTGCAGTTGAGGCTGCCGAAGCGGAATTCTGCACTGCCAGCGCGGGCGCTGCGCCGATCGGCAGCAGAAGTAATGCCGCGATCGCTAAAGCGTACAGCCGAGGCAACGATGACTGGCCGAGAAAGAATAACCAGCCGACAGATCCGGTGTCGCTGCGATATGGCTTCATTGCTTCTTCTGCTAGATGGCTGCCCCATTGACGGTAGCGTCCCCGTGCTCGCCACTGCAACAGCAGTGGACTGAGAAGCTGAATTTTGTCGCCACGCCGTGTCTCCGCGGCAACACCATTCGAAAGTTCTCAATCGTTGTCGCCAAGTGCGGCGCCGGATGATTGACGGCAGATGGGCCGTGCCCATCGTAATGTCTCTAAAGCCGCAACACCGACTCCCAAGTCACGCGATGTCGGAGAGCGCACGCCCACGAAGCGCCTCGCGGAGAACATCGACGCGGACTGTGGGCTTAGTCATCATACTTGCTCTCCTCGATCTCAATTCTCGCTGCGAGACGCTGCAGCTGGTCCTCGCTCAAAGTCTGCATTCCGCCGTCAGCAAACTGCTGTAGTTGCTGAAGTGTAAGCCCGATCGATGCCGCAATGTCGGAGGTCAGATAATGAAGAGCGCGATCGCGTACGGCCTTAACATCAATGCTCATGGTCCAACTCCTCTACCAATTGTCGGAACACCGCTGTCATTCTCGGCCTGCTAACCGCACGCGTATCGTGGCCCTTGTTGGCCAGCGCAAAACCACAGGCGTGGCGCAGCATGTGAGGATGGGCCGGAAAGCCTAGCTTGGCCTCGACACCAGCGCGCTCCACCATGCGCGCAAAGCCTGCCGTCGGGTCGAAGATTAGCCCGTGACCCGGTCACCCCGTCGGCGGCCGGCAGGCGGGGCAGAGCTGACCCGGTATTATTCACGGCGTCGCCCTATTCGAAAATCAGAGGTTGGCCTTGAGCCATCTCTATTCCTTTGTCTTCAATTTCGCTTCGTTTTCCGCGATAAACGTGCGAATTTCAGCCGACATATCGAGCAGCTTTAGCCATTGTTCTTTATACAGGGTTACCGGGAAGCGTCCCATACCGTAGATCGAGACTGCTCCTTTTTCGCTTACCTTCAAACGGATAGCCGTAGAAGCACCCTTTTTTAGTGCCGCGTTTTCGTTGCGCAGACGTTCGAGTTCGGCTTTCAGGTCGTCGTCGGACATTGGCTATTTCCATTTTGCTTAGCGATTAACCTAAGCCTATCGCTCCTGACACGCCATTCCCAGCATCGCTTTTGCATTGTTTGCCGCATAAATTTGTAGTGGTCGGCCGTCGTCCGCTCAGTGCGGATTCTGGACTCAAGTCGCACAACCGCCTGTGACAGCCGGCTGATGAACTTCGTGGATAAACCCGGTGCTCTAGATTGGGCGAGCACCGACGATGCAGAGAACGCCGCGCTGATTGACGAAGCCAAGCTTGGCAAGCTCAGCAGAAACATCGCGCAGCGAGCGTTGATGCCCCTTCATGACCGCCGGGCGCAGCCGCTTGGCCTCGCGCACCAGCTCGGGACTGATCTCTTTCTCAGCGCATCGCGCAGTTCGAGAAGACGTTGCGGCGGCAGGCAAGTGCGAAGGCCGCAAGTCATAGGCAACGCTAGAGATCCCGTGCTGCCTTGAGCTTGGTGACTAGCGTGCTTCTGGACCGTCAGGCGCAGCAACACAAAGGACCCGGACTTTTTCGTGAGTTCCGGTTCGGCGATGGCGCCGCTTGACAGCAAAGTGTACACGCTGCGGGTACGTTTGTAGAAAATCCCGTCGACGACGACCCTTAGCGCGTCCGCGCACCACGCTCCTTGGCGTAACGTTCGCCAGCAGCCTCCACAGCTTTGGCATGCAGACCAGCGAGTTCAGGCCGCGCGGCGCGGGCGCGCTCGGCGGAATCAAGGGTCGACTGGGCCTGTCCCTGGAAGTGGGGCATGACGTGGCGCGCGATCAGCTCGAAGCTCTTGGCGGTCGCCTGCGGGTTCGCCCAATTGTGGCCGAGCAGCAGATAGCAACCGAAGCCGCCGTTTGATTGCTTGACGAGCCGGTCGATCTGCGCGGCGCACTCTTCCGGCGTTCCGATCACGCCGAGCCCGGATTTGTTGATGAAGTCGATCATTTCAGCGGCGCTGTCGCCGAGCACGGCCATTTGCGGGAAGGCCGCAACCGCCTGAAAGTAACGGAACCAATGCTCGATGCCGTACTGTACGTCGGCGATCGCCTGCTCCTTGGTTTCCGCACAGTGCATCGGGCCGACGAGGCGCCAATTCGAGCGGTCGACCGTCTTGCCGTGCACCCGCGCTTCCTCGCCCAGCACATCCCAATGCAGTGCCAGGGCATCGAAGCCGGCCGCTGTCGTCGCGCCGACCGAGAGGAGCCCGATGCCATGCCGCCCTGCGAGCTTGGCCCCCGTGGGCGACGCTACGGCCGCCACCGCCACGTCGAAAAGCGGATTGGAATAAGGCCGAAGATGCAGCCGTGCGTCTCGCAGATCCCAACGATGGTTCTTGAATGTCACCGGCTCATCTCCTGCCAGCAGCCTCATGATAACGTCAAGGCTCTGCTCGAGGAGCTCACGCGTCTCGGACTGAGAGACCCCGATCATGATGCCGTCCGTCGGCAGCGAACCTGGTCCGGCACCGAACATCACGCGCCCGCGGGTCAGGTGATCGAGCTGCACGATGCGCTCCGCAACCCACAGCGGATTGTGATAGGAAAGGCTGACGACGCCCGTGCCAAGCTTGATGTGACGCGTGCGCTCGGCCGCAACCGCGATCATGATTTCGGGCGACGCGCTGATCTCCGTACCGGCGGAATGGTGCTCACCAAACCAAGCTTCATCGTAACCGAGGCGATCGAGCCAAGCGACCAGATCCAGATCGTTCTGTAGGGCTAACGTCGGATTAATGCCGGGCTTGTGGAAGGGCGCGAGAAAAATGCCGAAGCGCAGGCGGGATGTCATAGGCATGTCCTCCATCGAATATTGGCGGGGCGTCTTCCAAAAGGAAATGCGACCGTCTCTTCAAAGTTGACGAACCCTGCAGCTAAACACACCTTACGCGAGCGCGGTGTCATAGTCTAATGGCGCGGTGCGCAGGCACCAATCCGTCTACGGCGAGCCGGAGTGACGCCGACAGCGCCAACTATGAAACCACCATAGCCGATCGGATAAATGGGCAGCGCAGCAAGCCGCTGCGCGTGGTGATGTTCAACACCGATACCGACCGAGCCGAGGATGTTTCGCACGCCATCGCGCAGGCCCGCACTTGCCGCTGGCTCGACCCTACGATTACCCTAGAACCCAAGGGGCGCGCCTTCTCGGAGTGTCGGAGGTCCGCGCTTCCCGTGCCTCCCGGCGGCCTCGGCCTTCCTGCGGCCTCGACGCTGACCGGATGGACGCCTTGCCAGCCCACGGCGACCACGCCCACAGCCTGCCCCGGGGGCATCGGAAAAGGCCCGATAAACGAGCGTGTCCGCGACGATCCGTCGATCTGCACTAGACGTGAAGCGGCGGACAGTGACCGTGAAGGCGTGAAAGGATCGATCCCCACGAATGACAGGATCGGTACTAAGCGAGACCAATGGTCAAAACGCGCCGCGATAATGTGGGGCAATAACCGGTACCGGTACCTGACGCGATTCAATCCCGCATCACCGCCCCCGGGCTTCCCCCACCCCCTCCGCTCGCGCGCCTTTGTCGAAGTGCAATCGCAAAACTAAGCATTCTTTCGGCGGATTTTTTCCTCCCCCCGGGGGGCAGACGAATTAGCAACCTCGCTACCCTAATAGACGCGGCTTCTCGCGTGAAAATTTCACTGCAGCCGAGAACAGCTGCGGGTAACCGCTAGTGTCAATCCATTAGATAACTGCACGCCGAAAGCGCGTTCAAGCTCACACGCTTCGCGGAAGCCGGTTGAGTAGCCGGGCCACTGCGGTGGGATGCCATACGCTGCCCCGAGGCGAGTTGATGCCTTGGCGATTTAGCTCAACCCCGGCGCAAGCTATCATCGTGAGGTCAAGAAGATCGTCGCCGACATCGGCGCCGATCCTGACGCGACAATGACCTTGCGTGCCATGAAATTTGTGTCCCCGCTTCTCGCGAAGTGTCGCGATCGTGTCTGTGAAGGCCTGTGGAGGCGCATAACAGCCTATGGGGATATCGTGCAGGCAATCAATGGGATGGCTACTTCACGCAACTCTATAGAACTTCACGGGATTATTTATTTTCCCT
>CAWBRL010000056.1:0-33315 GCA_963791165.1 uncultured Alphaproteobacteria bacterium | reverse complement strand
AGCCGCGGCAGGCCAATTGTCGCATGGCTGTTTTCCAGCCGGTCGCGCTTCCCGCAGCGCCGACCACCGCGGTCAATAGGCTTTTCTTCTCAGGCGATTTCGGGGAAGATTGAGCCCAGGAAAGAAAACAACGCGCCTCCCATCAACGAGGCTGCAAGGGAGCATTTTGACATGTCTGGACGTCACCATTTTGGCATCGCTATCGCCGCCATCGGCATGCTGATATCTGCGGCCGCCGGCGCGCAGGAATATCCGACCAAGCCGATCACCCTGATCGTGCCGTGGCCGGCAGGCGGTTCGACCGACATCTCGATGCGCGCGATCGCCGACAGCGCCTCGAAGATTCTCGGCCAGCCGATCGCGATCGACAACAAGGCCGGCGGCGGCGGCACGGTCGGGCCGGCCACCATGGCTGCGGCATCCAAGCCCGACGGTTACACCATCGCGCAGCTGCCGATCACCGTGTTCCGCCTGCCGCTGATGCAGGACGTCTCCTGGGATCCGGCCAAGGACTTTTCCTACATCGTCCACCTCACCGGCTACACCTTCGGCGTCACCACCAGCGCCGAGTTCCAGTTCAAGACCTGGCAGGACGTCGTCGACTTCGCCAAGAAGAACCCCGGCAAGGTGACCTATGCGACGCCAGGCACCGGCACCTCGCTGCACATCGGCATGGAGCAGATCGCAGGTCTTGCCGGCATCAAGCTGACGCAGGTCCCGTTCAAGGGCGGCGCCGAAACCAACGCCGCCGCGCTCGGCCAGCACACCATGCTGCAGGCGGACTTCGACGGGATGGCGGCCGCTGGTCGACGCCGGCAAGCTGCGGCTGCTGATGGTGTGGACCTCGGCGCGCTCGCCGAATTTTCCTGACGTGCCGACGCTGAAGGAACTCGGCTATCCCATGGTCTACGATTTACCATTCGGCATCGCCGGACCGAAGGGCATGGATCCCAAAATCGTCGCCAAACTGCACGACGCCTTCAAGAAAGCACTGGACGATCCGGCCGTGATCGCCACGCTTGCCAAGTTCGACATGGTGCCGAACTACAAGAACACCGAGGACTACAAGAAGTTCGTCGTCGAAGTCACCGAGTCCGAGCGCAAGGTGATCGATACGCTGGGGCTTGCGAAGAAGACGAACTAGAGTTGGGGCGTCATCCTGAGGTGCGCGCCCTTCGCGCGCCTCGAAGGATGGACACGGGCACCGTCGCCCTTCGAGGGCTACGCTGCGCTCCGCCGCCTCAGGGTGACGGTGAGCTGAAAGCGTTTTCACATGAATGATCAAACCAACGTCAAATTCCGCCTCAACAATTCCGAATTGTGGGGCGGGCTGATCGGGCTTGCGCTGGGCGGATTTGTGATCTGGTCCGGGCTCAAGCTGAAGCTCGGCACCATCAACGACCCCGGCTCGGGCTATGTGCTGTTCTATACCGGCATCCTGATGTGCCTGTTCGCGGCCTCGATCATCGTGGCGGCGCTGACCGAGGGCGGGCCGACCTTCGGCTCACGCTGGGAGAATACGCGCTGGACCAAGCCGCTGCTGGTGATCGCCTGCCTCGTCGCCTTTGCCTTTTCGCTCGATACGTTCGGCTTTCTGCTGTCCTCGATTCCGCTGATGCTGCTGCTGTTGCGCCTGATCGATCCGGTGCGCTGGACGCTCGCCATTCCGATTGCAGTGCTGGTTCCATCAGGCATGTGGTGGGTGCTCAAGCGTTTGCTCTCTGATCCAGTTGCCCTCCGGCATGTTCCAGATCGGCTGACCGCACCATGGACACGCTCATCAATGTCGCGCACGGCTTCGGCGTCGCGCTCCTGCCGATCAACCTGCTCTATTGCTTCATCGGCGTCTTCATCGGCACGCTGGTCGGCGTGCTGCCCGGCATCGGCCCGATCTCGGCGATGTCGCTGCTGCTGCCGATCACGCTGTCGGGAACGCCGGAATCCGGCATCATCATGATGGCCGGGATCTACTACGGCTCGATGTATGGCGGCTCGACCACCTCGATCCTGGTCAACATTCCCGGCGAGGCCGCGTCCGTCGTCACCTGTATCGATGGCCACCAGATGGCCAAGCAAGGCCGCGCCGGCCCGGCGCTCGGCATCTCCGCGTTCGGCTCGTTCATCGCCGGCACGTTTTCGTTGGTGGCGCTGATGCTGGTGGCGCCGCGGCTCGCGAGCGTCGCCATCGCATTCGGACCCGCCGAATATTTCAGCCTGATGGTGCTCGGCCTCGTGGTCCTGACCTTCCTGACGCAGGGCTCGATGGCAAAGGCGCTTTTGATGGCCTGCATTGGGGTCGTGCTCGGCCTGATCGGGCTCGACAGCATCACCGCGCAGCCGCGCCTCACCTTCGGCCGCATGGAATTGATCGACGGCATCGGACTCGTCCCGGTAGTTATGGGCCTGTTCGGCGTCGCCGAAGTGCTGCTCAACATCGAGCAGGTCATCAAGCGCGACATCATCAACGCCAAGATCACGCAGCTATTGCCCAGCAAGCAAGACTGGAAAGCCAGCGCCGGACCGATCTCGCGCGGAACGATCATGGGGTTCTTCCTCGGCATCCTGCCGGGCGGCGGCGCGGTAGTCGCCTCCTTTGCGTCCTATGCGCTGGAAAAGCGATTGTCCAAGACACCGGAGCGCTTCGGCCATGGCGCGATCGAGGGCGTGGCCGGCCCTGAATCCGCCAACAACGCCGCGGCCGGCGGCGCCTTCATTCCGCTGATGACGCTCGGCATTCCGCCGAACGTGGTGATGGCGCTGCTGCTCGGGGCCTTCGTCATTCACGGGCTGCAACCCGGCCCGCTGATGATCACGCAGAACCCCGGCCTGTTCTGGGGCATCGTCGCCAGCATGTATATCGGCAATCTGATGCTGCTGGTGCTCAACCTGCCGATGATCGGGATGTGGGTGCAGCTCCTCAAGCTGCCCTACAACATCCTGTTCCCGCTGATCATCCTGTTCACCATCATCGGCGTCTATTGCTCCAGCAACAACGTGTTCGACGTCTACGTGATGATCGCGTTCGGCGTGATCGGCTACTTCATGCGCAAGCTCGGCTATGAGCCGGCGCCGCTGGTGCTGGCCTTCGTGCTGGGGCCGATGCTGGAAAACAATCTGCGCAAGTCGCTGATCCTGTCGCAGGGCGATCTGATGACCTTCATCGAACGGCCAATTTCGGCCGTCTGCCTGGCGTTCGCGGTCGTGCTGCTGATAGGGCCGCTGCTGCCGGCACTGCGCAAGAAGCGCGAGATGGTCGCGCTGGACGAAGGGGTTTAGCGCGTTGCGCTAGACCGCCTTGACGACCTTCAGCGTATTCGGCTTCGCCGGCTGCGTGATCGCGCGCGACAGGATCAGCGCTTCCTTCTTCAGCATCTCGGCCAATTCGACCTCGCGCCGGCGGATGCGGTCGCTGGACGCACCGACGCTCAACGCCGCCACGACCTGTCCGGTGTCGTCGCGAACCGGTACCCCGACCCCGCCCATGCCGGGATAGGCGGCGTCGAGCAGCACGGTATGGCCATGCTTCCGCGCCGCGACGATGCGCTCGCGCAGATATTTCGGCGTGATGCGCGGCGATTTCGCCAGCCGCGGCATGATGACTTCGATGATCGCGTCGATCTCGGCATCCGGCAGCCACACCATCAATGCGAGACTGCCGGCGCCGACACCGAGCGGCCGCCGGCTGCCGATCTGCAGATAATTCGGCTGCAGCGGGTGGCTGCCGACGGTCCGCGCGAGATACAAGGCCTCGACGCCGCTGCGCACCGACAACAGCGCGGTATCGGCCGATCGCTCGGAAACGCGCAGCAGGCTCGGCTGCGCCAGTTCGGCAATGTCGACGGTACGGCGCGCGCCGACCGCCATCACCCGCGCCTCCTGCCCGAGTTCATAGGTCTTCGCGCCGGTCACGCGGCTGACAAAGCCTTCCTCGATCAGCGAGCCGAGGATGCGCAGCGTCGTCGCCTTGTTCAGCGAAGTCGCATCGGCAATCTCGGTCAGCCGCAGCGGCGAACTCTGCGCCAGCACGCGCAGGATCGCGCAGACTTTCTGAATGGCGTTGAACTTGTCGGACTGCCCGACGATCGCCAGCGGCGGCTTTTTCCTGGCAGGGGACGCATTCATGCTGCGTGGCCCCTCGGCGTCTCCGATCCGGACGTGCGTCATCGTCGTGATCCTCCGTTCACCTCGATCCTAGAGGGGGCGGATTGCCCGCGACAGAGGACAGTTTCGTATAGCAATACTCCATGGCGATATTATTCGCCAAAGCGGCGAATTTCAGACTTCATGACTACAAATATTCCGTCACATGAACCACCGTTCCCCGCTATCGCGCGCGCGGCATCTCGCCGAGGTCCCAGAACAGGCCCGCCATGATGGCCAGCGCCTCCTCCGTGACCGGCAGCAAAATGTGTTCGTCCGGCGCATGCTGCGAGCAGCCGGGATAGGAATGCGGCACCCAGATCGTGGGCAGACCGAGTCCTTCGGAAAACACGTCGTTCGGCAGCGAGCCGCCGAAATTCGGCAGGATCGCCGGCGCCTTGCCCGTGGTCTGCCGGATCGAATTCGCCGTCCAGTTCACCCAGGGGCTGTCGACATCGGTTCGCGACGCTGCGAAACGCTGCGCGCCGCTGACCTCCACCATCGGAAAGCCATTGGCATGCAGATGCGTGCGCACGGCGTCGATGACCTCCTCGTACTTGGTGCCGACGACGAAGCGGAGCTGCAGCACGGCATTGGCGCGCCCCGGGATCGCGTTGGCGGGCTTGTCGATATTGCCTGACGACATCGCCAGCACTTCCAGCGTGTTCCAGGCAAACAGCCGTTCCGCCGGCGACAATCCCTCCTCGCCCCAGTCTTGCGCCAGCGCCGGCTCGTCCGCGGTCGGCTCGATCTTCACGTCCGCGAGCGCCGCGCGGACGGCGTTCGAGATCCGCGGCGGCTTCAGCGCGTCGAGTTTCATCCGCCCCTTGCCGTCGACGAGGCTTGCGATGGCGTTGCAAAGGATCGTCGCGGGATTGGCGAGGACGCCGCCCCAATTGCCCGAATGGTGGCCACCTTCGCGCAGATTGACATCGAGATGGATGCGGTTGCCGCCGCGGCAGCCGAGAAAGATGGTCGGCCGTTGCGCTGACAGCCGCGGCCCGTCGGACGCCAGGAACAGATCGGCCTTCAACTCCTCGCGCATGGACTTCGCAGACCTGCCGCAGATCGGGCGAGCCGATCTCCTCGCCGGTCTCGATGATGAACTTGGCGTTGAAGCCGAGCTTGCCGCCGCGGGTCTCACGCACGGCGCGCAATGCCGCGAGATTGATGCTGTGCTGCCCTTTATTGTCGGCCGTGCCGCGGCCATAGACGCGGTCGCCTTTGGTCGTGATCGCCCACGGATCGAGATTGTCGCGCCATTCGCCTTCCATGCCGTCGACCACGTCGCCATGGCCATAGGTAAGGACGGTCGGCAGCGAAGCATCCTCGCGATAGTCCGCCAGCAGATATGGCCCCTTGCCGGTCGGGGATTCGATCAGGCGCGTGGCGAACCCGAGTTCGGCAAAGGCAGGCTGCAGGTCCTCCACGAGATAAGCACGCAGCGCCTCGCCCGTCCCCGGATTCTGGCTTTCCGTGCGATAGGCAACCCTGCGGCCGAGTTCAGCGAGAAACGCGCCGGAATGGAGATGCTCGCGTACCCTCGCAATCGCGTCGGCTCTATCAGCCATATTATTGTGTCCTTCATTCGCTGACATTTGCGGGCGCAACCTATCGGGATAGTTCGCCTGCTGGAAGTGGTACGACATGCCGAATGGGCCTTGCTAAAGCCCGAGAGAATGCTGCAATTTCAGGCAACAGCCCGGCATTCGATCGGGCGAAGGCAGAGGGAACTCTGCGCACTTCCAAGGCCTTCTCGTCATGAAAAAGCAAATCCGGCTCAACGCCTTCGCCATGAACTGTGTGGCGCATCAATCGCCCGGGCTGTGGACCCATCCGCGCGACCGCACGCTCGATTACAACCGCCTGCCCTACTGGCTCGATCTCGCGAAAACGCTGGAGCGCGGGCGGTTCGACGGGCTGTTTCTCGCCGACGTGCTCGGCGTCTACGACGTGTTCGGCAACAGCCCCGACGCAGCGTTGCGCAATGCCGCGCAGACGCCCTCCAACGAGCCCTTGATGCTGATTCCGGCGATGGCCGCCGTCACCGAACATCTCGGCTTCGGCGTCACCAGCAACCTCTCGTTCGAGCCGCCGTACCCGTTTGCGCGGCGGATGTCGACGCTCGATCATCTCACCGAAGGCCGCATCGGCTGGAACGTGGTCACCGGCTATCTCGACAGCGCCGCCCGCGGCGCCGGCAAGGACAAGCAGACCGCGCATGACGATCGCTACGAGATCGCGGACGAATATATGGAGCTGGTCTACAAGCTCTGGGAGGGCAGCTGGGAGGACGCGGCCGTGCTGCGCGACCGCGCGCGCGGGGTCTTTGCCGATCCTTCCAAAGTGCATCGCATCCAGCACGAGGGGAATAGCTACAGGCTCAATGCGATCCATCTGAGCGAGCCGTCGCCGCAACGGACGCCGGTGCTGTATCAGGCCGGCACCTCGCCGCGCGGACGGCAATTCGCGGCCCAGCACGCCGAATGCGTGTTCATGTCGGGCCCGTCGGCCAAGATCATCGGGCCGCGCGTGGCAGCGATCCGCGCGGCCGCGAAGGAAATCGGACGCAATCCAGCCGAGATCCTGATGTTCTCGATGATGACGATCATTCTCGGCCGCACCGAGGCCGAGGCGAAAGCGAAATACGCCGACTATCGCCGCCACATCGCACCCGAGGGCGCGCTGGCGCTGATGTCGGGCTGGATGGGTATCGATTTTTCGGGCTACGACCTCGACCAGGAGGTGCGCCACGTCCAGAACGATGCCGGCCGCACCGCGCTCGATAACGTCACCCGCGCCGATCCGGACCGGGTCTGGACCGTGCGCGAAGTCGTCGAGCATGTCGGCATCGGCGGCGCCGGGCCGGTCGTGGTCGGCACACCTGAAAAGGTCGCCGACGACATCGAGGCCTGGTTCGAGCAGACCGACGTCGACGGCCTCAACGTCGCCTTTGCCACCTCGCCCGGCGACTTCGAGGATATCGCCGACATGCTGGTGCCGGAGTTGACGAAGCGCGGGAGATACAAGGAGGCTTACGCGAAGGGCACGCTGCGAGAGAAGCTGTTCGGCGCGGGTCGTGCGCGGCTGAACGAACAGCATCCGGCGAGCGCAGGTATCGGCCGCATGCTGCGGCGAGAGCAGCGGAGTAGACCGTCATTGCGAGGAGCGTAGCGACGAAGCAATCCAGCTTCCTTGCCGCTCGATGGATTGCTTCGCTTCGCTCGCAATGACGGATGGATGGACCGCCTCTCAATTCACCGAATTGCTCACCACCACTTCGATCAGTTTTGCGCCGGGGCGGCTGAACGCCGATGACAGCACCGACTTGAGCTGCGAGGGATCCGTCACCTTCGTCGCCTCCAGCCCCAGCGATTTCGCCACGCCCGTAAAGTCCACCGGCGGATCGATGAAATCCATGCCGATATAGTTGTCGTCGCCGTGGAAGGCGAGCAGCCGCTGCTTGATGATGCGGTAGCCGCCATTGTTGACGATCACGAAGGTCAGCGGCAGCTTGTGATTCGCCGCCGTCCACAGCGACTGGATCGAATACATCGAGCTGCCGTCGCCGGAGTAACACACCACCGGCCGGTCCGGGTTGGCGAGGCTGACGCCGACGGAAGCCGGCAATCCCCAGCCGATGCCGCCCGAGGCCAGCGCGTGATAGCCGTAGCGGTCGCGATGCGGACGCAGCGCGATCATCTGCCGCGACGACGTCAGTCCTTCGTCGACGAGAATACGCGTTGTCGGGCATCGCCTCGACCACCTGGAGCGCCAGCCAGTCCGGATCGATCGGCGAGGTGGTGGCGTGCTTCGAAATCTGCTCGATCAGCGGCTTGCGCCGCGCCGTCCAGTTCTTCGATGCGAGCGCTGCCAGTCCCTGCTTCGCACGCGCCTCGAGCGCGCCGCCGCCGGCGGCCTTCAGCGCCGGCACCAGTGCGCGCAGGGTTTCCTTCACGTCGGCCTTGAGCGCGATCTCGGCGCTGTAGTTCTTGGCGAGATCCCAATCGACCAGGCCGACCTGCACGATCGAAAGCCCGTCCGGCAGCGGGTCGGTCTCGCTGTAGACCGACATCCGCAGCGGATCGCCGCCGAGCGCAATGATGAGATCGTAGGGCTGCAGCGCCTCGCGCGCGATTTTCTGGATGCGCGCCAGCGCGCCCATGAAGCACGGGCTTTCCGACAGGAATTGCGCGCCATAGGGCGTCGAGGACTGGTAGGCCGGACAGCCCAGCGTTTCCGCCAGTTGAGCGGCTTCCCGCAGCGCATCGCTTTTCACGACCTCGTCGCCGACGATGATCACGGGCCGCTCCGCTTTCAGGATGCGCGCGGCAAGCGCCTGCAGCGATTCGTCCGACGGCTTGACGCGGGTATCGACGCGGGTCGAGCGGCCGAGTTCGATGCCGGCTTCGGCGTTGAGGATATCGCCCGGCAGCGAGATGAATACCGGCCCGGTCGGCGGCGTGGTGGCGATCTTGGCAGCGCGGCGCACGATCCGCGGCAGATCTTCCAGCCGCGTCACCTCGACCGCCCATTTCACCAGCGGCTCGGCCATCTGCACCAGCGGCCCATAGAGTACCGGCTCCGTCAGGCCGTGGCCCTGCTCCTGCTGGCCGGCGGTCAGGATCAGCGGCGTGCCGGTGAAGCTGGCATTGTAGAGCGAGCCCATCGCGTTGCCGAGACCTGGTGCTACATGGACGTTGCAGGCGACGAGCTTGCCCGAGGCGCGGCTGAAACCGTCGGCCATGGCGACGACGAGGCTCTCCTGCATCGCCATCACGTAGGTGAGATCAGGATGATCCTTCAGCGCGTGCATGATCGGCAGTTCGGTGGTGCCGGGATTGCCGAACAGATGCGTGATGCCTTCGTCCTTCAGCAAGGCAAGGAATGCGGAGCGGCCGGTGATTTTGTTCTTCATGTTTCCTCCAGCCCTCGGGCTCGTTTACCCGCGGGATGAAAGCACATGACCAAACTTGAAGGACGCGCGCAATGGAGGGAGGTCATGGCTGCCCTGCGCGGCCGAGGCTGAACGGATCGTCGCCGGCGATGCGCTTCTTCTTTTTCGAGCGCTGCCAGACCACGCCGGGATAGCCCTTCAGCGGCACCAGCGGCTCGCCGGTATAGGCCCATTCCTGCAATTCCTCGATCGCGATGTGATAGAGCGGTTGCCGCCCGGTACGGCCCGAGAACAGCGCGCGGGGGATATTGACCATGTGCGGCGAGCGGGGGCGTTCATATGAAATGGGCGTGCCGCAGTTCGCGCAGAAGCTTCGTACCGTCTTGGTAGCCTTGTCCTCGTAGCGCGTGAGGCTGGTCTTGCCCTTGGTGATGCGGAAGCGCTTGCGCCAGCTTCCGACATAGGTCGCATAGGCCGCGCCATGCGCGCGACGGCTGGCCGGCGAATGATCGTGCCAGGCCCAGCGCGCCGGCACGTCGATCTCGAAGGCGACCTTGCCGCACAGGCATTGGCCCGTGGCGGGTTTGCCGGGCGAGATGGCTTTTGTCTTTTTCTTTTCCGATTCTTCTTCCGGAAACATGGCGAGCTCTTGTAGCCCGGATGAGCGTAGCGACATCCGGGAACGCTGCTGATACCGCCCCGGATGTCGCTTCGCTCATCCGGGCTACGATTGCTTCGTCATTCCGGGGCGATGCGAAGCATCGAACCCGGAATCTCGAGATTCCGGGTCTGGTCCTTCGGACCATCCCGGAATGACGGAAAGAGTTACGCCTGCTCCAGCTCGGTATGCTCGGGATAATCCGTATATCCCGCCACATCGCCACCATAGAACGTCGCGCGGTTGTAGGGCGTCAGCGGGAAGCCGCGCTGCAGGCGGCGTGGCAGGTCGGGGTTGGAGATGAAGATGCGGCCGAAGGCGATCGCGTCGGCATGGCCGTCCCTGATCGCCGCATCCGCGGCCTCGCCGGTGAAGCCGCCGGCGGTGATCAAGACGCCCTTCCAGATCGGGCGGAACAGCACCATCGCCGAAGGCACGTTCTGATGGTTGACTTCGGCACGGCCGGCGCCGGAGGAGCGCGGCTCGATGAAATGCAGATAAGCGAGGCCAAGCGGGTTGAGCTGCTCGACCGCGTAGGTGTAGAGCGGCATCGGGTCCGGCTCGCCGCTGCCATTGGCGACGCCATAGGGCGACAGCCGCACCCCGACGCGATCCGCGCCCCAGACCTCGACCACGGCTTTCGTTACTTCCATCAGGAAGCGGACGCGGTTCGGAATCGAGCCGCCATACTGATCGGTGCGCAGATTGGTGTGCGACTGCAAAAACTGCTCGATCAGATAGCCGTTGGCGCCATGGATCTCGACGCCGTCGAAGCCGGCCGCCAGCGCGTTCTTCGCCGCTTGCCGATAGGCGTCGATCACGCCTGATATTTCGGAGGTCTCGAGCGCCCGCGGCGTCTCGTAGGCGACAGCCTTGCCGTCGGCCGTGCCGGTCTTCAAATCGGCGATCGGCACCGCCGATGGCGCGACCGGCAGCACGCCGCCCGGCTGGAACGAGGAGTGCGAGACGCGCCCGACATGCCAGAGCTGCAGGAAGATCACGCCGCCCCTGGCATGAACGGCATCGACCACCTCGCGCCAGCCCGCGATCTGCTGCTCGGTATAGATGCCGGGCACGCCGGGGCTGCCGAAGCCGGTTTCCATGACCGGCGAGGCTTCGGCGATCAGCAATCCGCCCGGCGTCGCGCGCTGGGCGTAATATTCCGCGTTCAACGGCCGCGGCGACAGCGAAGGCTTGGCCGCCCGCATCCGCGTCAGCGGCGCCAACGCCAGACGGTGCCTGAGCTGATAGGGACCGACCTTGAGCGGCGAAAACAACGATGGATAGTTCATGTGTATTTCCAAAACCCCGTGTTGATACGGATATGTAACTGCTTCAGCTTGTTCGTAAAAGGCTCCGGTGGCAATCTCGCCGCGCGATCCCAGAGAGCAAGTCATCCATGCCAAAATCGAGTGCCAGATCGCTGCCTTCCCTTAGCGTCCGGATCGATCTGGCCAGTGACGCGCGCATAGGACCGGGCAAGATTCTGTTGCTGGAGAATATCGAGGCCTGCGGGTCGATTTCGGCGGCCGGACGGGCAATGGACATGTCCTACAAGCGGGCGTGGGACCTCGTTGACGAGATCAACCGCATCTGCCGGCAACCTGCGGTCGAGCGGCAGACCGGCGGCAAGAACGGCGGCGGCGCCACGCTGACGCGGTTTGGCACCACGCTGGTCGCGCGATATCGCAAGATCGAACGGGACGCCACCAGCGCGGCGCGCAAGCAGCTTGCGGCCCTGCGCGCCGAGATCGGGCGGCCGAAAAAGGCCACGGCCGCTAAAAACACGGTCCGCTAAACTGAAGACGGCGGCCGAGGCCGCCATCTTCCGCTTAGTCAGCCCGATATCTCAGGCGGTCTTGATCCAGACCGCCTTGACGTTGAGATACTCCTCGACGTGCTGCTTGCCGGATTCGCGGCCATAGCCGCTCATCTTGTAGCCGCCGAACGGCACCGCCGGGTCCATCGCCTGGTAACAATTCACCCAGACCGATCCGGCGCGCAGCGCCTTCGCAACCTGATGCGCCTTGCTGACATTGGTGGTCCAGACGCCGGAGCCGAGACCGAAGGTGGTGGCATTGGCGCGCTTGATCAGCTCGTCGCTGTCCTTGAAGGAAATCGCCGAGATCACCGGGCCGAAGATCTCCTCCTGCGCGATCCGCATATTGTCCTGAACGTTGGCGAACACCGTCGGCGGCACGAAATAGCCCTTCGACAGCGCGCCTTCGGTCAGCCGCGAACCGCCGGCGAGCGCCTTGGCACCTTCCTTCTGGCCAATATCGAGATAACCTGACACGCGATCGAGCTGATCCTTCGACACCAGCGGCCCGATCTGGGTGTTCGGATCGAGGCCGTTGCCGACCTGCAGCTTCTTGCCGAATTCGGCGACACGGCCGACGAACTCGTCATAGACCTTCTGCTCGACGAACAGCCGCGTGCCGGCGCTGCAGATCTGCCCTGAATTGGCGAACACCGCCATCGCCGCCCCCGGCACCGCGGCGTCGAGATCGGCATCGGCGAACACGATGTCCGGCGACTTGCCGCCAAGCTCGAGCGAGACGCGCTTGAGGTTGCCGGCGGAGGCGCGGATGATGGACTGGCCGGTGACGTGCGAACCGGTGAAGGCGACCTTGTCGACATCGGGATGTGAGGCCAGCGCCGCGCCCGCGGTCTCGCCAAAGCCGGGCACGACGTTGACGACACCAGGGGGAATGCCGGCTTCCAGGCAGAGTTCTGCGAGCCGCAGCGAGGTGAGCGGCGCTTCCTCGGCGGGCTTCAGCACCACCGTGCAGCCGGTCGCGATCGCAGGGCCGATTTTCCAGACGCTGGCGCCCAGCGGACCGTTCCAGGGAATGATCGCGCCGACGACGCCGATCGGCTCCTTCAGCGTATAGGAGAAGATTTCGCCGGGCAGCGAGTTCTCGATGGTCTCGCCATGGATCACCGTCGCCTGGCCGGCGTAATAGCGCAGCATGCCGAGCACGCGAAGCTTGTTGCCGCGGGTGCGGCTGATCGGCGCGCCCATGTCGAGCGTATCGAGCTGCGACAGTTCCTCGAAATTCTTCTCGACGATATCGGCAAGCTTCAGGAGTAGCGCCTGCCGCTCGAACGGCTTGACCTTGCTCCACGGCCCTTCGAAGGCGCGGCGGGCCGCTGCGACGGCGCGGTTGATGTCCTCCGCATCGCCTTCGGCAACGGTCGCCAGCAGTTCGCCGGTCGCGGGATTATGCGTCTCGAACTTCTTGCCGGAGGCGGCGTCGACCCATTTTCCGTCGATCAGCATCTTCTTGTAGGAACCATCCGCGTAAGGATGGCGTGTAATCGGAATTGCCTGCGTGACAGCCATGTCTGTTCTCCCTTGTGTTGTTGCGATCGGTGTTTTTGGAAGGATTGTTATCTACGAAGTTTTACAACGTGGGCCTGGTTTCGTAAATTGTTGGCGCGACGATCACCCATGCGAGGCTGGCGGAGCATCGCGCCGCTAGTTCGACCGTGTCGTCACCCTCGGAGCTGGAGCCGTCAACGCTTCGCCGAGTTCGCTTTGCTGTTCGCGCGGGATCGAGAAGCAGACGCTGAAGCCGTCGCTCGTTCTCAATGTCATCATGCCGTGTTTCGGGTCGGTGGATTGCTCGATCACCCAGGAATTGAGGGGGTAAGCGTAGCGCAGGCTCTGGTCGCCGAAACGGGTCTGCAGCGCCTTGCTGATCAGCCCGGGCAGGGTCATGACCAGCGCGCCGACCTGGTTGACCGACAGCCGGATCGTCGCCGGCTCGCCCTTGGAATCTGATGAAGCCCAGCGAAATGGCGCAGCCATCGGGCGCCACCTCGCAGGCGGTGAGCTCCTGGGTCTCGATCTCCATACCGGCAGCTCCTGATCATTTCCTCGTTATATTTCATAGAATATATCGTTATCGGAGCGCCAGTCCAGCTGCCATTGGCCGTGGCAAGGTCGCCGCATACGTGATATACGATAAAATATATATAACGAGGCGAGGACGACCAGTTGAGAGGGAGAGCAACTCGGTCGCCAATCCCAACCAACAAGAGGCGCACCATGTTCGACGCCCAATGCGATCTTGCGGCTTTGGTCTATCACGACCATCAAGACCCCGACGCGGTGCTGCGCGACTTCGCGACGGAGTTGAATGCGCGCGGCCTTCGGGTGGTCGGCATGGTGCAGGCCGGTCAGTGCGCCGACTCCAGCCTGTCGGCCGTACTGGTCCACAGCGGAGAAAAGATCTTGCTGGCGCAGGATTTCGACCCCGGCGCGAGCGGCTGCCGGCTCGACCTCGCACGGCTGCAGAACGCGGGCGCCCGTGTCGCCGACGCGCTCCAAGCCGGCGCCGACCTTCTCATCGTCAACCGCTTCGGAAAGCGGGAGCGCGACGGCAAGGGTCTCGCCTACCTGATCGAGCGCGCGCTCTACGCCGACATTGCCGTGGTGATCGCGGTATCGAGCCAGCATTTTGAGGACTGGATCAAGTTCGCCGACGGGATGAGCGTCAAGTTGAACTGCGAACGCGCCGCGCTCCAGGCGTGGTGGGATGGCGTGTCCGCCACCGGCGCCCGCGCCGCTCGCGAGATCCGGCAACGGTCTGCGAAATCGCCAAGTAGGCCACTTTCCTCCCGGCTCCTTGCTTGCCGTCGCGGTTCCGTACGCGCATGAGAACGATGGCGTGTGGCGAACAAGCCTGTAAAATGCGGGGACCTTGATCGATCCGGAGAACCGACTTTGCCCCATCCCGCCATGTCGCCGAACAATGTTGCCGTCATCACCGGAGGCGCCTCCGGCATCGGGCTTGCCGCCGCAACGCGCTTTGCCAGCCTCGGCATGAAAGTGTGTATCGCCGATATCGGGGCCGACCGGCTCGCCGAGGCCGCGGCAACGCTGGCGTCCGTCGCCAAGGGCGGCGCCGCCGATGTGATGACAGCCGCCGTCGATGTCAGCCGCTTCGATGACGTCGCAGGCCTGGAAGCCACGGTGCAGAAGCGGTTCGGCGGCACCGACATCCTGATGAACAATGCCGGCATCGGCCCCGACAGCAACAGTTTTGGGCCGCTGGAGAACTGGCAGCGCATTCTCCAGGTGAACCTGTGGGGCGTCATTCATGGCACGCAGGCGTTTGCGCCGCACATGGTCGAACGCGGACGGCCCGGCCTCGTCATCAACACCGGCTCCAAGCAGGGCATCACCACCCCGCCCGGCAATCCCGCCTACAATGTTTCGAAGGCCGGCGTGAAGGCGCTCACCGAAGCCCTTCAACACGAATTGCGGAACATGCCGGGCTGCAAGATCAGCGCGCATCTGATGATCCCCGGTCATGTCTTCACCGGCCTCACCGCGCGCGGCCGCACCGAGAAGCCGCCGGGCGCCTGGACGCCGGAGCAGACGGTAGATTTCATGATTGAACGCATCGACGCCGGCGATTTCTACATCCTGTGCCCGGACAACGACGTGCCGCAGGCCGCTCGACGAGCGGCGCATGCAGTGGGCGATCGGCGACATCGTCGAAAACCGCCCCGCGCTGTCGCGCTGGCATCCGGATTACGCGGACGCGTTTGCGAAGTTTGTG
This sequence comes from uncultured Alphaproteobacteria bacterium, assembly GCA_963791165.1. Classification (GTDB taxonomy): domain Bacteria; phylum Pseudomonadota; class Alphaproteobacteria; order Rhizobiales; family Xanthobacteraceae; genus Bradyrhizobium. The sequence continues at coordinate 18,047 of CAWBRL010000056.1, read as the reverse complement.
AAGGGGTCGTAGAGCGTCGGGTGGCAGACGCGCCGCGCCGCCATCAACTGCTCGTCGTCCCTGCGAACGCAGGGACCCATACGCCGCGGCGGTTATTGCTTACAGAAGGTATCTGACGCCTGTGCCAAATCGAGAAGCCGCGGCGTATGGGTCCCGGCTCAAGGCCGGGACGACACTGAGATTGTTGTGAGCACACCCCTCGTTTCATTTATCGGATTCAGCAGCGAGAGTTGTCCCGGATATCGCTGCGCTCATCCGGGCTACGATTGCTGACCTCTCGTCATTGCGAGCGCAACGACGATGGAAAGTTTGACGTCTGTTACAACGTTTCCTGTTTGTGGCCGCATTGCTTGCAGGTGAACTTGACGCGGGTTGCGCCCTTCTCGGCCTGGAGGCGGTTTGGCGCGCCGCATTTGCCGCAGGTGGTCTCGATCCTGGTGTTGCCCTGTTTGACGACAAGGGCCTTCTTTTCCATGGTCTCGCGGATCAGGCGCTCGGCCTCCTCGCGCATCGCTTGCTTCGACATAGCCGCACCTGTGTCATGAACAACGCTACCCGCGCCCGATAGCACATTTTGATGTCGCCCGTCACGCCGCTTCCGGCGTCGATGCGAGCAGGCGCCGCACCAGTGCCAGCGCGGTTTCGGTCGCCGGATCGGCGGAAATCACCGGCACGGCAAGCACCAGGAGATCGACCGGATCGTGTGACAGAATGATCACATGCGTGGCCTGATTGGCCTTCATCAGCGACAGCAGCCGCTCGACGGCGGGATCTGATGCGGCAAGCCCCCATGGCACTTGGGCACGGCGCAACACCCTTCGCATCGACAGGAAGTTCCGCAACAGCGGCGGATCGTAGCCGGCCAGATCGCTCTCGCGATAGCGCCGGGCGCTTTCGAACATCGGGTGATTTGCGAGTTCGGCAATCAGTTCGTCACGCGTCGAGGCTGCGGATGCAGCTACGGAATTCAGCACGCCCGGCACTTGCGACTCGAAGTGGGCGCGCAGCGTGTCGGTCATCAGGCCGATCGTCAGCACGCCCGAGATCGCGATGGCGCAGAAGCGCATGACCTGCGCGGCATCGACGTCGGGCGATACGCAGGCAGCGGCCGCGCCAAGCAGCGCGGCGCTCAGCAAACGCAACGCCGTCATCAGGATACCTTGCCGCCGCGTCTCGCTGCCGCCGCCCGCAATCAGCACCGCGGTGACGACCAGCAACGCGCCGAGCGCGCCGAGCCGGACCGGAATATCAGGCGCGAGCGCGCGAAAATCCGTGACGATGAAGGGGATCACCATGATCGCGCCGGCCACCAACCGCCCGATGGCACGGTTCTCGGAGGCCAAAAGCGTGCCGCGGTCCCGCGTCGCCAGCAACCCTGCACAAGCCGCAAATCCCGCGAGTTGAAACAACGACAGCGCGATCGAATAGGATGTCGGGTAGCTCTCGAATCCGAAGACGCCGCCAAGGCCGAACAGGACGGCGCCGGCCAGCGCCACGGTCTTGACCGCCTTCGGCGCATGACGCCGCAAAATTCCTTCGGTAACGATCAACGCACCGAGCGGCACCGCGGCTGCGGGAATCAACGACAGGCGATCGAGCCAGGCGCTGCCGGTCCACCACGCAACACCGCGCGTGAGGAACAACATTGCGGCGATGCCGAGCATGACAAGCAGGCGCTGGGTCAGCGGGCTTCTCGGATCGCGCCGATGGAGCGCGAACATCGCCACGCCGAGGCCGATGGCGCCGCAGAGATTGACGATGGAATTGGCGATCACGCCCGATGTCATTGCGCCCGATATCATCGGCCACTCCCTCGCCACGGCCGCAAGGCGCCGAACGCGCGGGCATCGTCGAACCAGTGAACGACGGGAAGGATCAACCGCTGCAACGCCAGAACGGCGGAAGCTGCAAGCAGCGCCGGCATCGAGCCGGCCGGCACATCGCGCTGCAGATAGCGGCGGGCACCGGCGAGATCGATGCGGCCAAGCTGAAGCAAATCGTCGCCCCTGGCGTAATCGAGTTCGCGGGCGCAGAACGCATTGTATGGCTCGTCGCGATGTTTTGGCGCGGCGTCATACGTCTTTTTCAGCGCGTCCGATCCGCCGGTATAGGCATCGGTGATGACGAAGCGCTGCTCATCGAAACCGGCCTCGCCGCCGACGCCGAACACCGCGCGATGCTCGCGCATGATCCCGCGCGCCAGCTGCAGATGCGCAAAACTCCGGCGCGCATCGGCATGCGGCGACGGGAACACGTCCGAGAAAGTGTCGCAGACCATGCCGAACACCGCCGGCACCTGCGTCACGTTCGAAATCCATTTCGGGCGCAGGCCGTCGCGCGCGAACAACACCAGCGTGGTCAGGCCGTACAGAACCCAGGACAAGCCCTGCCCCTGCACGTCAGGATCGATCATGACGAGGCCGAGATGGGTGACTTGTTCGGGCTCGCCGTCGAGTTCGACCGACATCACCGACAGGGCATTGAAGGCAATCGGGCGTCCGGTCGCCTCGTCGGAGATCAGCGTGACGATGGCGCGGGCGAGGCGTTCGCGCTCGCCGGAGAAGATGCCGTAGGTGAGGCTGCCGGCCGGCAGCGTCTTGCCGGCAACGGTGCGCAAATCCGCGACCAGTCGGTCGAGATCCGGCTGCGACAGCGCGCGCCCCGGACTTTCAACAATCCGTGTTCGCAAGCCGGCATGGGTGCGCAAGGTGAAATCGATGGCGGGCTTGCGGAATGCCTTCAGCCAGAAAGCGCCATAGCTGCGCAGGCGCCCGGCCGCGGAGCGGACCTGCACCAGGCCGTGACGGATCGCCGAATTGCCGCTCCAGAAAGACGCCATGCCACCTGCCCGCACTCGATCCGGATTTGTGCGCCAAGGCAATTAACAAGCCTGTTAAGGAGCCATGCGTGCTGCACGTTGCGGTTGCAGCAGGGTAAACGATGCGTTGGCGGCGTCAAACATCCAGCCCAGACAAGCGAACGGCGGATGCCGAGACATCCGCCGTTCACCTTCGCCAGCCACCGCGGACAGGTTACGCGGTCTTGGTAACTTCGATCTGCACCGCTCGGCCTTCGCCGTCTTCGCTGCATCCGCCCGAAAGTTTTGCGCCCGCGCTGGTTAAGGAGAGATAACCTCGGCACCTTTAGGTTGCTGCAGGGTAAACGATGCATTGTGTGGCGACGGCAAATGATTCATGACAGCGGATCGCGGCTGCTGGCCGAATTGGCAGCTTTCACGCTATAGTTGTTCGAAAGCAACGAGCACACGCCCGCGAAGAGTGCGCCGATGACAGCGGCACGCATCAGCACGCGCAGCGGGGTCGCCGCGTTTCCCAGGTTAGCGTCCACATGGAGGAGCAGCCCGACGGCAACCGCCCCGCCGACGACGGCCGTCAAGGGCGCTCTTAGAGAGATGGGCACCGCATAAGCCTGAAGTCCATCAATTGGTCCGGCAATCGCCGACACAATCAGGCTGAACATGAATGATATCGCGCAGCCTTCACCGTAGTCGCCATGGATTTCTCCACTCGCGACGACCGCCACTGCAACGAACCCGAGAGCTCCGAGTACCGGGCCTAGTAGCAGGAACACAAGCGTTCGTTTCATTGAGTCACACTTTCACCAACACGAGGTCAAGCAAACGGCGGATGCCGAGACACCCGCCGCCCGCCTTCGCCAGGTCAGCGTCACAGGTTACGCGGCCTTGGAAACTAGGCAGCCTTGGAAACTTCCATCAGCAGGCGCTCGGCCTTGGCGTCCTCGATGCGGTTCACAAGCTTGCCGCTCTCGTGCATGTCACGCACGGTCTTGACCAGGGTGACGCAGGACTGGACCAGCATGACGATGCCCATCGCGAGATAGCCCTTGATCCAGAGATCGAGCGGCAGGAAGAACACGCCGATGGCGACCATGAAGGCCGAGGCGGAGAACGAAACGTAGGTGAAGGTAACCCAGGCACCGCTGTGGGGTTGGACGTTCTGGTTCATGATAGTCTCCTGTTGATGAGAGTTGGGTTGATCGGGTTCAGTTTCAGGCAGCTTGCGTGCGTTTGGCGTTCAGCCGCGCGAGCACGTCGTCCGCGGTTGATTTCAGTCGTGGTCCAAAGCCCTGTTCGGCGAGCTTTTCGGCGGTCGCCAGCGGTCCGCTGGCGGCGTCGAGTTCGCTGAAGGCCTCGTCGGCGGCCTGGGCTTCCATCTGCCGGTCGCGCAGACGCTTCAGCGTGTTCTCCGCTTCCGGCAGCGTGGATTCGTAAGGGCGTGCGGCTTCGACACCGCCGCGGCGCATGGCGCGAACCGCTTCCGAGGCACGCGCAATGCGACGGCCGCGATCGAGCTCGGTGATGCGTGCTTCCGCGCCGGCGACCTGGCGCTTCATGCGGGTGATTTCAGAAGCAAACAGCGTTCGCGCGGTCATCGCGGCGTCGCGGTCGGCCTCGAGATTGGCGATCGCCTGGGCGGCCTCGCGGGCGAGATCTTCCCGGCCGCCATCGAGTGCCGCGGTGGCGCGGGTTTCGAGATCGGCGATGCGGGCGTTGGTGGCGTCGAGACGGCGGCCCTCCTGCTGGTCGCCTGCGATCGCCAGCGCCAGCGTGCGCTTGGAGCGCTCCACGGCCGCGGCCGCATCGCGCATCTGCTGGTCGAGAATGAGCAGCGCCGAGCGGTCTTCCAGTTCTTCCCCGGCTGCAGCCACGCTGCCCCGGAAGAGCGTCAAAACAGTTTTGAACATTGGTAGCTCCCTGTGTTATGAGCAATGCTCATGAATTGGTTGTAGCACAACGTGAGCATTGCTCAAGAATTATTTTGAGCAATCGCTCAAGGAACGGAAAGATGTCCAAGGCATTGGAAAGACGAGCCAAACTCCGGGAATCCCTGATCCTGGCGGGGGAGCGACGGATTGCCGCAGGCGGGCTGGCGGGCCTGAAAACGCGCGACCTGGCGCGGGACATCGGCGTCGCCAACGGCGCGGTCTATAATCTCGTCGAGGATATGGACGAGCTGATCCTGCGGGTGGGATCGCACACGCTGGGACGGCTCGACGCTGCACTGACAGCCGCGGAAAGCGACGGCGCCGCCTCGCCGCGCGAGACGCTGGTTCGGATCGCGGTCGCCTATTGCGATTTCGCCGCCGAAAATCTCGAACTGTGGCGCGCGCTGTTCGAACACCGGATGGCGCCGGGCAAGCCCGTTCCGGAATGGGCGGTCAGCGAACAGATGGATCTGTTCCGCCACATCTACCAGCCGCTCGCCGCGCTGTTTCCAGAGCGAACGCCGGTCGAACTCGGCGTGACGGCGCGCAGTCTGTTCTCCGCGGTGCACGGCATGGTGCTGCTCGGCCTCGAGCAGAAGCTGATCGCGGTGCCGGTCGAGGCGTTGCGACAGGAGATTGCGACCATCGTGCGGGCGATGGTCGATGGGTTGACCGGGAAGGACGGCTGAATACAGAAGAGTACCAGCCGTCCTTCGCGTGCGCTTCGAAAGACCTCAGACAGTCAGGACCGTCGAGCCCGTGGTCTTGCGGGCGCCGAGATCGGCATGGGCCTTGGCCGCGTCCTTTAGCGGATAGGTCTGATGCACCTCGATCTTGACCGCGCCTGATTTCACGACCTCGAACAGTTCGTTCGCCATGGCGACGAGGTTGTCGCGCTTGGCCGCATAGGTATTGAGTGTCGGGCGCGTGACGTAGAGCGATCCCTTCTGCGCCAGCAGGCCGAGGTTGAGCGGCTCGACGCCGCCGGACGACTGCCCGAACAGCGCGGCGACACCGAGCGGCGCGAGACAATCCAGCGATTTGAGGAACGTGTCCTTGCCGACGGAATCGTAGACGACAGGCACTTTCTTGCCGCCGGTAATCTCATCGACGCGTTTGACAAAATCCTCGCGCGTGTAAACGATCGTGTGCGCACAGCCATGGGCCTTGGCGAGTTCAGCCTTTTCGTCGCTGCCGACGGTGCCGATCACGGTGGCGCCGAGATGCTTCGCCCACTGGCTGAGGATGAGGCCGACGCCGCCGGCCGCGGCGTGCAGCAGGATGGTGTCTCCGGCTTTTACCCGATAGGTCTGGCGGATCAGATATTGCGTGGTCAGGCCTTTCAGCATCATGGCGGCGGCGGTCTTGTCGTCGATGCCGTCGGGCAGCTTGAGCAGGCGATCGGCCGGGATCAGCCGCGCTTCGGCATAGGCGCCGATCGGCGCAGCGCCATAGGCGATGCGATCGCCCGGCTTCAGATCGGTTACGCCGGAACCGACTTCCTCGACCACGCCGGCCGCCTCGCCGCCGAGCCCGCTCGGCAACTGGGCCGGATAGACGCCGGAGCGATTGTAGATGTCGACGAAGTTCAGTCCGACCGCGGTGTGGCGGATGCGCGCCTCGCCCGGACCGGGCTTTCCGACCGCAACTTCCTCCCAGACCAGAACTTCGGGACCGCCGGTCTTGTGAAAGCGAATGGCGTGCGTCATGGGATGGCTCCTTTGGATGAGATCAAATGAGAGGAAATCTTCGTAGCAGGACAGGCTGGCGCTTGCGCCTCACGTCTCGATGATGACGTAGCTGTCCTCGACGTGAACCGCAAACGTCTCGGCGACGTAAGGCCCCTTCTGCAGCTCCTCGCCGCTTTCGACCGCGACAGGATAGGAGCGAACTTTCACCCGCTTCGGATCGAACCAGGATTGGCCGTTGCGCATGTCGAATTCCCAGCCGTGCCACGGGCAGCGCAAGAGTTCGCCGACGCGCGAGCGTTGGTAGACGCCGGGCTCCGGCGAGGTCAGCCGCGCGACGCAGGCCGCCTTTTCCAGCGGCGCGCCCTCATGCGGGCAGCGATTGAGCAGCGCGAAGAACTCGCCGTTGACGTGGAACACGACGATGTCGCGGCCATCGACGCCAAAAACCTTGTTGCCGCCGGGCGGGATGTCCGTGGTGCGGGCGACGATGTGACGGGTCATGTTGTCCTTGTCGCTCAGAACTTGTAGATCGCGCGCGCGTTGCCGCTGAAGATCTTGCGCCGCTCGGTTTCGGTCAGCGGCGTCTTGAAGGCAAAGCGCGGATCGTCGAAATCCCAGTGCGGGTAATCCGACGAGAACAGCAGGCGGTCGGCGCCGACCCATTCGATCAGCGAGCGCAGATGTTTTGCTTCGTCGGGCTCGTCGATCGGCTGTGTCGTGAACCAGAAATGCTCCTTCACATATTCTGAAGGCCTCCGCTTGAGATGCGGCACCTCGCTGCGGAAGGCCTCGAAATGCCGGTCCATCCGCCACGTCGCCGACGGGATCCAGCCAAAACCGCCTTCGATGAAGACGATCTTGAGGTTCGGGAAGCGTTCGGGAACGCCTTCGAGCACGAGGCTGGTGAGCTGCGCCGCCATGGTGTGCGCGTTGACTTTGGTGTTCCTCGACATAATAAGACGGCCAGCCGCCACCGGTCGGCGCGTGCCCGCCATAGCCGCCGACGTGGATGCCGAGCGGCAGGCCGAGCTCCTGCGCGCGTTCATAGATCGGCCAGTAGCGCCGACGCCCGAGCGGCTCGTTGGCGCGCGGGCAGACATTGATCTGCACATAGCGGCCGATCTTCGCGCAACGCTCGATCTCGGCGATCGCCAATTGCGTGTCGTCCTGGCCGGCGAGGATCGAGGCCTTCAGCCGCGGCTCGCGGTCCGACCAGAACGCGAGCTGCCAGTCGTTGATGGCGCGCTGGATCGCGGCGCCGAATTCGAGGTTCTGCTGCGAGAAGATGAAGAGATCGAGCACCTGCAGAATGCCGAACTCGACATCGAGCGGATCGAGATGCTGCTTGCGCATGAAATCGAGATCGGAGCCGGGCGGCCCGCCGGTCGGCGGCCACGCGTCGCGGCGCGCGATCAGCGGCGAGGAGCGCGGATACGGCGTGGTGCCGATATAGGGCGTGCGCAGATGGCTGCCATAGGTGCGAAGATGCTCCTGCCAGCGCTTCGGCATGAACTGATCGATATCGGCATGCGCATGGATGCTCGGATGCACGTCGCAATCGATGATCCGAAAGCGGCTTTTGGCGGCGGCTTCCTCGGCGAGGATGGGGCGGTCGATGACATCACTCATGCGATCCTCCTTGGGTAGACTCTTTGTTTGAGCATGATCTCGTCGGAAAACCGGTTCCCACTTTTCCGGATCATGCTCTAAGCCGCGAGCTTCAGCCGCGGAAAGGTTTCAAGCGGATTGTCAGCGCACATGCGCGAGACGATGCTGGCAGGCAGATGCGGCGGCATCGGATCGTCGCCGTCGAACTGCCAGTGCGGATAGTCTGACGCGAACAGGAACATCTTGTCGGAGCCGATCTGCTCGATCACGTCGGCGACCCCTGCGGCATCGGGCGGACCGTCGAACGGCTGCATGGTGACGCGGATGTGGTCGCGGATGATCGAAGCCGGCTCGCGCTCGACCCAGGGCACCTCGACGCGCACGCCGCGCCAGGTCTTGTTGGCGCGCCACATGAAGGCCGGCAGCCAGCTCACGCCTGATTCCATCAGCACGACTTTGAGCCCGGGAAATTTGCCGAACACGCCTTCATAGACCAGGCTCAATATCTGGGCCTGAAACGCCTGCGCCTCGGCCAGATAATATTCGTAGCGATAGGACGGCCAGCCGATCGAACTCGGCGCGCCGCGATAGGCGCTGCCGGCATGGATCGCGACCGGCAATTTGTGTTTCTCGGCCGCCTGCCAGACCGGCCAGAAGTGCCGCTTGCCGAGCAGCGTATCGCCCTGCGCCAGCACGAGCACGGAGACGAAGCGGTTGTCGCGCGGCGCGGCGCTCGATTTCCTCCACCGCGAGATCCGGCGCCTGCATCGGCACCACGATCGAGGCGCTCAGGCGCGGATCCTTCGCCAGCCATTCGGCCGCGATCCAGTCGTTGATCGCCTTGCAGAAGCCGGCGGCCATATAGGGATCGAACACCGCCTGCGCGCCGTAGACCACGTTGCAGATCGCATGGCTCGAGCCGAGCTGGTCGAACGCGCCGCGCTGCACCATCGCGAGCTCGCTGCCCGGCTTGCCACTGCCCAATTTGCCATGGGCCGGCCGCCAGTCGGCGCGGCCCGAGAACGGCATGTTGGGCGGATAGGAGTTGAGATCGAGGCCGTCGATGGCGCGGCTGACCACCTGCTCTTTCCAGTGATCGTCGAGATAGGGCAGCAGCGTGGTGCGGGTTCCGCCCACCGCGGGATGGATATCGCAGTCGATCCGCGTGGCCGCCATGGAGGTTCCTCGGGCTTTTCGTCTTGGCGATCTTGGCGTCGCGCTCGCAAATGTGCCGCCGATAACCCTCCGGCGCAAGGGTTCGGCGGCCGTTTAGCAGCGCAGCATAGCGGGTCTGCGGGAATCAGATCCGGTACAGCCGGCTCGCGGTGTCATGCAGGATGGCGGCCTGTTCGGCATCCGTGAGATGCGCGATGGCGTTGCGGAACGTTCGGTACAGCGTGCCGTAATCGGTCCAGAGCTTTTCGATCGGAAAATTGCTGCCGTAGAAGCAGCGATCCGCGCCGAACATATCAACCGTTTCCCTGACGATCGGACACACCACGTCCTCGCGGCAGGCGTGAACGAAGGTGCCGAGCCCGGAAAGCTTGACGTTGACATTCGGGTACTGCGCCAGCGCCGCCATGCCGTCGCGCCAGAGTTTTAGGCCGCCTGCCGACATGTCTTCCAGCATGCCGGCATGCTCGAGCACGAACACGATGTCCGGGAAGGCCCGCGCCAGCTTCGCGCCGTCCATCATCTGGGAAGCGAAAATCTGCAATTCGAAGAGCAGGCCGTAATCGGCCAGCAGGGCGAGGCCACGGCGCCAATCCGCATCGTTCATGACATCGGCGCGCGGCGCGAAGCGATATTGCGCATTCTCGTGCCAATGCAATTGCTGCCGGATGCCCCGGGTCGCCGGCAGCGCGGCCAGCCGCTTGAGCAGGGCGCCGGCGTCGGGGTCGGCAAGGTCGGCGTGGGCGACGTTGGCGTGCGGCCAGCCGGTGGCGTCAGTGACCGACTGAACCCATCGCGCCTCCTCATAACTCTTTCCCGCGGGCCAGTTGGTCTGGATGTAGATCGATTTGACGATATCGCAGTCCATGATGTCGCTGCGGTATTCGTAGATCGAGTAGTCGCGGCAGATCGGCTGGTAAGGCCCGAAAATGCGCGGCACCTCCGGCCCGGACAGCCACGGCAGATCGTTCAGGCGCCAGATATGATGGTGCGCGTCAACGGTTGGAATGGATTTCATCGAGGGGTCCGCTTACGGCTTCGCTGCGGGGTCGGCAACTTCGCCGAAGATTTCAGCGGCGATACGCGTCGGCTCGATCGCGGCCGGCACGCCGCAATACATCGCCACCAGCAGCAGGACATCCTGAACCTGCGCGGCCGTGCAGCCGTTCGCCAGCGCCCCCTTGGCGTGGACGCGGAATTCGGCGGGCTTGTTGCTGGCAGCCATCATGCCGAGCATCACCAGGCTGCGCATCGCGTCGGTGAGGCCCGGCCGCTCCCAGACGTCGCCATAGACATAGGCATTGATGATGTTCTGCAGCGGCGCCCCGAATTCGCCTGCTGCTGCCATGCGGCCGGCCACATCGGCCTCGCCGAACAGCTTTTTGCGCCGGCGCAGGCCTCGCGCGTACAGTTCACTGGTGTCCAATTCGAGCTCCCTCGCGCGGCGTTGGCTTGGTGGCTTTATTTATACGGTCATTTCAAGAGCGGATAAATCAACCAAATATAGCAATTATCGGCCGTCACGTCTTGCACGCTTAGCCATTTGTCCGTATAAATCCAGCTCAGAAATCCGTAAAGAGATTTCGCTGACCATGGCTGGAGGAACCAGGATGAAGCTGCGATTCCACGTTCTCGCCGGTCTGGTCCTGCTCGGACTTGCGGGGCCGCGCGCCAACGCCGCCGACGACTATCCGACGCGGCAGATCAAGATCATCGTGCCGTTTCCCGCCGGCGCCGGTCCCGATCAGGTCGCGCGCCTGATCGGCCAGCGCCTGCAGGAAGAGCTGGGGCAGACGGTCGTGATCGAGAACCGCAGCGGCGCGCTCGGCAGTCTCGGCGCGCAGGAGGTCGCGCGCAGCGCGCCTGACGGTTACACCCTGCTGATGGGAACCAACACGACGCAGGCCAGCAACGTCGCGATGCTGAAAAACCTGCCCTACGATCCCGCCAGGGATTTTGCGCCGATCATCCGCACCATCACGACCGCGATGGTGCTGCTGGTGAAACCGGACTTCCCGGCCAAGGATCTCGAGCAATTCATGGAATACGCAAAAGCCCATCCGAACATGACCGCCGGCTACGGCTCCGGCGCGTCGCAGATATCGAATGCGCAACTGCAAAGCCGGGGCGGCATGACGATCACCTCGGCGTCGTATCGCGGCGTGCCGCTGGCGGTCACCGACGTGATCTCGGGCGTGATCGATCTCGCCTTTGCGGATTTTTCGGTCGCGATCCCGCAAATGCAGGGCGGCACGCTACGCGGCATCGGCGTGACCTCGCCGAAGCGAAACGAACTGACGCCGGACCTGCCCGCGCTCGCCGAGGCCATGCCGGGCTTCGAGGCCACGATCTGGTACGGGCTGCTGGCGCCTGCGAACACGCCGGAGCCGGTCGTCAACCGGCTCTACACCGTCACCCAGAAAATCCTGTCGACGCCGGCCGTGCGGGAAAGGCTTGCGAGCCTCGGCATGGTCGTCTCCCCGATGCCACCGGCTGAATTCGGCGCCTTCATCCGTAGCGAAATCACGCGGTGGACGGCGGATGCCAAGGCCGCCGGCATCGAAGCCAAATAGTCGCGCCATGGCGGTCGCATCATGACAGCGGACACGCCGGTCGGGATCGTCGGACTGGGCCTGATGGGCGTCGCGCTGTCCGCGCGGCTGATCGATGCGAAGATACCCCTGGTCGGCTTCGATATCGACCCGGTCAGATGCGGGATGTTCAAAGCCACCGGCGGCATGGTGGCGACGTCACTGCGCGAACTCGCCGCGTGTTCTCGAACGATCATCGTCGCCGTCTATTGCGGCGAACAGGTCGAGGCGCTGTTCGGTGAAATCGATGATGGCGCGGGCGCCGCACGGCCGGTCGTGATCTGCATCACGACCTGCGGACCCGGCGAGATCATCGGGATTGCCGAGCGTGCATCACACGCCGGCCTTCCGCTGCTGGAAGCGCCGATATCCGGCACCAGCATCGAAGTGCTGAACGGCACCGCCACGGCACTGCTGGCCGGCGACGACGCCATCATCGACCAGGTCGGCGGACTCTTGAATATTCTCTGCCCGCGCAGCCTGCGCGTCGGCGCGATCGGCGATGCCAGCCGGGCCAAACTCGCGATCAATTTGATCCTGCAGAACAACCGCGCAGCGTTGGCCGAGGGATTAGCGTTCGCCGAACGCCTGGGGCTCGATGGACACGCATTCCTGGCGGCGGCGCGGCAATCGGCCGCCTATTCCCGCGTCATGGACTCCAAGGGCGAGAAGATGTTGACGCGAGACTATCGGCCGCAGTCACATATCGCGCAGACATTGAAGGATGCCGAGTTGATCATCGAGCAAGCGGGGCGATGCGGCATGCATCTCCCACTCACCACCATTCAGGCCGAACTTTTGCGCGACGCGATCGCGCTCGAGGGGCCGGACCGCGACAGCGCCGCGGTCATCGAGGCAATCCGGCGGCCGCCCGCCTCACCGGGGGCTTTGCGATGATCCGCGCCGCCATTGCCGGTCTCGGCCGCTGGGGCCGCAATCTGGTCGAAGCCGCCGCTGACCACCCACGGCTGAAAATCGTTTGCGCCGTCGAGCCTGACATGACAGCGGCAAAGGAATTTTGTGCCCGGCATGATCTCGACTTGACCGCCGATCTCGATGCGGTCCTCGCCGATGACACGATCGGCGCGGTCCTGCTGGCGACGCCGCATTCGCTGCATCCGGCGCAGGTGATCGCCTGTGCGGCTGCGCGAAAGCAGATTTTTTGCGAAAAGCCGCTGGCGCTGACGTACGCGGACGCCGCACGGATGTTCGGCGCCTGCCGCGCGGCCGGGGTCATCCTCGCCGTCGGCCATAACCGGCGCTTCTGGCCATCGATACGCGCGTTGCGTGAAACGCTCGCGAGCGGCCAGCTCGGGACGATCCTCCACGTCGAAGGGCACAACAGCAACGAAAACTCCCGGAAGATCACCAGCGGATGGCGGTTGTCGCCGGAGGAATCGCCCGGCGGCGGTTTGACCGGCGCCGGCCTGCATGTGCTCGACGCCTTCGTCAGCATGCTGGGGCCGGTGGAGCGGGTCTATGCCCGGCTGCGTCAGCGCGAGATCGGCCCGCCGCCGATCGATACGGCCGTCGTGGCTCTGGATTTTGTCAATGGTGTCACCGGCACCCTTGCCACCGTCCGCGCCACGCCGTTTTACTGGCGCATTCACCTGTTCGGGACGGAAAGCTCCGCCGAGGTGCTGGATGAAACGACCATGATCCTGCGAAAGAGCGGTGCTGCGCCGCAACGGCTCACCTACCCCGCGACAGACGTGCTGCGCGCCGAACTCGACGCCTTCGCAGGCAGCATCGAGAACAACAACCCGTTCCCGGTGCGGGAAGCCGAGGTGCTGGCGACCTTGTCGGCGTTCGAGGCGGCGCTGCAGTCGATGATTTCAGGCATGCCGGTGCAGTGTCTTGACGGTCAGCATGGCCGCTAAGAAAGAACAGCGCAAATCGACGCGATATCGCGATATCGCCGCCGAACTGCAGAAGGAAATCCGGCTCGGCTCTACGCCGGTCGGCGAACTGCTGCCGACCGAGACCGAATTGATGGCGCGGTTTGGCGCCAGCCGCCAGACCGTGCGCGAGGCGCTGCGGATCATTACCGAGCAGGGCCTGATCGTGCGGCGGGCGGGGCTCGGCTCGGTGGTGATCGCGGCCGAGCCGCCGGTGTTGTTCACGCACAGCGTCAAATCGCTGAACGAGTGGCTGCGATATTCCAACGACACCTATCGCCAGGTGGTGCGCTCCAGCGAAATCGTCGCCGACCGCAACCTCGCCGCACTCCTGAAATGCGAACCGGGCAAACACTGGTTCCTGATCGAGGCGATCCGGCGCTCCGATGAATTCGCGGCCCCCTTGGGCTGGGTGGAAATCTACGTGTTGCGGAAATTTGCCGGCGTCGTGAAACGGCGCGATCACGGTCGGACGCCGGTGCATGAGCAGATCGCAAAAATGTTCGGCGAGACCATCGAATATGCCCAACTGGAAGTGTTCGCGCGCGGCATGCCGGCGAATCTCGCCAAGGCGCTCGGGGTCAAGCCCGGTTCGCCCGCGCTGACGATGGTGCGACGTTATTACGGCCTGCGTGAAGAACTGTTCGAGGTCACCGTCACCACGCATCCCGAGGGACGGTACATCTACACCATGGACATGCAGCGCTCGCTGCGGCCAAAGGTCTAGCGCGGACCGTTTGGGCAGACGCGTCCACAGACGGGGAAGAGGGCTTGCGGCACGATTGACAGACAAATCGAACCCGATCCAAATGACCGCGCAAGAATAGACAAGCGGGCGTGCGACCGAACTGGGGAATGAAATGCAAATGAAATCCGGCAGGCTGGCAGCTCTCGCCGTCTCGCTTCTCACCGCAACGGCGTCCGCTGCATCGGCGGCCCCGGCAACGGCCAGCGGCCCGGCAGCCCTGGCGCTGGCCGGCGTCGTGGCGCTGTATTCGCCGCTGCTGACGGCGGATGAACGCGAAGCTGTCAGCGCGTTTTTCGTCGGACAAACCGGCGTGCGCTACGCCAAGAAGATTTCGGTCACCGCGGACAAGATCGTCTGCAAGGTCAGCAATGTCGACATCACCGCGCGCTCCTGCGAACTGACCTTCAAGGGCAGCAAGCAAACCATCACCGGACGCCGCGCCAGCGAAATCTTTGCCACCGAAGCGATGGCCGGCGTGCCGCCCGATGGCGCCGCCGGATCGGTGTCCGAGAGCCTCTCGAAGCTGACCTGCACGCTCGATCCGGCCGAGATCAGGCAAAAGGCCGGCGGCGGCGCCAGTTGCTCGTTCGAGACCGGGAATTGAGTCTTCTTCCTTCTCCCATCGAAGTCGGATTTATCCGACTTCGACAAATCTTAGATGCCCAACTCGGGTAAACCCGAGTTGGGGTGGGAGAAGGGAAGAACCCCGTACGATTGACAGGTCAATCAATCCCGACCCAAATGTCCGCTCAAGAACAAGAGCAGCAGGGCGGAGCGCGTGGCGGGCAACCAACAAGAAACCTACGAATGCGACGTGCTGGTGGTGGGCTCCGGCTGCGCCGGCATGTCGGCGGCGGTCACCGCCGGGCATCACGGGCTCAACGTCCTCATTGTCGAGAAGGAGCCGCGGTTCGGCGGCACCACCGCGCGGTCCGGCGGCTGGCTCTGGATTCCCGGCACCTCGCTGGCGCGCGACTGGGGCATTGTCGAAGCGCCCGATCAGGCGCGGACCTACCTGCGGCATCAGGCCGGCAACAGTTTCGATGCCGCGCGCGTCGATGCGTTTCTTTCCGCCGGTCCCGAAGCGGTGGACTTTTTCACGACCAAGACCGCCGTTCGCTTCGACATGCCGCTGACCTTTCCGGACTACGATGCCGAAGCGCCCGGCGGCGCGCAGGGCGGCCGCTCGATGGTGACGCGGCCGTTCGACGCCCACGAACTGGGCCCGCACATCAGCAATATCGGCGCCCCCCTGCCCGAACTCACCGTGTTCGGCATGATGCTGGGCTCCGGCAAGGAGATCGTGCACTTCATGCGGGCGACGAGGTCGCTGGCCTCCGCGCTTTACGTCGCGAAGCGTCTTTCCAGGCATGCGATGGACGTGATGCGCCACGGCCGCGGCATGACGCTGACCAACGGCAATGCGCTCGCCGGACGGCTGGCGAAATCGGCGTTCGATCTGAAGATCCCGTTGTGGCTGTCGTCGCCGGTGCTCGAACTGATCGTCGAAGACGGCGCGGTGCGCGGCGCGAACGTCGAACGCCACGGAAAGCTGATCCGCGTCAACGCCAAACGCGGCGTGGTGCTCGCCTGCGGCGGCTTTCCGCATGATGTGGCGCGGCGCAAGGCGATGTTCCCGCACGCCGGCGATGGCACCGCGCATTTCTCGCCGGGGCCCACCGGCAATACCGGCGACGGATTGCGGCTGGCGGAAACCGCCGGCGGACGCATCGAGGACACCTTGCCGAACGCCGCGGCCTGGGTGCCGGTCTCGATCACCGAACGCAAGGACGGCAGCAAGGGCGTGATGCCGCATTTCATCGACCGCGCCAAACCCGGCGTCATCGCTGTGATGCGCGACGGCAAGCGTTTCGCCAATGAAGGCAATTCCTATCACGCCTTCGTTCAGGAGATGATGAAGGCCGCCAGGCCCGGCGAGGAGATCACGGCGTATCTGCTGTGCGATCACCGCGCGTTGCGAAAATATGGCCTCGGATGCGTGCCGCCGTTTCCGATGCCGCTTCGCCATCATCTCGCGACCGGCTATCTCAAGCGCGGCGCGACGCTGGCCGAACTGGCCGATCGAACCGGCATCGACCGACAAGGACTCGAGGCGACGGTCGCCGAGTTCAACGCATCAGCCGAGCAAGGCCGCGATCCTTCCTTCGGCAAGGGATCGCGCGCCTATAACCGCTACCAGGGCGATGCGCTGCATGGGCCCAACCCCTGCATCGCGCCGATCAAGGATGGACCGTTTTATGCGATCAAGATGGTGGTCGGCGATCTCGGCACCTATGCCGGCATCAAGACCGACGAACATGCGCGCGCGCTGGATGCCGACGGCCGCCCGATCGCGGGCCTCTATGCCGCCGGCAACGACATGGCCAGCATCATGGGCGGCAACTATCCCGGCGCCGGCATCACGCTCGGGCCGGCGCTGACGTTCGGGTATATTGCGGGGAAGCATATTGCGGGTGAGGCTGCGCGCTAACGATGCTATCGGGGCTGGAACGAACGCCGATCATTTCCATTGTTTTGAATCCAACCGGAGATCGTTCCATGCGTGCGCACCGCCTACTTCGCTGCCCTCGCCATCGTCGGGGCCTTCGCTCCCGCGCTCGCCTTTGCCGGCGACACCGAATGGCGGCGATACGTGATCCCGAGCACCGGGACCAGCGTCGACATGCCGGTCTCGATCTTCACCAGTGACGCCGGAGCGCCCGAGGGCGGAACCGGGCGACGGTTTTTCACCGAAGACCGCCGCGCCGATCTGACGGTGCAGTCCGTCGCCAATCCGGGGAACGACTCTGCCCGCCAAATTCCTGGCCAAGATGCGGCCGCCTGCCGGCATCGTCTACAAGCGGATCACATCAGATTTCTTTGTCGTGTCCAGCATTCGCAAGGACCGGATCTGGTACAACCGCTGCAACCGCGGTAGCGGCACCCTGAACTGCGTGATGATCAATTATCCCGCCGCGGAGAAGCGCCAGTGGGACAGCGTGATTACACGGATAAGCCACACCCTGGCGAACTAGCGCCTGCCGGGGTAGCTACCCATCTTGAGCTAATCACCAGCAATTTAAGGTAGGTGATGACCGCAAGAGGGCCCGACGGCCACCATCCCGCTGCTCAACCTTGGCCAGCGCGGCAAATCTGCTAGACTACCCGTCAGCGAGGCGGAAAATGGAAGCGCCCGGACCCGAGCGAAGACTTCGCCGCGGTCCTTGCCGCCGACATGGTCGGCTATAGCCGGCTGATGGAGGTCGACGAGGCGGGGACGCTTGCACGCCTCAAGACCCACCGCCTTGAGCTCATTGATCCCTCCATAGCCAAGAACCGCGGCCGCATCATCAAGACGACCGGCGATGGCATGCTGGTGGAGTTCCACAGCGTCGTAGACGCGGTGACGTGCGCTGCCGAGGTCCAGCGCCGGATGGCGCGGCGCAATGCCGATGTGTCGCCGGCGCGATGGATCCAGTTCCGCATCGGCATCAATCTGGGCGACGTGATCATCGAGGAGAACGATATTTTTGGCGACGGCGTCAACGTCGTGGCGCGCCTCGAGGTGCTCGCCGAGCCGGGCGGCATCTGC
>CAWBRL010000055.1:0-72691 GCA_963791165.1 uncultured Alphaproteobacteria bacterium | reverse complement strand
TCCCTCTCCGCCATCCAACGTTATTGTATCCGGAAATATCCGAGAGTATCCGGCCGCCGTCGTCAGTACGAGGTATCTCGCCGCAACCCAGTTTCGTAGACCTCTTTGCCTGCCGTACCAGGACGTAAGGGTGTCACGCGAACGAGGTCGGGACCGCTCCCTCCATGGAGGCACTCTGAAGACTCTTGATCCGCCCGATCAAGGCCGTGTTGCCCGGCATGAGGGCGCGGCGCTCCGGCCGTATCGTCAATGTCACGTCGATGGGCGGGTTCATCACCATGCCGGGCATCGCTTATTACTGCGGCAGTAAATTCGCTCTCGAAGGCATCTCGGAAGCGCTTGGCAAGGAGGTGAAGCCGCTCGGCATCCACGTGACAGCGCTAGCGCCGGGCCAGTTCCGGACGGACTGGGCCGGGCGCTCGATGATCCGTGCTGAGCGCAACATTGCCGACTATGACGCGGTGATGGACCCCATCCGCGCCGCGCGGCAGGCGAAGAGCGGCAACCAGCCCGGCGATCCGGCCAAGGCGGCACAGGCACTGCTCAAGTTGGTTGCGGCGGAAAATCCGCCCGTGCGGCTCTATCTCGGTGCTGACGCCCTCAAGCTCGTCGAGGACAAAATCGAGGCGATGAAGGCCGAGATTGCCGCATGGGAGGAGGTCTCCCGCTCTACCGACTTCGGGTCGTGTGCCCGATCTCGATTACTAGAGGATGATCCGGAAAAGTGGGTACCGGTTTTCCGAAAAGATCATGCTCAAATCAAAGAGATAGAGCGGGATGACGATTCGAAGAAAAGTCATCCTGCTCCAGGTGCGAGGCCATGAGCACGACGGAGCCCAGGAAGGTTTTCGGCCGTGGCCTCGGCTGCACCTGAGCCGGAACGATGCTCATCATAAAATCATCGACGAACTGCCTCATCATGTTGCGCGTCTGCGATAGCCACCACGCAATAGTGCTGTGCCGCGACAGTCTTCCCCTGCCTGCGGAGGTGGATGATCTGGGCTGTCAAGCCGATGACGAGAATGACGAGAAGGCCGGCCTGAGACCCGAGGAGGAGTGGTGAATTCAAGTCAGTGACGAGGGGATGACCGTCCGGAACACGACGCAGGGTCTCGGTAACGGTTGGCACCATCAACAGAAATGCGGTCAGGCTCAGGCAGACTGTCTCGATGAATCTCTTCGCACGTCTCAGCCCCGAAAGCCGCCCAACGCCATAGCCAGCGACCAGCAGCACGATCGTCGCCAGCGCCAATGCCGTAGCTCACCGACTGATGCGCGACGAGGAACACCGTGGCCGCGCCGATCAGCATCGAGACGAAGTAAACGGCGCCGGGCCCTGACCGGGGCACGATCCGCCCGTGACGGGCAAACATATATACAGCCAGCGGAATAGCAGGCAGGCTGCCGAGCGTATGCACCCAGCCGAGTGGTGAAATTCCAAACATATCGGTCTCCTTTCCAGTCCTTGAGGACAAGAGTTGGGTAGTTCTGTTCTGTCGATAGATTGGCGCGAGCCGACACTGGCGGCTCGCAGCATCTCTGGTCGGGTCGGTGATGGCTTGAGATGGCGGGCCTATGCAGCCTTCCGCCGCAATTGGCTCACGCTCAGCCACACCGCCGAAACCAGGAAGTAGAGGGCGCCTACTGCGGCATAGCCGGCCACGTTGGTGATGGATGGCGGCATCGGCATCCGCGCCTGCACGATGAAAAACGTGCCTGCCAGCGCTGATTGCCCTCCACTCAGGATCATCGCCCACTGCGCACCATAGCTCTTCCAACGGCGGGCTGCGGTGCCGAGTTGAAGCAGGCCAGACAGGATCGCCCATACGCCGAACACCCCGAGCACCCAATTCATGCTCATCTCCAGCGCGAGAACGACCGCGAGCGTTGTCGCCACACTGACCACGACGTTGATGGTCTGCGTGCGATTCTGTCCCAGTCCTCCGCTGCGCGATGCGTCGACAAAATTGGCGAGGGCATCCCATGCGGGATAAGCCACGAGCAAGACCGCCGCGATCACCCCGGAATGCTGTCCCACCGTAAAGGCAGCCGCCACCCAGACAGCCGAGAACGCTGTCCGGGCGAAGTAATAGAGCTTGAGCCATTGTTCCTGGCTGGCGCGAGAAAGATCGCCACTGTGAACCGTCATTGGATAGTCCTTTCGACTAGTAGGTAGAGGCTCTCGACCAACGTCGCAGAGCGATCACGGCTATGGTTATTTGAGATCCAGGACCGTATCTGGGGCGAGTCGCTGCAAGAGCGGGCCTGTCACGACGCTGAATATCTTCGGATCGCCATAGGCCCGCGCTGAAAGCATCGCGCCGTGAACCGTCGCCATGAACGCTTCGGCCTCGGCACGAGGGGTACTCATCAGTTGAAGTTGGCCGTGCCGCGCGCCGCGCTCCAGCACGGATGTCAGCCAGGCGGACAGGGAGCGGAAATGCGCCCGGACCTCCAGGCCAACTTCCTCGGGCAGAACCGGGAGCTGGCTTGCCAGCAGCGCGCAGACACAAAACGGAGCGCTGGCGTCCGCGATGCAGGCTTCCCAATACTTGGCGTAGAAGCGAAGCTGTTCGAGCGAATCGGATACCTGACGTTCGAGATTCGCCATCCCCGCTTCAGCTTCTTCCCGATACCGCGCAACCAGCGTTCGGACCAGGTCGACCTTGCTTGGGAAATGGTGATGGATGCTCGCCTTACGAATCCCGACCACATCAGCGATGTCGGCATAACTGAAACCGTTGTAACCGCCAGCGACGATCAGAGAACGCGCACAAGCCAGGATGTCGTCAGAGGTGGTAGATAAGTTGCTCATTCCCATACCTACCTTCTAGTAGGATTGCTGTCAAGCCCCCTGCAACGCGAGCGACAAACAGAGGGAGCAGGAGCGTGGAATTCAGCAACCTGACCGGCGAGAGCAATTGCAAGTAGCTTCTCGACGCGCCTAACCGCGTATGAATCCGGGCAGAAAGGCGAGCGGCAGCTCGCTATCGTCTCGCGCGCGCTTTTCTCCAAATTCCAGGCGTATGACGCCGCGTCCCAGAGGGCTATAGCGTAGACGTAGTGCCCATCTTCATCGTTCGTGGCCCGCCAGCTTCTGACTAACCTGCCGCCTCACACACCACCTTGCCTTCGTCCCGTCCCGTCACCTCGGCGATCTTGCCATCGACGATGTGGATGCGGCGGTCGGCGCGGGCGGCGAGTGCTGGGTCGTGGGTCACCACGACCACGGTCTGGCCCCGGTCCGCAATGTCGCGGAGGATCGAAAACACCTGTTGCGTCGATACTGTATCGAGTGCGCCGGTCGGCTCGTCGGCCACGATGATCTCGGGGCGGTTGGCAAGCGCACGCGCAATGGCGACCCGCTGGCGCTGGCCGCCGGAGAGTTGGCTGGGACGCTTGTTGGCATGCTCGCCGAGCCCAAGCGAGCCGAGCAGGGAAAGGCCGCGCTCGCGCATCTCAGCTTCAGACATCTTGCCCGCTGCACGCATCGGCAGCAGCACATTGTCGAGCGAGGTGAACTCCGGCAGCAGGAAATGGAACTGGAACACGAAGCCGCATTTGGTCAGGCGGACATCGGCCCGTTCCGTCTCCGACAATTTCGAGGTCGGCTGGCCGCAGATGACGACCTCGCCTTCGCTGGGAGCATCGAGCAGCCCCAGCAGATAGAGCAGCGACGATTTGCCCGATCCCGACGGCCCGGTAATGGCGAGGAATTCGCCCTTTTTCACCGACAGGTCGATACCGTTGACGAGGGTGTGCGCAACGTCGCCTTCGATGCGTCGAACCAGTTCCACCGCTTGCAATGCGACCTCGGTCATGATGCCCCCCGAATGATTTCAACCGGCTGCACGCGCGTGGCCTTGCGCGCTGGAAAATAAGCTGCACCCGCGCAGCACAGAAGGGATATGCCGCCGACGACCACATAGTGCATCAGCGAGTAATAGATCTGCAGCGGAACGGTCGTGCCGGTCAGCGGATTGAAGATCGTGATCTTCGACCAGCCATAGCAGAGCAGGTAACCGAGGATCCACCCGAACAGGATGCCGACCACGCCGATCATGGCGGCTTCGATGATGAAAATCCGCCGCACCGCGTACTCGCGCATGCCCAGCGATTTCATGATCGCGATGTCCTGGCGCTTCTCGTGCGTGATCGTCGAGATGATGTTGTAGGTGGCAAAAGAGGACGTCAGCAACATCGCGCCCATCACGGTGAGCACGATGAAATCGCGCACGGTAAAGGATGACAGCAAGTCGGCATTGGCTTCCTGCCAGGACACGGATTTGTAGCCGGTCTGCGCTTCGACTTGCGCGGCGACCTTTTGCGCCAGCATGGGATCGTTCAACCGCAGTCGCAGCTGGTTGACCACCCCGCTTTGCCCCATCATGACCTGCGCCGGCCCCATCAACGAATAGATCTGGCTCTCATCGACGCGCTTCAGGCCGGAGCGAAACAGCCCGGCCACCGTCGAATTCAGCTGGATGCCCTGGCCGCCAATCAAGAGGACGGTGTTGCCGGTTTTGACGCCGAGTTTCTCGGCCAGCGCCTCACCCATGACGATGCCGTTCGGCGCACGTGAAAGGTCGTCGAGCTTTCCCTCGCGCATTTGCGCGGCGAGTTTCGAGACGTTAGTCTCACGGCGGGGATCGATGCCGGTCAAGGTGATGCCGATGCGCGCGCCGCCGTGATTGATGATCGCGGTGGTCTTTGCCGAGGGAGCCACGTCTCCAGGTATCCAGGAGCGCAGTGAGCTCATCACCGATTCCGGATATTTGATTCCGGGACGTTTGCCGACATTGGCGATGTCGGACATCTGGACCGCCGCATATTCCTGGTCTGCCGGTTGCGTCGGCACGGAGCGCCGCTCATCCTCGATCGTGATATGCGGCATGGTGTCGACGAGCTGCCGCAGGAAGTCGAGCTGCGAACCCTGCATCAGGCCCGCCATCATGATCGTGAAGCCTACTCCCATGGCCACGCCGGCCATGCCGACGAGGGTCTGCCGGACGCGTGAGCTGACATGGGTCCATGCGATGTTGAACAGAAGTTTCACGGCGGCTACCGGCTGTTGCTGATGATACTGCGACGCGCGTCATTGACGACGGAATCGATGTGGGCGGTCATGGCTGCCGAAATCACGGCATCATCGGGATCCGATGGCGCCGTGGTGGCCGCGGCTACCACGGTGGCGGCGTCGGGCGCCGCACCCGGCTGGTCGGCCGGTTCGCTCACGACCGCGGGTTCCTCGGCTCTGGTCGGGCTGTTGTCGATGCGAACCCTGGCGCCGTTGGCGAGATCCGTGCGTGCAGGCGAAAGTACATGGGTGCCCTTGGATACGTCGCCGATGATTTCGATGTTGCGGCTGCCGCGGATGCCGACCGTCACGGGCACTCGACTGATCCGGCCGTCATCGATCGTCTGAACCGAATCGCCTGCGACGGCTTCTGCCGGCACGACGATGGCCGCCGGCTTCTCGCGGAAGATGATATTGGCCTCGACCGACATGCCGATCCGCAGCGGCGTATCCTGTGGCAGCCGCAGATAGACGCGGAAGGTCTTTCGGGTCGGGTCGCCCTTGGGCGTGATCTGGGAAACCGTGGCCCGCAGCGCCCTTCCGGGAAAAGCCTCGCTTCGCAGCAACGCCTTCTGGCCGGCCGCGATGCGGTTGATTTCCTCCTCATTGATTTCGGCGACGACCTGCATCGGGGCAGGCGGTCCCACCCAGAACAGGACGTCGGTGGGACCGGCGATCTCGCCGACCTCGCCGTCGCGCCGCAAGACCATGCCGTCGAGCGGAGCTCTCAGCAGCAGCGAGTCGAGCCGCACCTTCTGCGCGGCGATCCGCGACTTTGCTTCCTCGAGCTTGGTCCAGCGCTGCTCGTATTCGGTGCGCGCGGCGTCGCTCTTGTCGCGATCCTTCTCGGCGCGCGCCAGATCGCGTTCGAACTGGCCGCGATTGATCTCCATCTGGTCCAGCGCGCTGCGCTCCTCGGCGTCGTCCTGGCGGCCGAGGACCTGGCCGGACTTGACCACCTGTCCTTCGCATTTGCAGAGCTCGACCAGCCGGCGGCGCTGCAGCGGCACCACCTTGGCCCAGCGCTCGGGCTCGACGGTGCCTGTCCCGTAAACGGCTTCGGAAACCGGCGCGAGGCTCGCGATGCCAGTGGTCACCAGCGGCGGATGAAGGAAATTCGAATAGGCGTAATAGCCGGCCCCTGCCGCGGCGGTAGCCAATATGCCGGTTGCGATGAGATGCTGTAATTTCATGACACGTCCTGTGAATTAGAAGCCGAACCGCTTGCGCAGGCCCGATGGAACCTGGTCGAGCACATCACGAGCATCGTCTCTCCTCGCGTTCTTCGTGGCAGGTGCCGAATTGGTCTTGGCGGGCGCCGGCAATGTCGTGATGTTGGATGATGGCGCCGGCTGCGAGACCACGGACGGTGACGCGGCTGCGGGCGCTGGCTGCACGACCGCGGGCGCGGGCGGGGGCGTGGCCGGCGCGGGTTGATCCGACGAGCTCTCTGCAGCTCTTTCGATACCCGAAGCCTTGCCCACGCCAGCCACCCGGCCGGCGCGCCAGGCTCTTGCGGCCACCACGGCGCGGCCGATCTCGTCGCTCGTCATCCTGTTCATGAGCAGCGACATCAGTTGCCGCGCACCGTTGCGGTACTCGTCGACCTTGCTCGCCGAGGAGACGATGTAGGCCCAGCTATAGGCCTTCACGTTGTCCTTCGCGATACCGCGCCCGCTCGCGTACAGGCCGGCAACGATCAACATGGCGTGGGAGTGCCCCTGATCGGCGGCGCGCGAGAACCAGCGAAATGCCTCCTCGTCGCTGCGGGCACGGCCGACGCCCGTTGAATAGAGCGCGCCAAGATAGAACTGGGCATCATCATCGCCCGCTTGCGCGGCCTGCTCGTAGCGATTGGCCATTTCCCGATCGGAAGCGAAGTCGGCAACCGCCGTGCGGAGGTCGATCAGCACGGCGCAGCAGCAGGCGATGACGACAATTGCTCGCTTCATCGCCTGCGAAATCGCGGAACGAAGTCCGGGCCGCAATGGCCGGTATGAGATCGGGTCGATCGATCGGAGATTTGGGATGCGACGCATGGCTTGTACACGCTTTCAGCTTTGGTCTTCGTGTCAGAAACGATCGCCTGCTTGCTGCGCAAGCAGCACATCTCAAACGGGGTCGAGCGGCTGACGCGGGCTAAGTCTCTCGACAGCACCTCTCGTGAGCTGAAGCCTAGCTCACCTGCGTTCCGGCAGATGTGCGACGCGTCACATATTCAGTTTGCCGCCGCCGGAACTTGACCTTCCTGCCGGTTCCGTTCGACGCGTATTGAACGGCGAAGCCGGGCAAATGCGTTCAAGGACGTGCCGCTTACGGAACGAACATTGCGGCTCAGGCGCCATTCGCCTGTGCTTCGGCACGGCGAGTTGCGATGAAGCGAAAGAGAAGCGGGCGGCAAACCATGGCGGCGAAGCCGCGACGGCGGGCCTGGTCAAGCTTTCTTCTCCTGCTTGACGCCCGATAACGCGGTCATTTCTCAGGCCGCTGATCGACCCATACACGCAACCGGAAAGCGCCCGGCGTCCTGGGATATCGCCAGGTTGCTGATTGCAAAGGGAGCGGTCTGGAATCCCGACGCCGTCGCTTGCGACGGGCGCCCGGCCTGACATGGCAAATCTGGTGCTGTGGCGATGGGGGTCCGCACCGCCTTACAAGGTGGAAGTGCACGATCCGCATGGATGGCTTTCCAAGGATCGATCCTCGTGGCCTGCTGCGTAAGAGGCTGCCGACGCGCCCCCTTGCGGTGGTGCGCTAGACCCTGGGGCCTGGCAACGGACCAGGCGTGTTTCAAATCTCCGACTTCAGGTCGGCGAACGCCTCTTTGAGGTAAACGGCGATAGGTCGCTTCCCCTGGTCGCGATTCCAGTTATCGATCGCAAGACGCAATGCTCCGATCGACATCATGGCGACAATGCGCAGCGCAGGCTGCCGTTTGGGCTGCGGCCACATCTGGCAGAGCGCGTCGAATACCGCTTGCTCTTGCTCCACATATTTCGCCTGGTGTCGTATGCGAAGCGCCTCGTTCGAGCACATCAGGCGTTCGATCACTCTGGTTTGCTTGTAATCGGCCTGAAAGCTGATCGTCAGCCCCAACAAGGCGTTCTTCACGGCGCTGAGCGGTGACTGTTTGGTCGATTGTTCCAGCACGGCGGCTCGCAGGGTCTCGGTGAAACCGCCGTCCTGCCACGCCAGCAGAATCTCTTCCTTGGACTTGAAGTAATAGAAGAACGTCCGCCGCGAGATCCCTGCTGCCTCCGCGATCGCGTCGAGCGTGGTGGCCTCGTAGCCGTTGGTCAGAAACAGTTTCAGGCCCTGCTCGGCGATGCGACGCAGCGTCTCGCGCCGCTTCCGTTCGCGCAGACCTTCCTCCTTGGGGGGCGAACTTTCCATGGCCAGTTCTGGCACGAATTTATTCTCTTGCAAAATTGCACTCAGTGCAATACAATATTACACCCAGTGCGAATTATGTTCAAGGTGTGTTTATGCAGAGCAGGGTGGGCGGCGATACTCCTTCGCGGCGTGTTCAATCCGCTCTCGCGGGTGGTCAGAGCGACGCAATCGTAACGGTCAACATGACGCGACGGTACCTCAGCGCCATGCTGCTCGCCGTCGCGGTCACCGCCGCAGCTCCGATAAATCCGGCGCGAGCGCAGTTCGCCGCGCCCTCCTTCATTGATTTTGACTGGACCGACTCCGCGCGTTCGCGGACTGTTCCGGCGCGCCTGCATTGGCCCACGAATATCGCGCCGGGTTCGCGCGTGCCGCTCATTGTGTTCTCCCATGGCATGGGTGGCTCTCGCCGGGGCTACAGTTATCTGGGCCGGTATTGGGCTGCCCGCGGCATTGCGAGTTTGCACGTTCAGCATGCAGGCAGCGATTCGTCGCTCTGGGTGGGCAATCCTCTCACCGTCGTGGACCGTTTGCAGCGAGCGGCTCATGAGAGCGAGGCGCTTGGGCGGGCCTGGGATCTAAGCTTCGCCCTGGACCGCTTGCTGTCGAGCGGTGCCGGCCCTTATGGCGCCCAGATCGACCGTCGGCGTATCGTGGCGGCCGGTCATTCGTATGGCGCGAACACGGCCCTTCTTGCGGTTGGCGCCCGCGTGATGCGCGAAGGGCAGTGGGTCGAGGCCCGTGATCCGCGCTTTGCGGCGGCGATCGTGATCTCTGCGCCGCCGTTCTATGGCGAGTCCGATCTTGCTTCGGTGCTGAGCAAAATCACGGTTCCGAGCCTGCACGTAACCGCCACCAACGATGTCATCGAAATTCCCGGATACTATTCGCCCGCTGCCGACCGGCTAAACGTCTTCAATGCCATTGCCACACCGCGCAAGCTGCTTGCCGTGTTTGAAGGCGGGTCGCACAGCATCTTTACCGATCGCGCGTTCACAGGCGGCCCGGCTCTAAACCCGAAAGTGAAGGCCGCCACGGCGGAACTCACCCTGGCTTTCCTCGATCTGGCCTTCGACGGTAACGGGACGACGCTGACGCGCTGGAATGCAACATGGCAGCCAATCCTGGCATCGCCGCCCGATACCGCGCTTTCTCCTGTTCCGGTCGCGCGTTCGCGGCGCGTGGTCCAGGGATCGGCGATCGGTCTTGTGGCTTCGCCGTGAGATGGGCGGTAGTAGCGACGCTAAGCCTGATGGCTGCTGGTTGCGCGACCGCACCGCTGGAACGGTCCGGGTCGTTAGCCTCCTACGACAATCTGACACCGTCCGATGGGCTCCTGACGAAGTCACAGGTCAGCATTAGCAAAGCCGATGTCCTCGGAGCGAAGACTCTGCGGATCGAACCAGCCGCATTCTCGGTCGCCGCAGCAAGAGAGCCGTTCTCGGACAAGCAGCGCAGCCTGATCAAGAATGCGGTAAACAGAGCGATGTGTTCTGCGCTGAGCGAGCGCTTCCGAATTGTCGCGCCGACGGAATCGGCGGACTTGAGTGTCCGGGCGGTCATTACCCACATGGCGCCGACCGATGCGACGGCCGCCGGCGTCTCCAAGGTCGCGAGCGTTGTACCGTCTATCGTTGCTCCCGGCGTGCCCATCCCTGTGCCGCGGCTTCCGATCGGACTTGGGAGCCTGTCCGCAGAGGCTGAGGCCCGTGATCGGAGCGGCAACCAAAAGGCTGCCATGATCTGGGCGCGCGGAGCGAATTCCTTCACCAGCGCTCCGCGCGTATCGAGCGACGGAGATGCCTATGATCTCGCTAGCGCCTTCGGAGACGATTTCGGCAAATTGCTTGTTACTGCCGAGAGTCCGTTCGGGAAGGTCTCGGCGCCGCCGTCCATCGGCAGCCTGAAGGCCGCTCTCGGTGGCGCACCGAAGGAGGCGGTTTGTGAAGCATTCGGGCGAGCGCCCGGACTGACCGGCATGATCGGCCAGAGGATAGGGCTGCCGCCGGATTGGACCGACCGGGGTGGGCCGGCGAACGTAGCGCCGGATGCGCCTGTTACTGATAATGCTGGCGATCGCTCGAGAGGAAACTGAGCGGACTGTCTGCAGGCGACCTCGACATTCCCGGCCCGAAACGCGGTGACCCCTGTTCAAGGCCGGCGATCAGCCCGCTCAACGAAAAATATGGTGGAGACACGAACGCGCTGATAGGGCTTGAGTTGCCTCGCGCTTGAGGGTCTTAGCCGATCGAGATCGGGCGCACGCCGCCGTACCTTGTCGAAGCAGGGCTGCCACAGTGAACGACATCGGCGAACTCTTCATCCTCGGCTTCTTCGGCAAGACCGTCCCGGCGTGGCTGAAGCAATTCGCCGGCCGTTACGGCCTCGGCGGCGTCATCCTGTTCGACTATTCCTGCCAGACGCAACAATACGACAACAACATCGACTCGCCCGGGCAATTGCGGGCGCTATGCGCCGAGATTGCCGCGCTGCCTTCCGGTCCGCTGGTGTTCATCGATCAGGAGGGCGGCCTGGTGCGGCGGCTGAAGGAGAGCCGCGGCTTTGCGCCGTTGCCCAGCGCAAAGGAATTCAACCATCTTGCGCCGGATGAAAAGCGCGAAATCCTGACCGCGAGTTTTGCGGAGATGCGGCGGCTCGGCATCCACTATGATTTCGCGCCGGTCATCGATGTCGATTACAACCCTGACAATCCCAACATCGGCAGGATCAAGCGCTCCTACTCCGCCGACATCGCCGAGGTGGAAGCCAATGCGTTGCTGATGAGCGAGGTGGCGCAGGCGCAGCGCATCGGCTTGTGCCTGAAACATTTCCCCGGCATCGGCGGCGCGGTCGTGGATTCGCATCAGGAGTTCATGGATATTTCCGATGCGCTTTGCGTGGAGCAGGAAGAACTGTTCTATGAACTCGCGCCGAAGATGTTCGGCGATGCGGTGCTGGTCAGCCACGCCATCGTCCGGCAATGGGACAGCGATAATCCGACGACCTTGTCCGCGGCTGGCCTTGGCCGGTTGCGCAGGCGCCTTCCCGATACGCTTCTGGTCACCGACGACATGCAGATGCAGGGATTGCAGAAGGCGATGGGCACGAGGGAGGCCAGCCTGCGATCGCTCAAGGCCGGCATGGACATGCTCTGCATCGGCAACAATCTGTTCGATCAGGAGCGGGAGATGGCCGCCATCGCCGAATACATCGGCGCGTCCCTGCGCGCCGGCGCCCTGTCGTATCAGGCGATCGGGAAATCGATCGCCCGGGTCGGCAATCGAAAGGCGCTGTTGACGGGCGGAACCCCGTGAATGTCCGGAGCCTATCCGACGAACGATCTGTTGCCTTGCGAGGCCGTTGAGACTAAAAGCCTTTCTTCAACGGAAAGACCGACGATGGCCCATAACTACGCGATCAATGACGACGTCCATCACCAGCAGCAGGGTCCGCAGGGCCGCGCCACGGTGAAGGAACGAAGCGTCTACACGATCGTCTCGTGCCTGCCGATCGAGGCCGACGGCCGCCCGCGCTACCGCATCAAGAGCAAGTCCGAGAATGTCGAGCGCGTCGTGACCGAGGAACAGATCTCCCGGCTCGGCTGATTCTTAAAAGTCGTCTCCCTCGAATATCCGCCCGCCTGACGCGCCTTCCCGTGCGCGGCGATGCCGACCGCGTTCCAAATTGCCTGAAACTGAGACTGCTCGTTGGGCTCCTTCATCGGGCGCATCCGTGTTTCCACGGGCAATTGTGAAGCAGGTCACACGCATAAGCCAGTGGCTGCGCTAATCCCCGGCCGCCCGTGAGCCGCCCCCGGCCGGTGAGGATGAGACAGATGAGTACGCGGCGGATGGCCTATTGGTGGTTCAGATTTGTCACCTCGGGCCGGTTTCTCGAGAAGTTTCTCTGGATGCAGCATTCGTAGTGTGCCGCCACGGCGATGTCCGCGCCCTGCCGGACGCATTCGAACCCAGCGATTTTCGGCCAAACCCGCCATTCCGAGCGCAGACCGGGCCCTGGGCTTGGCGCGGGGAGGGGCAAAGATGCACGACGTTGGGCGTCGTGCGAGGCCGGGATGCGAGGGAAGTCCGGTCAGGCCCATTAAGAAAGCAAATTCGATCTCCGCAAAGCTACCGGGATGGCGGACTGAAATTCCTTACCCCCGCCAGTCCGATTTCGAGCCGAAGATCGCTCACTCTGACGCCATTTTCGGACGTTTTTGCCGACTTCCGATCATTACCCAGCCTAGACCCGGCTAGTTCCGTATTCTTACTGGCGCCGAAATTAACCATGAAAGGGACGGGAACCGATAAAAGACTTATATGAACGGACACGACCATCGAGCCGGTGATTCGCACCTCTCAAGGAAGATGGACAGCATCGCGCCTCTCGAAGAACAGCTTGAAGTCGTCCAGCTCTCTGCCGCGCGCGCCAGGGCGACGGACGAGGCGGGAGTGGCGATCGCCCGGCAGCTGAACGGGCCGCTGACAGCGTTGTTGCTCTACATGAACGAGATCAAGCAGCACAGCCATCAGTTCTCCCAGGCGCCCGGCAATCGTGTCTACCTGCAGCAGGTGGTGGAGAACGCGCTTCAGCAAACCGAACGTGTCTGCGCGATGGTCAAGCAGATGTCGGTCAACCATCCGGCGCCGGATCTCGACAGCCAGTCGGGCCGGGAGAGCCTGGCCGCTCGCAGCAGGGACGCAGACCGCAAGCCGCGCATGATGTTCGCCTCGGAGGCCGGTCAGAAGCCGCTGACCAGGCGCGAGCGCGAGGTGCTGAGCCTGATCAGCGAAGGATGCTCCAACAAGCAGGGCGCCTTGCGGATGAACATCAGCCCGAGGACGTTCGAGAGCCATCGCGCCGAGGCCATGCGCAAGCTCGGCGCCCGCAACACCGCGGATCTCGTTCGCAAGGCGCTGCTGCAGCCCGCCTGATTTCCACCAGCTGTCTGGAGCATGATCCGGAAAAGTGTGCAGCGGCTTTCCGAAAACATCATGCTCAAGCAAAGACCGAAAGCGCGATGACGATTTATCCAAACCTCATCGCGCTTTAGACGCGTCCATGCGCGGTTGAGCGCACGAACCTCCGTGCCTCGATGTATCGGCGGCGGTCTATTCTGCCGCTCCGCAGAAGTCTTCCACGAAAGGACGGAC
The DNA here is from genome assembly GCA_963791165.1 of uncultured Alphaproteobacteria bacterium. Taxonomy (GTDB): domain Bacteria; phylum Pseudomonadota; class Alphaproteobacteria; order Rhizobiales; family Xanthobacteraceae; genus Bradyrhizobium. The sequence goes on along the minus strand of CAWBRL010000055.1, from coordinate 59,065 downwards.
GCGAGGCGCCGGCCGCAACGGGGCGGCCGACTTCGGCTCTTCCGGAATGATGGTGATGGTCCACGTCGCCGGGGCGCTCGACTTCTTTTCCACGATCGATCGAACGTGGCCGGTGACTGCCGATCCGGCCGAACGCGCTGTTGCGGTCCGGCCATTGAACTGGGCCATACGGAAACGCCGTACTTCTCTTTGATCGCTCGTTTCAAACGTGAACATAAGGAACTCCCCTTGGTCCACGTCACTATCGTCAGTCAATGTTATCCGTCCGTGAACATCTCAAACCGTAGAAGTACGGCTGACGCGCACGGTGCGTGCGTTTCGAACAAGGTTGGCGGCAAGGTGCAGGCTGGATGGTTGCCCATGTGACGACTGCGAGGATGACCCGATGCCGGGTGGCGGCCTTTGTTTCGGCGCGCGCGCTGCGCGCGCCACGATCTCAGTCGCTAAACACGGCTTCCATCTTGGTCTTGAGCGTCGCCGCGTTGAACGGCTTGACGATGTAGTTGTTCACGCCGGCCTTCTTTGCGGCAATGACGTTCTCGGTTTTGGATTCGGCCGTGATCATGATGAAGGGCGTATTGGAAAATTCCGGGCTCGCCCGAACTTCCTTGAGCAGCTCGTAGCCGGTCATCGGCTCCATGTTCCAGTCCGAGATGACCAGCCCGTATCGCTTGCTCTGCAATTTGGCGAGCGCTGCCGATCCATCGCTGGCATCGTCGACATTCTCGAAGCCGAGCTGCTTGAGCAGGTTGCGGATGATGCGGATCATGGTGCTGTAGTCATCGACCACCAGGATCGGCATCGACAAATCAAAAGCCATGTCCGCACTCCGCGCAGATAACAGGTCGCCGAACACAGGTGAATGCGCGTTGCACGCGTAGGAGCTTTCGAAACCGCACCCGTCAGCAACGTGACAATTATCAGGGCTCTTTGAACAGCGCGTTAATTCCGCCCCCCGTCAAACTGCCGCAGACCTCTCCATTGACCGTAATTATACGGTGAGACGCCGCGATCGGCGCAATCCCCGGGCGTAGCAAGCCGGCGATGCGTATCAGGACGATTGGACATTGCCCGGTTGTCGCCCGGACGGCGGTCAAGCGGCCACGCAATGGATGCGGGGATGCAGCAGCCTGGTGTACTGCGCCTTGACTGTCGCATAGCACTCGCAGGACGTCTTGATCAGGCCGTCCAGATTGGTGATCTCGATATGTCCGCGGCTGTAGTGGATGAAGTCCGCCTGCTGCAGCGTGTTGGCCACCAGCGATACGCTGTTGCGGCGCGCGCCGATCATCTGCGCCATCGATTCCTGGGTCAGCACCAGCTTGTCGCTGCCGGAGAGGTCGCGCGTGTGCAGCAGGCACCGCGCCAGCCGGGACTCCACCGTGTGCGAGGCGTTGCAGCCGGCGGTTTGCTGGACCTGGGCGTAGACCGCCAGGCCATGACGGACCAGCGCGGTGCGCAACGTCGCGCTCTGATCGGCGGCGAATTGGAGCTGGTCGACATCGATCGTCGAGGCCGCGCCTGGCACCAGCACTACGGCGCTGTTCAGCGCGACGGCGTCGCCAAGCGCCGCAAACGCGCCGAAGATGCTATCGCGGCCGACCATCGCAATCTGCACATGTTCGCCGCGCGCAAGCTTGACGACGATCGAAATCACGCCTCTGTGCGGGAGGTAGGCGCGCTTGAGCGTCTCATCGACTTCGATCAGCGCCATGTCCTGGCTGAGCTCGGTGCTGCGCAGATGCGGGCGGATCAATTCGAAGTCGTCCGCCTGGAGCGAGGACAAGAATCCGTTCGGTGAACGAGGGGCTGAATCCAAAGCAGTCTCCTGCCTTACGGGCAAAGCCGGTCTCTGGGCGCCTGGCACGTGCAACTCGGATAGGAGGATGATCCTCGCACATATTATTGGCAAGAAATTTATTGGCGAAGGCAAACTGCCAGATGGACGGCCGACGCCGTCAGATGGCTTCACGGAAGCGTGAATGCTTGTTTGCCGGACTCCCCTGCCTGCGACAGCTCATCGCTTGTCGCATTCGGCGACCGGTCGCATTGTATCCGGACTCCCGGCGGCGCTCGCACGTGCGCTTCGCGCGTCATGGATGTGTCTGCGATTGCGATCGACGCCGCTGCCTTGCTGAAACGCGCGCCGTGATCGAGACGGCTTCGCGCGGGTGCCGATGATTTGCGCGGAGTGTCGCGCCAGCGGTAAGGCATTGCTGCTGCTCGGGGCGCGCGTGCATGTGCGGGGCCTGAGCGCGTGGAAATAATCTTCGGTGCGATCGAATGTTCGCTCGAGGTCGGTTGGACGGCAGTCCGGCGAAGCCGCGACCCGCGCCGATAAGATTCTGTTTACTATAAATGACGGTAGTCAACGTTTTCTTGGCCTCGCGTATTCGTACGGACGGGCAAGTTAACGAATGGGTAGCGCTGGAGGACCAGTGTGGCACCGCGCCGAATGAAAGTTGCGGCGTGCGTCAATAGTGTTCATCCAGAAGGATATGAGTAATGTCAGGTATTGTTCTCTCCTCGTCGGTTCGCCAGAACCTTCTCTCGCTGCAGTCGACCGCCGATCTGCTCGCGACCACGCAGAACCGCCTTGCCACCGGCAAGAAGGTCAACACGGCCCTCGACAATCCGACCAACTTCTTCACGGCGTCATCGCTCGATGCGCGCGCCGGCGACATCAACAATCTCCTCGACGGCATCGGCAACGGCGTGCAGGTCCTGCAGGCTGCCAACACCGGCATCACCTCGCTGCAGAAGCTCGTTGACTCCGCCAAGTCTGTCGCCAATCAGGCGCTGCAGACGACGGTCGGTTTCTCGACCAAGTCCTCGTTCACGTCCGTCGTGATCGATGGCGCAACGGCCGACAATCTCGTCGCCGATCAGGACCCGATCAACGCCGCGTTCCTTGGTGCTGCTGCTCCGCAGCGCGCCGCGTATGTCAGCACCACGCTGACCGCCGGTGCCCAGCTCTTTTCGGGCACGGCCACCAACGCGAGCGGTTCGACGCTGCTGTCGGCCCTGACCACCACCGGCAACGTTGCGCAGGCGATCGCTGCTGCAGACACGCTGACTGTCAACGGCAAGACGATCACCTTCGAAGCGGGTTCGAATGGCCTCGTCGGTTCGGGCAACGCCTATACGCTGGGTATCGGCAGCACGCTCAGCGATTTGGTCTGCGGCGATCGACACCCTGTCGGGCAACGCAACCCCGGCCAACGCCTCGGCGGTAACGGCCGGCATCATCACCCTGAAGACCGGTACGGCTTCCAACCTCGCTGTGTCCGGCTCCGCGGGCGTGCTCACCGCGCTCGGCCTCACCGCTGCCGCCGCCAACACCGGTAGTCGTACCGGTGGCGCTGTGACGGCCGGGGCTCTGGCCGGCACCACCAAGCTGAACGTCGGCGACGGCACGGCTGCTTCGCTGGCGAACGGCTTCGCGGTGGGTGACACCGTCACCGTCAACGGCAAGACGCTGACCTTCGTGGCCGCGACCGCGACCGGCAACGATCCGAACGAAATCAAGATCGACAGCGACGTCACCGGCCTGCTGGCGAAGATCGACGGTCTGACAGGCTCGTCGACGCCCTCGACGATCACCGGCGGCAAGATCACGCTGAACACCGGCACGCTGAGCGACCTGACGGTGTCCAGCAGCAACGCTGCAGCTCTCACCGCAATTGGTCTGCCTGGCGGCGTGACACAGGCTCGCACGCAAGTCCCGGGCGTGCTGGAAGGCAAGACCCTGAAGATCGCTGCAACCGGCGGAGGTACTGCCACCGACATCGTGTTCGGTGCGGCTCCCGGCCGCGTCGGCTCGCTCAACCAGCTGAACGATGCCCTTGCCGCCAATAACCTGCAGGCCACGTTCGTGTCCGGCAAGCTGACGATCACCACGACGAACGAAGCGGCTTCGGCCACGATCGGTGCGATCACCGGTTCTGCGGTTGGCGCCAGCCAGGCGTTCGCTGCTGGTACCACGGCTCCGGCTCCGGTTGTTGACGCATCGGCCAAGTTGACCCGAGACAACCTGGTCTCCCAGTACAACAACATCATCAATCAGATCACCACCACCTCGCAGGACGCGTCCTACAACGGCGTCAACCTGCTCGGCGGTGACACCCTGAAGCTGACCTTCAACGAAACCGGCAAGTCCACGCTGAGCATCCAGGGCGTGAACTTCAACCCGGCGGGCCTTGGCCTCGACGTCCTGAACACGGGCGCCTTCAAGGACAACGCTGCGATCAGCAGCATCGTGACGGCGCTGAACGGCGCGTCGTCCACGCTGCGCGCACAGGCCTCGGCCTTCGGTTCGAACCTGTCGATCGTGCAGATCCGTCAGGACTTCTCGAAGAACCTGATCAACGTGCTGCAGACCGGCTCGTCGAACCTGACGCTGGCCGACACCAACGAGGAAGCGGCGAACAGCCAGGCGCTGTCGACCCGCCAGTCGATCGCGGTGTCCGCGCTGGCGCTGGCCAACCAGAGCCAGCAGAGCGTGCTGCAGCTGCTCCGCTAAGCGGGACGGCGACGTCAACGATCAAGGCGGCGGGGAAAACCCCGCCGCCACCATCGAACTAAAATTCCTGAACACCGGATGGCGGCGCGCTTGCCGCACATTCATACGAATGATGTTTCGCAAACGTCGCGAGCTGTGAGGCTCGCGCGCGTCTTCGGATGGGGGACGGCTGTGCCGCTACGTGTCGAACTGAAGCCGTTTGAAAGAATCGTGATCGGCGAAACCGTTCTCGTCAACTCCGGCACGCGCACCTCGTTCCTGATCGACGGCGACGCGCCAATCCTCCGCGAGAGAGACACCATCACAGCCGAGACTGCCAATACGCCGGCCAAGCGGCTCTATCTCTGCGTTCAGACCATGTATTTGAAGAACGACATTCCGCGCTACCGGACCGCATATCAAGGCTTCCTGCGCGCGCTGCGCGATGCCAATCCAGGTGACCGCCTCACGCTTGACGCCGTCAACAACCATGTCTCCGCCGGCGCGCTGTACAAGGCGCTCAAGGAAATCCGGAAGCTGGTGAAGCGCGAAGACGAATTGCTCGCGGCCTGACCCGTTCGATCGTCGCCGCGCTCTTCCGGAAATCGCAAGCCGGCGATCTCGCCCCGTTTTACCATAGAGGCTCTCATGTGCCGTTGCCGCGTCCCGGCAGCCGCCTCGAACGCGCCGGTGCGCCGGCTCGTAACGACATTATTCACCTTATCCGTATTAGCACGGACAGTGAAATTAACGTGGCTGTGAAACCCGAAAGGTTATGCCTGACAGACGACCGGTATTTCTGATTTTTGGGAAGGCGAGCTCATATGGATGATCTGTTGCGGGAGTTCCTGACGGAGACCAACGAGAGCCTGGATACGGTCGACAATCAATTGGTGCGGTTCGAACAGGACCCGAGCGACGCGAAGATTTTGGATAACATCTTCCGCCTGGTCCACACCATCAAGGGCACCTGCGGATTCCTCGGATTGCCGCGGCTGGAAGCGCTGGCCCATGCCGGCGAGACCCTGATGGGTAAATTCCGCGACGGCATGTCGGTCAAGGCCGAAGCCGTGACGCTGATCCTGTCCTCGATCGACCGCATCAAGGAGATCCTGGCCGGCCTCGAGGCGACGGAGACCGAGCCCGAGGGCACCGACGAAGACCTGATCGAGCAACTGCACGCGATGGCCGAAGGCGGCAGCCATGCCGAGGCCGAACCCGCGCCCGCGCCTGTACCCGTCGTGGCCGCGCCGCCGGTTGCGCCCGCGATAACCCCGGAAGTTGCCAAGGGTACGCTGGTCGAGCAGGTGCTGGAACGTCCGCTGCGTCCGGGCGAAGTCTCGCTCGACGACCTCGAACGCGCCTTCCGCGAGACCGAGGCCGAAGCCAAGCCCGCCGCGCCCAAGCCTGCCGCGTCCAAGCCCGCGCCCGCCGCGAAGCCCGCGCCCGCCGCCGAGCCGGAAGTCAAGGAAGCCGCCAAGGCAAAACCCGCCAAGCGCGCTGCCGTCGCCGACGGCGCCGACGTCCAGGAAGCCGACAAGATCGCCAACCAGTCGATCCGCGTCAACGTCGACACGCTCGAACATCTGATGACCATGGTCTCCGAGCTGGTGCTGACCCGCAACCAGCTGCTGGAAATCACCCGCCGCAACGAGGACACCGAGTTCAAGGTGCCGCTGCAGCGGCTCTCCAACGTCACCGCCGAACTGCAGGAAGGCGTCATGAAGACGCGGATGCAGCCGATCGGCAATGCCTGGCAGAAGCTGCCGCGCATCGTCCGCGACCTCTCCGGCGAACTCGGCAAGCAGATCGAACTGGAGATGCACGGCGCCGACACCGAACTCGACCGCCAAGTGCTCGACCTGATCAAGGATCCGTTGACGCACATGGTGCGCAACTCCGCCGACCACGGCCTGGAGACGCCGGCCGAGCGGCTGGCTGGCGGCAAGGGCGAGCAGGGCACCATCCGCCTGTCCGCCTATCACGAGGGCGGCCACATCATCATCTGCATCGCCGACAATGGCCGCGGGCTCAACACCGAGCGGATCAAGGCCAAGGCAGTCTCCAACGGTCTCGTCAGCGAGGCCGAACTGGAGAAGATGACCGAAGCCCAGATCCACAAGTTCATCTTCGCGCCGGGCTTCTCGACGGCGGCCACCGTCACCTCGGTCTCCGGCCGCGGCGTCGGCATGGACGTGGTGCGCACCAATATCGACCAGATCGGCGGCACCATCGACATCAAGTCGGTGGCCGGCGAGGGCTCGAGCGTCACCATCAAGATCCCGCTGACGCTCGCGATCGTCTCGGCCCTGATCGTGGAAGCCGCCGGCGACCGGTTTGCGATCCCGCAATTGTCCGTGGTCGAGCTGGTGCGGGCCCGCGCCAACTCCGAACACCGCATCGAGCGCATCAAGGACACGGCGGTTCTGCGCCTGCGCAACAAGCTGCTGCCGCTGATGCATCTGAAGAAGCTGCTGAAGATCGACGACGGCTCTTCGAGCGATCCCGAGAACGGCTTCATCGTGGTGACGCAGGTCGGCAGCCAGACCTTCGGCATCGTGGTCGACGGCGTGTTCCACACCGAAGAAATCGTGGTCAAGCCGATGTCGACCAAGCTGCGGCACATCGACATGTTCTCCGGCAACACCATTTTGGGCGATGGCGCGGTGATCATGATCATCGATCCCAACGGCATTGCCAAAGCGCTCGGCGCCGCCGGCTCGACGGCGCAGGGGATGGCGGACGAGAACGCAGCCTCGCATGCGAACACGGGCGAACAGCTGACCTCGCTCCTGGTGTTCCGCGCCGGCTCGGCCCAGCCCAAGGCGGTGCCGCTCGGCCTCGTCACCCGGCTGGAAGAGATCGCCACCGACAAGATCGAACTCTCCAACGGCCGCTACATGGTGCAGTACCGCGAGCAGCTGATGCCGCTGGTGCAGATGAACGGGGTCAACGTCCAGACCCAGGGCTCGCAGCCGATCCTGGTGTTCGCCGACGACGGCCGCTCGATGGGGCTCGTGGTCGACGAGATCATCGACATCGTCGAGGAGCGGCTGCACATCGAGGTCGCGGGCGCCAGCGAGGGCATTCTCGGCTCGGCCGTGATCAAGGGCCAGGCCACCGAGGTGATCGACGTCGGCCACTTCCTGCCGATGGCGTTTGCCGACTGGTTCTCGCGCAAGGAGATGCGGGAATCGGTCACCGCCCAGTCGGTGCTGCTGGTCGACGACAGTGCCTTCTTCCGCAACATGCTGGCGCCGGTGCTCAAAGCCGCCGGCTACCGGGTGCGGGTCGCCCCCAACGCGCAGGAGGGTCTCCTGGCGCTGCGCTCGGGCCAGAACTTCGACGTGGTGCTGACCGACATCGAGATGCCCGACATGAACGGGTTCGAGTTCGCCGAAACCATCCGCGCCGACCAGCATCTCAACCAGATGCCGATCATCGCGCTGTCCTCGATGGTGTCGCCGGCGGCGATCGAGCGCGGCCGGCAGGCCGGCTTCCACGATTACGTCGCCAAGTTCGACCGTCCCGGTCTGATCGCGGCGCTGAAGGAACAGACCGCCGAAGTCCAGAAAGCGGCGTGAGAGGTTAGATCATGACAACCAAGACCGAGACCATTGAGGGTGCCATGACCGAATACGTGACCGCGATGATTGGCGGGCAATTGTTCGGCCTGCCGATCTCGCGGGTGCAGGACGTGTTCATGCCGGAACGGCTGACGCGGGTGCCGCTGTCGTCGGCGGAGATCGCCGGCGTGCTCAACCTGCGCGGCCGCATCGTCACCGTGGTCGACATGCGCGCCCGCCTGGGGCTGCCGAAGAACGACGACGGCAAGCCGCCGATGGCGGTCGGCGTCGACCTGCGCGGTGAATCCTACGGCCTCCTGATCGACCAGATCGGCGAGGTGCTGCGGCTGCCCGACGACGGCCGCGAGGAAAACCCCGTCAATCTCGATCCCCGCATGGCCAAGCTCGCCGGTGGCGTCCACCGCCTCGACGGCCAGCTGATGGTCGTCCTCGACATCGATCGCGTCCTCGAAATCGTACCTAAAGCCGCGCTAGCAGCATAGTTCCCGATTGGCATCCGCCGCGCGCAAAAAGAAGGAGCCTCGAAATGAAAACGTGCCTCGTTGTCGAAGATTCCAGCATAGTACGGAAAATCGCACGCCGTATCCTGGAAGGGCTTAATTTTCAGGTCATCGAAGCCGAAGACGGTGTGGACGCTCTGGTCGTCTGCAAGCGCGCCATGCCTGAAGCAGTCCTGCTCGACTGGAACATGCCTGTCATGGACGGCTACCACTTCCTTTGTCATCTGCGCCGCATGCCCGGCGGCGATGTGCCCAAGGTCGTATTCTGCACCACCGAGAACGGCATCGACCATATCTCGCGCGCGATCGACGGAGGTGCCAACGAATACATCATGAAGCCATTCGACAAGGATATTATCGTTGCCAAGTTCCAGGAAGTCGGCCTGATCGAATTGGCAGAATCGACGCCCGCCTAGAATCCTTCCCGCTTGCCCTTGAGAGGCTCCCGTGAATCCGCCAGACTATGAGTATCTGCGCAAGATCCTGAAGGACCATTCCGGTCTCGACCTGTCCGCAGACAAGCAGTATCTGATCGAAAGTCGCCTGCTTCCGCTAACGCGCAAATGCGGCTTGCCGGCCATCAGCGACCTCGTGCAAAAAATGAAAGGCGGGTCCTCCTCGATCACCGCCCAGGTGGTCGAAGCCATGACCACCAACGAGACGTTCTTCTTTCGCGACAAGATACCGTTCGAACACTTCCGCGATTCGATCATGCCGGAGATGCTGAAGGCGCGCGCGGGGCGCAAGAGCATCCGGATCTGGTGCGCCGCAGGTTCGACCGGCCAGGAGCCGTATTCGCTCGCGATGTGCCTGAAGGAAATGGGTGCGGCGCTCGCCGGATGGCGGGTCGACATCATCGCCACCGATCTGTCGCAGGAAGTGCTCGAGAAATCGAAGTCGGGCATCTACAGCCAGTTCGAAGTCCAGCGTGGCCTTCCGATTCAATTGCTCGTCAAGTATTTCAAGCAGAACGGCGAACTCTGGCAGATCAGCCCCGAGATCCGCGCCATGATTCAGCACCGGCAACTGAACCTGTTGCACGATTTCTCCCAGCTCGGCACCTTCGACGTCATTTTCTGCCGGAACGTGCTGATCTATTTCGATCAGGAGACCAAGGTCAATATCTTTGGCCGTCTCGCCAAGGCAATGGAACCGGATGGCTTCCTGGTGCTCGGCGCGGCGGAGACCGTTGTCGGCCTGACGGACGTGTTCAAGCCTTTCCCGGACAAACGCGGGCTCTATCGACCGAGCGCCGCGCGCGCGACAACTGCCCAGGCTGCAATGGCGATGCCAAAAATCGCGGCGATGGCAGGAAGGTGAGCGATGACAGAGGACGGCAGGGGTACCGAGCGGGTCACGTTCAGCCGGGGCTATGATGTCTGCATCATGGCCATCGACGGGACCTGGCGGCGGGATTGCCAGCTCAATTCGATCTCGGATACCGACGCCGTGCTGACGGTGGAAGGTTCCATTCAGGGCCTCAACCTCAAGGAGTTTTTCCTGCTGCTGTCGTCGACCGGCCTCGCCTATCGCCGGTGCGAACTCGTTCGCGTCAACGGCACGGAAATGGATATTCATTTCCTGCGAGGCAAGCACGCCAAGAAGCGGCCGGGCGCGTCGGCGAAAGCCGACGAGAGAATGGCCTGAGCTCGTGCAGGCGGCCGGGGCCGCCTTGCACATTTTTGACGTAGCGGTCGTTCCGGCGCAGCAGCCGGTTACCTGACCCGGACATGCATCGTCCGCGGCTCATGTTGTCGAGCGCGGCATCGAGCTTCTCCATCGCAGTGGCGAAATCGCGGTCCGTTCCCTGGTATGCCGGACGCCAGGCCGCTATCGCAACAGACGGTCGATGGCGCGAGAAAGCCCGTGAGCGAAGTTGTCGTGGCTGAACATCGAACGCGCCGGCGCCGCTGACCGCTTACGCTCCGGCGGCCGAAAGCGCCGGTGCGCTTGCGGCATAAACGTCGAAGTTGCCGGATTCCGTGAGAGAGCGAAGAGCGGCGCCAAGATCCTCACCGTTAGGGACGCGTTGCTACTTGTGCGTTAGGCCGTGGTCCCGTACAAATACGGAAGCGTTTGGTTCGGTATGAAATTGGATACCGTTATTCGAGTGTGCGTCACTTTCCACCACGCATGGGCGATGCAACATGACTGAAAAAGTCCCCTCCCGCGGGGAGATTTTCGTAGTCGATGACGACCCTGCTGTTCGCGACACGCTTTCGATGGTCCTGACGGCAGGTGGCTATCAGGTGATCTGTTTCGCCGACGGCGCCGCACTGCTGGCGGTTGCGCGAACCAGGACGCCGTCCTGCATCCTGCTCGATGTGCATATCCCCGGTAAGTCCGGCCTCGATATCCTCAAGGAGCTTCACGGCGAGGATTATCCGGCGCCGATTTTCATGATCTCCGGGCAGGGCGATATCTCCATGGCGGTCAGCGCCATCAAGAGCGGCGCGCTCGACTTCATCGAAAAGCCGTTTCGCGGTAGCGAAATCGTCGCGCGGTTGGACGAAGCGATCGTGGCTTACGCGCGCCGGCAGGCACAGAATTCCGCATCCCGAATCGCGACGCTGCATTTTCCCGGACGTGAACCGCTCACCCGGCGCGAACGCGAGGTGCTCGAGCAGTTCACCTCGGGCGCTTCCAACAAGGAAGCGGGACGGCATCTCGGAATCAGTCCGCGCACGATCGAGGATCACCGCGCCAACATCATGAAGAAACTCGGCGCGCGGAACGCCGCCGATCTGGTCCGCATCGTGATGACCACCCAGCGTCAGGGCCAAGCCTGATATTTCGTGGAGCCTGATATTTCGTAGAGCCCGATATTTTTAGAGCTCGATATTGGCTAGTCGGCCAGCGCCTTCCTGATCATGATCGCCATATCCGATTTCCGATAGGGCTTGGCGAGCAGCAAGACGCCCTCGTCGAGCCGGCCGTGATGGATGATGGCGTTTTCCGTGTAGCCCGAGGTGAACAGCACCCTCAGCCCGGGCCTGTCCTTCAGCATCTCGTTGGCGAGCTGGCGGCCGTTCAGACCGGGCATGATGACGTCGGTGAAGAGCAGGTCGAACGAACGGCCTGCCTGGACCATCGCGAGCGCTTCGGTCGCGTTCGCCGCATCCAGCGTGACGTAGCCGAGCGAGTGCAGCTGCGTCAGCACATAGTCGCGCACCAGCTTGTCGTCTTCCACGACCAGGATGGTTTCGTGGCCGCCCTCGACCTTTGGCGCGAGCGTCGGCTCGGTTGCCGGCAATGTACCGGTGGCCGGTGGCAGGTACATCTTGATCGTCGTCCCATGGCCCTGTTCGCTATAGATCATGATGTGGCCGGCCGACTGTTTGACGAAGCCGTACACCATGCTGAGGCCAAGGCCGGTGCCCTTGCCGGGCCCCTTTGAGGTGAAGAACGGGTTGAACACCTTGTCGAGCATGTCAGCCGGAATGCCGCTCCCGGTATCGCTCACGGCGATCATGGCGTAGCGGCCGGGCCGGACGTCGCCATGCATCCTGGCATAGTTCTCATCGAGCACGACCGAGCGGGTTTCGATGATCAGCTTGCCGCCGTCAGGCATGGCGTCGCGGGCGTTGAGGGCGAGATTGAGGATCGCGGTGGCCAGTTGATTGGGATCGACGATCGCCGGGCATGCCTCGTCTTCGAAGACGGATTCGATCTCGACATGCTCGCCGAGCGTCCGCTGCAGCAGTTTCGCGGTATCGATGATCAGCGTGTTGACGTCGGTTTCCTTCGGTTCGAGCGGCTGCTTGCGCGCGAACGCCAGCAATTGCTGGGTGAGATCGGCGCCGCGCGACGCAGCCTCGTCGATCATCCGCGTGATGGCGGCGAGCTGCGGCTCGCCCTTGACGGCATCCGCCAGGATTTCGATCGTTCCGGTGATCACCGTCAGGATGTTGTTGAAGTCGTGCGCAATGCCGCCGGTGAGCTGGCCCATCGCCTCCATCTTTTCGGCCTGCCTGATGCGCTCCTCGGCGGCGATCCTGTCGGTAAGATCGCGGAGGAACGCGTTGAACACGAAGCCATCGCGCGTCCTCAGCGCGGCAATGCTCAGTTCGGCGGTGATCTCCGTTCCGTCCCGCCGCCTGACCTGGAGTTCGCGGCGGGGCTGGCGAACCACGAAGTCGCGGGAAACCAGGAAGGCTTGCAGGGCCAGCTTGAGCGGGCCTTGCCCGTCCGGCCGGCCCATCAGTTCGAACGCGTTCCTGCCGAGCGCTTCATCGCGCTGCCAGCCCAGCAGATTTTCGGCCTGCGTGTTCCAGTCCCGGATGACGCCCTGCGCGTCGATCTGGACAAAGGCGTCGAGCGCCGTGTCGATGATGCCGCGCGCCAGCTGCGCGCTTTCGCGCAACGTTTCCTGCACCTGCCGGCTCTCGGTCATGTCGCGGCCGGCGAAGAAAAACCGCTTGACCGGGTCGGACCATGTGCCGAGCCAGGACAGCCATACGGCGTGTCCATCCTTGTGGATACCGCGCGTATCGGAGAACTTTGGACGCAACCCGCGTCGCGCCGCGCGCATTTCCTGGCGGGAAGTCTCGAGATGGTCGGGATGGATGAAATCGACGGCGCTGCGTCCGATCATTTCCTCCGGCCTGTAGCCCAGTACGGTTTCGCAGCTCGGACTGACCTGAAGCAAAGTACCCCGGGAGTCCATCACCATGATCAGGTCCTGCGAGGTCTCGAAGATCCGGCGAAGCTCTTCGGCCTGTTGCCGCAGCACCTGCCTGGTCTTGTTCGCATCGCTGATGTCGCGGGCCACTTTCGAGATGCCGATGGTCGCTCCCGAAGGCGACTTGATCGGGGAGATGCTGAGCGAGACCTCGATCGGGCTGCCGTCCTTTCGCAGCCGCATTGTTTCATTGTGCTCGATGCTTTCGCCCCAGCCGATCCGGCGCAACGCGTCCTGGATCTCCGGCAACCGGTCATCGGGGACGAGCAGCGTGATGTTCTCGCCCACGGCTTCCGCTGCGGTATATCCGAACAACCGCTCTGCCGCCGAGTTCCAGCCGGTGATCGTGCCGTCGAGCGACATCGTGATGATGGCGTCGTTGGACAATTCGACCGCGGCGCTGAACAGGCGCTCGCGCTCGGCATGATGGTCGCGCGCCGCTTCGGTCCGGCGATGCTCCTGAACCTCCCGTTCGAGCGCGAGGGTTTTTGCGTTGACCTCCTCGATCGCCTGCGCGAACGCCCGCGCCAGCACGCCGGTCTCGCCGCGCGCGTCGACCGGTATGGCGACCTTGCCGTTGCGGGCGGCTCCCTGGACGGCCTTGGTCAACTGCACGATCGGCCGGGTCAGCGACTGCGCGATCAGCGCCGCCAGCGCCGCCGCGCACAACACCGCGATCAGGCCGACGAGAAGCGACGTATTCCGGATGCTCGCGGCCGGCGCCATGATGACGGCGTTGGGGACGGTTTCGATCACACCAACCCATTCGACGCCGGCCAGAAGCGCAGGCGCAAGGGCGATCCCGCCCGATCGTGCGGCCTGGTCCGGGACGATTTCCGCGCTGCCTTGCGCTGTTCCGGCCTGCTGCGCCAGATTCGGGAAGTCGCCTTTCCAGTCGTTCGGCTTGTCGAGCAACCAGCCGAATTCGCGCGAACGGTCGGGATGAATGAGATAGTCGCCCTGCTTGTTGACGACGTAGATGTTCTCGCCTGGCCCCATCGACGAGCGAACGCGGTCGAAGGCCCGCCGCATGTCGACATTGATCATGAAAATGCCGAACGGCTTGCCGTCGTCGTCGAAGATCGGCGCGGCGATGCGAAGCGTCGGCCTGTGCGTCTCCTCGATCTGTCCGTTGCGGCGACCGAGGTCGAGCGGCGAGACGTAGATTTGCGTGGAGCCCAGCCGGGTCGTTTGCTGGAAATAGCTGCGATCGTTTCGCTTCACCAACTTCTCTTCCGGCACGATCCGAACCGTCTCGTTCGGTCCCGCGCGATCGACACGGACAAGCTCGCGGCCATCGTCGTCAAGACCGACGATCCGCATCATCGCATAGGCGGGCTTGGCTTCGAGTTCGGCCACGAAGCGAGACGCCAGCCGCTCGCGCCACGCCTTCTCTGAGACGCCGTCGGCCGGATCGATGCCGCCCGCCCGGTGCGCGCGGATCAGTCCGTGCAGCGCCACCGCGGAACGAAAGCCCGCGACATCTCCGGTGGCGCTGGCCGCGTAGTATTCGAGGTCGGTCGCCATCTGCCGCGAATGCGTCTCGATGCGGTCGCGGGCGCGCAGCAGCAGCGCCTGTTCCAGGTTGCGGTAGCTCAGCCACGCGACCGCGGAAACCGCGATCGCGACCAATGCGACCATCGCGATGGCAAGCCTCGTTGCGAGCGTCATTTTGGTGTTCGCACGCCCTCCCACTCTGCCCGGCGAGCCAGCCGGTAGAATTGGATGCTATTGCGCATTACCGGCCGGACGCAACACCGCTAGCGGCAGGCGCCGAGGCCGATGAACGCCCCGCGCGTTCCAGGCATTCCGCGACGGAAGCCAGCAGGGCGGCAGGCATGAACGGCTTCTGCAGGCTCGAGATCGCCCCCAGTTTCATCGCCATGGTGAGAAAGTCCGGGCCGGAATCCGGCGGGATCGGTTTGCCGGAGATCACGATGATCGGAATTCGCGGCTTGCGTTGATGCACCAGCCGCATCGTCTCGAATCCATCCATGCCCGGCATGAAAATGTCGAGAAACAGCAAGTCGAAATCGCCGGTCCCGAACAGGGCGATGCCCTTTCGTCCGTCGCCGGCGGTGACCACGCTGTGGCCGGCCCGCTCCAGCAAAAGGCGGATGGTGGCCTGGACCGCCGTGTCGTCATCCACGACCAGTATTCTTGCCAATTATCAAACTCTCCGACGGGTCTGTTGGATCAGGTCAACGGCAAGTTGTGAGTTTTGCCGAAACCTCGCTCCCCTGCAACAACTTCGCGGGCGCATCGGTTGCGTCAAAACTTTAATCAAACAACATATCAGCCGTATGTTGCGGGGCAGACGCCAGGCAGCGCGCCGTAGGGCGGCGTCAGTTGCTCAGATATTCCGGATAACGCGCCCGAATCTGGGCGAGTTCGCTGAGTGTTCCCGATAAATGCGTGCGCAGATGTTTCTGCGCCTCATCGGGCTCTCCGGCATCGATCGCCTTCGCAATCAGTCTGTGATGCCGCACGATGTCCTGGGCCTTGCCGGGGGAGGGCAGGTGCAGCCGGCGCAACCGGTCGATATGCCCGCTGCGGCTGCGCACCAGCGACCAGATGTCCTGCTTGTCGGCAGCCGCATAGAGCTGGCTGTGAAACTCGTTGTCGGCGGCCATGAACTTTTCGAGATCGCCGGCCTTGGCGTATTGCTGCTGGCGAGCAATCGTGGCGTTGAGTTCGGCGGCGAAGACTTGGTCATGACGTAGCGCCAGCATACGGACGATTTCGAGTTCGACCGCCTGCCGCAGGAAATGCGCCTGCTGCGCCAGCCGCACATCGACCTGGCTGACCACGGTGGCGTATTGCGGGAAGACGTCGACCAGCCCTTCCTCTTCGAGCCGCATCAGCGCATCGCGGATCGGCGTCGAGCTGACCCCGAACTGGCTTGCCAGTGCGGCGCGCGACAGCGGCGACCCCGGCGGCAGTTCCAGCGAGATGATCATGCCGCGCAGGCGCTCGAATACCTGCGGCGCGGCCTGGCGGTCGCGATCGAGCCGGTCGGCGGAACGCGGGGCGGCGCGACGGGGGGCGCTTTGCGAAGGAGCCATCACGGGGGAGCCATCAAACCAACCGGCCGTTTCAGAAGGTGCTTGCTTCAAATGCACTAATACATTAGTGCATCTCCCCTAACGCCGTCAATCAGGCCGGGAGGAGATGCACAATGAAAAACAGGATGTGGAGCGCCTGTCGCAGGCGCCCTCGCGGCGATTGCCATGGTGTTGCCGAGCTCGCAGGCCGCGGCGCAGCAGAAGGCCGAGATTTCGCTGTCGCGGCAGCCGGGCATTTTCTACATGCCCTCGCATATCATGGAAAAACAGAAGTTGATCGAGAAGCACGCTGCTTCGCTCGGCGTGCCCGGTGTCACCACCAAATGGATCAATCTGAGCGGCGGCGGCGCGCAGACCGACGCGCTGCTGGCCGGCGGCGTCGACATCCTCAACACCGGGACCGGCAATCTGCTGCTGCTGTGGGATCGCACCCGCGGCGGCGTCAAGGGCATCGTCGCCACCTCGGCGCAGCCGATGACGCTGATCAGTCGCGATGCCAACATCAAGTCGATCAAGGATTTCGGTCCGAACGACAAGATCGCGGTGCCGACGGTCAAGGTCTCGACCCAGGCGATCGTGCTGCAGATCGCAGCAAGCGAAGCCTTCGGCGCCGACCAATGGTCGAAGCTCGATGCCAACACCGTGCAGCTCGGCCATCCCGACGCCTATGTGGCGATGACCAACGCGCAGCACGAGGTGCGCAATCATTTCGCGATTCCGCCGTTTACGTTCCTCGAACTGAAGAACGTGCCCGGCGCGCATGTGGTGCTGTCCTCGCCCGACATCATGGGCGGTCCGCTCAGCCAGGCGCAGTTCTTCACGACGACCAAATTCGCCGACGCCAATCCGAAGATCGTGCAGGCGGTGCGCGACGCCACCAAGGAGGCGCACGATCTGATCCGCAGCGACACCAAGGCGGCGGTCGAAATCTACAAGGAAGTCACCGGCGACAAGACCAGCGTCGAGGATCTGCTGGCTTGGCTCAAGGAGCCCGGCATGATGGAATGGAACCTGCAGCCGCAGGGCACCATGAAATTCGCCGCCCATCTGTTCAAGACCGGCACGCTGAAGACCATGCCAAAGGCCTTCACCGACTATTACCTGCCAATCTCCCACGATCTGAAGGGCAGCTGAAGACCATGGCCGCGCTTCTCGACGTCAGCGACGTGACGCTGCGCTACAAGACGACGAGCGCGGTCGTGACCGCCACCGAACGGGTCAGCTTCACCGTCGATCGTTCCGATCGCTTCGTGCTGCTCGGTCCCTCCGGTTGCGGCAAGTCGACGTTGTTGAAGGCGGTCGGCGGCTACATGACGCCGAGCGAAGGCAAGATGCGGATCTCAGGCCGCGAGATAACCGAGCCCGGCGCCGACCGGATGATGATCTTCCAGGAGTTCGACCAGCTGCTGCCGTGGAAGACGGTGCTCGAGAACGTGATGTTTCCGCTGCTGATGACGCGCCGGCTGCCGCGCAAGGAAGCCGAAGCGCGGGCGCGGGCCTATATCGAGAAGGTCAGTCTCACGCGCGTCGTCGATGCCTATCCGCATACGCTGTCCGGCGGCATGAAGCAGCGTGTGGCGATCGCGCGCGGCATGGCGATGGAGCCGGATATCCTGCTGATGGACGAGCCGTTCGCCGCATTGGATGCGCTGACGCGGCGCACCTGCCAGGACGAGCTGCTGCAGCTCTGGGCCGAGACCAAATTCACCGTGCTGTTCGTGACCCATTCGATCGCGGAAGCGATCAAGATCGGCAACCGCATCCTGCTGCTGTCGCCGCATCCAGGCCGGGTCAAGGCCGAAGTGATCGATGTCGACCAGGTCTCCAGCGAGGACGGCAGCGCCGCCCGGCTGGAAAAGCAGATCCATGATCTGCTGTTTGCCGATGCCGTCACGGCACATTGAAGGGAGCGCGCGATGGGCGAGGCAACGATCCTGCTGCGTGACACGGCCGCTGCAACGGCCGCTCCGGCTGAAGTCGAGCGCAAGCTCACGGTGCCGGAGCTGTTGTGGAACGACGGTTTCGTCCGTAAGACCGTGATCATCATCTTCCTCGCGGCGGCGTGGGAGGCCTATGGCACCTACCTCGACAATCCGCTGCTGTTCCCGACCTTTCACGACACCATCATCACGATGTTCGACAAGGTGCGCGACGGGACCATTCCCTTGCGCGCCTGGGCCTCGCTGAAGGTGCTGTTCATGGGATACGGCGCTGGCATCATCCTCGCCGCCATCTTCACTATTTTGGCGATCTCGACCCGGATCGGCACGGATTTTCTCGAAACCGTCACGGCGATGTTCAACCCGCTGCCGGCAATCGCGCTGCTGCCGCTGGCGCTGATCTGGTTCGGGCTCGGCAATGGCAGTCTGGTGTTCGTGCTGATCCACTCGGTGCTGTGGCCGGTCGCGCTCAACACCCATTCCGGCTTCAAGAGCGTGTCGAACACGCTGCGCATGGTCGGCCGCAATTACGGTCTGCGCGGTCTGCCTTACGTCGCCCGCATTCTGATCCCGGCCGCCTTCGGTTCGATCCTGACGGGGCTGAAGATCGGCTGGGCGTTTGCATGGCGCACGCTGATCGCCGCCGAACTGGTGTTCGGCGTATCGTCAGGGCAGGGCGGCCTTGGCTGGTTCATCTTTGAAAACCGCAATCTGCTGGATATTCCCGCCGTGTTCGCCGGCCTGTTGACCGTGATCGTGATCGGCTTGATTGTCGAAAACCTGATCTTCCGCACCATCGAACGCAATACCGTCCAGAAATGGGGCACGCAGTCATGACCAACAAGAAGAACCCCGATCAGTCCGTAGGATGGGTTGAGCACTTCGCGAAACCCATCACAACATCAAGAACAGTGATGGGTATCGCTTCGCTCCACCCATCCTACGAAGTGGTGCCGACATGACCAACAAGAAGAAAGCGCCCGACGACCTCCGCAGCGCGCGCTGGTTCGCGCCCGACGATCTCCGCGCCTTCGGCCACGATCGCGTGCGATGCAGATGGGCTACGCGCCGGAGGAATGGAAGGGCCGGCCTGTCATTGCGATCCTCAACACCTGGTCGGATGCGCAGCCCTGCCACATGCATTTCAAGAGCCGCGTCGACGACGTCAAGCGCGGCATCCTGATGGCGGGCGGTTTTCCGATGGAGCTGCCGGCGCTGTCGCTGTCGGAATCCTTCCTGAAGCCGACGACGATGCTCTACCGCAACATGCTGGCGATGGACGCCGAGGAATTGCTGCGCGGCCATCCCGTCGACGGCGTGGTGCTGATGGGCGGCTGCGACAAGACCACGCCGGGCCTCCTGTTGGGAGCCACCAGCATGAACCTGCCGACGATCTATCTTCCCGCCGGGCCGATGCTGCGCGGCAACTGGAAGGGCAAGACGCTGGGCTCGGGCTCGGACGCCTGGAAATACTGGGACGAGCGGCGCGCCGGAAAAATTTCCGACAAGGACTGGGTCGATGTCGAGGCCGGCATCGCCCGCAGCTACGGCACCTGCATGACCATGGGCACCGCCTCGACCATGACCGCGATCGCGGAATCGATCGGCATGACGCTGCCGGGCGCATCCTCGATTCCCGCCGCCGACGCCGGCCACATCCGCATGGCCTCGGAATGCGGCCGAAGGATTGTCGAGATGGTGTGGGAGGATCTCACGCCGAGCGAGATCCAGACCCGCAAGGCCTTCGAAAACGCGATCACGGTGGCGATGGCGATGGGCTGCTCGACCAATGCGATCATCCATCTGATCGCGCAGGCCCGTCGCGCCGGCCAGGACATCGGGCTCGACGATTTCGAAACCGCCAGCCGCAAGGTGCCCGTGATTGCCAATGTGCGGCCGAGCGGCGACACGTACCTGATGGAGGATTTCTTCTATGCCGGCGGCTTGCCCGGCCTGATGAGCCGCATCAGAGAGCATCTGCATCTCGACGTCATGACGGTCACCGGCCAGACCCTCGGCGACAACATCGCCCGCGCCGAAGTTCATAACGACGACGTCATTCGCACCGTGAAGGATCCGATCTACGCCGAGGGCGCGCTCGCCGTGCTCAAGGGCAATCTCGCGCCGGATGGCTGCGTCATCAAGCCGAGCGCCTGCGAGCCGCGCTTCCTCAAGCATACCGGCCCGGCGCTGGTGTTCGACGATTACCCTTCGATGAAGCAGGCGATCGACGATCCGAACCTGGATGTGACCGCTGATCACGTGCTGATCCTGCGCAATGCCGGGCCGCAGGGCGGGCCGGGCATGCCGGAATGGGGCATGCTGCCGATCCCGACAAAACTCGTGAAGCAGGGCGTGCGCGACATGGTGCGGCTGTCGGACGCGCGCATGAGCGGCACCAGCTACGGCGCCTGCATCCTGCACGTCTCGCCGGAATCCTATATTGGCGGACCGCTGGCGCTGGTGCGCAACGGCGACATGATCTCGCTGGATGTCAACGCCCGCACCATCAACCTCGATGTGCCGAAGACCGAACTCGCCAACCGCCGCGCCGCATGGAAGGCGCCCGAGCCGCGTTACGAGCGTGGCTACGGCTGGATGTTCACCCGCCACATCAAGCAGGCCAATGAAGGCTGCGACTTCGATTTCCTGGAGACCGGCTTTGGTAAGCCGGTGGATGAGCCGTCGATTTACTAACTGCTGTCGTTCCGGGGCACGAACCATCAATCGTCATTGCGAGCGCAGCGAAGCAATCCATCTCACGGCATAAAGGAAGAATGGATTGCTTCGCTGCGCTCGCAATGACGGGGATAGAGCTGAGACCAACAAAAAGACATCACAGGGGAGTACGACCAATGAATATGAATCGACGCAATCTGCTCGCAGGGGCCGGCGCCGCTGCTGCTTCGACGCTTCTATCCCGCGCCGCCGGCGCGCAATCGTTTCCGTTTTCGCCGAACCAGCGCTATCCCGATCCTGCCGTGCAGATCCTCGATCCGGGCTTCGCAAAGTACCGGATCTATTCCTCAACGGTCGAACAGGTTGCGACTGGCATGCGCTGGGCCGAGGGCCCGGCGTATTTCCCCGAGGGCGGCTATTTGCTGTTTTCCGACATCCCCAACAACCGCATCATGAAGTTCGATGAGAAGACCGGCCAGACCAGCGTATTCCGCGCCAACGCGAATTATGCCAACGGCAACGCGCGCGACCGTCAGGGCCGGCTCGTCACCTGTGAGCATTCGGTCACCCGCCGCATCACCCGCACGGAGAAGGACGGCAAGATCACGGTGCTGGCCGACAAGTTCGAGGGCAAGCGGCTGAACGCGCCGAACGACATCGTGGTCAAGTCCGACGACACGATCTGGTTCACCGATCCGCTGTTCGGCATCAACGGCGAGTGGGAAGGCAAGAAGGAAAAGCCCGAGCAGGCCACCACCAATGTCTACCGGATCGCCAAGGACGGCAAGATATCAGCCGTGCTCACCGATCTGGTCAATCCCAACGGGCTTGCGTTCTCGCCGGACGAAAGGAAGCTCTATGTCGTGGAGTGGAAGGGCACGCCCAACCGCAGCATCTGGAGCTATGACGTCAGGGACGATGGCACGCTGGACGGCAAGACCAAGCTGATCGACGCCGCCGATCAGGGCGCACTCGACGGCTTCCGGGTCGACCGCGACGGCAATCTGTGGTGCGGCTGGGGCTCCAACGGCGCGCTGCAATCCGAGCCGACCGATGTCGGCGGCCGAAAGCTGTTCCAGCTCAAGGGCAAGTCCGAAGACCTCGACGGCGTGATGGTGTTCAGCCCCGCCGGCAAGCCGCTCGCCCACATCCGCCTGCCGGAACGTTGTGCCAACCTCACCTTCGGCGGCCCGAAGAACAACCGCCTCTACATGACGAGCTGCCACTCGGTCTACGCGCTTTATGTGGAGTCGCATGGGGCGGTTTGAGTCACCTGTCGTTCCGGGGCGATGCGACAGCATCGAACCCGGAACCTCGAGATTCCGGGTCTGGTGCTAGCGCACCATCCCGGAATGACGAACCAACTGGGATGAACAAATGACAAAACTAAGCGACGCCACCCGTGACAAACTCAAGTCCGTTTCCACCGCCACCGTCGCCACCGCGCTGTTCAAGCGCGGCTTTCGCATCCAGATGATCCAGGACGTGCATCCGCTCGGCCCCGCTCAGCCGGTGCTGGTCGGCGAGGCCTTTACGCTGCGCTACATGCCGGCGCGCGAGGATCTCAACAAGATCGACGTGTTTCGCGATCGCGCCCATCCGCAGCGCAAGGCGATCGAGGATTGCCCGGTCGGTGCGGTGCTTGTGATGGACAGCCGCAAGGATGCCCGCGCGGCCTCCGCCGGCGCCATATTAGTGACGCGACTGATGCAGCGCGGCTGCGCCGGCGTGATCACCGATGGCGGCTTTCGCGATTCTGCGGAAATCGCCAGCCTCGGCTTCCCCGCCTATCACCACCGGCCGAGCGCGCCGACCAACCTGACGCTGCACCAGGCGATCGAGATCAACGTGCCGATCGGCTGCGGCGATGCGCCGGTATTTCCCGGCGACATCATCCTCGGCGACAGCGACGGCGTGATCGTGATCCCCGCGCATCTCGCCGACGAGATCGCCAATGAAGCGTTCGAGATGACCGCGTTCGAGGATTTCGTCACGGAGCAGGTGCAAAAAGGCTGTTCGATCTTCGGGCTTTATCCCGCAACCGACGAGCAGACGCTCGTCGATTTCGCAGCGTGGCGGAAGGCAACGGGAAGATAGCTCTGGGCGCGGCGGGGAGAGTTAATGCGCCGCTGCGGCGTCCTTGTCTCGCAGCACGGTGTTGTCCTGACCCTTCGGTACCTGATCGATCACCAAGAGCTTGATCGGATCGGTGCCGATACTCTCGGCCTTGTGCCATTGTCCGAGCGACTCGATGATGAAGTCGCCGGGATTGAGTGTCGTGCTCTTGCCGGTCTCGACGTTGGTGATGCGCAACTGCCCGGACATCAGATATCCGTAGCGCGGATAGATATGCTTATGCTCGGGCAATTTGGCGCCCGGCGCGATCTCGTAGGTTGACGTGATCACGCGGACATGGCCGCCCGGCAGCATGATCGGCTGGCCGGACGAGGTGACTTCGGTATTGAGCATCGGCACCACCTTGACCCCCTCGGCGGCCTGCGCGGACAATGGTGCCGCGAGCGTCAACAGCGCGGCCGTCAGGTAAATCTTCTTCATGATAACGATCCTTCCGACCTTGATACCCCGCGCCCGCCGCTAATTTGGGTAGCGTGTATTACCTCGTAATGTCAGCGGGCTGACATTTGCGTTGCCGAGGTAACGTAACGGCGGCGGCGGCGCGGCTGTCGTCGTCCGGCCCGCGGGTGGCATCGGCGAGTTCACAGCATCTGCGGCTTGAACAGCTTACGGTATCGGCTGGTGTTGGCGCCGGAGACCATGAATTCACCGTCGCCACGGTAGTGAATCGTCTTCGGATATTTGGGCGAGGTCGCCACATGCGCCTTCACCACTTCGAGGACAAACAGGCTGTATTTCCGGATCAGGCTGGCGTCCTTCAACCGGCATTCGAAATTGGCGTAACATTCCTCAATCAAGGGTGCGCCGACATGCGTGCCGGGCTTTGGTGAAAGGCCGAACTCGGCAAACTTGTCGATGTCGCGCCCGGAGCTGTTGCCGATCTTCACGACCTTGGCTGCAAGGTCTTCGGTGGGAATGTTGATCACGCACTGCTTGCTCTTGCGGATCATCTCGAAGCTGTGGTTCGCGGTCCAGATATAGCAGCCGATTAAAGAGGGCTGGAACTCCATGATCATGTGCCAGCCCATGGTCATGATGTTGGTCTCGCCCTTGTACGCGGAGCTGACGAGGACGATCGGACCCGGCTCGAGAAAGCGGCGGACGTTATCGGTCGGGAAATCCTTTTTGATACAGTTCGGCATGGTTGCCATCCCAGCTTGTCATTCCGGGATGGTCCGAAGGACCAGACCCGGAATCTCTAAAAAGAATCGCGCGAAACAACCTCTGGATTCCGGGTTCGCTTCGCGCCCCGGAATGACGGATTGGCGAAGCCCAGACGAAGCGGAGCGCAATCCGCTGTGCTGATTTTATCCGGGCTACGAAATCACCTCGCCTCTGTCCGCCAATCCCACCGCCCACAGTGCGAAGCTGTAGGCGATCGCGACCTCGTCGAGCCGGTTGAAGCGGCCGGATGCGCCGCCGTGGCCGGCGCCCATATTAGTGCGCAACAACACCGGACCGCCGCCGGTCATGGTCGCGCGCAGCCGCGCGATCCACTTCGCCGGTTCCCAATAAGTGACGCGCGGATCGGTCAGCCCGCCCATCGCCAATACCGCCGGATAATCCTGCGCCGCGACATTGTCGTAGGGCGAATAGGACAGGATGGTGCGGAAATCCTTCGCGCTTTCGATCGGGTTGCCCCATTCCGGCCATTCCGGCGGCGTCAGCGGCAGCGTGTCGTCGAGCATCGTATTCAGCACGTCGACGAACGGCACCTCCGCGACGATGCCGGCGAACAATTCGCCGGATCGGTTCGCGACCGCGCCCATCAGCATGCCGCCGGCGCTGCCGCCATGGCCGACGATGCGTTTTGTACTCGTGTATTTCGCCTCGCACAGCGCGCGGGCAGAGGCTGCGAAATCATCGAACGAGTTGGTCTTCTTCTCGCGCTTGCCGTCGAGATACCAGCCCCAGCCCTTGTCCGCGCCGCCGCGGATATGCGCAATCGCGTAGACGAAGCCGCGATCGATCAGCGACAGCCGGTTGGCCGCGAACGAGGCCGGCATCGCCATGCCGTAGGAGCCGTAGCCGTACAGCAGCAGCGGCGCGCCGCCGTCGCGCACCAAGTCTTTCCGATGCAGGATCGAGACCGGCACCAACGCGCCATCATGCGACGTCGCCATGATGCGCGTGGTGACGTAGTCGGCCGGGTTATGGCCGGAAGGAATCTCCTGGCGTTTACGCAGTACGCGCGCGCGGGTCGCCATGTCGTAGTCGTAGACTTCGGACGGTGTCGTCATCGACGAATAGGAAAACCGCAAATTCGTGGTTTCGAATTCGTAGCCGCCCATGGTGTCGAGCGAGTAGGCGGCTTCGTCGAAGGCGATGGCGTGCTCTTCGCCCGTCGTGAGGTCGCGAATGATGATCGCCGGCAGCGCATTGGCGCGCTCCAGCCGCACCATGTGGCCGGCATAGAGCTCGACATCGAGCACATAGATGCCCTCGCGATGCGGGATCAGGTCGCGCCAGTTGGCGCGCTCGGGCGAAGCCAGCGGCGTGGTCATCACCTTGAAGTCGATCGCATCGTCGGCGTTGGTGAGGATGAACAGTTGATCGCCGCGATCGGCGAGCGAATACTGCACGCCTTCCTCGCGCGCCGCGACCAGCCGCGGCGGCGCCTCGGGGTTGGCGAGGTCGATCAGGCGCTGTTCCGAAGTCTCGTGGTCGCCGCCGGCGATGACGCAGAAGCGGCCGGAAGAACTCTCGTGCAGATGGGTAAACCAGCCGGAATCCTGTTCCTCATACACCAGCGTGTCGTCCGCCTGCCTGGTGCCGAGCCTGTGACGCCAGACCTGCATCGGGCGGTGGTTGTCGTCGAGCTTGACGTAGAAGAAGCTTTTACAATCCTTGCTCCAGACCACGCCGCCATCGGTCTCCTCGACGAGGTCGTCGCGATCGGCGCAGGTCGCCCAGTCGCGCACCCGGATCGAGAAATACTCCGAGCCCTTGGTGTCGGCGGTCCACGCCTGCAATTGATGGTCCGGCGAATGCCGCGCGCCGCCGAACTTGAAATACCCGTGGCTTGCGGCCAGCGCGTCGCCGTCGAGCACGATGCTGACGTCGCCGCCGTCACGCGGCGTGCGGCCGAACATTTCATGCTGTCCGCCCTCACGGAATTTCCGCAAGTAAGCGAACGGGCCGTCCGGCGCGGGTACGCTGGAGTCGTCTTCCTTGATCCGCCCGCGCATTTCCGCGACCAGCTTCTTCTGCAGGGGCGCGGTATGGCCGAGCAGGCTCTCGGTGTAGTCGTTTTCGGCTTCCAGATATTTGCGGATATCCGGGTCGAGTATGCCAGGATCGCGCAGCACCTCCTGCCATCTGGCGTCCTTCAGCCACGCATAATCGTCGGTCACGGTGATGCCGTGCGTGGTGAAGGTATGCGGCCGGCGCGGCGCGATGGGGGCTGCTTGTGTCACTCAAACCTCGTTCCATGTGCGGCAGGGGTTGCCGCGCAGGGGTTATATAGGGTCGGATGCGCGGAGGTCGAGGTCGATCCGTAGGATGGGTAGAGCGCAGCGAAACCCATCACGCCGCCCGCGCAAGTATCGATGGGTTTCGCTGCGCTCTACCCATCCTACGCTTCTTTTCTAACTATTCCTCAATCGCGCCGCGGCGCCGCCGCCGAATACCGGGATCCGGTTCACCGCCAGCACCACTGCGAACGTGATCACCAGCATCGCAATTCCCAGTACCGAAATCGCGGCGAGGTCGCCGCTTTCGTTGAGGTCGTAGATCAAAACCGACAGCACCTTGGTCTGCGAGGTGAACAGCACGATCGCGGCGGATAGTTCCCGCATCACGCCGATGAAGATGAAGCACCAGGTCGCGATCACGCCGGTGCGGAGCAAGGGGGCGGTGATCTGGCGCAGCGACTGCAGCCGGGTCGCGCCGAGGATGCGGCTGGCGTCTTCCAATTCAGGGTGAATGGTCGCAAACGCCGCCTGCAGTTGCTGATAGGCCGAGGGAAGATTGATGGTGAGAAACGCGATCAGCAGGATCCACAGCGTGCCGTACAGCACGAACGGCGGCCGTGTGTAACTTAAGAACAATCCGACGCCGAGCACGATGCCGGGGATGGCGATCGGCGCGGTCGCCAGGAAGCCGAGTATGCGGTGGCTCGCGATCACGCGGCGCGTCGTAACGTAGGCGACGACCAGCGCGAGCATGGTGCCGATCGTCGCCGTCGCTGCCCCAAGGATCACGGTGTTCTTCAGCGCCAGTTTCGTCGACGACAGCTCGGTGAACACGAACACGATATTATGCAGTGTCGCCGTCGACGGCGTCACCAGCGTGGTCGCGTTCGGCGAGAACGCGGCGTTGAGCAGCGCGAAGTACGGCAGGAACACCGGATTGAGCAGCACCAGCAGACAAAACCCCAGCGCCGCCCAGCGCCATCCCTTCAGTTCGATCGGGCGCGGCGCGCCGTATTTGCCGCCGACCACGGAGAAACCGCGGCGGCCGAGCAGGAATTTCTGGCCCTGCAGCAGCAATATTGTCAGCAGCAGCAGCGGCACGGCGGCGGCGGCGGCGAGCTCGAGTTTCGGCGGATACTGGAACAGGCTCCAGATTTTTGTCGTCATGGTGTGGAAGCCGGCCGGCAGCGCCAGGATCGCAGGCGATCCGAACAGCGTCATGGCCTGCAGGAATGCGATCAACGCGCCCGCGACCAGCGCGGGCAGCGCCAGCGGAATAGTCACCCGCCGCGCCGTGGTCCAGGCCTTGCCGCCGAGAATGGCGGAAGCATCCTCCAGTTCACCCGGCATATTGTCGAGTGCGTTGGCGACCAGCACGAACACAAACGGAAACGTGTAGCAGGAGATCACGAAGATCAGCCCGGTCAGCGAATAGATGTTGAACAGCGGATCCTCGGCGCCGGTGAGATAGCGATAGAACTGGTTCAGCAGGCCGCTGTTGGGCGCCGCCAGCAGTTCCCAGGCCACCGCGCCGAGAAAGGGCGGGGTCACGAACGACGCCGTCACCAGCGCGCGGATGGTCTGCCGCCCCGGCATGTCGGTGCGCGACACCAGCCAGCCGATCGGGGCAGCGACAAGACAGCAGATCACCGCCGAAGTAGTGGCGATGATCGCCGTGGTGAGTAGCGGATCAAGGAAATCCGGGTTGGTGAACAGCGTGACGAAATTCTGCAGCGTCGGATGCCGCGCCTTGTCGGTGAAGGCGTAGAGCATCAGCCAGGACAGCGGCAGCACGATCAGCGCGATCATGACGGCCGCGAACAGCCACAGCACCGGTTTGGTCCAGTCGATGCGGGGTTTCGGGGTGTCGGTGGTGGCGGTGATGGTCATGACATTTCCACGGGCACGCTGCGGCTCCCTCGCCCCGCTCTTGCGGGGAGAGGGGTGGGGTGAGGGGCTCTCACCGCAAGTTCGGACTCGCGGAGAGCCCCCTCACCCGCCGCGCATCTTTCGATGCGCGTCGGCCTCTCCCCGCATGCGGGGCGAGGCTGGACCGAGAACGCCGCTGCTTCCATTGTCTCAAACCCTGAACAACCGCGCATAGCGTGTCTTGATTTCTTCCGCCATCTTCTCGACGCCCGCGGCATCCTCCTTCATCAGCTTGATGTCGGATATCTTTCGCCGTCCCGGCTTCGACTGCACCTGCGCGTGAACGGAATATTGTGCGGTGAAGTCGGTGAAGAATTGCTGGGTCTCGCGGGTGTGCAGCCAAATCTGGAACAGCCGCGCGGCATTTGGATGCGGTGCTGACGCGAAGATGGCTGTCGGCCCCGAGATCGTCGGCGCGCCTTCGGCCGGATAGATCGGCTCAACCGGCTGACCGGCTTCCTTCAGCAGCACGACGCCGTATTCATTGCCGTCGGCCATGACGGCGCGCTCGCCGAGCGACAGCTTCTTCGGCGGATCGGTCGAGGACTGCACCTGCATCACGCGCTGCTTCGAAAGCTTCTCCATGTATTCCCAGCCGAGCTCGCGCACCATCTGGAACGTCGCCGTCATGATGGTGCCGCTATAGGCCGGATGGCCCTTGACCATCTTGCCCGCCCATTTGGGATCGAGCAGGTCGGCAAAGCTCTTCGGCGCGTCCCCGGGCTTTACCAGATTGGTGTTGTAGGCCATCGACGACAAATAGATCCGCGAGGTCGCGGACATGCCGTCGGGGTCGCGATATTCAGGGAGAAAATGCCGGGCCATATCCTCTGATACATAAGGCGTCAGCCAGCCGTTCCGCTTCCATGTAATGATGTGCGATGCATCCGAGGTGTTGATCACGTCAGCCGCGCGGATGCCGCTCGCAAATTCCTGGTCGATGCGCTGGAACAGCCGCTCCGAGCCGGAGCGCTCGATCAGCACGGTCATGCCGGGATAGGCCGCCTCGAACGCCTTGCCAAGCTTTTCGCCCACCGGCAGGTCCATCGAGGAATACAGGATCACCTTGGCTTCTTTCTTCGCGGCTTCTACCAGCGCGGGCGTGATCGCGACCGGCTCCGGCGCCTGGGCGCGGACGGGAGCCGCGAACACGCTTCCGGCCGCCAGGGTGCCTGCGCCTTTCAGGATGTCGCGCCTCGAAAGCCTTCGTCGCCTCATCGCTTCCTCCCGTCTTGCTTTTTCTTCTTATCGGCTCAGCGCCCGGCAGTGCTCCGGCGGCAGCGTCAGCCAGACCTCGCTGCCTTTCGGGATGTTGGTTTCGGTCGGCGTGGTGGCGCGCAACGTGGTGCCGTCGGCCACTTCGAGCATGTAGTCGCGCGCGGCGCCGAGATAGACCTGGCGCGTCACGACGGCCTTGATCGCATTCGCCTGCGATGCCGGCGCCTGCGTCGAAAGCCCGATATCGTGCTGGCGGATCGCGACCGCGGCGCTCTCGCCCGCCGTAAGCGGGGCGCCGACCACCTGCAAGGTCACGCCCGCAAAGGCGACGTGGTTGCCGTCGCGCGCGGTGCCCTTGATGACATTGCTGGCGCCGATGAAGCGCGCGACGAATTCGGATTCGGGCCGCGCGTAAATATCCTCGGGCGTGCCGAGCTGGTCGATCCGGCCGCCGTTCATGACCGCGATCAGGTCGGCCGTGGTCATGGCCTCGGACTGGTCGTGGGTGACGTAGATGGTGGTGTAGCGATATTCGTCATGCAGGCGGCGGATTTCGAACCGCATCTCCTCGCGCAGATTAGCATCGAGATTGGACAGCGGCTCGTCGAGCAGCAGGGTCTGCGGTTCGACGATCAGGGCGCGCGCCAGCGCCACGCGCTGCTGCTGTCCGCCGGAGAGTTCGCCGGGATAGCGCTGCGCCAGCGCTTCGAGCTTGGTCGTGGCCAAAATCGCCGCGAGTTTTTTCGCAATGGTGTCGCGGTCCATTTTGCGCAGGCGCAGGCCGTAGACGATGTTTTCGGTCACCGTCATGTGCGGCCACAGCGCGTAGCTCTGGAAGATCATCGACATGTTGCGCTGTTCGGGCGGCAGCGTGCGCGCTTTCGAGGACACCAGCCGGTCGCCGACATGGATCTCGCCGTCGGACGGTTCCAGGAAACCCGCGATCAACCGCAGCGTCGTGGTCTTGCCGCAGCCCGAGGGGCCGAGCAGGCAGACCAGTTGTCCATGGTCGATTTTCAGGGAGACGTCATCGACCACCGCCAGCGAGGCAAACCGCTTGGTCAGGCCGCGCAAATCAACAGACGCCAATCGTCCCCTCCCGTTCTTGTTCTTGCAGGGGTCAACGCCCGGCTTGGTATGCCAGTATACGGACAATTGCGGGTTGGAAAAGGCGCGTTAGCGAGCGAGGCCGCGAAATGACTAACTATCCACGTCGTCCCTGCCTTGCGCCGGGACCCATACGCCGCGGCCAAGCGTAACGGCCACGAGGGGAGACGGCTTCGCCTCGACGACTCGCGACTCATCGGCAACGCGAAGCGTCAGCCATCACACTTCATCGATGGATCACGCGGTATGGGTCCCTGCGTTCGCAGGGACGACTACTAAGGCTGGCGGCGCCTCACGCCGCCACGTTCTCCCCGAGATATTCGATCGCGGCCTCGGTTCCGCCCTTGCCGTGCGGGATGTTGAGCGCATTCAGCGCGACCTCGATGACCCCGAGCGTGCCCAGGATCATCGGCGCATTGACGTGGCCCATATGGGCGATCCGGAACGCCTGGCCGGACAGGTCGCCAATTCCGGTGCCGAGCACCACGCCGCATTTTTCCTTGCAATAGCGCTGCAGCGCGGCGGGGTCGTGGCCGTTCATCGTCACCGTCGTCACCGTGTTCGAGCGCTCGCCGGCTTCGGCGATGTTGAAGCCGAGCACCTGGCCTTCGGCCCACACGCCGACCGCGCGGCGCACCGCTTCCGCCAGCAGCTGATGGCGCAGGAAAGCGTTTTCGAGTCCCTCAACCTGGAGGATGTCGATCGCCTTGCGCAGTGCGAACAACAGATGCACCGGCGCGGTGCCGGCATATTTGCGGTAGTGCTCGCTGCCTTCGCGCTCGGTCCAGTCCCAATAGGGCGTGCGGAGGTTGGCCTTTTTGTGCACGGCGCGGGCGCGGTCGTTGGCGGCGACGAAGCCCAGGCCTGGTGGCGTCATCAGGCCCTTTTGCGAGCCCGACATCGCGACGTCGATGCCCCATTTGTCCATCTCGAACGGCATGCAGCCGAGCGAGGCTACCGTATCGACCATGAACAGCGCGGGATGACCGGAGGACTTGATCGCCTTGCCGATCGCCTCGATGTCGTTATAGGCGCCCGACGCCGTATCGACCTGCACGGCGACGATGGCCTTGATGCTGTGATCCTTGTCCTGCCGCAGCCGCGCCTCGACCTCCGCGGGGCGGACCGCGCGCCGCCAGTCGCCTTTCAGCACCTCGACGTCGGCGCCCATCGCGGCAGCCGCGTTGCCCCAGCCGATCGCAAAGCGTCCGCTTTCCAGCACCAGCAGCTTGTCGCCGCGCGACAGCACGTTGGAAAGCGCGGCTTCCCACGCGCCATGGCCGTTGGCGATGTAGATGTAGGATTGGCCCTTGGTGGCGAACAGTTTTGAGAGATCGGCGAGCAGGCTCTCGGTCAATTCCACCATCTGGTCGGAATAGATGTCGAGCGCCGGGCGATGCATCGCCTGCAGCACTTCGTCGGGCATGGTGGTAGGTCCCGGGATGGCCAGAAATTCCCGGCCCGCGCGAACGGTCATTTGTTGGTTGTCCTTATTGGCAAGTACGCGGCATCGAAGCGCATGAGGTTCGGCTGCGACAATATTCGATTGGAACCATCATTGCGAGCGCAGCGACGCAATCCAGCGCCGCAAAAAGGCCGGATTGCTCTCATTGCTCCGCTCTTTGCGATGCCGGCACGATCTATTTTCCAACTGCATTGGCGATCGCGCGCCAGATCTGATCCTTCAGCGCCGTCGCCGGCGGGCTCGGGATCGTCACCGCGGGGCCGACGCGCTTTTTGCAACCTTCGACCAGCCGCAGCACCCAGATTTCGCCATCGGTGTAATAGAGGTCGCCGCCGCCATTATGGCCCGCGATGGTCGGCCCGATGCCGGTGACCTGATATTTGGCGTCCACCATGCCGGCGTTTTCCAGGTCGGCCGTGAGCAGGGCGCGCTCGGCGTCGAGATCGGGGCTGATGTGGTGCGTGACCGCTGCGGTGTATTTGCTGACGCCGACGCCGCGATCCTCGGTGGCCGCGCCGAGCCAGACCGGGCGCTGTTCTTCGCCCTTATCGAGCACCTTCCAGTAACGCACATGGTTGCGGCGATCGGCGCTGGCCCCGATCGGCTTTTCATAGGCGAGATCCTCGCGGCGGCCGAGGTAATAGAGATTGCTGACCGGCGCGTCCCTGTACGGCCGGTCGAGCAGCACGCTGCCGACGATCTCGATCGAGGATTTCAGCGTGATCGGATCGGCCGGATACCAGCCGGCCGCGTGCATCGCGCAGACGACGTCGGCGAGGTCACCGACCAGCCCGACATTCATGGGATCGCCGGGAATATCCTGCCCGGTGCGTGTCACCATCGGCAGGTCGGCCAGCCCGCGCTGGTGCTCGTAATGCGTCCAGAAGCCGGGCAGCACCAGGTAAGCGATCAGGCCATAGCCGGCGAGGATGAACAGCGTGAGCGTCAACGCGCGCCGCATCCCGCCGCGTTTTGGCTTCGGTGGCAATCGTTGGTCGGCCTGGAGATCGGGCAAAATGTTGCACTCTAAAAAGAGTCGATCGGTCTGGAGTTCTGCCTCTCCCCGTGAAGGTTCACGGGGAGAGGCAAGAAAGAAAACTACCGCCTGGTCTCGCGGCAGCCGGCGGCTTCGGCCTCGTCGACCGAGCAGAACCAGCGCGTGCCCTTGCTGATCTTCATTTCGATCTTCGCATACCAGCGGCTTGTAGGCTGGTGAAAAATGCATTCGCCGGAGCGGTTGACGTTACCCTTGATGGTGCAGTCGGGCGAGGGCGCGACCGATCCCGATGCCGATGCCAGCAGGATCGCCTTGGCGTGCTCCGGCGGCTTGACCGCGCCGAGGATGGCGGTCTTCTTGTTGCGGACGCGCCAGTCCCACGGCGCGATGAACGCGCCCTGCCACATCCCGGCCTTGGCTTCGCGCGCGGCTTTCTCGTCCGCCTCGTAGTCGCGCGAGAACTGTTTGAAGGCCAGCGCCCAGCCGTTCGACACCAGCCATTTCTGGATGTCTTCGCCATCGGCCTGGCATCGCGCCACGGTGCGGCCGCGGCGGTCGGTGATCCTGGTCTGACAGGTCCAGCTCTTGCCCCCGAAGCGCTTGATCAGTTCGTCCCGCGCCGCGGCGCCGCAGGTCCAGCGTTCGCCGCTGGTGTTGAGGCAGAGCTGATCCACCGATGGCGCGTCGATGCCGCCGAGGCGGATCCGGTGGCTGCCGATCTGGAGCTGATCGCCTTCGCGGATTTTCGGGACACCTGATATGTCGGCCGCTTGCGCAATGGCGGGGAGCAGCAACAGCAGAAGGGCGAGCAGCCATTTCCGTGGGTTCATCGGCAATCCCGGCAGAGCCATGATCGGAAAGCGCCTCACATCAAACATGCACACTTATTGTGCGGTCAATCGGGCCGGTGTACCAGCGCGCGGTTCCGCGCACACCTTCAACTTCCTGTCATTTTACTGTCATTGTCGTCGTCGTTCCGGGACGGCCCGCAGGGCCGGACCCGGAATCTCGCGATTCGACGAAGCTATCCCCTCTTCACCATCACACCTCGCGCCAGCGCCAGCCCCATCAGCACGAAGGCCGAGGTCACCTCGGGCCCGCCGACCAGAATCCGGGTCGGCGTCTTCATCTTGTTCCACTCATAGGCCTTGTACGGCCCATGCCGGCCGCCTTCGCCGAGATGGCTGACGATGCAGTGCAGCGCCGGCGCGAATGTCGAAACCTCAGCGCCGAGATGCGCCAGCGCCATCAGCGCCAGCGCGGCGTCGAACGGGTTCATCTCGCGGGCGGACAGCTCGTCCTCGACATAAGCCAGCACCTTGCCGCGAATGAAATCGAACGTGCCGTCGGGATCGATCGCCAGTCGCGCCGGCGCCGGCAATGTCATGAACGCGGCATGGCAGCGGCCGAAATAGGCCGAGTAGAGTTCCGGCAGATAATAGATATGCGAGCGCGGATTCTTGAACGCGCCGCTTTCCACCAGCCGCCGCTGGAAGCCGATGATGCGATGCACCGTCTCCAGCCGCTGCGGCGTCTCGATGATCTTCCATCGTGCGAGGTTGCGAAAACTCACTTCGAGAATGTCGAGATTGAGCGTCGGATCGAGGTCGTTGCCGTAGGGCCGTTCGCCCGCGAGATTGTCGATCCAGGTGACGACGCCGCCCTCGAAGTCGACATTGTCGTTCAAGGGCACGGTGACGCGCGGCTCGTTGGCGCCCTCGCGCACCTGATAGCCGCGATAGAAATCCAGCAGCGGCTGATCGAGGATCGGATCGGTGGAGCCGGCCTGCGTCGCGGCCGAGAACGAGCACGCCGTGGTGTCGCAGTCCGGCACGTAGATGCCGAAGCCGAGATCCTGCTTGATCTGCGAAAAGAACTTCGAGAACCGCGGATGCGGCAGCGGCGCCAGGGCCGTCACGACCCGCACCGTCGAGCCGTCATGCGAGGGCACTTCCTCGGCCGAGGTCTTCAGGCAGAAATCGACCATCTCCGCGATCGCGCGCTTCGAGGCTGCTGGCCTCGTCCGCCGATGCCAGTCCGGTCTCGAGGTAACTCAGCAGCGCCTCGGTGAAGAACGCGTCGTAATAGGCCGAGCGGTGCCGGATCTGCATCGGCTGCCACATCGGCTCGGCGATCCCCGTCCAGGGCGGGTTGATCAGGGTGCGTGCCGGCGAATGCGCGATGAAGATCCGCGCCAGGCTGAACAGCAGCGTCGAATTCTTGTAGCCGCGCGAGTTCAGCCCGGTCAGCGCGGCCACCATCTCTCGCCCGCCCATGTCGGGGTCGCCGATCAGGTTGAACGCGGCATAGGTCGGGATGAAGCCGTTGCTGTCGAACGACCTTAATAGATGCGCGCCGCAGCGGCGGATCACCTTCTCGATCGCGGCCAGGTCGGGCGCCTTGGCCGGCGCCGCGGCCGGCGCGGGCTGAGGGTGGCGCACATTGATATCGGCCATCAGCTCGGCGATCGGGGCGCCGACTGCGGCCCAGTCCGGCTCGGCATCGTCGCGCGCCCGGGTCAGCGCCTCGCGCAGCGCCTGCAGGCGGCCTTCGTCCCGCAGGGCCGGTAGCCCGGTGCGGCGGAGCAGCGGCCGCAGCGCCGGATTGCCCAGCGCCGTGCGATAGAATTTTCCAAGATGGGGGTCGCCGCCGCGGTACTTCAGCAGCACGGGATCGCAGACGTCGTACAGCGAAGGGCCGTCTTTCCGGACGGTCAGGGCGCGAAAGGCCGCGCCGGCGATCGTGTGGATGCCCATGCCGTGTCTTTCCGCCGGAACGGTGTTGGTAAGGCCGCGTTAAGCATGATGGCGGCGGCCGGCACGCCGGTTTTCGCAGCAATCAGGCTCGATGGGGAGTCCACGCGGCCACCGCCGGCCGGATGAAGGCCTGCAAGCCTTTGAAAATTAACCGAATCCGCAGGAAACGCAAATGTGATGCAGGTCACATAATTGAATTTAACTTCCCACCATTATCCCCGGCAATTGGCTCCATGCGTCAAATGAGGTTGTTCGGGGGACCCCCACAGGCTAAAGGATCGGTTGTTGCGGTGCCGCAAATTGAGCGCAATTCGACGGCACACATCCTGCAACCCCTTAAACCTCGACGGTGCTCACGCGACTGACTGGCGCGTCTTGTTTGGTGCCGTCTGGACAAAACTTGGGAATTGTATCGCGATGAACCTTGGTATTGCCCGCATCTCCCGCCGCACCGTCACCATTGCCGTCGCTTTCGGCGGCCTGGTGTCGCTGGTGCTCGGCGCCCATGCGGCGCTGAACATGCGCTCGCTCGATGCCGCCAAGGCGATCGCGACCGAGCATACCGGCTCGATCGGCCAGGGGGCTTCCCGTGTTGCCCTCGTGATCGGCAATGGCCACTACCCGGACGCGTCCGCGCCGCTTGCGCAACCCATCAATGACGCGCGCGGCCTGACCGCTGCGTTGCGCGGCAAGGGTTTCGACGTCGACGTGGTCGAGGACGCCACCAGGGACGACATGGCCCGCGCCATCGTCCGGCTCAAGGACAAGATCAAGCCCGACACCGTGGTGATGCTGTTCTTCGGCGGCTACGGCGTCCAGGTCGGCCGCGAGAGCTTCATGATCCCGGTCGATGCCCGGATCTGGAAGGAAGCCGATGTTCGCCGCGACGGCGTCAGCATCGAGCAGGTGCTGGATGCGATGACCGAGAAGGGCGCCAAGGCCAAGCTCGTCGTCGTCGACGCCTCCCGCCGCAATCCCTATGAGCGCCGCTTCCGCTCCTTCTCCCACGGGCTGGCGCCGATCTCGGTGCCGGAGAACGCGCTGATCCTGACCTCGGCGACGGCGGGCAAGGTGGCGGACGACGGCAAGGGCCAGTACAGCGTGCTGGTGACCGAGTTGCTCAACAACCTCAATTCGCAGTCGGGTGCTGCCACCGCGTTCAACAAGACCCGCATCTCCGTTTCCCGCGCCTCCGACGGCGAGCAGGTGCCCCAGGTCTCCTCGTCGCTGCTGGAAGACGTCCGCATCGGCGGGTAACAGACCCAATCGTTATCTCTCAACACGTCGTCCCTGCGAACGCAGGGACCCATACCGCGTGATCCATCGATGAGGCGCGGTAGCTGATGCTCTGCGTTCGGCCAATTGACGTTGTGAATTTGTTGAAGCCAAGCCGTCTTCCCCTCGTGCCCATTACAACGGCCGCGGCGTATGGGTCCCTGCGTTCGCAGGGACGACGGGGATAAAGTGTCAATTCGTTTCAAACAATCAGATCACTGAGATCGCGCCACTCCAGATTCTCGCGCTCGATCAACTCGATTTTCCAGTCCCGCTTCCAGCGTTTCAATTGCTTCTCACGGGTGATCGCCTCTTCCGGCCGCTCGAATGCCTCGACATAAACCAGCCGGTAAACGCCGTAGGTTTTGACGAAAGACGAGCCCTCGCCATCGCGATGCTGCTCCATCCGCTTCGAGAGAGAATTGGTCACCCCGATATACAGGGTGCCATGGCGCCGGCTCGCGAGGATGTAAACGTAGTACATGCGCGAAACACTACCGTCGTCCCTGCGAACGCAGGGACCCATACCGCGTGATCTATCGATGAAGACGCGGTGGCTAATACCGTATCACATAACGAAGGCCGCGGCGTATGGGTCCCTGCGTTCGCAGGGACGACGGATGGATCTCGCTCAGCCCGCCCTACTTC
The DNA here is from genome assembly GCA_963791165.1 of uncultured Alphaproteobacteria bacterium. Classification (GTDB taxonomy): domain Bacteria; phylum Pseudomonadota; class Alphaproteobacteria; order Rhizobiales; family Xanthobacteraceae; genus Bradyrhizobium. Next base: position 21,168 of record CAWBRL010000055.1, on the reverse strand, counting down.
ACGTCCGCGCTCGCCGTCACCGGCCGCACCGGATCGCCTTCGCGCAGCAGCGCGCCTGCACGCGCCACGACGATGTCGCCTTCCTGCAGCCCGGAAGTGATCTCGACCTGGCCGGCCGACATCAATCCCGTTTCCACCCGCCGCGTTTCGACGCGCGCGCGCCGTACCACCTGCACCACGGTGCCGGCGGAGCCATAGAGGATGGCGGTGAGCGGCACCGAGACGCCGCAGCTCTGCCCGGTCTTGATCTGCGCGCGGCCGGAGGAATTCACCAGCAAACGGCGATTGGTGGTGACGCCGACGAACACCTGAGCGAGCTGGCTGTTCGGCTCGACGGTGGTCGACAGCCGCCGCACCTTTCCATCGACCTCGCCGGCGCCGATCACCTTGATCCGCGCGGTCTGGTTGACGGCCAATTTTGAGATGTCGCGCGTCGGCACCATGCCGACCAAATCGAACTCGCTGCGCGCGATGATCGAGAACAGCGCCTCGCCCTTGCCGGAGGCCAGCGCGCCGACCGAAGCGGTCGTGGCCGAGATCACGCCGGCCACCGGCGCCTGCACCGCGATCTGCCCGCCTTCGGGAAGCGTGAGCCGCGCCATCACCTGCCCTGCGGTGACGGTATCGCCCGCGTCCACCATCACCTCGGCGACCTTCAGCCCCATCCGCTCAGGCCGCACCTGGTTCTCCTCGCGCGGAATGATGGTGCCGGAGACCTCGACGATATTGGCGAAGCAGGATTTCGCGGCCTTGAGCACGGTGACAGCCGCACCCTTCGGCCCGACCGGATCGGGATCGTCGGCCGCGGCGAGGCTCGGGGAGGAAAGCAGGCAGAACATCTCCGCTGCGATCAGAAGGCCCAGCGTCAGTGAATGGTCGCGCGCGCGCAGGATGGTCATCTTTGTTTCGTTCCCGGTTTCGGGACCATGGATATCAGAGCGATGGAGGGGGGCCAAGCGGCTGCGGTGTCACCCCCGCGCCAGGGTGACAGCCTCCGCCAGCGCCGCCTCCACTGCCAGCGGAACGGCGGCGAGTTCGTCGGCGCGGGCGATATGCCGCACGATGGCGGGATTGACCGACGACGCATGGGTGAGCGGCAGCATATGGCCGGCGCCCGGCAAATGCTGGATCTCGGCGCCGTCCACGATCGCGCCGAGCCGCTGCACGATGCGCTGGGTGAGATAGGGTGACAGCCCGCCCGACAACAAAAGCGTCGGCACGCGCAACGAGGCTGCCGCGGTGGCGACATTCTCCTCGGCGAACGCCGCCGAGAAATCGAACGCAAGCTTGTCGGCGCGCTCGATCATGCGCAGGCGCGCGCTGGCGGGCACCGGATCCTGCGGACCGGACCCGTTCCAGAATTCGATGAACCTGTCGATCGCTTCCAGCACCGATCCATTCCAGAGGTCCTCGGAAACCTGATGCGCGACCTCTGCGAAACGCTCGTGAAGCCGCCGGTCCGCGTCGCTCTCACAAAGCAGCGTCGGCAGCACCGGCTCGATCAGCGTCAGGCTGCGCACCCGGTGAGCGAACGAGGAGGCCGTCGCGATCTTGAATGCAATCGCGCCGCCGTAGGAATGGCCGACGAGATGGATCGGTCCCTCCGCGTCGTTGAGCGCGCCGCTCAGGCAGCGGACTTCTTCCGCGAGCGTCAGCGGCAGATCCAGCGCGCAGCTGTTGGTGCCGTAGCCCGAGATGTCGGGGGCGAAGAACCGATGGTTGCGCCCGAGTTCATCGGCGAGCGTCTTCCATTGCCGGCCTGAGCCCAGCGAGCAATGCAGGACCACAACGCAGGCCTTTTCACGTTCCGCGCGCGAGATTTGAATCACATTGGTCATCGAAATTATTCCTGATTTGTAAATGGGGCGCCTCCAGCGAGGCCACGCCAATGGCCCCGCTGAAGTGGTGCTGGAGCGAACGTTTCACCGCTTGGTGATGACGACCTCGAGATATTCGCTGGGCACGACCATGGTGCTGTCGCCGGACTTGTTCATGCGAACGATCAGGGCATTGAGATCGTTATGCAGCTCTTCCTGCTTAACCGGCTCAAGCGCCGCGAACGCTTTCAGCACCGGGCCGTAATAGGTCTTGAACACGTCGAGGAAATGCTCCGGCGAGCGATAGCGGAACTTGAAGATGCGCGATTCAGCCTTGATCGAACGCGTCTCGGCGTCGAACATTTCGGTCAGCCGCGCGTGGGTGCCCCACAGCGCCGGCGATTTGGCCCCGGCGGGCGGCGGCAGATATTTGCCGAGCGTCTTGAAGACCTGTCCGATAAAACCTTCCGGCGTCCAGTTGGCGAGGCCGATCTGGCCCTTGGGCTTGCAGACCCGCAACAGCTCGGCCGCCGCGCGATCCTGGTTCGGCGTGAACATGACGCCGAAGGTGGAGAGCACCGTATCGAAGCTGTTATCGGCGAACGGCAGGTTTTCCGCATCGGCTTCCCTGAATTCGATTTGCATGCCCTCCGCCGCGGCGCGGGCCTGGCCGCGTTCCAGCAGCGCCGGCACATAGTCGGTCGAGGTGACGTCGCACCACCGCCGTGCCGCCGCAAGGCTGGCCATGCCGTTGCCGGCGGCGACATCGAGCACCTTCGAGCCGGCCTTGAGATCGAGCGCCTCGCAGAGCTCTTCGCCGACGATCTGCAGCGTCGAGCCGACGATGGCGTAATTGCCCGACGACCATGCGGCCTGTTGACGCGTCTTGAGGGCGGCGAGGTCGGGGGCGGGTGGGGTCTGGGTCGCTGCGAGCGCTGTCTGGGCGGCCATCGATGTCTCCTTCCGGGATCATGCGGCCACGGAATGGGGCCGCGATGAACCGAACATGGCCCTGTCAGGACCTAAAGACTGTGATACCGGGCTGATTTTGCCTTGAGGGGATCCTGATTTTTCAGTGAGAAGTCTGTTTCTGTGAGATTTCGCACACGGTCCCGCCGGGAAATTCGGTCTACCTCTGCCTATATTTGGAACCAATAAGCTAACCTGGATGAAGCCGTGCAATTTCACTTTTCCAACCATGTGCTCGATGTCGACCTCCGCGAGCTGACGCGCGGCGGCGAGAGCATCGCGGTCGAGCCGCAGGTGTTCGATCTCCTGGTTCACCTGATCGAAAACCGCGACCACGTCGTCACCAAGGACGATCTGATCGAGACGGTGTGGGACGGCCGCATCGTCTCCGAATCCACGCTTGACGAGCCGGATCAACGCCGCGCGCAAGGCGGTCGGCGACAGCGGCAAGGATCAGACCGTGATCCGCACCATTGCGCGAAAGGGTTTTCGCTTCGTCGGCGACGTGCAGCCGAAAGCCGCAAACGGCGCCGGAGCGCACCATAATGCGCCTCAATCACCCGCGCCCGCCGGCGAGCCGGAGCACCGGCAGCCCCCGGCGCTCGATCGCACCGCGATCGCGGTGCTGCCGTTTGCCAATCTCTCAGGCGAGCCGGAGCAGGAATATTTTTCCGAAGGCATCAGCGAGGACATCATCACCGCGCTGTCGAAGCTGCGCTGGTTCTATGTGATCGCGCGTAATTCCTCGTTCAGCTACCGGGGCAAGTCCGTCCACCACAAGCAGATCGGCGAGGAGCTCGGCGTCGGCTACATCGTCGAGGGCAGCGTGCGCAAGGATGGCGACCATGTCCGCATCAACGCCCAGCTCGTCGACGTCGCCACCGGCAGTCACCTCTGGGCGGAGCGTTACGACCGCGATCTCGCCGACGTGTTCGCCGTGCAGGACGAAATCACCCAGGCCGTGGTCGCCGCGATCGAGCCGCAACTCTACGCCGCCGAGGATTTCCGCGCCCGCCGCAAGACGCCTGACAATATGGACGCGTGGGATCTGGTGATGCGCGCGCTGTCGCATTACTGGCGCGTGACGCGGCAGGACAATCTGGTGGCGCAGGCGCTCCTGGAAAAGGCGATCAGTGTCGATCCGAATTATGGCCAGGCGCTTGGGCTGCTGGCGGCCTGCCATACATTCAGCGCCCATATGGGCTGGGAGGAATTGACCAAGGTCATTCCGGTCGCGGAACGTGCGGCGCTGGCGGCGATCCGCGCCGACAGCGAGGACGCGTGGGCGCATTATGCGCTCGCCAGCGTCTATCTGTTCCAGGGGCGCTTCGACGATTGCATCGCCGAATTCGAACTGGCGCTTCGGCTCAATCCGAATTTTTCGCCCGCGCGCGGCATTTACGGTGTTGCGCTGTCCTATCGCGGGCGCTGGGAAGAGGGCGACCGCGCCGCGCGCGAGGCGCTGAAATTCTCACCCCGCGATCCCTTTGCCGCGATCTATTGCGGCGTCGCCGCCTATTGCCAGTATATCGGCCGCAACTACGCCGAGGCGATCCGCCTCTCGCGCGAAGCGCTGCGGCAGCGCACCGACTTCGTCGGCGCCCACCGCGTGCTGACCGCCGCCCTCGGCATGGCCGGCAACGCCGACGCCGCCAAGGCGGCGCTCGCAGGGCCTCCGCCGCGCCCAGCCCAACATCTCGCTCGCCTGGCTTGCGAGCGGACTGCCGTTCGAGCACGAGGCGGACAAGGCGCATTATCTGGAGGGGTTTAGGCGGGCGGGGTTGGGGTAGGGGGCTCCAACGGCCAAGCCGCGCGGGTTTTCGATCCTCAGGCCGCTTTCGAAGACCGCCTCGTCCCGCACCCAGCCAACGACCTGCCAGCGTATGACGGTCTTGAATAGTCTGGATATACGCCATATGATATACAGTAATATACTGGATATCATGGAGGCAGCGATGCAGGTTTCAAAATGGGGCGACAGCCTGGCGGTTCGATTGCCCAAGGCCCTGGTCGATGCGATCGGGCTGCGAGACGGCGACGAACTGACACGTCGGCTGCCTCGAGCGAGACGGCTGATCGTGGTCGAGACCAGGAAGACCAGCGCGCCGGCCGCCCTCGCCCGGATGGCTGCGCGCAACTGGACGCTTCCTCCAGACTACAAGTTCGATCGGGACGAGGCCAACGAGAGGTGAAGCGCGTTCTTCGATGCCAACATACTGGTCTATGCGCCGCGACATCGGACGCCAGAAGGCCGATCGGGCGCGTGGAGTTGCCTCGCAGCCGGCGGCAAGCGTCAGCGTGCAGGTGCTGAACGAGTTCACGGCCGTGTCGCGACGCAAGCATCGGAGCACGACTGGCGCGCAGATAGCTGAAGCTCGTCGCTCGACGTGCTCCGCGCGTCGATCGACGCCGTCTGGCGCTTACGCTCGAACACTGCACACTTCAGCGCGCGTCGCTCGCCCAGCGATCACGGGCTGCCATTCTACGATGCCCTGATCGTCTCCGCCGCGATCGAAGCGGGTTGCGACACGCTGTTCAGCGAAGACATGCAGCACGGCCGCAGCATCGGCGGCCTCGCCATCGTCAATCCGTTTGTCGACAGCGCGGCGTAGGCTGCCGCGCTCGGGGAGGTTCGGGCGCCCAGCCCAACATCTTGCTCGCCTGGCTGGCGAGCGGACTGCCGTTCGAGCACGAGGCCGACAAGGCGCAATATCTGGAGCGGTTTCGAAGGGCGGGGCTGCAATAGCTGCGCGGCCCTATCTCAAGCGGATCTGGACGGTAAATCACAGCTGTCTCAAAGTCTTTGTCGGCCGTCACGGGGCATATTGATGCTGCCCTCGCTCCCGCGAGGAAAGCATCAAGGAGAACGGCATGCCATTGATAGAGGTTCACGTCATCGAGAACGTGTTCAATTCCGAGCAGAAGAGCCAGATGATCAAGAAGCTCACCGACGCCATGGTGTCGATCGAAGGCGAAAACATGCGCGGCGTCACCTGGGTCAAGATTTCCGAAGTCGCGAGCGGCGAATGGGGCATCGGCGGTCAGCCGCTGACCACCGAAGCCGTCAAGGAACTTGCGGCCGGACGAAAAGTGGCCTGACGAAATCGCAGCCTTGCATCGCCGGCGGGCTGGTCCTGCCGGCGATGTGGTTCATCGCTTCCTTATTTTGACCCTTGATCCAACGGTGTCCGGTGCTCGTCGCGCCTTCAGGCGTGCGCGCCGAAGTCTGCTGACACTACGCTGGCAGCAGGCCTTCGATAGAAAGGGTGGCAAGCAAGCTCACCGGATTCCGGCCACTCCTTGAAGAACATAGCCATGACGATGCTGACGAACGTTCCGACCTCCGCCCCCAGGCCATTTGCTTTGCGAACTGCGGTTTGGCTGGCGCGCTTGCGCCGTCTCACAAACCGCTTCCTCGCGGCGGTGATTGCGCGCCACGAACGGCACGCCGCACGTGAGGCCCTGCGCAAGCTCGACGATCGCCATCTCCAAGATATCGGCATGTACCGCTCGCAGATCGACAGCAGCCTCGAAGAGCTGGCGCAGATCCGCGCGCGAATGCAGCAGCCCGGTTGGCACTGACAGGCGGGTGCGTGGGATGTTTGCTGCTGTTTGAAATTTGAAACGAGCGCGCAAGTAACAACTCCCCCGTCGTCCCTGCGAACGCAGGGACCCATACCGCGTGATCCTCGATGAGGCTGAGCGGCAGACGCCTCTTCGCAAAGCTACCGCCGGTGGCTATGGGTCCCTGCGTTCGCAGGGACGACGGAAACTACGAACCCTTCATCCGTCGCGTCGCCGCCGCCGCATCGACGACATTGTCGACTTCCTCGCGCCACCTCAAAATTTCTGCCGCGAGGATCGGATGATTAAAGCCCTTCAAATTCAAATCGTCGATCGGCCTTCCCTCGACCCATTGCTCGACCATGCCGTAGACGCGCCTGGACACCACGATCTGGTTGGCCTTGGCTTCGTCGCAGAGTCGCGACGCCAGGTTGGTGACGCTGCCGATCGCGGCGTATTCCAGCCGCTGCTCGAAGCCGATCTGGCCGAGCGTGGCGTAGCCCAGCGCGATGCCGATGCCGAAGCCGAGATTGTGGCCGCGGTTGCGCCACTTGCCGGTCAGCTCGCCGATGGTGTCGCGCATTTCCACCGCCATCTTCACCGCGCGCGCCGTGTGGTCCGCGAACTGGATCGGCGCGTTGAACAGGATCATCACGCCGTCGCCGGCATAGCGGTCGAGCGTGCCTTCGTACTTGAAGATCAGTTCGCCGAGTGCGGCGTGATATTCGCGCAGCACGTTCATCGCCTCTTCCGGTTCGGTGGTCTCGGTGAACGACGTAAATCCGCGCAGGTCGCAGAACACCACCGTGACTTCGCGGCGGTGGCTGTCGAGCAGGCCTTCATGGCCGTCGGAGGAGGCGATCAGTTGCGCCACCTGCGGCGCGAGAAAACGTTCCAGCCGCCGGATCCGCTCGATCTCGCCGAGTTGTGTCTCCACCCGCTCTTCCAGCGATCGGTTCCAGTCCTTCAACTGGTCGGTCTGTTCCTGCAGCTTGTCGGCCTGCCGGCGCACCGTCGTGTGTGCCGTCTCGAGTTCGCGGCTCTTGTGGTCCACTTCCGTGAACAGCCGCGCATTGCGCATCGCCAGCACCGCCTGGTGCGCAAACGTCTTCATCAGGCCGATCAGGTTGTCGGAAAACTCGCCGGCGTTCCGCCGCAGCACCACCAGCGATCCCAAAATGCCGGTCTGGTCGACCAGCGGCACCACCAGCACCGAATGAAAGCCGGCTTCGACAGTGACATCGCGCAGCGGATGTTCTGATGTTTCGCCGAGATCGGGAATGTCGATCGGCTCGCCACTCGCCGCCGCCTCGCCGAGCGGGCTGTTGTCAGCGTCGATGGCGCGATGGCCGCCTTCGGCTGATTTGTCGATGCCGATCAATTCCGTCAGGTGGAACTGGCGATTGTCGGCGTCATAGCCATAGATCAGCACAGCGTCGGCATGGGTGATTTCGAGCGCGCGCGCGGCGACCGTCGGCAGCACGGCGTTGAGGTCGAGCGAGGAGGCAACCGCGCGGCCGACTTCCTCGAGCACCTTGAGCTCGTTGATCGACTGCGCCAGATCCCGCGTCCGCTCCTTCACCTTCTCTTCGAGGCCGGAATAGGTCGCGGCGAGCTGGCCCGCCATGCTGTTGAACTGGTTGGCGAGCTCTTCCAGCTCGTCCGCGGTCTTCACCTCGATGCGCTGGCTGAAATCCCCGGCGCCGAGACGCCGCGCGCCCGCCTGCAGCGCCGTGATCGGCACCAGCATGCGGCGGGCCATGATGGTGCCGGCGATGATCGCGACCACGAGGCCGAGCCCGATCAGCAGCGCGATCCGCACCAGCTGATCGCGGATCGGCGTCAGGGCCTGCGCGGTCGGCTGTTCGTAGAACACGTGCCAGCCGAGCCTTGGCACCGTGGCTGCCGTCGTCAGCACCGCGTCGCCGTGAATATCGGTGCCTGATGTCAGCTCCCTGCCGCCGGTCGGAATGACAGCAGCAACCTGCGGCAGCGCGGAAACATTCTTGCCGATCTCCGGCCCCCTGGCCGAACTCGCCAGCACCTCGCCCCTGGGGTCGATGACATAGGCGAACGCCACCTTGCCGACCTGCGCGTCGTCGAAATAGTCGGCGAGGAAGCCGAGATTGATCTCGGCCATGGTGATGCTGCCATCGGCATGCGGCAGCCCGATCGACATGAACGGGCGCTGGTCCCGCATATACGCCGGCGCAAAGCTGGTGCCGCGCTTGATGGTCTCGATGAACCTGAGGTCGCGGGAAAAATCGGCGTCGCTGCCGAGCGTGACGGTCTGGCGGGTGTGGCGGAGTTGCTCGCGGCCCTGGGCGCTGAGCAGCGAGAGCTGGCTGACCTGCGGCACCTGCCGCAGCAGTTGCGCGTAGTCGGCGCGGCGGTCCTCGATCCTGGTCGAGGAGGCGCGGGTCACCCAGCTGATCTGCCGCTCCAGGTCGCCCATCGACTGCTCGATCCGCTTGGCGGTCGCCTCGGCCTTCTCCGACATGCCGTCGGCCAGCGAGCGCTTGATGCCGCCATAGGTGATCCAGATTTCCATCGCGCCGTTGATGGCCAGCACGAACACGACGAGGCCGACCAGCGCGACCACGTATTTGGCGAACAGGCCTTCGCGCAGGAACCAGACCTTGTCCTTGACCTCGTTCATCCGGACCCTCGTGCGCCCTTGACGGGCGCATCGCTTGCTCGCGGCGCTGGCCTTCCCGGGAGCCGCCGCAGATGGGCCTGTCTAGCACGAAATCGAGCGGGCCGGCGGGGTCTCCGCCAGCATGGTTAGCCCGGATTCTGGGCAGGATTCCAAATCTCGTCATGCCCGGCTTGTCCCGCATCCACGTCTTTCGATCGCGTCGGCAAGAACGTGGATGGCCGGGACACAAGCCCGGCCATGACGAAAACCGGTAGTTTGAACAGAGCTCACCGATTGAACAACTGCCGCAACACCTCATTCATCGGCTGGCTGTCCTGTTGCGCCGTCGCCTCGCTCGGCGGCGCGGGGGCGGCGGGCTCGGCCGGTGCGATCTGCGCCGGCTCCACCTGTTCCTGGGCCGGCGATCCCGCCGAGGGGATGCTGCGCTGGCCGCCCGGGCGCGGTGCCGCTGGTGGCGACCCGCCTTGACCCGAGCTCTGCCCCAACCCGCTCAAGCCCTTCTGCAGCAGATTGCCGATGGTCTCGCCGAGCGGGCTCGCAGGCGGGTTGGCGCCGGCCTGTCCGCCCGCCGCACCCTGTCCACCGGTGGCGCCTTGTTCCGCCGCCGAGCAGGCTGCCGATCGCCGCACCAAGGCCGGCGCCGTTGGGGCCGAACAGGCCCTTGCCCATCTCCTTGAGCTTCGCATAGGCGGCCTCGGGATTGTCGAGAATGCCCTGCATCTCCGGATAGATCCGCGGTGCGCCCCACGGTCCCTCGATCATCACGGGGATGCCGAGCCCGACCGGGTCGGTGGCGCGGCCCTGGCCTTCGGTGGTCATCACCAGCTTCGGCTCGACGCGGAATCCGATCTGCTTGGTGCCGAGATCGATGGTGCCGGCGCCGGTCATCTTGACCAGCGGGCCGACCAGATTGAGATCGGTGGTCTGCGCCTGGCCCTTGTCGATCCTGAACGACGCCGAAAGTTGCGACAGATCCGTCGCCTTCTCCTCACTGTCCTGCCACCCCGACAGCGTTCCCGACGTGAGCGAGCGGATCATCTGCGCGACGTTGAGGCCCCTGATCGCGCCGTCCTGGAACACGATAAACGCCGTGCCGGCTGTGTTCGACATGATCGCACGCTGGCTGGTGCCGCTCGAGCGCACGCTGATCTTCGCCTGCATCCTGCCGTCGAGCTTGTCGAAATCGGCGACGCTGCGCAGCAGCGGCAACGCGCGCACGCCGTTGAGGTCGGCCCGCATCGCAAAAGTCGGATTGGCGGTGGATGCGTCGATGGTCAGGTCGCCATTGGCGTTGCCGTCATAGACGCCGAGATTGGCGACCTGCGCCTTCAATACGCCGCTTGCCAGCGTGGCATCGATCGCGGCGGGAGCGAAGCGTCCGTCGCCGATGTTGAGTTCGGCCGCCGATATGCGCGCCTGCACGTCGATATAGTTGAGTCGGTTGAGGTCGATCGTCGCGCTGCTCCAGGGCTGTGCAGAGGTGCTCGTGGCGTCGCGCGACATCGGGACCGCAAGCTTCTGGAAGTCGAGGTCGAGCTTGACCAGCGGCTTGCTCGACAGATCGACCGAGGCCCAGCCGTTGAATGCGCCATCGCCGAGCGTGCCGGTGACGCCGTTGATCATCACGACGGAGCCGTTGAGCCGGACCCCGGCCTTGGCCGCGAGTGGCGCGTGCAGCAGGCCGGGCGCGTCGATCCTGATCTCGGCCGGGATGTTCTGCCGTTCGATCGGTGGCGCCGGCGGCGCCGCCTTGATCTCGAACTTCAGCGGATTGCCGTTGCTGCGGGCATTGCCGGACAGCTGGATCTTGCGGTCGGCATCGATGGATATTTCGGCATTGACGGTCTCGATCCTGTTCTCGACGCGGTCGCGCAAATTCGAGAATATGATCGTGCCGCCGCTGACACTGACGTGCTCGATCGAAAACGCATCGCTGGCCTTGGCGACGGCAAGTTGCGAGGCGGTATTGGCCTCCCTCAGCCGCTCGCGTCGCAGCGGCAAATTCACCACCGGGCGAATGACGACCAATTCGGTGACATGCGGCCGGCCGGCCCACAGGCTCGCCAGCGTCACATCGGCCTGGATGCTGCCGGCCGCGAAGCGTCTGTTGATGTCGCGGTCCTTCGGATCCTCCAGCGTCACGTCGTTCAGCGTGATGTTGAGCGACGGCCACAGGCCGATCTTGGCGGCGCCGTTGATGGCGAGCTTGTAGCCGGTCTCGCGCTCCACCCGCTCCTCGATCTGCCCCTTCAGGAAGCCCGAGGGGATACCTATTACCAGCAGCAGCGCGATGATGACGATCACGGCGCCAATGGCCGCGCCGACGATTCTCAGTGCTTTCATTTCGACATTCCAGACCGCGCAAACGGCTCTTATTTCGGCGGCTCGGCCCGCGAGCGCAACCGCTCAGGCGAGCTTATCCCGGAAATGGGATGCCGCTCAGAGAAGCCAAAAATATTCCGGCCGTACCGCGAACTTATGTGACTTACGCCACACTCATAGGATAGGGAATCTTGCTAACGGCTCTGAGGGCTGGCCGGGACCAATTTGGAAGGCAATACAATGAGTAAACAGGCCGAATTTGCGGTCATTCTGAAAATGAATCCGATGTTCGCGGATTTGGGCGCTGATGAGCTGCAGCGCATCTCCGGCCTTTGCCACACCCAGCAGCTGGGCCTCGGCGAAACCCTGTTCCAGAAGGGCGATGCCGGCGATGCGCTCTATGGGGTCCGGCGCGGCCAGATCCGGATCGAGACCGGCGCCTCCGACGGCAGCCGCCTGACGCTGAATTTCATGGGATCCGGCGATTTGTTCGGCGAGGTCGCCGTGCTCGACGGCGAGAGCCGCACGGCGGACGCCACCGCCGGCGAGCCGTCGGAACTGTTCGTGCTGCGGCGCGAAGATTTTCTCGCCTTCCTCGAGCGCGAGCCGAAGGTTGCGATCAAGATCATCAGGCTGTTGTGCCAGCGCATCCGCTGGCAGAGCGAGCGGATGGAGGAATCGGTGCTGCAGCCGCTGCCGGTCCGCCTTGCCCGGCGGCTCTGCGCGCTCGCCTCGGATTTCGGCTCGGAGGTTCACATCTCGCAGGAACAGCTCGGCGTCTTCGTCGGCGCCGCCCGCGAAAGCGTCAACCGCCAGCTGCAGCTCTGGCGCAAGGACGGCATCCTCGATCTGCAGCGCGGAAGAATTCTGCTGCAGAACATGACCAAGCTGACGGCGGTGGCGCGGAACGAGTAGGGCCCTGCATGGGCAGATACTGTCCGCTGTGGTATAATGTCCGTATGAACAAGCTACTCAAAGAAGTGATCGAGCATGCCGAGACCTGGCCCAGGGAAGACCAGGAGGAGCTTGCCGAATACGCGCGCGAGATCGAAGCCCGTCGGACCGGCGTCTACACCATGTCGGACGACGAGCGGTCGGCGGTCCTAAAGGGATTAGCCGAGGCCGATCGCGGGGAATTCGTGTCGGACGAACTGATCGCTGAGTCCGACAAGCGCCACGAAGGATGAGAGTACGCTACACGCCTGCGGCGTTCGCCGATCGAGAGCGAATACTCGAATACTTGAGAGAGCGGTCGATCAGCGGTGCGCGCAACGTAGCGGCGAGCATCCGCGAGGCGGTGGCACAACTCAGAGAGCATCCACACAGCGGCTATCGGACCGACGATCCCGATGTCCGCGTGATTTTTGTTGCTCGTTACCCCTACAAGATTTTCTATCGCGTACGAGATGCCGTGGAAATTTTGCACGTCCGGCACACGTCTCGAAGAGCCTGGAAAAACGATAGATAACCTGGCGACGCTTAGCTCACTTCGCCGCAGGCGACATGGCCGGCGGTACCGACGGCGGGCCCTTGGCGGGCGGCTCGTTGCGATGATCCGATCCGTGGCCCGCTTCGTCGGGCTCGCCGCGGGAGACCAGCAGCTTCTGGCCGAAGCGCCAGCACAGCGCACCGAGGTCGTCCATCACCATGAACATCGCCGGCACGAACACCAGCGACAGGATGGTGGAGAATATGAGACCGCCGATCACGGCGAGCGCCATCGGCGAGCGGAATTCGCCGCCGGCGCCGAACGCCAGCGCTGATGGCATCATGCCCGCGGCCATCGCGATCGTGGTCATCACGATCGGGCGGGCGCGCTTCATGCCGGCGTCGATGATGGCTTCGTCGCGCGGCTTGCCTTCGCGGATCGCCTCGACCGCGAATTCGACCAGCATGATGGCGTTCTTGGTGACGATGCCCATCAGCATCAGGATGCCGATCCACACCGGCGTGGTGAGCTGCTTGCCGGTGAGCAGCAAGGCTGCGATCGCGCCGCCGATCGAGAGCGGCAGCGAGAACAGGATGGTGATCGGTTGCAGGAACGTGCCGAACAGCAGCACCAGCACCGCATAGACCATCATCAGGCCGGCGGTGATGGCGGTGGCAAAGCCTTCCGACAATTCGGCGAGGCTCTCGGCATCGCCCGACGGACTGACCCGCACGCCCTTGGGCAGGCTCTTCATGACCGGAAGGTCGTAGATCATCTTGGTAGCGTCACCGAGGGCGGCCGTGCCGACGAGGTCGGCAGCCACCGTCGCCTGCCGTTCGCGGTCGTAGCGGTTGATGCTGGTCGGTCCCTGATCGAGCTGGATATCGGCGACAACCGATAGCGGCACGCCGCCGCGTTCGCCGCGCTGGCCGAGTGGCACGCGTAGTTGCTGCAGCATCTGCAGGTCGCTGCGCGCGCTGTCCTCGAGCTGCACCCGGATCGGCACTTGACGATCGCCGGCGTCGAATTTTGCCAATGCCGGACCGACGTCGCCGATGGTGGCGACGCGGATCGTCTGCGACAGGCTCTCGGTCGAGACGCCGAGCCGTGCCGCCAGTTCCGCCCGCGGCCGGATCCGAAGCTCGGGCCGGTCGAGCGAGGTTTCCGAGATCACGTTGGCGATGATCGGAATCCGCTTCATCTGCGTCGCCAGTTCGCTGGCGACGTTGTTGACGATGTTGCTGTCTACGCCGGTCACGACCAGCGAAATCGCGCGCAAACCGTTTTCATCGAGGAACCAGAAGCGAATATCAGGAACGTTTTCAAGCTCTTGGCCGATCTCGAGTTCGAGCTGTCGCTGCGTGATCTTGCGATCGCCCTTCGGCGTGTAGTTGATGATCAGCGCGGCGCGGCGGACTTCCAGCGTTCCTGGCGGCACCCGGCCGCCGTCGACGAAGATGCTCTTCACCTCGGGACGCTTGCGCAGGCGGGCGACGATTTCCTCCGTCACCTTCTCGGTATAGGCGAGCTGCGAACCCGGCGGCAGTTCCATCGCCAGCAGCGAGCGCGCGGTGTCCTGCGCCGGCAGGAAGCCCTGCGGCAGCAGCGTGATGCTCCAGATCGAGGCCGCGAACACGCCAAAGCCGATCAGCACCGTGACGTAGTGGTGCCGCACCGACCAGGTCACGAGCTTGGTGTAGGTCTTGAGGACGCGCCCGGGCGGCGGGTCGTCGTGCGGGTGATCCTTCAGGAAGTAGGCCGCGAGCACGGGGGTGACGAAGCGCGCGGCGAGCAGCGAGAAGAACACCTGCACCGACACCGTGATGCCGAACTGCTTGAAGAACTGCCCGGCGATGCCGGACATGAAGCTGGCGGGCGCGAAGATCGCGATGATGGTCAGCGAGATCGCGATCACGGCGAGGCCGATTTCGTCGGCGGCTTCGAGCGCGGCGCGATAGGGTGATTTGCCCATGCGCATGTGGCGCACGATATTCTCGATCTCGACGATGGCGTCGTCGACCAGAATGCCCGTCGACAGCGTGATCGCGAGGAAAGAGACCAGGTTCAGCGAGAAGCCGAGCAGGTCCATTACCCAGAACGCCGGGAAGATCGACAGCGGCAGCGAAATCGCGGCGATGATGGTGGCGCGGATGTCGCGCAGGAACAGCAGCACGATGATGACGGCAAGAATCGCACCCTCGAACAGGGTCGAGATCGCCGCTTCATAATTGCCCTTGGTGAAATCGACCGAGGTGTCGATCAATTTGAGGTCGACGTCGGGATAGGCGATCTTCAGCGCATCGATGCGCTTCTGCACGGCGGCGGCGACCACCACGTCGCTGGCGCCCTTGGAGCGCTTGATGCCGAGCGCGACCACCGGTTCGCCGTTGAAGCGGGCGAAGGTCCGGCGGTCGGCGATGGTGTCGGTGACAGTGCCGAGGTCGTCGAGCCGCACCTCGCCGCCGCCGAACAGCGGGATCATAGTGCCGGCGAGTTCGTTGAGCGTCTTGGCGCCGGCCAGCGTACGGATCGCCTGGTCGTTCTTGCCGATCTCGGCGCGGCCGCCAGCGAGATCGACATTGGTGCCGCGCAGGATCTGGCTGACGTTGACGGCGGTCAGCCCCGAGGCCTGCAGCCGGTCGGGATCCAGAGACACCAGTATCTCGCGCTCGACACCGCCGATGCGCTCGACTTGCGCTACGCCGCGCACGCCCTGCAGCGCGCGCTTGACGACGTCATCGACGAAATAGGAAAGTTGCTCCGGCGTCTTGCCGGGCGAGATCGCAGCGTAAGTAACGATCGGCAGGCCGATCACGTCGACACGCTGGATCAGCGGCTCGGTGACGTTTTGCGGCAAATTGGCGCGAACGCGCGTGACGGCGTCCTTGATGTCGTTTAGCGCGCGGTCGGTGTTGGTCTCGAGCGCGAACTGGATCGTGGTTACCGACAGGCCGTCGGTGATCGACGACGAAATATGCCGCACGCCCTCGACGCCGGACACGCCGTCCTCGATCGTCTTGGTGACCTGCGATTTCAAGCTCCGAGGGCGCTGCGCCGAACTGCGAGACGGCCACCGAGATCACCGGGATGTCGGCGTTCGGCAGCCGGGTTACGGCGAGTTTGGTAAAACTCACCCAGCCCAGCACCAAGAGGATGATCGAAAAGACGATCGAAGGCAGCGGGTTCCGGATCGACCATGCCGAGATATTCAAAGCCATTAGCGTGCCCGCGTGCGCTCGAGTTCATCGGCGAACATGGTCTTGACCTGGTCGCCGTCATGCAAGGACGTGCCAGCATCGGCCACGACGGTTTCGCCGACGTCGAGGCCCTCAAGAATTTCCGTTGACGTGTCGGAGGTCAGGCCGACCCGCACCCGTCGCGTCTCGATCGTGTTGCCCTTGACCACCTGAACGGTCAGGCGGTCGATGGCGGTCCGAGGCACGGCGACGCCGCACGAGCGCTTGGCATCGATATTAGCGCGGGCGAACATGCCGACCTTGAGGGATGGATTGTTGTTGAGCGAAATCCGGACCTTGCCGAGCTGGGTGGCACGGTCAATCTGCGGCGAGATCTGCCGGACCTTGCCGACGACGTCGGGCGCATCGTCGCGGCTGATGCGCACCGTCGCGCCCGGATTGAGCTTGAGCAGATGGACGCTGGGGACTTCGGCGTCGAGTTCGATTTCATTGTTGACGGAAATGCGGAACATCGGGCCGGCCTGCGGCGAAGCCGGCGCACCAAGCGCGGTCCTGGCTTCGGTGACGAGGCCGGCGGCAGGCGCGCGCAGCGATATCGGCCCGGTTCGGCCGGCGGGGGCGCCCGGCACCTGCGGCGGCGCCGTGAGGCGCGCCAGTTCCTGATTTTCGGTGACCGTATCGCCTTCCTTGACGAACAGGTCCGTCACCCTGGAGCCTTCCTGGTCGACGCCGACCTGCGCCTCGCGGCGCGGCACGATGAAGCCGGTGACCCGGACCATGTCGGAGAAGCAGGCATTGGTGGATTTGGTCACGATGACCAGCGCCTGGCCCGGCGTATCCTTTTCCTCGGCGCGCGGGCGGTGCTCGAACCAGTAATAGCCGACGGCCAGGGCAGCAACGAACGCCACTCCGAGCGCAGGTTTGAGGTATTCGGAGAGTTTCATCGCCGGATCAATCCAGACTGGAAGTCAAATCAACTGGGCACATTGGGCCGGCCGGGAAACCTGCCGAAGAGCCTGCAATGGAGCCCAAAACGAATACGTCCCGCACGGGTGTTGCGGGACGTATTGTAGCCGGAAACGATTGGTCCGCGCCACGCCCTTACTTGCAGGTCCTTATTTGCAAGTCCCTTATTTGGAAGCGTTGGCCGCGGTCGCCTTGTTTTCCATGTTCACGACCTGAACGCGGCGGTTCACTTCCGCCATCGGCTGGCTCGGATCCTTGAGCTTGCTCTTGCCGTATCCGACGGTGACGAGGTCGGTGCCGTTGATGCCGTATTTGTCGACGAGATAGCGCTTGATCGCGTCGGCGCGGCGCTCGGACAGGTCCTGGTTGTAGCCTTCGCCGCCCGCCGCATCGGTGTGGCCCGCGACCACGAAGGTCGAGCCTTTGAGGTCGTTGTTGGTGAGCGCGCGGCCGAGCGCCTGAACCGACGGCATCGATTTCGCGCTGATGTCGGCCGAGTTGTAGTCGAAGTTGATCTCCAGATCGATCTTCGGCTTGTCCTTGACGATGGCTGCGATTTCCTCGCGCTCGGAAACCGACAGCGACCGCGTGGAGCGGCCACGGATCTTCTGGACGAACTTGCCCTCGGCAGCGGTTGCGGCCGGGTCGACGGTGGTCTGCGGGCCGGCCGAAAGGCCGCGGGTCAGCGGCTTCTTCTCGGGCGCCAGCGCGCGGACGATCTGGTCCTCGGTGATGTTCTTGTCCTGCGCGCTTGCAGGTCCAATGGCGAAGGCGCCAATGGTCGCGACCGAAAGGATCGCGGTAAGGGTTTTCGTTGCTGAAATTCTCGACATTGCCAGTCCCCCGGTTCCAACGTGATTCAAATAAGGCAGGCGCTCATCCATCACGGCCTGCTTTTTCTTAGTCTGGGCATTCCGCTCCGCGGTTCGACGGGCGGCGGCATTCACCTTAAATAATCGTCATTGTACTCCGTAATCGGCGAATTCCTTGGCGATATTGGGGTCCATCGCCTTTGCGTTGTTGATATCCAGGTCGCCTTCGGCGATCGAGCCGTTGCGCTTCTTGGCAAGGCCGCGTCCGTACAGCGACGAGGTCAATCTCGGGTTGATCTTGAGGGCGGCATCGAAATCGGCGATTGCATTCTTGGTCTGGCCGCTCTTCAGGTTGACGAGGCCGCGGCTGTCCAGCGCATCGACGAAATTCGGACGCAGCCGCAGCGCTTCGTTGCAATCCTTCAGCGCCGCCTGCAGGTCGCCGATGACAGTGCGGGTCCAGCAGCGGTTGTTGTAGGCCTCGACGTCCTTTGGATTCAGCCGCAGCGAATTGTTGAAGTCCTTGATGGCGAGCTCGTAAGCGCCCTTGCTGGCATAGACCTGCCCACGGCGGTACAGCGCAGCCGCATCGTCCGGATTGTCGATGAGCTTGGTGGTCAAACTCTTGATGGTCGGGTCGTCGGCAAGCGCGGGCGCCAAGGGGTTGTTCTCGGCCGGTTTCGCCGGCGGCGGGGGCGGCGGAATTGCGGCTTCAACCGGCTTGGGCGGTGCCGGCGGCGGCGAGGGGGGCGGTGGAGGCGACGGTGGCGCCACGGCCACCTGGGGCGCAGCCGGGGCGGGCGGCGGCGCCGGAGCCGCAACGGGAGGCGGCGGGCTCAACGGCGCTGGGCTCGACGGCCGGGGGCCCGCGCCGCTCGGAATGAACGAGAAGTCCTCGGCCAGCGAGGACGAAATCCACGGCACCTGTTCGCTGCGCGAGGCACGGGTGACGCCGACGCGGGTACGGTTCAGCGTTTCCTCCGCCATCAGGTCGGGGGTGCGGATTTCCTTCAGAAGCTCTTTCACAAACAGGCTGCGGTCGCTGCCATTTTCCGAGATCACCGACGAAAGCGCGGCCGAATACATCACCAGCGTGCCGTTCGGCGCAATCACCGGCGCCAGGCCGGCGGAAAAACTGCGAAATCGGCGCTCAAACGGGTTGCGCCTGGAAGCGTCGATCAGGGCGATCTTGACGCCGGCGCCGCGGCTGTTGATCTCGCCCAGCACCGTCTCGAGGCTGAAACCGTCGCGGCGCACGTCCGGCTCGGTCCAGATCTGGGCATCGACCGGAATCATGTAGCTTTGCCGGCTCGACTGCACGCCAAAGCCGGAGAAGAAAATCAGCGCGACCGATCCCGGCTTGATCTTGCCATAGAGCCGTTCAAAGGCGCGGCGCATCTGCTCGCCGGTCAGGTTCTCGCCGATATCGACATTGAAGCCGTCGCGCTTGAGCTCGTCGGCGATGTCGCGCGCGTCGTTGATGGGCTCTTTCAGCGGTGCTTCGGCGTCCGGATATTTCGCGTTGCCGATGACCAGCGCATAGCGTTCACCGGCTGCCAACGATGGGCCCACCGACACGGCCGACAAGACCAAGGTAACAAGCAATGCAAAGCGGATTTTCATAATGAAGGCAGTCCAGATCACAGCAGTCCAGCCAAAAAAGCGCCGATACCAGCTCGCGCCGCGGCGACCTTACTCTACGCATCCGGCATTATCAAACCGCGGCGGCAGCACGTCAATCGCTTGCGGCGTCGACATTAATTGCGACAATTAACCGCGACGACCCGAGCCGGATGAGCGGGAATAAATTGCAGGTGCGACTCGGTTCCCGATTGCCCGACATCCGTTTCGCGGCAAAGCCCGACATATCACCGTCATGACCAGTACGCGCGTCGCAAGCCCGTCGCGGCTGCGAACCACCTTAGGATGATGAATTTCCTATCTTCGCGCCGGACGCGTTCAATGTGACCCCTCTCACGTTGATTCTGCTGCCCTGCCATGCCCGTGCCGTCAGTTGCGCGGGTTTGACCTTTGCGGATGACAATGGCTTGGTGCCACATCGGCCAAATCTCGACATCCAAGAAAAGAAAAGTGACACCGATGGGAAATGCCTACGAAATCTACGCGCTGCGCTATGCGACGATGTCGCCGCGCACCCCCAACATGAATTTTCTGGTCCCCGATCCGCACGAGACCACGGCGCTGGACCTCGATTATTTCGTCTGGCTGGTCCGCGGCGGCGGGCGCGACATCCTGGTCGATACCGGCTTCAACGCCGAAGAGGCGAAGGCGCGTTCCCGCAAGCTGACGCTCAATCCGGTCGATGCGCTGGCGAAATTTGGCGTTTCGGCCGATAGCATCAAGGACGTCATCGTCACCCATTTGCATTACGACCACGCCGGCAACCTCGATCGCTTCCCCAACGCGCGGTTTCATCTGCAGGAACGCGAGATGAGCTACGCGACCGGGCGCTGCATGTGCAACGGCATGCTGCGGCATCCGTTTTCGGTCGAGCACGTCACCACCATGGTCCGCCACGTCTACGGCGAGCGCGTCACCTTCCATTCCGGCGACGGCGAGATTGCGCCCGGCGTGACGGTGCATCGCGTCGGCGGCCATTCCGATGGCCTGCAGGTGGTCAGGGTCGAGACCGCGCGCGGGCCGGTGGTGCTGGCGTCGGACGCGGCGCATTACTACGCCAATTTGCAGAAGCGCAGCCCGTTCCCGATCGTCTACAATGTCGGCGACATGGCGCAGGGCTGGGAGATCGTCGAGCGGCTTGCCGGCCATCCCGATCGCTTCATCCCCGGCCACGATCCGATCGTGAGCGAGATCTATCCGCGCGCCAGCGACAAGGTCGATGCGTTCGCCTTGCATCTCGCTCCGTCGCGTTCCTTCGCCAAATAGGTTCAAGAACAAGATGTCGGAATACAAGACACTCGGCTTCATCGGCCTCGGCGTGATGGGCGAACCGATCTGCCGCAATCTCGTGAAGAAGAGCGGCAAACGCGTCATCGCGTTCGATCTGTCGCCGGAGCCGTTGGCGCGGCTGCAGGCGGATGGCGCGGAGATTGCGGGCTCCGTTGCCGAGTTGATCAGGCTAAGCGATCTGCTGTTTCTGTGCCTGCCGAGCGCCAAACATGTGCGTGCGGTATTCGACGGCGACGGCATCCTCGAGAACGCGAGGGGTGGCCAGGTCGTCGTCGATCTCGGCACGTCCTCGGTCAGCCAGACCCGCGATTTCGCCAAACTGCTGCAGGCCAAGGGCGCGGCCTGGGCCGATGCGCCGATCGCGCGCACGCGCCAGGCGGCGCAGGACGGCACGCTGAGCGTGATGGTTGGCGCTGTACCCGCGCTTTATGCCGATATCGAGCCTTTGATCCGCTGCTTCGCCACTGATGTCACCCATTGCGGTGAGGTCGGCGCGGGGCAG
>CAWBRL010000054.1:0-88744 GCA_963791165.1 uncultured Alphaproteobacteria bacterium | reverse complement strand
GCGCGCACCGGACAGGAAGCGCCGGGGCTGCGGAGCTAAAGACGTAGCCCGGATTGCGCTGCATCCGGGCTACGGAGATTTTGCATTGCGGCTCTTAGCTTGACCGCCGCACTCCGCCCGTTACGCTGCCTGAAAAAATGGGGAGCGGACGGCCATGAAGCAGCTCAGGATTGGCGACATCACCATCGACGCGGTGATCGAGCGCGAGGGGCCGTGGCGGCGGCCGCAGGATTTCTTCCCGGCCTATGACGAAGCGGTGTTCAGGCATCATCTGGCCGGCATGGAGCCGGAGGTGTTCGACACGGCGCTCGGCCTGATGGTCATCACTTACCAGACCTTCGTGGTCCGCACGCCGCGCTACACCATCCTGGTCGATACCTGCACCGGCGAGGACAAGGGCCATCCGCCGCCGTTCGATTTCCCCGGCAAGGAGCGCTGGCGCAACGAGCTGTTCGCGCTCGGCATCAGCTACGAGCAGGTGGATTACGTGTTCTGCACCCATCTGCACATCGACCACACCGGCTGGAATACAACGCTGCGCGACGGGCGCTGGGTGCCGACATTCCCCAATGCGAAATACATATTCCACAAACGGGAATATGCGGCGTGGGAGGCGGAGAATGCCAAGGGCGCCAACCCGCCCGGCACGGTTTTCCGCAACAATTGCCTGCCGATCATGGAAGCCGGCCAGGCGGTTCTGGTTGACGACGACTACGCGCTCGATGATACGGTCACCTTGACGCCGACGCCCGGGCATTCGCCTTGTCATTGCTGCGTCAATATCTTCTCGAAGGGCAAGCGCGCGGTGGTGGCCGGCGATCTCATGCATCACGTGATCCAGTGCCGCGAGCCCGAATGGTCGGCGAAGCCGGACTGGGACCCGAAGCAATCGGCGATCTCGCGGCGAAAATTCTTTGCCTCCGTCGCCGGCACCGACACGCTGATCCTGCCGATCCATTTTCCGACGCCGACGGTGGGCCTGATCACGGCCGACGGCGACCGCTTCGATTATCGTTTCAAACGGGATTAGCGGCGATGTCCGATACCGCCGTCTATGACTACATCGTCGTCGGCGCCGGCTCAGCTGGTGCGGTGGTCGCAAGCCGGCTGAGCGAGAACGGCAGCTATCGCGTTCTGCTGCTGGAGGCCGGCACCAAGGGATCGAAGTCATTTCTGGGCGCGTGTGCCGGTCGGCACCTCCAAGATGATCGACGATCCCATGGTGAACTGGTGCTACAAGGCCGAGCCCGACGAAGGCTCCGGCGGGCGCCGCATCGATGTCCCGCGCGGCAAGATGATGGGCGGCTCAAGTTCGATCAACGGCATGGTCTACATGCGCGGTCAGGCGCAAGATTACGACCATTGGGCCCAGCTCGGCAATCGCGGCTGGAGCTACCAGGACGTGTTGCCGATCTTCCAGCGCATGGAGCGCTATGAAGGCGGCTCCGATAAATTTCGGGGCCGCAACGGGTTGCTGCGCGTCAGCGATACGCCGCGCAACAAGGTGCCGCTGCTCGAGAAGATCATCGAGGCCGCCGGGAAAATCGGGCTTCCGTTCAACCTGGACCAGAATGGCGAGACCCAGGAAGGCATCGGCATGTCGCAGGTGACTATCGCAGGCGGCAAACGCCAGAGCACCGCGGTCTGTTACCTCGACCCGGCACGCGGACGGCCGAACCTGGTCATCGTGCAAGGCGCGATGGCGGAGGCAATCGTGTTGGAGGGCAGGCGTTGCGTCGGCGTGCGCTACTCGGTCGGCGGTACCAGCGTTGAGGCGAGGGCGTCGCGGGAAGTCATTGTCTCCGGCGGCTCGATCAACTCGCCGAAGCTTTTGGAGCTTTCCGGCATCGGCCAGCCCGAATTGCTACGGTCGGTCGGCATCACGCCGCTGCATGAGCTGCGGGGTGTCGGGGAGAATTTGCGCGATCATTACTCGCCGCGCCTGAAATTTGCGATTGCCGCCCGCAACATGACCTTCAACGACAATGCGCGGGGTTGGCGGCTCGCCCGCGAAGCGATGAAATACGCGCTGTTCGGCACCGGCTTTCTGGCCTCGACCGCCGTCCCTGTCCGCATGTATTTCCGCACCCGCGAGGGACTGGAGACGCCGGACGCGACGATTTCCATCCTGCCGTTCCTGTATGAAATGGTCGGCCGCCAGCGCCGCGTCGCCAAACGGCAGGGCATCACGATGAATGCCAATGTGCTGCGTTCGGAAAGCACCGGCTCGGTCCATATCAAGTCGGCGAGTCCTGCTGAACCGCCCGCGATCCGATTCAATTTTCTCTCCACCGAGCATGATCGTGCCGGCATCCTGGCGGTGATCCGCAAAGGCCGCGAACTGATGGCGACGTCGCCGCTCCGGGAGATTACCGGCGAGGAGATCGCGCCTAGTGCAAAATTGCAGAGCGACGAGGAATTGCTCGATTGGGTCCGCAACAATGCCGAGACGACCTATCATCCGGTCGGGACCTGCAAGATGGGATCAGACCCGCTTGCCGTCGTCGACCGCGAATTGCGCGTGCATGGCATTGAGGGCTTGCGCGTTGCCGATGCTTCGATCATGCCGACGCTGACCAGCGGCAACACCAATGCGCCCGCAATCATGATCGGCGAGAAGTGCGCCGAGATGGTGCTGGCCTCGGCTGCGGCCCGCCAGGCCGCCGCGTAGCAATCAGAGATTTTGGAGAGGCCAATGGGAATGCAACGGATGGATTTCGAAACGCTGGTTCAGACCCGCAAGAGCGTACGCGGGTTCAAAAAGCAGCCGGTCGCCCGCACTGTGATCGAGGACATCATCGAGGTCGCCAAGCGCGCGCCGTCGTCGATGAACACCCAGCCATGGCACATCCATGTCCTGACCGGCGAGCCGCTGGAGGAGCTGCGCCGGCGCAACATGGAGGAGATGATCGCGGGCGCCAAGGCGAAGCGCGACATCGTCAGCCATGGCGAATATCAGGGCGTGCACCGCGGTCGCCAGGTCGACATCGCTAAGAAGCTGTTCGCCGTGATGGGTATTGCCCGCGACGACAAGCCGATGCGGCAGGACTGGGTGCTGCGCGGCTTCCGGCAGTTCGACGCGCCGGTGTCGCTGGTGTTGACCTACGACAAGGTGCTCGATCCCGGCGCGGTGTGCCACTTCGATCTCGGCGCGCTCTGTTACGGCATCGTGCTCGCCGCATGGGACCGCGGGCTTGGCAGCGTGATCAACGGGCAGGGCATCATGCGCTCGGATATCGTGCGCGAGGTTGCCAATATACCCGAGGACGAGATCATCATGACCTGCGTCGCCATGGGCTATCCCGACGACAGCTTTCCGGCCAATACTGTTCGCTCCGATCGCGAGCAGAACGGTGATTTCGTCCGCTATGTCGGCTTTGCCGATTAGCCTGCCTTGTCGTCGCCGATCATTTCGAGGATGCGGTTCGCCAGCGCCTCCATCACGAAGGGCTTTGTCAGCACCCGCATGCCCGGCGCGAGATGGCCATTGCCGATCACCGCATTCTCCGCATAGCCGGTGATGAAGAGGACCTTGAGATCCGGCCGCGTGATGCGCGCGGCGTCGGCAAGCTGGCGGCCATTGAGGCCGCCGGGCAATCCGACATCGGTCACGAGCAAATCGACGATGGCGTCCGACTGCAGCGTCTTCAGTCCCGCCGGCCCGTCGGCGGCCTCGATCGAGGCGTAGCCGAGTTCCTGCAGCACGTCAGTTACCAGCATGCGAACGCTTGGTTCGTCATCGACGATCAGAATCGTCTTGCCGGTCTGTTCACGGGCGGATGCCGCGGGCGCGGTGCTTGCCACGGCCTCGGGCAGACCGCCATGATGCCGCGGCAGATAGAGGCACATCGTGGTGCCGCATCCTACTTCGGAATAGATGCGCACCTGTCCGCCGGACTGCCGCACGAAGCCGTAGACCATCGACAGCCCGAGGCCGGTGCCCTGGCCGAGCGGCTTGGTGGTGAAGAACGGTTCGAACGCGCGCGCGATTACGTCTGATGTCATGCCGGTGCCGGTATCGGTCACGCAGACCGACAGATATTGGCCGGGTGGCAAATCGCGCTCCTTGGCGGCGCGATCGTCGAGCCATTTGTTCGCGGTCTCGATCGTGATGCGGCCGCCCTCCGGCATCGCGTCGCGCGCGTTGATGCAGAGGTTGAGCAGCGCGCTTTCGAGCTGCGACGCATCGATCAGCGCCGACCACAGGCCTGCGGCCGTGACCACCTCCAGCGTGATCTGCGGTCCGACGGTGCGCCGGATCAGCTCCTCCATGTCCATCGCCAGCCGGTTCACGTCGGTCGGCTTGGCGTCCAGCGTCTGTCGGCGCGAGAACGCGAGCAGGCGATGGGTGAGGGCGGCGGCGCGTTTCGATGCCCCCTGGGCAACGCCGACGTAGCGGTGGAGTTCGGAAGTACGGCCCTGCCGCAGCCGCGTTTCCAGCAATTCCAGCGAGCCGATGATGCCGGTCAGAAGGTTGTTGAAGTCATGGGCGATGCCGCCGGTGAGCTGGCCGACCGCCTCCATCTTCTGCGACTGGCGCAACGCCTCTTCGGCGTGCTTGCGCTCGGCGATCGCCTCCGCGATGCGGACCTCCAGCGTTTCGTTGAGGTGATGTATCGCCGCCTCGGCGCGCTTGCGGGCCGTGATGTCCTGGAACAGCACGGCGACCTGGCGGCGGCTGGCGGGCTCGATACGAAACGCAGCCAGTTCGAGATGGCGTCCGGTGGCAACGAGCTCGCGCTCGAAGCGGATCGATACCCCGGTCCGTAGCACGCCGCCGTAAAGTTCGGCCCAGCCATCGGCCTCGTCGGGCACCATCTCGCGCAACTTTTGGCCCACCACATTGGGGATGCCGGCATGATGTGCATAGGCCGGGTTGGCCTCGATATGAACGTAGTCGCTCAGCGGGCCGTGGGGGCCGTCGAGGAATTCGATGATGCAGAAGCCTTCATCGATGGAGTTGAACAGGGTGCGGTAACGCTGCTCGCTGTCGGCAAGCGCCGTCGCGGCGCGTTCCAGCTCGGTACTGTCGGCGACCGCGAGCTCGCGGAGCCTCGCGTTCTCCGCCTCAAGCGCCCCGATGCGGCGCTGCAGCTCTTCGGTCTCGACCAGACTCACGGACACCCGCCGTGCGGAACCGCGAAAACAGCGGTCGTTTCAGGGATATGGGCCACGCTAAGCAACATAAAGTTCCAACCGGCGAGAATGTTCCCGCTTTTAGCACGGCCGGCATCCCCTTGGCCAAGTGCGCCCCCCGGGGGCGGGCTGCGCTTACGCCGCCCGGACCTCCGAGAGGAAGCGGTTGACCTGTCCGGCGAGATCCTTGGACTGCGACGACAGCTGCTCGGCCGCGCCCAGCACCTGGTTGGCGGCGGAGCCAGTGTCGTCGGCGGCCTTCTGAACGCCCGTGATGTTGGAATTGACTTCCTGGGTGCCGCGCGCGGCTTCCGACACGCTGCGGGAGATTTCCTTGGTCGCGGAGCCCTGTTCCTCGATCGCAGCCGCAATCGCGGTGCCGATCTGGTCGATCTCGGCGATCACGTTGGCGACGTTCTGGATCGCCGTGACAGTCTGGTCGCTCGCCGCCTGAATGGCCGCGATCTGCTCGGAGATTTCGGTGGTGGCCTTCGCGGTCTGGCCGGCCAGCGATTTGACTTCGGAAGCGACCACCGCAAAGCCGCGTCCGGCGTCGCCGGCACGCGCGGCCTCGATGGTCGCGTTCAGCGCCAGCAGGTTGGTCTGTGCGGCGATAGACTGGATCAGCGTGACGACGTCGCCGATCTTCTGCGCGCCTTCCGCCAGCGAACGGGCAGTCTCGCCGGTGCGGCGCGCGTTCTCGACCGCGCGGGAAGCGATCTCGGTCGACTGCGCGACCTGACGGCCGATCTCGGAGATCGAGGAGGTCAGTTCTTCGGTGGCGCTCGCAACCGTCTGCACGTTGCTCGAGGTCTGCTCGGAGGCGGCGGCGACGACGGCTGCCTGACGGTTGGTGGCGGTTGCGGTCGACGACATCGACTGCGCGGTGTTTTCCATCACCGATGAGGCCGCCGACAGTCCGCCGACGAGTTCGGTAACCTTGGCTTCGAACGCGCGCGTGAGCTCGTCGAGCACCTGGGCGCGCCGCATCTTGCCGTCGTTCTCCGAGGCTTTTTCCGCAGCGAGACGTTCGGCGGCGATCATGTTGTCTTTGAAGACGTGGACGGCAGCCGCCATCGCACCGATCTCGTCGTCGCGTTCGGTGCCGACGATCTCATCGGAAACGTCGCCGCTGGCAAGCCGCGACATCGTGGCGGTAAGCTCGACGATCGGCTTGCAGACGCGGCGGCGAACCATCGTGATCAGCGCGCCGCTGGCGGCTGCGACCGCTGCGAGAACCGCGAGCGCGATCAGGAAGCTGAAGCGCGCGGAAGAATAGGCGGTGCCGAGAATGTGCTCGGCGTTGTCGTAGAAGGCGTTGCGTACCTCGACGACGGTGCCGAGGCCGAGCTGCGATTCCGCGAAGTACGTATCGACGTCGTGCTCGAATTTGCCGGAGGCTGCGCCTTCCCTGGCGAGCTTCAGTTCATTGCCGAAACGCTTGGCATAGACTTCGTTCATCTTGTCCAGCGCCGTCGCGATGTTGGCGGGCGTGGCGGGATTGCCGCGCAACTCCTGCAGCGACATCAGGATCTGGTCGGCCCGGCCCTGCGAGCGGCTGAATTCCATCTTCTCGGCCTCGGTGGCGACGCGATTGTTGCCGACGAGGTTCTTGTGAACGCTGGCGTTGTAGCCGCCGACGTCGCGCAGGGTCCAGGCGATGTTGGCATAGACGGCCTGCCGGTAGGCGTCGCCGTCGAGCTGCGCCATGCGCCGCACCTGTTCGTCGAGCAGCGTCGTGACCGCGACATTGAAGGCCGCGTTGTCGGCGACGATCTTCCTGGCCGCGTCCTTGCGGGGCTCGGCCGGGCCGTCGATGGCCTTGTCCATGGCCTCGCGCAGGCTAGCGAATTTGACGTTCAGCGCGTCGATGCCTGCGCCGACGGCTGCGGTATCGTCGAGCCCGCCGGACAGGTTCTTGCGGATCGCATTCATCTTGTCGCGCGCGCCGTCGGTGTTCTTGCGGTATTTGTCGTTGAGCTCGGCCCGCATTTTCGGGTCCACCGCGGGCGGCCCGTAGAGGATGTTGGTGGCAAAGCCGCGCTCGGGATTCATGTAGCGCGGAATTTCGCCGACCGCCCGCACCACCTCCAGCCGGCTCTGCGCGACCGAGACCCTTTCCATGGTCTGATACTTCGTGACGGCCACATAGGCGGCGAGGCCACCGCCCACCGTGGAGAGCGAGACGATGGCGGCGGTGAGGAGGGTACCGATTTTCATGGGAATTGAGCCATTTGCGCTGGTAATTGGGTGCGGATACGCATCTTAGGTGGCACGGATTAATCGCGGGTTTACGCTTGCGGAGGGAGTGGGCGTTTGCCGGGCAAAATCCCGTCATAAACAGCGGATGCCGGCGGGTCATCGCGAGCCGACGGGTCGCACGACTGCGCGCCCGATGACGGCAGCAATTGGAAGGATTTGCTCTACCCCGCCACCGGGTCGGCCTAATGGCCGCCCGATGACAGGCTCCGGCGGGGTATCCAGTACGCTGCGGCCTCTCGACTCCATCACTGCCGCCTCTGGAATACTGGATCGTCCGCCTTCCGCCTTCGCTCCTTGAGCTACGGCGGACAAGTCGCGGACGATGACGGCTGGATATGACTTCGCGTTCTCGCGACGCATTGCGTCCGAGGTTTGCATCTTCGTTTGCCCTCCTTGAGAAAAGAGGGCGCAGGGAAGACCGGGTGCGCGCTGCACCCGCGGTCTCGTGTGCAATTGCGCACAGAAAACGCGCACACGAGCATACAGGTCCAGCGGAGAGCATCCGGCCTTCCCTGCGCAGTGGCTTTACGGCTTACTTCGAGTTCTCCCCGGTGAACGGCTCTTTTGCCACCGTCGCCGCGCAGATACTTCTGCGCAGCTTGACGCCAGCACCGCGGCGTCAGGACCACACGACTTCACCGTACGCTCGAGCCACACTCGTCAGTCGCAGCTCTCGCGTCCACCGCATCTCACCGCGCGTTCGTGACGTGCGCACGCCCCTCTCATCGGGTGAGACGAGCGGAATTAAACCAGTGATTTGCCCGACGACGAAAGCGGAATATTTTTGCCGCGAGCACTGGACAGCTTTTGCTGATTTGCCCGTCGGGTTGCTTTGCCGCATGTGGCGCCGCCAGATTTGACTTGCGCGCCAAGCGACGCAGCCGGCGGCATCGAGCAGGACGAGCTACGCCCTATGCGCTAAGGCATCTTTACGTTGGGCTCGCGTCCCCAGATTCTGCAACTTCGCGAGGCCAGCGACAAACGACGTGGCGGCCTTCGGATTCCCCAAGACGATGCAGCCTTCGTCGAGATCTTCAGCAGCGACGCCCGATTTCTCAAATAGCGGCAGCGCAGATTCGACGTACCCGATGAACTTGCAGTGCGCAAAGGCGTCGGCAACGAAATCGCGTACCGAGGATTCCCGAAGCAGATCATCCATCGCCGCCGCCGCCGGCAGAAGGGCAACCGCGTCGTACAGCACGGACGGTCCACCATCGATCATCTGATCGGCTTCGATCCAGCTGCCGTCGCTCGCCTTCACGCCGGTGACCTTCGGCGCGATGATTTCATAGGTGGCCCCGGCCTTGTCGAGGGCAGCTTTGAGCGCCTTGAGGAGACCTGCATCCGATCCGTCGGAAACGAGGATACCCAGCTTGCGACCCTCGAAGCGTTCGGGTCCGTTCGCGACGATGCTAAGGGCCGGGGAGGGATCGAGATCCTGACGCGTCGGCACGGCGGCGTCTGCCGGTTTCGGCATCTTCTGCAAGCCCAGTTTGCCGGCAACGTTGTTGGCCAGTGTTTCGTCGATATTCAGGAGATGGGAGACCATGCGCTCCCGGATCGCGGGAATCTTGACCTTGCTGAGTTCGAACGTCAGAGCGGCAGCTATGTGCGCCTGCTCTCCCACGGTCTGACTGATGAAGAACTGACGTGCCTGGCTGTAGTGATCCGCGAAGCTTTCGGCGCGCAGTCGGCGTTTGGCGCCTTGTTCGATGTCAGCGAATGGCGTGAAACCGCGCTGCGGCGACTCTCTGGGTCCTTCGCCGAAGGAATTCGGCTGGTAATTGGCGCGTCCGACCGGATTGCGCATGGCCATGTGTCCGTCCTGTTGAAAGTGGGCGAACGGGCATTTGGGTGCATTGATCGGAATGTGGGTGAAGTTGGGGCTTCCCAGGCGTTTAAGTTGCGTGTCGAGATAGGAGAAATTGCGTCCCTGGAGAAGGGGATCGTTCGAGAAGTCGATTCCCGGCGGAACGTTCTGGGTCATGAAGGCGACTTGTTCGGTTTCCGCAAAGAAGTTGTCGGGCATGCGATCGAGCACCAATCGACCGACGGGGATGGGGGGCAAGATTTCCTCAGGAATGATCTTCGTCGGATCAAGAACGTCGAATTCGAACGAGTTAGCGAACTTCTGGTCAAACAACTGCAGTTGCAGTTCCCATTCCGGAAAGTTGCCGGTCTTGATCGCCGTCCAGAGATCCCGCCGATGGAAGTCGGGATCGGCGCCATTGATCTTGACGGCTTCGTTCCAGACCACCGACTGCAGGCCCAGCTTGGGTTTCCAGTGAAATTTGACGAAGGTGGACTCGTTCTTCGCGTTCACAAGCCGAAAGGTATGGACGCCGAAACCTTCCATGAACCGAAACGAGCGTGGGATTGCCCGGTCGGACATCACCCACATGACCATGTGCATGCTTTCGGGGGTGAGGCTGATGAAGTCCCAGAAATTATCGTGGGCCGACTGGGCTTGAGGAAAGGCGCAGTCCGGCTCTTCCTTCACCGCGTGGATCAGGTCGGGAAACTTGATCGCGTCCTGGATGAAGAAAACCGGGATATTGTTGCCGACGATGTCCCAGTTGCCCTCCTGCGTGTAGAGCTTGACGGCGAATCCCCGGACGTCCCGGGCGAGGTCGACCGAGCCCTTGCTTCCGGCGACGGTAGAAAATCGGACGAAAGCAGGCGTTCGTTCGCCGGCTCGCTGGAACAGGTCGGCCCTGGTGTACTTCGATAATGACTTGTAGTTTTCGAAAAAGCCGTGCGCCGCATATCCGCGCGCATGCACAACCCGCTCAGGAATACGTTCGTGGTCGAAGTGGAAGATCTTCTCCCGGAAGTGAAAATCCTCGATCAGCGTCGGCCCGCGCGGACCGATTTTCAGAGAGTTCTGATCGTCGGAAACCGGTCCACCCTGGGCTGTTGTTAGAACAGCCGTCTTGCCCAATGCGGTTTGATGAAGTTCGCCACCTTCTCCGCGATCGAGCGTCTGATCGTGGATAGTTGCCGTCCCGCCGGATGCGCGGTTCGATTTCGTGGTTTTGGCCATTTTGCGATCCTTCATGGACGGAACTGAGAACCCTCAATCCGTCCAAGCCCGGTACGTTCCTCTTTCCCGCCGGATCGGTGTGGTTTCGACAGTCAATCAGGGACGAAATGACCTGGAGAACGACTACGTGACGGAAAACGTCACCCAACGCGGTGATAATCGCTAGCGATTACTGCTTCGGTGCCGGCCGGGTTGAAAAGGACAAATGGCTCCACTGGCCCGCGCCCGCGAGGGGCATCAGGGTTGGTTGGCGAGGGTTGGTTGGCGGGCGGTCACCACCTGCGGGTTCCGACACACTGATCCGCGAGGACCGGAGGCAACGAGGGAAATGCTGCGTTCCGCGAGCAATCGCTCCCACAGCAGTCAGGTGGGCGTTAGTTCCTTGGCGACGACGAGCCGACCGTCGTCAAGCGTCTCTTCATGTCAAAGAGTACGCGGGTAGGGCCGTTTCAGTTGGCAGCTTTGCAATAGGAGGCCCGCCGGCTTGCCGGCGGGTCCGCGTTGCCGCATCAGCGCTTGCTAACCCACTCTCAGGTTTTCCGCGGACGTCTTGCCCCGGTTTTCCTTCTCTTCATAACTTACCTTGGCACCCTCATTGAGGCTGCTCAGGCCCGCCTTCTCAACCGCCGAGATGTGTACGAAGACATCCTTGCCGCCGCTGTCGGGTTGGATAAATCCAAACCCCTTGGTCGCATTGAACCACTTCACCGTACCTGTAGCCACGTCCGCACTCCCTGTTCGATCGAAGGAGACAGCCTAGGTCGGTATGGCAGTACACCGCAAGGGAAACCCGCGGGGTGAACCGACGAGTTTCGTTGCGCCTGGGTTGTCGCGCACGGGTACTGGTCGGACCGTGAGCCCCGATTTTCCGCATCCGGGACCTTCATTTCCGGCCATCCGCCGCGCGGAATTCTCAGCGTGTTTGTTCGCTCCCGCGACTAGCCCCAGTGCGCACTACTTGCGAAAGAGCCGCGATGCCGCAGCATTGAGCTTCTCCCGATCGTTACCAATTCGACGAATGAGTTCGCGCGCTTGGTCGCGCGTAATGTCATGCTTCTTTGCAAAGTATCCGACTTCGTAGGGCTCGCCCGCTGCGACCTCCCGGCGATCGGACCCGCTGCGCCTCTTCTTGCTGTCTGGCATGTTCCAGCCTCGCAACGAAAAACGAGCCCATTCCGGGGAAGAGGCTGCGCCGTTATTTCCCGACGCGCCAGGGCCTGACGACCGGCGCGAGCATCGAACGCGGTTAGATTGCGTCCGTTCCAATGTTCTACAAATGAACAAATCCGGGGCTTCGAGTAGTCCTTGACATCATTGTCTTCGGAACTTGCTCAGCCGTTTGCGCCTTGGCGCGTCGGTGATGACGCCGCATGTCACTGTGCAATGGAAGCACGATCCGGAACGACGCTTGGTTTCGCTTGTCCCGTTTGATTGCAGCCTCAAAGATCTGAACGCGCAGGCTCAGCGTGTTTCTTCGCCCCCGCTCTTTGACGCCGATTTCGGCTGCGTCGGCGGCCTGGAACCCAATTCCTGACACGGCAATTGCTTCCAGGTGCCGTCGGCTGTCTGCTGATAGGCGTTGCAGGAGGACGAGGCGGGCGCCTCGCTGGATTTTTGCTGGCTTGAATTCCTGGCGAGCGTGGGCGCTGCCAGCGTGAGCAGGGCGGCCATCAAGCCGACGAAAATCGCGTGCCCTAACCGCATGGGAAGTTCTCCTTTTTCGAAATGTCCCTCTTTTTCCTAGAAAAAATTGTGGATTTTTTTTGAAAGGGCGCAGCCAGCGTGGTCGTTTGCTTAACGCCTGGCAAACGCACCGGACGCACAGATGCGCTGCGCCGGCGACAAAGCGTTTTGCTACGGTCTGTGGAACCCGTGACCCGGGCGACGCGTTACCGCACATCGTCCAGATCGCGGAACGGCGTTGCCGGGAGCGGAACGGCCATGCGCAAGGATGAGCCCCTGGTCAATAAACTGCTCACCCACTTTTTGATGGGCGTGGCGCTCGGCCTCTCGCTGGTGCTGTTGCTGGGCCTGATTGAAGCGTTCCACCTCAGAGAGCTGATCGCGCACAGCGAGGCTCCGATGCAAACGGCGGTGATGCTGGTCGCGACCTGCGGCCTGATGTTCGGCATTGGCGCGGTCCTGACCGGACTCGTGCTCACGCTCGAGGAAGAGGAGCACTGACGGCAAGGCAGATCAACGGCGCGTGCGCGCAATCGTGCCGGCTATGATCTGCATGGCGACGCCGACCACCCATCCGGCCATGATCATGCCGATCCAGGTCAGATGCGGATCCTGGCGCAGCACGATCACGCCGACGGAAGCAAAGGCCGAGAACGCGGCGAAGAAGGTGCCGACCGCGCTGAGCAGTTCCGGCGTGTCGATCTTGCCGTCCCAGCCGCCTTCCGAGGGCGGACCGTTTCCGGTCGATGACTTGAAGGGCAGGGGCGGCGTATCGATCCCGAGATAGAAGCCGACGGCGCCGCCCAGCATCATCAGGAGCAGGAAGGCCTGGTTGGTGAGCGCGGCGTGGCTCGTTCCGACCAGCGCTGCCACAAACAACCCGCTCGCCGCGCCTGCCATCGCAAGCCCAAGGCGTTCAAGGATGTGGGCGAACTTTCTCACGCGGGTTCGCATGACGGTAACCCCGCTCAATGCTGCTGGAGACTAGGACTGTTTTGGAGCAGGTGGAAGCAACCTGACGGTGCAACCGGTATGCCGATTTGATCCAGCGCAAGCGCAAACGTATTGTGTTGCAGCTATCTACCGAAAGAGGCGACCGCCATGAGCCTGTTGAACACGCCCTTCGATCCCGCGCGCGAGGCCGCGCTCGTCACCGGTGCGGGCAACGGCATCGGCCGCGCAATTGCCCAGGCGCTGGTGGGCGAGGGCGTACGCACGGTGTTCGCCGATGTGAACCGGGAGACGGTTACCGCCGCAGCCAAAGCATCGCCCCGCCCGGATCTGGCGGTGACCTGGGTCGGCGATCTCGCCGATCCTGCAGCGCGCGGCGCGCTGCTGGCCGAGGCGCAGTTCGCGGTCGGGCGGGTGACGCATTTCGTGCATAGCGCCTCGCCGCCGCGGCGCGAGGCCGATCATGCCATGGCCGTCACCACCGAGAGGTGGGCGCAGATGCATGCTGTCAATCTCGAGGCCGGATTCCATCTATCGCGCGAGCTGGCGCGAAAGCTGATCGCGGACAAGGAGCCCGGCTCGTTCCTGCTGCTGACGTCGCTGCATTCAGGCACGCCGCGCAACCTGCCGCATTACTCGACGGCGAAGGCCGGGCTTTCGATGCTGGTGAAGGAATTGGCCAAGACGTTTGGCCGCTTCGACATCCGCGTCAACGCGCTGGTGCCCGGCGCGATCGCCGCCGGCGGCTTCGTTGCCGATCCCAGGCTTGCCAGACACATCCCGCTCGGCCGGCTCGGCCAGGCCGAGGACCTCGCGCCGCTGGCGCTCGCCGTGCTGTCGAACCGGATATCGGCCTACGTCACCGGCGCCGCCATCGTGATCGATGGCGGATTGTCGCTGACGAACTGGTTCGATCCGCCTGACATCGGGGTTCTGTAGATTGGGTTCTGCAGGATGGGTAGAGCGCAGCGAAACCCATCACGCCGCCTCCGCGCCCGGTATTGATGGGTTTCGCTGCGCTCTACCCATCCTGCGAATCTCCGGAACCGGCATCAAATGTGACCGCGAAGCGAGGGAACGAGCGCTCTGGATCGGCGGTTGTAGGACATCGATCGAAACTCGGGAGAGCGCCATGATATCCGAGATTCAAATCCACACGATCGCGCGGCAGATGCTGGAGAAGCATGGCCTTACCGCGATCGCGCAAGCCGCGCGCAATGCGTTGGCCTGCGAGAGCAAGGGCGACGACGAGGAAGCCAAGGAGTGGCGTCACATCGAGGACGCCATCAAGATGATGCGCGGCCCGCACCAGAGCTGAGGGGTGCAAGCTGCGTAGCTCTGTAGCCCGGGTTACGGACAGCTCACCGTAGCGGCATCGGCGGCCGCAGCACAGGCTGGCCATCGTCAGCCAGTTGCGGCGGCGGCGCGGGCTGCGCCTGCACCGGCGCAGCGGCCGGCGGCGGCAATGGCTGGACAGGCGGGATGTACGCGGCTTGGGCCGGCGGCGGCGGCCGACGCGGCGCGGGCGGTGCTGGGGTCACGGCTGCTCGCGGCGGGGGTACTGCCGCGACCCGGGGACGCGGGGCTTGTTCGGGAGGCCGGGCTTCCGAAGCTCTTGCGTCGGCAGCCTTCGCAACTTCACGCGCCATCTGGGCGTGGCTGGTCCGGAGCTGCGCGATGTTGGCTTTCAGTTCCTCGACCTGCCTGGTCATCGCGGCGAGATCCTGCGCCATCGACTGCAACTGCGCCGACTCCGTCGAAGGGACCGTCGCCGCGGTTGCGGCGGCCTGTTCCGTCTTGGCCGGCGTTGCCGGCTGCTCGGCTGGTGCGGCCTGATCTGCTGCCGCGGCTTGAATGGCAGGGGCACCCGCCGACTCGGCGGTGGGAGGCGTTTCCGAGGGAGACAGCACCGCGAGCACGGATTGCGGCGCCCAACTCACAGCCATCGCCTTGGCGTGGTCGCCATAGTGCTGCCACGCGGCGGCGGCGATGGCGCCACACAGGCCGAGCAAGCCCATGACGATACGCTTCATCCATTTGGGCGCCAGCTTTTCGCCCGGCGGCTTGAGGTCATCGACCCTGATCTCATCGACCTTGATCTCATCGGACTGGAGGCTCTCAACCTGGATATTTCTGACATCGATGGCGTGAAACACCGGCTCGACCTGTGGGGCTGCGGCGGTGACCGAAATCTCGGGCGCGACGTGCACCTGCGGTGCAGCCGGCTGGCTTGCCGGATCCTGCGCGAGCGGCGGCGCGCGGTGGTCGGCGCGCGCAGCGAGGATCGAACTCGATCGCAAACACGTCGTGCGGATCGGCCTCTTTCGGCGGCTGCGCGGAATTGAGCGGTTGCGTGGATTGCATTGGCGGGGTCCCTTACTCCAATGTCATCCGCATCTGACGATGCGTAGGTGCTGCGGTTAATAATCCTCTGCCCACGGCGGCACACGGCCAGCGAGGTTTGACCAAAGCAAGGCCATGTCGTGGAGAGGTTGGGGCTGCCGGTCGCCTTTTGTTCCGGATTCGGAACCCTCAGCAAGCGGCGGCAGGCTTAACGGGCCGGGCCTTCGGTGCGGTGCTTGGCGTACCATTTCGGGCCGGGCCCGCGCATGTAATGACGCTCGGGCCTGTAACTGTCGCAGGCGCGCTCGAACAGGCGGTGCCACCTCGTCACGAACAGATCGAGGCGGCGGAGCAGGGGCATGAAGGAGGGTGTCGCGGCGATCATGGCGACCTCAATGCGGCTTGCCGAGGACGGAGGAGAACGAGACCTCGAAGATCTCGTCGTCGAAGGCGTCGCTGACATGCACGACCCAGTCGCGCCAGTCTTCCGCGCTGCTTTCCCTGATCATCGATTGAACGACGCAGGCCGCGTGGTCGCGCGCCTCGGCGAGGTCGCTCACCACGACGCCGCATTGATCGATCCGGATTTCCCGGGAGTTCGAGCAGTGGAAATAGACCTGGGCCATTTTCGGTGTCCTCGCGAGCCTTGCGAATCCGCGCTTTGCAAAATAGCAGCCGCGGAATCCGCTTGATATCCCGATCAATTCCTGACGGGGGAATTACGGGCAATGTGCTCGTCAGGTGACACCAAACTAGCCGGACGACTCACGCCCTTCCGTGATGGATCTCACGCCCAACCTGTTAGGATTTCGTTAACCAAGTGATGGTCAAACTTTAGGCATGTAATCGCAGCGGAACCGGACTTGCGCGAGCCGGCAGTTGCAAGAGAAGGCCGGCGGCGTAATGCCCGCCGGCCTTTTCTCTTGGGCCGATCTGTTGTGCTGAAGCTGATAGTTTGGTCGCTAGCGCGCGATGGCGAAGCCCGCTACTTGCTCTCAGTGCACCTTGCCGAGCACGAATGCGAAGGGGAGAACGAAGAGTTCGTCATCGAAATCGTCGCTGACGTGCACAACCCAGTCGCGCCAGTCTTCCGCGCCGCGTTCCATGATGAGCGACCGGACGAGACAGGCGGCGCGGTCGCGCGCCTCGGTGAGGTCGCTCACCGCTTCACCGGATCGATCGATCCGGACTCCGCGGGAGCTTGAGCAGTGGAAATAGACCTGGGTCATGGTCGGTCTCCTGCGAAGGCAATCTGTAGTAGCAAGGTAGCCCGATAGGTTCTGATCATAAGTGATGCGGCTCACATTCCTGTCGAAGGATTTTGATTTTGTTCGGGGGCCGACCTTGAGGCATGGAATCGCAGCGGAGCCGGACGCGAAAGCGCCGCATCTTTGGACTGCGCCCATCAGGCCGCGCTGTGTTAGCCTGTCTTCATCATGGGCAACCGCATTCTCGTCCTCTACGGCTCCTATCGCTCCGACCGCATGGGTATCCGGCTCGCGCACTTCATCGTCGAGGGTTTTCGCGCCCGCGGCGACGATGTCGAATTGATCGACGCCAAGGCGATCGGCCTGCCGATGCTGGACCGGATGTACAAGGAACATCCGAAGGGCGAGGCGCCTGCGGCGCTGGAAAAACTGGCAGGCCAGATCCGCGACGCCGACGGCTTCGTGTTCGTCACCGGCGAATATAATTGGGGCATGCAGCCGGGACTGAAAAACCTCACCGATCATTTCCTCGAGGAATGGTTCTGGCGCCCGGCTGCGATTGCCAGCTATTCGGCCGGGCGGTTCTCCGGCGTGCGCGCCGCGCTCGCCTGGCACGGCACGCTCTCCGAGATGGGCATGGTGGTGATCTCGAGCACGATTGCGGCCGGGCCGATCTCGCAGACGCTGTCCGAAGACGCCAAGCCGACCGGCGACGGCGGCAAGGCGCTGGCGCACGCATTCCCGCGCTTTGCGGATGACCTGACGTGGTGGATGGAGGCGGCGAAGGCGCAGCGGGAGCGGAAGAAGCCGCCGTATTGAGCGGGCGCGCTGCCCAACGACCGGCGCAGCGCGGCCCACTTTTCGCCACCGCTGCGCGGCAGATGTGTTCTCTACTCGCTCCGCGGCCGACGGTGGACAGGTCGCGCATCCGCTCCACGCCCCGGGAATAATGATGTCGCCAACGAAATTGGCCAGCGGCCTGCTTGTTTTTGCCGTGACTGCCTTCCTGACCGGCTCGGTGGCCGAAGCGCAGAATCTCGATCAGGGCAAACCGGCGCCAAAGCTGTTTTCGGAGAGCTGCGTGTCCTGCCATCGCAGTCCGCGCGGCCTCGCCAAGGGCCGCTTCAGGCTCACGCTCTATCTGTTCCTGCAAAAGCACTACGTCAGCGGTTCCAGTTCGGCCTGGGCGCTCGCGTCCTATCTGGAATCCGTCGACGGCGCCAAGCGCGGCCCATCGCGCGTCGCGGCGAAGCCGCCAGCTGCGACGACAGGCCAGTCACGGTCGTCCTTCCGTCCGCCGGCGTCGGTGCCGGCGCGGTAGGCCCGGGCGGGACGCCACGGCTTGCTCACGGCGACGCTGCGAAATCTCCTTGCCGCGGACATCTTTTCGACTTTTGCCGGGCTACCGTCAGGGTGTGTATACGTGGCGGGGAGTAATGACCCATGGTGGTGGCTGAGCTTCAGACCAAGGTGCAGAAGTACGAGACCAAGGCGTCCCGGTGCGAAGAGCAGGCACGGGCGGCAACCGACAAGGCCCAGCAGACCTTCTATGAGGTGCTGGCCGGCTATTACAACAGCCTGGCGACTGATTTCCGGAAGATCATCGAGAAGCGAACGGTCGCCTAGAGCTGATCCGGAAAAGCGTGCAGCGGTTTTCCGAAAAGATCATGCTCAAACAAAGACCTGAAGCGCGATGACGATTCATCCGAACCTCATCGCGCTTTAGGCGGCCAGCGATGCGGATGAAGCCGCCGGATGGCGGGGCGAACGCCCTTCCATATCGATCGGCAATGCCTACCTCAAACCCGGCGTATGGTTGCCGGGGCTTGGGGATTTCGCATGCCGTTTGCCGTTCATCGCGGACGACGAATTCATTACACGGTGGAGGGCGAGGGGCCGCTGGTCGTGCTGCAGCACGGCCTGCTGATGGATGGCGGCGCCTGGAAGCAGGCCGGCTTCGTCGGCGCGCTGCGCGAGCGATACCGCGTCGCGTGCGTGGACTCGCTGGGCCACGGGCTGAGCGACAAGCCGACCGACCCTGATCGATACCATCAGGAGCCACGGTCCGGCGACATCATAGCCGTGATCGATGATCTCGATTGCGAGCGCGCCCATCTGGTCGGACACTCGATGGGGGCGTGGCTCGGCATAGGCGTTGCGAAATATCATCCGAAGCGGCTGGCTTCGCTGGTGCTCGGCGGCTGGGACGTCGTCAACGGCCTCCCGCCGACCAGCCGGGGGCCGCTGCAGTTTGACGCCTTCATGAAATTCGCGCGGCTGACCGCGCCGCATTTGACCAGATGGGTCACCGCGGAGTGCGAGCCCGGCGTGCGCGCCTGTTTCGACGCGCTTGCCGAGGTCGATGGCGCGGGAAAGGCCGTCGCGGACGCCGGCGTGCCCGTGATGATCTGGGAGGGCGCGGGCGAACCCGCGCATGACCAGCGAAAGGCGTTCGCCGACGCCAGCGGGATTCGGTTTCTCTCGACGGGAGGGGATCATCTCGGAATGGTGTTCGCCCATGGCAAGCAGAGCGCTGCGGGAATACGGGCGTTTGTGGATGAAGTGGGCGCCAGCGAGGAAGCGTAGGCCGGACAAGGCGCAGCGAAATCCGGGGCGGTGTCAGAGCGCCGCTCACTATTTGCCGCTCACTATTTAATGATAGGCGAAAGCCGCATTGTTGCAATGCAATATATCGATATCGCAATGCAGCAATAAAGGGGTAGGCTGTGCCTTCGAATCCTACCCCGGAGAATTGAAGTGAAGAAGATCACCCTATCCATCGCAGCCGCTACCGCGATCTTGATTGCTGGCGGCCCTGCCGCCCTCGCGGCGGAGTTGCCGACCTACGAAGCGGCGGGTTTGCCGATATCGGCGGTGCAGGTTCAAGCGCTGGGAGCTGCGAATGTCAGGGAACAGTCGCCGGTAGCAACCTCCACGGCCACGGCGCATCAGCTGAGTGTGCTGACGCCGCGGACGAAACTGACGGCCGTGACCGTCGCACCAGCTCGGACCACCGGTCTCGCAACGCGCTGACCGACACTCCACATCCGTTTGGATTACCGAGATTGCAAAGGGCCCGCGATTTAGTCGCGGGTTTTTTGTCTTGATGAATGACAGGGGTGCCGGCCGCCCTCGGGGTTAGCGGGTGTTCGTGCTGCCTTCTTTCAGGTAGCATCGCCGCATGAGCGAAACCGAGACCTTGTTTGCCGCCCTGCGCCAGTCGTCCGACGAAGCCGTCGTGGATATGCTCGCGCGCATGGTGCGGGATGCGCCGGATCATGCCTTGAACAAGATGAACGCGCTCGATCTTGCGAGCAGGGAAGGCCTCGACGAAGAGCGGGTCATCGCCGCGCTCCTGAATGCGGTCGGGCTCGGCATGTTCGAGATGACGTGGAACGTGATGTGCCCGAGCTGTGCCGGGGTTCTTTCCACCAACAAGAGCCTGAAGACGCTCGATAGCGCGCAGTATAATTGCGCTTTCTGCGCCGCGGGCTACGAGACGACGCTCGATAATCTGGTCGAGGTGACGTTTACGGTAAGCCCGCGGGTGCGGAAGATCGCAGCGCATAGTCCCGACGAACTGTCCGCGGCCGAATATTATCGCCAGATATTCTGGAGTTCGGCGATCGATCTCCCGAACGATCTGCAAAAGCTTCTGGACGACGTCACGCTCGAAATCGTCGACCTGCCGGCAGGCGAAAGGGCGATCCTTTCCCTGCAGGTGCCTGATGGCACGTTGATCGTGTTCGATCCCGTGACGCATACGGCTCAGTTCCTGGAAGTTGCCGGCGAGGGGACCGGCGAGCGCCAGAACCTGTCGGTGATCTTCAACAAGGTCCAGGTTCCCGTCGACAATCTTGCCTTGCGCCCCGGGCCGCTGCGCCTCGCCCTGGACAACCGCACCGACGCGCGCGTGCTGCCGGCGGTATGGGTGGCCAATCAGGCGCTGGACGACCTTCTCAAGCGACGAAAGCCGGTTCTCACGGCAACGCGTCTCCTCAGCAATCAGACGTTTCGCGATATCTACCGGACCGACACGCTCGCCATCGGCCAGCGCCTCAAGATTTTGAGCCTGACTTTCCTGTTCAGTGACCTCAAGGACTCCACCGAGCTCTATGAGCGCGTCGGTGACCTCACAGCGTTCGATCTCGTCAACGAGCATTTCAGGCTGCTGCAGGAGATCATCGCGTCGGAACGAGGCGCGGTCGTGAAGACGATTGGCGATGCCGTGATGGCGACCTTCGAGACGCCCGATCGCGCGATTGCGGCGGCGATCCGCATGCGCGAGGCGATGAGCGATCTTGGCGCCGAGCGTCAGCACCAGAGCCTGCGGCTGAAGATGGGCATCCATGAAGGCTCGTGCCTCGCGGTCACGCTCAACGGCCAGCAGGATTATTTCGGCCAGACGGTCAATATCGCCTCGCGCGTCCAGGGCCTTGCGGCCTCGCGTTCGATCGTGGTGACGGAACAGGTGGTGGAGAACGCGCGTGCCCACGCCCTGCTTGAGAGCAACGGGCTGAAGCCGACGCCGAGAAGCGTGACGTTGAGCGGCATCGCGGACAAGGTGTCGGTCTACGAGATTTCCTGAGCGCAAGCTACGTCCGCCCACCGGATATCTCCTTGCCTCGCTCTGCCAGCTTCACCATCACCTGCAGGGCGTGATTGGTCGGCGTGGGAATGCCCAACTCAGTTCCCTTGCGCACCACATAGCCGTTGAGAAAGTCGATCTCGCTGGGCTTGCCGCGCGCGAGATCCTGCGCGGTGGACGACTTCTGCTCTGGCATCATGGTGGGGATGTTGAGGATATTAGCGAGGAGGTCATCGGGCAACGACACGCCGCAGGCTCGGGCGACCGCGATCGCTTCCTGCACCGCGCGCGTGACGACATCTCTTGCGCCTTCGACTTCCAGCATCGGCCCGTAGGAAATGCTGGCCACAGCAGACAGCGCATTGAAGGCGCAGTTGATGACCAGCTTGCTCCACAGTGTGACCTCGATGTCGTCAGCGATGGCGGTGTGGACACCGGCAGCCTCAAGCGTTTGCGCCAGCGCTTCGCTCGCGGCCGAGGCGCCGATGGCGAGGTCGCCGCCGCCGTGATGCCTGATGTGGCCTGGCCCGGCCATCTCGCTGCCCACATAAACCACCGCGGGAATGACGGCGTGGCCGGTGACCGCGCGCAGACGTGACGCATTGTCGACGCCGTTCTGCAGGCTGAGAACGGATGTTTCCGGCCGCAAGTGTCCGGCGAGCGACCGGCCGGCCTGCTCGGTATCGGCCGACTTCACGCAAATCAGCACCAGATCGGGCGAGGCGAGGGCGGTTGCGTCGGTCGCGGCCTTGGCGGGCAGGTGTCCTTTGAAAGACTTGGTGTCGAGCAGCAGGCCATGGGCATTGATGGCGTCGACATGCGGCTGCCTGCCGATGAACGTCACGTCATGCCCGGCGCGCAGCAGCAGTCCGCCATAGTAGCATCCGACCGCTCCGGCACCGATGACCGCGACTTGCATGGGTTTCTCCCTTACGCGTTGCCGAGGACGTCCGACAGGGCCGACAACAGCCGATCGATCTGCGCGTCGGTGCCCACGGTGATCCGAAGATAATCGGCGATGCGCGGCGCGGAAAAATGGCGGACGATCACCGCCCGCTGGCGAAGCGCGGTGGCGAGCGCCGCGCCCTCGTGCGCGGGATGCCGCGCGAAGACGAAGTTGGCGGAGGACGGCAGTACTTCGAAGCCAAGCCGGACGAGACCGCGGTTCAGCCGCTCCCGGCCTTCGATCACGCGCGCGCGGCTCTGTTGAAAATAGGCTTCGTCCTCCAACGAAGCGATGGCGCCGGCCTGGGCGGGCCGGCCAAGAGGATAGGAGTTGAAGCTGTCCTTCACCCGCGTGAGCGCCTCGATCAGATCAGCGTCGCCGATCGCATAGCCGACCCTTAACCCGGCCAGCGCGCGTGACTTGGACATGGTCTGAACGACCAGAAGATTCGGATAGGAGGCGACCAGCGGTATCGCGGTCTCGGCGCCGAAATCGACATAGGCCTCGTCGATCACGACGGGAGCGTCGGGATGTTGCTCCAGCAGGGTAACGATCTCGGCCCGCGACAGCGCAACCCCTGTCGGCGCATTCGGATTGGGTACGATGACCGCGCCGGCCGGCCGGCGATAGTCGGCGACGCGGATCTGCATGGCCTGATCGAGCGGGACGGTTTCGTACGCGATGCCGAACAGGCGGCAATAGACCGGGTAGAAACTGTAGGTGATGTCAGGGAACAGCAACGGCACATCATGCTTCAGCAGCGCGGCGAAGGCGTGGGCCAGCACTTCGTCCGAGCCGTTGCCGACGAACACCTGTTCGGGGCGTACCTGGTGGTAGGCGGCCAAGGCAGCGCGCAGCGCGGTCGCCTGTGGGTCTGGATATAGACGCAACGTATCGGTCGCCTCGTCGCGAATGGCTTCCAGCGCGCGTGGCGAAGGACCAAACGGACTCTCATTGGTGTTGAGCTTGACCAGCTCCGCCATGCGGGGCTGTTCGCCCGGCACATAGGGTTTCAGGTCGTGCGTCAGGCTGCTCCAGAAACGGCTCATTTCTTCGCCCTACGCGATATTCATTGATGGCGATGGCGCATCGAACCGGCGCTTCGGGTTGGCGAGCAGCGCGGCGCTCTCGACGATGCGCATTTCCTCGGTCGCGCTGATCGCGGTGCGCTCCAGCACGGCGAAGATGGCGGATGCGGCGTGGCTCAGCGCCTCCGGCGTGTCGTTCCCGCGGACACGGGCGGCGACCAGCAGCGCGGCGAACAGATCGCCGGTGCCGTTCGGGCTGATCGGCAGTTTTGGCGTGCGCACGCGAAAGGCCTTGGTGCGCTCGACGGCGAGCGTTTCGATCTCGCCGTCAGGCGTGTCTGCCAGTTCGGCGC
Organism: uncultured Alphaproteobacteria bacterium; assembly: GCA_963791165.1. GTDB lineage: Bacteria > Pseudomonadota > Alphaproteobacteria > Rhizobiales > Xanthobacteraceae > Bradyrhizobium. Next base: position 65,203 of record CAWBRL010000054.1, on the reverse strand, counting down.
TGGTGACGACGACCGTCGATGGCCCGCGCGCCATCAACGCGCGCGCCGCGTCGATCACCTGATCGATCGTCGCGGCTTTCGCCCCGCACAGCCATTCGAACTCGAAATGATTGGGCGTGATGATATCGGCGAGCGGGCACAGCCGGTCGGCGACCTGCGGCGGGATGCCAGCGTGGACGAACAGGCCGCGGTCGCGATCCCCCAGCACGGGGTCGCAGCAATAGGCGAGCTTCGGGTTTCTGGCCTTGGCGCGCGCGACAAAATCCGCGACCACGGCGGCGATATCAGGCGAGCCCAGATAGCCCGACAGGATCATTTGCGCCGTATCGACCGCGCCGCGCTCCTCGATCCCGAGCAGGAGATCTGCGACCAGTTGCGCATCTAGCACCCGGCCGCGGACGGTCGGATAGCCCGGCCGGTTGCTCAGGAGCGTGGTTGGCACGGCAACCACGTCGATCCCGTGCAACTGCATGGGAAACACCGCGGCGCTGTTGCCGACATGGCCGTAGGCGACCTGCGACTGAATTGAGATCACGTTCATGTGGTCAAGTCTGGAGAATATCGGGTTTCAAGGCGGGGAACCGTCCGAGGTTAACACATTGGTTATTTGTTTGCGGTCATTTTCACGACCTCATTCAACAGGGAGGCACCATGTCTGACGTCACCATTCCCGGCGGCCGTATTCGTTCTTTCGTCGAGCGGATCGAGAACATCGACGGCGAATTGCAGGAGCTGAACGAGCAGAAAAAGGAAGTCTTTGCCGAGGCCAAGGGCGAAGGGTTCGATGTGAAGATCCTCAAGGAGATCATCAAGCTGCGGAAGCAGGACGAGGACGAGCGCGACGAGCGCGAAAGCCTGCTCGATCTCTACATGCGGGCGATGGAAACGGCGCCGCCGGAGAAGGAAGCGAAGGCGGCCTGAGCCGAGCAGGGAAGCGAGTAACCTCATGGTGAGGAGCGCGTCTTCGCGCGTCTCGAACCATGAGGCCCCGCTGGTGCCATCCATCCTTCGAGACGCCGCTTCGCGGCTCCTCAGGATGAGGTCTGGCAAGGTGTGCGCTGCTGGGATTCACCCGAACAGCGCCACATAGATCACGTAGAGCCAGCCCAGGATGCCGTGGATGATCGCCCACAGGATCGAGTGGTTGTTGGTGTAGGAGATCGCGATGGCGAGTGCGGAGCCGAAGCCCACGCCGTATTTCGCGCCCTCGACCCGAACGCCGTAGTATCGATTTTCGTTCATGGTGGTCCTTTCGAGGTGGGTGGGTTAGCGTAGCGTAACCCACCGATGCCTGGCGAGTGAATGGCGGATGACGCTTCCGCCTTCGCTCGCCAAGCTACGGCGGACAAGCCGCTAATCCGCCCTACGAGATCTGCATGGGGGTGGGTTGTGCGGCTGGGCGGCCTGACGTAAGCCCCATCGATGAACGAGCCGACCCGCGGCGGCGATGCTCCAGGCCAAAAATCCGATGCGAAGCCGGCCCTGTTGGGGGTCGCGTGCGGCCTCGGCGCGGCGCTGTGCTGGGCGCTCGGCTTTGTGGCGACACGGCACGGGCTGAAGGTCGGGTTCACGCCGCCGGATTTGCTGATGCATCGGTTTCTGTGGTCGGGGCTGGTGTTCCTGCCGATCGTGCTTCGCGCCGGCATCGGTAATCTCTGCGGCATCGGATGGGGCCGCGGACTGGTGCTGATGGTGCTGGGCGGGCCCGTGATGTCGCTCATCAGCTATACGGGCTTCCTGTTCGTGCCGCTCGGCCACGGCAGCGTCATCCAGCCTTCGAGCGCGACGCTCGGCGGCCTGTTGCTCGCCGCGGTGTTTCTCCGCGAGCGGGTTCCGCTGTCGCGCGCGCTAGGGGCGGTCGTCATCGTCGGCGGGCTTGCGGTGATCGGGGCCGAGTTGATCGGGCATATCGGTGCCCACGGCGTGCTCGGCGATTTGCTGTTTGTGCTGACCGGATTGATGTTCGCGGTGTTCGGCACGCTGCTGCGGCATTGGCGCGTCAACGCCTTCTCGGCGGCCACCGTCATCAGCGTGCTGTCGCTCGCGCTGTTGCCGCTCTATGCGGCCTTCGCCGGCTTCGCCCGGGTGGCGGCGCTCGGCCTCGGTGAAAACGCGCTGCAGGCGCTGGCGCAGGGCATCCTGGCCGGCCCGGCCGCGCTGTATCTGTTCGCGTTCTCGATCCAGACCATCGGCGTCGCCCGTGCCGCGGTTTTCCCGGCGACCGTGCCGGCGCTGACGATCCTGATCGGCTGGCTGCTGCTCGGCGAGCCCCCGACCGCGCTGCAGGCGGCGGGGCTGGTCACGGTGCTGTTCGGGTTCTATCTGGCGCAGAGGCAGCGGTAAGGTGTGTGATCGGCTGTAGCCCGGGTGGAGCGAAGCGAAATCCGGGGCGGTGTTAGATTGGTCCCGGATTGCGCTGCGCTTCATCCGGGCTACCCGCCTTGCGAGCCGCAGCCGGTGACCCCTGCGGGAGAATAGGCTAGCCTTGCGGAGGCCTTCCACCCTCCAGCCGTTCGAGCGCTTAAGGTATGCATGTTCTCCGCCCCCAGTTTCGCATCGAGGAGCAGCGTGCGCTCGCGTTCGCGGCCGAACGCGGTTTTGGCGTGATCGTCGCCGCGGATGAGCGCGGGCCGCGTGGCTCCCACGTGCCGTTCGTCGTCGCGCAGCGCGATAGCAGCGTGATCGTCCAGATCCATCTCACGGCCAGGAATCCGCTGGTCGAACTCGTCGACGGTAAGCGGCGCTTCCTGCTGATCGTCTCCGGCGACGACGCCTATATCTCGAACGACTGGTATGCCTCGCGCGACAACGTCTCGACCTGGCTCTACGAGGCCGTGCATCTCTCCGGCGTCGCGCGCTTACGCGAGCTCGACGAGAACCGCGGCCATGGCGACGCGCTGCTCAGGGTTTCCGAGGCGCGCCTGCCGAAGCGCCCTGGGAGCTGGCGGCGATGGAGCCAACCAAGCGCGAGTCGATGCTGTCAGTCCATCCGCGTCATCGATCTCGTCGTCGACCAGATCGAGGGACAATCGAAGCTCAACCAGCACAAGAGCGATGAGGACCACGTCGCGGTGGCGAACCAGCTGGCGCGCGCGGAGGAGACGGGGAGCCGACGGCTGGCGGAGAAGATGCGGCTGTCAAGGCCGGGGCTGGGATACGAGGAGTGGTAATGACGACCAATATCTCTGTTTTCGACGGGCACAACGATGTTCTGCTGCGTCTCTACAAGTCGGCGTCCACTGACGTGGTGTCGGATTTCTTGGGCGGCGAAGACGCCGGCCATATCGACCTGAAAAAGGCGAGAGCCGGATCTTTCGTGGGCGGCCTGTTCGCGATGTACTCGCCGTCGCCGGGCAATTTTGCGTCGTTGAGCAAGCAGATGACGGGTGGGCAGTATGCGGTGCCGCTTCCGCCTCCGCTGCCGATGGAGGAGGCCCGAAAATCCGCTGCTCGGTGAGCTGGCGATCCTGATGAAGATCGTTCGCCATTCGCAGGGCGCCGTGACCCTTTGCAAAACGGCCGCGGAGATCAGGGCCGCGATACAACGCGGAAGTCTTGCGGTGGTCCTGCATCTCGAAGGCTGCGAAGCCATCGACGGCGATCTGAACTTTCTGGAGCTGTTGTATGCGGCGGGTCTGCGCTCGCTCGGACCGGTCTGGAGCCGGAACAACATCTTCGGCCATGGCGTTCCCTTTCAGTTTCCCGCCGACCCCGATCTCGGCGACGGCCTGACCAGGGACGGCGAAAAGCTCGTCAGCGCCTGCAACGAGATGAAGATCCTGGTCGATCTCTCGCACATCACCGAAAAGGGCTTTTGGGATGTCGCGCGCCTCTCGAAAGCACCGTTGGTCGCGACGCATTCCAACGCGCATGCCTTGTGCCCTTCGCCGAGAAACCTGACCGACCGGCAACTGGCCGCGATCCGCGATAGCGGCGGAATGGTCGGTCTCAACTTCGCCACCTGCTTTCTTCGTCCCGATGGCAACATGACCGCGGATACGGATGTTGGATTGATGGTGCGCCAGCTCGACTATCTCATCGAGAAGCTCGGCGAGGACCACGTCGGATTCGGATCGGATTTCGACGGCGCAACCGTGCCGGCGAAAATCGGCTCGGCAGCCGGGCTGCCCGTGTTGATCGATGCTCTGCGGCAAAGCGGATACCCCGAACCGTTGTTGACAAAGCTGGGTTCGGCGAACTGGCTCAAGTTGCTGGAGCGAACGATTGGTTGATGGCGCGGAGGCGTGAAGCGATATCGCGCAACATGAAGTGAACTCATTGTTAAGAAATGCCACGCGCCGATTTGCGCGATTCCGATTCGTTCTTTGCGAACAAAATGGAGTCGGATGGAGAACAAAGCCTGGTGCTGTTTGTTTCTCTACCTCGGCAAGCGTATCGGCTACAGTTGGGTTCGTCCGACAGCGCAGGGCGCGAATTCATGACGAGGAAAACGGGCAAGCGTGCATCGCGACACTCGATCCTGGCGATCGACGTCGGTGGTTCGCGCGTGAAGGTCATGACCAACAGGGAGCGAACCAGGCGCGCGTTTGCGTCCGGTCCCGGCCTTTCCGCGAAAGTGATGGTAAGGAAGGTCAAGGCGCTGACGAAAGACTGGTCCTATGACGTCATCGCGATCGGATATCCGGGACCCGTGGTCAACAACCGGCCGTTGTCGGAGCCGCACAATCTCGGCCGGGGGTGGGCCGGTTTCAATTTCGAAAAGGCGTTCGGCCGTCCGACGAAGCTCGTCAACGATGCGCTGATGCAGGCGATCGGCAGCTACCAGGGCGGCCGGATGCTGTTCCTGGGCCTGGGAACGGGTCTTGGCTCCGCGATGATCGTCGATGGCATCCTGGAACCGATGGAGCTCGCTCATTTGCCGTACCGCAACGGCAAGACATTCGAGCAATGCGTCGGCGCCGCAGCCCTCAAGCGCGTTGGCAGGAAGAAATGGCAACGCGAGGTCAATGACGTCCTGAAGCGTCTGCTGGCGGCACTGGAGCCGGATTACGTCATGCTGGGCGGCGGCAACGCCGACAAGATCGATCATCTGCCGCGCAAGGTCCGCCTCGGCGTCAACACCAACGCGTTCGAGGGCGGATTTCGGCTGTGGAAGAAGGGGCTGGTCAAACCGCCCGGCGTACGGCGATAGAAATGCCAGAGCCGGCGGCGTCGACGCACGGCGCGTGGGCGAAGCGGCATGCGGATGCTTAGTGCAGCTTGCCGAGCACGGAAGCGAAGGGGACGGTGAAGATCTCGCCGCCGAACTCGTCGGTGGCGCGCAATTCCCAACCGCGCCAATCTTCCGTGTTGGGCTTCATCAGCATGGCGCGCACGAGACCGTCGGCGTGCGCGAAGGCCTCGGAGAGATCGTTCACGATGGTGCCGCTTCCGTCGATCAGCTCATGACTGTCGTTAGAGCAATGGAAATAGACTTCGGTCATGTTTCGCCTCCGGCTTTCGTATTTCCCTGAATTGCGCAGGCGCCCGGCGGACCATCCGGGCACCGGCTTGCCGCGACTTGCGGCTGGTCACACGAATTCGTAGGCGCTCTGCCGTTCCGCCCGGGCGAGTGCCTTGGCCGCGTCGTCTTGCGAAGCTTTTTCGGCGCGCCGCTGGTAATCCTCGGCAAGCGTCCTGAGCTGAAACGCAACCGCGCTGTCGGTCATGGATTGGGCGTTGCGGAGCAGGGTCTGTGCGGTTTGGAGATATTGCTTGCCGCGTCGTGAGATCTGCATTGTCATGATACCCTCGCGTGGTTCTCTGTCATGTTCTCGCAACGGAATGGCCGGTGCGCTGTTCGATGCATGCAGCCTAGGGCGAACGGGTTCATCGGCTCAATCAAGCCTAGGCAGCGTCCGCTCATCTGGTGGGATCAAGGGAACCATACCAACGTATGGTGTCGCCTGGGGGATGACGGGCTCTGCGATATGCGGGTGGATCAGCCCGGAAATCGCAAGCCAACCCGCGGCTGTTCTCGCCCGACGCGGAATGTGGTAAAACCGCTCCCGTCGGCGAACTGGAATAAGCCGCTATTCGGGAGCAGAAGCCATGAACCAGCCCGTGCCCGTCAACCCGCCAAATCTTCGCTCGCACATCGTCGCCGCATCAAAGATGTCCTGGCAGCCGACACAGTTCGAAGGCATCGAGATGAAGATCCTCTATCAGGATGACGAAGGGCGCTCCACCATCCTGTTCAAGATGGCGCCAGGCAGCATCGTGCCGCTGCACGAGCACACTGCGCTCGAACAGACTTTCATGCTCGAAGGCTCGCTGGAAGACGCCGAGGGGCGCTGCGGCGCCGGCGACTTCGTCTGGCGGCCCGGCGGCAACATCCACGTCGCGCACGCACCTGACGGCGCGACGTTCCTGGCGATATTCAACCGGCCGAACCGGTTTTTCGACGGGACGAAGTTTTTCACGGCGGAGGAGGCTGGTTGAGCGAGGCTCTGTGGAGCGACATCGCGCAACACGAAGCGAACCCATTGTTAAGAATTGCCGCGCGCCGATTTGCGCGATTCCAATTCGTTCTTTGAGAACAAAATGGAGTCGGACGTAGAACAAAACTGATGGCGGCGTCACCAAGGAGCAGCCATCAAGCCCCTCACGGAGAGGAAGCGCGCAGCGCCGTGCTGCTTCCACCCCTTAGCAGGCGTTGATGACAGGGAGTGACAGGATGATACTCAATCCGGATCATGTTACGATCGGAGTGGCAGACGCCGGCCCGGCGATCGCGTTCTTCGCGCTCCTTGGTTTCAGAAAGGATCACGTCGCGACGATCGACGGTGGCATTCCCGCCCGGTACATGGGTATGCCCAACATGAAAGCGCAGCACATCACCCTCGCACTCGACGGAGCGGATCCTCATTTCGAGATCCAGCTGCTTGTGTTCGACCCGCCCCCAGGGACCGATCCGGGTGCGCACCCGACGAATCTGCGAAAACGGGGCTTCAACCACCTCGCGTTCCGCGTCGACGACATTGAGGTGGCCACCGCGCACCTCGTGGCCAACGGCGTAACCGTGCTGAGCGACGAGATGGACTACATCAGCAGAAAGCTGCGGCTCTTCGAGGGTCCCGAGGGCATCACCGTCGAGTTGGTGCAGCGGGACGACTGAGCGAGCAGGGCGCTTGCTGCGCCATAAGGCAGCGGCATTAAACCTAATTGGCAAGCTTAACCGGGGGTTTTCCTCGCGGCAAACCATTGCTGCGCTATCTTCATCTCAGCGGTCACTGAAATGGAGGTGATCAATGAGCAGTAATTCAAGGAAGGACCAGGCGCGGCGAGACCTCGCGCCGATATTTCAGCGCGCCGGCAAACAAGCAGCGTCAGAGTACGAGGTCCAGCAGAAAGCCTTCTGGAAAAATTATGAACGATTGAAGGCTGAGCGCTTGGCCAGGGAAGCCGCGAAGTCGAAAGAGAGATAGCGGTCCGATGACGAAGTTCTCCACACCGACCAAGGCTGACTTGCACCGGATGCTGGCCGAGGCGGTCCGCAATACGCAACCCCAGCCGGTCAGCTCGCAACCTGAACCGCCTCTCGACGTCAGGCCCGGTCCCAAGCGCACAAGTCGACCTCGCAACACGCCACCCGCGTCAAAACGCACGGCCAAAATCAAAAGCGATCGTGCATCCGTTAGCCGCAAGCGGCGACTTCGATAGTGCGGTGACCTCGGCAGCCGCCTGAGGCTCGACGGGATCGCCGTCAACTGGGCCATGTCGGGTTAGCGAGCCCATAGTCGGTCGCCCCGGTCACGAAGACTTCCATGTTTCGATCCCGGTTGGATCCGTTGCGCCAACGTGTCCGGCACTTCCCCTTGACATGTCAGCGTTCCGCCGCCCGAATGGCGGATAGCGCATAAGCGCGCGCCGCGGTGTCGCACCCGGCGCATCAAAAACAAAGGGGGAGGGTTTGCGAATGTTTCGCCGAATGTTTCGCCATGTGTCTCGTCATGTCAGAAATCTTGCGCTTGCGGCGCTTGCGGCCGCAAGCCTGCTCGGCGCCGGAAACGCCCGGGCGGACTTTCCGGAGCGGCCGATCACGCTGATCGTGCCGTGGGCCGCCGGCGGCGGCACCGACGCGGTCGCGCGCCAGATCGCCCATATGCTGGAACGCGATCTCAAGCAGCCGGTGAACGTCGTGAACCGCACCGGCGGGTCGGGCGTGGTCGGCCACCAGGCGATCGCGTCAGCCGCGCCCGACGGCTACACGTTCGGTCTCATCACGCTCGAGATCAACCTGATGCACTGGGTGGGGCTCACCGATCTCACCTTTGAGAAGTATGCGCCGCTCGCGCTGGTCAACCAGGACCCGGCCGCGATCCACGTCAAGGCGGACTCGCCCTACAAGAACGTCAAGGAATTGTTCGCGCATATCAAGGCGAACCCGAACAAGGTGGTGGCCTCGGGCACGGGGCAGGGCGGAAGCTGGCATGTCGCGCTCGCCGGCCTGATGCAGGCCGACGGCGTTTCGCCCGGCTCGATCCGCTGGGTGCCGTCCACGGGTGCGGCGACCGCGCTGACGGATCTCGCGGCCGGCGGCGTCGACTTCGTCGCGTGCTCGATGCCGGAAGCCGAGGCGCTGATCAAGGCGGGGCGCATCCGCAGCCTCGTGTTCTTCTCGCCGAAGCGCGCGCCGAACTTCCCTGATGTGCCGACCACCGAGGAGGCGACGGGTCACAAGTGGCACAAGGGTGTGTGGCGCGGCTTTGCGGCGCCCAAGGGCCTGCCGAAGGAGATCGCCGCGCAATACGAGACCGCGATCAAGAAGGCCTGGGACAGCGACGAGTTCAAGGAGTTCATGAACCGGCGCGGCTTCGACATGATCTATCTGGATTCGGCGAAGTTTTCGGAGTTCATGAAGGCGGACGACGAGGACAACGGCAAGGCGCTGAAGTCGCTCGGGCTGGCGAAGTGAGGGCAACATCGCAATGCCCGGACACAAAATCGCGAAAACAACCCCATGCAAAGTAGAAAAGGCCCGGGTTCGGCGGAATGTGCCAATGCGCTCGCGTGGTGAAGATCGGGATTAGCGGATGGATCAGCCCGGATATATCACTCGGGCTACACCCATCACGCGGCGCGAGAGCCGATGAACCGGCAGGCTGTTCCCTCACGCCTTCTTCACGAATTCCGATTTCAGGTTCATCGCGCCGATGCCGTCGATCTTGCAGGCGATGTTGTGGCCGTCCGAGCCCTCGGTCAGGCGGATGTTCCTGACCTTGGTGCCGCCTTTGATGACCGACGACGACCCCTTCACCTTGAGGTCCTTGAGGACGATGACGCTGTCGCCGTCCGAGAGCGCGTTGCGGTGAGCATCGCGCACGCCCGCCTCGGGGGAGGCCGCCGCGGCGGTGTCGGCCTCGGCGCTCCACTCATGGGCGCATTCCGGGCAAACCCACAGGCTGCCGTCGTGATAAGCATGTTCGGAATTGCATTTCGGGCAGTTCATCGCGCCGTCCATCGTCGTCCTCTGGCCCTGTCCAGGCGAGGCGCACCGTAGGTCCATGCCCCGATAACGCAAGCGAAAATCCTGCCAGCCGAGCGGGCCGAAATCGCAGGGCGGATCAGTTCGACGACGTCATGACCGCTCCACCCCTCATCCTGAGAAGCTGCGAAGCGTCATCTCGAAGGATGCCAAGCGTGACCCACCGACCTGATCGCGAGAGAGCGGCGGATTACGCTGCGCTGATCCGCCATACTATTTCATCCAGGCTACGTGCTGGGCCAATCCGTCTATCGGCAGGAACGCGTCTGGCCGTCGTAGCCCCGGTAAGTCCCGGACGACGGATTGTAGGTGCGGAAGCCGGTGCAGAGCATGACCAGGGTCCGCTCGCGCGGCTTCTGGGCTGTCTTGGACGATTGCACCGGCTTGGCTCGTTGCACCGGCTTACTGTGCTCTGCCGCTTTGCTGCGGACAGCGCTTTCTGGCTGCCTGGCGGCGGACTTCTGCTTCAAGGCGGGCTTCGCAACCGCTGGTTTTTCGTCGCGAGGGGCCGGCTTCTGCTCGACAACCGCGGGCTTCACGTCCGGGATGGCCGACGTCTGCTCGACGATGGCAGGCTTGTCGTCCGTGCGGCGGCCGGCTTCGCCTCGATGGCCGCGGGCTTGTCCTGCGCGATGGCTGGTTTCTCTTCCGCGGGCGCCGGCTGCTGCTCGGCGGTGGCGGGCGTGTCGTCCGCGGCAGGCGGTTTCTCTTCGGTAGCCGCCGCAGGCTGTTCCTGCGCGGGCACTGAGGGCTGCGCTGTGGTCGGGCCCGGATTGTCCATGGCCGATGTCTGCGCGAGCGCTTGCGCGCTTATCACCATAAACAAGACACAGCAAAGCACGCCGGCGCGCGCGGCGACGGCGGTCGTGAGAGCTGACAAACGCATGGATTGATACTCGGCTAATGGTCCCCATCAATGCTCCACACGCATTTGCGGCAAGTCTGTGAACAGCGCGGCTCTTTTACTGATGACGACGCGCTTAAGAGCGAGCGTGTGTGCCGGCTGCCACACCGCGCGTCTTGAGGCTTGGTGGCAAGGCAGCCAAAGCATCTTGAGAATGCAGCTATGAAAGGAGTATCGCTCGCTCCACAACCAAAGCGAGCGTAGCCCGGACGAGCGCAGCGATATCCGGGACGGCGTCAGAGTGGTCCCGGCTGTCGATGCGCTCATCCGGGAGCTAAGTGCACTGTCACAGCAAAAGCGTCTTTCGCGTTTTGATACGCAAAGACAGGAGTGTCGAGGCAAAGTCCGCCCTCCAAGGCAGGCGCCGCCGGGCACCCGCGGAAACCCGGAAATCCGAGGGTTCCGGTTGCCGCTATCGTGGCATATATTGGAAGCATCGTTAGAGTGGAGCCGCAGTCATGATTTCGGTGCCAGCGTCTGAAGTTCAAAGGAATTTCAGCGAATATGAGGAAAAGGCAGTCCACGAACCGGTTGAGGTCACCCATGCCGGTCGTAGCCCGTCCTACCTGGTGTCGGAGAGGCTATTCAAGGACATGATGTCGTCCTACCGGCGGGCCATCCCGGTCGAGGCGCTGAGCGATGGCGACGTGGCGTTGATCGAACAGGCTGAGGTCAAGACCGACGCGCCCTACGACCTCGAGGACATTCCGGACATCGAAGACGCTCCTTCGCCGTCGCGCTAAGTCCGCCAGGCCGAGGCATGCATATCCCGGACGAACCGCCGATCGGCAACCTCGTCGCCTATGAGTATCTCTGGCTTTCCCAGGAAGCCACGCGCGAAGATGGCGCAAAAGCCTATCCGGTAGCGCTGATCTTTGCGAAGAAGATCATTGCGTCGGTGGCCTTCTCTGCATTTTGGTCTGTTTTTCCAACCGCGATATTCTCCGGATGTCGATGCAGAAACGCGAGTACGGGTACTCCGCGCTCGTGCGCATATTCGTATTCCATCTCAGTAAAGCTAATCCTCTCATCGGCGAGCGAACCATATCGGCCGCCCACAATTACAACGTAGTAATCGCAACGATCGATCACTCTCTTGATAAAATCAAACTGCTGCTGGTCCGTAGCTGGGAAGAGTTCCATCCCAACGGATATGAATCCGGCTTTTGCTAACGTATCGCTTACTCGGCGACGTTCGTCTTTTAGATCCGAATACGTCGAGCTGACAAAAACCTGATATACTTTTTCCATACAGGGCTTCGGTTTTGGTGGGGATAGCGAAAAGGCCGCTCCTCCGAGCGGCCTTTCCATTTTTCTATGAGTTAGGCGTTCACGAACACCCCGTCGTGCTGCCACACGTATCGCACTTCATGCAGGTCCCATTCCGCACCAGCGTGAAATTGCCGCACTCCGAGCACATCTCGCCTTCGTAGCCTTTGGCCTTGGCTTCCGCCCGGCGTTCGGCCTTGGAGGGGGCGATCGCCACGGCAGCGCTGCCGGCCTTGCTCCACTGCATCGCTTCCAGCTTTTCCGTCGGCGACAGGTCGTGGCTGGCTTCCTGCTTCAGCGCGACCGCGCCTTCGAGCGTGTCGGCGATGCGGGCGCTGGGGCCGTGGCCGGCGATCGCGGTGACGTTGCCGGAGCCGCGGGCGTCGACGTCGACGCCGCGCATGACAACCAGATTATCCGTGCGCGAGCGGGTCAGGCCCTTGGACAGATACTTGCTGCTCGGCTGCTCCGGCTGCTTGCCTTCCTCGACGCCTTTGCCCATCGCGTCGAAGTTGGACTCGCTGGGATCGACGTGGGCGAGATCGAAGCGCGACATGTAGCTGACCGCGAGTTCGCGGAACACATAGTCGAGGATCGAGGTCGCGTACTTGATGCTGTCGTTGCCCTGCACGGGGCCCGCCGGCTCGAAGCGGGTGAAGGTGAAGGCGTCGACATATTCCTCCAACGGCACGCCGTATTGCAGGCCGAGCGAAACCGCGATGGCAAAATTGTTGATGAACGATCGTAGTGCGGCGCCTTCCTTGTGCATGTCGATGAAGATCTCGCCGAGACGGCCGTCGTCATATTCGCCGGTGCGGAGATAGACCTTGTGGCCGCCGACGACCGCCTTCTGGGTGTAGCCCTTGCGGCGGTCCGGCATCTTCTCGCGCTCGCGCATCACGACGATGCGCTCGACCAGTTTCTCGACGATCTTTTCCGACACCTGCGCGGCACGCGCCGCCATCGGCTTGTCGTAATAAGCGTCGATCCCATCGTCCTCGTCGTCATCATCGCTGATGAGCTGCGAGTTCAGCGGCTGGCTCAGCTTCGAGCCGTCGCGGTAGAGCGCGTTGGCCTTCAGCGCGAGCTTCCAGGACAAGAGATACGCCGACTTGCAATCCTCGACGGTGGCGTCGTTCGGCATGTTGATGGTCTTCGAGATCGCACCCGAGATGAACGGCTGCGACGCCGCCATCATGCGGATGTGGCTCTCGACCGACAGATAACGCTTGCCGATCTTGCCGCAGGGGTTGGCGCAGTCGAACACCGGATAGTGCTCGGCCTTCAGATGCGGTGCGCCTTCCACCGTCATCGCGCCGCAGATGTGCACGTTGGCGGCCTCGATCTCGCGTTTGGTAAACCCAACCGCGGCGAGCAGGTCGAAGCCGGGGGCTGCGATGGTCTCCGGCGCGATATTGAGCGTGTCGCGCAAAAAGTCCTCGCCAAAGGTCCACTTGTTGAAGGCGAACTTGATGTCGAACGCGGTCGGCAGCGCCTTTTCGACTTTTGCCAAGAGCTTCGTCGGTGAAGCCTTTGGCTTTCAGCGTGGAAGCGTTGATGCCGGGCGAATTGGAGAGCGAGCCGTGGCCGACGGCATAGGCCTCGATCTCCGCGATATCAGCTTCGCGATAGCCGAGCGTCCGCAGCGCCACCGGCACCGCCTGGTTGATGATCTTCCAGTAGCCGCCGCCGGCAAGCTTCTTGAACTTCACCAGCGCGAAATCAGGCTCGATGCCTGTGGTGTCGCAATCCATCACCAGGCCGATGGTGCCGGTCGGCGCCACCACCGTGGTCTGGGCGTTGCGGTAGCCATTCAATTCGCCAAGCTCCAGCGCCTTGTCCCAGGCCGCCTTGGCATGGGTGATGATGTCTGCTTGCGGGCAGGAGGCGTGATCGAGCGGCACGGGGCTCACCGCCAGCGCCTCATAACCACGGGATTCTCCATGCGCCGCGCGGCGATGGTTGCGGATCACGCGCAGCATGTGCTGGGTGTTTTTCTTGTAGCCGGGGAAGGGGCCCAATTCCTTGGCCATCTCGGCCGAGGTCGCATAGGCGACGCCGGTCATGACCGCGGTCAGCGCGCCGCACAGCGCGCGGCCTTCCTTGAAGTCGTAGGGCAGCCCCATGGTCATGAGGAGACCGCCGATGTTGGCAAAGCCGAGGCCCAGCGTGCGGAACTCGTAGGAGAGTTCGGCGATCGCTTTCGAGGGGAACTGCGCCATCATGACGGAGATTTCCAGCACGATGGTCCAGAGACGACAAAGATGCTCGTACAATTCGACGTCGAAGCGCTTGGTGGTGGTCGAATAGAACGTGATCAGGTTGGCGGAGGCGAGGTTGCACGCCGTGTCGTCCAGGAACATGTATTCCGAGCACGGGTTCGAGGCGCGGATGTCGCCGGATGCCTTGCAGGTGTGCCAGTCGTTCATGGTGGTGTTGAAGTGCAGGCCGGGATCGGCCGAGGCCCAGGCGGCGTGGCCGATTTTTTCCCAGAGCTCGCGCGCCTTGAGAGTCTTGGTCACCTTCCTGTTGGTGCGGCCGATCAGGTTCCAGTCGCCGTCGGTCTCGACCGCGCGGAGGAAATCGTCCTTCAGCGAGACCGAGTTGTTGGAGTTCTGGCCTGATACCGTGAGGTAGGCTTCCGAATCCCAGTCGGTGTCGTAGGTCGGGAAGTCGATGTCCTTGTAGCCCTGTTTTGCAAATTGGATCACCCGCTTGATGACGTTGTCGGACACCAGCGCACGGCGCGCGAGCTTGATCTCGCGGCGCAGCGCCGGGTTCTTTTCAGGGTCGAAGCAGTCGTCGCCGGAACCTTCGCAGTTGACGCAGGCCTTCAGCACCGCTTTCAGGTGCTTCTGGTTGATCTTGGAGCCGGTGACGAGAGCGGCAACTTTCTGCTCCTCCTTCACCTTCCAGTCGATATAGGTCTCGATGTCAGGATGGTCGGCGTCGACCACGACCATCTTGGCCGCGCGGCGCGTGGTGCCGCCGCTCTTGATGGCGCCGGCAGCACGGTCGCCGATCTTGAGGAAGCTCATCAGGCCGGACGAGCGGCCGCCGCCGGAAAGCTTTTCGCCTTCGCCGCGCAGGCGCGAGAAGTTGGAGCCGGTGCCGGAGCCGTATTTGAACAGGCGCGCCTCGCGCACCCAGAGGTCCATGATGCCGCCCTCGTTGACGAGGTCGTCACCCACGCCCTGGATGAAGCAGGCGTGCGGCTGCGGATGCTCGTAAGCCGACTTCGATTTTGTCAGCTTGCCGGTGAACGGATCGACGTAATGGTGGCCCTGGCCGGGGCCGTCGACGCCGTAGGCCCAGTGCAAGCCGGTGTTGAACCACTGCGGCGAGTTCGGCGCGACCATCTGCTTGGCCAGCATGAAGCGCAGTTCGTCGAAGAAGGCCTGCGCGTCTTCTTCCGACGAGAAATAGTTGCCCTTCCAGCCCCAATAGGTCCAGCAGCCGGCGAGGCGGTCGAACACCTGCTTTGAGCTGAGCTCGCTGACGAAGCGCTCGGATTCGGGGAGCAGGGCCAGCGCCTCGGTGTCGGGCACCGAGCGCCACAGCCAGGACGGCACGGTCTCTTCCTCGACCTTCTTCAGGCGCGCGGCGACGCCCGCCTTGCGAAAATACTTCTGCGCCAGGACGTCGGAGGCGACCTGCGACCAGAACTGCGGCACCTCGACATTTTCCAGCCGGAACACGATCGAACCATCGGGATTGCGGATCTCCGATGTCGTCAATCTGAAATCAATCCCTGCATAGGGTGACTGGCCGGAAGTGGTGTTGCGTCGTTCGATTCGCATAGGTCGTGCCCCGTCTTAATTGACCGGACTGCATTGCCGCAGGTCCGGATGTTATCCATAAGCGAGCCGCCGCCCCACATTCTCACGCGAAAATGTGGCCCCAACGACTTCGCCGGTTCGACCGGTGGACCCGGCCCTGTTTTCTGCTTCGCCACCCCAAGCCCGCCCTGCGCATTGGCGGGACGGACCCAAACTCACGCTCAGTTGGGCCGATTTCGGCCCGTTCTTTACTGCCCCCAAAGCCCATGCCGAAGACACACGAGCCCTCCGCCTATGCCTCAACTGGCAGCGGAGTGCCTCGTTTCGGAACCCATCTGGGAGCGACCGGCGGGACCCAAAACTCAACTCGCGCCGAACAGGAAGAAGGCTAGGCCAAACCCGTCGGGCCCGTCAAGGACTAGTACGAGTTCCTGAATCAAATACTAAATATGGTGGAAAATGAGGGATAACAGGGGGCGGTCCCACCCCTGTGATGACCCCAAGTATCAGTGAGTCCTCAGGGATTCCCAAGGGAAAAAAATTGTCCCGAGCCTGTGGAGCAAGGCTGCGCCCGCTGTTCACAGGGGCGGTATTTTTTCAGCCCCAGGGATTGCACCGGGGAGACTCAGGTGAGTCTACGGAGCGGGAGGTCTGGCATGCCGGCGCACCCGTGGTCGCTGGGGCGGATAAGCGGCAAGGTGGGCGCCAATTCCATCCCTTTGCCGGGCCCCATGACAGAATCAAAACCGACACCGACGGCGCGGATCGCGCCCGCGGGCCTGATGTTCCTCGCCATCACCTCGGTGGGCTGGGGGTTCAATTGGCCCGTCACAAAATACCTTCTGAGCGAGCTGCCGCCGCTGACCTTGCGCGGCACGACAGGCATGATCGGCGCGCTGCTGCTGGCTGGTCTCGCGCTGGCGTCGTCGCAGAGCCTGAAGGTTGCGCGGCATCTGTGGCCGCGGCTGATGCTGGCGGCGCTGCTCAACGTCACCGGCTGGATGGTGCTGATGGGGCTGGCGCTGTTGTGGCTGCCGGCGAGCGAAGCGGCGCTGATCGCCTACACCATGCCGGTATGGGCTTCGCTGCTGGCGTGGCCGGTGCTCGGCGAGCGGCCGACGGTGCTGCGCACGGTAGCCCTGGTGATGGCGTTCGCGGGCCTCGCGGCGATCATGGGCGGCAACGGTATATCAGCGACCGCGGCAAAACTGCCGGGCGTGGTGATGGCGCTGACAGGTGCGGTCGGCTTTGCGCTCGGCACCGTGCTGGCGAAGCGGCTGCCGTTGCCGCTGCCGCCGATCCCGGCCGCGGCCTGGCAGATCGGGCTCGGCTGTTTTCCGATCGTCATCATAGGTCTCGCGTTCGAGACCTCGCATATCGAGAAGGTGACGCCACTCGGCTGGTGGCTCCTGGGCTACTCGATCGTGATCCAGTTCTGCATCGCCTATGTCAGCTGGTTCGCCGCGCTGGCGCGGCTGCCGGCCTCGGTCGCCGCGATCGGCACCATGGCGGTGCCCGTGATCGGGGTGGTGGCATCAGCGATTGCGCTCGGCGAGCCGCTCGGGCTGACGCAGATCGTGGCGCTGGTGTTCACGCTGGCCGGCGTGGTGCTGGCGACGCGGTCGTAACTGCAGGCCTTTCCATCGGCATCGTCATGCCCGGGCTTGTCCCGGGCATCCACGTTCTTATTCGACGCTGGTAAGAAAGACGTGGATGGCCGGGACAAGCCCGGCCATGACGAGAAACGATAGAGCGTCGAACGAAAGCTAACCCATGTGATTGTAATACCAGCCGATTTGCGGTAGCCGTCCGGGCAGGGTAGTTCTGGTATATCTGTATCTGGCATAATTTGTGAAAGAGATGGTATGGCGCGCAACATTCTGATCCTTGGGGCCTCGTACGGCTCCCTGCTGGGGACCAAGCTTTTGATGGCGGGTCACAACGTGACCCTGGTTTGCCGGAGGAAGACGGCAGAGCTGATCAACCGCGACGGCACCGAAGTTCGCATCAAGCTGCGCGACGAAGCCGTGCACCGCGCGATCTTCTCGCGCGATCTGCCCGGCAAGCTGGACGCGACCACGCCGCAGGACGTCGACCTGTCGCGTTACGATCTGGTTGGGCTAGCGATGCAGGAGCCGCAATACACCAACCACACCATCCGTGTGCTGATGATCAAGATCGCCGAGGCAAAACTGCCTTGTCTGTCGATCATGAACATGCCGCCGTTGCCCTATCTCAAGCGCATCCCGGCGCTGGCGGAAATGGACCTGGAGGAGGCCTACACCAACGCATCGGTTTGGGAGCGGTTCGAGCCGGGGCTGGTGTCGCTGTGCTCGCCCGATCCGCAAGCCTTCCGCCCGCCGGAAGAGGCGGCGAATGTCCTCCATGTCGGGCTGCCGACAAACTTCAAGGCCGCGGCATTCGCGGACGAAAAACACAACAGGCTGCTGCGCGAGCTGGAAGCCGACATCGACGCGGTGACGCTGGAGGGCAAGGACGTACCAGTAAAGCTCAAGGTGTTCGACTCGCTGTTCGTGCCCTTGGCGAAATGGTCGATGCTGCTGACCGGCAATTACCGCTGCATCACGCCGAACGAGCCGCAGTCGATCCGCGACGCCGTGCACGGCGATCTGAAACTCTCGCAGTCGATCTATGACCATGTCGACGCCATCGCCCGGCGTCTGGGCGCCGAGCCGCAGGACCAGGTGCCGTTTGCCAAGTACGCCAAGGCGGCGGAAAGCCTGCTCAAGCCCTCATCGGCCGCGCGCGCGGTCGCCAGCGGCGCGCCGTTCATCGAGCGCGTCGACCTGCTGGTGAAGCTGGTGTCGGATCAACTCGGCGCGTCCAGTGCCGAGATCGACCGCACGGTGCAGACCGTCGATCAGAAACTGAACGAAAAGATCGTGGCGGGCGGCTCCGGCTCGTGACGTGACGCGCCTGCTACAGTTTGTCACCCGACGCCTGGGGTGGATGCCGCCGCCTTGTGAACTACCTCACGTTGCATTTCCGGCAGATGTTCTATGATACTGGCGTCGCGCAAACATTGGAGGTGTCGACATGACAAGTCCAACAACGGTCGTAACAGGACTGCGAGCCAATTGGGGAGTTAGCAATTGCGGACAACTCATGGGGACCGATAAGGAGGCAGGACTTGCCTCGATCGAACCCGAGGGCGTCTACGAGCATCTGGCTGTTGGCGTGCTGGAAGAGGGGTATACGCTGGTCTACAAGACGGCCCCCGGCGGCCCCGATCATGTCAAGTACGACGTATATGAATCCAGCAGCGGAATTGTATGCGTCGACAGTCACATCTGTCGGAACGATCATAGCGAGTTTGTGAAGAGCACCGAGAGCAGAACAGATGATGGCTTGATCGCCATTCGTCAGACGTTCACGATCTCAAAGAACGCCACGCGAGTCATTATCCGAATGGAGATCACCAATTGCCATAAAGAGAAGTCTGTGGATCTGACGGATTTTCTCGTCAAGAGATACGCAGATATCGATGTCGACACGGGCGGTAGCGCCGGCTGGGCGAACTATCTGGCCTATTGGGACAAGACCCGTTACTCGGTCTTTAGCTACAACCTCGATGGCGATGCTCCGAAGGGCAAGCGAGCGCACGTCGTCGACATGGTCGCGATGCCCAGCGACCTGGCTCTCGATGAACCCTTCATAGGTAAGCTCGGGTTTAAGCAGTACAATCAGCGGGCCAATACCAATCCGGTCGTACCAGGAACGAAAGTCGATGCTGATGGTGTTCTGCAATGGCACGCCAATCGATTTCTGGCGGGCGAGATGCTCCGCATAAACATGTATTACGATGCCTTCCGGTCATTTGCGAAGTGAGGCATGAACAGGCCCCGGCCGCGCTGGATGCGCGACCGGGGCCAAGCATGACGTGAGGACAATGCAACAGGTAAGGCGTTCCCGTAATGCCGATTTGTCGGCTACGCGCTAAGCGATGGCGCGCCACGGCCGATGAAGATGGGCGGATAACGCATCACACGTCGTAGTAGCCGGGCTGATCAATATCGGTGAGCAGGTCTGCACCCGTCGGCGCCCAGCCGAGCAGCGATCGCGTGCGTGCGCTCGACGCCGGCATGTCCGCGCCCGCGAAATCGGCGAACCAGCCGAAATGCTCGCGGCTACGCTCTTCGACCGGCAAACCGAGCCGGCGGCCGATCACCGCGGCGATCTCCTTGAACGGCACGCCTTCGTCGGCGGCGGCGTGGTAGACGGGCTCGGTGGCGCCTTGCTCGAGGGCGAGCCGGTACAGGCGGGCGGCGTCCAGCCGGTGCACGCCGGGCCAGCGATTGAGGCCCTCGCCGATATAGGCCGACACGCCTTTCTCGCGCGCGATTCCGATCAGGATCGGAATGAAGCCGTGGTCGCCAGCGCCGTGGACCGACGGCGCGAGCCTGATCGTGGCGGCGCGCACGCCGCGTTCCGCCAGCGCCCTCGCGGCCGCTTCGGACTTGCGCGGATAGGATGGATCGGAGGAGGGGACGTCCGCCTCGGTCGCGATCCGTCCCGGCGCGAGCCGCGCGAAGCCTGATGTGACGAGTAGCTGATGGCTCGATCCTTCCAGCGCGCTTCCGAGCGTTTCGATCGCGCGCAGGTCCTGTTGGGCATTCTCGGCGAATTTTGTGAAGTCGTGATTGAACGCGGTGTGGATCACGCCGTCCGCCGCCGACGCGGCGCTGCGGAGCAAGTCGAGGTCATCGAGCGTGCCGCGCAGCACTTCCGCGCCTGACGCGGCGAGCGCCGCGGCCTTGTCATCGGAACGGGCGAGGCCCGTCACGCGGTGACCGGCGCCGATCAACTCCTTGACCACGGCCGAGCCGACCCAGCCGGTGGCACCGGTTACGAATACGCGCATGTGTTCAGTCTCCAGGATTGCAGTGGAGACCGTTGTGAACGCATCGTGTATGCGGGTAAAGTAGTGAGCTTATCCCGGTATAATCGCTAACAGGATGTGCAGATGTCCGAAGGCAATTCGCTTGGCGTCTATCTCAGGAACCGGCGCACCAAGCTCGATCCTGCTTCGTTTGGCTTTTCCGGCAGCCGGCGGCGAACCGCAGGCTTGCGCCGCGAGGAGGTGGCGCAGCGCGCCAACATCAGCGCGACCTGGTACACCTGGCTGGAGCAGGGGCGCGGCGGAAGCCCGTCGGCGGACGTACTCGACCGGATCGCAAAAGCGCTGACACTGACCGAGGTCGAGCGCGAGCATCTGTTTCTTCTCGGCCTCGGCCGTCCGCCCGAAATCCGCTATCGCGGCCGCGACGCGATCACGCCGCGGCTGCAGCGCCTGCTCGATGCGTTGAGCTACAGCCCTGCGATCGTCAGGACGGCGACCTGGGATGTCGTTGCCTGGAATCGCGCGGCCGCTTCCGTGCTCACCGACTACGGCACGCTGCCGCCCGACCAGCGCAACATCCTGCGCATGATCTTCTGCGATCCGCGCGTCCGCGCGGCGCAGTGGGATTGGCAATCCGTGGCCCGCTTCGTCGTCGCGGCCTTCCGGATCGACGCCGCACGCGCCGGCGCGGACGCCGAGATCGCGCCGCTGGTCGAGGAACTGAGCCGGTCGAGCGCTGAATTCGCGTCGATGTGGCGCGACAACAACGTGCAGACCCACGGCGACGGCGTCAAACGCCTGCGCCATCCGAGGCTCGGACCGATCACGCTGGAGTATTCGGCATTCGCCGTCGACGCGCGGCCGGACCTGAGCCTGATCGTCTACAATCCGGCGACACCGGCCGACCGCAAGCTGATCGCGTCGCTGGTCGACCAAAGCTAGAAATGATCACGGCGTGAGCCGATAAATTCAGATTCGGTCGGCGGACGCCTGCTTTGCTGCGCATTCCGGACGCAAGTCGGACATCGCGTGAGGTCCAGGAACCTTCACAGCAGCGGCCCTCGGGCAGTCACTGACCGACGTCCGTTTTCCTCCTGAAAGCCGACGTTCACTGGAGCGGCAAGCACGTCAACCTCGTGCCACGAAGAGACTTCCATCGTTTGCTTTGATGTGATGGATCTATCCTCGATGAGGCCGCGACAGCGGCCGGTCGCGTGATTGTGAGTCAGAGTGACAGAACGATGCAAATTGATCGCAGGTCATTATCCGACCGGCTCGCTGTCTTTCCTCGCCTGGGCCTGGCCAATCTGCCGACGCCGCTGGAGCCGATGAAGCGGCTGACGGCGCATCTCGGCGGACCACGGCTTTGGGTCAAGCGCGAAGATGCCACCGGGCTCGGTTTTGGCGGCAACAAGTTGCGCAAGCTCGACTACGTGCTGCACGAGGCGGTTGCGAACGGCGCCGATACGATCGTCTCAGGCGGCGTCGTGCAATCGAACAGCCAGCGGCAGGTTGCGGCGGTTGCGGCAAAGCTCGGGCTGGCGTGCCATCTTGCCGTCTACCACGGCCGGCTCGAACCGCCGACGCCGGAATACAAGACCTCGGGCAACGCGTTTCTCAACCGGCTGTTCGGCGCGCACCTGCATGACGTGCCGTGGACCGGCGACCGCAATGCCGCCATTCGCACGCTCGTCGACGATCTCCAGGCGAAGGGTCACAAGCCGTACTTTGTGCCCTACGGGGTCTCGAATGCGCTCGGCGCGGTCGCCTATGCGACGACGATTGCCGAGATCGAACCGCAGGCCGCGCAATCGGGCTTCCGGCCTGCCGCCATCGTCCACTGCACCGGAAGCGCCGGCACGCAGGCTGGTCTCGTCGCCGGTGCCGCCGTGGCCATGCCAGACACAGCGATTGTCGGGATCGATATCGACGCCGAGCCCGCGCGGGTGCGCGCCGATGTCGTGGCGTTTGCGCAGGAAGCATCCGATCTGCTTGGTGTTGCGTTCGACGAAGCGAGTGTGGAAGTCGTCGCGGGGCATGCGGGACCTGCCTACGGCGTGCCGCACGAAGCCACCATCGAAGCGATCCGGCTTGCAGGCCGGCTTGAGGCGCTGCCGCTCGATCCGGTCTATTCCGGCAAGGGGCTCGCGGGCCTGATCGCCCTGATCCGCCAGGGGCGCTGGCGCAAGGACGAGGATGTCATCTTCCTGCATACCGGCGGCGCTCCGGCGCTGTTCGCCTACCAGAGCGCACTCGGCATCTGAACTGGCGAAGCCAACATTGAAGGCTGCGTCGGCGCCGGAACGACTACGCTTCTAAACTTCTTCCAATCTAAACCTCTTCTAAATTGCAGCCCGGCGCACTGGCTTGAGAGCCACCGAAGCGAACTGCATACTTGCGGCGTGATCATTTCAAATGAGCGTCGATGCCGCACATCTACGACCACATCTTCGAGACGTACCGTATCGTCGGTGCTGAGGATAACTCGATCGTTGATCAATTTGCCGATCAAGCCCAATGGCTGGATTGGCCGGGCTGTCTGTTCCAACGCCACAACGTTGTGCTGAGCAGTCAGATAAGCACCGAGGGGGTCATCAAGGCCGGGCTTTTCGTTTCCGTCGTGCTGAAGGGGACGGGCGGTGCCCGGTCGCGTGAGGGTGCCAGCGAGGTCCGTTATTCGGATGATTCCATTTCCGTCATGGCGCTCCGGCAGCCGACGCTCTGGAACGGCGATTCGCCGCGCGGCGCGCACATGCAGGCTGCCGGTATCGCCTTTCCCGTTTCGTCGCTTGAACGGCTCGGATTAGGGGATGAGTTCATCAAATTGTTCGGCGCCCAGAATCCAAACGTCTTCGTCGCTACGTTGCAGGCCTCGCCCCGAGTCAGGGCAATTGCTGTAGACATGATTTCTCCATTGGCCGAGGGGCGGGCCGCCGAGCTGCTGCTGTCGGCGCACGCGATGGAGATATTGGCCCGGGCCATGTTGGCGCTCCAGGGTAACAAGAAGGTCGGCCTCTTGTCCGACCAGAAGCGTTTGCGCCTGCAGGCGGTTGGCGAGTTGATCAAATCTGACCTGCGGCACCCCTGGACGATCGCGGAACTGGCCCGGCATGCCGGATTGGGCCGACGCATGTTCAACGCGCAGTTTCACCGGATGTACGGCGTCAGCGCATCGGATTACCTGCGGAAAAGCCGGCTTGCCGCCGCCCGCGAAGCCCTGCTGTATCAGGGATTGTCGGTCACCGAGGCGGCATATTCGGTCGGTTACGCCAATTCAGCGAATTTTTCCACGGCGTTCCGCAAGCATTTCGGATATGTGCCGAGCCGTTGCCATCGCGACAAACTATCCTGACGCGTCCGCTGGTTGGCCTGCCCCGCGGAATGTGTCCTGCGGGGGACAGTCACGAACAGTCTGCCCAACTTGGAAAGCGTCAACACGCGAACAAAGGGTTTTTGCGCAAGCGCAAAGGCACCCGAAAATCAGATCTGTTCTCTCAATCATGGGGACAATTTGATTCAGGGGTGGATTGCGATGAAGCGTGATTGCGGGAGGCCGTCCATATGGGGTGCGGCGTCGAAGGGCTTTTTCTGCGCAACCGTGTTCGGGCTGAGCATGCAGATCGGACCGGTCCTGGCACAGTCCGGTCAGTCATTGCCGCCCGTCACGGTCGATGCACCGAAACCTCAAGCGGTTCGTCCAACTCAACCTGCGAGGAGGGCCGCGCGGTCGCAAAGCAGCGCGCGGCGGACCACCGCGCCTGCGCAGCAACAGCAGCAACAGCAGCAGGTTGACTCGGCCGGCCGCGGAATATTCGGTGAAAGGGGCGTCGGCCCCGTTGTCGGCTATCTCGCCACTCAGAGCGTAACCGCGACCAAGACCGACACGCCGATTCTGACAACGCCGCAGTCGATCTCGGTGGTGACGAAGGATCAGATCTTCGACCAGGGCGCCCAGAACATTACCGAGGCGCTGCGCTATACGCCCGGGGTGACGATTGCGAGCTTTGGCGCCAATGCGTTCTTCGATTCGTTTAAACTGAGGGGATTTGATGCTCCGCGATACCTGGACGGCCTGAGGCTGCCGGCGGACGCCACGACGTTCGCCGTTCCGCGGATTGAGACCTATGGTCTGGAGCGCATCGAGGTGTTGAAAGGTCCGTCGGCGGCGCTGTATGGCCAGTCCCAGCCAGGCGGACTATTGAACATGGTCAGCAAGCGGCCGACCCTGACGCCGCAATACGAGATTGAAGGCAGTTTTGGCTCGTTCGAGCGCTTTCAGGGCGCATTCGATATCGGCGGCCCGATCGACAAAAACGGAGAGTTTCTCTATCGCATTGTCGGCCTTGGTCGCGACAGCAACACGCAGACCGACTTCGTCCAGGACAACAAGCTATTCATCGCACCGAGCTTCACCTGGCGTCCGACGCAGGATACCACCTTCACCATTCTCTCGCAGTATCAGAAGTCGCAAAACAAGGGTTATCAGCAGTACGTTACGGGACAGGTCTCCTTTCTGCCAAATCCCAACGGACATATCCCTTACTCGCGCTATCTCGGCGAGCCAGGGCCTGATGGTTACAATCTCGAGCAGTTCGCAATTGGTTATGCGTTCGAGCACCGATTCAACAATAGCCTGCAGTTTCGGCAAAACCTGCGCTACACCGAAGTCAGCAACGACCTCGCTTCCACCCGCACCGAGGGGATGGTGACGGACCGCCTTGTTGCTCGCACGTACAATTATGTGAAAGCCAACACCTCCAATATCGCGCTCGACAATCAACTGCAGGCTGACTTTCTGACGGGACCGCTTGCCCACAAGGTTCTCTTCGGCGTCGATTATTTTGATATCCGGGCATTCACCGACTATCGGTCAGCCCTCATCGCCCCGATCGACGCCTATAGCCCGGTCTATGGCACCGGCGTTCCTTCGTTCGCTTCCCTGGCTCCGTTCATCCTCCGTGACGACAAGCAGTCGCAGGCCGGCGTTTACCTGCAGGATCAGGTCAAGCTCGATCGATGGACGCTAACATTGACCGGTCGCCAGGATTGGGCGAACACGGGGTTCACGAGCAAGGCCATCTTCCCGCCTGCTGGTACAGTTTCGCGCGATGACTCTGCGCAAACGGGCAGGGTCGGTCTCAACTATTTGTTTGACGTGGGCCTGTCGCCCTATGTCAGCTATTCGACGACTTTTACGCCTAACCTCGGCGCGGATCTTGCCGGTAACTCGTTCAAGCCAACGACGGGTGAGGGGACCGAAATCGGCGTCAAGTTCAAGCCAAACGGATCAAACTTCATGATCACGGCGGCGGCCTTTGACATACGTCAGCAGGACGTATTGACCGCTAATCCAATCAATCCTTTCTTCAGCGTGCAGACCGATGCGGTACGCGTGCGCGGCGTTGAGCTGGAACTCAAGGGTAATCTCACCCGTGAACTGGAAATCGTGGCGGGATATACTCATCTTGATCCCAAGGTAACCCAGAGCATCGCAGGATATGCCGGCAAATACATGATAAACACGGCCCTCGATCAGGGGGCGATCTGGGGCAAGTACACTTGGTACAATGGCGCGCTCGCCGGTCTTGGCTTGGGCGCGGGAGTTCGCTATGTCGGCGAAACCTACGGCGACAACTTCAATACCTTCGTGGTGCCCGCTTACGCCGTGGTCGATGCAGCGATCAGCTACGACTTTGCCTATGTACGTCCGGACTGGAAGGGGTTGAAGGCGCAGGTGAATGTGACCAATTTGGCCAATCATTATTACGTAGCGTCCTGCTTCACGGGTCTGCCCTATTGCGGCCTGGGCAATGCGCGTACAGTGCTTGGAACATTGAAGTATAGTTGGAACTAGGGCGGTCAGTTGACGGCAGCGACACGATCAATTCGAAGATGGGGTTTCGTCCATAAATGGACGAGCCTGATCTGCACGCTCTTCATGCTCCTGTTGTGCATCACGGGCCTGCCGCTGATTTTCCATCACGAGATCGACGACCTCCTGCACAGCGAAGTAAAGCCCGCCGATGTTCCCCCCGGTACGCCCAACGCCGATCTCGACCAGCTGCTCGCCAATGCCTTGGCGAATTCGTCCTGGAAGGTGCCGCACTTCCTGATTTGGGATCGCGACGATCCCAACGCGATGTTCGTGAGCGTCGGCGAGTCCATCACTTCCGACCCCACGAAGAATCGTTTTGTCCGGATGGATTCGCATACCGGTGCCTATCTCGATTCGCCCGACGTTACCGGGCGCTTCACCTACATCATGCTCAGACTGCACGTCGACATGTTTGCCGGTCTGCCGGGCAAGCTGTTCCTTGGATTGATGGGGATACTCTTCTGTGTCGCCGTCATATCCGGCATCGTCGTCTATGCGCCGTCGATGCGGAAGCTGGATTTCGGCGCCTATCGCGGCCACCGCCCGCGCGTCGTGCGCTGGCTCGACATCCACAATCTGGCCGGCATCCTGCTTGTCATGTGGACGCTCGTGGTCGGCTTCACCGGCGTAATCAATACCTGGGCCGATCTCGTTTTGAAGGCGTGGCAGTACGGGCAGCTGGCCGAGATGACGGCGCAATACCGCGATCGCCCGCCGCCCACGAACTCTGACCTCGGTACAGGCTGCCGTAGACGTTGCCGCGCGCGCCGTGCCGGGAATGACGCCGAGCTTCGTCGCTTTTCCGGGAACGGTCTTCAGCAGCAAGAGCCACTATATCGTTTTCCTGAAGGGCGACACGCCCGTGACCTCGCGGCTTCTGAAGCCGGCCTTGATCGATGCGGAAACCGGCAAACTAACCGACAGCCGCGATATGCCCTGGTACGTCACAACCCTGTTCATTTCGCAGCCGCTGCATTTCGGCGATTACGGCGGCATGCCGCTCAAGATCCTTTGGGCAGTGCTCGACGTGCTGACGATCATCGTCCTGGGTACGGGCGTCTATCTCTGGCTGCGCAGGCGCAGGGCCGGTGTCAGCGTCGAACGCGCCATCGCGCGAGGCTCTGCGGTCAATGCCCCCATGATGTCCTCTTGATGGTCCTGGCGTGAAAGGTCATCGAACGCTCGGACAGATATTTGCGGCACCGATCGTCATCGGCGTGCTGAGCATCGTCGGCCTTCTTGCGGCGCTTATCGGGGATGGATGGTGGGATGCCGTGTCATGGCTCTCACTGACCTTGCCAATTCTGCTGTATCTGTTCTTTGTCCTGCGGCGAAAGCGCCTTGGGCCCAACTAGGAACTGGCTGAGCCTCCCCGTATTTGAACGACCGACTTCTTCGAGGCAGCTATCGGGATTACGCAATGACGTTCGGCTCCAAACTCTCCGCCGAGGACAAACCGGAAAGCTTCGCGCTGGCCGGCGACAAGATCATTGCTGACGAAGCGGCCCTGCGCTGCGTGTATCCGAAGGTGTCAAAGCCGATCCGCGACAAGGCGATCGATTACCTCGACGAATTCGCGCAGCGGTTCATTTCGCTGTCGCCGTTCTTCTGTATCGGCACCGGCCGGCCGGATGGTCCGGCGGACGTCTCGCCGCGTGGCGGAGAGGCTGGCTTCGTCCATGTGCTCGATTCGAAACGGCTCGCATTTCCAGATCGGCCGGGCAACAATCGGCTTGATACGCTCACGAACCTGGTCCATGCGCCGGCTGCCGGTTTGCTGTTTCTAATTCCCGGCATTGAAGAAACTTTGCGCATCAACGGAACGGCATCGATCAGTGTTCAAGACGATCTGATGGATCGCTTCGTTGTCGGCGGTAAGCGCCCGCGCTCGGTTATCATCG
Source organism: uncultured Alphaproteobacteria bacterium (assembly GCA_963791165.1). Taxonomy (GTDB): domain Bacteria; phylum Pseudomonadota; class Alphaproteobacteria; order Rhizobiales; family Xanthobacteraceae; genus Bradyrhizobium. The sequence continues at coordinate 37,127 of CAWBRL010000054.1, read as the reverse complement.
TGGAGGTTGCCGAAGTCTATCTGCACTGCAGCAAGGCATTGAAGCGGTCCGAACTCTGGAATCCGGAAAAGCACGTCGTGCGATCCACGCTGCCTTCCTGGGGGGAGATGCTGCGCAATCAGGGGCGGGCGTTTGTTCCGGCCAGGTTGATCGATTTCGTCATCAAGCAGGATGCCAAGCGCAACCTCTACTGAAAGGCAAAGTCCCCGCGCAGCCTGGAGCGCTCGACTCTGGCGATGCTGTTTAAGCAGCACCGCCGCTCAGTGCGCGGCGGATCGTGTCGGCCAGCTGGGATTTGCGATAGGGCTTGGTCAGCAGCAGCACGCCGGGGTCGAGGCGGCCCTGATGCACGATCGCGTTGTCGGTATAGCCTGATGTATACAGCACCTTGAGGCCGGGCCGGCGCTTGGCGACTTCTTCGGCCAGTTGCCGCCCGGTCATGCGGCCGGGCATGATGACGTCGGTGAACAGCAGGTCGAACGGCTCGCCTTTTTCGATCATCGCCATCGCCGCCGGACCATCGGCGGCGGCGAGCGTCCGGTAGCCGAGGCTTTGTAACTGCGCGGTGACGAAGTTGCGCACCAGCGCGTCGTCTTCCACCACCATGATGGTCTCGCTGCCGTGCGAGAGCGGCGCTGTGGGGGCAGGGGCTGCCTCGGCCTGGCCCTGGGCCGGCGGCAAATAGAGCCTGATCGTGGTGCCGTGGCCGACCTCGCTGTAGATCCGGATATGCCCGCCCGATTGCTTGACGAAGCCGTAGACCATGCTCAGCCCGAGGCCCGAGCCCTTGCCGACTTCCTTGGTGGTGAAGAACGGCTCGAACACCTTGTCCTGTATCTCCGGGGACATGCCGGTGCCGGTGTCGCTGACGGCGAGCATCACATAGGGGCCGGGCCGCACGTCGGGATTGGCCTGGGCATAGGCTTCGTCGAGCACGACGTTGCGGGTCTCCAGCAGCAGCTTGCCGCCGTTCGGCATCGCGTCGCGGGCGTTGATCGCCATGTTGAGCACGGAGTTCGCAAGCTGCGAGGCGTCGATATGGGCGGTCGCCACTTCCTGCTCGAGGATCGAGTTGATCTCGATCTGCTCGCCGAGCGTCGGGCGAAGCAGTCTGGCGATATCGAGCACGGTGCCGTTGATGTCGACATTGCGCGGACGCAGCGGCTGGCGGCGGGCGAAGGCGAGCAAATGCTGGATCAGCTCGCTGCAGCGTTCCGCCGCCTGGTCGATCAGCTCGGCGGTCTTCTGCAGCGCCGGCCGGTCCTTGAGGCTCGCGACCAGCGTTTCGGTGGTGCCGGTGATCACCGTCAGCATGTTGTTGAAGTCGTGTGCGACGCCGCCGGTGAGCTTGCCGATGGCGTCCAGTTTCTGCGACTGCAGGAGCTTGTGCTCGGTTTCGCGCCAGGCGGTGATGTCGTGGTAGACCAGTGCCGCGCCGGCGATCGCGCCGGAGGTGTCGCGCAGCGACCGGCCGCTGACCACGAGATGCATGGGCGCGCGGTCGTCGGCGGGGCGGATGAAGATTTCCTGTTCGTCGAACGTCTCGCCGCGCAGCACCTGCGCCGAAGGCATCTCTTTCGGCTGCAGGCGCGTGACGCCGTCGGCATGATAGGCGACGCTCAAACTTCCCAGTTGCCGCACGTTCATGCCGCGCCGGTAGCGCAGCATCTTTTCGGCCGCCGGATTGGCGAGCAGGATGTCTCCCGTGGGATCAAGGACGAGCACCGCCTCCGCCATGCTGTGAAAGGTGCTCTGCAGCACCGCGGCCGAATGCCTGAGCTCCGCATGGGCGGCAACCAGATGCTCGGTGCGCTCGGCGACCGCAGCCTCCAGCGCCTCGTTGGTCGCTTTGGTGGCGGAGAGGGACCTCTGTAATTCGTGTCGCGAGCGGCGGCTGGATAACGTGAGCGCGGTGGCGAGGATCAGGATCAGCGCCACGCCGGCGAGGTCGATCGCCAGCAGGATACGGCCGCTGAGTTCGGATTCGGCGCGCCTGGCCGCGAGCAGCCTGCGCGCTTCCGCCACCGCTTTTTCGAGGTTGCCGGCAATCGTGGCGGTCGCCGCGCGATCTTCCCGGCTGACCAGCGCCGCGATGCCGGCGTCGTCCCCGGCATTGCGCAGCCTGATCAATTCGCCATTGAAGGCAATCTGGCGCTCCACCATCGCCTTGGTCTCTTCGATCAGCCGCCGCTCGCTGGGACTGTCGTGGACGGTCTCGATCAGGCTATCCAGGGCCGGCAGGATCGCACCGCTGGTATGGTGATATTCCGTGGCGAATTCCTGATCGCCGGTGAGCGCGAAGGAGCGCGCCGTGCTCTCCGCCCGGTGCAGCAGCGGCCGCATGTCCGAAATCCTGCTGAGCACCGCGAGCGCATGGTCGACGGAGGCGGTATCAGGTCGCGACTTGATGTCCAGGCCGATCGAGGCAGCGCCGATGACGAGAAGGATAGCGAGGCCGGTTCCGAGAATGATACGCTGCGAAGGCATTGCGGCTTGCTATTTCATTTCGAGAGGCGCGCGGAAGCTGTCGGACTGGTGATGCATTGATTGACGACGGTCAACAGCGCGTCTTGCGTGAACGGCTTGCGGAGGCAGCATGCCGCGCCGAGTTCAATGGTCATCCGCAGGAAATCCGGCGCCCGCTCGGCGTTGGCGAAGGCGTAGCCCGACATCGCGACAACGGGCACGCCGGGCTTGCGCTCGTGGAACATCCGAATCGAATCGAAGCCGTGCATGTGCGGCATGAAGACATCGATCAGCATGAGGTCGAAATCGCAAGCTTCGAGCGCGCGCATTCCCGCTTCACCACCGTCGGCAACGGTGACCTCGAAACCCTTGCGTGTCAGACAAACCTCGATGGTGTTGCATACCATCGGGTCGTCATCGACCACGAGAACGCGCGGCACAATGATTCCTTCTTCTTAGGGTGGCGGCAGCCGACTCGCACATCCCATGCGACGATTAAGTCGAAAAGCCGACAGACCGTCTGTATGATAAAGTGCATATGAGGATTGCAGTACGCGATTCCACTGCGCCACTTTCAGAACAAGAACAAATGCACCCAAGGTTGCGGATCTGGACCTGCCATGCCTCCACTCAGTCACGCGGGACGCGCCCGATTGTCGCCGCTCGGGCTCGCCCTGCTTGCGATTACGTCGATAGGGTGGGGTCTCAACTTCCCGATCATGAAACATCTGCTGACGGAGTGGCCGCCGCTGTCCTCGCGCGGCCTGTGCGGCATCGTCGGCGCTGCGGCGCTGGCATTGTTCGCGCTGGCGCGGCACGAGAGACTGAGCGTACCGCGGGCGATGTGGCTGCGGCTGCTGCTGGTCTCGATGCTGACGATCGGCGGTTGGGTCGCCTTCATGGGGCTCGCGCTATTGTGGCTCAACGCCAGCGAGGCGGCGGTACTCGGAATTTCAATCCCGGTCTGGGTGGCGTTCCTGGCATGGCCGATTCTCGGTGAGCGATTGTCGCCGCTCCGCGGCGCCTCGCTGACGGTAGCCTTGGTCGGCATCGCGGTGCTGATCGGCGGCAACGGCTTCGAGGCCAGCATCGGGAAGTTGCCGGGCATTCTCTTCGCGCTTCTTGGCGCGGTGTGCGTCGGGCTCGGCACCGTGCTGACCAAGCATTTCCCGCTGGCGATGCCGCCGTTGTCGCTGGCCGCCTGGCAGATCGGCCTTGGCTGCCTTCCCATTGCCGTCGTCGGGCTCGCGGTCGAGCAGCCGCAACTGGCGGCGCTGTCATCGGTCGGCTGGGCCTCGTTGCTCTATATGACGCTGATCCAGTTCTGCCTGTGTTACGTCTGCTGGTTTGCGGCCCTGGAACGGTTGCCGGCGGCGACCGCCTCGATCGGCACCTTGCTGGTGCCTGTTATCGGCGTGCTCGCGGCGGCCGCGATGCTGCACGAGCCGCTCGGTCTGCGCGAACTCGCCGCGCTGGGCTTTACGCTCGGCGGGGTTGCGATGGCGCTGCGCTCCTGAAATGAAAAAGGGCGGCGCACCGGAATGCGCCGCCCTTCGGGCTCACGAGATCACGCCGTTACGGGCAGGGGTGCCGCCGTCCGTCGTAGCCGAGATAGGTTCCCGAATCCGGATCGTAGGATTTGTACCTCTGCATGCAATACGCGACAGAATTGTCGCCGGCCGGAGCAGGCTGCGCAGCAACCACGCCCTCGTCGTAATATCCGTCGTCGTAATAATAGGGGTTGCTGTTGTAGTAGCCGTAGCTGGAGCCGATGCCGGCGCCGATCGCGACACCCGGCCAGAAGCCGCCGCCGCCGCGATAATGATGACGATAGCCACCGCCGCCGCCATAATAGCGACCGCCTCCGTAATTTCCTCCACCCGCTACAACGCCTCCGCCAATGCCGGGGACCGGACGGCCACCCATCGCCGGGCCGCCGCCACCAGGCCTGAAGCCGCCGCCACCGCCGCCTGCAAAACCGCCGCCGCCACCGCCGCCACCCCTAAAACCACCGCCGCCGCCGATGTTGGGTGCAGCCACGGCACCACCGACACGGCCGCCAGCGCTGGGTGCAGCTACGCCACCGCCACCCCCTTTGACGCCGGGCACCTGGGCCGAGCTTTGGCTCGGCATAGCCATCGGCAGCACGAGCGCCATTGCTGCGGCCGTACTCAACACTTTCAAATTCATCATCTTTGGCTCCATTTACGGGACATAGGTCCTAACCCCCTGCAGGGGTGGAGGTTCCCAGGCCCACGCACGGGTCGTGCGCACGCCGATCCTCTCAGACAGGAACTGTACGCGGCATGAACAGAATGCGTTCGTTCCGCGACGACAGGCCGTCGAAACCGGGCCGTGCGGATCCCGTGCGCCTGACAGGGCAGGGATATCGGCCCCGGTCTGGACAATCCGGCCCGCCGATGGCATCAGAGCGGCACGTATTCTCGAACCGGCCGAGCCCTATGAAGCAGTTTCTGCTCAAGTTTTTCACCTGGTGGAACGGCCAGACGTTCGGCACGCAATTGTGGACGTGGCGATTCGGCGAACTGGTCGGCCAGGACGAGCAGGGCAACACCTACTATCGCACCAAGGGCCGCAAGATCGATCCGACGCTGGGTTTCGAGCGGCGCTGGGTGGTTTACAATGGCTACGCCGAGGCGACACGGGTGCCGCCCTCGTGGCACGGCTGGCTGCATCACACCGTCGATGTCGCCCCCACCGAGGAGAGCTACACGCCGCGCGAGTGGGAAAAGCCGCACGTCCCGAACATGACCGGCACGCCCGCGGCCTATCGTCCCTCGGGCTCGACACTCGCAAGCGGCCGCCGCCCCAAGGCGACCGGCGACTACCAGCCCTGGACGCCCGGAAGCTGAGATCATCTTCATCGCTGTATCGGCGCGATGCCGCGGCCACGCGTTAGCATGTCGCTGCGGATCCGCATCATCTTCCTGTGAATAACGGGATCAGCGGGGACATTCGCCGCAGCCGTCTTGCCCTCTCCGCGTAATCGCGGCTCAATGGGGACATCTTACGGAGATGGGAAACCATCGCGTCGGTGTCGGGCTCCAGTTCGCGACTGCCCCGGCGAGCAGCGGCACCCGATCAGGATACGGCTGGGAGATAGGCCCCTAGCGCTGAGGTTCTGAAATCGCCCGTCAATGTGGCGCCGTCGTAGGACAGGAAAGGCCGTCTGGGAAACCAGGCGGCCTTTTTCTTGTCGTTGGCGATATTGTTTTTTGTTTTGGTCATCGTTCGCCTTATGCGCAATTGCGCACTGGGGCGGACGTCCAGTACTCCGTGATCGCTCGGCTTCCTTCGACACCTGCGATTACTGGATGCCCGCCTTCGCGGGCACGCGGCGGCGGCTACGCCAGCCGCGCGGCGGCGCGCTCGATCATCTCGCCACGGCGCACCTGTGCTGCTGCGATCCGGTCTTTCATGAAGGCCAGGACTTCCGGCGGCGCGGTATCGGGCGAACCGGAATTGAAGGGCGGCGCCGGATTGTATTCGAGCCGGAGCTGGATCGCTTCCGCGGTCTTCTGGTCGTGCAGCAGCGACACCAGCGTCAGCGCAAAATCGATCCCTGCAGTGACGCCGCCGCCGGTGACGCGGTTGCGGTCGACGCAGACGCGCGTCTTTGTCGGGATCGCGCCGAAGGCCTTCAGGAAATCCATCGCGGTCCAGTGCGTCGCCGCGCGGTAGCCTTTGAGCAGGCCGGCTGCGCCCAGCACCAGCGATCCCGTGCAGACCGAGGTGATGTACTTGGCACCGGCAGCCTGCTGGCGCAGGAAGGCCAGCATCTCCTCGTCGTTGATCATGTCGTCGGTGCCGAGCCCGCCGGGCACGCAGATGACGTCGAGCTGCGGACAATCGGCGAAGGTCGTGGTCGGCGTCAGCGTCAGCACGGAATCGCTCGCGACCGGCTCGATCCGCTTCCAGATCAGATGCACCTTGGCGCCGGGCAGGCTGGAGAACACCTGCAACGGGCCGGTGAAGTCGAGCTGGGTGACCCGCGGGAACAGCACGAGACCGATCTGAAGCGGCGTGGGCGTCTGAGACGGCGCTGACATCGTGACCTCCGAAATTTGGCTTGACGAGAACTATCCTGACATGGTCGCCTGTTGTCCGAAATGGCATTTTTCCCTCATTTCAGGACATGGGACAAAAACGGACCTGCAGCATGATCGGCGTTCTCGTGTTTCCGGATTTCCAGTTGCTCGATGCCGCCGGCCCGATTTCGGCCTTCGAGATCGCGGCGCGCTTTGCCGATGGTACGCCCTCGATCAAGGTGCTGGCGGTGACGCCGGGACCGGTGCGCTCATCGTCGGGCGTCGAGATCGTGGCGCGTGGCCTAAAGTCATCGGGCGCGATCACCACCTTGATCATCGCGGGCGGCGAGGGCGTCCGGCAGGCGGCGACCTGCGCGAAGACGCTCAATTTCGTGCGCGCCATGGCGAAGCGCGGCGTGCGGATCGCCAGCGTCTGTTCGGGCGCCTACATCCTCGCGGAGGCCGGCCTGCTCGACGGCCGCCGCGCCACCACGCACTGGCAGCGGACGCGGCATTTTCTGAAAGCCTATCCGCAGGTGAAGCTGGAGCCCGACCGCATCTTCGTGCGCGATGGCGATGTCTGGACCTCGGCCGGGATATCGGCCGGCATCGATCTGTCGCTGGCGATGATCGCGGAAGACTACGGCGACGAGATCGCGCAGAAGACCGCAAAGCAGCTCGTGCTCTATCACCGCCGCAGCGGCGGCCAGTCGCAATTCTCCTCGCTGCTGGAATTGAAGGCGCCGAACGGCCGGTTCGGGCCGCTACTGGCCTGGGCGCGCGAACATCTCGATGCGCCGCTCACGGTGGAGGATCTCGCCGAGCAGGCCGGCATGAGTTCGCGGCATTTTACCCGCGCGTTCATGGCCGAGACCGGCACCACGCCGTCAAAGGCGGTCGAGCGATTGCGCATCGAGGTGGCGCGGCAGCGCGTGCAATCTTCCAGCGAGGCGATCGAGCGCGTCGCCGAAACCACCGGCTTTCGCGATCCGGAGCGGATGCGCCGCGCCTTCATCCGCGCCTTCGGCCAGCCGCCGCAATCGCTGCGAAGGGCGGCGCGGTCAGCCTGATTTGGCCATGCCGAGAGGGTTGCCCGGCGATTTGGTTCCGGAATTAACCCGCAGCGCGGACATCAAGCTTAACCGGCAAGCTTAACGCGCGAGTCCAGTTGTGCGGTCTGCTCAAGGCTCACCAATGTTCGCGCCAGCGGCTTCCCAACCTTTAAGCGAGAAAGCGACAGACATGGTGCAGTCAACGATCGGGCAGGTACTGACGAATATCGAACGCGAAATTCAGGCCGAGGTTAACAACAGTCACCAGCCGCGGCAGCCCAGTCCCATCGATTTCGTGACGCCGATGACGGTTGCGCCTGCGATGGCGATGCCTGACTATGTCGAACATCGCGATGGCGCCACAGAGATCGGCAGGCTGTCGGCGGAAGCCGTCGTCCGCGAATATGAGGCTGCGGCAAAAGACATCGAAGCGCTGGGCGCGGAGCTGGTCGAGCGCGTCAAGCAATGCGAGGCGATGAGCCGCGATGTCCTTCGCGTGACAGACGAGCTGAAGGAAACCGCGAACCGCTATCGCGAAGAGGCCAAGCGCGTCTTCATCGAGATTGAAAGTTGCTCGAAGATGACGTCAGAGGTCAGCAAGATCTGCGGCGAGCTGCGCGACAGGATTGCTCCTCCGGCCGCGGCAGACAAGTCGAAGACGAAAAAGGCGCGAGCCGCAGTGTAGAGCCTGGACTAGCGCGGCGCATCGGGATGCCAGCCGAGGACGGCGAGCATCACGAAAAATCCGACGACGTAGGCGACCGCGACGGGCCAGCCCTGGCTGACCCAGCGTCCGACCGACCTGGCTTCGGGATACATGTTGGCCAGCGCGACGCCGGCTGACGAGCCGAACCAGATCATCGATCCGCCGAAACCTACCGCATAGGCCAGATAGCCCCAGTCGTAACCGCCTTGCTTGAGCGCAAGCGCGGTGAGAGGAATGTTGTCGAACACGGCGGAGACGAAGCCCAGTCCAAGCGCCGTCGGCCATGAGGCGGCGGGCAGTTTTTCGACCGGCATCAGCGAGGCGGCGGTGACGAGCGCGAGCAGGAAGATGGTGCCCTTGAAGGTCTCCGGCATCACCTTCCAGTCCGGCGCGCGTAGTCCCGCGGTGAGAAGAATGACCACCCAGACGGCGATACCGAGAACGGGAACGGTGTCGAGAAGCGAGGGAAATTTCAGGTTGGCGATGATGTTCGCAGCCAGGGCGGCGATGAGAATGGCGGCGACGACGAAGACCCGCACGGGATCGATCTTCAGGCCTTTCGGTGGGTTTTTCTGGATCGGCGAGTAGCGCTGCTGCTGGATCGACGCCGGCACGGCGAAGATCAACATCGCGACGACGGCGGCTATATAGGCCTCAACGACCGCGAGCGGACTGACGCCTGCGATCCACATCATGGTGGTGGTCGTGTCGCCGACGACGCTGCCGGAGCCGCCGGCGTTCGATGCCGCAACGATCGCCGCGAGATAGCCGATGTGAACCTTGCCCTGGAACACGTGCCGCGCAACCGTGCCGCCGATCAGCGCAGCCGCGATGTTGTCGAGGAAGCTCGACAGCACGAACACCAGCACCAGCAGCACGACGCCGCCTTTCCAATCGTCCGGCAGCAGCGCCGGCATCTCATCGGGAATCCGGCTTTCCTCGAAATGCCGTGACAACAGCGCGAATCCCATGAGAAGCAGGAACAGATTGCTCAATCCGACCCACTCATGCGCCATGTGATAGCCGAGGCCGTCGAGGCCGGTGCCGTGCTTGAAGCCGGTGAAGACGAGCTTGTAGACGATGATGACGGCAAGGCCCGTCAGCGCGACCTGAAGCGTCTTGTGATGGAACAGGGCTACCCCGAGCAGCGTCAGCGCAAACAGGATGAAGTCGACGGGTATTCCAAACACAAGAACGGGTTCGATCACTATCGCCTCAAAAGCGCGCCGGATGGATGCAAGGTGTGACTGTGCGCTATTTCAGCGCCTTCATCCAGCCTGCGATTTCACTGACGGCGACGTTGGCCTGCTGCAGCAGCTTGCCCATCGTGAAGAAGCCGTGGAACTGGCCGGGAAAGTGCCGATACGTCATGGGCACGCCGGCTTCCTTCAACCGCGCGGCATACTCGGCGCCCTCGTCGCGCAAGGGATCGGCGCCTGCGGTCAGCACATAGGCCGGCGGCAGACCGGCGAGCGTCTTGGCGCGCGCGGGCGAAGCCTTCCAGTGGTCGATATCGGCGGTGCCGTTGAGATAGTGGTTGCAGAACCATTTGATGACGGAATGCGTCAGGAGAATGCTGGTCTCGGGCTCGCTGTGCGAAGGATGGCTCATCGCAAAGTCGGTGGCGGGATAGATCAGCACCTGGCCGGCGAGCTTTGGGCCGTCGTCGTCGCGCGCGGCGAGTGCCACGACGGCGGCGAGATTGCCGCCGGCGCTGTCGCCGCCGACCAGCAATTGAGTGGCGTCGATGCCGAGTTGTTTGGCGTTGGCGGCAACCCATTTCGTGGCAGTGATGGCGTCGTCGGCAGCGGCGGGGAATTTGTGTTCCGGCGCGAGGCGGTAATCGACCGAGATCACGATCAACTCGCCCTCATGGGCCAGCTTCTGGCAGACCACTTCATGGGTATCGAGATCGCCGATCACCCAGCCGCCGCCGTGAAAGAACACCAGGCACGGCGCGAGGCCGTTGTTCTTGCGCAGCGCCTTCGGGGTGTAGACCCGCGCCGGGATCGCGCCGTGCGGCGCGGGGATCGACAGCGGCTTGTTCGATTCCAGCGCGGGCGGTTCAGGGTTAACGACGGCGCGGGCGTTCCGATAATATTCGCGCGCTTCCGGCGCCGTCAGCGTCTCATAGGCGGGACGGCCCGCATCCTGGAAAGCCTGGTAGATGGCAGCGGCATCGGGATCGAGAGTTACGGGCATCGGCGGAGAAACCTTTTGCTTTGAGTTGTCATTCCGGGGTGCGCGCAGCGAACTATGATGTGCAATTGCACATCCGAGAATCTCGAGATTCCGGGTTCGATGCTGCGCATCGCCCCGGAATGACGGTTGGGCTACTAGGCCGCGATGCGGCCGCCATCGACGGTGTAGGCGGAGCCGGAGACGTAGCTCGCCTCGTCGGAGGCCAGGAACGCCACGATGGAGGCGACTTCGGACGCCTGTCCGAGCCGGCGCGCCGGAATCCGGTCGACGATCTTGTCGTTCGGCGGCGGCTCGTTGCCGGGATTGCGGCCCTGCAGGATCGTGCTCAGCATCCGGCTGTCGATCAGGCCGGGGCAGACGCAATTGACCCGCACGCCGGTGCCGGTGCATTCCCAGGCCGCGCTCTTGGTGAGCCCGATCACCGCGTGCTTGCTGGCGCTGTAGACGGCGATCATCGGCGATCCCATCAGGCCGGCGATGGAGGCGGTGTTGATGATGCTGCCCGTGTTTTGTTTCAGCATCACCGGCAGCACGTGCTTCATGCCGAGAAAGACGCCGACCACGTTGACGTCGAGCACGCGCCGAAAGCTCTCCAGCGAATATTGCGGGATCGGCTTGATGTCGCCCTCGATGCCGGCGTTGTTGTAGAAGGCGTCGATGGTGCCGAACTTGTCGACGGCGGCGCGGACATATTCCGCGACCTGGTCCTCTTGTGTGACATCGGCCGCGACCGCGAGGGCCTGCGCCGAGGCCGGCAGATCCTTGATGGCGGCCGCAAGATCCTGTTCCCTGCGGTCGACCGCGACGATGCGGGCGCCGCGCTCGGCCAACAGGCGGATGGTAGCGGTTCCAATGACGCCGGCAGCGCCGGTCACGACGGCCACCCGGCCGTCGAGGCGAATTCGATCGGGCATTTCTGGGGTTTCCTCTGGCTCCTCCGGTTTATCCCGGATTTTGACGGGTTTCGCGCAAGGGGGCGCGCTAACGGGAGCGACTATTTCATTTGTGGACAAGGCTGACCAGTAGGGCTGACCCGTAGGGCCGGCCGGGAACGGCGGGGCAAAGCCCTTCCGGGAGGGGGCGGCAAGCCGCCCTTTCCCCGCCGTATTCGGCGTGTTAACCGGTTGGGACGCGAGCGGCGGATAAGTCTGTACTAAGGACAATGTCGCGAGCCCGATTCGCCTTTTAAAGCCGCGAGATGTTTCGAACCATTGCCCTGACCGGTTTTGCGGCCCTGGTGGCCGCCACCACAATCTCGCTTGCCCCCCCGGCGCACGCGCAGATCGGCAATATCTTTTCCGATCCTCCGCTGCGGCCGCCGGGCGCCATCCCTCGCGGTAACCAGCAACAGCAGCGCGAGCCGCAACTGCCCGACGACGACGAGGAAGTGCCGGAATTGCCGCGCGGCCGGCTGCTGCCGACCCCGAACCGGCCACCGCCGGGGCAGGCCGCCGCACCGCCCGGAAGCTTCCAGTCGCAACCGTTGGCGCCGCCGCCCGGAACCACCGTCGCTCCGCAGGGCACCCAGCCGGGCATCGCGGTCCAGCCGCCGCAACCCGGGCAGCCGGGCGTCGCCAACGCGCCACCGCCAGGCAATGCGCTGCCGGGATTGGCGCCGGGCCAGCGTCAGCCCAAGGGCGTGCCGCAAGCGCCGGCAACCTTGCAGCCGGGCGACGAGGTCGTATCCGAGCCGCCGGCAACTAAAATCACCAACAAGAAGGCGAGCTTCTCGGGCCTCGACAAGATCACCGGCCGCATCATCAATTTCGATGAGGATATCGGCGAGACCGTGCAGTTCGGCGCGCTGCGGGTGAAAACCAGCGCCTGCTATACGAGGCCGTCCACCGAGGCCGCCAATACCGACGCCTTTGTCGAGGTCGACGAGATCACGCTGCAGGGCGAGGTGAAGCGGATCTTCTCGGGCTGGATGTATGCTGCGAGCCCCGGCCTGCATGGCGTCGAGCACCCGGTCTACGACATCTGGCTGACCGACTGCAAAGTCCCCGACCAGACCATCGTCAGCGCGGCGCCCGATCCGCCGAAGGCCGCGCCGCCGCCGCCGCCTGCGCAGAAGCGTCAGCCGGCGCCGAAGCAGGCGGCTCCGCGCCCGCCCTCGGGGATGCCACCGCAGCCGCAATTCCAGCAGCAGCAACAGCCGCCGCCACCCCCGCCACAGCAGCGGCCCGGCGGGCTGTTTGGCGGACTGTTCGGGAATTAGACCCGCGACGCGACGATCGCGAGCGCATCCGCGCCGCTGACCGGCTGACCGGCTGGCAATTTCAGGAACTCCGCAGGCTGGCCCGCGATCGCCTTGTCGAGCAGCGTGCGATAGCGACGCCTGGAAATTTCGGCCGCGCCGAAGCTGCGCAAATGCTCGGTCACGTATTGGGTGTCGAGCAGTTCGAATCCACCTGCGATCAGTCGCGCCACGAGATGCACCAGCGCCACTTTCGAAGCATCGCGGACGCGGTGGAACATGCTCTCGCCGAAGAACGCGCGGCCCAGGCTGACGCCGTAGAGGCCGCCGACGAGATCGCCGTCCTGCCAGACTTCGACGCTGTGGCAATGCCCGCGCTCGAACAGCCCGACATAGAGGTCCCGGATGCGCTTGTTGATCCAGGTGTCGTCGCGGCCGGGCTGCGGCGCCGCGCAGCCGGCGATCACGGCCTTGAAGGCGGTATCGACGGTGACGCTGAAGGCGTCGGAGCGCACGGTGCGGGCGAGCCGCGAGGCGATGCGAAAGCCATTGAGCGGGATCACCCCGCGCATCTCAGGCTCGACCCAGAACAGCGTCGGGTCGTCGGCGCTTTCGGCCATCGGGAAGATGCCGCAGGCATAGGCCCGCAGCAGCACTTCGGGCGTGATTTCGGAAGCAGCGGAGTCGCGCGATGTCATGGCGGAAGAATAGCAGGAGGCAGAGGGCCTATGCTACGTTCCCGAGAAAAACGGCGGCGCGGCCCGAAGTTGGGCGCGCACCGGGAGGAAAAGAGGGGAAGCGTGAAAATCACCTGGAAGACCATCGCGCCGCTGGCGGTCTGGCTCGCGCTCTATCTGCTGCCGGTTCCGGCCGGCCTCAACACCGATCAGTGGCACTATTTTGCGATCTTTGCTGCCGTGATCGCCGGACTGATCCTGGAATCGATGCCGGTCGGCGCCGTCGGCATCATCGGCCTGACGGTCGCGGGTATCTCGGGATATGTCGAGCACGACCCCAACAAGGCGCTGCGCTGGATGCTGGGCGGGTTTTCCGAAAGCACGGTGTGGCTGATCGTCGGCGCCTTCGTGTTCTCGATCGGCTACCGCAAGAGCGGGCTCGGCCGGCGGCTCGCCCTGCTGCTGGTGCACAGCCTCGGCCGCCGCACCATCGGGCTTGGCTATGCCGTTGCCTTCTCCGACCTCGTGCTGGCGCCGGCGACGCCGTCGAACACCGCGCGCAGCGGCGGCACCATCTATCCGATCGTCAGCAACATTCCGCGCATCTACGGCTCCGAACCCGGGCCGACCGCCGGCAGGATCGGCACCTATGTGATGTGGACGGCGTTTGCGACCACCGCGGTGACAAGCTCGCTGTTCCTGACCGCGCTGGCGCCGAATGCCGCGGCGCTCTCCATCGCCAAGAAGATCGCCGGCGTCGACGTCGGCTGGTCGCAATGGTTCATCGGCTTCGCGCCGCTCGGCATCCTGCTGCTGATCCTGGTGCCGCTGCTCAGTTACATGGTCTGCCGGCCGGAGGTGAAGGAAAGCCCTGAAATCGTCGAATGGAGTTCGAACGAACTCAAGGCGATGGGGCCGCTGTCGCGCAACGAATGGATCATGGCGGTGCTGGTGCTGCTGGCGATGTTCCTGTGGATCTGCGGCTCCAATCCAACCATCAACGTGCCGCTGCTGGGATCGAACTTCATTAACCCGACCATGGTGGTCTTTGTCGTGATCTCGCTGATGCTGCTGACCGGCGTGATCGAGTTCGACGACATCGTTCGCGAAAAGAGCGCGTGGGAAGTGTTCTTCTATTTCACCTCGCTGCTGACGCTGTCGTCGGGCCTGAACGAAATCGGCTTCATCAAATGGGTAGCGGAGGGATACGCCAAGGAGCTGGCAGGCTTGGGGCCAACGGTCGGGATGATCCTGCTGGTGTCGTTCTTCTTCTGGATCCACTATTTCTTTTCCAGCATCACCTCGCACGCGGCGGCGGTGTTGCCGGTGGTGCTTGCGGTCGGCAGCAGCATCCCGGGATTGTCGATGCCGGTACTGACGCTGCTCTGCGTCTACTCGCTCGGCCTGATGGGCGTGATCTCGCCCTACGCCACGGGACCGGCGCCGATGTATTACGGCAGCGGTTACATCGGCAAGGGCGATTTCTGGAAGTTCGGCCTGATCTTCGGCGTGATCTATTTCGCGGGCCTGCTGCTGATCGTGATGCCGTGGCTGCGGGTGGTTTAATCCTCGAAGCCGAACAGTTTGGCCGGGTTGGTCACCAGGATTTTCTTCAGTTCCGCCTCGTCATGCACGTAGCGATAAAGAAGTTCGAGCAGGTCGGCATCGTTGGGCGGCTGCACCACCGAAACCGGGTGCGGCCAGTCGCTTGCCCATACGCAACGCTCGGGCGCCGCCTCGATATAGGCGCGGGCGATCGGAATGACGTCGTCCCACGGCGGGCCGTTTTTCGAGGTCTTTTCCCCCAGCGACAGCATCACCCAGAAATTGCCCTTCGATAGAAGTTCCAGCATCTTTTGCAGGTTCGGGTCTTCCTTGCCGCGCGCCGGGTCCGGGCGCGCCATATGGTCGATCAGCACCGGAACGTGGAGGGATTCATATTTCGCCACGCTGGAGACGATGCCGTCCTTCTCCGGCTGGATCTTGGCGTACCAGCCGAGTTCGCGAATTCTCGCGATCGCACGGACAAAATCCTTGTCGGAGAGCACCGCGCCCAGTTCCTGCCGGAAACTGAAGCGGGCGCCGCGCACGCCTGCGTCGTGGAGTTTGGCGAGGTAGGCGTCATCAGCCTCGGCAAACACCAGCGCGTTGGCGCAACCGCGATAGTTCGGCCCCATCGCCGCGAGAGCGTCAAGCACCACGGAATGATCGGCGCCATAGGTCGTGGTCTGCACGATGATGCCGCGCTCGATGCCCAGCGTCTTGTGGACGCGCAGGGCTGCCTCCCAGGTCGCGGTCGGCATCTGGTACGCGGCGCCCGGCCGCACCGGATATTTTTCCAGCGGGCCCAGCACGTGAAACTGGCTGTCGATGCTGTTCGGCGGCGGCGGTTTTGAGGGGCGGCGCGGGCTCGGGTCGAACGGAAGATAGGTCGGCATGTCAGGTTCCTTGTCTGGTCGCGGTCAGTCGATCACGGCGGTGAAATCGCATTGCACCAGCGCGCCGCCCTCCATGTTCATCGGCAGCGCATGACGCGCGGGGCGCGAATGCTCGTCGGGAAACATTTTCAGCCATTCGGCGTTTACCGGCGCGCGCTGATTGCGATCCTGCAGCCATACCGTCATCTTGATGATGTCGGCCGTCGTCCCGCCGCCGGCCTCCACGATGGCCTTCATGTGCGCGAACATGTTGGCGCACTGGTCTTCGATGCGCTCCGGCATGGCACCCGTTGCTGGATCGCGGCCGAGAATGACGCCGGACATCAGGAGATTGCCGATGCGGCAGGCGTTCGGAATTGGATTGGCGTGCTTGAACTCGCCGATATGAATGCTCTTGCGCCTTGTCATCTCTGCTTTTCCTCCGGGACGTTGTTGTTCAGACGAACTGGCAGGACACCGATCCGAACGGACCGTAATCGGCGTGGAAAGTGTCGCCCCTTGCGATATCGACGGGGCGTGTGAACGAGCCGGCCAGCACCACTTCACCAGCGGCAAGATCCTCGCCCTGGGCGGCCAGCCGGTTGGCGAGCCATGCGATGCCATTGGCGGGATGATTGAGAACGCCGGCGGCGATGCCGGTCTCCTCGATCTGGCCGTTGCGGAACAACAGCGCGCCGATCCAGCGCAAATCAGCATCGTGCGGACGGATCGGCCGACCGCCCACGACCAGCGCCGCATTCGCCGCGTTGTCGGAGATCGTATCCATTACCTTCCGCGCCGCCCGGGTTTCGGGATCGAAGCGATGCATCCGGGTTTCCAGGATTTCGAGTGCAGGGGTGACGTAGTCGGTCGCGTTGAGCACATCGAACAGCGTGCAATCCGGGCCCTTCAACGGATTCTTCAGCACGAACGCCAGTTCCACTTCGATGCGCGGCGCGTGGAAGCGGTCGAACGGGATCGCCGTTGCATCCGGATAGAACATGTCGGCGAACAGCACGCCGTAATCAGGCTCCGAGATGCCGACGGCATTTTGCATCGCCTTCGATGTCAGGCCGATCTTGTGACCCCTGACAATTCGGCCGCGCGACAGTTGCAGTTTGGTCCAGGCGCGCTGGATCGCATAGGCATCCTCGATCGTCAGCCCGGGGTGCTCGAGCGTGAACGCGCGGATCAGCGATTTGGTGCGCTCGGCCTCATCAAGGCGCTGCGCCAGGCGTTCGATGGTTGGCTGATCGAGCATCGGCTAGCGCTCCGCCACGACAGTGTTGCGAAGCACGCCGATCCGCGATGATTCGACCTCGACGACGTCGCCGGGCTTCAGCCAGCGCGGCGGCGTAAACCGCGCCCCGGCCCCGGTCGGGGTACCGGTCGCGATCATGTCGCCGGGTTTGAGCGTGGCGAAGGTCGAGAGGTAGGCGATCAGGAAGTCGAACGGAAACATCAACCGTTCGGTCGAGTCGTTCTGGCGCACCTCGCCGTTGACGCGGGTGACGATATCGTGGGGCCCGCGCGGATCGCATTCGTCCGAGGTGACGATCCATGGCCCGATGCTGCCGGAGCGATCGAAATTCTTGCCCTGGGTGACGTTGAACTTGCCGTGGTGCAGCCAGTCGCGAACACTGCCCTCGTTGCACAGCGTCATGCCGAAGATGTGGTCCCATGCCCGCTCGCGCGGGATGTGCCGGCCTTCCTTGCCGATCACGATCACCAGCTCCCCCTCATAGTCGAGCTGTTCTGATATCTTCGGCTTCTCGATTCCCTGGTTGGAGCCGACGACTGAGGAGGGATTGCGAACGAACAGGCTCGGATATTTCGGCAGCTCCGAATTGTCTTTGTATTCGGCGTTGCGATCCCTGTAGTTGACCCCGATGCACCACAGTTTTTCCGGGTTCGGGATCGGCGGCAACAACACGAGATCGTCGAGCGCGTGGGTGGGCTCGAGGCCGGTCACCATTTGACGTGTGATTGCCAAACCGTCCTTGGCGATCAGGGTCCGAAGGTCAGGGCATTCCGGTCCGAGCCGCTGGGTGAGGTCGACCACGCCGCCGGCAACGGCCGCGCCGAAATGGGGTTCGCCGTTGGCGAGAAAACTGAGAAGACGCATGCGATTGATCTCCGGATCAGCGCCGCGCGGCGCGGCTTGCTGGCGTGGCACGCTTCAGGGTTGAGACTTCGAAGTCTGGAATACGGGTTTCAGGGTGACGATCTCGCCGAGCCGCGCATAACGAGGTCCGGCGATGCGGGCGATCGGATCGAGCGCCTCGGTTTCGATCTTGCCGTTCTGCAGCAGTCCATCGCGGATGTGGAACACCAGCACTTCGCCGACGATGAGCCGGCTGCGGGTCTCGCCGAATTCGAGGCACTGGCGGAAACGGCACTCCATGGCGATCGGCGCGGCGGCGAGGCGCGCCACCTTGATACGTTCGCTCGGCAGCGTGGCGAGCCCCAGCTGCTGGACTTCGCTGACGTCGGGCGGATGCTCGGCAGAACTCTCGTGCACCGCCGTCATCAGGGTCGAATTGGCGATGTGAACGACGTACTCCTCGTTGTTGAGGATGTTGTGCGCGGTATCCTTGTAGATGCCCGCCTTGCGGCCGACGCTGATGGCCAGCATCGGCGGCTTTGGCGAGACGAACGTAAAGGCGCTGAACGGTGCGAGATTGAGCACCCCCGTGCCCGACAGGCTGGTGACCCACGCAATGGGGCGGGGCACCACGATGCCGGTGATCAGCCGGTAGGCGATTTCGGCGTCGAGGTCTGATGGATCAATTCGCATCTGAGCCGCTTCAATCAGCCTTGATGTTCGCCTTGCGGACAACGGGAATCCACTTGGCGTCCTCACGTTCGAGATAGCTCGTGAATTCCGCCGGTGTCATCGAGACGGCCTCGGCCCCGAGCGCGTTGAACTTCTCGATGATGGCGGGGTCTTTCAGGATCTCCGCGAGCGTACCTTGGAGCTTGGTGACGATCTCGGGCGGCGTGCGCGCGGGTGCGAACAGTCCCGGTGAAGGTCTGGCCGTCGAGTTCCTTGTAGCCGAGTTCGGCGAACGTCGGGACGTCAGGAAGCCAGGGGGCACGGTGGGTGCCGGTGACGGCGAGCGCGCGCAGCATGCCGCTCTTGATCGAAGGCAATCCGACGGAGATCTGGTCCAGCGCAAACTGCACCTGTCCGCCGATCAGGTCGTTGAGCGCAGGCGCGTTGCCGCGGTAGTGCACCGTCAGCCATTGCAGGCCGAGCGTCGATTGCATGAGCTCGCTGAGCAGATGGTTGGTGGTGCCCTGGCCGGGGGAGGCCATCGTCAACTTGCCGGGATCGCGGCGCGCAAGCTCGATGAATTCCTTCAGGTTCTTGGCCGGCACCGAGGGATGCACTTCGAGCACCAGCGGCGTCATCGTGATCGAGGTGATCGGCACGAAATCGCGTTTCCAGTTGTAGGCGTCGCGCTTGGCGATCTCGGGCGCGAACAGCACGGGACCATTGGCGCCGACGAACAATGCGTAGCCGTCGGGAGGCATCTTCGCGAACGCCTCGCCGGCGATCAGGCCGCCGGCGCCGGCCTTGTTCTCGACGATGAAGGGCTGGCCGAGCTTTGCTTGCAAGCGGTCGGCGATCACGCGCGCCGCGCTGTCGACATTGCCGCCTGCGGGATAAGGGACGATCAGGCGTACCTGACGTGCCGGCCATTCCTGAGCGGCGGCCGGTGCGTTCAACGCTACCGTAAACAGTGCTGAAACAGCGACGCCTGCGATCGCGAATAATTTCATCGCTTTCTCCCGAAGGCGGGATATCTCCCGCTACATATTGTTTTGCGCGAGCCCCGTCCCTGCGGCATGCGCATCTATTATTCCGCGCGGCGATGTTGCGCGCGGCCCTTCCGCTGTCGACTGAATTGTGGTGTTTTTGTCCACATTGTGGACAGTGGGCGATAGCTATGACGAACGGCGGGTTAAAGGGGCGCAGGCGCGGGCTACGGCAGGGCGGGCAGAGCATCCGCCGGGCGGTGGCCGTGCTGCGGACGCTCGCAATTGGCGGGGAACGAGGCGTGCCGATGGCGGAGGTTGTAAAAGCGACCTCGCTCGCGCGCCCTACGGTGCATCGCATCGTGCATGTGCTGATCGAGGAGGGGATTGTCGAGCGCAGCGAGCGGACAGGCAATTATGTCGTCGGCCGCCAGGTGCCTGAACTGGCGCTGGCGCGTCCATCGCGCTCACCCCTGATGGTTGCAGCCGAACCGCATCTCGCGGCGGCGTCGATGCAACTCGGCGACACCCTGTTTCTGACGGTCCGCACCGGTTTCGATACGCTGTGTGTGGCGCGCCGGATCGGCAGCTATCCGATCCAGGTGCTGTCGATCGAGGTCGGTGTGCGGCGTCCGCTTGGCGTCAGCAGCGCAGGGGTCGCGATCCTGGCTGCCATGCCCGCTGCGGAGGCGCGCAAGATTGTGCTCGCCAACGAACCAAGATTTGGCGCCTACCGAACCGATACCGCGACGGTGCTCGGCCAAATCCAGCTTGCGCGCCGCAGGGGTTACAATCTGCGCGACGTCGGCCTTGTGCAAGGAACGAAGTCGCTTTCGGCCTGGATCAGGACGCCGGACGGCCAGCCGGCCGCCGCGATTACGCTCTCCGCCATGCGAAACAGATTGGGTCCACGTCGTGCGATCGAGGTGGCGGACGTTCTCGTGGCCACCGCGCGCGCGATCGAGGCGGCGACACCGCGCTAGCGAGGGACGGAAGGGCGAATAACGGCAGGAGCTCAGGGGGCTGCTAATACCAACCCATCAGCCAATTCAGGATGATAATTGCGGTTCCTAGCGTGACGAATGCAAACAGCGATAGTACGACCCAGTCGCGTTTCGAAAGCCTGTCCATGCTACACCCGTTGCCGCCTCAGATCGCTGCACCGCTTGTTCTTGCCGGTCGCTGCCCATTTCCCTGCACGATGGAAGTGTGTGCAGAGTGTCTCCAGTCCGTCACTTCGTACGATTGAAAACCACGTCGAACTTCTGCTTAACGACGACCTGATCGTAGACGCCTCTCAGACTGTCGCTGGCAGCATCATAGTTGAGCGTATACGTTGACCCGCCGTAGCCGCCAGCGCGCAATTCAAAGAATAGCTTGATTGCGCTGCCATCTCGGGTCGCTTCTGCCCTGGAGAAGGGCAGTGGCTTCGGGTTGGCATAGCCAGCGTCGAGCTTGCCGCTGTCGTCGACAGCGTTGATGGTGATTACATAGGGGCCCTGGGTTCGCGTCCACTGGCCCACCAAGACGCTAAATGCCAGCGCCGAGCTGGTTGCCGGGAGAGGAGTCGAATCCGCCAATGCGACGCTAAAGGTTGCCGCAACAAAGGTGGAAAGTACGATCAGGCCAGTTCCAGCGGTAACGTTTTTCATGGGCCGTTTCCTCCGGCGTGAAGCCGGGGCCATGATATCACGGTCTGCATCTGGACGGACAGCGGTCTTGCTTGTGCAGCAAATGTCGACTGCGTTCCTGGCCAGGGCGTGCACCCATAGACGGTCGGATGAGACGTCCGCTTGCGGGAGCGCAGCAGACCGATTGTGCTCAAGGTAGTTCTTCGGATTTTGACCCGGAGCGGACCAATTTACAGAAGAGGAACTTCCCGTAAGATTAGCACTCGTTGGGCAAAGGGACCTTGAATATGGAACGAGTTCTCGATGGTCGGACAGCGCTGGTGACAGGCTCCGTACAGGGTATTGGGTTGGCGATTGCAAAAGCGCTGGCGTCAGCCGGTGCGCGGATTGCGGTACACGGGCTCGCGACACAGAGCGAGAGTGCCGCGGCCGTTGATGCCATACGAACGAGCGGGGCTCCCGATGCGCGTTTCTTCGACGCCGACATGCGCAATCCGTCTGCGATAGACAGAATGATGGCAGACGTTGCCGACTGGGGCGGGCCGGACATCTTAGTAAACAATGCGGGCATCCAGCATACCGTCAGCCTGGCCGAAGCGACGCGGCAAGTCTGGGACGATATTATCGCGGTAAATTTGTCCGGTGCGTTTGACACAATGCGACACGCTCTGCCGAATATGGCCCAGCGCGGCTTCGGACGTGTAATCAACATTGCGTCGGTGCATGGGCTGGTGGCGTCAGTAAATAAGGCACCCTACGTCGCGGCTAAATTCGGTCTTATCGGGATGTCACGGGTGGCTGCGCTTGAATACGCGTCGGCGGGCTCGCGAGAGAGTGGCGGAGTTACCGTAAATTGCATCTGCCCAGGATTTATCGAAACCGCGATCATTGAACCGCAGATTGTAGCTCGTGCCGCCCACTTTGGTGGCGACAGAGCGGCAGGGATAGCTGATCTGCTCGCGGAGAAGCAGCCAAGCCGCCGGACATCGCAGCCGGAAGAGATCGGGGCTCTAGTGCTTTGGCTTGCGCACCCAATGACGCACAACGTTACTGGCGCGGCCATCCCTATCGACGGCGGCTGGACGGCGCAGTAACTCACGACTGTGGATGTCTGGATATGCCACTTCGCGGATGTCCCGGCTCGTCTGCATTTGTGCCGCTTCTGAGGGACAAGCGAACATCAACGGTGTTTGAGCCGTCCGTCCCGATTTTATGAGTACATGCCCTAGCCAGCCGCGGCGCTGGCCGATTTCGACACCGCGGCGGGAACACGGCCGAAACGCAGCAGGATCCGGGTTCCGCTATGGGCCGGATCGCGCTCGACACTGGCGTACAGCTTGGCGGCCATCGCGCTCACGATACGTTGTCCCATGCCGGTGGAGCGCGGGTCGGTCTTGACGTTGAGGCCGACGCCGTCATCCGCAATCGAGACCAGGATGTCGTCGCCGTCGGACTTGAGCTCGACGTGAATCGGGCCGGCGCCATCGGGATAGGCGTATTTCACGGCGTTCATCACCAGTTCGTTGACGATGATGCCGATCGCCACCGCGCGGTCCGGGTCGATCTCGATCGCTTCGGCCTTGAGCGTCAGCCGCGACATCTTGTTGCCCTCGGCCGAACGCCTGAGGTCTTCCAGCAGGGCTTCGAGATACTGGTTCAGCAGCACGCTCTTGAGATCGTGCGACGTGTAGAGCCGGCGATGCACCTGGGCGACCGCGGCGACGCGGCCCATCGCATTGGTCAGCGCCGCCTTGACGTCGTCCTGGACCGCGGAATTGGCCTGCAGATGCAGCAGCGAGGCGATGATCTGCAGCGAGTTGCCGACGCGGTGGTTGACTTCGCGCAGCAGCACCTCGCGCTCGGCGGCGAGTGCCGCATAGCGGTCGCGCGAGGCGTGGACCTCGGCTTCGGCCTCGTCGCGGGCGCGCTGAAGCTCGGCCTGCCGCAGCGCGCCGTTGACGGCGACCTGAAGCAGCGGAATGAAGTCGCCCCTGACGTCCTTGACCAGATAGTCGGCGGCGCCGGCCTTCAGTGCCGTTACCGCGATCGCCGAATCCTGCGAGGCCGTGACGAACACCACCGGTGGGGCGTCCGGGATCGCCATGATCCGTTCCAGCGTTTCCAGCCCGTCGAGCCCGGGCATGTACTGGTCGAGCGCCACGACATCGATGCCGCCTTGCGCCAGCCGCGCCAGTCCCTGGTCGCCGCCCGCCGCATGGATAACCTTGAACCCAGCCCGCGTCAGGCCACGGTCGACCAGCCGGGCCAGAGCCTCGTCGTCATCGATATACAAAAGGGTCTTCGGCGTCGCGTTGTTCATGTGGCGGCTGGAGGTACCTGAATGACGGAAAAGAACAGACCGAGCTGGCGAATGGCGTTGGCGAAGCTTTCGTAGTTCACCGGCTTGGTGATGTAGACGTTGCAACCGAGTTCGTAGCAGCGCTTGATCTCGTGGGAATCGTCCGTCGTGGTCAGCACCACCACGGGCGTCGTCTTCAGATACCCGTTTTCCTTCACCCGCTTCAGAATGTCGATGCCGGATGCGTCGGGCAGGTTGAGATCGAGCAGGATGAGCAGCGCGTTGCCCTTGTGGTCGCGGCCCGTTCCATCCTTGCCAAACAGGTAGTCCAGAGCCGCTGTACCGTTGGTGAACGGTATTATCTCATTATTGACACCGGATCGACGTATATTCCGCTCGATCAGGCGCGCATGGCCCTCGTCGTCCTCGATCATGATGATAGTGACTGGATTACTCATGTCTGTCTTTTCCGGTTGGTGGAAAGCCAATTGATGGGCAGTGTAATCGTGAATGTGCTGCCGTGGTGAAGTTCTGAGGCGATCGACATGGTTCCCCCAAGCCGCCGCACCAGCGCGCGGACGTGGGCGAGGCCGATGCCCTGTCCCGGCTTGTCCTGGGTCCCGGCGCGGCGGAACAGATCGAAGATCCGCTGATGGTCCTTGGGGTCGATGCCGCGGCCATTGTCGGATATCTCGAAAATCGCAAAACCGAGCTTGGTGCGTCCGCGCACCGAGGATCTCGCCGGGAACGCCAGTCTTCAGGTATTTGAGCGCATTGTCGATCAGGTTGGAGAAAATCTGCTCCAGCGCGAGGCGATCGCTGACGATATCAGGCAGCGCTTCGATCTGGATCCGGGCGTGCGCTTCGGCGGCCTGATGCGCCATGGTCTTGACGACGGCCTCGATCATCTCCCTGGTGTCGATCCGCACCGGGTCGAACTCGCGCCGTCCCTCGCGCGTGAGGTTCAGGATCGCCGATATCAGCCGGTCCATCTTGGCGATCGACGACTTGATGAACCCGAGCGCTTCTGTGAAGTCTTCCGAAAGCTGCTTGTCGGCCCCTTCGAGCACGGGCTCGGCGGTATCGGTCGCGTTTTCCGGGGTCTGCGGCGCGGTGGATTGGGTGCGGGCAAGTGATGCAATCCGCCGGAAGATATCGCTGCGCAATTCCTCCAGCTCGCTGGTGAAGCCCATGATGTTCACCAGCGGCGAACGCAGGTCGTGGCTGACGATATAGGCGAAGCGCTGGATCTCGTCATTGGCTTCGCGCAGGTCGGCGGTACGCTCGTCGACCGTGGTTTCCAGATTGAGATTATTGTCGCGCAGCTTCTCCTCGGCATCGTCGCGGGCGCGCGACGAGCGTCGCACCAGGAAGATCGAGATGCCGGCGAGCGCGATCACCAGCGTGGAGCCGGCGATCGTCACGGAGGAGGCGAGTACCTGCGTCCGGTCGGCATTCTCGGTCCGCATGGCGAACAGGCGATCTTCCTCGGCGCGCATGGCGCGCCCGGTTTGTGCGATGGTCTGCACGGCTTCGGTCGCGGTGCCGTTGCGCAGCACCGTGACGCTGGTGGCGACGTCGTTGTTCTTGATGCGATCGATGCCGCGCGCGAATTCGCTGAGGCGCTGCTCGATCGCCTTGCGCAGCCTGGCGTAGTTTTCGACCTGGACCGGGTTGTCGCTGGTGATCTTGGCCAGTTGATCGGCTGCGGGCAGGATGTTGGCGGCCGCGGTCTCGTACTCGGTCAGGAACTGCGGCGCGGATGTCAGCAGATAGGCGCGCGTGGCGCTTTCGGCGCGGCGGATCTCGAGCAGCAAACTGGAGATTTGGCTTTCGACTTCAACAGTGTGCACCACGAGGCTGCTGGCATCACGCGCCTTGTTGACCAGGAAGACAGAGCTGACGCTGACGGCAACCAGCACCAAAAATCCCGCTGACAACAGCAGGATTTGCCACACAGCGCGCCGGCGCTGAGCATCAGCTGTCACAATGATCTCGCGTCATGGAAAAATCGAACCGGCCGCCCTGGCAGAAAGAACCCAACGCGGCTTTAACGCTGGTGGAACCCATTGGTTCCATTTGGCGTCGAACATTTCCCAGGTCTTGTCAGGAGGTTTTGCCGTCCGCCGGCTGGCCGGCGAGGTACTGCTCCAGCCAGTGGATATGGTAGTCGCCGTCGATAATGGCGGGCTCGCGCACCAGCGCCCGGAACAGCGGCAAGGTGGTTTCGATGCCGTCGACCACCATTTCGTCGAGCGCGCGGCGCAAGCGCATCAGGCATTCGGCGCGGGTCTTGCCGTGCACGATCAGCTTGCCGACCAGCGAGTCGTAATAGGGCGGAATGACGTAGCCCTGATAGACCGCCGAATCGATCCGCACGCCGAGCCCGCCTGGCGGGTGGAATTGCGTGATCTTGCCGGGCGACGGACGGAAGGTCTGCGGGTTTTCCGCATTGACGCGGCACTCGATGGCATGGCCGATGATAGTGATCTCATCCTGCGTCGCAGGCAGGTCGCCGCCGGCGGCGATCCGGATCTGCTCCAGCACGAGATCGATGTCGGTAATGCTTTCGGTGACGGGATGTTCGACCTGGATGCGGGTGTTCATCTCGATGAAATAGAACTCGCCGTCCTCATACAGAAACTCGATGGTGCCGACGCCGAGATACTTCATGTCCTGCATTGCCTTGGCGCAGGTCGCGCCGATCCTGGCGCGTGCGGCGGCGGAAAGAACCGGCGAGGGGCCTTCTTCCCAGACCTTCTGATGGCGGCGCTGCAGCGAACAGTCGCGCTCGCCGAGATGGATCGCGCCGCCGCGGCCGTCGCCCAATATCTGGATCTCGATGTGGCGCGGCTTCTGCAGGTATTTTTCCAGATAGACCGACGCGTCGCCGAAGGCTGATTTGGCTTCATTGGATGCGGTCGATAGTGCCATCATGAGATCGTCGGCCGTGTGCGCGACCTTCATGCCGCGCCCGCCGCCGCCCGCCGCAGCCTTCACCAGCACGGGAAAGCCGATCGACTTGCCGATCGCCAGCGCGTCGTCGTCGGAACCGACCGCGCCGTCGGAGCCGGGCACCACGGGAATACCCAGTTTCCTGGCGGTCTTCTTGGCCTCGATCTTGTCGCCCATCAGGCGGATGTGTTCTGCCTTCGGGCCGATGAAATGCAGATTATGCTCGGCGAGTATTTCCGCAAACCGTGCATTTTCGGAAAGGAAACCGTAGCCGGGATGCACGGCGTCGGCGCCGGTGATCTCGCAGGCCGCGAGCAAAGCCGGAATGTTGAGATAGCTTTCCTTCGACGGCGGCGGTCCAATGCACACGCTCTCGTCGGCGAGGCGCACATGCATGGCATCGGCATCGGCGGTGGAATGCACCGCGACGGTGGAGATGCCGAGCTCCTTGCACGCGCGCAGCACACGGAGCGCGATCTCGCCGCGATTGGCTATCAGAATCTTGTCGAACATGCGGTCCCCGCGGGCGAGTAGCGAATGGCGTTGGCGAATAGAAGGGGGTTATCTCTTTTCCATTCGCCATTCGCTACTCGCCATTCGCTTACTCAATGATCACGAGCGGCTCGCCGAATTCGACCGGCTGGCCGTCCTCGACGAGAATTTGCGTCACCGTGCCCGCGCGCGGCGATGGAATCTGGTTCATCGTCTTCATCGCTTCGATAATCAGTAGCGTCTGTCCGGCCGACACTTTTGAGCCGACCTCGATGAACGGCTTGGCGCCGGGCTCCGGCGACCAATAAGCAGTGCCGACCATCGGCGAGGGGACCACGCCTGGATGCTTCGCGAGATCGGCCGCTGCGGCCGGCGCAGCCGAAGCCGAGAAGGCCGGCTGGTAGTTCGCCGGCATCGCGGCTGACACGGTGATGTTGCGGGCGACGCGCACGCGAAGCCCCGCGCGTTCGATCTCGATCTCGGTCAGGCTGGTCTCGTCGAGCAACAGCGCGAGCTCGCGAATGAGCGCGCTGTCGTCGCTCTTGAAATTTGCGGCTGATTTGTCCGCTGACTTGTTCTCGGGCTGGCGGGCCATGCTCTGGATCCGGAATTCTCGAGGTGGGTGACGGCTGAGCGTCAGGCTTGGGCTATCGGTTTTGACGTCAGGGATGTTGGTCAGTTCATTTGCTGGCTTTGGCGCCGAGTTTGGCGGCAAGGCCATTGATCGCGAGCCGGTAGCCGTCGATGCCGAAGCCGCAAAGCGATGCGAAGGCGGCCATGGCGGTGAAGGAGTGGTGACGGAAGCTCTCGCGGGCGTGGATGTTGCTGATATGCACTTCGACCGTCGGAATCTTCACCGCGACCAGCGCGTCATGCAGCGCGATCGAGGTGTGCGAATAGCCGCCGGCGTTGATGATGATGCCGGCCGCTTTTTTGGCGTGGGCCTCGTGAATGAAATCGATCAGCTCGCCCTCGCGGTTGGATTGCCGGCAATCGGCCTTCAGGCCAAATTGCGCCGCGGTTTCCACGCACAGCTTTTCGACATCGGCGAGCGAAGCGTGGCCGTATGTCTCCGGTTCCCGCGTCCCCAGCATGTTGAGGTTCGGGCCGTTGAGCACATAGATCGTCGCGGCAGAGGCTTGGGCCATCCAGAATCCAGCAAAAGGGGGCGGGCAGGTCGCGGGGTTATAGGTAACAACGCGGCCAAGGGGAAGCCTTGGGGCCAGCCTGAGAATGGCCCAAATACCTCATCCAGTTCGTAAAAAACCGCATGGAACCTACGGAAATCATTCGTTAACCAAATATTTGGGGATACAGCGCGCCACGCAAAAGGGGTGGGCATCTCTGCCCACCCCCGGATTTGCTTCACAGAAGCCTGGACTCATCGTGGGGTATTAGCCCTCGATGATGTAGACGATCTCATGCGTATGCGGACGCACGATGATGTAACGGCCGCTCACCAGGATCACGTCATATCCGCGCCACTCCGGATAGATTTCGACGATCCGGGGCGGAAGCGGGTGGAAGCGCACGCTGGTTGGCACGACCGCGCCGACCGAAATGTTGAAGTTCACATTGGTGGTTTCCTGGATCTTCTCCGACCTGATGGCGGAGACGATCTGGGTGCGCTTTTCAGCCGGCGGTGCGGCCGTCGCTGAAGTCGCGGCGTTGCCCGTCGTCTGAGCCTTGTTGTTGTCGGTCGAGGCCGCGCCCTTGGTATGGGTGTCGCCGGTCTTGCCGTCGCGGCTTTCGGTGGTGGTCGTGCCGGTCTTGCTGTCGCGGCCCTCGGCCTTCATATCCTTGCCGCCCTTGGCCGAATCCTCAGAGCTCATGCTCTTCGACTTCTCGCCCTGCATCCGGTTGCCATCCTGCGCGCTCTTGCTGGCAGGCGGCGACTTGTCGGTTGAATCCGCCTTCATGCCGGACTCGCCCTTCGTCATACCGGACTCGCCCTTCATGCCGGAGTTGCCGCCACTGTCACGTTGCATCGCGCCGCCCGACGAGGCACCGCCGCGATCGGAAGATGGCGCGCTCTGCTGTGCCGCGGAACCCGCGGAGCCGGAGTCGCGACCCATTCCCTGCGCATTGGCCAAGCCGGTTCCGGCGATCAACGCCGCCGCCGCAACCGAAATCAAAAAGCGATTAGTCATCTAGTTGTCTCCTCACGTGTCTGCATTGCCCACACCCACAACGAAGGGACTTGCTCGATGTTCCGGAACATTGTCGGTTCCACCGACTTTGTTTTGTGAATGCAAAATGAACCGATGCGCCAGACAAAGCCTCGAATAAAAAGGCCGGCAGTTGTGCCGGCCTTTCGTCTCGATCGTTGATGCGTTGACGCTGCTTCAGCAGGTCGCCTTGCCGCAGCGCGCGTTGCTGATCTTTTCGCGCAGGCTGTCCGCGCCGACCGCGCCGATCACCACCTGCTTGCCGATCACGTAGCTCGGCGTGCCGTTCATGCCCATGGATTCGGCGAGCTTGAAGTTTTCTTCGAGCGTGTTGCGCACTTCGGCGCTCGCCAGATCCTTCTCGAGTTTCGCCATGTCGAGGCCGACTTCCTTGGCAACGGCCATCGCGCGCGCCTTGTCGGCCGCGCCGCGGCCGGTGAGAAGCTTCTGGTGGAAATCGAGATATTTCTTGCCGCTTGGATCCTGCATGCGCACGGCGACCCCGACCTGGGCGGCTTCGACCGAGCCGGCGCTCAGCACCGGAAACTCCTTGAGCACGACCTTGAGCTTCGGATCGCTCTTCATCAGCTCCATCATGTCCATCATCGCGCGTTTGCAATAGCCGCAATTGTAGTCGAAGAACTCGACGAAGGTGACGTCGCCGTCCTTGTTGCCGACCGTGACGTTGCGCGGCGAGTTGAAGATCGCATCGGCATTGTTGGCGACGGCGGCTTCGTGCTTGGCGGTTTCAGCCGCGCTTTGCCGCTTGCTGAGTTCGGCCATCGCCTCTTCGAGCACTTCCGGGTGAGCAATCAGGTACTCCCGGACGATGGACTCGATATCGCCGCGTTGCTTGTCGGAGAAGCCCTGCGCGGAGGCGGACAGCGGGGCGCCGCAAAGTGCGAAGGCGAACAATGCGGGGATAACAAAACGGAACGAAGGCATCGGCAATTCCTTGTGCGGCGAGTTCGGCGGTTCTGGTGAAGGCCGGCTCTCATGAATACTGACTTCTTATCTGAGCATGATCGTTTCGGAAAACCGGCATGCTCTGGTCGCCGGGTCCGGTTGTAGTTGGAACCCGGCTTATTCTAGTTGCCTTTCTGGCCGGGAAGCGGCTTGGCACTCACAATATCGTCAGCCTTGACCCATCCGGGCGTCCCGATGGCGAAGCGCGTTTTCGCTCTCGAGGCAAGGTCGCGGGCGGTCTTGTTGTCGCCACGAAGGTAGGCGGCCTGGGCCGAAGCGAGGTCGGCCTGCGCGTAGTCTCCCTTTCGGCCATAGGCCATCGCGAGTTGCATATAACCGATCGGCGCTTCGGTCTCGCGGGACACCGCTGCGCGCAGGATAGCGATCGCCTCGTCCGTGTAGGCCTTGTTATCGGCCGCCACGAGCGCCTGTCCAAGTAACATCTCGATGAGCGGTGAGTTATTGGAGAGCTGAACGGCCTTGCGCAGCGGCGCGATGGCCTCCAGCGGCTTGCCGCCTTCCAGCAATGCCTGGCCGCGCACTTCATGGAAATAGGGGTTGTTGGGCTGCAGCTGGATAAGTGCGTCGATCTGGGCAAGCGCGCTGCGCAGATCGCCGTGCCGGTAGGTTGCGATTGCGTGCGCATAGCGGGCCGGCAGGCTGTTGTTGGACATCGGGTAGCGCCGGTACAGGGTGTCCTGTCGCTCCATGAAGGCCGAGATCTTGGCGCGCACCATATCGTGGCGCATCTGCAGGGCAGGGTCGTCCTTTTTGTCCCAATAAGGACTCGAGCGTGCCAGTTCTTCCAGCGCGGCGACGCGGGCAGCCGGCATCGGGTGTGACATGACATAGGGATCCGCGCCGCGCGCGGCGAACAGGCTCTCGTCGGTGAACCGCTTGAAGGTCTCGTGCATACCCTTGGCGGACTGGCCGGTGGCGGTCAGGAACTTGACGCCGGCCTTGTCGGCATTTTCTTCCTGCTGGCGGACGTAGGAGAGCAGGGTGCGGCGGATCACTTCGCCCGGTGCCGACATCAAGGCTGCGCCGGCGTTGGCGAGGCCGCTGCCGCCGCCGCCGCCCGAGCCTGCGCCCGCGGCGATTGCGCCGGCGCCAAGCAGCATGGCGATGATCATCTGCGTCTGCGCCTGCGCCATCTGTTCGCGCATCTTGGCGAGATGGCCGCCGGCGAGATGGCCGGTTTCATGCGCCATCACGCCGATGATCTGGTTCGGCGTTTCCGATTGCATGATCGCGCCGTAGTTCACGAAGATGCGGCGTCCATCGGCCACGAACGCGTTGAAGACGCTCTGGTTGATGATCACCATCTGGATGTTCTGCTTTTCCAGACCGGCGGCGCGCAGGATCGGCCGCGTGTAATCGCGCAGCAATTGCTCCGTCTCGGTGTCGCGGAGGACCGGGGGGCCTCTGTTCTCCTGCGCCAGCGCCACCATCGGCGCGAGGGCAAGCGCGACCGCCGTGGTCAACGCGGTCAACTTCAGCGATTTCTTGCGTAAGGCGATGCGAAGCAGCATGAGCTCTTTGGCGATTGGCGAGGCCCGTTCGTTCCGGAGGCGTTCGGTCCTGATTAGATCAGAAACGGTCTCCAGTCTCTGGTTCAAGTTTTGGCGAGAACCCGGGCATACCCAGTGAACCCGGTATCACTTCCCTCGAAAACGCTATAACAAGCCACCGAATACGGCCAGTCTGGGGCGTAACAGGTTCGGAACCCGAATTTGGACAGCGCTGGCGCAATAGCAGATACCGATGCAGGAATCGACACTTGGAGACCGGGCGAAAGCCCTGCTGACGCCCTCGGGGCGGAGCGATGTTCCACCCTTTATGGTAATGGATGTGATGGCGGCCGCGGCGCGCATCGAGGCGGCCGGCGGTCATGTCATCCACATGGAAGTGGGACAGCCGGCGGCGGCTGCGCCTAAAGTCGCCATCGCCGCCGCGCACGCCGCACTCGATGCGGCGCGGATCGATTATACCTCTGCGCTCGGCATTCCATCGCTACGTGCGCGAATCGCCAGACACTACCGCGATACTTACGGATGTTCCGTCGATCCCGACAGGATCGTGGTCACGACGGGCTCGTCCGGCGGATTCATTCTCGCGTTTCTGTCGATGTTCGAGCCGGGCGATCGGGTTGCGGTCACCGTGCCCGGTTATCCGCCGTATCGGCATATCCTGACGGCGCTCGGTTGTGAGCCGGTGCTGATCGAGACGTCGAGCGACACGCGTCATGCGCTGACCGGCGAGGCGTTGCTGGCCGCGCATCGCAAGACGCCGCTGAAAGGCGTGCTGGTCGGCAGTCCGGCCAATCCCACGGGCACGATGATGTCGCGCGAGGCGCTCACCGGCCTGATTCGTGCGGCGGAGAGCGCCGGCATCAGGTTCATATCCGACGAGATCTATCACGGCCTTGACTATGCGTTTCCGGCGGTGACGGCGGCGGAACTCTCGCCGCAAGCGCTCGTGATCAACTCGTTCTCGAAATATTTCTGCATGACCGGCTGGAGGGTCGGCTGGATGGTGGTGCCGGAGCCGCTGGTGCGGCCGATCGAGCGCCTGCAGCAGAACCTGTCGATCTCAGTGCCGACGTTGTCGCAGATCGCGGCCGAAGCCGCCTTCGAAGGCGCGGACGAGATGGAGGCGATCAAGCGCGGCTATCAGGAGAACCGCCGCATCCTGATCGAGGGTCTGCCCAAGGCGGGTCTGACCAAATTCCTGCCCGCGGACGGCGCGTTCTACCTCTACGCAGACGTTTCGGATTTCACCTCCGACAGTTTCGAGTTTGCCGGCCGCATGCTGGAGAAGGCGCATGTGGCGGCAACGCCCGGCGTCGACTTCGATCCGATCCACGGCCGTGCCTTCATCCGCTTCTCCTATGCGCGCTCGGCCGACGAGATGCGCGAAGCGGTGACGCGCATCGCGCGCTGGCTCGGATAGCACCGGCCGGCCTTTTATCCACATTATCCTTCACTGCAATCAATCGGAGAGCCATCCATGTCCGCCAGAACCATGACTGAAACCGTCACCGCGCCGCATTTCCCGCTCGCCGCGCTGCTGTGGCCGCATCGCGCGGATGGATCGTCGGGCGTGTTGCGCAGCGTGATCCTGGTCGCGCTGGGAACGGCGCTGTTGACCTTGTCTGCCAAGGTCAATCTGCCGTTGCCTTATGTGCCGATGACGCTGCAGACGCTCGTCGTACTGATGATCGGCGCGGCCTATGGCTGGCGGCTCGGCAGCGCGACGGTGATGGCCTATCTGGCCGAAGGCGCGATCGGATTTCCGGTCTTCGCAGGTCCTGTCGGCGGCCTCGGGCCGCTCGTCGGTCCGACAGCCGGATATCTCTTCGCCTTCGTCGCGGCGGCCTTTGTGACGGGCTGGTTGAGCGAGCGCGGCTGGGACCGCTCGGTGCTCCGGTTGTTCGTGGCGATGGCGATCGGACACATTCTCATTCTCGCCGCCGGATTTGGCTGGCTGGCGTTCGGCATGAAACTCGGTGTCGAAAAGGCGTGGCTGGTTGGCATCGCGCCGTTCATCGCGACCTCGCTGATCAAGAACGCGCTCGGCGCGGCCCTCGTACCGGCGATTCGGCGGATATTCGATGCGCGCGGCTAAGCGGGGAGCCGCCGCAACGCCATTGACTCCGCTGTCGCAAAGATTTTGGTTATGTGCGGCGGATTGGCGCGGGCCCCGCCCCATATGCGACTTCTGACGGGGAGAAAACGTCATGGCGGCAACGATTGCCACCGAAGCACCGGTCAGTGCGGCAAAGCCTTCAAAGCCTTGGTACAAGGTTCTTTATGTTCAGGTCCTGATCGCCATCGTGCTCGGCGCGCTGGTTGGCTGGCTGTGGCCGGCCCTTGCGACCAACGACTGGATCAAGGCGCTCGGTGACGGCTTCATCAAACTGATCAAGATGGTGATCGCGCCGATCATCTTCTGCACCGTGGTATCCGGCATCGCGCATATACAGGATGCCAAGAAGGTTGGCCGCATCGGCGTCAAGGCGCTGGTCTATTTCGAAGTCGTCTCCACTTTCGCGCTGGTGATCGGTCTTGTCGTCGGCAATGTGGTCAAGCCCGGCGCAGGTTTCGGCGGCAGCATGGCGAACGCGCAGGCCGTCGCCGGCTACGCCAAGCAGGCCGAGGCGCAGAAGAGCGTCGATTTCTTCCTGCATATCATTCCCGATACCGTCGTCGGCGCCTTTGCGCAGGGCGAAATCCTTCAGGTCCTGCTGTTTTCGATCCTGTTCGGCTTTGCGCTGATGGGCCTCGGCGAGCGCGGCCATACGCTGCGCGCCTTCATCGACGATGCCGCGCACGGCGTTTTCGGCGTCATCGCCATCGTGATGAAAGCCGCTCCGATCGGCGCGTTCGGCGCGATGGCATTCACCATCGGCAGGTTCGGAACCGGCGCGATCCTGAACCTGATGGGCCTGATCGCGACATTCTACCTCACCGCGGCCCTGTTCGTGTTCGTGGTGCTCGGCTTGATCGCGCGCATGGTCGGGTTCTCGATCTTCAAGTTCCTGGCCTACATCAAGGACGAACTGCTGATCGTGCTCGGCACGTCATCCTCGGAAAGCGCGCTGCCATCCCTGATGGAAAAGCTTGAGCGGCTCGGCTGCTCCAAATCGGTCGTCGGCCTCGTGGTGCCGACCGGTTATTCGTTCAATCTCGACGGCACCAACATCTACATGACGCTGGCGACCCTGTTCATCGCGCAGGCGCTCGGCTTCGATCTCACCTTCGGCCAGCAATTGACCATCCTTCTGGTCGCGATGCTGACCTCGAAGGGCGCGTCCGGAATCACCGGTGCGGGCTTCATCACGCTGGCGGCGACGCTTGCCGTGGTCGATCCGCGGCTGGTGCCGGGCATGGCTATCGTTCTCGGCATCGACAAGTTCATGAGCGAATGCCGCGCGCTGACCAATCTGTGCGGCAACGGCGTGGCCTGCGTGGTGGTGTCGTGGTGGGAAGGCGAACTCGATCACGACAAGCTGCACGCCAGGTTGAATCAGCAGGTCGATCCGTCCGACGTGGAGACCGCGCTCACGACGGGGTAATCTAAATGCGATCGCCTCTAACGCCAACAAAAAACCGCCCGGTTGTGCCGGGCGGCTTTTCTTTTTCGGTTTGATCCTTACTCGGCGCCGCCGAAGCGCCGTGACCACCAGCCCGCCTTGCGCGGGGCGGCTTCGCCGGTCGATGCCGGAGCGGGCTCGGCCGGGGCAGGCTCGGGCGCCGCGATCGGTTCGGGCGCGCTGTGGCTGACTGATGGCGCCGGCTCGGCCTGCGCGCTCGTCATGAAGCTGACCTTCTCGCGCACCGTCGAACGGCGCCGCGCCGCGGCCCGGTCGGCCTCCTGCGCGGTTTCCTCGGCGGTCGGGGCCGCCGGAGCGGTCGAGGCGGTCACGGTCTCGATCGGTTCGGGCTGGGCGTAGGGGGCAGGCTGCGCATAAGCCGCAGGCTGCGGCTCGGCCGGCCGCGAAACCGGCTCGGGTTCGACGAGCGAAGGCGCGGGCTCGAACGAGCGGCCGTCGAAATCGGCGACCGCGCTGGCGGCTTCCGGAGCCGAAGTCGGGCCGAGTTCGTCGGCGATCGAGCCGGCGAGACCGTCTTCCGGTCCGTTGCCGCGCCGGCGGCGTCCGCCGCGCCGGCCACGGCGGCGTGGACGCCGCTCGCCATTGGCGGCCTGTTCGCCGCGAACCATGCCGGGCTGTTCATCGCCTTCGTCTTCTTCGGCCTCGCCTTCGTCGGCGGGAGCGCCTTCCGTGGCTTCGCCCGTGACGCGCAGCGCGTCGTTGTCCTCGCGAGGCGCGCTGCCGCCTTCGCGCGGTTCGCCACGGCCGCGCCGACGCCGGCGCCGCTTGCGGCGTTGACCGTCCGCTTCGCTTTCGCCGCCCGTTGCCTCAGTGGCGGAATCGTCGGCCAGTCCCTCGGTCTCTTCGGTCTCGACCTCGGATTCGGTTTCGATGTCGAACGCCTCTTCGTCGTCATAGGCTTCTTCGACCTGCGGCGGGGAGGCGGCAGCCTGCGCCGCAAGCAACGCCTTGGCGGCTTCCAGCGTATGCACCTGTTCGCCGCGGTCGATGATCAACGACTGCTGGCCGCTCACGGTCGCATCGGCGACGATCGCGAGCGTAACCTGAAGGCGTCTTCGAGGTCGCGCAGATGACCGCGCTTGTAGTTGAGGCGTAGAGCGCGACGTCGGTACGGGTGCGCACCACCAGATTGTGGGTCGCGCCCTTCATCAGGATTTCCTCGATGCCGCGCAGCAACTGCAGCGCCACCGACGATACCGAGCGCACATGACCGCTGCCGCCGCATTGCAAGCAGGGCTCGGTCGAGCTCTCCAGCACGCTGGCGCGGATGCGCTGGCGCGACATTTCCAGGAGGCCGAAATGCGAGATGCGCCCGACCTGGATGCGCGCGCGATCCTGCCGCAGGCAATCGGAGAGCTTGCGCTCGACCGAGCGGTTGTTGCGCTTCTCGTCCATGTCGATGAAGTCGATGACGATCAGGCCTGCGAGATCGCGCAGCCGCAATTGCCGCGCGACTTCCTCGGCCGCCTCGAGATTGGTCTTGAGCGCGGTATCCTCGATGTGGTGCTCGCGGGTCGAACGGCCGGAGTTGACGTCGATCGAGACCAGCGCCTCGGTCTGGTTGATGACGATGTAGCCGCCGGAGCGCAGTTGCACGGTCGGCGAGAACATCGCATCGAGCTGGCTCTCGACGCCCATCCGCGAGAACAGCGGCTGGCCGTCGCGATATTGCCTGACCGCCCGCACGTTCGAGGGCATCAGCATCTTCATGAAGTCGCGCGCTTCCTGGTAACCGGCCTCGCCGGCGACCTGGATTTCGTCGATTTCCTTGTTGTAGAGGTCGCGCAGCGAGCGCTTGATCAGCGAGCCTTCCTCGTAAACGAGGGTGGGGGCCTGCGACTTCAGCGTCATGTCGCGCACGGTTTCCCACATGCGGATCAGATATTCGAAGTCGCGTTGATCTCGGGCTTGGTCCGCGAGGCTCCGGCGGTGCGCAGGATGATCCCCATGCCCTCAGGCACGTCGAGAT
Organism: uncultured Alphaproteobacteria bacterium; assembly: GCA_963791165.1. Classification (GTDB taxonomy): domain Bacteria; phylum Pseudomonadota; class Alphaproteobacteria; order Rhizobiales; family Xanthobacteraceae; genus Bradyrhizobium. The sequence goes on along the minus strand of CAWBRL010000054.1, from coordinate 3 downwards.
CCT
>CAWBRL010000053.1:0-51215 GCA_963791165.1 uncultured Alphaproteobacteria bacterium | reverse complement strand
TTGTCCATACCTAACTTTAAGTCTCGTCTTGCTATTCGTTCAGGGGCCTATCCGATGGACGGAACTTGCTTGCTTCATTTTCACGTTTGCTCATGACGTGACCCTTTTGATGGATGGATCCCCACGACTGAATACCGCGCATCGCGCTGGCTTAGACTAACATACTTGAAGGTGCCGATGTCAGTTCTGGCGGCGAACTAATGTCTCAGTTGGGTCAAAAGCGTCGTCCTAGTCGCCCGCTAGTCATTTCCGGTCTGCCGCGATAGGCGGACGATTTGAAGCCCGCCCTTGGGCAATCGCGTGGGGTTGATCCTTCGGGCGGTCCAATCGCGTTCCGCCCTATTTTCATGTGTGCTACCTAGTTGGGTAGCAAGATGATAAGCAGGGAGAAGCCGATCATGACTGACGATCAGGTCAATCTCGTCGTTCAGCACCTTTGCGAGCAATTACACTTGGCGCTCCGATTGAAGGACAGCGAGGCACATCCACCAAACGCCAAGGATATTGGTTTTGACCCTGCCTCTGTGAGAACTGTATTGCTGACCGGGTTGCGTTCGGCGGCTGTCACGATCCACCACGAGGCAACCGGAGCGAGCGAAGAGCCGCCGTGGTCCTAAACGCAAAACGCGAGACAGAAGCCTCGCGCCAATGTCTCAGTTGGGTCATTCGCGTCAGTTTGCCGGACCACGGATGCGACATGACGCATCTGGGCCTAGAACGTAGCCGCGGTAATCCGGCATTTCGCAGATGCTCCCGATCGGGCGGGAGCACGAAACTCACAGTCACGTAAAGATGTCGGGGCGGACCGATGATGTGCTATGCTGCTCACAGCCGCTCGCGGATAGCGAGCTAATTCCGGGACAATACGCCGGGAAATGAGGTCGCCAACCGGACGGCCTGAAAGGTCCCCATGACGCCAAAAATCAGAGAGCATACCTGTGCGGCCTGCAACGGCACGGGCTTCCCAAAGGTAAAGCAGCCAGCGTTGTCTACTCGCAAAATCTATCCTGTGAAGTGCGAGGCTTGTGCTGGAAAAGGAAGGATTACGGACGCCGACTAAAGCGACCTCATCAACCTTCTTCGAAATCAACTGCGATAATCGACATATGTATTTGCTCCAGCGGGGCCTAGCCTGCTTCTCGGATTGCAACGGACAAATGTTGCGCGCTGCCTCGCGGGGCGAAGGCAATGCTATTGATCTAAAGGGCTAGGACCGGTCCAGGCAGGGAGTGCGTCCCATTCGGCCCATCGCATGCGGCGCTCTTCGTTTCCAACTTTTACAAAGACAAATGGGGCGTCGTCCTTGCCTGTCTTTGATCCGGCAAATGTGGCAGGAAGTCCGTTTGCATTCCTGATGCTTGCAGTATTTGCCATGCCGTCTCCTGTCCGCATGTACACAGATTTCGCAGACTCAATTAACGTTGGCTCACGTCAGCCGACTGAGCCGGCCTTACCATGCCTTCTGAACAACGCGGTCACAGTTATCGCAGCGATATACTCGGGAGGCCGCGAATGCCGCAGTCAGCTGCAAGTCGGCCAAGTGCTTCATCTGCGCCCCGCAAACCGTGCATTCGAGAGGCGGAATCGTTGGCACAGCTTTCTTGGTCATGGACTTTACGATGGAGGCTTCAATTCACTCGAAAGGAGGTTTTTCATCTCTGGTGTTTTTAGCGGGTCCGGCACGTCGCAATCAATGCAACGAAACTTGCGTCCGCCTGTTTTCACCAGCATGAAGCTCATCGGCTTGCAGCACTTTAGACAGAGTGGGGGTGGTGTGTTCTTGGCCATGCAAATGCTCGCACTGAGTTAGGCGGGAGCTTTACAGGACTCTCAGTCACCGATAACTGCCGAGGCTGGGCGGTGATAAATCAGCCTGCGCACTTCAGTTCGACAATAGCCAGTCAATTCATCCCGGCTTCACCTAGACTTGTGTTCCAGTCGGGTAATAAAGCGTTCGCCGCTCCAAAGCTCAATGGCGCTGCTATCCGCAAACCGTTTGGCTTTGCCGATTGCATCGTCGTCGTCAGCGCAAATTAGCGACTCGTAACCATCGAAATTACCGTCGAACCGAACGGCATAAGCTCGGTAGTGTGCCAAAGTGCAGGTTTCCTTAGGCTGGTGCGATTACCGTTTCGTGGTCGGCGCAGTGAGCGCAGAAATAGATTCTCTGCTCAAAGCCAGGTTCATCTGGCTCAACGCGCGTCAGGATCGATGGCCTCCCGCATCTAGAGCAGGGCGGACGAAGGTGACTGACGATCTTGTACGGTGGGCTGGTGGCCGCCATGGCGCTTGTTTGCGCTTATTGAGCTAAGATAGCGAGCTAATTTCACTCGTCGATCTCGCGGAGCTTCTGCTCCAGTTCCGCTATCTTAGCCTTTATTGGGCGTAAAAACTCTTCATCAGCCGTCCGCCGGGACAGCTCTCGATACCTCATGATCTTTATCGCGAGTTCCACCCGCTCGTTTTTTGAAGGCACAGCCGCATTTCTCACACCTGTATTTTTAGACGGCAAACCACAGGATTTGTTCAGTTCCAATCGTAGGAAATTGGCCGCTGGGCTGATCAATTAGGCCAAGAATACAAACAGCGCCCCCAAGCCGAATAATGCTTGGTGACGCTGTGCTAAATCCGGACAATGCAATCCCCCGGTACCTATTCGTCTGCACGGCGCGTGCCAAGGTTCAATCGCCTGACAAGATGATCGGAACTTACGGTCGGCAGGTTGCTTGGAATAGCGGTAGCGCTTCGCCGCCGCATGGCGCTCCCGAGCAAGAACGGCCTCAGCTCTCCCCCGCGCTGGGGCCGTTTCTCTCGACCTCACGATAGGACATGCGAAGTCCGTTAAGGGTCAAAAACGGAAGTCGCGGTTTTGCGGTTGGATGTCTGCTTTGCCCCGGTGGTCTCAACCGGTGGCCGCAACACTTTATCTTAGAGGGAGAAGATGGAGTGTGGGATGGAACGGAGTTTTCATAGAGGTTTTACTGCGGCAGAGAAGACGGAGTTATGGGATCGCTGGAAGCGTGGGGAGTCGCTGAAGGCGATTGGACGAGCTTTTGGTAAGCAGTCATCGTCGATCTATTTTCTGGTGGCTCCGCATGGTGGGATTCGTCCTGCGGAGCGGCGTCGCTCCAGGCTGGCATTGACGCTTGCGGAACGCGAGGTGATTTCCAGAGGTGTTACGGCACATCGATCGGCCCGGTCGATCGCCAAACTGCTTGGCCGCTCACCCTCGACGGTGAGCCGGGAAATAGAGTCGCAATGGTGGCTATGATCGCTACCGAGCGACACTTGCGGACGAGAATGCCTGGGCGCGATCTCGTCGTCCAAAACGTTGTAAGTTAGCGATCAATCCGCGGCTTCGGCAGGCGGTGGCAGGGAAGCTCAGATTGGATTGGTCACCCGAGCAGATAGCCGGTTGGCTGAAGAGAACGCATCCTGAAGACGAGTATAATCAGGTGTCACACGAGACCATCTATCGCAGCCTGTTTGTCCAAGCGCGCGGCGTGCTCAAGAAAGAGCTGCTGAGCCATCTCCGATCGAAGCGCTCGATGCGTCGCTCCAGGCCGGTTGACCCGAATGGCGATAAACGGGGACATATCAAGGATATCGTCTCAATCCGTCAGCGACCGGCGGCGGTTGAAGATCGGGCGGTGCCTGGTCACTGGGAGGGCGACCTCCTGTCCGGGCCGAACAACACCTACATCGCGACCTTGGTCGAGCGTCATACCCGTTATGTGATGTTGGCCAAGGTGGCAGGCAAGGACACCCAGACGGTTGTCACCGCGCTCATCAACCAGGCGAAGAAGCTACCAAAGGAGCTATATAAATCCCTGACCTGGGACCGGGGCAAGGAACTTACGGATCATCGTCGCTTTACGTTGGCGACCAACATCGACGTCTATTTTTGCGATCCGCAAAGCCCGTGGCAACGCGGGTCGAACGAGAATACCAATGGCCTGCTGAGACAGTACTTTCCTAAGGGCACCGACTTGTCGGTGCACTCGCAAGCCCATCTGAACAAAGTGGCTCGTCAGCTAAATGAACGACCACGTAAGACCTTGCGATTTGAAACACCAGCAGAGAGATTTAACGCCTGTGTTGCGTCGGCCGGTTGAGCCGGCACCCCGAAAGCGGACATTGGACGGACATTCCGGAGGTCCGTTTAGTGCCCATTAGCGGAAGTCAAACTCAGTCAATCACTTCATCGGCGCGGGCAAGTATCGCGGGCGGGAGTGCCAGCCCAAGCGCCTTTGCCGATGTAAGATTTATCACGAGTTCTAGTTTCGTGGGTTGCTGGACCGGCAGGTCAGCGGGCCTTGCACCTTTCAGAATGCGGTCCACATACTGTGCGGCCTGACGGAACAGGCTCTGAAAGTTCGGTCCATACCAGAGAAAAAGCCCCGAACGGACCATGATCTCGTTGATCGCTACGGTGGGAAGGCGGTTTGCCAATGCGAGTTGTGCGATCCGCTCTCGCTCGGGGAAGAAAATCGACGTCGGGGCGAGCAAGAGGGCATCGACCCCCCGCCGGCGCAATTCGACGAATGCCGGTTCAAACTCGTTAGGCGTCGCAACGTCATGGCGAATGGCCTCAATTCCAAATCTATTTGCGGCCGCCGCTGCTTCATCAAAGAACCGCGGTCCGGCGGGACCGAAGGACGGTACGACCAGCACGCCTATGCGCTTCAAGCCTGGCACGATTTCCCGAAGCAGCTCGATCTGCTTGGCGCTCAGCTCAACGATGAGATTGGACAGGCCCGTGATGTTGCCGCCCGGATGAGCCAGCGACGCGACGATGCCCGCCTCCACCGGATTGGGATGGATAACAAACACAGTTGGGATTGTGGAGGTCGCGTTTTTGGCTGCAGCCGCCGCCACTGGCGTTACGGCGACGAGAACATCCACCCGGCGCTCCACCAGATCGTGCGCCATGCTCGCGAACAGTTCAGGGCGCTCGGCCGGAAACCGCAGCTCAAGCGCGATGTTCTTGCCTTCGATATAACCGAGGCCGCGCAGAGCGTCTCGGAACGGCTCTAGAAACGGCGCCTCCTCCTGCGCGTTAGCGGCATGCCAGAGCACGCCAACGACCGGCAGCTTCGTCGCCTGCGCTTGTGCGCGCCGCGGCTCCAGTACTACGCTTGCTGCAGCACCGGCGATAAAATCCCGCCGTCTCATGTCAGCCCCCAACGCTCAGAAATCGGAATAGTAACAGGCTGGACAGGCGTTGTAAGGGGCGGAAGTCGTCTTACCGGCCTGTTATACCGGATCCGTGCGGTGTTTGCTCTGGGTCACACTCGGACTTGGGCGCGGTCCTGAGCGACGTCCGCTTTACCCCCGACGAACAGACATCGTTGAGCGAAGCATCAGGTCCGAAAAGTGCCAAGAACAGACCCATGCGCTGCGGAATCAATAGCTCTATTCGATTATTTGGTCGGCGCGGACTAGCAACGATTGCGGGACCGCAATCCCCAACTCTTTGGCTGCCTTCAGGTTGAGCGCCATTATCATTTTACTTGCTTGTATCACCGGGATTTCCGCAGGCTTCTCGCCTTTGAGAATGCGGGCGACGTAGCGGCCCTGAACTCTGAAGTTTTCGTCGACGTCCGAGGAATAGCTGACAAGTCCGCCCGCCTTCACAGGTAGGTCATCCAAGTAAATAGTGGGTAGCCGATAGCGCGCCGCAATTGCCACCAACGGGGGGAAATTAGCAACGAAAACGGGCTCTGGCCCAACGATGATGCCGCCTGCGCCACCGCGAACAGCGGTTTCGAAAGCAGCCTCAAACTCGTTTGGAGTAGGCGTATCTATGCCCAGTACACCAAGACCGAGGGAATCCGCAGCAGCCTGAAGGTGAGCCGTTCGGAGCTGGCTGTTGGTTGTGTTTCCCAGGTCTCTCAAGAAGGCGAACTTGGTTGCTGCGGGTACCAGCTCGTGAAGTATCTCAAGTTGCTTGGCACCCAGCCCCACAGCAAAAATAAAAGTGCCCGTAAGGTTTCCGCCGGGCTTGTTCAAGCTCGCGACAAAACCGTTCTCGACCGGGTCGACTCCAATTAAAAAGACGATCGGTATTGATTGCGTTGCCGCTTTGGCCGCCTCCAGCTTCAGCGTGCCATCCGTTAAAATCACACTGACCTTTTGGTCCGCCAGCTCTCGATATAGAGTTGGAAAAAGGTCATATTTGTTATTGGCCTCCCGAAACTCCAACCGGAAATTTTTGCCCTCAACGTATCCGCCCTCCGCGAGTCCCTCACGGACCCTCGCAAGGTATCTTACAGACTGCTTCAGGGTAAAACTCGCAACAAAGCCGATCACCGGCATGGCCTGTTGCTGCGCGTGCGCCAACATCGGTAAAAAAGCAGCGAGGCCCAGTCCTTCGATAAATGTCCGTCGCCTCATGCCCGCCCCTCTGCTCAGGAGACCACATCCTATCGGCTCAAGGGAACGCTTGACAGGGGCTAAAGACCGCCCCTCGCTGTTGCAGCATGGATGCCGACGGATGACCGTTGTGGGTCATCAACGGACCTGACGGACCGAAATCAGACTTCCGTTCTTCCCCTGAAAGCGGACTCAAGTCGGACACCGCGTGAGGTCCGAAAAGTGCCAACTCGGAAGTGAGCGGAAAACTACTCGATCACCTCGTCGGCGCTGACCAGCAGCGTAGCTGGGATATCGATGCCAATTTCTTTCGCGGTCTTGAGGTTCACCACCAGTTCGAACCTGGTCGGTTGTTCGACCGGCAGGTCGGCTGGCTTGGCTCCCTTGAGGATTTTGTCCACATACGTGGCGGCGTGTCGGAATAGATCGAGCTGGCTCGCTCCGTAGGACATCAGGCCCCCATCCTCTACAAACTCCCTTGCGGCGTACATTGCCGGGAGCCGGTTCTTCGCGGCCAATTCCACAATGCGTTTGTGCTCGGCAAACAACATCGGGCTAGGCAACAGAATGACAGCATCGGCATGCTCTCGGGTCATTGTGAGAAAGGCGGCTTCAAAGTCGCCCGGGCCAACGGCTGGCACGAGTTGAAGCTGCAATCCTAGTGCCTGGGCAGCAGCCTCGGTCTCCTTCAAGATGCCATCCATTGTACGTTTGCCGTATGCAGCTGGATGCCAGAGGGCAGCAACGCGAGCGAGTCCGGGAATGGCGGCTTTGAACAGTCCGAAGCGTTTGGCAATCAATTCCGGGCCAAGAAAAGTATTCCCTGTAATATTCCCGCCTGGTCGGGCGAGGCTGACGATCAATTCATCACCGACAGGATCGGCCATGCCGCCCACGACGATGGGGGTCATGCTGGTTGCCTGTCTGGCTGCGCGAGCTGGTGATGTACTCACCACGAAAATGACGTCAACCTTGAGCCGAACCAGATCAGCCGCAAGTTTCGCGAATTGATCTGTATTCCAATCCCCGTAGCGACGCTCAATAGCTATGTTCAAACCCTCAGTGTAACCAAGCTCCCGCAGCCCTTGGTAGAATCCAACGGCAGCTGGGCCACCGGTCGAGCCGGGATGTAATACGCCAATAACGGGGAGGTTTTTCTGTTGGGCGCTAGCGGCAAACGGCCATCTGCCGCCGCCCCCCCGATAAGTGTGATGAACTGCCGCCGTCTCATTGAGCCCCCAGAGGAAAGACCATCCTTGCCGAAAGCCTAGCACTTTACTGAAGGACGGCGAGTGAGAAAGGCAACAGGTGCTACGGCCCAATGTCCGAGTCGGTCAATTGCGGCGGGTTGGCCGCGTACCGACCACGTCCGATACCCCCGATCAGCGGACATTCTCAAGGCCGCTCGGCATGTCTCAAAGGTGGCAAATACGGAAAGTGCCGACATCATTCGATCACCTCGTCCGCGCGGGCGACCAATGTGGCTGGCATTTCAATGCCGAGAGCCTTCGCAGTTTTCAGATTGATAGCCAACTTGAATTTGGTGGGTTGTTGCACCGGTAGATCAGCAGGTTTTTCGCCGTCCAGAATGCGACCGACGTAAATCCCCGCTCTGCGGAATACGTCGGAGAAATCGGCTCCATAGCTAATCAAACCGCCAGCACTAATGTCCTCGGGCCAGGGATATGACGCTGGGATACCATAACGAGCAGCCAAAGTTACGATCTGTTCACGTTGCGCCTGAAAGAATGTATCAGGGCCAATCAGCAACGCGCCCGCTCTTTCCGCAGCCATTGACATGAATGCGCGATCTATGTCGCTCGCGCTGCTCGCATTCACAATCAGTAGTCGAAGACCTAGACTGCTCTGCGTTCTCTCCGTTCGCGCTTTTAGTGCGGCTTCGGAAAACGCAGGATTGGCCGTATTTACCAGGTACGCGATGATTGTGGCTGTGGGTACGATTTCGTGCAGGAATTCAAGGCGCTTTCCGATCAGTTCGCCGGCAAGAACGGTGATCCCGGTGACGTTCCCGCCGGGCTTGGCAAGACTGTTGACGGCTCCGATGCCAACCGGGTCTGCTCCCATGGAGAACCTATAGGAATTGAGTTCGTGGCGGCCTTTGCAGCAAGGGTGGTAGCTGCAATACTCGCTGCAAAAATCGCGGCGACACGGCGCTGAACCAAATCGTTGGCTAATCCGGGCAATCGATCCAGGTGATTTTCGGCCGTTCTATATTCGAAGGCCACGTTCCGACCCTCTAAATAGCCAATCTCGGCTAACCCCTTGTGGAACGCGGACGTCTCGTGCCGCACAACATTGAACGGTGCGCTATAGAGAATTCCGACCGTAGGTATTTCCGGTTGCTGCGCGCGCAGCGCCCGGCCATATTGCGGTGGTGCTGAGACCTGCAATGAACTCCCGCCTTCGCACGTATCCCCCTCCTGTAAGGAAATGTCCGTCGGGACCGAGAGCCTAGCACTTGGATCGCACCAGGGGCATGTCCGAGAAGGGTGGTCAGACTCGGAAGTCGAAGGTTTTACTCGATCACCTCGTCGGCGCGGGCGAGAAGCGCTGGCGGAATGGTAAGGCCAAGAGCCTTTGCTGTCTTTGTATTGATCACCAGCTCCAGGTTTGTGACCTGCTGCACTGGTAGACTTTCAGGCTTTTCGCCGCTTAACACTCGGCCAATATAATCGCCCACACTTCGGAATGCCTCGGGGTAATTCGTTCCGTAACTCGCCAATCCGCCGCGAGCGGCAAATGCCCGGATTGGATACACTGCGGGCATTTTGTGCCGAGTCGCCAGATCGACAATTGTTGCTTGGTTTGTAAACATGACCGCATCAGCCCCAACCAACACTGCGCCCGCCTGCGCAGCTCCGATTTTTGCGAAAGCTCCCTCGAAATCATCAGGACGGCTTGCCTCCACAAACAACAGCTCTACGCCGAGAGTAGCGGCCGCCGATTCCATTGCTTTCAATAGGCGGTCGTACCCGGGTACGAGGTTTGATGAACTATGAAGCACCGAAATAGTCTTCGCTCCCGGCACTAGTTCGCGAAGCAGCTCTAGTCGCTTGGCCAGCACCTCTGTATTGAGAACGGTAATACCAGTGGCGTTGCCGCCCGGTCGGTTCAGGCTCGCGACAAACCCACTTGCGACAGGGTCAAAGCCCGTAAAGAAAATGATTGGAATGGATGTGGTGGCAGCTTTGGCGGCAACGATTGACGGTCCTGCAGATACAGTGATCGCGTCCACCCGCCGCTGCACCAGATCGGCGGCCAGCGCGGCCAGCCGGTCCTCCTGACCATCGGCCACACGGTATTCAACAGACAGATTGCGCCCGTCAACATAGCCCATCTCGGCCAATCGACGTTGGGTCGGGGCGAAAGCTGACCGGGTTCCCTCGAGCGATCCAAATCCAAGAACGCCAATAACCTTTGTAGCTGCCTCTTGCCCTTGTGCTGCCAGAGACCACACCGCAGCGCCGCCAACAAGCCCGACAAACTCGCGTCGCTTCATGGCCAGCCCCGCCCCTAAACACCTCAGCCGATGGTAAGCACTTTTCGGCGCAGGTCCAAGGCGGTCGAATGTCTGGTTAGGGTCAATCGCGACCACAATCGACTATTCGGGTCACTTCCGCTTATGCTGCAATAGCGGAAGTGCAGCGAACATCGCCGTATCCGTTTCGTGTTCAGGTTGCACTAGCCAGTGCGGCGCGCGCTCGGCTTCGTTCCGACCGGAGGAGAGTGTCGACTACAAACTGCGCAGGGAAATAAAACAGAAATAGAGTGGGAGAGTTCTGTTCATGATCGAGGGGATCAACGCGGTCACACTGGGCACTCACAAAATGCCACGAGCTGTCCGATTCTACCACGCGCTGGGGTTTGAGGTCCTGCATGGCGGCGAAGGGTCGTCATTCACCAGCTTTCGAGCCGGGACGAGCTATCTCAACCTCATCGCCCAACCTGCCGAGCGGCGCTGGTCCTGGTGGGGGCGGGTAATCTTCTACGTTGCCGATGTTGACGCACTTTACGACCGTGCGCTCGTAGCGGGATTCCAGCCAGCTACCGTGCCCCGCGACGCCGAATGGGGTGAGCGCTTCTTCCACCTGATCGACCCCGACGGCCATGAACTCAGTTTCGCTCGGCCTTTGCGTCCGGTTTCCGTCCCATAGCGGCTCGAAGCGGCCAGCCATTCCAAGGGGCGCCGGGAGAGCGTACAATGCTCCGATTATCCGCTGAACCTGGGAGGCAATCATGCAGTTCAGGACAACCGGACTACTGTTGCTCGGCGCGATGGCGCTTCCAGCCTCCGGGATCGCGCAAACCACCCCAGCTCCACCGACAATTACACGAACAGTGGTCGCTGCAACCAGACTACCGACCGTCACGGACGTGCCGCTCCATTTCAAAGCCGTGAGCATCACTCTTCAACCGGACGAGAAGAGCGACGTCTCGGCGGCCAACGGCATCCTCTACCAGATGTCAGGATCGACCGAGGTCGCGCTCGATGGCGAGACCAAAATGCTCAACGCCGGCGAGGGGCTGTTCATCGCCGGCGGAAAGACTGCGGCGCTAACGGCGGGCAGCGGAGGGCCATCTACTTTCCTCCACTTCTTCCTTGTCCCGCTGTGGACCTGGGTCGGCCTGTCGAGACGGCGCCTGCCGCTCGTGAGAGAATTATATCGCACAGCGAATCCGATCCCCGACCTGAAGCCAGGCGGTTACGATCTCAATCTCACGCGAGTTACATTTCCGGCGCAGATGCCCTCCAACCCGCCACACCATCGGTCAGGCGCGGCTCTATACTTTATCATCTCCGGCACCGGGGCCAACACGGTCGACGGTAAGACAGAAGCAAGGGGACCGGGTTCCTTGATCTACGAACCGTACGCCCTCGTGCACCAATGGGGAAACCCAGGCAACGAGCCGTTGATATTCTTGGCCTTCAACATCAATCCGGAAGGTGTGGCAGCCGTGCTTCCGGGCGTACCAGCAAAGAAGCAATAGCTAACGGCGGGTGGCCCACCGCATCCGGAGGACCAAAGGACTGCTTGTGAAAGACTTCATCATGGCAAGTGTTTCTCGATCGCCCGGATAGGTCCCTCGACTTCAAGCAGTGAGAAGCGACGACATGAATTGGCTAATTTGAACCATGGCGGCAACGAATGGTCGCACCGTCACCGTGTTCGGCGGAACCGGCTTTCTCGGCCGCCGCATCGTTCGGCATCTGCGCTCTCGCGGATTTCCCGTTCGCATCGCGTCAAGGCATCCGGATCGGGGGCACAGACTGTTTGGTCCCGATGATCCGCAACTTCAATCCGTAGGGGCCAACATTCACGACGAGCGATCAGTCGCGGATGCGCTTGCCGGCGCCTACGGCGTTGTAAATGCGGTTAGCCTTTACGTCGAGCACGGACAGGAGACTTTTCATTCCGTTCACGTCGAGTCTGCGCAACGGGTGGCGGATCAAGCACTCCGTGCCGGAGTCGATCGGCTCATTCACATCTCAGGAATTGGCGCCGATGCCGCTTCGCAATCACGGTACATCCGCAAACGTGGCGAGGGCGAACTGGCGGTCCGGGCCGCGTTCGTCGAGGCACTTTTCATTCGCCCGGCCGTGATGTTCGGACCGGACGACGCGTTTCTCACGACCATCCTCAAGCTCCTCCGCCAGCTTCCAGTCTATCCGATGTTCGGCCGCGGCGTGACCAGATTGCAGCCGGCCTATGTGGAAGACGTGGCGGAGGCGATCGTTCGGGTCATGCAGCGAGCACAGACGCCTTCAACGATCTTCGAGTTCGGCGGCCCTCGCGTCTACTCTTACGAGGAGCTTCTTAGAGCCGTGGCGCACCAAGCTGGACTTGCGCCCCGACTGCTTCCAATCCCGCTTGCCGCTTGGCATGCACTTGCATGGGCGTCCGAAATGTTCCCGAGTTCGGCTCCTGACGCGCAATCAAGTGGAACTGATGCAAATCGACACCGTGTCATCGCCGGACATGCCCGGATTTGGTGAACTTGGGATTTCGCCGCACTCGGTCGAGACAATACTCCAGGAGATGCTGTCGAATTGCGGATGAGGAGGCTCCTCGGTCAATCCGCTTCAACGGACGACGGTGTCGCGCGCGACATCCGCCCATGCGACCTCGTTCACACAAGTCCAACGTCAGGGGGGCAGCCCACCGGGACGCAGGCTTCAACCATCTTTGCGAGTGTGCTGACTTCGTATTCCCTGCGACGATCCGCGCCTCGCATCGTCATCAGCGCATTCTCATATAGAGAGAAAGGAGGGAGGTGAGCATCATGCGTATTCAACATTGGCAGGACGCCGGCAGCCTGTCGTTGGGCGTGTGGCTGATCTTGTCGCCGTTCGCCCTGGGCTTCGCCGGGGCAGAAGTCTGGATAACTATCGCGCTTGGGTTGTGCGTCATTCTGTTTGCCGTAGAGGGATTTGTCATTCCGTCCTATCTGGAGGAATGGGGAGAGATCCTCATCGGTCTGGCTCTGGTGGCGGTACCTTGGACGGTCGGCTACCAGTCGGTATCGGCCACGGCAAGCAGTGTGGTCTCAGGCATATTGGTGATTTTGCTTGCAGCCTGGGAACTGACGACCGATCGCGATTTCAGCACCTGGTGGCACGATCGCTGGCATCATTCAGCCAGCTGAGACGGGTGGTTGCCTGAGCCTTTGCCCCGACCGTTGAGATCAAGGGCATTGGTTCGGCGACGTGGGCCACAGGTCGCGCCCTCAGTGCAGGGCCTTGGCAGCCCCGCACTTGGGCGACTTTGTCACGATGCGGTTCTCGGCTCTATCGGCTCCCAGATGCTGATTTTACGAGTCTCCGGCATCAGGAAGAGGGCGAGCACGAAGCACACCGCGGGCACCACGATCGGGTAGATCAGCGCGTAGCCGATGCTGCCGGTGGCCGCGAAAGCTGCCGAAGTGATGAACGGCACCAATCCGCCACCCCAGCCGTTGCCAATGTGATACGGCACCGACACTGACGTATACCGAATCCTGCCGGGGAAGAATTCCGCCAGAAACGCCCCGACCGGTCCATACACCATCCCGACGTAGCAAACGAGGATGAAGATGATGAAGATCGCGATCGGATAGTTGATGTTGCCAGGCTGCGTGACCGTTGCCGCCGTCGTTCATTCACGTCTTCGAACTTCTGCGACGCCTCGCACGCCACCAGGGCTTGGTGGAGTTGAAGTTCAAAGCGCGATCAGCGTGAGAGAGCGCGCAACACTCCCGTCATAGACGGATGCGCTCCCCGCTGTGACGAAGGCTTGAAGTCGGACGCGCTGCCAGGCGTCGCCGCTGTCGTCGTCGTCGCCCGACACCCAGCGCATGCTCGTGTCGTATCCGCCGAATTTGGAGAGCGCCGACGCGCCGGCAACGGCATTCGCCACGCCATCGGGGCCGCGCTCGGGATGCGAGGTGGTGTCCCGGCCAACCGCGCTTGTGCGACGCTCAAGCCCTACGATTTGGCCTTGAAGGCCATTGCGCGGCAGGACGATGCGGCCACTGTTCAAAAGCGGGAGGAGATCGCGGAACAACTCACTCTTGGTCTGCTTGGCTAAGTCATACGCGATGCCATGCTTGCGGAAAAGCTCGCGAGGAAACTCGCCGGCGTATCGGTCGCCGGTCACACGGCCGACACGATAGGATTTCAGCAGCGCCGCGAAGTCATGGACCACTGCATCAGGAGAGAACGGCGGGCTGGCCTCGCGATGAGGTGTCGTCGACCGTCGGCTTGCTCGATCTCGATACGCACCAACACTAGATGGGCTGACTTGGTCAACGCGCGAAGCGCCCGGATTCGCAGGAATATAATCAAGCACCAGGCAAAGGCTCCCGCCTTCGGCGACCACGTCGAGGACTCGCTTGTCACAGGGCGCACTCATAGAGGCGATAACGTGCCGGCCGGATCGAACTTTGACTGTTCCAGGTCATCCAACCAGGTCGGGATTGCCTCGCAAACAATTCGAGAAACGGTCCCTCACCGCCGACGTTCGACGCGGTGATAAAGCTCGTCCCGTTTGCGGCTGCGCTCGCGCCGCGGCCGCGCGCTCGACGCATCGGCGGCCAAATGGCGAGTGCGGGCGTGTTCAAGTTCCAGCTTTGGTCACAGGAGGACAGTGCTCCGGACGACAGCGCGAGCTCGGATCCTCGCAGCCTCAGTCCGATTTCGCCTGAACACCGTTGAACAGGAGCCTAATGAGGCCCGGCTGATTTGCGTGAAAATTTACCCTTGAAATAATTCAGAAAATTCTCTTGACGACAGGACCACACGACTTCGCCGTACGCTCAAGCCACACTCGTCAGTCGCAGCTCTCGCGTCCACCGCATCCCACCGCGCGTTCGTGACGATCGCGCAACCGCCCCTCAGTCGGGTGAGACGCGCGGAGTTAAATCACTGATTTGCCCGACGGCGCGAGCGGAATATTTTTGCGCGAAGGGATGGACAGACTTTTGGGTGATTTGCCCGTCGGGTTGATTTGTCGCAGGCAGCAATGCAGTTCGTCATTGCGAGCGAAGCGAAGCAATCCATACTTCCACCAGCGCGACGGCGTCGGCAGCAGCGGCATGCGCTGCACCGGAAGCAATTCACGCACGTTTTTCCGTCGCCATGTTGTGGGCGCGGCTGCATGGGGCAAAACCGCGCCTCACGGCATTAGAGTTGCGCAGGCGCGTCTGTGTGCAGGGCCTCTTACGTACCAGGCGTTTTGACGACCAGTTTTACGTCCAGGAGATCGACGCCCTTGAACGGGTTCGGCGCGCTTTCGAAGCCGCCCGTGCCCGTAGCGTTGGCATAGACACCCGTGCCCGAGAGGATCGTATATTCGCCCTTTGACCGACCGTCCTTGGCCGCGCCGGCGTAACGCGCCGTGATCGAGCCATCCTCGAACGTATAGGTGCTGTAGCCGTAGAGGGGTCCCGAGCCTTTGAGCATGTCTCCGGAATGGACGAACTCTTTCACCCCGATGCGGCCGTCCTTGAAGACGGCGACGCCGAAAAATTTGCCGGACACGACCTTCTGTCCTTCGACGTTTGCTGCCTCAATGACCTTAACGTCGATAGGCTTGGTGACGAGCTTGAACTCTAGCACCTGCTCTCCGGCCAGAGCGGTCGACGCCGCAATGACCAGTGCCGCGCCAGAAAGGAAAACGGCGAGAGACTTGCGCATAGGCTTCTCCTCCGCTTGCTGGAATTAAAATCTGGAATGCTTGCCGTGCCCCGCCAGCGGCTGAAGTCTTGGGGATCGTCCAGCATGCAGGCTCGGACACAACTATGGGTCTTGGCAACGGAAGAAAGGTTCAGCGATTGATGGGGCGCGAGGCCTCAACCGTTGCAGGTGCACGTCCATCACGTCATCCGTCCACATCGCGCACGCCATGTGTACGGGATCGTGCATAATTTACGCCGGAATGCGCGATGGCAAATACCCTCAAGGATCGCGGCCGACGTACCGATACACAATCAGGCAGGCGTACCTGGCGCAACGCGAGAAATTCCTCGGTCCGCTTGCTGCGCGTGCCCCTAGTTGCTGCGCGTGCCACCGAGCTGGCACGGGCGGCACGCCTTCGCTCGTTGATTTAAATCAATAAAGCCAATTGCAATCGCATGCGCATTGGTACTGACCAGATTCCCGAGGGAGTTTGGCTCGAGGGGAAATTATCTGATGTCGATTACCCGGACTTCGGCAGAACCCCCGGTGGCTTTGTCGTTACGCCGTCCTTTGACTCGGAGCCGACATTCTTCACATCGGAGCAGCGAACGATGATTCTGGACCCCATCAGCGACTTGCGCCACCTGCGCAACGAACGAAGCGACTGGCTGCTCACGGTGCTGACGGGCGTGCTGTTACTGTTGATATTTGTCTTCGCCCCACTCCAGGCAATTGGCATTACCGCCTTTCACCTATTTGCTATCGGCCTGTTAGTCGTGATCATCGGGAGCATGGTGATCATTTCCGACAATCCCATAGCCCTCATTCTGATGTCGGCTGCGCTTGTTGCCAATATCGCCGTATTTCTCCTGCGACTCTATTACCCCGTACCCTTCCACCTTCACATATTGGCAGGCGCATGGTTGATCATCGCCGGCACTCTGGGGATCGTGGTCACTCAGGCCGTATTCAGGGGAGGCCGTGTCACATATCATAGAATTATCGGGGCGATACTTCTGTATCTGTTGATTGCGGTGGCGTTTGCAACACTGTTTCTTTTTGTCGGCCTGTCAGATCGCGGCGCTATCAAGGGAATAACATTTGACGACGATCAGTCACTCGCCAGCGCGCTGTTCTATATGAGCTTTGTTACACTGACATCGACGGGCTACGGCGACATCGTTCCAGTGCATCCGTTAGCGCGGAGTCTATGCAACATCGAAAGCGTCATTGGCCAACTTTATCCGGCGACCCTTCTAGCAAGGCTTGTTACCCTGGAATTGAGAGGCCCGAGCCAATAACTCCGTAGTGTATGAGGGAGACCGAGCTTCTTGCTCGTCGTGCGCCAGCACACTCTGGAAGCAGGTTACTTTTCGATCCGAAATCGGACGGTCTTTTTCTTCTTGTCCGCGGATTCTTCGACTATTTCAAAATTCCCCACTGATGCTCGCCTTAGAAGCGCCTCACGGGTGCGTGCAATCGATGATGAAACGTACCGATACGTTCCGGAAAATGACCCGCCACTCGCCTTGATTTCCTGCTGCGGCACGTGTCGAAACGACATGGGGTATGGCTGCCTGGCGCCAACGCACTTGAATTCGATTCCGCTGCACTGAATCGTTTTGTTGCAAGTCGCTTTTACCTCGTCGATTGGCGTATCGTTGTAACCAGGCGGCAACTGGTACTCCAAGACAGCGTCGAGTGTATCGGTACAGCTTCCGATTGGCTTGAACCGAAAATTGACGGTCACAGTCGTTCCAACAGGTCCTGGAGCGGATACGTATAAATCATGCTGGGTGATTGGCAGCACATAACGCCCTGCCAAAAAAACCGGTTGCGCTCTTGAGGACGAGGAAGACAAGACAATTGCCAAGATGGCATAAACGATCATATGCATCTCGCACCCCCCACGAAGAATTCACGCGTAAGGTATGCCTATCGTCTCTGGAGAGCAACGGCTGCGCAGCGGGTGCCGCTCAGCAGACGACGCGGCCGATGGTATTCGCCGAGGGCATGAATGGTTACGCGCTCAGGCCGGCGTTCCCATCACGTAAGGCTTCAACACCGCATACATCATGCTGTGCGTCGGCGTCGGGACACCAAGCTGGCGGCCGAGTTCGACGACCTTGCCGTTGAGCCAGGGCAGTTCAAGCCGGTTGCCGCGTTCGAGATCGAGCGCCATCGACGCCTTCATGGCGGGCGGCGCGTGGCCGATGAAATCCAGAATCTTCTCCACCGCGTCGGCCGGTAGCTTAACCCCCCTGGCCCGGCCGACGGCGAACACTTCCCCGAGGGCCGCGGTCATGACGAGGCGGATGTCGGCGTCGTCCCGCAGCTTGCCGATCGGCTGGCGCGTCGCCGCCGTGATCCCGGCATTGGTGGCGAGCAGGATAAACTTCATCCAGAGCTCGGTGAGAATCTGGTCGCTCAAGGTCGCGTCGAAGCCGGCCTTCAGGCACAGCGCGAGAAATGCCTCAGCCCGCTTGCTGCGCGTGCCGTCGAGTTCGCCGAACACCATGCGCATGAAGGTGCCGACCTGCTGGATCACGCCGGGCGCGACAATCGACGCGCTGATTTGCGCCACGCCGCCCATGACGGCCCTGGACCCAAGAATCGGAATCAGCCGCTCGGCGGCGTCGATGCCGTTCTGCAGCGGGATGACGGCGGTATTGGCGCCGACCAGCGGCTTGATGGCCGCACCCGCGCTTTCGACGTCCCACAGCTTCACGCAGAACAGCACGATATCGACCGTGCCGATATCGGCGGCATTGTCGGTCGCCTGCGTCGGCACCAGATGGGTATCGCCGCGCGGGCTCTGAACTTTCAGGCCATCGCGCTTCATGGCCGCCAGATGCGCGCCGCGCGCAATGAAGGTGACGTCCGCGCCCGCCTTGGCCAGCGCCGCGCCAAACCCGCCTCCGACGCCGCCGGCGCCGACAACCGCAATACGCATGGCGTTTCCTCTAATTGGCTAGAACGCGTAGGATCGGTAGAACCACCGGGTCCGGCCTTTGGCCGGCCCGATGATAAACTCCGCGAAACCCATCAGGTACATCGGCGCTTGCAATGATGGGTTTCGCTGCGCTCTACCCATCCTACCCACCGCGGATCGTTACTTGCCGTAGCTGTAAAACCCCTGCCCGGTCTTGCGGCCGAGATGGCCGGCGGCGACCATTTCCTTCAGCAGCGGCGCGGGACGGTATTTCGGGTCGTTGAAGCCTTCGTAAAAGACTTCCATGACCGACAGCATGGTGTCGAGACCGATCATGTCCGCCAGCGCCAGCGGGCCGATCGGATGGTTGCAGCCGAGCTTCATGCCGGCGTCGAGGTCTTCGGCTGTCGCAATACCTTCCTGCAGCGCGAAGATCGCCTCGTTGATCATCGGGCACAGGATGCGGTTGACCGCAAAGCCCGGGCTGTTCTTTGCCGTGATCGCCACCTTGCCGACCCGCTTTGCAAAGGCTTCCGCCTTGGCGTGGGTGTCGTCCGAGGTCTGCAGGCCGCGGATCAGTTCCAGCAGCGCCATCAGCGGGACGGGATTGAAGAAGTGCATGCCGATGAAACGGTCCGGCCGGTCGGTGGCGGCGGCAAGTTTCGTGATCGAGATCGAGGAGGTGTTGGTCGCGAGCAGCGCCCGCGGCTGCAGCTTGGTGCAGAGATCCTTCAGGATCTTGATCTTCAGGTCTTCGTTCTCGGTCGCCGCCTCGATCACGAGATCGCAGCTGGAAAACCTTGCCGTGTCCGTGCTCGTCGTGATCCGCGCCAGCGCGGCCTGCCGGTCGGCGTCGGTCATCTTCTGCTTGTTGACCAGCCGCTCCAGGCTGGAAGACACCACCGACATGCCGCGGGTGAGCGCGGCGTCGGAGATGTCGGTCATGACGACGGGGAGACCGGCGGCGGCGCAAATCTGGGCGATCCCGTTGCCCATCGTGCCCGCGCCTACGATACCGATTTGCTCAATCATTGCTCGCGTAACTCCGTTCTTGAAAGGCTGGGTTACATCGTTAGCAGAGCGCGGCGGGCATCGGTAGTCCGTAGGCCCGATACCGTGGCCGGCTCAAGGCCGGACGCAGTCCTATTCCCTGAACGGGGCGAAGCGCGCGCCTGGTCAGCCCCGCGCCCAAAATTACAGCACCGTCCTGGACCTCGATTTCGGAACAATCAGGGAGGGCCAGCCTTGCCTATCTGAACACACCAATACAAGCCGATGAGACGCAGCCATGAACACCCTCCCCGTAGACCGGGCGCTGAGCATCTACGAAACCCTTGCCGATCGTTCCGCCGTCAGGGGCACGAGGGAGCGCCTCTCGCAGCACCTGATGAAGATCTATCTCGAAGGCGAAAAAGACCCGCATCGGCTGACGGTGCACGGGCTGTCGTATCTGCGCGATTTCGATCGCGAAATCAACTCGCGAAATTGAATGGGCAACTCGCCAGGCCTTGTGCCCGCCTTCGCGAGCATCGGCGCGGACTGGCTCGTCGTGCCCGGCCTCGTCGGGCATCCACGTCCTTGCGTTCCGACGGCAAGAAAGACGCGGATAGCCAGGACAAGCCCGGCCACGACGGAAAGTTAAGCAAATTCGGAAATCACGCTAGCTCTTGAGCGCAGCGCGCTGCTTTCGCAGCGAGTTCCGGCGAGAGATTTTGGCTTTCGCCGCGTCGATTTGTTCCGCTCTCGACGGGCTTTTTCGCGGTGCACGGCTTTGAGGCTTCACTTCCGTACCCGCCGACGGCATCAGCGGTTGCGTGGGCTGCATCGAACCAAGCTGAATCGGCTGGGTTCGCATCGGTCCGGCGGAGGATGATCCAGTTTTTGCCATCCACATCAACGCGCCCGGGCGCGATTTGTTCAAAACTGGTAGCCCGTAGGATGGGTGGAGCGAAGCGATTCCCATCTGGTGCGCTTCGTGGAAGGCGATGGGTATCGCTTCGCTCCACCCATCCTGCGGCCCTACTCGGCCGCCTGTCTTACATGCCGGGCCGTCGGCGTGCGCATCGTCACCAGTTCTTCGGCGGCCGTCGGGTGCAGCGCGATCGTCGCGTCGAAATCGGCCTTGGTCGCTTTCATCTTGACGGCGATCGCGACCGCCTGGACGATCTCGGCGGCGGCGTCGCCGACGATGTGACAGCCGAGGACGCGATCGCTTGACCCGTCGACCACGAGCTTCATCAGCACGCGGGTGTCGCGGCCGGACATCGTCGCCTTGATCGGGCCGGAAATCGGCCTTGTAGATATCGACGTGGGAAAATTGCGCGCGCGCCTCGGTCTCGGTCAGGCCCACCGTGCCGACTTCGGGCTGCGAGAACACCGCGGTCGGGATCGTGGCGTGGTCCACCTGCACGGGGCGCTTGCCGAACACGGTGTCGGCGAAGGCATGGCCCTCGCGGATCGCCACCGGCGTCAGGTTGATGCGGTGGGTGACGTCGCCGATCGCGTAGATGTTGTCGACCGAGGTCTTCGACCAGCCGTCGACGGCGATGCCGCCATTGCTCGGATTGATGGCGACGCCGGCTTTCTCGAGGCCGAGATTGGCGACGTTCGGATGCCGTCCGATCGCGAACATCACCTTCTCGGAGGCGATGCTCGATCCGTTCGACAGATGCGTGGTGAACTCGTTGCCGTGCTTGTCCACTTTATCGATGGTGCAGCCGGTGAGAATGGTGATGCCTTGCTTCTCCATCTCGGCGCGCACATGCTTGCGGACGTCCTCGTCGAAGCCACGCAGGATGTTGTCGCCGCGATAGACCACGGTGACGTCGGAGCCGTAGCCGGCAAAAATGCCGGCGAATTCCAGCGCGATATAGCCGCCGCCCTGGATCACGATGCGCTTCGGCAGTTCAGTGAGGTGAAACGCCTCGTTGGAGGAAATGACGTGCTCGATGCCGGGGATCTCCCGCCCGTGATTGGGCGCGCCGCCGGTCGCGATCAGGATGTATTTCGCGGTGACCTTCTCGCCGGTCATCAGCCGCAGGGTGTGGGCGTCTTCCAGCACCGCGCGGGTCTTCGCAATGCGCGCGCCAGTCTTCTCGACATTGGCGGCGTAGATGCCTTCGAGCCGCGCAATCTCCTTGTCCTTGTTGGCGACCAGCGTCGCCCAGTCGAAGGAGGCGCTCGGGATGGTCCAGCCGAAACCGGCCGCGTCCTCGATCTCGTGCTTGACGTGCGAGCCGAGCACGAACAGCTTTTTCGGGACGCAGCCGCGGATCACGCAGGTGCCGCCCATCCGGTACTCTTCGGCGACCATGACCCTGGCGCCGTGCAGGGCTGCGATGCGGGCGGCGCGAACGCCACCCGAACCACCGCCGATGACGAAGAGATCGACGTCGAACTCAGCCATATCAACCCCGCCCGAAGTCGGATCGACTCCTGTTTTCCCTATTTGCGAGCGCTATCAGATGTCCTTCAGATGTCTTTGCCGCGCTTCTTCATCTCGGCGCGGAACTGGCCGTTGATGACTTCGGCGAACGCCTGCGCCCACTGGTTCATATAGGACATGCTGAGCTGGATGGCGCGGGGTTCGCTGGCCAGCAATTTCTGGCCCAGCGTCGACTTGTAGAACGCCACCAGATCCTTCAGCTCCTGCTCGGTAAACTCGTTGGCGTAGACCTGCGCCATGCCGTCGCCGATTTCCTTTTCGCGGCCGGCGAGATTCTTGGCGATGATGAGGGCGACCTCGTTGAGATCCTTCTGATAGTTCAGATTGCTCTGCATCAGCGTGTTCTTGGTCTGCTCGACGAGGCCGGGAACGGCGTTGGCGTACATCGAGCTCGCGTTCTTCATCGTCAGGATTTCCTTGGCGGCGGCAAGCGCGGCCGGCGAAGCGGGCTTGAGCGGCGCAGCCGCGGGCGCGGGCGCGTTTTTCTGCTGCGCTTCGGCCGGAATGCCGGTCAGGGCCAGCCCCAACACGAGGCCAGCCGCCGACAAAATCCGTGAAAGGCTCTTCATACCGATTCTCCTCGATTACCGGCGCTAGCGCCGCTCAACTACGCGAATTCCCTGTGCGCCCGCCAGGACGGCGGTGCTGGCCAGGCCGATGAACAGCCCATGTTCGACCACGCCCGGGATCAGGCTCAGAAGGCCCGCCAGACGCGGCGCATCCGTGATGCGTCCAAGATGGGCATCGACAATCCAGTGGCCGCCATCGGTGACAAAAACGTGACCATCCTTGCCTTTCCGGACCCCCATTTGCCCGGAAACGCCGCTTTGCGCAAATGCGCCGGCCATGGCCCGTTGCGTCGCCGCCAGCCCGAACGGAATTACCTCCACAGGCAGCGGAAAACGGCCGAGAACGTCGACCCATTTGCTGTCGTCGGCGATCACGATCATGCGATCAGACGCCGCCGCCACGATCTTCTCCCGCAACAGCGCTCCGCCGCCGCCCTTGATCAGGTTGAACGCGGGATCGATTTCGTCGGCGCCATCGACGGTGAGATCGAGCCGGTCGACCTCGTCCAGCGTGGTCAGCGGAATTCTGCACCGCTCGGCGTCGGCGCGGGTGGCTTCCGAGGTCGGCACGCCGATCACGCGCATCCCGGCGGCGACCTTCTCGCCGAGCAGTTCGACAAAGTGCTTCGCGGTCGAACCGGTGCCGAGCCCGAGCTTCATGCCGTCCCGCACATGCTCCAGCGCACGCGCCGCCGCCTGCCGCTTCAGTCCATCCATATCCACGAGCTGAACGCCTCTTGAAAAAGCCGATCCGGCGGGCGCATGTCTAGCCTCGTTTGGGCCGCAGGAACAGCGCCATAAGGCGTTGCGCGATAAGGATTATGGGACCTCTACCCGATCCATCGCCGCCAAAATGGCGGCGAATCGCGCCTCCACCTGGGCTCGCATGCCGGAATGCGTGAAAATGTAGAGTTCGTTTTCCCTTATGGCATCGAGCACGCGCGCGGCGACGGAATCGGCATCGAGCCCGGCCTCGATCTGCCTTGCGATTTCAGCCACCATGACCGCCGCCGGACTGGCCGGATCGAGCGGCCTCGGCTGGCCGTAACGCCCGGGCCGGTTGCGTCCGCTCTCGCCGATTCGCGTGCGGACGAAGCTCGGGCACAGCACGCTGACGCCGATGCCGTGCGGCTTCAGCTGAGCGGCAAGGCCCTCCGACATGCTGACGACGGCAAATTTGCTTGCCCCATAGGGGCTGAACCCCAGTCCGTTTTCCATCCCCGCCATCGATGCGGTGTTGACGATATGACCGCCTTCGCCGTGGGCGCGGATATGCGGCAGAAAACTCTTGATGCCGTGGAGCACGCCCATCAGGTTGACGTCGATCACCCATCGCCAATTATCGAGCGAGATCTGGTCGATGCCGCCGCCGGCGGCCACGCCCGCATTGTTGCACACGACATGCACATGTCCGAACGCATCGAACGTGGCTTGCGCCGCGCGTTCGACGCTGGCGGCGTCAGTGACATCGCAGAGGGTGCCGCGAATGTCCGGGGAGATTTCCTGCAGGCTTTTGACCGCGGCCTGCAGCGCATCCGGCTCGATATCGGCCAGCATCACCTTCATGCCGGCCTGGGCAAACGCCCGCGCGAGCGCCAGTCCGATACCTCCGGCGCCGCCGGTCACGAAGGCCGTCTTGCCGGCGAGATCTCGCATGATCGTTTCTCCCGGAATTTGAGCCTCCCTACTTGCACGATGCCACGGCTGCCGCTAGCCAATTGCAATGACCCTTCCCCGCACTGTTGTCTTCGATCTCGACGGCACGCTGGTCGACACCGCGCCCGACCTGATCGCCGCGCTCAATTACGTCCTGGACCGCGAAGGCCTGCCGCCGGTGCCGCTGCATTCAGCGCGCAACATGATCGGCGCCGGCGCCCGCAAGCTGATCGAGCGCGGGCTCGAACTGGAAGGCCGGGCGATGAGCGTCGGCGACATCGACCGCCTGACCCGCGATTTCATCGACTATTACGCCGCCCACATCGCCGACGCCTCGCGGCCGTTCGAGGGGCTGGAGGCCGCCCTCGATGACCTCGGGGCGCAGGGTTATCGGTTTGCGGTGTGCACCAACAAGCTGGAATGGCTGTCGAAGCGCCTGCTCGACGAGCTCGGCCTAAGCCCGCGGTTTGCCGCGATCTGCGGCGCCGACACGTTCGGCGTCTCCAAGCCCGATCCCGTCATCCTGCAGCAGACGGTGGCGCGCGCGGGCGGGAATATCAACGCCACCATCATGGTCGGCGACGCCGGCCCCGATATCGGCGTGGCCAGGCGCGCCGGCGTCCCCGTGATCGGGGTCGAGTTCGGCTACACGGATGTGCCGATCGCCGAACTGAAGCCGGACCGGCTGATCGGCCATATGCGCGATCTGCCGGCTGCCGTGCATAGCCTCATCCAGATCGCATCACGTATCTAACCGATTGATTTGACTATATTATTGTAAATCGCCAAGTTTTGCGTCGACGGTTCCCTCTGGTTTTGCTGCTGCCGCGGCCCATCCCGAATGGTGCGGATTGTAGGTGCGCTGCAACGTACCTAGATTGTGCTGGCGGGGCGCGGCTTCCAATGTCACGGTGACCCCTGCGCGAACAGCGCACAAGGCCCTCTGCAAGGCAGTTTGAATGAACGGTTCCTCGTTGAAGTCACCCGATCAGCTGTTCCAGCCGATGGTCGATCCGTTCGGCCGGACCATCCGCTATTTGCGCGTCTCGGTGACCGATCGCTGCGACCTGCGCTGCTTCTACTGCATGTCCGAGGACATGACGTTCCTGCCCAAGGCGGACCTGCTGACGCTCGAGGAACTGGACCGGCTGTGCTCGGCGTTCATTGCCAAGGGCGTGCGCAAGCTCCGCCTCACCGGCGGCGAGCCGCTGGTCCGGCGCAATGTGATGTCGCTGGTGCGCTCGCTGTCGCGGCATCTCGGAAGCGGCGCGCTCGATGAATTGACGCTGACCACCAACGGTTCGCAACTGGCGCGCTTCGCCACTGAGCTGCGCGACTGCGGCGTCCGCCGCGTCAACGTCTCGCTCGACACGCTCGATGCGCAAAAGTTCCGCGCCATCACCCGCTGGGGCGACCTCGACAAGGTTCTGGCCGGCATCGAAGCCGCGCGCGCCGCTGGTCTTGCCGTCAAGATCAATGCGGTGGCGCTGAAGAACATGAACGAGGAAGAAATCCCGTCGCTGATGGAATGGGCGCATGGCAAGGGCATGGCGCTGACGCTGATCGAAGTGATGCCGATGGGCGATATCGGCGAAGGCCGGATCGATCAGTACGTGCCGCTGTCGTTGTTGCGCGCCCGCCTCGCCAAGCGCTACACGCTGACCGACCTCGCCGACGATACCGGCGGCCCCGCCCGCTATGTCCGCGTCAGCGAGACCGGCGGCAAGCTCGGCTTCATCACGCCGATGACCCATAATTTCTGCGAGTCCTGTAACCGGGTACGGATCACCTGCACCGGCACGCTGCACACCTGCCTCGGCCACGAGGATGCCTCCGATTTGCGCAAACCGCTGCGGGCATCCGCCGACAACGACCTGCTCTCGGCCGCGATCGATCGTGCCATCGGGCTGAAGCCGAAGGGCCACGACTTCATCATCGACCGCAGGCATAACCGCCCGAGCGTCAGCCGCCACATGAGCGTGACCGGCGGCTGAAGACAGCCGCCTATTTCTATTGCACGCTCCAGCGGGGATTTATCAGGCCGACCAATGAATTGGCCCCCGCGTCAATTTGCCCATTTTCCAATTGACGCCGCCACGCCGCGCTGAAATGGTGCGGCTGCTTCACGCCAGCACGGCCGGAACAGGCCAATGCATCCTCAAGATGCAATCAAGACGGCGGTAGCGCGAGAACGGGGGAGGACGATCGTTGCACTCGCATCAGCGAATGGGCTGCGGATCTGCGCGTTTGACGCGCGGGGACGAACTTGCGCGTGCGCGCGGCAGCAGCTCCGTGCGGCTGGCGCGCGAGGGCGACGCAGTAGCAATTAAGACATCCGGCGCGCGTCGATGACGCGTCCGAGGAGAGCGTGATGCGCCCATTGTTGGCACTCAGTACGGCTATCGATCTGCTCAACGAGAAAATAGGCGGCATCTGCAACTGGCTCGTTCTCGCCGCCTGCGTCGTCAGCGCGGCCAACGCCATGATCCGATATGCCTTCGGCTACTCTTCCAACAGCTGGCTCGAATTGCAGTGGTACATGTTTGCCGTCTTCGTGATGTTCGGCGCCTCCTACACCTTCAAGAAGAACGAGCACGTCCGCGTCGAAATTCTTTATCTCATGCTGTCCGAGCGCGGCCAGCTCTGGCTCGACATGATCGGAACGCTGTTTTTCCTGATCCCGTCCTGCCTGCTGCTTGCCTATCTGTCCTGGCCGTTCTTCATGCAGGCCTACGAGGTCGGTGAGATTTCGAGCAATGCCGGCGGCCTCGTCCGCTGGCCGATCAAGGCCGTCGTTCCCGTGGGCTTCGTTTTTCTGGCGCTGCAAGGTGCTTCCGAGGTGATCAAGCGCATTGCTGCACTGAAGGGTTATGTCGTGATCGATGCGAAATACGAGAGGCCCACCCAATGATCACGCTGGAGATGATGCCGCCGCTGATGTTCGGCGGCTTGATTCTGGCCATGTTGATCGGCTTCCCGGTGGCGTTCACGCTGGCCGCGCTCGGGCTGTCGTTCGGATTCCTGTCGATCTATCTCGGCTTCTTCGACATGAACTTCCTGCAGGCGATCCCGGGCCGCATCTTCGGCAGCGTGCTTTCCAACGAACTGCTGCTGGCGATTCCGTTCTTCACCTTCATGGGCGCGATCCTCGAGCGCTGCGGGCTCGCCGAAGACATGCTGGATTCGATGGGCCAGTTGTTCGGCCCGATCCGCGGCGGCCTCGGCTACTCCGTCATCATCGTCGGCTTCATCCTCGGCGCGATCACCGGCACGGTGGCGGCGCAGGTCATCGCCATGGCGCTGATCTCGATGCCGGTGATGCTCCGCTACGGCTACAATGTGCGCTACATTACCGGCGTGCTCGCCGCCTCCGGCACCATCACCCAGCTGGTGCCGCCCTCGCTGGTGCTGATCGTGATGGCCGACCAGCTCGGCAAGTCGGTCGGCGACATGTATCTCGGCGCCTGGGGACCATCGGTCCTGCAGATCGCCCTGTTCGCCGGCTACACGTTCCTGCTCGGCATCTTCAAGCCCGACCATGTACCGCCGGTGCCGAAGGACGCGCGGACGCTGACGGGCTGGGCGCTCTGGCGCAAATGCCTGATGGGCATCATTCCCTCCGCTGTGCTGATCTTCGTGGTGCTGGGCACCATGATGCTCGGCCTTGCGACGCCGACCGAAGCCGGCGCGATGGGCGCCATCGGCGCCATCGTCCTTGCCGCGATCCACCACAAGGATCTGAGCAACACGGGGCACAAGATGCTTCTCATCGGCATCGCCGCCGTAGGCGTCGCCGTGATCATCGGAATGCTGCTCGGCGAAGGCAAAGTGTTGAAGCTGACATTCGCGGTGGTTTACCTCGCCGTGGTCTGGCTCTGCCTCGAAGCCGTCCGCATCCCCGACCTGCGCGACCTGATCAAGCAGGGCTACGAGTTCGACCATGCGCCTGTCCACCATGGTGGTGTTCATCCTGATCGGCTCGACCTGCTTCTCGGTGGTGTTCCTCGGCGTCTCCGGCGGCGTCTGGCTCGAGCACCATCTGACCTCGCTCCCGGGCGGCGTCTGGGGCTTCCTGATCTTCATCAACCTCTTCATCTTCTTCCTGGCGTTCTTCCTCGACTTCTTCGAGATCGCCTTCATCATCCTGCCGATGGTGGCGCCGATCGCGCAGAAGGTACTGGCGCCGGTGGTGGGGCCGGATGCCGCGCTGATCTGGTTCGGCGTCATGCTCTGCGTCAACATGCAGACCTCGTTCCTGCATCCACCGTTCGGCTTCGCGCTGTTCTATTTGCGCGGCGTGGCGCCCAAGGAGGTCAAGAGCTCCGATATCTATTGGGGTGCCGTGCCCTGGATCGGCCTGCAGGCGATCATGGTGGCGATCGTGATCGCCTTCCCGATCGTGGTGACTGCCCTGCTCGACAAGCCGATCGACGTCGACCTCAGCAAGGTCAAGATCGAGGTGCCGCAGATCGATCTGCCGCCGCTCGATTTCGGCGGCGGGCCGAAGCAATAGCGAGAGTCAGCGATTGGCCGAGATTGCGCGGAGTACTGGATCGTCCGCCTTCGCGGACGATGACATCACGGGCGCCTGTTCTTAAAAGGGCGCACGTCTTCAGGGCGTCAATGGCTGCCGAGGAACGCGAGGACGTCCCGATCCCAGGCTTCGGGACTTTCCGACGGCACGGTGTGCGAGCTTCCGGCGACGACGATCCTCTCGCGGTTTGGCAGGCAGCCCGCCAGCTGATCCGTGATCAGATGGAAGAACTTCGGGCTGCGCTCCCCGCTGGTCAAAAGCGCCGGCGCGCTAATCGCCTTGGCCATCTCGCAGGTGAAGACCGGCCTTGGACGGGTCGTGATCGCATCAGCCTGGGCGGAAGCGGCGTTGTCGCGGTTCATTTTCTTGTCGGCTTCGGACCGACGCTCATAGGCTCCGGCTCCGCCGACAGCATTCACGAACAGAGGTATGGCGGCTGTGGCGTCGCCCGCCTTGAAGGCTTCCCTTGCCGGCGCCTGGCCAGCGCCCCACTCCTTCAAGACGTCCGCAGCACCTGGCATGCCCGCCAACAGGGCCGTGGCGGTAGGCTCATTGAGCGCGAGACTGACGATCATGTCCGGATTCCCGGCGGCGAAGAAAAGTGCGGCGTGCGCTCCCGCTGAATGCGCCACGATCCGCACCCTGGAGAGGCCAAGCGCACGCACGAAGGCCGCAAGATCCTCGCCATGCGCGTCGGCCGCGCCATCGGGCATACCGTCGGGACTCACGCTATTGGGAAAATGGTTGCGGCGGCTGTAGGCGATGGCGCGATAACGGCCGGCGAATTTTGGAAGATGTTCTGCCCACATCCGGTAGTCCTGAAGGCCGCCGTGAACGAATATGATCGGTTCGCCCTGCCCGACCTCGACATAGGCGAGCTCAGTGCCGTTGGCGGCGACCCGTTTGACATCGTCAGCCACGGCAACACCGCTCATCATGTTGACGAGCAAAGCTCCAACGGCTGCGCGAACAAGATAGCTACGGCTCATGCCAATTGTCATGTCGACCTCCAATGGAAAGCGCCCAGGTGCAGTTGATCAAAACACGTCGAGGTCGTGCGCGGTGACCACCCGACCTTTGTAGAGACGCCGGACCTCGTCCAGCAGAGCCGTTTCGGGATCCGGCAACGTCATTGCGCCCCCCGCGTTCGCGCGGTGGTAGAGCACCAAGAGGTCAGGCTTGACGCGCGCGGCGAGCTCCGCGAGCTCGCGCGACGAGGTGTGATGCTCGCGTCTGTAACGCTGCCATTTCGGCGATACATTCCGGTAGGTCTGCTCCGAATAGGTCTCGTGGATCAGGACATCGCAGCCTTCGCAATGCCTGGCGAGTTCGGGAGTTGGCGCCGTATCGCCTGAGATCACGATGACCTTGTCGGACGTCTCGAGCCGGAAGCCGAAAGCGTGGGCGAGCGCGCCGTGGCGGACCGGAAAGGCGCTGATCCGGATGTTGCGGTCGGAATAGATCTCTCCAGGCACAATCTCGTGCACGTTCACCCCGCAACCGGCGCGTGGCAGCCGGTCGATGCCGTTGGTGCGATTGTCGATATCGATCTTCCACGCTTCCAGCACATGTTTGGTCATGGCCCGAAGGCCGGGAGGTCCGTACACATTGATCGGCTTCTTGCGACCAAGGATCCAGGGCGTCAGGATCAGGTCCGGATAGCCCGCGGTGTGGTCTGCGTGCAGGTGAGTGAGAAAGACCGTCGTGATCTCGGCGGCAGCCGGACCGAATGCTGCAATACCTTTCCGGTAGGCCGCCGCCGCACGGCGAATGACGCCGGGCCCGAAATCGACGAGATAGGGCGTGCCATTCGCCACAATGGCGGTCGCCGGTCCCGACCTGTCGGGATCAGGCCGGGGGGTGCCGGTGCCGAGCATGACGATCTGCGTTTGCGCCGGCTGTGCGCGTACAGATTTCTTCTTGATCTTCATGGTGTCATTCCATCCGGATATTGGCTGCCCTGATGACGGTCTGCCATTGATCGGCGACGCGCTTGAGCAAGGCGCCAGCTTCGGCCCCGGTGCTTGCGATCGGCTCCACCGCCTGCGCGCGGAGGCGCTCCTGCAGTTCGGCGGACTGACCGATGCTGCGGACCTCGCGCTCGAGTATGGTCCGAACGGATTCCGGAATACCCGCAGGCGCGAGCATCACTTGATAGAAGCCGACCTCGAAGCCGGGGTACCCGCTCTCCGCAATGGTCGGGATTTCCGCTGCGATGGATATGCGCCGGGGACTGGAGACCGCGAGCGCTTTGAGCCGGCCGTCCTGCACGTTCGACAGCACGCCGGGAGTCGCCAGGAAGCCGGCCTCGATCTGTCCGCCGACGAGGCCCAACACGACTTCGGAATTGCCTTTATAGGGCACATGTGCGGCTTCGAACCCGGCCTGCTGGCGGAAGTATTCCATGGCGAGATGGCCCGGATTACCAGGGCCGCCGCCGCTGCCATAAAGGACCGGCTTGTCCTTCCGCGTTTTTGCATAAGCGACGAATTCCGATACGGACCTGACCGGGACCGACGGATGCACGACCAGGGTGAGCGAAAAACTTGCCACCGTGGAAATCGGTGTGAAATCCCGCACCGGATCGAATCCGAGTTTGGGATAGAGCGATGGATTCACCGTGAGCGGTGTATCGAGCACCAGAAGCAGCGTGTATCCGTCGGCGGGCGCCCTTGCGACGGCTTCGGTCCCGAGATTGCCAGCGGCCCCCGGTCGGTTTTCCACAATGAACGGCTGCTTCGTATTCGCTGCCAGTTTTTCCGCGAGCAGGCGTGCCGTGGTGTCGAGTGGCCCACCCGCCGGGAACGGAACCACAATTTTGACAGCCCTGGACGGATAGGTCTCAGCGATCGTCACGGCCGGAAACAGCAGTGCGGTAGCCGCCATCAGGAGGCCGGCAAAAGCAAAGCCCGACGCGCGCCGCAGGGTAGCCAATCCAGCCATGGGGAGGCCTCTGGTTGCGAAAGACCCGTGGAAGCATGCAACCCCAGAGACATTACCGTCCAATGCTATTATCTTGGGATTACATAACCATTTTGATAGGTCCAAACCGTGACATGGGCTGATCGCATCGGACGGCGTCTCAAATTGCGCGACCTGCATTTGCTGATGACGGTCGTGCAAGGCGGCAGCATGGCCAAGGCCGCGGCCGAACTTGGGGTCTCGCAGCCCGCGGTGTCGAAAGCCATTGCGGACATGGAGCACGCGCTGGGCCTCCGCCTGCTCGACCGCGGTCGAAACGGCGTCGCGCCAACCGCCTATGGCCAGGCGCTGGTAAAGCGCGGATTGATCATTTTCGATGAACTCAAACAGGGTGTGGAGGAGCTCGAGTTTCTCGCCGACCCTTCGGTTGGAAGCCTGCGGATCGGCAGCACCGAGAGCGTCGCCGCCGGCATGCTTCCAGCCATCGTCGAACGCTTCTGCCGCGAGCATCCCGGCGTTCACCTTGACGTCGCGCAAGCCGTAATCAGTACACTGCACTATCGCGAGCTGCGCGAGCGGCGCGTCGATCTTTTGATCGGCCGCATCCCGACGCCATTCACGGAGGATGATCTGGACGCCGACGTCGTATGTGACGATCAGGCCGTCGTGGTGGCAGGACGTCAAAGCAAATGGGCGCGCTCACGCAACCTCAAGCTCGCCGATCTCAATGCTGAACGCTGGATCCTGCCGCCACCCGACACAATGCCGGGCGCACTCGCGCTCGAGCTTTTTCGCAGCAACAGCGCGGAGATGCCGCGCGCGCCCATCACGACGCTCTCGATGCATCTGTGCTGCAAGCTCGTTGCAACCGGGCGCTTCGTTGCCCTGCTGCCGAGTTCGATCGTGCGATTTGGCGGCAGAGACCTGGCGCTCAAGGTCCTGCCGATCAAGCTGCCTGTGCAGTCTCGTTCGATCGGCATCGTGACGCTCAAGAACCGTACCCTGAGCCCGGTCGCGTTGTCGTTTATCGCGTGCGTTCACCAGGTTCTGGCGCGGACGCCAAAGCCATGAAAATCGAACCCCGGAGCTTTCGCTCCGGGGTTTCCTGTTTGTCGAAGCTGTTGCTGCTGGCAATCAGCCTTGCGCATTGCGCGCCATGAAGCTGTCGTATCCGAGCTCCGCCACCTGGAACCACTGGTAGCCGTTGGCCGTGAAACCATTCAGCGACTCCAGGACTTTCCTGAAGTTCGGATTGGTCGCCGCGGTTTCGGCGTACAATTCCTTTGTCGCCTTCAGGCTGGCCTGCATGATCGGCGGCGAAAAGGAATGCAGCTTGGTGCCGCCTGCCAGCAGCTTCTTCATCGACAGCGGATTGAGCTGATCGTATTTGGACATCATCCAGCTATTGGCCGCCTGACCCGCCTGCTCGATGACGCTCTGATAGTTTTTCGGCAGCGAATTCCATTTATCCAGGTTGACGATGCCGAGCAGCATCGGGCCGCCTTCCCACCAGCCGGGATAATAATAATGCGGCGCGACCTTGTTGAAGCCGAGCTTCTCGTCGTCATAGGGCCCGACCCATTCCGCCGCGTCGATCGTGCCTTTTTCGAGCGCCGGATAGATGTCGCCGCCCGCAAGCTGCTGCGGCACGACGCCGAGTTTCTGCATCACGCGGCCGGCGAAGCCACCGATGCGCATCTTGAGCCCTTTAAGGTCGTCGACGGTGTTGATCTCCTTGCGGAACCAGCCGCCCATCTGACACCCGGTGTTGCCGGCCAGGAACGACGTGACGTTGTAGCCCTTGTAGAACTGGTTGAGCAGCTCCTTGCCGCCGCCTTGCATGTACCAGGCCTGATTGAGGCGCTGGTTCGGTCCGAACGGCACGGCGGTGCCGAACGCAAACGTCGGGTCCTTGCCGAAGTAATAGTAGGACGCCGTATGTCCCATCTCGACGGTGCCGTTCTGTACGGCATCGAGCACCTGCAGGCCCGGAACGATTTCGCCGCCGGCGAACGTCTGGATCTGGAACTTGTTGTCGGTGGCTTCTCCAACGAGCTTGGCCATCACCTCGACGGCGCCCCATAGCGTGTCGAGCGATTTCGGCCAGCTCGCCGTCAATCGCCATTTGATTTCGGGCATCGACTGCGCGATGGCGGGGGCCGCCAGGGTAGCAGCGCCCGCCGCGCCAATACCCGTGACCTTGAGAAAATCTCTTCTCTTCATTGAATCCATCCCTGTTGGTTGTGTGTCTGTGTGTCGGCCTTCTTGGGCGAGGCCTCTGCAACCAGAATGGAACAGCCGGTTCCCGATTTCCATCCAAAACCTGGGGTGCGTACTCATAAATCGGGCTTGATCGGTGGGGTTTGATGGATGTCCGCTATGCCCCGATAGCGACCCAACTCCGCATCCGAGGTGGGCATCCCATTCGAGCTGTCGTACGATCGGATCTACGTTGGATTGCATGCGATGGTGCAGGAGCGGCTAGTCCCGGTAGAGCGCTGCTCGGCGTCAACATCAACCTGCTGGCTGCACCAGATTTGCATGACGTATGCCGCCCGATCGTGCTGCGGGAGGCTCACATGCCACTCCCTCCGCCGCCACCGCCGCCGCCACCAGCTTGTCTGGACATCTCGGTTTCCCTGTCTGGAGCGTCGCCAGGCGCGTAACCGAAAGCTCGCGGATAGACGTTCTTTGCGCTCTTGGCTCGCATCTCGCGCGGCAGAGCGTAGACAGGGACGGAGGCGCCCGAGTGCTTTTTCTTGGATACCCCATGCTGCAGACCAGGTGTTTTGCTCGGTACCCCCTGCGCGAACACGGCCGGTGCAGCGGCGATGAGGGCGGCAGAAAGTGTGATGATGATCGTTGTCTTCACTTTTCAGTCCTCCCTTTTGGAAAACAGAAAGCTCGCGCTAGCGCGCTGAAATCAGGCTCGTCGCGAGCAAGGGCACAGCGTTGTCTTTCGGCGTCATTTGTCGTCGCATCGACGATAACGACTGGACGCAGTAGTCGATAAACGAGGCCGGTGCCGGGCTGGTTTTCAAGCACAGTCGCCAAGTGTTAACTCCGGCTTGCTTCAAACATTCCCGGACAAGTATTGAGAAAAACGAGATTGGTATGACAGCAATGTTGTCTTATGGGCAGGTCAATTGTCCGCAACAGGTCATTCGCGACTGGGTCGCACTGGCAACGAGTTTGGCCATGTCCGCTATGCTGCCGATACTGTTGCAAGAGGACGAAAATCGAATGACTCCAAAACTCTCGCGATAGTCGGTTTCTGACTTCTCTACCGCTGCAGCGATCTGTCGCCGCTATCCGCATCTGGCTACGAACTCAAGACGCAAAAAAGCCCGGCCTCTCAAAGAGACCGGGCCGTTTCTTGCAGTTGATGAATGAGATCAGCCGCGGGTGCGCGAGCGGATCATGAAGCTGTCGTAGGTGTACTCGGCAACCTGCCACCACAGATACTGGTCGGAGCGGTAGGCCTGCATCGCGTCGATCGACTTCTTGAAGTCGGCGTTCTTGGCCGAGAGCTCGCCCCACAATTCGTTGGTCGACTTCAGGCAGGCTT
Source organism: uncultured Alphaproteobacteria bacterium (assembly GCA_963791165.1). Classification (GTDB taxonomy): domain Bacteria; phylum Pseudomonadota; class Alphaproteobacteria; order Rhizobiales; family Xanthobacteraceae; genus Bradyrhizobium. Next base: position 16,039 of record CAWBRL010000053.1, on the reverse strand, counting down.
CCAGCACTTCGTTGGTGAACGGACGCAGCTGCGTGCCGCCGGCGACCAGACGCTTCAGTGCGGTCGGGTTCTGCATGTCGTAACGTGCGTTCATCCAGGTGTTGGCGTTCGCGCAGGCGTTGGTCAGGATCGCCTGGTAGTTCTTCGGCAGCGCGTTCCACTTCTCGAGATTGATGAAGGAGTGGACCGTCGGACCGCCTTCCCAGAAGCCCGGGTAATAATAGTACTTCGCGACCTTCGCGAAGCCGAGCTTTTCGTCGTCATACGGACCGACCCACTCGGCCGCGTCGATGGTACCCTTTTCGAGCGCCGGGTAGATGTCGCCGCCGGCAAGCTGCTGCGGCACCACGCCGACCTTCTGCAGCACCTGACCGGCGATACCGCCGATGCGCATCTTGAGGCCCGACAGATCGGCAACCGTCTTGATCTCCTTGCGGAACCAGCCGCCCATCTGCGTGCCGGTGTTGCCGGTGGGAAGGCCGATCACACCGAACTTCTTGAAGAACTCGTTGCCGAGTTGCTCACCGCCGCCCTGATACCACCAGGAATTGTTCTGGCGGGCGTTGAGGCCGAACGGGACCGAGGCGAAGATCGCAAAGGTCGGATCCTTGCCGACGTAATAATACGAGACGGTGTGGCACATCTCGACGGTGTTGTTGGAAGTCGCATCCAGCGCCTGCAGGCCCGGAACGATTTCGCCGGCCGCGAACACCTGGATCTGGAACTTGTTGTCGGTCATCTCGGCGACGTATTTCGACACCTGCTCGGCGCCGCCATAGATCGTGTCCAGCGATTTCGGGAAGCTCGAGGTCAGGCGCCACTTGATCTCAGGCGACGATTGCGCGATCGCCGGCGCGGCAACGGCCGTCGCGGCAGCACCGGCCGCTGAAACTTTCAAAAAATCACGACGCTTCATTCAAGCTCTCCTCAGAGGGGACGTTTCCCATATTTGCGCAAGCGTTCCTCCGGCGGGGCGAATTCCACGTCATCCGGGGCGCTCTGGCGGGGCGGCTTTAACATGGAAGTTGGCCTGCGAATACGCGACAAAGGCATGACTGCACTGGCAGGACTGCACTGATTAAACGAAAGTCGTAGGGGTCCCAGACCGGGATTCACCCGAATCGGATCGAGCACGGGTCAGGTCCGGGCATGCTGGAAAACTGCTTCAGGCCGCGGCGATGGCGCCCTGAAGCTGCTCGCGGACCTTGCTACCGATCGCGCGGTAGATCGCCGCGTGCGGGCCGTCCGGCTCGCTGGCGACCACCGGGGTACCGGCATCCGAGGTGGTCCTGATCGACATATGCAGCGGGATTTCGCCCAGAAACGGGACACCCAGCCGCTCGGCTTCATGCCGGGCACCGCCGTGACCGAAAATGTCCGAGCGGGTGCCGCAATGCGGGCACTGGAAATAGCTCATGTTCTCGACGATGCCGAGCACCGGCACGTTGACCTTCCTGAACATCGCTAGCCCGCGCCGCGCGTCGATCAACGAGAGGTCCTGCGGGGTCGAGATGATCACCGCGCCCTTCAGGGGCACGTTCTGCGCCAGCGTCAGTTGCGCGTCGCCCGTGCCAGGCGGCATGTCGACGACGAGAATATCGAGCGTGCCCCACGCCACGTCGCGCAGCATCTGGGTGATCGCCGACATCACCATCGGCCCGCGCCAGATCATCGCGGTGTTCTCCTCGACCAGAAAGCCGATCGACATGATGGCGAGGCCGAAGCGCTGGATCGGAATCATCTTCCTGTTGTCGTCGAGTTGCGGCTTCTCGCTGATGCCGGTCAGCCGCGGCACCGAGGGGCCGTAAATATCGGCATCGAGCAGGCCGACGCGCAGGCCGAGATCGCGCAAGCCGAGCGCCAGATTGAGTGCGGTGGTCGACTTGCCCACCCCGCCCTTGCCCGACGCCACCGCGATGACGGCGGCAACGCCTGGAATTTCGGATTGCCTGGACATCGGCGAGGCCGCCGCGCCTTGCGGCGGGCGATGCGCCGAAACCGGCTGCACGCCGGAAGAATGCGCGGGTGAATGTGAATGCGAATGCCGATGCGGCGCAGGAGCTGGCGCTGGCGACGGCGATCCGGGCTTGCGCTCGGCGGTCAGCGCGATCATTGCCGCGGTGACGCCCGGGATCGCCCGCACCGCGGCTTCGGCCTGCGCGCGCACGTCTTCCCACGCGCGGGCTTCCGCGGCATCGACATTGATCGAGAAGAACACCTTGCCTTCGGTGACCGAGATCGCCGACAGCACGTTGGCGTTGGTCAGGGCGACGCCGCGCGGCGACGCCACCTTCGCGAGGCAATCAAGAACCTGTTGCTGCGTTACGCTCACTACACATCTCCTGAGGCCGCTTCGGCACTGGTTGCGAAGCGGGCTCTACTTTCTTGGTTTTGACGCGGTTTCTCTTTGCGCCAACGCAACCTGCTGCGGATCGGGTCCGCAAGCAGACCTGCAAAACAGGCCGCGCCAGTCCGATGCGACCCATAGAGCGGTTCAGCCCAAAAGGCTACCTCGCTCCGATGTCGTCCATGCGCTCGGCGGGAGCGGCCTCGCTCTGCTCCTTGGCGGCCTCGTAGTTCAATTCGATCATGACGCCGTTGGGATCGTCGACGAATATCTGCCACAGATCGCCACCTGGAACCTGGCGGGATTCATAGGCCATGCCCTTCAACTCCAGGCGCCGCTTCATGCCGTCAAAGCCAGAACTCGCAAACGCGACGTGATGGACGACGCCGGAATCCGGCTTCTGCGGCTCCTCGGTCTTGGAAATATCGACCAGATGCACCACCGCCTTGCCCTCGCTGTACATCCACGCCCCGGGGAAGGCAAAATTCGGCCTGGCTCCCTTTTCCAGGCCCAGAACGTCTTCGTAGAACCGGACCGTATCGGTGAGATTCCGGGTCCGGATGTTGAAATGGTCGAGCACGCCCACGCTGATGCCCATGCGATGTCACTCCCTTTTTTGTGAGGTTCTTGAAGCGCAGCCGATCCTAGCACAAAACCCGCCCGCCCCGCCAAACGAAGGCGTTGCCCTCCCCTGCGCAGAGGTTATGGTGCGGCTCCCTCCAGAACACCGTCCGGCCACCCCCATTTTCGCCGGCAAAACTCCAAGGTATCACAGATGGCTAAAGTGGCTTTTCTCGGTCTCGGCGTGATGGGTTTCCCCATGGCAGGACACCTGGTCAAAAAAGGTGGCCACGAGGTGACCGTGTACAACCGGACCGGCGCCAAGGCCAAGGAATGGGCGGACAAGTTCGGCGGCAAGACCGCGGCGACGCCGAAGGCCGCCGCCGAGGGCCAGGACTTCGTGATGTGCTGCGTCGGCAACGACAACGACCTTCGCGCGGTCACGATCGGGACCGATGGCGCTTTCGCCGGCATGAAGAAGGGCGCGACCTTCGTCGACCACACCACGGCATCTGCCGAAGTCGCCCGCGAGCTCGACGCCGCGGCCACCAAGGCCGGCTTCAGTTTCATCGACGCGCCGGTATCCGGCGGACAGGCCGGCGCTGAAAATGGCGCCCTCACCGTGATGTGCGGCGGCAAGCCGGACGCCTATGCCGGCGTCGAACCCGTGATCGCCGCCTATGCGCGGATGTGCAAGCTGCTGGGACCTGCGGGAAGCGGCCAGCTCACCAAGATGGTCAACCAGATCTGCATCGCAGGCCTGGTCCAGGGCCTGTCGGAAGGCATTCACTTCGCGAAGAAGTCCGGCCTCGACGTCAACGCCGTGATCGAGACCATCTCCAAGGGCGCGGCCCAGTCCTGGCAGATGGAGAACCGCTACAAGACCATGAACGACGGCAAGTTCGACTTCGGCTTTGCCGTCGAGTGGATGCGCAAGGACCTCTCGATCTGCATCGCCGAGGCCCGCCGCAACGGCGCCAACCTCCCGGTCACCGCCCTGGTCGACCAGTTCTACGCCGAGGTCGAGAAGATGGGCGGCAAGCGCTGGGATACGTCGAGCCTGCTGGCCCGGCTGGAGCGTTGAGTTAAGAAAAACCGTTAAAGGCCCAGCGATGCCGCCTGCTTCTTCACCCATCAGAAGCGGGGTTCCACCGACTGGAACAGGTTAATTTAACTTCCCGTTAACAGGAATTTTTAGCTTCTTAAGGCATCGCTTAATGATTTGGCGGCACAGATAGACAATGCGAAAAGCCCGCGCCGTTCGCGGGCAGGATTTGTGTTGTGTGATGAGTAACGCCGCTGAAAAGCCTGAAGTCGTCGAGCTTCCGGCCGAACCGCCAAGCCCGCCGCCGACCAATACCCGGCGCGCCGCGGCGCAGCGGGTGCGTGAGGCGCGGGACCGGTTAACGTCGACCAGCGGAACGCGCCCGGCGTTCGACACCGAATTGCTCCGGCAATATGCCCAGACCCGGATGTCGGCATCCTTTGTCGTCATGCTGCTGGTGGTTGCGACCGGCATCCTGTTCGGCCTGTGGACGCAGGTGGTGCCGGCGGTGGCCTGGACCGTCGGCATGCTCTGCATCCATGCCGCCATCATCCGCAACTGCAAAACATTCCTCGGCGACAAGCCCTCGCTCGCCGCCACCCGCAAATGGCGAACGCGGTTCGTGCTGCTCGACCTGCTCTACGGCCTGTCCTGGACCGCGATCCTGCTGCACCCGGCGGGGCTCCAGGTCGCTTCCAACACGATGATGATGTTCCTGATGCTGCTGGTGATCGCGGTGTCGAGCATGCTGGCGGCGAGCCTGCCGATCGCGGCGCTGGCGGCAACCGCGCCGGTCACCGCGGCGATCGCGCTCAACTTCGCGATGGGCGGCACCTTCGACAATTACGCGCTCGCTTTGCTCGCCCTCGCGGCCGAAGGCTATTTTGCGCTGCTCGCCCATCGGCTGCATTCGACGACGCTGGCGACGCTGGAAGCACGCGCAGAAAAGGACGCGCTGATCGGCGAACTGGAACAGGCCAAGGCGATTTCGGACGAAGCGCGGCATCGCGCGGAATCCGCCAACGTCGCCAAATCGCGCTTCCTGGCGCAGATGAGCCACGAACTGCGCACGCCGCTGAATGCGATCCTCGGATTTTCAGAGGTGATGAAGAGCGAAATCTTCGGCCCGCATGCGGTGCCGGTCTACAAGGAATACTCCGCCGACATCCACAATTCCGGCGTCCACCTGCTCAACCTCATCAACGAGATTCTCGATTTGTCGCGGATCGAGGCCGGCCGCTACGAACTCAACGAGGAAGCGGTCTCGCTCGTGCATGTCGTGGCCGATTGCCATCATCTCTTGAAACTGCGCGCGACCAGCCGCGGCATCACCATTCACGAGGTGTTCGAACAGGGCATGCCGCGGATCTGGGGCGACGAGCGCGCCACGCGCCAGATCGTGCTGAATCTATTGTCCAACTCGATCAAGTTCACGCCGCAGGGCGGCGAGATCTGGCTCAAGGTCGGCTGGACCGCCTCGGGCGGCCAATATCTGAGCGTCAAGGATACCGGCTCCGGCATCGCCGAGGACGAAATCCCGATCGTGCTGGCTTCCTTCGGCCAGGGTTCGAACTCGATCAAGTCGGCCGAACAGGGCGCGGGGCTCGGCCTGCCGATCGCGAAGAGCCTGATCGACATGCACGGCGGAACCTTCACGCTGAAATCGAAGCTGCGCATCGGCACCGAAGTCATCGTCACCTTCCCGCCGGAGCGCGTGATGTCGGCCCTGGCGCCGTTCGCCGAGGAGTCGCCGCCATTGCAGCCGGAAGCCGCAACCATCGTGCCCACCGACGAAAAGCGGCGGGCGCGCTACAAGCCAATCATGAGCGCCGGAACCGGGTTGTAACTGGAGCGCTTGCGCAAGCGACCGAAACCATTTCACTATCCTTCAATGAGCAAAGAAACGCCGTGTATCGCAGTCTGCATGATGGACCCCAGAACCAAACTCTGCTTCGGCTGCGGACGCACGTTGCCGGAGATCGCGCGCTGGCATCGGATGGACAGCGCCGAGCGATTGGCCGTGATGGAAAGGCTTCCCGCACGCATGGCAGAAGCGGGCCTCGAGCAGGTGACGCACCCTCAGGAGCGCGGCTGACCGGAACCCGCGACGGAGGCGTGCTGTGATCCGCGTGCTGCTCGTTCTCGCGATGCTGGCTGCGACCGCCGGCGCCGTCGTCGCCTATGGCGATCCCGAACAGCTCGCGCGCGCCAGCGCCTCGGTTTCGAAAATGCTGCGGCACCGCGGCCTGGAGCCGGCGCCCGCGGTGCAGATCGCACGCGGCCAGGCTGGCGAGTTCGCACTGCACGCCAGGATCAACGGCGTCAAGGCACCGATGGTGATCGACACCGGCGCAACCTCGGTCGTGCTGACCTGGGAGACCGCGAAAGCGATCGGCGTGCCGATCGAGATGCTCGAATACAATGTCGACGTCGAAACCGCCGGCGGACACACCAAGGCGGCGCGGCTGACGCTCGACCGCCTCGCGGTCGGGGCGCTGGTCGAGAAATCGGTGCCGGCGCTGGTGGTGCCGCGCGGGCAGATGAAGACCAACCTGCTCGGCATGAGTTTTCTGGACCGGCTGGAAAGCTGGGGCGTGCAATCGGACAAGCTGATGCTCAACGGCTACCCTGATGTCGCAGGCCGCAACAAGCGCCGCGCCGCGACGAACTAGCGCTGCTCAAGTTCTTCACGCCGCAACCAGCGCCGCCGCGCGGGTTTCGACCAGCGCAATCGCATCCCGCAGCACGTTGACACCGGCGCCCGGCTTGACGCCGTTCTCGGCGAGATGGCGGCGGAAGGCGCGCGCGCCGGGCACGCCGTGAAACGCGCCGACGAAATGCCGCGTCATCGAATGCAGCCGCGCGCCTTGCGCGAGCTGGTCTTCGATGTAGGGAAGCATCGCCGTGAACACGCCTTTCATGGTGGCGTGCGGCGCGGCCTCGCCGAATATTTGGGGATCGACACCGAGCAATCGCCACGGCTCCTGGTAGGCCGCCCGCCCCAGCATCACGCCATCGACATGGTCGAGGTGGCGCCTGGCCTCCGCAAGGCTGCCGATACCGCCATTGATGATGATGGGAACGCCTGAGAGCGCAGCCTTCAGCCGGTAGACCCTGTCGTAGTCGAGCGGCGGGATGTCGCGGTTTTGCTTCGGCGACAATCCGTTGAGCCAGGCTTTTCGCGCATGCACGATCAGCGCGTCCGCACCGGCCGCGACCACAGCGCGCGCCAGCACGTCGAGCGCGATCTCCGGATCCTGGTCGTCGATGCCGATACGACACTTGACGGTGACGGGAATTTTGACCGCGCGCTTCATTGCCGCAACGCCATCGGCGACCAGCGCAGGCTCCGCCATCAAACAGGCGCCGAAGCGGCCGTCCTTCACCCGGTCAGATGGACAGCCGACGTTGAGATTGATTTCGTCGTAGCCGAAATCCTCGCCGATCTTCGCAGCGGTAGCGAGATCGCTCGCGTCGGAGCCGCCGAGCTGAAGCGCCACCGGATGCTCGCTCAGATCGAAGCCAAGCAACCGCGCGCGGTCGCCATGAATGATGGCGCCGGTCGTCAGCATCTCCGTGTAGAGCCGGCCCCGCCGCGTCATCAGACGGTGGAAGACGCGGCAATGCCGGTCGGTCCAGTCCATCATGGGGGCCACGGAAAAGCGGTGATCTAAGGCATTCATATCGCTAATCTTTTCTATCTCAAATCGACCCTATAAGAGGTTGGACCGACTGGCAAATCCGGCGCGCGAGCAAACCTCCCTATGCTGGTCTTCTAGGATCATATCCGCTCCGATTGGAGGCTAAATCACCACATCAGCATTCCCAGTGCATACACGGTGCACACGAAAGCCTGAGTGCACACACATGACGACCTTCACTCTACTGCATTCAGATCCCGCCAGACGCCGATCTCGCTGCGAACGTTCCTTCCCCAAATCACGTCACAACTTGAACGACGCGATAAAGCGCCGAGAACGATTCACATTCAACCGAAATGAAATTCAGCTCTGGCAATGAAGACCCGCATTGATCAAACGCGCGGATGGGAGGTCATGCTCGAAGCAACGTCGGCGTGGTTCGGGAAACACCTCAATAGAACGTGAGCGACATCACGAAATTGGATCACGCCGCCGGACCGATCCACAACGTGTCAGATCACAACCACATCCGGCGCAGGTACCGCGATCGAACCGTCCATCGTTGGTGGTTGACGTTCAAGAGCGCTGGAGCCTCCCCAGCAAGACGGACGAGTTATACTAATTCCACGAAGTTAGTATAACTCAGCTAGGCCTTGGGCCTTTACCCGCTGTCCACCCGCCATCGATAACGAAAGACGATTCCGTCATCAGCGAAGAAGCGTCCACTTCGACTGTTGAAGATGACTTGGCCGTCAATTCGGCGAACTGCAACGCGCCAGATAGGAAGCGCCAGCAATTTTCCCGGGTCCGAGAAGCTCTGGAATCGTTCGATCGAGATGACGCCATCCATCTTCTCGAGCTGCGGCCCAAGCCGCGCACCCATATCCAGATAGGTCTTCATCTTTCCGGGCGCAGGCCACGACTCGAAGATCTCCGCAATCATTTCCCTTACTCCTGACAAGCTGGAAGCGCCGTCAAAGCGGCGGCCGGATTCCATGGTTGAGACGCCGACATAGGCATGCGAGTGCATCGACAAGTCGGTGCCCTTCGGAATGTAGCGTCTTAGCAGGCCATTGGTGTTCGCGTTCGACCCGCGCTGCCACGGACTTTGCGGATTGCAAGGATATGGCTCGACTGCGCCAACGCACGATGATCTGTAAGTTCGTTTCCCCATCCCATGCCATCCTGTCCCGTTAAGTCCGATAGGCTGCCGGCAACCGTGTGAACCTGGTCTCCATTTCAAGATCCATAAAAACGGTTGCGGCAGAGTCAGTGCGAACTTAACATGCGAGACGGCCTCGATAATCAGCTGCCTTCGTGTACCGCTAAACGAGTACAAGTCTGGACGCAGAGGTGAACAAACACCATGCATTCGACGAGCACATCTCATCGAAACCCGCACACGCCTCAGGCCGTTGACAACGCCGACTGGCTGAAAACCGTTGCAATCATCTCGGTCTCGGTCGGCCATTTCGGCCATTTCTTCGTGGAAGACGACCGCTGGTGGAGCGTTTTCGGACGCCTCGCGGCTCCAACGTTCTTCTTTCTTATGGGCTACGCGCAGACCAGGACTGTCCCGCTACACTGGATCTGGCTCGGTGTCATCCTGACCCTGCTCGAAAGCTGGAATGCAAAATGGACCTGGGTAGCACCGAACATTCTTTTGAGCTTGGCACTCATCCGCAGTACACGTCCCTACGTGCAAATCCTTTTGCAACGTCACGGTTGGGCCGCCTTCGCCTTGCTCGTTTCCGCACTTTTCGCGGTATCGTCGATAGCGGGCAAGATTTTCGATTATGGCTCGGAGGGATGGCTGTGGGCCCTGTTCGGCTTGTGCCAACGCATGTATGTCGACAGCAGATCAGCTACCGACGCGAATGGCCCAGCCCAAAGCGCGGCACCGCGCGCGCCCGCAATGAAGGAGAACACGGGCCTAATGCGACTGCTGGCCTGCTTTGCCGCCGTGGTCGCCTACGTTTGGCAGGAACAAAGTGAATATTCGTTTCCTCAAATCCAGTTCGCCGTCTTCATTTTCGGCATCGGCGTTTGGTCCGCGAGCCTGTGTCTGTTCCTTCGCGGCCCAAGTCGCATCCAACCGCCAGAAGCCATAGCCGGCACCCTGCGCTTCATCGGTCGGCACACTTTGGAAATCTACGCAATCCAGCTTGCCGGCTCCGAACTCCTTGTAAAGCTGGTGCCCGATCTCGCCCCCTGACCGGAAAACGGCACTTCTTGCTTTGCTTCGACCTAACGGTTCGAAAGTCCCACCAGCCGTCCAAACTCAGCGGCGTTGCTGCGTTAAGATCATCGGCATGAGCATTCGCGACCCTGAAAAGAATTTTAAGGTCCTGTGGGAGACCTTCAACAAAAGATACCCATTTTTCCAATTGAGGAACGTCAATTGGAAAAAGCAGCATGACACCTACAGATCAAGAGTCACAAGCAAGACCAGCGATGACGAACTCTTCGAGATCTTTTGCCAGATGCTCGATCCGTTAAATGACGGGCATGTGGAGTTGAAGGCCAAAGCAAGTGCGCATCGGAAGAAACGATACTTCAACCCGGAAAAACAGCCCCGATTCAGGCGGGAATTCACGACCCGCGAGATTAAGCAGCTCTTCAAAACGACCGAAAAAACTCTTGTCGAAAATTGTTTCGGAAAGCCTGCGGCGACTGAGGCCTGGATGCTTCGCTACTGCAGGTCGCAGAAATTCGGCTACATTCGGATCCTCGAGTTGGAAGCCGTTAGTAAGCGGAGACTGACTGCTGCTCTTGACAAGATTGCCCGTGACTTCAGGGACCTGAAAGGGATTATCATTGATATTCGCGACAACCCCGGCGGGGAGGATAGTATTGCGATCGCGATCATCAATCGCTTTTGCGACCGCAAGCGGGTCGCGTTTCACAGGAAGACGAAGATTGGCCCAGGCAAAGATGACTTTACACCCCTCAAGACCTGGTACCTCGAACCGCAAGGTGACGTGCAATTCACCAGGCCAATCGTGCTCTTGACTTGTGATTCCGTTTTTAGCGGCGGAGAGGCCTTCGCACTTGCGATAAAGGAACTGCCTCATGTTACGATCATAGGCGATCACACGAACGGCATATTCTCGTATCAACTCGAGAAGGTGCTCCCCAATGGCTGGGAGTACTGTCTGTCGTACCAAGTGTACCTTTCAGCTGACATGGCGTGCTACGAAGGTAAGGGTGTACCAGTTAACATCAAGCTGCTTAACAAGAAGACCGATATTGAAAACGGCATCGATCCGTTGATTAGCCGCGCATTGAAAGTGTTGAAGTCAAAGAACGCGGGACCGACGAACAAGACGCGGGACCGGCGAACAAGAGACGATTGATTGCGCGGGCCTCGTGTTTCCCGCTGGATCAGCGCGCTCGAATAGCTTCATCCAGAAGGCAGAGGGGCCGTACATCAGCTTGCCCCCGACAAGTGCAGGCTGCCCGTGCCGGGGACCATGCCCAATTCTGGCATTGCCTATCTGACGAGCACTATGCATGATCGCTAACGCATCCCCGAAAGGGCGATGAACAGGCGATGAACACCACAATCGGCAGATGTTCAAAGAGCCTGCTTCAAGGTCGCCCCGCAGGTGACGGTTGTGAAACTGATGAGCCGCGCCGCTGCGGTCGCCCCGGGGAAAGAAGGTCTTCTGCTCAAGGGATGCCGAACCATGATCATCGAGTCGCCTTTACAGCTGATTTTTCGTGATTTGTTTTATCGTCTTCCGGCTTTTGCCGGAAGACACGACGTGTTTCTGAAGTTGGAAGGATTCAATATAACGGGCTCGATCAAGGTCAAGACAGCGATAGGGCTTGTCGAGGACTTGGAACGGCGAGGGATTGCCAGGCCAAACGAAACCGTATTGGTCGAATCGTCATCAGGAAATCTCGGGCTAGCGCTTAGTTTGATATGTGCCATCAAAGGCTACAAATTTATTTGCGTGACCGATCCAAACGCCAATCGCGCGACTTTAAGAGGTATGGAACTCTATGGGGCAAAGGTCATAGTAGTTGAAGATCGCGACTCTGCTGGGGGATATTTGGGAAGCAGGTTAGAGAAAATCGATCAAATAGTGCGATCGGAGCCCAACGCGGTCTGGCTCAATCAATATGCTAACGTAGCCAACAAGAATGTTCACGCCGAGCAAACGGCAAATGAGATTGCGCGCGAATTTGACAAGGTCGATTGGGTTTTTGTCGGGAGCGGCACTACCGGTACCCTGGCCGGGGTCTCGGAACGACTTCGGGCAGAATTCCCAAAGATCAAAGTTGTGGCCGTCGAACCAGTAGGCTCTGTCACGTTCGGAGGCAGGCCCGGCAAAAGAAACATTCCTGGCATTGGCGCGAGTGTGAGACCAAAACTTGCGGACTTCGCCAATCCGGATCGAATCGTCGCAGTGAAGGAAGAAAGAACGGTTGAAGCTTGTCTTTCTTTCGTTCGAAATTATCACCTGCTTGTTGGGGGAAGCACCGGAACAGTCCTGGCCGCTGTACAGCAGCTCGCTCCCGAGTTCAGTCGCGGCGACACCATAGTCGCCATATCCGCGGATCTCGGCGAAAAGTACCTGGACACTATTTACGACCCCGCCTGGGTAGAGAAAGTCATTGTACCTGAGGATGACAGGCCCGCGCGGACCTATGCGTCCATCTCGTCTGAGTGAAGCACAGAAAAAGCGCTTGATCGCTGTGCTCGCGGCCGGGACCCTCGCGCAACGATAGGCTAAGTGACCCGACACCGTCGGCGCGCGTCAGCGAATTGATTGACACGATCGGCGGCAAAAACAGTCGAGTGTAAATGGGAGAAATAAACCATGCTATCCGCTCCCACTTTCTACGTTGTTCCAGGTTCGACGGTTAAGCGTGTAATTGACGACAACAAGAAGCAGGTTTTCGACGCTGTTGAGGCGGCATACCGTCTTCACGGCTCGGGAAATACTCTCAATCCGGACAGCTACTTCCTCCGATATCCGGATAGGCCCAGCGCCCGCATCATAGCGTTGCCAGCCCATCTCGGCGGCGCGGTTCAAAAAAGCGGCATCAAATGGATATCGAGTTTCCCTGAAAACAGGGCCAGCAACCTGGCCCGAGCGTCGGCAGTCCTGATTCTGAACGATGCCACGACGGGTTATCCGCTGGCCTGTATCGAGGCATCGCTGATCAGTGCTACGCGCACTGCCGCCTCTGCCGCGTTGGCAGCAGAGCAGATTTCCCCCAATCCCTTTAAAGGAACTCTCGGCGTAATCGGAACTGGCGTAATCGCTCGTACAACCGTCGAGTGGCTTTTATTTCGAAACTGGAAGTTTGGTAAAATCAGTTTGTACGATGTGGACCGCAAGGAGGCGGAGCACTTCAGCAAGTGGCTTCGCGACCGTTACGACCTGCAGGCCGATATTCAAGATCGGTTGGAAGGCGCCATATCCGATTCTTCCTTGATATTGTTCACCACGACTACGCCGGATCCGTATCTTTCCGATGAAAAATGGTTCGCGCACTGCCCCACCGTCCTGCATTTGTCGCTGCGCGACATCTGCGTGAATGTGATTCTCGCATCACAAAACATTGTCGATGATGTGGATCATTGCCTGAAGGCAAGAACGTCGCTTCATCTAGCAGAAATGGCGACGGGAAATAGGGACTTTGTCTCCGGGAGTTTGGTGGATGTTCTAGAGAAGAAGCTCAAACCAGATCATGGCAAGCCTCGTATATTTTCGCCATTTGGGCTTGGTGTTCTTGATCTTGCAGTCGGCAATTTTGTACTCGAGGCCGCAAAATCGTCCGGCGCGGCAATTGCGCTACCTGACTTCTTCAGCAATTCCGCCCGATGGTGAAGAAGATGCCGGGCTTTTCGAAATTCGAAATGCATCAACCGCAAGCGCGGAGCACTCGCGCTGTTCCGAAAGATACAGGGCAGACCATTCTCACTCCGGAACAAGCGAGCGGGCAGATTAACATGTCAGGTGTATGGAGTTGCAATGAGTGGGATCAACTCGAAGAAGTTATTGTGGGCAATCCGCTGAATGCGCGGTATCCTACGCCAGACCGAAGCACCCAGCTCGCAGAATTTCCTGACCGTTCATTGGCCGAAATTCCCTGCGGCCCTTTTCCTCAACAGATTATTGAAGAGACGGAAGAGGATTTGAATGGATTTGCCAAAATCCTGGAAGGCTTGGGCATCACCGTTAAACGTCCGGACACCTGGCCGCACGATGGCAAATTTTCCACGATCCATTGGGACGCTCAGGGCTACTACAACTATTGTCCCCGCGATGTCTTGTTGGTCATCGGTGACCACATTATCGAAACGCCTAATGTCATCCGCAGCCGCGCCCAGGAAACGTTCGGCTATCGCACGTTGCTGATGGAGTATATGAAGTCAGGCGCAAAGTGGTACAGCGCTCCCAAGCCCATGCTCTTGGACTCACTCTTCGAGGGGGTTGATCCAAACAAGCCCACGCCACGCAACGATGAGCCGGCCTTTGATGCAGCTAACGTTCTGCGTTTTGGCGAGGATTTGATCTATCTGGTCAGCGCCACGGGCAACGAGTTGGGGGGATATTGGCTGCAGTCGATTCTAGGTGACAAATATCGGGTCCATTTCCTCAAAGATGTCTATTTTGGCAGCCATATCGACTCGACCCTTGTGGCCTTACGCCCTGGCTTGGTCCTCGCCAATCCCGCTCGTGTCAATGACGATACCCTGCCCAAAATCTTGAAGCAGTGGAAGGTCATCTACAGTCCACCGATGGAGAACACAGACAGACATGATGCCGACTATCTGTCCAGATCCATTGGCAGCGACTGGATTGACATGAATGCATTCAGCATCAATCCCAATTTGGTCGTGGTCGATCGAAATCAGCCGTCTCTGATAAAACTCCTGGAGAAGGAGGGTCTTGATGTGATCCCCCTAAAATTGCGGCACTCCAAACTGTTGGGCGGTGGACCCCATTGCGTTACCTTAGACGTCCGCCGAAATGGTACGCTACAGCGATACTTCGATTAAACGTGGTACCTTCGCCATGCTCAGGCAGCGAGCAACTATGACCTTTGAGGTCGAAGACCCAAGCGTCTCTGAGAACTTGAGAGTTTAGACTTACGAATATGTGAGGAAGAGCTTTGGCAGCAAGTCTTGCTACAACTGCCGTCGTGGTTTTCTTTGCACTGACGTTTGTAGCTTGGCGGCGCTACCGTTGGGCGGCTGAGAAAATGCCTCAGGCGGACACCTGCCCATACAGCTTGACGGATGTATTTGGCGACAGCCACCTCGTGAACGTACCGCATCAGAACGGGATCCGGTGGCTCACGGAAGTCTTCAGCCGCTCGGCCGAGAAGTTTCCGCATCTAACGGCATTGCAGATTCCCCACACCGGAGAATCCCTGAGCTTCGCTGAACTCGACGCTCGAGCAGAGAGCGTGGCCGCAGCCCTTTCTGCTTTCCTCACGGGGCCCGACCAGGTCGTGGCCGTGGCCATGTCGCAAGACAATTGGCAAATCGTGGCCTCGCACCTGGGCATTCTCAAGGCTGGCGGCACAGTGATGTTCCTCGATACCACGTTGCCCGACGCCTTGGTCACCCACATGCTCAACGACGCACAGCCGGTAGTCATTCTGACGCGGGGGCAAGACAAGTTTCGCGACCTGCCGACACTCGACGTCCTGACGTTGCCGGAGAGGATGCCCCGCAGGGAACCGCCGCCTTGGCTGGACGACCCCACGCAGCGCCTTGCGACCATCTTTTATACGAGCGGCACCACCGGGATGCCCAAGGGAGTCGAATGCCCGCACGCAGGTTACGTGAACCTTGCCCTGAGCTACGCCGATTACTTCGATCTCCTTCCCGGCATGGACGCAACCTCGCTCACCTCGTCGCTGGGCTACGATGGCAGCATCTCTGAGATGTACAGCGCCTGGGTGTCGGGCTGCACTGTGGTCATGCTCACCAAGGAGCAGATCCGATCCGGCCCGGACCTCGTCCCCCTCCTCCGAGAAGCCGAGGTCACGGTGCTCTTCTGTCCTCCGGTGCTGCTCACCACCCTCACACCAACCCCCGAATTGGATCTGCCCTATCCGCTGTGCCGCTACATCGTTCCGGCGGGCGAAGCCTTCCCCAGCGCGCTCGTGGAGCCCTGGACCCGGGGCAGACGGCAAATCATCAACACCTACGGACCCACAGAGGCGAGCACCGACACGAGCCGCCAGAGTTTGCGGCCGGGGGAGCCCATCACAATTGGATCGCCATTCGCCAATGTCACCTACGTCATCCTCGAGGCAAACCAACTCCAGCCACTCCCCCACGGGGAGATCGGAGAGCTCTGTATCGGTGGGGTGCACGTTGCACGCGGGTACCGCAACTTGCCGGCGCAAACCGTCCAGAAGTTCATCACGCACCCTCAGTTCGGCCGCCTGTACCGCACCGGGGACAAATGC
>CAWBRL010000052.1:0-174205 GCA_963791165.1 uncultured Alphaproteobacteria bacterium | reverse complement strand
CGGCCACCCTTTGGGGGAAGGGTGGCCGCGCGCGAACCGGTCTGGGACGGGGAGGGGTGGGGATGTGACCGGGTCGCGGGTTGGTAAAATCCTTGTGTCGTTATCGATCGCGTGAAGAGGCGGTGGCGACCGCAGGGCGGTTGTCACCGAGCGAGACCCACACATTGGGATCGCTCTGCGACTGACGCTTGACGAAGCGGTAGCCGGTATCGGTCCAGGCCAGGACGGTTTCGTTCTGGTTGTCGAGAACGAACTCGCCCTTGTCGCTCTTGACGGTCAGCACCGCGTGGCCTTCGCCCTTCTTGTCGCGCACCACCGTGATCAGCAGCGCCTCGCGCGGCCATCCGGCGTCGATCAGCATCTTGCGCTTCAGAAGCACATAGTCTTCGCAGTCGCCGTAGCCATCTGACGGCAACGACCATTTCTCGACCACACCCCAATGATCCATGTCGGTGATCGGCTTGATGGTCTCGTTGACCCACTTGTTGACCCGAACCAGATCCCGCCACGCCGTCTGCGACATCACGATGTCGCGCGGCTGTGACGTGCCACCGCGGCACTCGCTCGCGTTCTCGGCGCAGAATTCGACCCAGCCGATCGGCGGACGCGCGGTGTCGCCGAGGCTTGCATAGACCGCTTCGCCGGCTTTCGCCGTGGCGCTCATTCCCAACAGGATGGCGACGATCGCCAGTCCCTTTCCCTGTCCCCTGAAAAACATTGTGGCCCCCGTTTCTTGTTGGGACCACGTTTCACACAAAGGCTTTGCACCGCCGCTAAGTCGGGCAAGTACATTTGACGCGAATGAAAGTAAAAGCTGGCGCTAATTCGATCTATACTTGAATCGAATTCGACTAAAATTTGAAACAACTGCAATTGATTCAAATTTTATGCATTAACGGCCGCGAGGCTGTCGCGGCAGGGAATTTGCGCGCAAAAGCGCGCCGCGTTAACCACCTTTCACAGGCGGGCCGGCGGCGCAAAGGCGGCGTCCGGCGATCCGGATACCGTTGTTTCAGGCGGAAACGAGGGGTTTTGGGCGGTTGGCGCTTTACCGCGCGGTAACTGCGTCTTCGAGCGTCTCGGCAATCTGCTCGTGGACGAACTCCAGCGCGAAGCCTTCTTCGAGATTTCGCACCACCCGCGACTGGACCTTGCCCAGCATTACCAGAGATTTAACGGGGGGGCGGTTCTCCGCCGCGATGGCGGCGCCGGACAGCGACAGGTCGATGATGCGGCAGGTCATCTTGCTGCCGTCCTCGAGGGTGAGCAGCGCGATCGGGTTGCGCGGAATGATGCGGTCGTGGCGGCGGTCTTCCGGCAGGTTGAGGATATCGCGGTTGGCAAGCCAGGTGAGCTGGGCGGCGAGCTTGTCGCGCTTGCGCGCGGTTGCGCCGACCGTCATGGCAAAGCCATTGTCGATGATACGGGTGATTTTGCCTTCGACCCGGCCGATATGGTCGAGATAGGCGATCACACGGTCGCCGACATTGCCGATGCCGGGTGCCAGCAGGGCCAATCCACCCGGCGACATATTAATGATCTGGCAAGGAAACTCGCGGCGGTCGGGCAGCATGTAGCGGCCGAGCAGGTGGACCTTGACGCGCTGAAAGCGCCGTCGCTCCTCGGCGGCCGGGATAGTGGACGATTTCTTTTGCGCAAACGACATCTTCGACACCCGACGGCCGATGCTTCGGCGTCAGCGAAGACCCTAAGGCCGACAGGGTTAATGATGTGTTATGAAGTATCGACATTCACCGGGGGCTGCGACCGGATGCTCGCGCCATCATGACAATAGCTGCTTTTCGATTTCATGGACCGCCATCTTGACCAGATCCTTGGCCACCTCCCCATGGAGAGCCTTTCGAACCGCATCCGAATAGTCCGCCCTGATCATGCCCAGCGCTCGCGGCGAGGCGACTACTGTCAGAGCCGAGGTTTCGCCGGTTGTGACGGCCACGTCCAACCGCTCCGCTAGGGCCTTCAGGAATGATCGCTCGGACTCATCGTGCCAGTCCGTCTGCTCGATCGAGCTTCGCGCCGTGCCCGTCGACTGGTACACGCGGCCTGGAGCCGCGCTGCCCTGAGAACGTGTGGGCTGATCCGGTTGCTCGCGCACTTCCCTGGTGTGCAGGTTGGGAAACATTCGATCGCCGAGATTTTCGAGGATAAGCGCCTTGCGGCCGTCGCAGACAACGATCCAGTCGCCCGTACCGATCTTCATCTTGGTCATTGCATTGCTCCGGAATACCTGGTCTCGGGTGGATCAGAGAGGCTCCTCGAAATCCTCTGGGAACTGCGACAAGGCTTCTTCGAGATAATCCGCAAGCATCGGTGTTTCGATCAGGTAGGATCGGATTGGCCCGACTTGGCGGCGATGAAGAATACCTTTTCGGGCGAAATCGACAGGTTCGGCGCTTTTCGCATCGGCAAGCCCTCGGACGCCATTTGAGTACAGGTTTCGGGGCAAGGGCACCTTGCGCAAGATCAAAGCGAGGAGCGAGCCCCTGCGCCGCGCCAGAGCCATCACCCTCCAAGCCGATTGTCCTTTGCTGCGTTGTTTCGGTACCATCAGGGTTGCCGCGCCCGGCCGGGCCGGCCAAAAATGCCTGCGAACGGAGGTTGCGATATGCCGGGAGTGAAGCGAGAGCGCGACGGGAGCGTCGGCGTGCTGACGTTGGATGAGCCGGCGACCCTGAATGCGATGACGCCGGATCTGTTGGGCGACCTCGCGATCGCCATCGGCGAGATGACCGGTGATCCGCAGGTGAGGGCGCTGGTGGTCACGGGCGCGGGCCGCGGCTTCTGCTCGGGGCAGAACCTCAAGGCCGCGCAGATCCTGGGCGACGACATCGTCGCGGGCGTGATGAAATATTACTGGCCGACCTTCAAGGCGTTGCGCGAGTGTCGCGTGCCGGTCGTGATGGCCGTCAACGGGGTAGCGGCGGGCGGCGGGTTCAGTCTCGCCATGGCGGGCGACGTGATCGTCGCGGCGCGCTCGGCAAAATTCATCCAGGTGTTCAGCCGCATCGCGCTGGTGCCCGATCTCGGTTCGACCTGGCTATTACCAAGGCTCGTCGGCCGGCAGCGCGCGCTCGAACTGATGATGACCAACGAACCTCTCACGGCCGATCAGGCCAAGGAGTGGGGATTGGTCCGCGACGTGTTCGATGATGCGGCGCTTCGTGACGGCGCGCTGGCGCTGGCGCGCAGACTTGCGCGACCGGGCCAACGCGCGCGCTGGTCGCGACGCGCCGCCTGATCGACGAGAGCGAACATGCAACCTATGCCGAGCAGTTCCGCCGCGAGATCGAGACGCAGGCGGAAATCCGTCTGAGCGCCGACGCGGTGGAGGGACGTAATGCTTTTCTCGAGAAGCGCGCGGCGAAGTTCACCGGCCGCTGAAAAGGATCATGCAACATGAAGATCGATAATGTCGCAGACCTCATCGCAGAGACGTTGGCCCAGGCCGGCGTCAAGCGCATCTTCGGCGTGGTGGGCGACAGCCTGAATGGCCTCACCGACGCCCTGCGCAAACGGAAGGCCATCGACTGGATTCACGTTCGTCACGAGGAGGTCGCGGCTTTTGCCGCCGCGGGCGAAGCGCAGATCACGGGCGAACTTGCGGTGTGTGCGGGATCGTGCGGCCCCGGCAATCTGCATCTCATCAACGGCCTGTTCGATGCGCACCGCAGCCGCACCCCGGTGCTGGCGATTGCCGCGCAGATCCCGTCCGCCGAAATCGGCGGAGGCTATTTTCAGGAGACGCATCCGCAGGATCTGTTCCGGGAGTGCAGCCATTACTGCGAATTGATTTCCGATCCGGCGCAGCTTCCTTACGTGTTGGAAAACGCCATTCGCGCGGCGGTGGGCCGGCGCGGTGTTGCCGTCATCGTCATCCCGGGCGACGTCGCGTTGCGTCCATCGCCCACGCGCGATGTCACGCCGAACGGTGGGCTGCTGCCTCCCGCGCCCATCGTCCTGCCTGCGGATGCCGAACTCGCAGCCCTGGCCGAACTTCTGAACAGCGCCGGGCGCGTCACGTTGTTCTGTGGCCGCGGCTGTGCCGGCGCGCGTGATGAACTGATGCGGTTGGCCGAGACGCTCAAGGCTCCGATCGTGCATGCGCTCGGCGGCAAGGAGTACGTCGAATTCGATAATCCCTACGACGTCGGCATGACCGGGTTCATCGGCTTCTCGTCGGGCTATGCCGCGATGCATGCGTGTGACGTGCTGCTGATGCTGGGGACCGATTTCCCCTACAAGCAATTTCTGCCGACGGACGCGAAGATCGCCCAGGTCGATATCCGGCCGGAAAATCTCGGGCGGCGCTGCAGGCTGGAGCTCGGCATCGTCGGCGATGTCGGCGCCACGATCGGCGCGCTGCTGCCGAAGCTCAAGGCAAAGGGCGACCGCAAGCACCTCGACGACAGCATGGCTCACTACAGGAAGGCCCGCGCCGGGTTGGACGAACTCGCCAAGGGTACGCCCGGGCAAAAGCCGATCCACCCGCAATATCTGGCGCGTCTCCTCAGCGAGCAGGCGTCGGAGGACGCGGTGTTCACCGCCGATGTCGGCACGCCCACCATCTGGGCCGCGCGCTACCTCGCCATGAACGGCCGCCGGCGCCTGATCGGCTCCTTTGTCCACGGCTCGATGGCCAATGCCATGGCGCATGCGATTGGCGCGCAGGCTTCGCAGAAGGGGCGGCAGGTGATCTCGATGTCCGGCGATGGCGGATTTGCCATGCTGATGGGCGACCTGATCACGCTGACGCAAATGAAGCTGCCGGTGAAGGTGGTGATCTTCAACAACGGCGTGCTCGGTTTCGTGGCGATGGAGATGAAGGCCTCCGGCTTCATCGAGACCGGCGTCGACCTGCAGAATCCGGACTTCGCGGCGATGGCCCGCGCCATGGGCATACATGCGGTGCGGGTGGAGGACCCGGGCGAGCTGGAAGGCGCGATCGGCGATGTGCTGGCCTACGATGGTCCCGCGGTCCTCGACGTCGTGACGGCGACCCAGGAATTGTCGATGCCGCCCACGATCACCGTCGAGCAGATCAAGGGCTTCAGCCTGTGGGTACTCCGCGCCGTGATGAGCGGCCGTGGCGATGAGGTGCTCGATCTCGCCAAGACCAACCTGCTGCCGAGGTAGGCTGCAGGTCGGCGTTCAGCCGACCTGACCGACGAACTGCTGCAATTCCGGTGTGCGCGGCGCGGCAAAAACCTCTTTCGGCACGCCTTGTTCATGCACCTTGCCGTGGTGCATGAAGACCAGCTTGGTGCCGACGTCGCGGGCGAAGCGCATTTCATGCGTCACCAGAATGAGCGTCATGCCCTCGCGCGCCAATTGCTCGACCACGCGCAGCACCTCGTTGACCAATTCAGGATCGAGCGCCGAGGTGATTTCGTCGCACAGCAAGACCTTCGGCCGCATGGCGAGCGAACGGGCGATGGCGACGCGCTGCTGCTGGCCGCCGGAGAGCTCGCTCGGGTAGGCGTCCATCTTTTCCGACAGTCCGACCTTCGCCAGCACTTCGGCCGCGGTCGCGCGCGCCTCGGCCTTCGACGTCTTGTTGACGACCGTTGGCGCCAGCATGACGTTCTCGGCGGCGGTCAGATGCGGAAACAGGTTGAACTGCTGGAACACCATGCCGACATGGCGGCGCAGCTCGCGCAGGTTGGTGTTCTCGCCTCCGACCTCGATCCCGTCGGCGACGATGGCGCCGGACTGGTAGGTCTCCAGCCCATTGATACAGCGCAGCAGCGTGCTCTTGCCCGAGCCGGAGCGGCCGATGATTGCGACCACGTCGCCCTTGGCGATGTCGAGCGAGACGCCTTTGAGCACCTCGTTGGCACCAAAACTCTTCCTGACGTCACGAATGCTAACGAGCGACATTGAGGCGTCCTTCGATTTTCTTGGCCCACCAGGACAGCGGGAAACACAGGCAGAAATAGATCAGCGCGACCAGCGAGTAGACCAGGAACGGCCGGAAGGTGGCGTTGTTGAGCATGGTGCCGGCCTTGGTCAGTTCGACGAAGCCGATAATCGAGGCGAGCGCGGTGCCCTTGATGACCTGCACGGAAAAACCCACCGTCGGCGCGATCGCGATGCGCGAGGCCTGCGGCAGGATCACGTAGCGCATCTGCTCGATGTAGCTGAGCGCCAGGCTGGAGGAGGCTTCCCATTGCCCCTTTGGTATCGACTCGACGCAGCCGCGCCAGATTTCGGTCAGGAATGCGCTGGTCCAGAGCGTCAGTGCCAGCGTGGCTGCCGTCCACGGCGAGACCTCGATGCCGAATAGCGCAATGCCGAAGAAAAACAGAAAGAGCTGCATCAGGAGCGGCGTGCCCTGGAAGAACTCGATGTAGATTTTGGTGAACCATTCCAGCGCTGGGATCCGCGAGGTGCGCATGAACAGCAGCGCGAGCCCGACGATGCCGCCGCAGACAAACGCGATCAGCGACAGCACGATCGTCCATTGCGTGGCGATCAGCAGGTTCGACAGGATGTCCCAGAAGCTGAACTGCAACATGGTTCACTTCGCCTTGAACATGACGCGGCCGAGCGCTCGCAACAGCGAGCGCGTCAGCATCGCGAGCAGGAGATAGGCCAGCGCCGCCAGCAGATAGACTTCGAAGTTTCGGAAGTTCCGCGATGCCACGAAGTTCGCGGCATAGGTCAGGTCTTCCGCCGAGATCTGCGACACCACCGCCGAGCCCAGCATGACGATGATGATCTGCGACGACAGCGCCGGATAGATTTTTCGAAAGGCCTGGTTGAGGACGATGCGGCGCAACACTTCCCATTTGGTCATGGCAAGGCTGAGGCCGGCTTCGATATGGCCTTTGGGCACGGCCTCAATGCCGGCGCGAATGATCTCGGTCGAGTAGGCGCCGAGATTGATCACCATGGCGAGAAAGGCGGCGGTGGTTTCGCTGAGTTTCAATCCCAACGCCGGCAGGCCGAAGAAGATGAAGAACAGCTGCACGATAAACGGCGTATTGCGGATCAACTCGACATAGACGGCAACGATGCGGCCCAGCCACACCGGCCCGAAGGTGCGGGCCGAGGCGCCGGCGGTGCCGACGGCGATGCCCGCCACCGTCGAGACAACAGTCAGCACGATCGTGAAGATCAGGCCCTGCAGGAGCACGTTCCAGTACGGCAGCAGTTCGGCGAATTGCAGCTTGTAGTTCACCGCGGGCGCTCCAGCGTTCCGTTTCTAGAAGCCGGGCGGCAAGGGGGCTTTCAGCCACTTCTCCGATAGTTTGGCGATATCGCCTGAGGCCTTCGCCTTGGTGATGATCTCGTTGACCTTGGCCAGCAGCGCCGGCTCGTTCTTGTTGAGCCCGACATAGCAGGGGCTGTCCTTGATCACGAATTTCAGCGTCGGCGCGCGGGCCGGGACCTTTTCGGCGATCGCCGCCGCAACCGTGTTGCCGGTGGCGACCAAATCGACCTGGCCGGACACGAAGGCGGCAATCGTGGCGTTGTTGTCCTCGAAGCGCTTGACGGTGGCGTCCGGCGGCGCGGAGGCGGTCAGCGCCTGTTCTTCGATCGCGCCGCGGGTGGCGCCGATGGTCTTGCCCTTGAGATCGGCCGCGCTCGTCACCGCGATCGCCTTGGTGCCGAATACGCCGGAGAAGAACGGTGCATAGGCGATGGAGAAGTCGATGACCTTTTCACGCTCCTCGTTCTTGCCGAGGCTGGAGATGACGAGGTCGGCCTTGTTGGTCTGTAGATAGGGGATGCGGTTGGCGCTGGTCACCGGAATGATCTCGGTCTTCACCCCGAGTTCCTTGCCGATCAGATTGGCCATGTCGATGTCGTAGCCCTGCGGCTTGAGGTCGAGGCCTGCGGAGCCGAACGGTGCAAAATCCTGCGGCACGGCGACCTTGATCACCTTCGACTTCATGATGGAATCGAGGGCGTCGGCATGCGCCTGCGTTGCTACCGCGGCAGTGGCGAGTGCGGCGGCAAGCACCAGTTTCTTGAACAGCATTCTTGGGATCTCCGAGGTTACGCCGACTATCCGCCGCCGAGATTGCTCTCGGTGCGTAGCATTCGGCTGATGTGGCCCGGCTCCACGTCGCAGTCTGAACCTGCCCGACGCCTCGCGTTTAGGCAATGCTTCGTGGTGCTTTTTTTAGAGGCTGCTGTGGGTCGTTTTTCGAGCATGGTCCGACAGACCATGAACTGCGCGCGGGTACGCGCAGGCGGTGTCGGTGAAGTGGCGGTCCGCGATTACCGCAGGCCCTCATACACCATGAAGCCGCGCGCGATCGCGAGCTTGCGCAAGGCGCGCGGAACGAGCTTTTGCGGCCGGTGCAGGTAACGCCACGACGTCACCTTGAAATCCCTGATGGTGCCGAGATCGTTTTCGAACGGCGCCAGCAACCCGGTCAGGCTGATCGGCGCATGCGCGCGGTTGTTGAACGGCAGCAGCAGCAATTCCAGATGCGCCGTGGTGCCGTCTTCGGCGGTCGCGGTGATGCCGGCAATTGCCGCCAGCATTTCTTCGGCGACGTAACTGACGATGTCCTCGATTTCGCGGCGGCTGTCGGGTGCAAACAACGCCGAGAAGCTGGCGTCCTTGAGGTCGCGGCCGAGCAGGGCACTGACCCGCGTCCCGGCAACGCGAAACGGGTAGCCGGCGTCGTTGTCGTAGCCCAGCACGAAGATGTCGCCGAGCAGTTCGCGCACCGCACCGGGTTCGATCTCGCTGCGGTCCGGCGCCCGTGCATCGCCGCGTTTGGCATCCCAATAGGCGAAGAACTCGCGACTGGATGGGTGTTTCATCTCGATCCTCGTCCCCGGCGGGCCTTGGCAGGACACATCTGTCCCGCTTTTGTGCACGCGCCGTCCCGTGTTCGTTGTGCAGGAGGGGCTTTGCAGCGTCCATGCCTGGGGAGGCGATTTGGCCCGGGAGCGCGTGGCTTTGCGTTGTTAAGGTTAAATTAACTATCGCGTTGTCGATCCCGGTGCGGGGTGCGTAGAGTGGAACGCATCAGACAGCGCCGGCTTGTCCGAAGGGACTACCGGAGCGGTTGGTACACAGGTGGCGTCGAACAGTTTGGTCATCGCGCGGGAGGGGTGGGGATGTGATCCCGGCTCCGGCGCGAAAAGACCGGCGAGACAAGGGAGGACGTTCTCAGCGTCCTCCCTTTTTCTTTTTGCAGCTGCGTTGCTCGTGTCCCGGACGCGGTGCAGCGCCGATTGGCGGTGCACCGCAGAGCCGGGACCACCTGCCGGGTTCGGCGATCGCCTGGGTCCCGGCTCTGCGTCGCGTCACTTTGTGCCGCACCGCGTCCGGGACACGGATGGCTGCGATTGTGCACTTGCACGGGGCGGGTAAAGCCGCCTATCTGCACCACGATGTCCCAACACTGCCTTGCAAGGTCCCGGCCCCTTGGAATCCCAGCCTGAATCCCCCGAGGATGCCCCGCACGAGCCGATCCTGACGCTGCCGGGCGCGCTGACGGCCTATGTCGCGCTGATCGCGGTCATTCACTTGCGGGTGCTGCTGCCGCCGGAATTGGAGAACTGGACCATCGACGTGTTCGGTTTCATTCCGAAGCGCTACGATTCCACGCTGCTCGACATCACCTTTCCCGGCGGGGCAGGCGCCAAGGTCTGGACCTTCGTCACCTATTCGCTGCTCCATGCCAATCTCAGCCATATCGGATTCAACGTGCTGTGGCTGCTGCCGTTCGGCAGCGCGTTGGCGCGCCGGTTCGGCGCGGTCAGGTTCTACGTCTTCATGGCGGTGACGGCTGTGGCCGGCGCGCTGGCGCATCTGGTCACCCACGAACATGCGATTGCGCCGATGATCGGTGCCTCGGCCTCGGTGTCCGGCACCATGGCGGCCGCTATTCGCTTTGCCTTCGTGAGGGGCAGTTTTCTTTCGTTCAGCCGGGGCGATGCCGATGCCGCGGCGAAGGTTCCCGCGCTGTCGCTTGGCCGCGCCCTGCGCAACACGCGCGTGCTGGGATTTCTTGCCGTCTGGTTCGGCGTCAACATCATCTTCGGCGTCGGCTCGATTGCGATCGGCGCGGATGGCTCCAGCGTCGCCTGGCAGGCGCATATCGGCGGGTTTCTCGCCGGCCTGATGTTGTTTTCGCTGTTCGATCCGGTGCCGCGGGCAATGCCGCATGCTGCGGATGCGTCATCGCCGGACAAAACCGGCCGCGTCTGATCGCCGCTTGCGGCGCAGGGCGATTTCATTCATCATCCGTGCAAGTTGTGACGCAAGCCAAAGCTTGCTGCGGTGCACGACAGCCGCGCTTGCCGCCCGTGCCCGAAACGAAGCCGGCGCGGAAACTGTTGATTGAAGACTCGTGAACAAGTCGGGCTCTTGGGGCGCGAACGGATTCAGGGAGACGACAATGACGGTACGTGCGATTCTCGATACCAAAGGCCACGAGATATTGAGCGTCGAGCCGGACGCCAAGCTGTCAGTCGCAATCAAGTTGCTTGGCGAACGCAGGATCGGCGCCGTGCTGGTCATGAGCCAGGGACGCCTCGAGGGCATCCTGTCCGAGCGCGACATCGTGCGTGTGCTCGGCGAGCGCGGCGCGCGCGTGCTCGAGGAGCCGGTGAGCGCGGTCATGACGCGCAAGGTCGTCAGCTGCCGGCAGTCCGACACGGTGGCCGGTATCATGGAGATGATGACGCTCGGAAAATTCCGGCATCTGCCCGTGATCGAGGAGGGCATGGTCGTCGGCCTGATTTCGATCGGCGACATCGTCAAGTGGCGGGTCAGGGAATTCGAGAACGAGCAGGAAGCGCTGCGCGACTATATCAAGACGGCCTGATTGCTATTCTTTCGGTACCGTTTTGGCAGGCTTCCCGGGTTCGCTTGCGGTCGGCGCCAAAATATGGATCGCCTCCTGGATCGAGTTCGATCGCGCGCTCGGCGGCGCGCACGCCGTGGGCGATGAGGTCGTCGGCGCGGTGAAAATCGAACAAGCCGATCTTCCCGACGCGGGGTGAGATCAACAGGTCAGGCGGATCGCCCGCCAGCCGCGCGCGGGTGATGCGGTCCTGCATGATGTTGAAGGCGTCGACCATGACCGAGGAAATGCCTGGCCGTCCACCGCCGCCGAAGAACTCGCGCTTTACCGTGCGCTCGGCCGAGAAGAATTTGCGAAGGCCCCGTTTGCCCGGCTCAGGTTCGGGCGCGGCTTCCGGCGCCACGGACACCGGCGCGTCGGCCGACGGGCCGTGGGAGTAGATCGTGGTGGAATGCGTGAAGACGTCGCTTGAGAGGTTGGCGGCGATGACGATCTCCGCGCCCATGGCACGCGCCGCCGACACCGGCACCGGATTGACCAGGGCGCCATCGACCAGCCAGCGGTCGCCGACCAGCACCGGCGAAAATATTCCGGGCAACGCGTAGGAGGCGCGCATTGCGTCCACCATCGGGCCATGGGTCAGCCAGATCTCGTGGCCGGTGCGGACTTCAGTCGCAACGGTGGCGTATTTCATCGGCAGGTCTTCGATCAGAATTTGACCCATCGCAGCCTCGATTTCGGCCGCAAGCTTGGCGCCGCCAATCAGACCGGAGCCGTTCAGCCGGATATCGAGATAGGAGAGGATATTTCGCGGCTGCAGGCTGCGCGCCCATTGCTCCAGCGCGTCGAGATGTCCGGAGGCGTAGGCGCCGCCGACCACGGCGCCGATCGACGTTCCCACCACGACATTGGGAATGATGCCGTGGGCCACGAGCGTCCGGACGATGCCGATATGGGCAAAGCCACGTGCGGCGCCGCCGCCCAGCGCCAGCCCGATCACCGGCCGGCGGATGCTGCCCAGCCCTACTTTGTCTTGGGCGTCGGAGCCCTTTTGGCCGCGGCCCATCCAGCTATCCAACACGCGAACTCTCCTGCCGCGCTCAAGATAATCGCCGCGGCGCGGCCGCGCCAGAATTGTCGCTGCCGATTCGCATGCATGGTTTATGCCCGGAAATCGGCGCAGGCAGCGATTGTGACTGGGCCACGGCCGCGGGATCAACAGTGGGTGTTCCACCGGTTCCGTAGTCATCCCGCCCCGAACTCGCCATCCGAGGCTTGAATTTGCCGCGTTTTCGGTGAAAAGCATGGCGATGACTTCAAGGGGCAACGGTTGCGGGGAACACGGGCGGGCTGGCTGGTCTCTCCCGGCGCTGGCGCTTGCCGTGGCGCTGGTCTCGCTGCTGCCGGCCTCGGCCTCTGCCCAGATGTTCCAGGACCGCCCACCGCCGGTGCCGCCTGGCCTGGTTCCGGATGCACCGAGCGGACCTGCACTGAATCTGGCGCCACCCTCCGGGCCCGGCGCGATCCCGACGATTCCCGCGCCGTTGAACCAGCCCACCATCGTGCCGCCGTCGATCGCCACGGTTCCGCCGGCCGCACCCGCGCCGGGCACGCCAGCTTCGAACCAGGCGGTGCTGGCGTTGACGGCACGCTACGGCAAGGATCTGCCGGTCATCAATGGCGGGCTGGTTTGGCGGGTGTTCGCCGACAAGCCTGACGATACCGGCACGTTCAAGCTGGTCCGCGA
Organism: uncultured Alphaproteobacteria bacterium; assembly: GCA_963791165.1. Classification (GTDB taxonomy): domain Bacteria; phylum Pseudomonadota; class Alphaproteobacteria; order Rhizobiales; family Xanthobacteraceae; genus Bradyrhizobium. Next base: position 161,662 of record CAWBRL010000052.1, on the reverse strand, counting down.
GGAGCGCGGCGCGACCCCGAACATCGTGCTGCCGCCCGGCAATTACGTCGTTCACGTCGCGCTCGGCCTGGTCAGTGCGGTGCGGGCGGTCAGTCTGAAATCGGAAACCGATCGCGAGGCGTTCGTGCTTCCGGCGGGTGGGCTGCGCATCGAAGGCCGCGTCGGCACCAGCAAGATTCCGCCGAACCAGATTTCGTTCGCGCTCTACAAGGGCAGCCAGTTCGAAGGCGGCGCCGAGCGTTCGCCCATGTTGCCCAGCGTCGCCGCCGGCGATGTCGCGCATGCTGCCGGAAGGCACCTATTACATCATCTCCAACTATGGCGACGCCAATTCCGTGGTGCGCTCCGACATCCGCGTCCAGGCCGGCAAGCTGACGGACGTGACGGTGAGCCACCGTGCGGCGGTGATTACGCTCAAGCTGGTCGGCGACAGGGGCGGCGAGGCGCTCGCCAACACTGCATGGTCCGTCATCACCCCGGGCGGCGACGTCATCAAGGAATTGATCGGCGCGTTTCCACGCGTGGTGCTGTCCGAGGGCGAATACCGCGCCATCGCCAAGAACGAAGGCAAGGTGTTCGAGCGTCCGTTCAACGTCGTCAACGGCGTCGACGGCGAGGTCGAGGTCATTGCGCGCTGAGACAACTCTTCATGATTGAGGTGTCATTCTCGCGTGAGTTGCAAATTGCTCCGATAGATTGTTGCGGCTGTCATGGTTTCTAACGCGCACTAACCATCACGCGGCTTAAAACTGTCATAATTGGGGGATCGGCGTACCGCTGCCGCGTTTTTTACACCGCATTAAGTCCGCCTGCGTTGGATGCAGGCAGGCGCTTGCGCGGTGGAGAATGCGATGATTGCGGCGAGGAAATCGTCCGGGAAAACCAATGCCGAACTATTCGACGACGTCCCGGTTCTGCAGCGCAAATGGCAGGCCGCGGTGCGGCCGGGCCAAAGCCTGCCCCGCTATGAAGAGGTCATGCTCGGCAGCCTCGGCAAGCTGGCCGACCACATCGTTCTGCTGAGGGGCAGCGACAGGACGCTCGAAGTATCGCGCACCGGCCGTTACGTCCAGAAGTGGCTGGACGACGACCGTTGGGACATTCCCTTGAGCGCGCTGTCGCCGGATTGCGCGACCGCGCTCGGCGAAGCCGCGGCCAGCGCCATTCAGAACTGCCGTCCGTACCTTGCCGCCGCGCATTGCGTGCGCGATGGCATGGTGCGGACCTACGACGTCCTGGCGCTGCCGACGCATTCACGCTGGGGCGGCACGCTGATCGGCATCTATGTCAACGAACGAGGGCCGCATTACAATCTGCTGGATACGATCTTCTCGACCACCGACGAGGGGGTGGTGTCGCTGGCAGTGGTCCGCGATTCCGCCGGCCGCCCGTTCGACTTCCAGATCGTCCACCTCAACGAGGGTGCCTCGCGGCTCCTGAAACTACCCTCCACCGAATTGCTATGGCGCCGGCTCAGTGCCGGAGGCAACCCGCTGTGCGGCCGGGAAGTGATCGGGCGACTGCTCGATATCATCGGAAACGGCAGCGGTGACCAGTTCGAAATCGACAGCGATGATCGCAATCTGAGGCTGGGGGTAAAAACCTTCGGCGACATTCTCTCGCTGACCGTCTCGGACGTGACGGCGCTCAAGCGGCGCGAAGCCTCGTTCCGCCTGCTGTTCGACGACAATCCGATGCCGATGTGGGTGTTCGATGCCGAGACGACGCAATTCCTGAGCGTCAACGACGCGGCCGTGCAGCATTACGGCTATGCCCGCGAAACCTTCCTTGCCATGCAGCTGCGCCAGATCTGGCCGGAGGACGAATGGGTCACCCACAGCGAGGCGCTGCAACAGGTCGGCGACGTCTATAATTCGAGCCACGATTGGCGGCATCTCAAGGCCGACGGCAGCGAAATCCATGTACTGACATTCGGGCGGCGGGTCGCCTTCGACGGGCGCGACGGTTACCTCGTGGCAGTGGTCGATATTACCGAGCGCCGCAAGGCCGAGGCACGGATCGCCCATATGGCCCATCATGACGGCCTGACCAATCTGCCGAACCGGGATTTTTTCCAGTATCGGCTGCACGAGGCATTGCAGCGGGGAAAAACGGGCCCGCGGCGCGTCGGCGTGCTTTGCATCGATCTCGACCTGTTCAAGAACGTCAACGACTCCTTCGGCCACCCGATGGGCGACCGCCTGCTGAAGCAGGTGGCCGGGCGGCTGCAGGCGGAGGTGAGCGGCGATAATCTGGTTGCCCGCCTCGGCGGCGACGAGTTCGCGATCGTGCTGTCTGCCGACGCCTCGCCGAACGGGACGAGTGATTTCGCGGCTCGACTGATCAGGATCCTGAGCGAGTGCTACGACATCGACGGCATCGAGGTCACCGTGGGCGCCAGCATCGGAATTGCGCTTTCGCCCGGGGACGGCGAGACTTCGGAGGAATTGATGCGCAACGCCGACATGGCGCTGTATCGCGCGAAGTCGGACGGCGGTGGCGTTCACCGGTTCTTCGAACCGGAAATGAACCGGCAGGCGCAAAGACGTCGCGACATGGAGCTTGATCTGCGGCGTGCCTTCGCCAACGGCGAATTTGAACTGCACTATCAGCCACTGGTGGATATTGCCGCCGACCGGATCAGCGGTTTCGAGTCGCTGCTGCGCTGGCGGCACCCCGAAAAGGGCATGATCCCGCCGGCGGAGTTCGTACCTGTCGCCGAGGATATCGGACTGATCGTCGCGCTCGGCGAGTGGGTGCTGCGCGAGGCCTGCACCGAGGCCTCAAAATGGCCCGCGGACGTCAAGGTCGCCGTCAATCTGTCGCCGGTGCAGTTTCGCAGCCGCAACCTGGTACAGGTGGTGATATCGGCCCTGGCGCATTCCGGATTGTCGCCGCGGCGGCTCGAGCTTGAAATTACCGAATCGCTGTTCCTGGCGGAGACCGAAGCCAATCTGGCGATCCTGCATCAGTTGCGCGAACTCGGCGTCAGCATCTCGATGGACGATTTCGGCACCGGCTATTCCAGCCTCAGCTATCTCCGCAGCTTTCCGTTCGACAAGATCAAGATCGACCGCTCGTTCGTGAAGGATCTGGTGGAGCGCTCCGACTGTGTGGCGATCGTGCGGGCGATCTCCGGCCTTGGCCGCAGCCTCAATATCACGACGACGGCCGAAGGCGTCGAGACTGCCGACCAGCTCGACTGGCTGCGGGCCGAAGGCTGCAACGAGGTGCAGGGCTTTCTATTCAGCGCGGCGCGCCCGGCGTCCGAGATCGGCGAGCTGTTGTCCCGGTTTGGCCGGCACGCGTCGAAGGCAGCGTAAGGACGCGTTCTCAAAACCGCGTCACGATATCGGTCAGCGCCGGGCGCGGGCGATCCTCGGCAGGCTTCGACGGCGTGCCGATATGGATGAAGCCGGCGAGCCGTTCGTCCGCCTTCAATCCGAACCCGTCGAGCACGTCGCGGTCGAACGCGAACCAGCCGGTGAGCCAGTTGGCGCCATAGCCGAGCGCGGTCGCCGCGGTGACGATGTTCATCGCGCTGGCGCCGGCGGATAGTTCCTGTTCCCACGCCGGCACCTTGGGGTGCGGCTTGGTGAAACTGACCACGGCGATCACCAGCGGCGCGTCCATCAGCCGGCGTTTCTCGATCTCGATATCGGCGGCCGGGGCGGCGGGATTCTTCTTCGCAAATACCCGCGCGATGATGTCGCCGGCGCGGGCGCGCGCCTCGCCCTCGAACACGATGAAGCGCCAAGGCGTCAGCTTGCCGTGGTCCGGCACCCGCGCGCCGATGGTCAGGATGGTGTCGAGTTCGCCAGCCGAAGGACCGGGGCCGCTCATCTCGCGCGGCTTTACCGAGCGGCGGATCTTCAGGAGTTCAAGGGCATCGGGCACGAAGGTCTCTTTCGTTGGACTCTGGATGGGGACTGCCTATCACGGAGATAGGGAGGCCTCGAAGCCGGGGAAACCCCCTTTTAGATCGATTGTGAGGCGGTCGGGGCTTGGTTGGGGCAGGCGATGGCCGGGCAGTCTTCAATATAGCTGGCAACAAATATCGGGTCGTTGTGTGGATCAACGATCCCTATCGGGTCGTCTACATCAGGTTTGTCGGCACCCATCGGCAATATGATACAATCGACGCGCAGAGCATTTGAGGGTTCAGTCATGGATATCGCACCGATCAAATCGCACCGCGGCTATCGCCGCGTTCTCAAGGAGATCGAGGGCCTGATGAATGCCCGGCGCAATTCACCCGCGGGAGATCGGCTCGATGTATTGGTCACGCTGGTCGAGGCATGGGAACGGAAGCATTACAGGCTGGACCTGCCAGACCCGGTGGAGGCGATCAGATACCACATGGAGCAGAGTGGATTGCAGCCGCGAGACCTCATTCCGTTTATCGGCAGCCGCAATCGCGTGCACGAAGTGCTCAATCGCCGGCGCGAGCTGACGCTTAATATGATCAGGCGACTGCACGAAGGACTCGGCATCCCCGCCGAGTCCTCGATTAAGATCGGGCAGCACAAGGCCGCTTAAGCCATCCGCGCCCGCTTCACGTCCGGCGGGGTCGCTTCCTCGACCAGCGCGGCCAGCGCCTCGTCGGTCGGCATCACCTTCTGGCCTTCGCTGCCGAGCCGGCGGATGGAGACCGAATGGGATTCGGCTTCCTTCTTGCCGACGACGAGCAGGGCCGGGATCTTCGCCAGCGAATGCTCGCGGACCTTGTAGTTGATCTTCTCGTTGCGCAGGTCGATCTCGACGCGCAGGCCGGCGCGACGCGCGGCAGCCGCGACCACCTTGGCGTATTCGTCGCCTTCGGAGGTGATGGTGGTGACGACGGCCTGCACCGGCGCCAGCCAGAGCGGAAAGTTGCCGGCAAAATGCTCGATCAGAATGCCGATGAAACGCTCCATCGAGCCGCAGATCGCGCGATGCACCATCACGGGCGCCTTCTTCGAGCCGTCGGCATCGATGTAGAACGCGCCGAAACGCTCCGGCAGGTTGAAGTCGACCTGCGTGGTGCCGCATTGCCAGTCGCGGCCGATGGCGTCGCGCAGCACGTATTCGAACTTCGGTCCGTAGAACGCGCCTTCGCCCGGGTTGATCGCGGTCTTGATGCGGTTGCTGCCGCCGGCCTGGATTTCCGCCAGCACGGTGGCCATCACGCGTTCGGCATGATCCCACATCTCGTCGGTGCCGACGCGCTTCTCCGGCCGCGTCGACAGCTTTACCGTGAGTTCGCCGTCGAAACCGAAATCGGCATAGGTCGACAGGATCAGCTCGTTGATCTTGAGGCACTCGTCGGCAAGCTGCGCCTCGGTGCAGAATACGTGGGCGTCGTCCTGGGTAAAGCCGCGCACGCGCATCAGGCCGTGCATCGCGCCCGAGGGCTCGTAGCGATGCACCACGCCGAACTCGGCCAGACGCAAGGGCAGGTCGCGATAGCTCTTCAGCCCGTGCTTGAAGATCTGCACATGGCCCGGACAGTTCATCGGCTTGAGCGCGAACCAGCGCTTGTCCTCGGCCTCGTCGCCGGCGGATTGCGCCGCGAACATGTTCTCGCGGTACCAGTCCCAGTGGCCTGAAGTTTCCCACAGCACCTTGTCGAGGATCTGCGGCGCGTTGACCTCGCTGTAGTCGCCGGTCAGGCGGCGGCGCATATAGGCGATCAGCGCCTGGAAAATGGTCCAGCCCTTCGGGTGCCAGAACACCACGCCGGGGCCTTCCTCCTGGAAGTGAAACAGGTTGAGTTCGCGGCCGAGGCGGCGGTGGTCGCGCTTCTCGGCTTCCTCGATCTGCTTCAGGTAAGCATCGAGCTCTTCCTGCTTGGCGAACGCCGTGCCGTAGATGCGCGTCAGCATCGGATTGTTGCTGTCGCCGCGCCAATAGGCGCCCGCCACCTTCATCAGCTTGAAGGCATTGCCGACCTTGCCGGTCGAACTCATATGCGGGCCGCGGCAGAGGTCGAACCAGTCGCCCTGGAAATAGATCTTGATCGGTTCGTCGCCGGGAATGGCGTCGACCAGTTCGACCTTGAAGGCCTCGCCCTTGTCGCGGAACACCTGCTTGGTCTTTTCGCGGTCCCACACTTCCTTGGTGAAGGGTTTGTCGCGCGCGATGATCTCGCGCATCTTCTTTTCGATCGCGGCAAAATCTTCCGGCGTGAACGGCTCGTTGCGGAAGAAGTCGTAATAGAAGCCGTTTTCGATCACCGGCCCGATCGTCACCTGCGTGCCCGGCCACAGCGACTGCACGGCTTCGGCCAGCACATGCGCGGCGTCATGGCGGATCAGTTCCAGCGCGCGCGGATCGTCGCGGTTGATCAGTTCGATCTTCGCATCGTGCGAAACCGGATCGTTGAGATCGGCGACCACGCCGTCCAGCGCCATCGCCACCGTGCGCTTGGCGAGCGAGGGGGAGATGCCCTTGGCGATCTCGAGACCGGTGATGTCCTTGGGATATTCGCGCTTGGCGCCATCGGGGAAGGTGAGGGTGATTTTTTGCAAGGGTTCGGCCGGTTTCAAATTCGCGAGGCCAAATTGGAATCCCGGTGCGGGTGCATTGCTGTCAGGCATTGGCGTCTCCTTAAGCTCACTCCTGCGAACGAGCGCAGGTAAGCGGGAAGCAGCGGTATAGCAGGGGATTCGGCTCCTGCAATCGGGCCAGGTCCTCCCATTTTGCCGGCTTAAGGGCGCGCGGAAGCCGATGTGTATATCCGGGAGCCCTGCCATGCTCTGTCCCAGGATCAGCCGGTCAGCGGCGTCAAATCAACAAATCTCATGCAGCAATGACAAATAGTACGGTACCGCGTCCTTTTCTTTGCATGGGCTGCGCCGATGTTGGATATCGGGGAGTCCTGCCACACTCTGTCCCATGATCCGCCGGTCCAGCGGCGGCAACAACCATAGATCTCATGTAGCAGTGACAAATAGTACGGTACCGCGTCCTTTTCTTTGTTCGTCGCGTCCTTTTCTTTGCTGGGCTGCGGTCTACATGCATCTGCATGAAACATGAGACGCTTGCCGCTCATTTCGAGCGCCGCTTCGCCCCCACCGCATTGATGCTCGGCAATATCGTCACCGGCTGTTCGGTGCTGGCGCCGGCGGGCATGCTGGGTGAACTGTCCTCCGGGCTCGACGTCAGCATCAGCACCGCGGGGCTGTTGATCACCTTCGGCGCGATCGTGCTCTGTATCGGTTCGCCGGTCACGGCCTGGCTGACTTCCAGGATCGAGCGCCGCACCTTGCTCACGGCGACGCTTGCGGTGCTGGCATTCACCAATTTCGCCTCCGCCTTCGCGCCCGATTACACCAGCCTTCTGATCATTCGGCTGGTGATGCTGGCGGTCGGAGTGCTCTACACGCCGCAGGCGGTGGGAACCGCCGGGCTGATCGTTCCCGAGCAGAAGCGCGGCAGCACCATCGCCTACATCTTTCTCGGCTGGTCGCTGGCGGCGGCGGTCGGCCTGCCGCTGATCGCGTTCATCGCCAGCCGCTACGGCTGGCGCGCGGTCTATGGCGGCATCGGCGCCATGGGGTGCGTGAGTTTCATCTTGCTGGCATGGCGTCTGCCCGGCGGCTTGATGGGAGCGCCGGTCGATCTCAAGACCTGGACCGATATCGGCCGCAACCGGATGATCGTGCTGTTGCTGTCGATCACGACGCTGCAGATGTCCGGCCAGTTCGTGGTGTTTACCTTCATGGGTCCGCTGCTCGCGAAGCTGACCGGTGCCGGGCCGGACGCCATCGCGCTGGTATTCGCCTGCTACGGCGTGTGCGGTTTCATCGGCATCGCCATCGCAACCCGCATCGTCGATTCCTGGGGCGCGTGGAAGACCTCGGTGCTGTTCACGACGCTGATGCTGACTGGCGTAACCGGCTGGGCGCTGAGTGCCGGCGTCTATCCGCTGATGGCGGTGTCCGTCGCGATCTGGGGGCTGGGTTTCGCTTCCACTAATTCGATGCAGCAGGTGCGGCTGGTCAGTGCAGCGCCTTCGCTCGCCTCAGCCTCGGTGTCGCTCAATACGTCGGTGCTTTATGTCGGGCAGGCTGTCGGATCGGCGATCGGCGGCTTTCTGTACGCGCAGGATCTTCTTTACGCCGCCGGATATGTCGCGGCGGCCTTTATCGTGCTGGCGCTCGTGACGGTGATCCTGACGAGACCGAAGAAGGACAGCATCGGGGCATGACCTTTGGAGAGTGCCGACTTATCGGTTCGGCGCCCACGGCGCGCTGGCAATTCGGGTCAGCGCGGGCGTTGCCGCCATCTTGACCAGTACTTCCTTGACCGGATGTTCGGTCCAGGCTTGCGTCACGTAATTGCGATGGGTGATGCCGTCGCGCGTCTGCACGAACACGACGCTGCCGGGCCGCAACGGTCCGTCCATGCTCTCGGCGACCGTGATGCCTTTGTTGCGGAGCATCTGCATCAGTTCCAGGTCGCGCTGCTTGGTGTAACGGGTGTACGAGCTGACGAAGAAGCCGGTGCGGTTTTTCTCGATCCAGGACGCGAACTTGTCCAGTTCGCCGTAGACGGCGTCGAGCAGGAACACGCCGCGGACGCGGTTCGGGATGCCGCCGACCTCGAGGCTCCAGGCGGTCGGTACGAAGCCTCCGCTGTAGCCGACGATCACGATCGGCAGGTCCGCGAACGCCTGCGCCGACTTCGGATCGCCATAGAGGCGGGCGAGGTGGCTCGCTGAACTCGTCGATGAAACGCTTGAAGCCGCCCGGCTGCCAGAACTTGCCGGCGCTGGAATCGGCGGCGTTTACCGCAAGCTGGGGCGCGAGCAGCACGGCGTTGACGCCGGAATCCGAAATCTGCTGCGGCACCAATTGCCGGTCGCGAACGTCGCGCTCCAGCGTCGCGCCGTTGCCGTGGAAGAACACCACGATCACGCCGGGCTTCCTGACGTCGAACGTCTCGGGGACATGCACAAGGACGCGGCTGTCGTTGTAGGTCTCGTCCTGCCAATAGACCCGGCCGCTGTAACTGCGCCGCCCCTTGCGGTCACCCTTGGAGATGTTGAGGAACGGCTCTTCGGAGCGCGGGTTGTTGCCGAAATAGGGGAAGGCTGACGATTTCATGCTGATCAGTGTGGTCAGATCCTCACGCTCGGTCGGACGGGGCAGGTTCAGCGTGGGCGTCAGCGACGCGACCCGCACGGGCTCGGTGCGCACCGTGCGCTTCTGAGGTGCAAGCGCGACCTCGCGCGAAATCTGGGGCAGGCTTTCCTTGGTGGTCGGGAAACGATCGGCGAATTGCAGCTGGGGGAAACGGTCCTCGAACGTATCGTCCGCAGCCTGCGCCTTGCCGGCTTTGGATTTTGCACCTTCGTTGTTTGCAGCCAGCACTGCTGGATCGGGCGCGTTGCCGCATTGAACGAGCACGAGGGATAGCGGGACGAACAATGCAGCCATCGCCGCCCAGTGCCATCGAACGGGCCGGGCATGGCGCGGCGTTGCCGGGGACGTCGGCCGATTCGCGCAATCAACTATCTGGAATTTCGGATTGGCTCCGACCATCCACCTATTGCCCCAAGATCCACCGTCGACCGGCGTATGCGCGCACGCGTCTAGGCGGCGTTAAGCTTCCGGAAAAAACTCCCCATCCGGAAGCCCTCAGGAGACCATGCAATCGTGTCGCGATTGTGGGACCGTCACGATGTTTTCGCAATCGCAGGGCGGTTAGCGGTCGCTAGCGGTACTATAAAACCGATTTCGTACTTCAATTTAAACCATTGTTTACGCTGCTTGAATTGAATGGCGTCAGCCTGCACCATGTGCTCCCGGGCGTTGGGCGCTGAAGGTACGGTCCGTCATGGCGGCATCAGAAACGGGTAGCGTCGCTCGGCCCGGAGCGCTGGCCGGCAGCAGCAGTTCCTCCATCTCGGTTCTCGTGGCGGTTGCGATCGTCGTGGCCGACATGGTCGGCGTCGGCGTCTTCACCAGCCTCGGCTTTCAGGTCCAGGACATCCCGTCGGGCTTTTCGATCCTGCTGCTATGGACCGTCGGCGGTATCGTCGCGCTGTGCGGGGTGTTTTCCTACGGGGAGTTGGGCGCGATGTTTCCGCGCTCCAGCGGCGAGTACAACTTCCTCGGCCGGGCCTATCACCCGGCCTTCGGTTTCGTGGCGGGCTGGGTATCGGCGACCGTCGGCTTTTCGGCGCCTGTCGCGCTCGCGGCGATGGCGTTCGGCGAGTACGGCAAATCGGTGCTGCCCAACGCGCCACCGCTCGCGCTCGCGCTCGGCGTGGTGTGGCTGGTGTCGCTGGTGCAACTGACCGGCGTCAAGCACTCCAGCACGTTTCAACTGGTCGCGACCATCCTGAAAGTGGTGTTGATCGTAGCCTTCCTGGTGAGCGGATTTGTCATCGGCACGGCGCAGCCGGTGTCGTTCGCGCCATCCGCTTCCGATTTCACCCATATCGCCAGCGCGCCGTTCGCGATCAGCCTGGTATTCGTGATGTATTCGTTCTCCGGGTGGAACGCCGCGACCTACATCATCGGCGAGGTGCGCACGCCCGAGCGCAACGTGCCGCGCGCGATGCTGGTTGGAACGCTGATCGTGCTCGTGCTTTATGTCGCGCTCAACGCCGTGTTCCTGCATACCGCGCCGATCGACAAGCTCGCAGGCCAGCTCGACGTCGCCCGCATTTCCGGCAGCTACATCTTCGGCGAGTTCGGCGGCCGTATCGTCGGCGCGATGATCTGTTTCGGGCTGATCTCCTCGATCAGCGCCATGATGTGGATCGGGCCGCGCGTCATGATGACGATGGGCGAGGACATCCCGGTGCTGCGGCCGTTCGCCAGCCGGTCGGCCAGCGGCGCGCCGGCCTATGCCATCCTGTTTCAGCTCACGGTCGCGAGCCTGATGCTGTTTACGCGCAGCTTCGAGGCCGTGCTGGATTTCATCCAGTTCGCGCTGCTGTTCTGCTCGTTCTTCACCGTGCTTGGCGTGATCAAGCTGCGCATCATGCAGCCGGAATTGCCGCGGCCCTATCGCGCCTGGGGGTACCCGGTAACGCCCGTGGTTTTCCTGCTCGTGACCGGCTTCATGATGTACCATCTCCTGACGGAGCGGCCGCTGCAGTCGGCCCTGGGTATTTTGATCATGCTTTCGGGCCTTGCAATTTACGCCGTCTTTCGCAGGCGGGCAGACCAAGGCCCCGTAGCCGCATCTGCGGGTCGCGAATGAACATGCTGCATTCCCTGCGAATTGCGACGCTTGCTGCCGTCATGCTGTTCGCGGCCACGCTTCCCGGTCGCGCCGAACCCGCAACGGTGGACGATACCGCAAAGTTTCTGGCCGGTATGATGCCGTCCGCCGACTCGCCGTTGACGCCGCTGACCACGGATCCGGCCTGGCAGCGCCACGCCAGGTTTTTCGATAGCGCGTTCGCGCAGCTCGAGCAGCGCCAGCTGTCGAAGATCCGCGCCTGGTCGGAGACCAATCTCGCCGCGCCGCGGCCGACCATGTTCTACATGTTCTCCGGCCCGGATTTTCTCTATGCCGACGCGTTCTATTCGAAGGCCTCGACCTATGTGCTGAGCGCGCTGGAGCCGGTGGGATCGGTGCCGGATCTGACGCGATTGTCGCGCGGCGGCATCTCCTCTGCGCTCTACAACGTCGAACGTTCGCTGGGTTCGATCCTGAGCTTCAGCTTCTTCATCACCAAGAAGATGAAGGTCGACCTGCAGGCGGGCCAGATCAGCGGCACCTTGCCGATCCTCTACGTATTCCTGGCGCGCTCGGGCAAGACCATCAAGAGCGTCAGTCCGGTCGCGCTGGACGACAAGGGCGCGACGTATCTCGCAGGCGAAAACCCCGGGCCGAACGCGGTGCGCGGCGCGCGCATCATCTTCGCCGGCAGCGACGGCCAGGAAAGGACGCTGTATTATTTCTCGACCGATCTTTCCAATTCAGGCGTGAGGGCGAGCGGTTTCCTGAAATTCTGTGCAACGCTCGCGCCCGGCAACAGCCTGCTCAAGAGCGCGTCCTATCTTTTGCACTCCGGCAACTTCACCACCGTGCGCGACTTCCTGCTCGCCAACAGCGCCACCGTCATCCAGGACGATTCCGGAATACCGCTCGGTTACTACGGTTCGAAGAAATGGCGCTTCTTTCCGTTCGGCCGCTATCTCGGGCCGATCGATGAATTCCCGGGCCGTTATCAGGAATCTTACGCCGCGCTGTTTCGACGCGCGCAGCCGATGGATTTCGGCATCGGCTATCGCTGGCGCACGCATGAATCGAATTTGCTGCTGTCGGTGCGATTGCCGGATGACGGCACGGCCAGTTCCGACGCGACGTCATCGGCCGAAACGTCGCCGTCACAGCCGTCACCGGCGCCACCGCGTTCGCGAAGACTGCGGCCGCCAGCGGATGTTGGCGGAGGCCGCCAGCCCAGAGGCGGTGGCGGATTCCCCTTCTTCTGGCGCTGACGATTCTTGCGCGTGCGCGGTCACGGTCCGTTGACGCCGCGCCAGCGGCCGTAACGCCACGGCAGATACCAGCGCGCGCCCGGCGGCCTGGTCAGCGGCACGTTGTCGATGCCTGACGTGCCGAAGGGCTGGCAGCGCAGGATCCGCGCCAGCGTCATCCACCCGCCGCCCCACAAGCCAAAACGTTCAATCGCTTCGTCGCCATAGAGCGAGCATGTCGGCAGATGCCGGCAGTTGTAGCCGACCAGCGGCGATAGCGTGTGCCGATAGACCCAGATCAGCGCGCGTCCGGCGTTGCGCGGCATCCGTCGCACGGCGTTCGCGCAATCCGGGCATTGCGGAGAATGCGGCGATGAACGGTGCGTTGAACGATTCATGGGCAAGGTGCTGCAATCACATACGTAATTTTGCGGGGTTCCTCGGCAGGGAACTGAGCGGTGCAGATATTTACGCCACACTTCACAACTAATCGCACGTTTCCGGTGGCAGCGCAGCAAAGGTATTATGGACGACACACGTCTGTGCGGTTACCGTTTTGATAACGTCGGAATGACAGAATCATGTCGCGTTGAAGTGGGGCCACTGCCGTTGCTCGTTTACGGAGCTTGGGGGAAGGAACCAAATTGAGGTTTGTGAAGTCGCTGAAATTTCGCGGCTGGGCGCTCCTCGGCGCCACCGCCCTTTGTCTCGCGTTGCCTGGCGCAATCACGACGCTGGGCAATTCGGCATACGCCGGCGGCACCCTCGAGGAACGCAAGCAGCCGATGCAGTTCAATTGGGTGGGCTGCCAGCCGGACTGCAAGGGCTGGGTCTCGGCGGTCGGCATCGTCACGGCGGATAGCCCCAAGGCGTTCGACGAATTTGTCAGGGATCGCCAGCTCGGCGGCGCAACCATCGTGCTGGATTCCAGTGGCGGCTCGGTCAACGATGCCATCGCGCTCGGCCGCCGCTTCCGCGGCCTCGGCGCGCTGACGACGGTCGGCGCCACCATCCGGTCGCAGACCGCGCAGGGCGAACGCGCGCGGGTGGTACCCGAGGCCTATTGCGAGTCGATGTGCGTGTTCCTGCTGCTTGCGGGCAAGACCCGATACGTGCCGGCGACGGCGCATGTCCGCGTCCACCAGATCTGGATGGGCGATCGCGCCGACGACGCCAAGGCCGCAAGCTACACCGCCCAGGATCTGATGATCGTGGAGCGCGACATCGGCCGTCTCGCCAAATACACCTTCGACATGGGCGGCACCGGTGATTTGCTGTCGCTCGCACTCAGTGTGCCGCCGTGGGAAGATCTGCACGAATTGTCGCGCAGTGAATTGCGACTGACCAACCTCGTCACGACAGACGCGGTGGTCGATGTGTTCCCGCAGGAAAATGCGCCGGTGCCGATGGCCGAAGCCAAGCCGTCCAAGCCCACGCAGGATCGCTTCGTCAGTTCCGCCGTCGAAGGCGAGGTGCAACCGCAACCGGCCAAATCGACCAAGACCGCCGAAGCCACGGCCCCGACCGGCGGCGCCGCGACCGCGCCGGCGCAGCCGCAGAAGTAGTCTGTTTCTCCATGGACGGTGTCATCATCCGCGAAGGCGGATGATCCAGTACGCCGTGGCGCTTTTGATAATCGAGAATTCCCGGCGTACTGGATGCCCGCCTCCGCGGGCATGACGGGATTGTGCTTGGCGGGACCCCTTACGCCGCGCCGGCTGCTTCGCCCGGGCTTCGATCTGGCCGATCGCATCGACCACGGCATCGAAGGTCAGCATGGTCGAGGCGTGCCGCGCCTTGTAGTCGCGCACCGGCTCGAGCAGCGCGATGTCGGCCCATTTGCCCTGCGGGGGACTGCCGTTTTCCTTCAGCATCTTGCGCACGGTCTCGCGCAATTCCCGCAGTTCGTCCGCGGTCGAGCCGACCACATGGCTGGCCATGATCGAGGAGGATGCCTGGCCCAGCGCACAGGCCTTCACGTCATGGGCGAAGTCGGTGACGACTGGGCCGTCCATCTTGAGGTCGATCTTGACCGTGGAACCGCACAATTTGGAGTGGGCGGTGGCGCTGGCGTGGGGGTCGGGGAGGCGGCCGAGGCGGGGGATATTGCCCGCTAATTCGATGATCCGCTTGTTGTAAATGTCGTTCAGCATAGATCAGGGTCCCGGGCTCGGCGATGCGAGCGCCCTTGGCGGCTGGGTTTCACCGTCCTATATATGAACAGGAACGGCGGAAAAACAGCCCGGCCGATTTGCCCGGGCCGGAATGGAAACCAATTCGGCTGACATGGCATTTATGATGGGACTCAGGCGTCCGGCGGCAATCCGCCCCCGTCTGCCCGGTGACACTCCGGTCTCTTGGACCGGTCGAACGGAGAAGACATGGACGCATTGATCAAATCCCTACGGCCCGGCAAGCCCTCTGAAGCAAAGCCTTCCGACGTCAAATCGCCTGATGTGGTGCCGGAAACCCGCCCGGCCGAGCTCGATCCCGCCGAATTCCTGGCGGCTGCCGTCCGCGCCGACCTGCCGCGCCCGTCGCGCGCCGAGGCGGAGGAGGCGGTCCACACGCTGCTGAGCTATATCGGCGAGAACCCCGACCGCGAGGGGCTGCTGGATACCCCGCGCCGGGTGGTCGAGGCCTTCGACGAACTCTACCAGGGCTATCACCAGTGCCCGGCCGAGGTGCTTAACCGCACCTTTGGCGAGACCGCCGGCTACGACGATTTCGTGCTGATCCGCGACATCGAATTCACCTCGCAGTGCGAGCATCACATGATGCCGTTCTACGGCAAGGCGCACATCGCCTATACGCCGGTCGAACGGGTGGTGGGACTGTCGAAGCTCGCGCGGCTGACCGATATCTTCGCCCGGCGCCTGCAGACCCAGGAGCATCTCACCGCGCAGATCGCAGCCGCGATCGACGAAGTTCTCAAGCCCCGCGGCGTTGCGGTCGTGATCGAGGCGGAGCATACCTGCATGTCGGTGCGCGGCGTCGCCAAGCATGGGGCGACGACGTTCACCAGCCGGTTTACCGGCATGTTCCGCGACAATCCGGCGGAGCAGCAACGTTTCCTGTCCCTGGTGCGAGGACCGAACCGGTAACCTCGCTTGCAGTTTGCGAGGCCAACCGTGTCCACTTCAAAACATGACCACGATCGCGAAGAAGGGCTGGAGTTTCAGCCCAAATTCGACGCGTCCGGGCTCGTGACCTGCGTGGCGACCGATGCTGCGACCGGCGACGTTCTGATGGTCGCGCACATGAACGACGAGGCGCTGCGCAAGACCATCGCAAGCGGCGACGCCTGGTACTTCAGCCGGTCGCGCAACGCGTTATGGCGGAAAGGTGAGACGTCAGGTCAGACCCAGCGTGTGGTCGAGATGCGCATGGATTGCGACCAGGACGCGGTCTGGATCCGGGTCGAGCAGGTGGGTGCTGCCTGCCACACCGGCCGGCATTCCTGCTTCTACCGCAAGATCGACGCCGCCGATGGCGGCGCGCGATTGTCGTTCGTGGATGCGGACAGGCAATTCGATCCGAGCCAAGTCTATCGGAAATGACACCGTCATTCCGGGGCGATGCGAAGCATCGAACCCGGAATCTCGAGATCGATATTCCGGGTTCAGCCCTGCGAGCGCCCCGGAATGACGTCGCGGCGAGGACCCTTAACCCGTCCATTAACCATGATTGCGGCAGTCTCGGCCGCATTCGGCGCTGATTGCCAGGGCCTTGAGAGGCCGCGCGATCGTTTCGCGAGGAGCGGGCACCAGAGACATGTCGGTCGACACAATAAACGCCACGGCTGCGGCAGGTGTCGATCCCACGCGCGCGAAGATCGCGGGCTCGATCAGGCAGGCCGCGTCCACTACCGGCGCCAGCTTCGAATATCTGCTCGCCACCGCCAAGATGGAATCCAACTTCAACCCGAAGGCCGCCGCGACGACGTCGTCGGCGCGCGGGCTGTTTCAATTCATCGACCAGACCTGGCTCGGCACCGTGAAGGAAGCGGGCGCCCATCTCGGTTACGGCAAATACGCCGACGCTATCACCAAAGATCCCTCCGGCAGCTATTCGGTCAGCGATCCCGACGCGCGCGCCGCGATCATGCGGCTGCGCGACGATCCGGATGCCGCCTCGTCGATGGCGGCGGTGCTGACCCAGTCGAACAGTTTCAAACTGACCGGCAAGATCGGACGCCGCCCGACCGACGCCGAACTCTATATGGCGCATTTCATGGGCGTCGGCGGCGCCGGCAAGCTGATCCAGAACGCCGAAGACAATCCGAACGCCTCCGCGGTGCGGATGTTTCCGAATGCCGCGGCGGCCAACCAGTCGATCTTCTACGATCGCTCGGGGCAGGCGCGCAGCGTCTCCCAGGTCTACTCGGTGCTGAACACACGCTACGAAGGCGCCGCCAATTCGCCGGCGACGCGCACCGCGATGGCGGCCGCAGGCGGCGATCTGGCGAGGCGCGTCACGGTCGCCAGCGCCGCGCCGGCGGCGACGGCAATCGACAACGCGGCCTATCTGTCGAGCTTCCCGAGCCAGCGCGCCGTGACGCCGGTGGCGGCGACGTCGCAAACGGCATCATCACAGTCCGAGCCGACCTTCCGCTCGCTGTTTCAGGCCGGCGACCGCAGGGAGCCGATTTCGCCTGCGGTTCAGGAATTGTGGGGCAGGGGCTCGTCGCTAACCTCGGTTGCGCCAGCAACCTCGGTTGCGCCGAACAACGCCGGAGGTCCGTGCACCGGGCCGGCTCGATCTCTTCAGCGACCGCTTCGGCACGTTCAGTAGCTGATATCGCAACGGCATGGTCAGCGGCTGATCCTCATTTGAGGACCAGGGTTCTGACCGTCTTCGCACCCTTAACAAAACGTCAATACAAACCAGCCGTTTATGGTGAACTCTTTGTTAAGCGTCATGGTTTATTTTGTATGACAGTGGCATCGCGTCACGGTGTCGTCACAGGTTGCGTAAGCCAGGACCATGATCGTTCGGCAGTTCATCAGTTGGATTCGTACCGCTCCGGCAGGCGAGCGGGCAGAGGCGACCCGGGCGTTGGCCCGGGCCTGGTTGATCTCGGATCTCACCGAGGAGGACCGTACCGCTGCCGAAGGCGCGCTGCTGATGCTGCTCGACGATCCTTCCCCGCTGGTCCGCCAGGCCATGGCGGAGGTATTTGCGCGCAGCACGGAAGCGCCGGCGGCGATCGTGCAGGCGCTGTCGCTCGACCAGCCGTCGATCGCGCTGCCGGTTCTCGAACATTCACCGCTTCTGATCGATGCCGACCTCGTCGACATCGTCGCGACCGGCAATAGCGAGATACAATGTGCGATTGCCCGCCGCATCAACCTGCCGCCCTCGGTCTCGGCTGCGATTGCCGAAGTCGGCTCGGCGGCCGCAGCACTCGAATTGATCGAAAACGCCTATGCCGAGCTGGCGCCGTTTTCATGGGATCGCATCGTCGAACGGCACGGCCATCTCGCCGCGATCCGGGAAGCGTTGCTGGTGCTGGAAGGGTTGCCCGCCGCGACGCGCGCGGCGCTGGTCGCCAAACTCACCGATACGCTGGCGCAATTCGTCGTCGCGCGAAACTGGCTGAGTGCCGACCGGGCAGGGCGGCTTGCGAATGAAGCGCGCGAACGCTCGGCCGTGAATATCGCGGCGCGCTCGCGCGGCGAGGACATGCAGGGTTTGGTGCAGCATCTGCGCGCCACCGGACAATTGACCGCGGGCCTGATCCTGCGCGCGCTGTTGTCGGGCAATCTCGACCTGTTCGAGTCATCGCTTGCCGAACTGGCCGACCTGCCGCTCGCCCGCGTCGCGGCGCTGCTGCACGACCGCGGCGGCGCCAGCGTGCAGGCGCTGTTGATCCGTGCAGGTTTCCCGGATTCCACCTTCGGCGCTTTCCGCGTGGCGCTCGAGGTCAGCCACGAGACCGGTTACGTCGATACGCTCGGAGGCGCCGCAAACCTGCGCCGCCGCATGGTCGAGCGCGTGCTGACCCATTGCGCGACCGATCGCCAGGCCGCCGAGCCGCTCTTGATCCTGCTGCGGCGCTTCGCGACCGAATCCGCGCGCGAGGAAGCCCGCATGTTCTGCGACGAACTGGTCGCCGACGAGGCGTTCGTTCCCCCCATGCGCGATCTGATCGCGGCGTAAGGCTGGCTCTGCCGCACACATTCGGTGTCGTCCCTGCGAACGCAGGGACCCATAACCACCGACGTTTGTAGTTACACGAAGTCGTTGAACGGTGTGCTTCTAACCGAGAAGCCGCGGCGTATGGGTCCCTGCGTTCGCAATGCGTTCGCAGGGACGACGCGTTGAAACTGTAGCGTCCTATTCCGCCGGCACGATGCTCGGCGCCAGGATCGCTTCGAGATGCTCGGGCCGGTCGCGGTTCACCTTCACCAGGAATTCGTCGGCAACGCCGCGCAACTGCTTGCTCAGGGCGCTCGCCATCACGGCGGTGTCGAGCTTGGTGCGTTCGCGCACGATCGCCTGAATGGCGTTGATGTGGTGGGTGATCAGGTCAGGAGGAACCAGGTCGAGGTCGGGCGCGTGTTCGATGATGCGGCACAGGCTTTCGGCGGCGGCGCCGGCGGAGGGGAAGCCGAAGGTCGCGGCGTCGCCCTTGATGTCGTGGGCGGCGCGAAACAGCTCTTCGCGGTTGTCGGTGGTGAACCCGTCACGGAGAATGGCCGCATGCGCGGCCGACAGCCGGTCGGCCTCGATCGTCATCCAGTTCTTGAATTCGCCGGATAGTCCGGCAAGCGCCTTTTCTGCGCGCGCGATCGGGTCGTCGAGGTCGGATTCCGGGACGCGCACCAACACCTGGCGCAACGGATTGGGCTGCGTGATGACGTGATGATCGGCAAACGACTTGATCTGCAGCGACCCGGGCTTTTCTTTCGCCATGACGATTTCTCCAGGCCTGCGCTAGACGTTGGTTCGTGCCTTGTCGAGCAGCGACGGCTGTTGCAGGACTTCCATCTCGCCGCCGACGCGGCGTTCGGGTCCGATATAGGCGTTGTTGGTGTTGCGCCGGCGGTCCGGGCCGAAATAGGTCTTGGTCTTGATGAAGGGGCGCGGGTTGGCGACGACGTTGAGAATGCGCTGATACAGTCCCTTGGCCGAGATCGGCTTCGCCAAAAACTCGGTGACGCCGGCGTCGCGCGCGACCGTGACGCGGCGCTTCTCCGAATGTCCGGTCAGCATGATGATCGGCGCGAAGGGATTGCCCTTCGATTCCGGCTGCCGGATCATCTGCGACAGTTCGAGGCCGTCGAAGATCGGCATCGCCCAGTCGGTGATGACGATATCGGGCACGTAGTGGCTGTACATTTCGAGCGCGGTGGCGCCGTCCTCGGCCTCATAGGCCTCGCGCGCACCGAACGAATGCAACAGCGTACGCAGAATGCGGCGCATATGCGGGTTGTCGTCGCAAATCAGAAATCGCAGCTTGTTGAAGTCGATGCGATACATGGTCCGGCCCGGCCAAAACGGTATACCTGGCGTTAACCGTATCGCGGTGCCGGTTAACGAAGGGTTGCAAACCGGCCTTCGGAGGGCGTCGGGCCGCCCGAAATTAATACCCGAACTGCTCGCGCAGGATGCGTTCTTCCAGGCTGTGGCCGGGGTCGAACAGCATCCGCATCGAGATCGTCTTGTCGGACAATACCTCGACGCGGAGCACGTCGCGCACGTCGTCATGGTCGGCCGCGGCGGCGACCGGCCGCTTGTCGCCCTCGAGCACCTCGATCACCACGAAGGCGGTGTTGGGGAGGAGGGCGCCACGCCAGCGCCGCGGGCGAAACGCGCTGATCGGGGTCAGCGCCAGCAGCGCCGCGTTGATCGGCAGGATCGGTCCCTGCGCCGAGAGATTGTAGGCGGTCGAGCCGGCCGGCGTCGCCACCAGGATGCCGTCGGCGATCAATTCCGCCATTCGCTCGTGCTCGTCAATCAGTATGCGCAGATGCGCCGCCTGATTGGTCTGGCGAAACAACGCGACCTCGTTGATCGCGTGATGCAGATGCACCGCGCCGTGGACGTCGGTGGCGCGCATCAGGAGCGGGTTGATCAGGGATTCCCGCGCTGCAGCCAACCGCGCGTGCAGATCGGGCGTGGTAAACTCGTTCATCAGGAAGCCGACGGTGCCGCGATGCATGCCGTAGATCGGCTTGCCCGAGCGCATGTGCCGGTGCAGCGTCTGCAGCATCAACCCATCGCCGCCGAGCGCCACGACGACATCGGAATCGTCGGCGTTGTGGTTGCCATAAAGCTTGGTCAACTGCGCCAGCGCGGCCTGCGCCTCGGCGCTCGCGCTCGCCACGAAGGCGATCCGGTCATATCGCTTGGGGCTGGTCATCGGACAACGAACTCATGGTCACGCCGGATTGCGCCGCGCCCGTCTATACACCTTGACAGGCCTTGTCGAGATGGCCCGATCGGACTTCCCGCCGCAGCAAACGAAATTGGGCGATCGCCGGAAGCAACCGCCCAATTAAACTCTAAATTCGGTCGGTCCGGGTGCTGCCGGCTGCCCCGGCATCAATACTTGGCGATAACCGCCGTTGCGGGCGTAAAGCGGTAGTTCAAACCGACCTTCACCTGGCTGATGTCGGACCGGTCGGACATGATCGTGGTGCCGTCGGACGCCAGCGCCGTGTGCCGGCCGAACGAGAGATAGTCGTACTCGGCCTTGGCCGACCAATTCCTGCCAAGGTCGAATTCGGCGCCGTAGCCGATGGTCCAGCCGACGCGGGTGCTTGAGGTAGCCGAATCCCGCCCCGTTCGCAAACACCGTGCCCGCCTGATTGACGCAGAGATTGGGAACATTAATCGCCCCACCCTGCGGATTGAAGCAGGTCGCAGATACGTTGCTGTTTTCGAACGCGGCGCCACCCTTGCCGTAGAACAGCGTGCGGCCCAGAGCATAGCCGACGCGGGCGGTCGCCGTCGCCATCCAGGAGGTCTTGTCCTGCAGGCCAAAGTAGGCCGAGGTCATGCCAGGCACAGTAAACTGAACGCCGGCGCTGCGTCCGCCATGGACGTCAGCGGCGCCAATGTCGCCTTCGAAGCCGAGAACCCAGTTGTTGATGAACTGATAGTTGTAGCCCAGCTGGATGCCGCCGACCGGTCCGAACACCCACGGCCTGTTGGTTGCCTGGGGCGAGGCCGGGAATGCGATGTCGGTGCGGCCCCCGGCGGCGCCGAAGAAGCCGCCGGCGTAGAAGCCGGTCCAGTTGGTCGGACCGATGACGGCAATCGGCGCCCTGGGGGCCTTGGTAGGCAGCACGGCCGTGATCGTTTCGGGTGTGAACTGGTAACGAATGCCGGCGTTGCCGGTCCAGCCGTCGATGTGCTCGCCGTTACGATAGTCGACGCGCACGAAGCCAAGCCAGCCGGTGTTTACGATCTGGCCCGCGAGGCCGAGCGAATACTGGCCATAGGTACCGACGCGGGAGGTCGTCGTTCTCTGATTGAATGTGAAGGGAGCAGCGAGAACGACGCCGTTGAGGGACGTATAGTTCGAAGTGACGTCGCCGGCGAACTCGTGGAACACGCTTGCCGAAGCAAACGGCTGCCAGATCACGTTTGGCGTCGCGATTGCCTTGCCGACGCGCAACGAAGCGCGACCGATCTGGCTGGTGACGTCGTTGGTCTGAACGACGCCGGTGATGCCGGTGAAGTTCGGGCCGGCGACGCCGGGCGCAGTGAAACTGTCCACCGTGGTCTTGGAATAGATGAAGCCCGCTGACGGCTCGATGAACCAGCCCTGGCCCAGATCGAAATTATAGCCCATCGACCCCGAGATCGAATAACCGTGCGCCCCGACCGGCTGGTTGGTGAACGCAAAAGCCGGGTTGTTCAGGTTGATATTGTAGAACTCCTGGCGAACCATCAGGTCGGCAAAGAAGCGTCCATTGGTGGCGACAAAATAGGTGCCGAAGAAGGGGACTTCGAATTCGTTGCCGAAGCCGGCATTGTCGGTGGTCCGCGAACCGAGATAGCCGGCCGTGGTCCCGAGATGCAGATTCCAGCCGTTATAGTTGAGACGTGCGATGTCGGTTCCGACCTGCGCGCCGGCGAAGGTCTGGGTCTGCTGATTGTTGCAGTTGGTGGTCGCGGTATTGATGACGGCGCCGCCCTGGGTCGAAATGCCGACGGAATTCGACGTGGAGCTGAGGTTCGCCTGGCCGCCGACGCCGCGGGCCCATACGCCGCCGCCCGGCTGATCAGGCAGCGGATTGGCCGGCGCCGACACGAAGGCGCTGCCTTGCTGGGTGAGGAAAGCCGTACTGACGTTGCCGATCGCCGCGGAAATCGCCGCGCTCGTGGCGCTGGTCGGGATCGCAAGCGTGCCGATGTTGGTGATCGTGGTCGGGGTTGCGACCTGCGTGGTGGTGCAGTTCTGGAACGATGTGGTGGTTGGTGGTGGCGCCTGGGCGAACGCCTCGGGCGAAGGCAGCAGCAGGCCGGCAAGGCCAGCGCAGGCGAGCAAGCCCGAGCGGTACACTGACGTGAAAAATACGCTCATTCCTCGTCCCCAAACAAAGAATCGAAATCAAAAAAATGTCTCACAAAAAACTAGATGAAGCGCGCCCAACTCGAAAGCGGCGCGCTGGCTTAAGATCTCGTTAAGGAAGTGAATCTCGGATCCTGTACCATTCAGGCAACATTCTGCGGTGCTGAGGTACGTCGGACGAGGTATTATGGTAGGCGCCCCGATTCATGGCCTGTGAGCTGCATCACACCGAGAGGAGGCCATGTGAGTGCACACTACTTCCGTGCGATGATGGCTCGATCCTGTGACCGCTCGCCCGGTGTTCGGATTGATCGGGGACCGCCGAGACGATATTGATTTGGGCGTCGGCAGATTTCGGGAATGCCGCCGTTCCGCCCGGAGAAAGCCCGAAATGAATTTGTGCGGCCGGATCATTAGTCCGCGCCGGGATGCGAATGCTCAAGCGCCTTGTCTCATTGGTGGCCGCAATCGGAGGATTTTTCCTCCCGATGATGCTTGCCGCCGACGCAGCCCGGGCCGAGAAGCGCGTGGCGTTGATCGTCGGCAATTCCAGCTACCAGACCGTCCCGCAACTGGCCAATCCATCGCGGGATGCGAACGCGGTTGCAAAAATGTTCCGCGACGCCGGCTTCGACACCGTCGATATCCAGATCGATGTCGGCAATCTCGAATTCAAGCGCGCGATCCGCAAGTTCGAAGCCACCGCCGACCAGGCCGATATCGCCGTCGTCTATTACGCCGGCCATGGTA
This sequence comes from uncultured Alphaproteobacteria bacterium, assembly GCA_963791165.1. GTDB lineage: Bacteria > Pseudomonadota > Alphaproteobacteria > Rhizobiales > Xanthobacteraceae > Bradyrhizobium. Next base: position 137,959 of record CAWBRL010000052.1, on the reverse strand, counting down.
TCGAGATCGGCGGCGTCAACTACCTGGTTCCGGTCGACGCGCGGCTGGCCAGCGACCGCGATGCCGAAGACGAGGCGATCCCGCTCGAACGACTGGTGTCTTCAGCCGATGGCGCCAAGCGTCTGCGGCTGATCGTCCTCGACGCCTGCCGCGACAATCCCTTTGTCAGGGTGATGCGCCGGGAGCGGAAGATCGCCAGCCGCGCGGTGGTCGCAGGACTAGGCAAGGTCGAACCGACCAGCACCGATACGCTGATTGCCTATGCCGCGAAGGCCGGCTCGACCGCCGACGACGGCGATGGTCTGCACAGCCCGTTCACGACGGCAGTACTGAGAAATCTCACCGTTCCCGGCCTCGATGTACGCCTTGCCTTCGGTCGGGTGAGGGACGAGGTTTTGAGAGTGACCGCGAGCCGGCAGGAGCCGTTCGTCTATGGTGCGCTCGGTGGCGGGAATATCGCGCTCGTGCCGGCGCCGGCGGTGGTGCGAGAAGCGCCCGCCAATGACGTCAAGGCAGATTACGAACTGGTCCAGAAGATCGGCTCGAAGCGCGCCTGGGAGGTCTTCCTGGGCACGCACCCCACCGGCTTCTATGCCGATCTCGCCCGCGCCCAGATCGAGGCCTTGAGCAACCAGGGCAACGTCAATCTCGCAGCGCTTCCGCAGCCGCCAACGCCAAGCCGCGACACGCCGACAAGAGAGTCGCTGGAGTGGGACAGGGTGAAGGACGCCACCGATCCTGCCGCGCTGCAGAGATTCATCAGGCGCTTCCCGGATTCGCCGCTGACGGTCAACGCGCAGCAGCGAATGGACCTCCTGAACAAGGCCGCCCAGGAGCGCGAGCAGCAGGCGCGCGCGGAGCGGGAGGCGGCGCGCAAGGCCGCGGAGGAAGCGCAGCGCCAGGCGGAGCAGCGCAGGGCCGAACAGGCCGCAGCGAAGAAGCGGGAAGACGACGAGCGCCGTGCCAGGGCGGCGGAAGCCGAGCAGAAGGCGAGGGCCGCGGAGGCCGAGCGCAAGGCTGCCGAAGCCAAGCAAAGGGCCGAGCAGGCCGAACGGGATCGCGCCGCCGCGGAAGCCGCAGCGCAGCGCGCGGCGAGCGAGCGACAGGCCAAGGCGGCGGAAGCCGAACAGAAGGCGAGGACTGCCGAGGCCGAGCGCAAGGCGAACGAGGAAAAACGCAAGGCCGAGCTCGAGGCCGCCGCGGCGAAGGCTGCGAGCGAAAAGCAGGCGAGGGAAGCCGAGGAAGCGCGCAAGAAGGCTGAACTTGCCGCCGCAAAGGAGGCCGCGTGCAAGGCCGAACAAGCCAGGTTCGAGCAAATCACCGCCAAAGGCAGTGAGGGATCGGGCATCGAGGATCTGAAAGCCTTCGCCAAGGCCCTCACGTGCGACCGGCTTGGCGGACCGGTCGTTGCGACGCTGAATACGTTCGCGGCCGAAGCCGCCAAGCGTGCGGCGGCGTTGCCCAATTCGCCCGAGTTGGTGCGCTCGGCGCAGACCGAACTGGTTCGGCTCGGGTGCTTCAGCGGCAAGGCCGACGGAACGCTGAACGCGTCGACCAACGCGGCGCTCGGCCGCTATATGTCGATCGAAGGTCTGCCGTCGGACAATGTCAGCGTGACGACGAAGTTGGTCGCGGAACTTGCCAAGCATACCACCCGTGTCTGCCCGCTCGAATGCAAGAGCGGCGAAACGCTGAAGGGCGAGACCTGCGTCGCCGATGAGAAGGCAAAGGCGCCGGCGACCGCCTCGCGCAAGAATGAAGATGAGGAAGACGCACGGTCGCGGCGCAAGCAGACGAGCCGTCAGCCCGATCGCGAGGAACCGCGGCGGGCACGGCCTGCGCCGGAAGCCCCGCGCGCCCGCCAGCAGGCCGTTGCGCGGCCGAGCATTGTGAGTGGCGGTGGCGGCGGCGGCAGAACCCAGGCGATCATTGGCGTCGGTTTCTGACAATTGCCACATTGTCCGGGTTAATCTGAGTTGCACCCGCAATCCGCGTCCCTCACTGGAACCGGGAGGCTTCTCCGATGGCCAGCTTGCTCCGCTTGATGTTGCCGTTCGCCGCGGCAGTCGCTGTTGCGAGCGTGCTGTCGACAGCAATGCCGGCCTCGGCCGCTGAATCCAGATTTGGCGCTGGCGAATTCGGGAGCAGCAGCGCAAGGGCCGCGTCCCCCAGCGTCAGGCACAGGACTGCGCAACGAATCCGGTTCGCCGCACCACGCGATCATCGACGCGATCGATACGTCCGCGCCACCCAATGGGGCCGGGATTGCTCCAACGCCTGGTGTGGCAGGCAATTCGTCTTGATGATCGGCATCGGATATTGAGAGCTGCCGAAGCAACCAGCAGCCATGGCGCTGGACGATCGTCTCTCGACGATCATTTCTCCTGCAGCGTCCTGATCGGGTCCCAATCCTCACCCGGCGGGTTTTGGGCCAATTCCCGGGCGCGCTTGCAAAACAGCGATGCCGGCCGGTCGATCTCGGCCGAATGGCCAAAGGACGTCGCAGCAAGTGCGAATTCGCGGGCGCGCCAGTGCGCAAGTCCGCCGGCGTAGCTGGCGATCAATGCCTGCTGCGAGGACGTAAGCGCGGTCGATAGCGCCACCAGTTCGTAGATCCTCAGCGCCTGGGTTCGTCCCTTGACCCTGATCGCGTCGAGCTCGCGCCAGGCAAAATCTCCGCCGGCAAGGGCGACCGTCGTCTCGGAAGCGATGATCGTGGTGCCGTAGAATTTGTTGGCGCCTTCCAGCCGCGAAGCGAGATTCACGGCGTCGCTCATGACCGAGTAATTGAAGCGCCGCTGCGATCCGAAATTGCCGACCAGCGCCTCGCCGGAATTGATCCCGATCCGTTGCGCCAGCTTGTGTTCGAGGAAGAGGGCCGAAGACGCGTTGAGCTCGACGAGTTGCGTGCAGCAGTCCAGCGCCGCACGCGCGGCGTTGGCGGCATGATCAGGATCGTCGGCCGGCGCGCCGAACACCGCCACGATCGAGTTGCCGATATATTTGTCGACATATCCGCCATGGCTTTCGATGACGTCGGTCATCGCCGAAAGATATTCGTTCATCAGCGACATCAGGTCGTCGGGCGACATCTTTTCCGCGATCAGCGAAAACCCTTCGATGTCCGAGAAGAACACCGTCACGTTGCGGGTCTCGCCGCCGAGTTCGGGCAGCTTGTTCGACGACAGCATCCGGTTGATGACGTGCGGGGCGAGATAGAGCGCAAAACTCTTCTGCAGCAGGCGGCGGTCCTTGTCGGCGATGACGAAGCGGAAGCCGATCGTGGCGGCCAATGCGGCAAGGCTCGCCAGGATCGGTTCGACGACGGGGAGCGCCAGCGCATAGTTGAAGGCCACCGTGGCGCCGGCCACGCCAAGCGCGATCATGCCTGTCCAGACGAAGAACGCGATGAGTGGCCTGAACAGCCATGCGGCGGCAGCGGCGAGCGCCGCGATCAAGGCCGCGATCGACAAGCGTGCCAGCGGTCCGGGTTCGACCACCGCGTTGCGTGCGATCAGATTGTTGACTGCGGTGGCGTGGACATAGACGCCGGCGATCGTGCTGATCCGCGAGCCTGCGATGACCGGCGTGCTTTCGGCTGCGCAGCGCGGGGCACGCGCGCCCTCGATGCCGGTCGCAAAGCGTTTCGACGTCATGCGGCGATCCTCGATATCGAGAACGGTACCGAAGATGACGACCTTGCCGTCGAACCAGCGCCGGAAATAATCCTTGTCGTTCTTGACGGCGCACGCACGCAGGTCGGCAAAGGAGAAGGTCGGGATGTCGTCGGCGCCGCCTTCGAAATTCAGCGTCATCGTGTTCGGCACCCGGCCCGGGACCTGGTAGCCCGCAAGCGTCATCCTGCCGCGCTCGTCGAATTGAGGCGTGGTCGCCTGCGCCCGTGCCGCCAGTTCGACCGCCATGGTCGGCATTTTCGCGCCGTCGATGGTAAAGGTCAGCGGCAGCCGGCGCACGACGTCGTCGCTGTCGGTGTGGTCGTTGAGCGGCCGGATATTCTGCTGCTGGCGTACCGCGATGCGCTGTCCTGGTGACGGCATGATCGGGCGGCCGCCGAGAACTTCGCCCATCACCACCTTGCCCTTGGCGGACGCTCCGGCAAGCGCACGCAGGAAGTCGCGGTCGAAACCGCGGACCTTTTCGCCCAGCATGCCGTCTGCAAACGGTATCTCGGATTGCTCGAGCGAGTTCGGAATCACCACGTCGAAGCCGGCAACCTTGGCGCCGCCTTCGAGCGTTGCAGCCAGCACGCGGCCGATCTCGCCGGTCCAGGTCAGCATCGGTGAACCCTTGAACGGCGCGGTGCGCAAGCTCTCCTCGTCCATCGCGACGACGACGGCAGGAGACGCGGCCGGATCGTGCCTTCTGCCGAAGGCCTCCCAGCGCAGCGCGGTGAGCAGGTCGAGAGAAAGACCGCGGATCGGCCGGGCGATGGGAGAAACCGAGGCCGCCGCGCAGACCAGCGCGATGGCGGCGATCACAAGCCTGTCGCGCGTGGTGCGCCTGATCCTCAAGATGGCGTTCTCAAGATGGCCGGTCCGACACGCCTATTCCATTCGGAGCAGCCGGCCGACGATCGGCGTCGCGCCGGGTTTGGCCTCCGGATCTACCCGGAACACGATTTGCGACGACTTGAACGTGGCCGTGTAGAGGCCGCCTGGCACCAGCGCGACGTTCTCGCTGGCGAAATCGAAAAACTTTCCCTTGAGCTGGGTGCCGCCCAGATTGATCTCCTGCCGCTCGCCGGGAACGTCGAGGCGCTGCAAGGTCAGCTTGCCGCGTCCCTTGGCCTCCACGAGTGGCGATGCGCCATAAAGCGTGAGCTGTGGTTCCGGCAAAACCGTTTTGCTCTGGTCGACGCTGCGCAGCACGGTGGCGGCGACACCGCTGGTCTGCCGCGTGGTCGCATTCGCCTGCCTGGAATCGCAATTCGTTTTCTCCGCCTTGACGTCGGCGAGATGGACGGTGCTCTCCTCGGTGCCGACAATCACGGTGCCGACACCGCTGATCTTCTCGCGCCGGCAGGAATTCATGTAGCTGAGAACGATCGAGCTGTTCTCTCCGATCTTGATGACGGATTTGGGCGTCACATAGTCCATGAACTCGGCGCCGGTCACCTTGCCCTGAATGTCCTCGACGACCGCGACCGGCGACTGGGCCACGGCGGGAGAAACCAGCGCCAGCAGGCCGAGACTGACAACAATCGCAAATCTCATTTTTAGGACCCCATTGAAGAGCGCAGTTTAATTAGTCGCATCAGCGCCGGAATGGTTTCATGCGGAATTCAGAATACTTGGCCGGTTGGCGGCTGGAACCGACCGATATCACCTAACCATCTGCGAGGACAACCTTGAGGCGCGCCAAACCCTTACAGGCCCAGCTTCACGTAATACTGTCGAGATTGTGATTTCCGCAAATTTCTTCCCGTTGTGTAGCACAGCCCGACTGTCGCAGTGTCGAGCCAGATCCGCGACCCCAAGGATCGCGTGACGCAGGGAGCAAACGGCATGGTTTTTCGTTTCACGACGCAGCGTCACATGCGTCTCGCCGTCACGGTTCTGGCCTTGTGTTGCGCGGCCGGAGCGTGGGCTGAGGACGCCCCCGCGCCATCGCCGCAGCAGCAGCCCGCAGCCACACCGTCGCCGTCTCCATCCGGCCAGAAGGGCGGAGCAGGGCGCGGTAACGGCGCGACGCCGCCTGCGGCCGAAGCGCATCGCCTGCCGCCGGATTCCACGACCAGACACACGCTGGCGCTGCCCGGGCGGACACTGAATTTCACCGCCACGGCGGGCTCGATCCGCCTGTTCGACGACAAGGGCGAGCCGCAGGCCGATATCGCTTACACCTCCTACCAGCTCGACGGCACCGATCCCGTAACCCGTCCGGTGACGTTTCTGTTCAACGGCGGCCCGGGCGCGTCCTCGGCCTGGCTGCAGTTTGGCGCCGCCGGGCCGTGGCGATTGTCGATCGGTGGCGACGGCGCGATAGCTTCCGCGACACCTGACGTGTTGCCCAATGCCGAGACCTGGCTCGACTTCACCGATCTGGTTTTCATCGATCCCGTCGGCACCGGCTACAGCCGGTTCGTTGCGTCCGGCGATGATGTGCGCAAGCGATTCCTTTCGGTCGACGGCGACGTCAGTTCGATCGCGCTGGTGATCCGGCGCTGGCTGGAAAAATACGACCGCCTGCTGTCGCCGAAATTCGTGACCGGCGAGAGCTATGGCGGCATTCGCGGACCGAAGATCGTTCGCAATCTGCAGACCCAGCAAGGCGTCGGCGTGCGCGGGCTGATCCTGGTTTCTCCCTTGCTCGACTTCCGCGACTTTTCCGGCTCGAGCCTGATGCAATACGTGTACAGCCTGCCGAGCATGGCGGCGGTGGCGCGCGAGGCCAAGGGGGCGATGACGCGTGCTGATCTCGCCGAGATCGAACGCTACGCGCAGACCGAGTATCTCACCGATCTCATCAAGGGGCAGGCCGACAAGGAAGCGACGACGCGGCTCGCCGACAAGGTGGCGGCGCTGACCGGCATCGATCAGGCGGTCAGCCGCAGGCTTGCCGGGCGTTTTGACGTCAGCGAATTCCGCCGGGAATTCGATCGCCAGAACGGCAGGATCATTGGACGCTACGATGCCTCGGTATCGGGTTTCGATCCGTATCCGGATTCGAGCGACGTACATTTCGGCGATCCTTCCGGCAATTCGCTGATGGCGCCGCTGACGAGCGCCGCGGTCGACCTCAGCACGCGCAAGCTCAACTGGCGGCCCGACGGTTCGTACCAATTGCTCAGCGAGAGCGTGAACAGGTCGTGGGATTTCGGCCGCGGTCCGGCGGAGTCGGTTTCACAGCTGCGCCAGATTCTCGCGCTCGATCCGAAGATGAAGCTCTTGGTGGGCCACGGGATGTTCGATCTCGCCACGCCCTATTTCGCTTCCAAGGTGTTGCTTGACCAGTTGCCGGCCTTTGCAGGTACGGAGCGGGTCAAGCTCGTCGTCTATCCCGGCGGCCACATGTTCTATTCGCGCGACGGCGCGCGTCAGGCGTTCCGCTCGGAAGTCGAGGCGCTGATGAAGTGAATTCGTGGCAACAAAAAACCGGCGCAGTAATGAACTGCGCCGGTTCTTGCCAATCCAGACGAGCGATCCGCCGAAAAGAGAAGGCTGGATTGTTTCCGCCTTCGCTCTTCGAGCTTCGGCGGACAAGTCGTCGCCTGCGCTGACGCGCCGATGCTTCAGTAAACCAGACCGGTGCCCGGCGGCTTTTCCAGTGCGGTGGCGAGCGAGCGATATTCCTCGCTTGCGGTGCCGGTGAGCTGGGCAATCTTGTTCAGGTGATACTGCGCCTGATCGCGGTTGCCCTGTTCGACCTGCCACAGGCCGTAATACTGCCAGGTCTTGACGTGGTTCGGATCGGCCTTGAGCGCGCGCTCGTACCAGATCTGCGAGACCTTGTAGTCGCCGAGCTTGCGATAGGAGTAGCCGATCAGATTGGCGACGGCGGCACTGTCGTCACGGCCGAGCGACTTCAACTGCTCGATCGCAGAGGTGTAGTCGTGTCGATCGTAGATCGCGGCATAGGCGGCGCGATAGCCATCAGCGAAAGCGGTTTGTTCAATGCCCGGGCGGGCTTCGCTCGACTTCTTTTTCTTTTGCGGCGGAGGCGGTGGATCGTTGTCGGGCGCTGCGTAGACGGCGGTAGCGACGGGAGCTGCCGCGAGCGTGAGCGACAACATTGCGAGAGTCAAAAGCCTGATCGCTAGTTTGTTCATGCATTTCTCCTGGTGCCAGTTCGGCAATTCTACACTGAAGGTCGCTGATGTGAACACCCGGCAGTCGAGAACATTCCCGCCTGCACACCTCGATTTTGCCAATTTGTAAGCGTCGCGGAATATGACGAAGTTGTTATCCAGATGAACGAACGCCGCAGGTTCGCTTCAGCAGAGGTTCAGCGCGCCGGCACTAGCGTTCCTCTGTGTGATCGGCGAAGGCAGGCCATCCGGCCGAAGCTACGCGGATCGCCTGGATGAGGAGACAACCATGCTCAAGACCATTTCCGCCGCGCTGCTTGCGGTTTCCGTTTTAGCAGCGCCTGCGTAGAACCACGCAAGCGCCAATCATCAGGGATGGACACGTGAACTCGAGAGTGTTCGACGCCTACGGTTGGATGGGCCGCGATCATCACGAGCACTATCGCCATCATCATCGTCACGATCGGCACTTCCGGCATCACCACCATCACTACCAGCACTGAAACGTGCGCTTGCTCACACAGCCCACGCCGCACGTCGCGACCAAGCGCGTGGCGTGTCGCTGAACGGATCCGCCGGCGCGTTCGCTTCCCATTGCCCCGCCGCGCCCGCGGGTTCACACCAGCCCACGCCATTCCCCCTTGGCTGTGGGCTGGTGGCGTTCTCAACTTTTCGGGAGCGAGACCGGGCGGGATAACCGAGTTGCGAATTCCATTTCGCCGTCAGTCGGTCTAAGAAGCGGCGAAAGCGGCAGGGGAAAGAGTTTCGCTTGGGGAGATCAGCTAAAATTGCGGCGATGGTGTTGCTGCCGTTCGCGCTTTCGGCCTGTGCCGGCAGCGACGACGGCAAGCCGATCACCTATACCGACGATCGCGGTGTCTCCAACCAGCCCTTTCCCAATAATTTCCGCGCCGAAGTGCTGGCGTTCCTGAAGACCTACCTCAACAATCCGGTCGGCGTACGCGACGCCGTCATGGCCGAGCCGGTCCAGCGCGTCGTCGGCGGACGGCTGCGTTATGTCGTCTGTCTTCGGTTCAGTGCACGCGAACCGGACGGCGGCTACCGCGAGCCGCGCGAGCGCGCCTTTCTGTTCGTCGACGGCCGGTTCGACCGCATCGTTGAAAACGCCAGTGAGCCCTGCGCCGGCGCCGCCTATGCGCCGTTCGCGGAGCTGGAGAAATTGACGCGGTAGCGTCTCCTTGAGACGGAGGCCAGGCCCTGCCGGCCGCAGTCTTCCGCACACGCGAGTGTGATGTCTCGGAACCATATACATCGATGCGGTTAGATCGGAGGGATTGACATCAAAAATGAGGGTGGAGTATTTGTATCGTATACGATCTAATCGAATAAGATACAAATCAGGAGACTGACATGCCCGAGCAAACCAGCCTTGACCGCCGCCGGCTCCTGGGCACGCTGGCTATGACGCTCGCAGCCGCGCCGTTCGCCGTGAGCGGCGGTGCCTTCGCGCAGTCCGGCGGCGCAAAACCAGCGGGCGCGGGCGCGAGCGAGCCGAGCGCTCTTCGTTCGCCGCGCTGAAACAGATCGATGCCGGCGTTCTCAATGTCGGTTACGCCGAAGCCGGACCCGCCGGTGGTCCTGCCGTCATTCTGCTGCACGGCTGGCCCTACGACATCTACAGTTTCGTCGATGTTGCCCCGGTGCTGGCTGCGGCCGGCTTCCGGGTGATCGTGCCGCATCTGCGCGGTTACGGGACCACGCGCTTTCTTTCGCCGGACACGCCGCGAAACGGCCAGCAGGGCGCGCTCGCGACCGACGTTATCGCCCTGATGGATGCGCTCAAGATCGAGAAGGCGATCCTCGCCGGGTTCGACTGGGGCGCCCGGACCGCCGATATCGTCGCGGCGATCTGGCCGGAGCGGGTCAAGGCGCTGGTCTCGGTGAGCGGCTACCTGATCGGCAGCCAGCAAGCCAACAGCAATCCGTTGCCGCCGGCGGCCGAACTGCAGTGGTGGTACCAGTATTACTTTGCGACCGAACGCGGCCGGTTGGGCTACGAAAAATACCGGCGCGAGTTTTCGAAGCTGATCTGGCAGCTCGCCTCGCCGAAGTGGAATTTCGACGACGCGACGTTCGAGCGCAGCGCGGCGTCCTTTGACAATCCGGACCATGTCGCCATCGTGATTCACAACTACCGCTGGCGGCTCGGCCTCGCGCCGGGCGAGCCCAGGTTCGACGCCCTGGAAAAGCGGCTGGCCGAGTTTCCCGTCATCACGGTCCCGACCATCACCCTCGAGGGCGACGCCAATGGCGCGCCACATCCGGACCCGGCCGCCTATGCCAAGAAGTTCTCCGGCAAGTACACCCACCGTCTCCTCACGGGCGGGATCGGACATAATCCGCCGCAGGAAGCGCCGCAGGCCTTCGCCGAAGCCGTGATTGAGGTTGCTGGCTACTGAGGACCGCCGGGGTCCGCCGCTGAATTCGCGAAAGCGTTGGCGGCGGTGCTCGAGTGTTCCCGGGACGGAACCGTGAACGAAATTGGATCACTTTTCGGCGAGGGTTGAACCTTGCCTTAGTCATCGCGGACATCAACTAATCGGGAAACCACCCGATTAACGCCAAAAAGATCCCTATATGCAAGGAACCAAACCGGTTTGTGGCTGCGCTGTCACAGTTGCGGGGATTTGGCGCAGTGGCGTTGCCGCAAGGCAACCTAAATGAAGTCACGTTGTTTGGATTGCTATCTGCAACGTTTGTAACGGGGATACGAGAATGAAGAAGGTATTGATCGGCGCTGCCGCGCTGGCCGCCATGGCGGTTCCAGCCTTTGCGGCTGACATGCCGGCCCGGCCCTATACCAAGGCGCCGGCCTATACCGCGCCCGCGGTCATCTATAACTGGACCGGATTCTATATCGGCGGCCATGTCGGCGGCGCCTTTGCCGGGAACGATTCCCTGCAGGGCAGCGATGCCCGCTTCCTCGGCGGCGTCCAGGGCGGCTTCGACTACCAGTTCGCGCCCAACTGGGTATTTGGCGCCGAAGCCCAGTACAGCTGGCTGCCCAGCAACAACAATAACGGCCTCCTGTTCCCGGGCGGTACGCTGGTGACGTCCAACACCGACCAGATCGGGTCGGTTACCGGCCGGCTCGGCTACACTTGGGGTCCTGCGCTGCTCTACGCCAAGGGCGGTTACGCCTGGCGCGACGGCAATAATGTCGGGGTGACGGTGGCCGGGGTGCCGGCGGCCTTCACCACCAATGACAACCACAAGGACGGCTACACCGTCGGCGGCGGTCTCGAATACATGTTCGCCCCGAACTGGTCGGCCAAGGCCGAGTACCAGTACTATAATTTCGGCAACACCAACTTCACGGCCGGCCCCGCCGATATCGCCGGCCGGAGCTTCCGCAACGACGAGCACACCGCCAAGGTGGGCGTGAACTACCGATTCGGCTGGGGCGGCCCGGCTGCTTCCAGATATTGATACCGGGCATCGTACCGGGACGTGAAAGGGCCGGCTCAGCGCCGGCCTTTTTGTTTGGCGAAGCGGGGCACCGGGATGCCGATCGCCTTTTCAGGAGCGCGGAAAAATAATTTTCGCGCTGCAAGCAACTTTTCGTCACGATACGCTATTATGGTTCAGCCGGCTGGTGGTTGGACAAACAAACATGCGTGTCTTTGCGTTAGGGCTGATCTTTTCTGCAGCGGCGTTTCCGTGCCTTGCCCAAACTGTCCTGAAAACCGAACCGCTTATCCTTGCCCCCTATGAAGTCGCCTTCGTGCAGGACCCGTCTTGCGGGACCGGCAAGGTCCTCAAGGTGACGGGGACGATCCGGGGCGTGCAGCGGCGCAGGGCCTGCGTGACCCTGGCTTCGGAACAGGCATCGCTGGTATCGGCGACACCGTAGGACGCCACTTCTTCGCGGACGTCATCCCGGCGCGAACCGGGATCTGGACGCCGCGGTCGTTCGTTTGCCCGGCTGCCGGGCTCAATCCCAACAATTCTGGTTCAAGAATTCTGGCCTGTGCGTATGATTGCCGGCCGTCGCCGTCGTGGCCGGGGGCTCACGATGCCAGCTGCAACTCGCTCAGGGCCTCGCGCTCGGCATCGGCCTTGTTTCGGGCAGGATCCTCATGCGGCTCCGCCTGGCAGAACTTGATCTCGTAATCATAGTCCAGCACCGGGCGGGGGGCGGCCTTCGCCGCCTCGGAAACGACGTCGACCACCAGGCCGCTCTTCCGGGCGACCTTCCAGACATCGGCTTCGGTGGGATAGGCCTTGCTCAGCTTGGCCTCATTGGAGAACAGCGCGTAGGGCATCGTTTGCTCCGGTAAAAACGGTCAACGCGGAAGTGGGGTCCGAGTTTCAGTTCTGGCTGCCATGCCGGTCAGCTTCACCGCGGTGTGAGGTCGAAAAACGTCCATTCCGGGCCATTTTGTGGGACTTCCCAAGCCGTCTCTGAGTCGTAAACGACAGGTAAATCCCGCGAAAAAGAATCCCCGAGACTCCTCCGCTAGAATCGCCGGATGTTTCCGGCCATGAGCCCGATCTGCCAGATCTTCTGCGAGCGCGTGCAACTGACGCTCACCGTGACGCTGTTCGTCGCCTGCGCGGCCAACGTGGCGCTGGTATGCGCCTGGCTCTAGCCCCAGCGGATTGACGCCCCGGCCAATCTCCCCATCATGCCCAGCAACAAGCACCGCGTACCCAAACGCCGGGCGACTCGCGAAGGATGGGATGGAAATGATCGAAACGCTGCAGCAGCGGGTCAACGCAGACCCGGGACTGGTCCGGCGAGGCCGGTACCTGACGACTACTTTCCTCCTGGAAGTAGGCCGCACCTCCTGGCTGATCTCGATCTTCGAGGGCCGAATAGTATCGGTCGCATCGGGCCCGTTCGTGATGCCGTCCTCGTCCTTTGCGCTGCGCGCCTCCGAGGAGGATTGGCTGAAGTTCTGGAGCAGCCGGCCACCGCCGGGCTCCAATGATCTGATGGCGCTGATCAAGCGGCGCGCGCTGAAGGCCGAGGGCAATCTGCAGGTCTTCATGTCGCATCTGCGCTACTTCAAGGAGGCGCTTGCCAAGCTGCGCGCAGCGGGAGCCGCCGCATGAGCGCGAAGTTCGAGCCGATCACCGGCCGCTACATGCATCTCGACCTGTTCGGCCGGTCGCACCGGATCTATGTCGAGGAAGCAGGCGAGGGCACGCCGCTGTTGTGCCTGCACACCGCGGGCTCGGACGGGCGGCAGTATCGCGGCCTGATGAACGATGCGCGGGTCACGGCAAAGCACCGCGTGATCGCCTTCGACATGCCCTGGCACGGCAAGTCGTCGCCGCCCGCCGGCTGGCATGACGAGGAGTATCAGCTCACTTCAGTGCAATACACCACGATGGTGTTGGAGATTTCGGCAGCGCTCGGGCTCGACAGGCCGATCCTGATCGGCTGCTCGATCGGCGGCCGCATCGCGCTGCATCTGGCGCTCGAACATCCCGAAAGTTTCCGCGCCATTATCGGGCTGCAGGCCGGCGCGCATGTCGATCCCTATTACGACCTCAACTTCCTGCACCGGAGCGACGTGCACGGCGGCGAAGTCTGCGGCGCCATCGTCTCGGGCCTGGTCGGTCCCGATGCGCCGGACAAGGAGCGGTGGGAGACGCTGTGGCACTACATGCAGGGCGGCCCCGGCGTCTTCAAGGGCGATCTGTATTTCTACAAGCTGGACGGCGACATCCGCGACCGGGTCGCGCAGATCGACACGCGGCGCTGCCCGCTGTTTCTGCTGTCAGGCGAATACGATTATTCCTGCACGCCGGAAGAGACGCTTGCGGTGGCAAACAGTATTGCCGGCTGCGAGGCCACCATCATGAAGGGCCTCGGCCACTTCCCGATGAGCGAAGACCCGCAGGCGTTCCTTGCGCACCTGCTGCCGGTGCTCGACAAGATCGGCAGGAAGTAACTGTCCCGAAGGGCGGCTGGCTAGTTGCCCAGCCGCGGCGGCAGTTCGCTCTCCTTGATCGAGGCGTGGACCTTGGCCATGGTGGCGCTGCAGAAGGCCTCGCGCTCGCGGCTGAACCGTTCCTGATGCGCGCGGAAATTGGCGACCCGCGCCTTGATCTCGGCCTGGAACTCGTCCCGCAGGTCGAGCCGTGCGGGTGGGGCCGGTTTCGGCGGTTCGGCAACGGCGCCGCTCACGGCCAGCAAGGCCGCGATGTCGTGCATCGGCGCGGGAGCGTTGGCAGTGCTGGAGGTCTCGGCAGGGAATCGGGTGACCGGCGCTGCAATCGTGTTGGTCGCGATCGTGTTGGTCGCAATCGTGTTGGTCGCAGAATATTGTCGGCCGCCAGCTTCTTGCCGGACACCGATTGAACGAACTCCATCGTTTGTGCGATCAGGAGATCGCGTTCCCTCATCCATTTCATGAAAACACCTCTGCCCCAGCCACTCCATCAAACACCTTTTGTGGAATCAAGCTGGTGTGGAGGTGACGGTGGATAACTGCCGCGCTTTTGCGCGCCCGGTGACAAAACGGCGACAGTTCTTCCTGACAACGTGCACATGGCGCGTCAGGAGGCGGCAGAGTTCATCGACTAGCGTTCGCGCGGATTGGTATTGGGGACGAACGGTGCGCCGATGATTCGCACCTGCGGTTGATCGCTGACGTTGATGATCGGCTGGTCGGCAGATCGCGGTTGCGCGAGAGCGCTGGCCGGCTCCGACGCGGTTGTTCGATCGGCGAGGCGGGCCGGCGCGTTGTCGTTCGGCCCAACCAGTGTAGCGCCACTTGCGACCACCACCGCAAACAGGGCGACGACCGCCAGCAGAACCATGTTGCAGTTTTCTTCGCGAATTCTCATGCCGGGAAAACGAGGAAAATAGCGGTTGGTTCCAGGTGGGAGGCGGTGCGTGGCGGCTGGCCGCGCAGGGATAGGCGCCTTCCATGGGGAAGCTGCCTGCGCCCGGTTCCGCCGTAGAAAAACACCCCGCCACTGTTGACGGGGTGAAGTTCGGGAGGAAACGGCGCCAGAGAGATCGTGGCGCGAGACCGATCATGCCACGATTCGGCCCGTCGAGGTGTGAACTAGCCGACACACTTGTGTCGCCGATGCAGCTTCAACAGATTTTTAGTCGGCCGCTCGCTCTCTGACTTCTCTGAACCTTTGAGCGCCCGCGAAGACATACCCGCGTCGCCGGTGTCGAATACCGAAATCACCTCCAGAAGAATCTCGTTTAACGGACTGTCTCGGAAACTGGCGTGGCGAGGGGGCTATCGGCCCATTTGTTCGGCTCCGCCATCTCCATCGGGTCCAGCCTATCGCAGAACACACACTTCAACTCCGTGCGTCCTGAGTAACTGGGGGCCGGTACCATTCTCTTGCCGCACTGCAAACAGCGGGTGACACGGTCCATGGCGACCTCCTGCGACGGTGCACCATAACCGGGCCAAGGAAGCTTGGTTCCGTTAGGATGCTGCGAATTTACACGGAGAAAAGGCGGCCCAATTTCGCGGAGAGGGCGCACCTGATCCTGCGTGCCAGATTTGTTTTGGCGTTGACGCACGCGGACGGGTTGAGAGCTGATCACGTCCATTCCGAAACGCAAAGGTTTCCGCGGAACGGGCTGTCGATCCGATTGTTGAATTCGCATGGATCGTTTCTGTCTCCCCATCATCTCGGCAAGCATCTTGCTGCTCGTGACCGCGCTGGCGCTGGGAACGCCAGGATTGAAAGCAGAAGCCATCCCGGAGACGACGGTTCTTTTGCGCAGTCCAATCCGATGAAGCGGCGATGCCGGGATTGATCAGAAACCGCCGGGTTCGCCACTATCGCTTGGGTCTCTTCTGGTAGACCCCTGAAAACGACACGTTCGCGCCGCCGCAATGAAGATTGTCACCGACCACGAGAAACTTGCCGGCTAGATGCATGGCGAGCGGGCAGTCGAATTCGTCCGTCAAAAATTGTCGGGATTGCCCTTGAGCTGGGCGAATCCGGGGAATGTCAGGAGAAGGTTCCAAGCGAGGAGGCCGAGCGAAGCCTGGGCAAGACGTCTCATCGGGTTGTCACGGTCGGTTCATTCTCCAACTGAAATGCGGCCCCGTGGTTGCCATCCTCAAACGGGTGGACCACGGCGCAACGCAGTTTCAGAAAGGGTATCGGATGATCTGCTTTCGGAAAAGCTTCGAAGCCGCAGCATTCAATTTATCTCGACCGTTGCCGATTTGCTGGATCAACTCACGAGCCTGCTCGCATGCGCGGAACTTGCGCTGCCGCTCGCGCGTTTGAGCGTTCATGAAAAGTGAAGATGCCTACGCTGCCGAAACCGCCGAACGACGGATCGGTAGCGCCGTTGATGCGATCCGCAGCATGTCCCGCGACCTCGCCGAGGAGGTTGCGCCGCGTCCGACATGGCGCGACCGGATAAGCGCGGCAACGCGGGAGGCACCGATTCCGTCGCTGGCAATCGCCTTCCTGGTCGGCCTGATCCTGGCGCGCCGATAATCGCATCAGCACCTCGTGAGTTCGTGGTGCCGGTTGGGAACCGGAAGAGGCCGCTCACCGATGTCCTGTTTCATCGCTTCAACGCGTTGCGCCAGCGCCTCGGAGCGGGCGGCTGGGATGTGACGGAAAAGTAGAAGAGGCCAATCAGCGCTTGCCGCGCGCCGATGGACGGGTGAGCCGAACCCTGCCGCGGGTTCGCGGCAGGAATTGCGCGCCGCGTGCGCTGAGGAACTCCAGCATCGCGCGCGCCGGTGGCAGCAGGATCTTGTCCTTGCGGGAAAGGACGAACCATTGCCGGACCACCGGAAGCCCGACCACATCGAGCGTCACCAGTCGCCGCTCGTCGAGTTCGGTGGCCACCGTATGCGCGGAAATGAACGCGATGCCGAGGCCCGCGATCACCGCCTGCTTGATGGTCTCGTTGCTGCTCATCGCCATGCCGATTTTGGGGCGAACGCGTGCGGTTTCGAATAACTGCTCCATCAGCCCGCGCGTGCCCGAGCCTGGCTCGCGCATCAGGAAGGTCTCCGCGGCCAGATCGGCAAGCGCAATGTTGGATTTTCGTGTCAGGCGATGGCCGGTCGGCGCGATGATGACGTGGGGATGGTCGCCGATCAGGTGCACGTCCATATCGATGTCCGCCGGTGGACGGCCCATGATCGCAAAATCGAGATCGTATCCGCGCAGCGCCGTGCCGATCTCTTGCCGGTTGCCGATCGAGAGCGTGACATCGACATTCGGATAGAGCTTGGAAAATCCGGAGATCATGAACGGCACGAAATATTTTGCGGTGCTGACGGCGCCGATCGAGATGCGGCCGGCGGTTTTGCCCGCCATCATCTCCAGCGAGGTTTCGCAGTCCGCGATCGCCGCCTCGATGCGTTCGGAAAGCGCCAGCACCTCGCGCCCCGCATCGGTCAGAAGCATCCCGTCGCTGGTGCGCTGAATCAAGGGCAGTCCTGCCAGCGCCTGCAAATTCCGAATCTGCAGCGTGACGGCCGGCTGGGTCAGATGCAGCCGTTTGGCGGCCGCGGTCACCGATCGATCGCTGTGAACGGCTGCCAGCGCGCGAAGCTGGCGAATCGTCAATTCCCGCGGAAACCGGCTTGCCATCGGCGTACCCTTTATAAGGAAAACTTTGCCGAAGCCAAAGATAAGAAAATTTCCCTAATTTGGCAAATTGGGATGTTGTGAGGCGCGGAGTGCCGACCGGCACGACGCTTTGGAATGGCCCCGCAGAGGGCGCTGACAGGGGAACGGCCATGGACGAACGCGTGACCTTGCGTTCGCATCTCGATCGCTCGGTGCAGGACGCGCCGAACAGGGCCGCGGTCGCCGCTGTGATCGAGGCGCTTGCGATGGCATCGATCAATCTTGCCGACCTCATTGCCGATGGACCATTGGCCGGCATCACCGGACGACATAGCGGCGTCAATTCCGATGGCGATCTGCAGAAGGATATCGACGTTGCCGCCGACGAGATGATGCGGCACGCGCTGCGCGGAACGCCGGTTGCAGCCATTCTTTCCGAAGAAGCGGAACTGCCGGAGATTCTCGATGCTGCGGCGCCGCTCTGCGTCGCGATCGATCCGCTCGATGGATCGGCCAATCTTGAAAACAATATTTCGGTTGGAACGATCTTTTCGATTCGTCCGCGTGGCAACGACATCGTCTCCACCTTCTTCGAGCCCGGCACGGCGCAGCGCGCCGCGGGCTTTGTGGTTTACGGCCCGCAGACCACGCTGGTTCTGGCGCTCAATCAGCGCGTCGATATCTTCATTCTCGACAGGCGGGCCCGGGAGTTCCTGCTGACCGCGCGCGCCGTAACGATTGCGCCAGGCACACCGGAATTTGCGATCAACGCATCGAACCGGCGGCACTGGCATGGTCCGGTTCGGGCCTATATCGACGAATGCCTAGCTGGCACCAACGGCAATGGCGGCGCCGATTTCAACATGCGCTGGATCGGCTCGCTGGTGGCTGAATCGCTTCGCATCCTCGTCCGCGGCGGTGTTTTCCTTTACCCCGCCGATGCTCGCCCCGGATATCGCGAGGGGCGGCTGCGGCTGTTGTACGAAGCGCATCCGATGGCGCTGGTGATGGAATGGGCGGGGGGCTCGGCGACGACCGGACGCCGGCGCATTCTCGAACTCTCGGCCAGGACGCCGCACCAGCGCGTTCCGCTGATCATGGGGTCGGTGCGCGGCGTCCGCGACGTCGGCGCGATTCACGAGGGCATCGAGCCGATGTTCGACAATAGCGACGCGCCGCTGTTTGCGCGGCGCGGCCTGTTTCGCTGAGGGGACAGGGACCGATGTCGCGCAGCTATCCCATCATATCGATCACAGGTTCATCCGGCGCCGGCACGACGTCAGTGAAAAAGACCTTCGAGAACATCTTCCGCCGCGAGAAGGTCGCCGCAGCCTATATCGAGGGCGACGCCTTCCATCGCTACAATCGCGTCGAGATGCGTACGAAAATGGCTGAAGAGGCCGAGCGCGGCAACAAGCACTTCAGTCACTTCAGCCCGGAAACCAATCTGTTCGAAGAACTGGAGAAGGCGTTTCGCGATTACGGCGAATCCGGCACCGGAACCACACGTCACTACGTCCACGACGACGGGGAAGCCAAGCTGTACGGCGCAGATCCAGGCACTTTCACCGAATGGGGCCCGTTGCCTGAAAAGTCGGATCTGCTGTTTTACGAGGGCCTGCATGGCGCCGTGGTGACCGACAAGGTCAATATCGCGCAGCATGCCGATCTCAAGATCGGCGTCGTTCCCGTCATCAATCTGGAGTGGATTCAGAAGCTGCACCGCGACCGCAGCGACCGTGGCTACACCGCGGAAGCCGTCACCGATACGATCCTGCGGCGGATGCCAGATTACGTGCACTACATCTGTCCGCAATTTGCCGAGACCGACATCAACTTCCAGCGCGTGCCGACGGTTGATACGTCAAATCCATTTATCGCGCGCTGGATTCCGACGCCGGACGAATCGATGGTGGTGATCCGGCTGAAGAATCCGCGCGGGATCGACTTCCCGTACTTGCTGTCGATGATTCCAAATAGCTTCATGTCGCGCGCCAATTCGATCGTGATCCACGGATCGAAGCTCGATTTGGCGATGCAACTCATCCTCACCCCGCTGATCCTGCAACTGATGGAACGCAAGAGGCGCACGGTATGAACGCTCCAGCTCTCGCCTGTATTGCCGGCCGCACCGATGTTTCGCATGCGGAAATGGCCAACGCGATCCGCTTCCTGGCGATCGATGCCGTCGAGAAAGCGAAGTCCGGACATCCGGGCATGCCGATGGGCATGGCCGATGTCGCAACCGTGCTGTTCTCTCGATTCCTCAAATTCGATCCTGCCGATCCGGCGTGGCCTGACCGTGATCGCTTCGTGCTGTCGGCCGGGCACGGCTCGATGCTGCTCTACGCGCTGCTGTACCTGACGGGTTACGAAGGTTTGACTTTGGAAGAGCTCAGGTCCTTCAGGCAGTGGGGATCGAAAACTCCGGGGCACCCCGAATACGGCCATACGCCCGGAGTCGAGACGACCACCGGGCCATTAGGGCAGGGGATCGCCACGGCCGTCGGCATGGCGCTGGCCGAGCGGCTTATGAACGCGCGGTTTGGCAGTGATTTCGTCGATCACTACACCTATGTGATCGCGGGCGACGGCTGCCTGATGGAAGGCCTCAGCCACGAGGCGATCTCGTTGGCCGGGCACCTCGGGCTCAGCCGTTTGATCGTGCTGTTCGACGACAACGAGATCTCGATCGATGGCGCGACGTCGCTGTCGTGTTCGGACGACCAACTCGCGCGCTTCAAGGCTTCGGGCTGGTCGGCGAGCCGGATCGACGGCCACGATCCCGAGGCGATAGCAGCCGCGATCGAGCAGGCGCGACGCGGCGACCGGCCGTCACTGATCGCCTGCCGCACCATGATCGGCTTCGGCGCCCCGAACCGTCAGGGCAGCGAAAAAGCCCACGGCGCGCCGCTCGGCGCGGAGGAAGTGGCAAAGACCCGCGCCGCGCTGGATTGGCCCTACGAGCCGTTCCAGATTCCGGATTCCGTCCTTCAGCGATGGCGCAAGATCGGTGAGCACGGGCATGCTGCCCGCCGAAGCTGGGTCGAGCGAACCAGGCGATTAAACCCGGCTGCACGCTCGCCGTTCCACGACGCGCTGAATCGAAACCTGCCCTATGGATATGCCGAAGCGATGACCGATATCCGCGATCGCTTCGCGGCCGACAAGCCGGATATCGCGACGCGGCAGGCGTCGCAACTGGTGATCGACACAATCGCCGAAGCCTTGCCGAATTTGCTGGGCGGCTCGGCCGATCTCACCCATTCCAACCTGACGCGCGCCAAGACCCACCGGGTGGTGAATGCCGCTGCCTTTGACGGCAGCTACATCCATTATGGCGTCCGCGAGCACGCCATGGCTGCCGCGATGAACGGCATCGCGCTGCATGGCGGCTTCATTCCTTACGGTGGCACGTTTCTCACTTTCGCCGATTACAGCCGTCCGGCGATCAGGCTGGCGGCGCTGATGGGCATCCGCGTCATTCATGTGATGACGCATGATTCCATCGGACTGGGCGAGGACGGACCGACACATCAGCCAGTCGAGCATCTGGCGTCGCTGCGCGCCATTCCCAATTTGCTGGTGTTCCGGCCCGGAGACGCTGTCGAGACCGCCGAGGCATGGGATTGCGCGTTACGGGCGCAGACGAGCCCGTCGTTGTTGTGCCTGTCGCGACAGGCGATGCCGACATTTCGTGACGCTGGCGGCGTCGTCAACCTGGTAGCGCTGGGGGCGTACGTGATTGTCGAACCGGAGGACGATCGCGACGTCACATTGATTGGTACGGGCTCCGAAGTGTCGATCGCGCTCAAGGCGGCAAAGCTGCTCGCGAGCGACGGCGTGCGCGCCGCAGTCGTTTCGGCGCCATGCTTCGATCTATTTCGCCGGCAGTCGCGCGAATACCAGGCCAGCGTGCTCGGAAGAGTTCCGCGAATAGGCGTCGAGGCCGCGGTTGAGGGCGACTGGGCGCGCTGGCTCGGCGACAGCGGCGAGTTCGTCGGCATGACCGGCTTCGGTGCCTCCGCTCCGGCCGAAGTGTTGTACCGCGAATTCGGCATCACGGCGGAGGCCGTCGCGAGGGCCGCCATGAATTGCCTGGTGCGGTCGAAGGTGGCGGCAATTCATTCATGACATCCCTGTGGAACTGAGAGGAACTGCGATGCCACGAATCACCCTGAGGCAATTGCTGGATCACGCTGCCGAGCATGGCTACGGCGTGCCGGCGTTCAACATCAACAACATGGAGCAGGGGCTGGCGATCATGGAGGCGGCGGCAGCCGTCGATGCGCCGGTTATCATCCAGGCCTCGCGCGGCGCGCGCTCCTACGCCAACGACATCATGCTGTCGAAGATGATCGACGCGCTGGAGGAAATGCATCCGCAGATCCCGCTCTGCCTGCATCAGGACCATGGCAACGAGGAGGCGACCTGCGCGACGGCTCTGCAATGCGGTTTTACATCCGTGATGATGGACGGCTCGCTCAAGGCCGATGCCAAAACCGCGGCGGATTACGACTACAACGTCGATATCACCCGCCGCGTGGTCGAGATGGCACACTGGATCGGCGCCTCGGTCGAAGGCGAACTCGGCGTGCTCGGCTCGCTCGAGCACGGCGGCGGCGAACAGGAGGACGGCCATGGCGTCGAAGGCAAGGTCAGCCACGACCAGTTGCTGACCGATCCGGACCAGGCGGTCGATTTCGTCCGCGCCACCAAGGTCGACGCGCTGGCGATCGCGATGGGCACCTCGCACGGCGCTTACAAGTTCTCGCGCAAGCCCGACGGCGACATCCTCGCCATGAAAGTGGTCGAGGAAATCCACCGCCGGTTGCCGAACACGCATCTGGTGATGCACGGCTCATCCTCGGTGCCGCAACCGCTGCAAGACATATTCAATCAGTTCGGCGGAGAGATGCCGCAGACCTGGGGCGTGCCGGTCGAGGAGATCGTTCGCGGCATCAGGCACGGCGTGCGCAAGGTCAATATCGACACCGACTGCCGGCTGGCGATGACAGCCGCGTTCCGCAAGGTGGCAACGCAGCACAAAGGCGAGTTCGATCCGCGAAAATTCCTCAAGCCGGCGATGGACGCGCTGCGCGACCTTTGCCGCGAACGCTTCGAGCAGTTCGGCACCGCGGGCCACGCCTCGAGGATCAAGGTCATTCCGCTGACCGAAATGGCGAAGCGCTATCGGTCCGGCGCGCTCGATCCACGTGTCGGGGAGATGACCCATGCCGCATGACCTCTTGATCCCCAGCCGCCGCTCGCAACATGAGGAGACCAGCATGAACCAGCACTCGATGACCGTTCGCGGCAAGGATCGTTACAAGTCCGGCGTGATGGAATACAAGAAGATGGGCTATTGGGAGCCCGATTATGAACCCAAGGACACCGACATCATCGCGCTGTTCCGGGTCACGCCGCAGGACGGCGTCGACCCGATCGAGGCGTCGGCGGCGGTGGCCGGCGAATCCTCGACCGCGACCTGGACGGTGGTGTGGACCGATCGGCTGACAGCCGCGGAAAAGTACCGTGCCAAATGCTTCCGCGTCGATCCCGTGCCGAACTCGCCCGGGCAGTATTTTGCCTATATCGCCTATGATCTGGACCTGTTCGAGAATGGATCGATCGCCAACCTCTCGGCGTCGATCATCGGCAACGTCTTCGGCTTCAAGCCGTTGAAGGCCCTGCGCCTGGAAGACATGCGGCTGCCGGTCGCTTATGTCAAAACCTTCCAGGGCCCGGCGACTGGCATTGTGGTTGAGCGCGAGCGCATGGACAAGTTCGGCCGTCCCTTGCTCGGCGCGACCGTGAAGCCGAAGCTCGGCCTTTCCGGCCGCAACTACGGACGCGTGGTCTATGAGGCGCTGAAGGGCGGGCTCGACTTCACCAAGGACGACGAGAACATCAACTCGCAGCCGTTCATGCACTGGCGCGAGCGCTTCCTCTATTGCATGGAAGCGGTCAACAAGGCGCAGGCCGCGTCCGGCGAGATCAAGGGTACCTATCTCAACGTCACCGCCGGGACCATGGAAGACATGTACGAGCGCGCCGAATTCGCCAAGGAACTCGGTTCGGTCATCATCATGATCGATCTGGTGATCGGCTACACCGCGATCCAGTCGATGGCGAAATGGGCGCGCCGCAACGACATGATCCTGCATCTGCACCGGGCAGGGCACTCGACCTATACGCGACAGCGCAGCCACGGCGTCTCGTTCCGCGTTATCGCGAAATGGATGCGCCTCGCCGGCGTCGATCACATCCATGCCGGCACCGTGGTCGGCAAGCTCGAGGGCGACCCGGCTACCACGCGGGGCTACTACGACATCTGCCGAGAGGACTTCAACCCGATGAAGCTCGAACACGGCGTGTTCTTCGACCAGAACTGGGCGAGCCTCAACAAGATGATGCCGGTGGCATCCGGCGGCATTCACGCCGGCCAGATGCACCAGCTGCTCGATCATCTCGGCGAAGACGTGATCCTGCAGTTCGGCGGCGGCACTATTGGCCATCCGATGGGCATCCAGGCCGGTGCGACCGCCAACCGGGTGGCGCTGGAGGCCATGATCCTCGCCCGCAACGAGGGCCGGGACTATCTGCACGAAGGCCCTGAAATTCTCGCCAAGGCCGCGCAGACCTGCACGCCGCTGAAATCGGCGCTCGAGGTCTGGAAGAACGTCACCTTCAATTACGAGTCGACCGACATGCCCGACTACGCCCCCACCGCCAGCGTCTCGATGTAAGGAGCAGGATCATGCGCGTTACCCAGGGCTGTTTCTCTTTCCTGCCGGACCTCACCGACGAACAGATATCGGCGCAGGTTCAATACTGCCTAGGCAAGGGGTGGGCCGTGAATATCGAATTCACCGACGATCCGCATCCCCGCAACACGTTCTGGGAAATGTGGGGACTGCCGATGTTCGATCTCCGCGATGCCGCAGGTGTGCTGATGGAGCTGAACGAGTGCCGCAAGGTGTATGGCGACCGATACATCAGAATGTCCGCGTTCGATTCCAGCCATGGCTGGGAGTCCGTTCGGCTTTCCTTCATCGTCAACCGGCCGAAGGACGAGCCCGGCTTCCGGCTCGAACGGCATGAGGTCGCCGGCCGTAACATCCGCTACACCACAAAGTCCTACGCCGCTGATCGTCCCGAGGGCGGACGCTACGGTGGCAAATGAGCGCGCTGGCGAGTTCGCCGATGGAGGCCCCGCCGCCGGAGCAGGTGGATCTGCGCCGCGAATTCAACGAGGTCGGCATCGGCGAGGTGCTCGATCAGCTCGATCGTGAGCTGACCGGGCTGAAGCCGGTCAAGACCCGCATCCGCGAGATTGCCTCGCTGCTGCTGATCGAGCGCATTCGCAAGCGCATGAACCTGACCTCCGATGTTCCGACGTTGCATATGTCGTTCACCGGCAATCCCGGGACCGGCAAGACCACAGTGGCGTTGAGGATGGCCAACATCCTTCATAAGCTCGGCTTCGTGCGCCGCGGCCATGTGGTGTCGGTGACCCGTGACGAACTGGTCGGGCAATATATCGGCCACACCGCGCCAAAGACCAAGGAGATACTGAAGAAGGCGATGGGCGGCGTGCTCTTCATCGATGAGGCCTACTACCTGTACCGGCCGGATAACGAACGCGACTACGGCCAGGAAGCGATCGAGATCCTCCTGCAGGTGATGGAATCGCAGCGCGAGGATCTGGTGGTGATCCTCGCCGGCTATGGCGACCGGATGGACAAGTTCTTTAGTAGCAATCCGGGCTTCCGCTCACGCATTGCCCATCACATCGACTTCCCCGATTATGCCGATGACGAGTTGCTCGCGATCGCCGAACTGATGCTGCGGGACATGAACTACAGGTTCAGCGCGGACGCGCGGCAGGCCTTCATCCACTACATCGAACTGCGCAAGACCCAGCCGCTGTTCTCCAATGCACGCTCGATCCGAAACGCGCTCGACCGCATGCGCCTGCGCCAGGCCAACCGCCTCGTCACCGATCTCGATCGCGTGCTGACCGCGGACGACATCATGTCCCTGGAGGCGTCGGATGTGCTGGCCAGCAGGGTATTTTCCAAATAATGCAATGGGAGGGTAAAACCGCATGCAATCTCGGCTGCCACCATGGCTGGCGGCGGGCTGGAACTCGAGCGCCGCTGGGAGCTGGCGCGCGACGTGCGGGGGCGTCCAGTGCTGTGGGTCCAGCTCCAGCGTGGGACGCATAGCGGTTTTCAAGTCGGCTGTTGCGCCGGGTCGGCGCCGTACAGGTTCGGCCCCTTGGTGCCCGGCAGAATGCCGAGCTCGACGATGCCCCATAGCGCGGGCGGAAGGCTCGCAAAAATCAGGATCGAGCCGGTCGAGAAATCTCCGCTCCGGCCGGTTTTGGGGTCGTCAAAGAAGACGATGCTGAAGCCGCCAACGAACAGGGCGAAGGGGAGCAGCCAGAAAGCCAGCAGCCACCAGCCGTTCTTGTTGCGGTCGTGCAATCGCTTGCTGCCCACGGCCAGTATCGGCCACAGGCTCAAGAGCCATATGAATTGCGAGGTCAAGGCGACGATCAGGACGGCCCACTCTTCGCTATCGAGGAGAAAGGGGGCGAAGGTCAAGACCTGCACCGCGACGATCAGGGCGAGGATCGCCAGCCAATAGGTGCGGCGGCCGATCCGGCCGTCGAAGCTGAAAAGGATCTTCTGCAGTTTCATCGCATCCTCGCCAGGGACGTCTCTCGGGTGCTTCGATTGGTCGGTACGACGGCAGATTTGGTTCGTCATGGCGGGGAACTTCGTGAAGTTCGAGTTTCACCGCTACTTGCGGGAAATAGCCGCCGCCCTCTGCTTGCGGCAAGATGATCGACGTCTCCGTCGGGGTCAAAAGCCGGCCTCGCGGGAAGGCCTGCTTCTGGCGGAAAGCCGACCTTCGGTCGAATTTGCATGTTGCTGAAGGCCAACAACAGACTTATCCATCGCAACACAACAGCGTCGTCACCCTAAAGCGCCAAATCGCGTTGCTCTTGAATTCGGATTTGGCCGATCCGGCGCCCGATGGTATGTTCCCTACAGCTTTGATGAGAGGGCACGATGGCTGAAGCGAAACTCGCTCCGAACCTGCCGGACTGGATGCTCGAGCACGCGAACCGCTATCTTTCGAGCGGCGGAACCGACGGGCACATGTACAAGGTAACGGTGCCGCAGCACGGTGAGCTGACGGTGCCGTCGCTGCTGCTGACCACCACCGGCCGCAAGTCTGGCGACAAGTTCATATTTCCGCTGTTTTACGGAATGGACGGCGGCAATTACTTCGTAGTCGCCTCAAAGGGAGGCGCGCCCGAACACCCAGGCTGGTATCGCAACATTCTTGCAAACCCCGACGTTGAAGTACAAGTCGGGACCAAGAAGATGAATGCGCGGGCCAGGACGACGGAGGGCGAGGAACGCCTCCGGCTTTGGAAAAAGGCGCTCGAATTCTGGCCGCCCTACGCCGACTATCAGCTCAAGACCGAGCGCGAGATACCGGTGGTCGTGCTGGATCCAGTCCATTAGGGTACGTGGTGGCCGACCGCCACAGCGACGTAATCTCGCAATTCGCGCGGCTTCGTCCCTTTTGACCGCGCGATAGCGGTTCGCACGCACCTTCAACCGGAGGCAATCGACATGAAACTCGGACGCCTCGGCGTGTGGTACAGCACCGATAAGCTCGACGGATCGCAGCTGCGCGATTTCGTGCGCACGGTCGAGAACAACGGCTACTCGAACCTGTGGTACCCGGAATCGCGGGGCTATGAGTCGATGTCGCTGGCGGCCTGGCTGCTGTCGTGCAGCGAGAAGCTGATGATCGGCAGTTCGATCGCCAACATCTATGCACGCGATTCCTTTACCGCGCAGCGCGCCTTGATCTCGCTGAACGCACTTTACGGCGACCGGTTCGTTCTCGGCCTCGGCGTCAGCCACATTCCGATGGTCGAGGGGCTGCGTGGCCATCGCTACGACAAGCCGTTGGCGGCGATGAGTGCCTATCTCGACGGCATCAACAAGTCAGCGCCCGCCGGCGAATTGCCAGTCGTGGTTGCCGCACTCGGGCCGAAGATGCTGGC
Organism: uncultured Alphaproteobacteria bacterium; assembly: GCA_963791165.1. GTDB lineage: Bacteria > Pseudomonadota > Alphaproteobacteria > Rhizobiales > Xanthobacteraceae > Bradyrhizobium. The sequence goes on along the minus strand of CAWBRL010000052.1, from coordinate 110,540 downwards.
GCTGAGCGCTGCCAAGTCGCGCGGCGCTGTCCCCTATAACGTGACACCAAGGCATACGGCTGAGGCCGCCGCGATCCTCGGGCCATCGAAGTGGCTTGCAGTGGAGCAGAAAATAACGATCGAGACCGATCCGGCGAAAGCGCGGGCGCTCGGGCGCAAGGAACTGTCGCGCTACATGGCGCTGCCGAACTACCGCAACAGCTGGCTGCGCCAGGGCTTCACCGAGGATGAGCTTGCCGACGGCGGCAGCGACCGGTTCATCGATGCGATGGTTCTCTGGGGCGATGCCGACGCGGTCAGGCGCGGCCTGCGGGAGCACTTTGCGGCCGGCGCCACGCATGTCTGCCTGCAGCCCGTCCACGCCGACGGCGATTTCGCCGCCCGCGACCGCATGCTGGCCGCGCTCGCCGATACCTGAGGCTACGCCGCCCTCTTAGAGCAAATCGGCGACGGCGTTGCGGTAGCGGCGCATCGCGTTGACATGGTCGGTCATGCTCCGGCCGGCCATGCGCTTGTGGTGGTAGCCGCCGAAGGTGTTGTGCAGCGTGACATGCGTGACGCCGGCCTGCTTCCAGAAGCTGATTTCCTCGCGCCAGTCCTTCTCGGTGCCGGTGCCGGTTGAGGTCCAGACTTCCAAGCCAACCGACGCCGGATCGCGTCCCTCGGCTTCCACCAGGCGGCGCAGCTTGTCGAATTCGGCAACGGCCTTGGGTCCCGGCGGTTCGGACAGCATCATCCAGCCGTCGCCCCATTTTGCGATCCGCTGCAGCGTCACGTCCATATGACCGCCGAACCACAGCGGAATTTTGCGCTGTGGCGGCCGGGGATTGATGCCGGCGTCCGGAAGGCGGTGCCACTTGCCTTCGAACGTAACGTAGGGATCGGCCCACAGCGCTTGCATCACCTGGACCTGTTCCTCGGACCGCTTGCCCCTGTTGTGGAAATTCTCGTTGAGGCCGACGAACTCCATCTCGTTCCAGCCGACGCCGATGCCGAACCGGAAGCGGCCGCCGCTGAGCACGTCGAGACTGGCGGCCTGCTTGGCAACCAGCACTGTCTGACGCTGCGCGAGGATCAGTACCTGGGTGGAGAGTTCGACCTTTTTCGTGCAGGCAGCGATGAAGCCGAACGCCACGAAGGGATCGTGGAACAGGCCGAGCCCACCCGCACGGCCGCTGGCGGGGTTCGCCGGGTTGCCGCCGAGCACGTGGTCCGCCAGCGTCAGGCCGTCGTAACCTTCGGCCTCGGCGAGTTCGGCGTATTCGCGCACGATCGGGCCATCGCCGCCGATGTCGCCGAAAGGCAGGGCTATTCCGAGATGCATGGTCGCTTCCCCTTTTTGGCTGGTCGCTGCTTTCCCGCTAATCTATAGATTTCCACCACGTGTACCATGGCCTCGGCATCGGCCGGCGCCAGCCAGGAGATTTGCGGTGATCAAGCTCGGATACAAGGCATCGGCGGAGCAGTTCGCGCCGGGCACGTTGCTGGGCTTCTCCTGTCTTGCCGAGGAAGTCGGGTTCGATTCCGTCTTCATCAGCGATCACTTTCAGCCGTGGAAGCATGTCGATGGCCATGCACCCTTTTCGCTGACGTGGCTGGGCGCGCTCGGCGCCAGAACGTCGCGCGTCGTTATCGGCACCAGCGTGCTGACGCCGACGTTCCGCTACCATCCTTCCATCGTCGCCCAGGCGTTCGGCACGATGGGCGCGATGTTCCCGGGACGCGTCGTGCTCGGCATCGGCACCGGCGAAGGACTCAACGAAGTGCCTTCGACCGGCCAGCCCTGGCCGGAATTCAAGGAGCGCTTCGCTCGCCTGCGTGAATCCGTCACGCTGATCCGGGCGCTCTGGACCCAGGAGCGGGTCAGCTTCGAAGGCCAGTACTACAAGACCGAGAAGGCGACGATCTACGACCGCCCGGACACGCCGGTGCCGATCTATGTCGCCGCGCGGGCGCCCTCGTGGCGCGTTATGCCGGCCGCTCCGCCGAGGGGTTCATTTGCACGAGCGGCAAGAAGCCGGAGCTCTACACCGAGACCCTGTTGCCGAAGGTCGCCGAAGGCATCGCAGCGTCGGAGGATCCGTCGCGGTCCTACGATCGCATGATCGAGGTCAAGGTGTCGTTCGACACCGACAAGGCGCGTGCGCTCGAGGACACGCGCCACTGGGCGGCGCTGGCGCTGACGCCGGAGGAAAAGATGACGGTCGAGGATCCCGTCGAGATGCAGCGCCTCGCCGACGCGCTGCCGCTGGAGCGCGCCGCCAGTCGATGGATCGTCTCCAGCGACGCCGACGAGCACGTCGAGCGGATCGGTTACTATGTCGGTCTCGGTTTCCGGAATCTGGTGTTCCACGCGCCGGGACCAGACCAGGCGCGCTTTCTGAAGCTCTACGGTGAGCATGTGCTGCCGCGCCTTCGCAAGCGTTTCGGTTGAGCGCGCGGGACCGGCCGATGCAACGCAGCAGCGCCGTCGAGCTCCTTGCCGTCCCCGGCATTCCGCGGGTAGCCAAGGACGACGATCTCGTCGCCTTGATCGGTGAGGGGCTGGTGCGCGGTGGCATCGTGCCACGTGGCGGCGACGTCTTTGTGCTGACGCAGAAGATCGTGTCCAAGGCCGAAGGGCGCATGGTCGATCTTGCGACCGTCAAGCCCTCGACGGAGGCGATCGAACTCGCCGGCAAGGTCCAGAAAGATCCGCGTCTCGTTGAACTGATCCTGTCGGAATCGGTGCGCGTCGTGCGGACAAGGCCGGGTGTCCTGATCGTCGAGCACCGGCTCGGCCTGGTGATGGCCAACGCAGGCATCGACCAGTCCAACATTGACCTCGCCCGATGATCCCCAGCGTGCCCTGCTGCTGCCGGTCGATCCCGACGGCAGCGCGGCGATGTTGAGGAAGCGCCTGTCGCAAAGGTTCGGCGTGCCGATCGCCGTGATCATCAGCGACAGCTTTGGCCGTCGCCTGGCGGCGCGGTACCTGCGGCGTTGCGATTGGTGCCGCCGGCCTGCCGTCGCTGATGGATCTGCGTGGCTCGCCCGATCTGTTCGGCCGCGAGCTTCAGGTCAGCGTCACCGGGCACGCGGACGAGATCGCCGCGGCAGCGTCGCTGGTGATGGGGCAGGGGGCCGAAGGCCAGCCCGTCGTGATCGTGCGCGGCCTGACATGGCGCGGTCCGGACAATGCTGCGTCCGAGCTGGTGCGGCCCGCCGCCGAGGACATGTTCCGATGAGCAAACGACTGGTCGTGGCGCTGTCCGGCGGGGTCGGCGGCGCGAAACTGGCGCTCGGTCTGAGCCGCGTCCTGCCGGCCGACGAACTGCTCGTGGTCGCCAACACCGGCGACGATTTCGAGCATCTTGGGCTGAGCATCTCGCCCGATATCGACACGCTGACCTACGCGCTCGCGGGCATCGATAATCCCGCCACCGGCTGGGGCCGGCGTGACGAGACGTGGTCGTTCATGGACAGCATCGGCGCGCTCGGCGGCGAGGACTGGTTTCGGCTCGGCGATCGCGATCTCGCGCTGCATGTCGAGCGCACCCGTCGCCTGCGCCTGGGGCAGACATTGTCCGAGGTGACATCAGATATTTGCCGGCGCCTCGGCATCGGTGCCCGCGTGGTGCCGATGAGCGACGACCGCGTGCGCACCCGCGTGCGCAGCGAGAAGGGCTGGATCGACTTCCAGGACTATTTCGTGCGCCAGCAGTGCCGGCCGGTTGTCCATGAGCTGGCATTCGACGGCGTGACGCTCGCCCGGCCGCAGGCCGACATCACGGCGGCGCTGCGCTCGGGCGACGTGCGGGCGGTGATCGTCTGTCCGTCCAATCCCTTCATCAGCGTCGAGCCAATTCTCGCGATCCCCGGCATGCGCGATGCGATCAAGGCGAGTGGTGCACCGGTCGTCGCGGTGTCGCCGATCATCGGCGGGCAGGCCGTCAAGGGCCCGACCGCGAAGATGATGCGCGAACTCGGCCTCGAGGCCAGTGCCGCCGGCGTCGCCGCACGCTACGGCGACCTGCTGGATGGTTATATCGTCGACCACGCCGACGCCGATGGGATCGGCAATGTCGGCGCGCGGGTCACGATCGCCAAAACGCTGATGACGAGCCTGCAGGACCGGGAGACGCTGGCGCGCGTAACGCTCGACGCGGCGGACGCATTGGCGTCGCAGCGATGACCGATATCTGGGCGGTCATTCCGGTCAAGGAGTTCGATGACGCCAAGCATCGGCTGTCGGGCCTGCTGTCGCCGCCACAACGCCGGCTTCTCGCCGACACCATGCTCACGGACATGCTCGACGCGGTTGCCGGCTCCCGGCTTCTGGCCGGCGTGATGATCGTTACGCTCGATCCAGATGCGACGGCTCTTGGCAAGAAGATCGGTGCGCGGATCGTGACCGAGGGGGCGCGGGATGGACATACCGGCAGCGTGAACGCCGGCCGCCGACTTCTCGCGGGCGAAGGACGCCTCGGCATGATCACGATGCCCGGCGACATTCCGGCCACTCGCGCCGGCGAGATAGACGCGGTGTTATCGGCGCATCTCGCCGCGCCGTCTTTTACGATCTCGCCGGCGCATGACGATCTTGGATCCAATGCCGTCGTCTGCTCGCCGCCAGAATCGGTGCCGCTTCGCTTCGGCGACAACAGCTACTTCCCGCACCTCGACGCCGCGCGTCTGCAGGGCATCGAGCCGACGGTGATCCGCCAGCCCGGAATCGCGATGGATATAGATCATCCGGTCGATTTGGCGCTCTTCCTGCGCCTGCCGCAATCAGCCGGCACGCGTACCCGCACGCTGCTCGAAGAACTTGGCGTGCCCGCGCTGCTGGCGGAGCGGGGTATCGATAGCCTTCGGCTCTGATCATGCAAGTCGAGGTCTAATTTTGTCCTGACGCGTTTTCTTCACGCGAACCGGTGTCCACTTCGCTCGAAAACGCTAACTGACCGCCGCCTTCTTGCGCGCCGGCGTCTGAACGATTGGCGTCAGATCGGCCGCGATCATGGATGCGGCTCGACGCTCTTCCGGCACCGGCCGATAGAGCGTGTCGCGCTGCATCGGTTCGCGGCCGATCGAGCGGATCAGCGCCTCCATGTCGTGCGGCGGAAACTCCTGGCCGTGCTGGGTGCCGGCTGCGCGCGAGATACTCTCGTTCATCAGCGTGCCGCCGAGATCATTGGCGCCGGACTTCAGGCAGATCGCGGCGCCCGCCGGCCCCATCTTCACCCAGGACGTCTGGATGTTCGGGATCAGCGGATGCAGGGCCAGCCGCGCGACTGAATGCATGATCACGGCTTCGCGGAACGTCGGGCCGGAGCGCGCCATGCCGTGACGATACATCGGCGCTTCCATGTGGACAAAGGGAAGCGGCACGAACTCGGTGAAGCCGCCGGTTTCAGCCTGCAGGTCGCGTAGCGCAAGCAGATGTTTCGCCCACGAACTCGAGGTCTCGACGTGCCCGTACATGATGGTCGAGGTGGTGCGCAATCCCGCCTGGTGGGCGGCGCGCTGCACGTCGAGCCATTGGCCGGTGTTGATCTTGTCGGGACAGATGATGGCGCGTACGTCATCGTCGAGGATTTCCGCCGCCGTGCCGGGCAGGGTGCCGAGACCGGCCGCCTTCAGCCTGGTGAGGAATTCGCGGACCGATAGTCCGAGCGTCGCCGCACCTTGCGTGACTTCCAGAGCGGAGAAGGCGTGGATGTGCATCTCGGGGACAACAGCCTTGATCGCCCGGCAGATCGCCTCATAGGTGGCGCCGGTGTAGTCGGGATGGATGCCGCCTTGCAGGCACACTTCCGTCGCCCCGCGATCCCACGCCTCGATCGCGCGACGCGTAATTTCCTCGATGGCGAGATCATAAGGAGAGCCGCGCAGATCCTCGTGCGTGCGGCCTTTCGAGAAGGCGCAGAACTTGCACCGGAAATGGCAGATGTTGGTGTAGTTGATGTTGCGGTTCACGACGTAACGCACGACGTCGCCACTGACCGCGCGTCGCAGCGCGTCGGCGGCCTGCGTGACGTGCCGGTAGTCGGCATCGCGCACCGCGAACAGGCGCACGATGTCATCAGGCGCGAGCCGTTCACCCGATGTGGCACGCTCGACAATTCCAGCGATGCCGGCATCGACGCTGCGGGCGAGCACCAGCGGCGCCGGTGGCGGCCTGGTGTTGCCGGGCGCCCAGTCATCGTCGCGCGCGAAGCCTTCGGCGTCGCTCATGCGCCGCACGCGGGTGGCAATGTCGGGAGCCAGCCAGTTATCGGCGGCGCGCACATAGGCGGGGTAAATTGGCAAACGGTTCACCAACAGCTTGCCGGCGTCCGCACTCTTGCGGGCGAGTTCGGCAATGGCGGGCCACGGCGCTTCGGGGTTCACGTGGTCGGGCGTGACCGGCGAGATGCCGCCCCAATCGTTGAGCCCCGCGTCGATCAGCTTTTGATAGACTCCGGGCGACAGATTTGGCGGCGCCTGGATGTTCATGTCGGGCCCGAGAACGAGGCGCGCCGTCGCGATGGTCCACAGCAGGTCGTCGAGATCGGGTTCCTCGGAATCGGCGAGCTTGGTGTCGGGCTTGGCCCGGAAGTTCTGGACGATGACTTCCTGGATATGACCATGGGCGGCGTGCAGATCCCGTATCGCTTCCAGCGCGTCGATCCGCTCGTCGTGTGTCTCGCCGATGCCGATCAGGATGCCGGTCGTGAACGGAACCTTCAGTTCGCCGGCCAGACGCAGGGTTTCCAGCCTGACTGCGGGATGTTTATCAGGAGAACCGTAGTGAACGCCGCCTTGCCTGCAGAGCCGCTCGCTGGTGGACTCCAGCATGATGCCCTGGCTGGCCGTCACCTCGCGCAGGCCGGCGATTTCCTCGCGCGTCATCACGCCGGGATTGGCATGCGGCAGCAATCCGGTCTCGCGCAGCACGAGCGCGCACATCGCGGTGAGATAGGAGATCGTCGTGTCGTGGCCGAGCGCCTTCAATGCGTCGCGCGCGGCCTGGTATCGCAACTCGGGCTTGTCGCCCAGCGTGAACAGCGCCTCGGTGCAACCCGCGGCCGCTCCGGCGCGCGCGATGGCGAGCACCTCGTCGGGTGAGAGATAGACGGGCTTGCCTGCGCGCGGTACTTGCGCGAACGTGCAGTAGTGGCAGACATCGCGGCAGAGTTTGGTGAGAGGAATGAAGACTTTGCGCGAATAGGAGATCAGCCTTCCATGCGCGGAATCGCGCAAGGCCGCAGCCTCTGCCATCAATTCTGCCAGCGGTGCTTCGAACCGCTGCCGCGTCGCCTGTCTACCGGCCGCCGTCACAATCCATCATCTCCGCCCGTAGAGGGTCGCATTTCGCTGCGGGAGGCGCTTGCCGCCACCCGCTGGCGGCCGCATGGTGTCGCATCGACGCCAGCAATGCAATGCAAGGAAGGACGCAACAAATGTTGATCGGCTTCAACGCACCGACCGCCGGCCCCCTGTCGGCCGCGGATAACCTTGCGAAAATCGTGGTTGGCGCCGAGGCGATGGGATTCGACTATGCGACGTTCAGCGACCATATCGTGATTCCGACCGCGATCGCGGCCGAATATCCCTACAGCGCCTCCGGGGAATTCCCCAGCGGCACCCGCGGCGAGCGGCACGAACAGCTGACGGAGATCGCCTGGATCGCCGCGAAAACGACGCGGCTGCGTCTCGTGACATCAGTCATGGTGGTGCCGCACCGGCCGGCCGTGCTGACCGCCAAGATTCTCTCGACCATCGACGTTCTCTCGGGCGGCCGGCTGACGCTCGGTATCGGTGCGGGCTGGATGCGGGAGGAGTTCGAGGCCATCGACGCGCCGGATTTCGATGCACGTGGAACTGTGACCGACGAATATGTGCGCGCCTTCGTCGAACTCTGGACCAAGGATGCGCCGAAGTTCGACGGCAAGCATGTCAAATTTTCCAATATTGGTTTCGACCCGAAGCCCGTGCAGAAGCCGCATCCGCCGATCTGGGTCGGAGGCGAGAGCGGCCCGGCACTGCGGCGGGCTGCGCGCATCGGCGATGCATGGTATCCGATCGGGACCAACCCGCAGAATCCGCTCGATAGCCTGACGCGTTTCAAGGCCCAGGCGGCGCGCCTGGGCAAGATGACCGCCGAAGCGGGGCGCGATCCCAAGGCGGTCGGCCTCAGCTTGCGCGTCACGGTGTTCGGCGAGACTGCGCCGCCACAGGCCAGTGATGGCGAGCATCGCTTGTTTGCCGGTCCGCCGGCGCTTGTCGCCGCCGATATCCGGGCGCTGCGCGACATGGGCATCGGCAGCCTCGATTTCGGTTTCGGCGGTTCGACAGCCGATGAAGTGCTCGCAGGCATGCAGAAATTCCGGGCCGAGGTCTTGCCGCTCGTCTAGATTCAGCTGCCGAGCTGGCGGATCAACGTCGCCCAGCGGTCGAGTTCCGGCAGGATCGTATCGGCCTTGCCGGAATCCAGGCTGACGACCAGGCGTGAGACGCCGTCGTCGCGGTCGCGCTTGAGCAGGTCGAGGTCCTCCCTGGCGCCCCAGATCGTGATCGGTACCGACGCGGGATCGCGTCCCGCCTCGGCCGCCATCTCGCGGAATTTCGGCAGCAGGGCCTGCACGTCCGCATACTGGCTGCGCGTGCGGTGGGGCATCCAGCCGTCGCCGTAGCGCAAGGCGCGCCGCGCGCCGAACGGGAAGGCGCCGCCGACGATGATAGGCGGATGCGGTTTCTGGACCGGCTTTGGCCAGGTCATCATCGGGTCGAAGTTCACGAACTCGCCATGGTACTCGGCCTTTGACTTGGTCCAGATGACCTTCATGGCCTCGACACGCTCGCGCGCCAGCTTGTGACGGCTTGCGAAAGCGGTGCCGTGGTTGGCCATCTCGTCCTCGTTCCAGCCGTTGCCGATACCGAACAGGAAACGACCGCCCGAGACCTGGTCGATCGAAGCGACCTGCTTGGCGGTCTGGATCGGGTCGCGCTGAGCGATCAGGCAAATGCCGGTGCCGAGCAGCAGCGTTTTGGTTACCGCCGCAGCCGCACCCAGCACCACGAACGGGTCCATCACGTCGTAATATTTCTTCGGTAGATCGCCGCCGCTTGGGAAGGGCGACTTGCGCGTCAAAGGAATGTGCGAGTGTTCGGGCACCCAGAGCGAATCGAAGCCGCGCTCCTCCAGCGCTCGCGCCAGCTCAGCCGGTGACATCGAGTAGTCGGTGAAAAACATGGCCCCGCCGATGCGCATCGTTCTCTCCCTTGTGTTGTTGCTCGCGGACCGGGTGGCCGGCGATGGATTCCGTGTCGTTATCTATCACCCGTCTTTGGACGTCTCGGCCAGCGCGCTCCTGACCGCGTAAATCTTGCTTTGGCCGGTTTCGGTGTCCGTCACGCGCAGGCTTTCCGACAAGACGTAATCGTATCCTGGCGAACTTGAACACGCTGCGCGGGCCAATCGCCCACTGCAAACCGTTGGCCGGGGATGAGGTCACGCGTCTTTACCTGGGCATGAGTGATTGGTTTAGGCAGATGAGCTAGGGCGCTGCCCCGCCTATGGGACCGGGCTGTGTTGCGCTTCAGTTTGGAGAGAACACCATGGTTGATATGGCGGCTATCCTGCAAAGGGAAGTCCAGTCCAGTCTGTAGGGCGCGTTGTGACCCACGCTTGCCATTCCTGCGGGGCTAATTTGATCGAGCAAGGTAGGCGGTAGCAGGATCAGAAAACCGTCCGGCGCTAAGGGGCAGCGGACCGCTCCGGTCAAGGCCCCACTGTTTCGTGATCAGCGAATTTGAACCCTATCCCCGCCCGCGCACGTCTAATCTACATGGGTTCAGAGCGTAAAAGGTTGGAAGTCGAGGCGAAGCTGGCCCGCTGCCGTGAGCTCCAACGCGAGTCCGACTGCGACTTCACGATTGCACACCTTCGGCAGTTGGTGACCGAGCTACAGGCCCAGCTTCGTCGCCTGGATCAGCAGTAGGCTGTTTCCAGCCCGCCACATCGTGCGTCCCAGCCATATCGCGACTGATGCCCAGCGTTGCTTTTTCGGGATGGCTTCGGGGTTTACGACGGCCCAAACGAACAGCAAAATCCTATCCGTGGGGCAGTGTAGTTGCGTAACGGGGGACACTCCGAATGACTACGCTGCAAGCGATGTGGGTGGGTGCGTTGCTCGCCTGGACGCCAAGTATCCTGATGATGATTTTGTTATTTTGGCCACGCCGTTCCCAGCGCCGACCCGGCCCTTGGGATATGTGAGGCCCCAACACTTCCGAACACGACAGAGAGCCCCCGCGAGGGGGCTTTTTGCTGGGTGCTTTGGCTTGCGAGCGAGTCCACTGGTGTGTCTGCGCGCGGGGAGCAGGGCAATAGCCCTGGAGGTTGAACGCCCATCCACGGGCTCTGTAATTGATCCTGAAAAGGTCCTTCGCCTTGTGCCCCTATTGTGCTCCTGAACGCATTTTTAAGCAGAACAGTTTGCAGTGCTTGGAAAGTAACTGATTGTTTTTGAAAGGTTTTCGTGGTGCCGGTTGAGAGGATTGAACTCCCGACCTTCGGTTTACAAAACCGCTGCTCTACCGCTGAGCTAAACCGGCGAATTGAAGCGATCGGTGAGCGGCGATAGGCCGCCACATGGGTCCGATCTTCGGCGGCTCGAATACCAGACTTGTTCGCAAAGGGCCAGAACCTCGGCGACCCGCTTTGGCGCGGTCAAACGGTAAAAAAAGGCGGCCAACTGGCCGCCTTTTCCGTTCCGATTCGGTTGCCTCACTGGCAGATGTGCATCAGGCCGTCCTCGCCGCGGAACCAGGTGCCGGGGATGCAAACGAAGCCGTTGCGGCGGGCGTAGTCCTCGCCGGCGATCGGGGCCGTGGCGATGGCCGCGGCAGTGCCGACCGCGCCGCCGACGAGGCCGGCTGCGACGTCGCCGGGCGAGATGCCGCTATCGTCGTCCCAGCGGTTGTAGCTGTTTTGCCACGTGCGATCCCGATAGGCTTGGTCCCGGTACACCTGATCCGCGTAGACTTGGCGCGGATAGCTCCCGGTATAGCGGTTTCCAGGTCCCATGTTCTGGCAGTTGGCGTTTGGATAAAATTGCGCACAATAGCCGGGATTGTAGATGACTTCCTGCGCCATAGCGGGGCCGGCGAGCGTGGCGGCGAGGACCGCCGCGGCGGCGAGGATTCCGGATTTTGTCATATGTGGTCACTCCGTGGCTTGATGATGCTGGGCTAAGCGCACTCGCGTCCGGATCGTTCCGGTGTGGGCTTTTTCGCCGATTCAAACCAGCGTGATGCCGGCAAGCGGCCAAGCGCCGCCCAGATGCCACTGCTGGGCGTCGATGCGGAGCCTGTTCGATGAAGTGTTGACCCGACAAAGGCTTTGGACTGGTATTGAGCAATCAGGCAGAGAGCAGGGGGCGTATGTTCGGAATTCTGGGGCTGGGGCTTTTGCTGGGCATGCAGCACGCGCTCGAAGCCGATCATATCGCTGCCGTATCCAGCATCGCCGCACGCCGCAGCCATGTCGCCGATATCGTCAAGCACGGGCTGACCTGGGGGCTCGGCCACACGCTGACGCTGTTCGCCTTTGCCGGCGCCGCCATCCTGCTCGGACACGCGATCCCCGAGAGCTTAGCCCGGCCGCTCGAGACCGCCGTCGGGGTGATGCTGATCGGCCTCGGCGCGCACGTGCTGTGGCGGCTGTGGCGCGACAGGGTGCATTTCCACAAACACGGCCATGGCGACGGCACGGTGCATTTTCACGCCCATAGCCATGCCGGCGAAACCGCGCCGCATGTCCGCACCGCGCACGCGCATGAACATGGCTTCCGCTGGCGCACGCTGCTGGTCGGGCTGATGCACGGCATGGCGGGCTCCGCGGCGCTGCTGGTGCTGACGGTATCGCAGGCATCCAGCCCTGTTGTCGGGCTTGGCTATGTCGCGCTGTTCGGGATCGGCTCGATGATCGGCATGGGCGCGCTGTCGATGGTGATCGCCGTTCCGCTCGTGGTCTCCGCCCGCTGGCTGACCTGGGCCAATCGCGGCCTGCAAGGCGCGGTGGGGCTTGCCACCGTCGCGATCGGAATTATGACGGTCTACGAAACCGCATTTGCCTGAGGGGGAGACATCAATGGATCGCCGGAATTTTCTGGCCGGAAGCGCTGCATGCGCGCTGGCCGCGATCACGGGCCAACGCGTTCGCGCAATCGGGGCCGCTCACAAAGATCGTCTTTCCCTTTGCGGCCGGCGGCGGCGGTGACGCGCTGTGTCGCGTGCTGGCGCAGCACATCGGTCCGCTCGTCGATCGCAACATCATCGTCGAAAACCGCACCGGCGGCGACGGGCTGATCGGCATCAAGGCCGTCAAGGGCGCCAATCCTGACGGCACCACCATCCTCGTCACCACGGGACCGACGATGTATTTGCTGCCGATGGTCGAGACGACGCCGAGTTTTGACGCGGCCAAGGATTTCGTCCCGGTCAGCCAGCTCGTGCGCTTCGAATTCTGTGTCTTCGTCGGCACGGCCGTCCCGGCCGAGGTCAAGGACTTCAAGCAGTTCGTCGCCTGGCTGAAAGCCAATCCGGACAAGGCCACGTTCGGCGTGCCGAGCAACGGCACCATTCCGCATTTCACCGGATCGCGGCTCGAGCAGGCGCTCGGCATCAAGCTGACGCGCGTGGCCTATCGCGGCAGCGCGCCGATCATCAACGACCTCGTCGGCGGCCATATGCCGTTCGCGATTTCGACGCTGACCGACGCCATCCCGCAGCATCGCGCGGGCAACGTTCGGATTCTCGCGGTAGGCAGCGCCACGCGTTCGCCGCTCCTCCCGGACGCCCCGACCTTGAAGGAGAGCGGCATCGATCTGGTGGCGGATGGCTGGTACGGGATGTGGCTGCCTGCGGGCAGCCCGCCTGATTTCGCGAAGAAACTGAGCGAAGCGGCAGCCACCGCGCTCGCCAAGCCCGAGGCCAGGGAGAAACTGCTGGCGATCGGCCTGATCCCGGTCGGCTCGACGCCCGAAGGCCTCACCGAGGCGCTCGCCGCCAATACCGCGTTCTGGCAACCGATCGTGAACGCGACGGGCTACAAGATCACGAATTGACTAGGGAGCGTCATTCCGGGGCGTGTGCGAAGCGAACGAACCCGGAATCTCGAGATTCCGGATTCGGCTCTTCGAGCCGCTCCGGAATGACGGTGAAGCGTTTGCCCGCCGCATCGTTCTGTTCAGCGCGCCGTATTGGTGATTTATTTCGCGGTCTATTGTGATACCAGGCGACCCCGGCCGGCGGCACTCGCAACAGGAACCCAAACGATCCGGCTCTATCCTTTGCTGCTGCTGCCGCTGAGCTGCTTATGCATCTTCACGCGAACAGGGAGGCAGTACCATGACGATCCGGCCCGACCCGACGTTTCATGCATCGCCGAAGCTTGCCATGGAAGCTCCGGCAGAGACTTTTGCCTACACCTTGCTGCTCAGTCCTGATTTCTCCAAACCCGACGCGCTCGCCGTGATCGACGTCAAGCCGGGTTCGGCGACTTACAGCCAGATCGTTCACACCGTGACGATGCCCAACAAGGGCGACGAGTTTCACCATTTCGGCTGGAACGCCTGCTCGTCGGCGCTGTCGCCGCTCGCCGGGCACGCCTTTCTCGAGCGGCGCTATCTCATTATTCCCGGCATCCGCTCCTCCCGAATTTATATCGTCGACACCAAGCCGGATCCGACGCAAGCGAAGATTCACAAGATCATCGAGCCTGAGGAGATCTTCAGGAAGACCGGTTACTCGCGGCCGCACACGGTGCATTGCGGGCCGGAAGGCATCTACGTCTCGACGCTCGGTGGCGGCGGCAAGGACGGCACCGATGGACCGCCCGGCGTCTTCATCATGGACTGCCAGACCTTCGAAGTTCTCGGACGATGGGAAATCGATCGCGGTCCGCAAACGCTGCACTATGACTTCTGGTGGAATCTGCCGCGCGACTACATGGTGTCGAGCGAGTGGGCGTTGCCGCCGCAGTTCGAAAATGGAATCGTGCCGGAGGATCTGCTCTCTAACAAATACGGCCATCGGATTCACTTCTGGGATCTGCGGGCCCGCAAGAATGTCCAGACCATCGATCTCGGCGCCAACCACCAGATGGCGCTGGAAGTTCGTCCCGCGCACGATCCGGTTCGCGAGTACGGCTTTCTGGGCGTCGTGGTCGACACCACCAATCTCGAAGGCTCGATCTGGACGTGGTGGCGCGAGGGTGGAAAATTCCACATCGAGAAGACCGCGACGATCCCGCCCGAGCCCGCGCCGAAAGAGCAACTACCGCCGCTGCTGCAAGGCTTTGGCGCGGTGCCGCCGCTGGTCACCGACATCGACCTGTCGATGGACGACAAGTTTCTCTACGTGTCCTGCTGGGGCACCGGCGAGATGCGTCAATACGATGTCAGCGATCCCAGGAAGCCGAAGCTTGCTGGCTCGGTCCGCATCGGCGGCATTGTAGGCCGGACGCCGCATCCGAACGGCAAGGCCTATGCGGGCGGTCCGCAAATGGTCGAGATCAGCCGCGACTGCAAGCGGGTGTACTGGACCAACTCGCTCTATTCGACCTGGGACGATCAGTTCTATCCCGCGGGAATGCCGGGCGCGGAGGTGATGGCGATCGCAAAGCCGGGCGGAGGTCTCGAACTGGCTAGGGATTATTGGGTGAGTTTCCCCGAGGGATACCGGGCGCATCAGATCCGGCTCGACGGCGGTGACTGCTCGACCGATTCATTCTGCTATCCGTCGGTCTGAATTTGAGCGGAGTGGACTGGACGCCTGCCTGGCTCTGGCTGGCTGTCGTCGCGAGCGGCCTCTACCACGGCGCAAATCCGGGCATGGGGTGGCCGCTCGCCGTTTCGGCGGGATTGATGGAACGCAGTCCACGGGCGCTGGTTTCAGCGCTCGGGCCCCTGGCTGTCGGGCATCTGCTGGCGACGCTGCTCGTGATTCTTCCATTCGCGCTTCTCATCACTCTCGTCGAGTGGCAGCGCCAAATTCAGATCGGCGCCAGCCTCCTGGTCATCGCCTTCGGTATCTTCCGGCTCGTCAACCGCCGCCACCCACGGACGCTGGCGCGGATACCGCCGACGCAACTGGCGCTGTGGTCGTTTGCGGTCGCCATCGCGCATGGCGCGGGACTGATGCTGGTGCCGATCTATCTCGGGCTCTGCCGGGAAGCCGACCTCGACAGGGGACACGCGGCGGCCGGGAGCCTCATCAACGCCAATCTTGGCACGGCGGTGCTGGTCGCCATCGTCCATGCCACCGCGATGATCGCTGCCGGCGGATGCCTGGCGTGGCTGGTTTACCGCTATCTCGGTCTCAAATTCGTATCCCGGAGCTGGTTCAATCTGGATACGGTTTGGGCCGTCAGCCTCATTCTGGTCGGAGCCATTGCGCTGGTGCTCAGCCTTGCGGAGTAGGGCAAGTCGCCGCTTAGATGAATAACGCATAGCCAGCGGGATATGTCAGGAGCGACAGTTCGCCCTCCATGGTCAGTGTCCTCTGCCACGGATCGCTATACAGGCTCCGTGTTCCCGCTTGACCAACATATATCTCCGTGGTTATACGTTGATCAATAGCCAATGGGTTATCGATCAAATGCCACATGGTCACGATGTGCTGTTCAGAACGCTTGCCGATCCGACCCGCCGGGCGATCTTCGAGCGGCTGTGCCGCGAGGGAGAGCAGACGGTCGGAGCGCTGACGGCCCGCGCCGGGATCTCGCAGCCGGCGGTCTCCAAGCATCTTGGAGTCCTGAAGCAGGCAGGCTTGGTGCGCGACCGCCACGAAGGTCGCCAGACGCACTACAGCGCGCAGCTCGGCGCGCTCAGCCCGCTGATCGACTGGACGCGCCAGATGGCCGGCTTCTGGCAAAACCGGTTCGACGACCTCGAAGACCTGCTGAAGAGGATGGACCAATGAACGAAGCATCGACCGAAACGCGCTCCGTCGTGGTCGAACGGGAGTTCCCGTTTCCGCCGGAAAAACTCTGGCGCGCGCTCACGCAACCGCATTTGATCGAGGAGTGGCTGATGAAGAACGACTTCAAGCCTGCCGTCGACCACCGCTTCAATCTTCGCGCCGATTGGGGTGCTGTCGACTGTCAGGTCCTGACCGTCGAGCCGAACAAAACGCTGTCCTACACCTGGAACGTTACGCGCGACGATGATCCCGGCGGTCTGAAGAGCGTGGTGACCTGGACGCTCACCCCGACGGGCACGGGGACCCACCTGCGCATGGAGCAGTCAGGCTTCCGGCCGGATCAGCCGCGCTACTACCAGGGCGCCAAATACGGATGGCAGCAATTCCTTGCCAACCTGGAGCAGGTTCTGGCGCGGACAGATTGAAGTCTGCCGCCTTGCAAGCAAAGGCCGCCGCCAGGCCCGTCGTTCAGTCCGCCTCAGTTCGTCTGCTAGGGAGGTCCTATTGAATTGGAATATGTGGGTTCGGCAAATTCATCGCTGGCTGTCCATTGCGTTTACGGTGGCCGTCATCGTCAACGTCGTCGCCATGGTGCAAGAGAAACAAGTCGTCTGGGTGGGCCTGCTGGCGCTGTTCCCGCTTGTCCTGTTGCTGATCACCGGCCTTTACATGTTCGTGTTGCCCTATGCCGCGAGGTGGCGCAGCGGGCAAGGCGCCAACGGTTAGGAGTGAACACAATGAAGAAAGCGACAACAACCAGGAAGACGGGCGGTTCGAAGGAAGAAAAAGCAGACTCTCCCTCCCGGCTGATCGATGCGAGAATCAAGGAACTCGGCGATTGGCGGGGCGAGATGCTCGCCCGGGTCCGGATGCTCATCAAGCAGGCCGACCCCGATGTGGTCGAGGAATGGAAGTGGCGCGGGGTTCCGGTGTGGGAGCACGACGGAATCATCTGCACCGGAGAGACCTACAAGGCTGTCGTGAAAATGACCTTCGCCAAGGGCGCCTCGCTGGAGGACCCTTCAGGCCTCTTCAACTCCAGCCTCGAAGGCAACACCAGACGCGCCATCGATTTCCACGAGGGCGACAAGATCGATGAAAAGGCGTTGAAGGCGCTCATTCGCGCCGCCGTGACACTAAACACTTCAACGCGAGCTGCCGCGCGCCCCGTCCGCGCTCAGAAGAGAGCAAAGAGTGCTTGAAGCCGACGCGGGGTAGGCGGGAGCCGTGCCTCGCGCCACCTTACGGCTTGATCCCGATCTTCTCCCTGATCGCGCCGAGTTCGGCTTCGTCCCAGATGCCGATCAGCACGCCGTTCTTGACCTGCAATTGCTGGGCAGCATAGGCGGCGATCTTTTCGTTCGGGGTGGTGATGTGCATCTTCGGATGCAGCGCCCAGTCGAACAGCGCTGACTGCAGCCGCGCCACAATGTCGGCGCAGGCGGGGTCGGCGCCGCGATCGACAAATTCCTGCGGATCGCTTTCGAGGTCGTAGAGCATCGGCCGGAATCCCGAGGCGTGGATGTATTTCCAGCGGCCGTCGAACGCCATGAACAGCCGGCAGCGCTCGATCGGCTGGTTAAGCATCACGCGAACGTCCTGCATGGCGTAGTCGTATTCGGAGAAAGCGACCTTGCGCCAGTCGGCAGGCGTCGTGCCGTGCAACAGCGGCAGCAGCGAACGTCCTTCCAGAATATGGTCCGGCGGCTTGCCGCCGAAATAGTCGATGAAGGTCGGCGCCAGATCGATCGCCTCGACTAATGCATCGTTCACGGTGCCGCGCGTGCTGTCGGCCGCGCTTGAAGGGTCGATCACGATCAGCGGAATCTTGGCGGATTGCTCGTGGAACAGATCCTTCTCGCCCATCCAGTGATCGCCGAGATAGTCGCCATGGTCCGACGTGAACACGATCATCGTGGTGTCGAGCAGGCCGCGGGCTTCGAGGAATTGCATCAGCACGCCCATCTGGTCGTCGATCTGCTTGATCAGGCCCATATAGGTCGGAATGACTTTCTCGCGCGCCTCGTTGCGCGCCATGTTGCGCGAATACCGCATCTCCATGTAGGCGGCGAACACCGGATGCGCGTTGGCGCGTTCTTCCTGCGAGCGGATTACCGGCTGCACGTCCTGCGGTCCGTACATGCTGGCGTAGGGCTCCGGTGCGATATAGGGCCAGTGCGGCTTGATGTAGGACAGGTGCAGGCACCACGGCCGGCCGTCGTCTTCGGCCTCCGCGATGAAATCCATCGCGCGCCGCGTCATGTAGGGCGTCTCGGAATGCTCGTCCGGCACGCGCGCCGCCTTGTCGGCGTGAACCAGCAGCCAGCCGTTCTGCAAGGTCCCGTCCGCTGCCGCGCCTGAATTGGCCCAGTGCTCCCACGGATTGGGGGCGTCATAGCCATGCTCGCGCAAATAATTGTCGTAGGCCGGCCGCGGCCGACCGGTGGGATGCAGGCCGTCATCGCGCTCATAAGGCTCGAAGCCGCATTCCGACACGTGCACGCCGATAATCGAGTCCGGCGGGATGCCGAGATTCTTCAGGCCTTCCAGGTCGGGCGCCATATGTGTCTTGCCGACCAGCACGTTGCGCACGCCTGATCTTCTTCAAGTGGTCGCCGAGCGTCGGCTCGCCGACGCGCAGCGGCCAGCCGTTCCAGTGCGAACCGTGCGAGCGCATGTAGCGGCCGGTATAGAACGACATCCGCGACGGGCCGCAGATCGGCGACTGCACATAGGCTTTCGAGAAACGCACGCCGCGCCTGGCCATCGCATCGATGTTCGGCGTCTTCAGGATGGGGTGTCCGGTACAGCCGAGGTAATCGTAGCGAAGCTGGTCGCACATGATCCAGAGCACGTTCTTCGCAGGCTTTTTGGGTGGCGTCATCGCAGGTCTTCGGCTGGCGTTGGAAGGGCCGAGATGGTGCGATATCGCCGCTCAAATGACAATCGATCAGGTCCTGACCCCTGGGGCGCTCCCGATCCCGGGGTCGGACTTCCGATCCCGGGATCGGACTTCCGATCCGCGAGGCGTTAACGTTTCGCTAGCGCAAATTCTCTGAATTGAACGTTGATGCAGCCTTGCGCGTTAGGCTTACCGGCAGTTTGGCCGGCGGCCTTAACCTCTGAAATTGGCCGTTGGATTAGATTACAGGCGAGGAAGCGGGGACCGAGGCAATGCGCATTCGCGTGACACTGGCTGTTTTGATGGCGATGACGTCAACGGCGTTTGCCGGTGGTGGCTTCGATATCGTCATTCCCGGCCGCCCCGGCGTGCCCGTCATCATTAACGGCGTCGATGCGTCCTATTCGGTGATCGAGGGTGAATGGGGTCTCGGCCAGGGCAACCAGGTCCAGCCGACCATCTATGGTGGCCGCTACATCGATCCGGTTCCGAACGTCGGTCACTATTATCCGAGCGCCGGCCGCATGCCCGGTTACGGGCGTCTGGAAATCGAACCGCCGGCGAACCGCCGTTTGCCGCAGCCGGCCGAGAGCTATCACGAGTCATGGTCGGCGCAGTCGGCACCGCTGCCGGCGCAGTCCGACGTTCCCGTCAATCCGCCCGCGATCATCTACGCGCCGCAGCAGGGTGACTGGCGCAGGCCACCCCATTTTCCACGCCCATAAAACTGAGCCAACGAAAAACACCCACAGGAGAGAGTAATGCGTCATTTGATTAAGGGATTGATCGCCGCCGTCGCCGTCATGGCCGCTGCGCCTGCGATGGCGTGCGGTTACAACGGTTGCTGGCAGCCGCCGGTCTATGTCGCGCCGGTCGCGGCGGTTGGCTACTCGGGTTGCAACCCCTGCGTCGGCTGGACGCGCGAGCGGTTGCCCGATCCGGAGCAGCAGTATTATTACGTCAACCAGGGCCCGACCTATACCGGTCCCGGCAACGTTGCGCCGTACCGGGTCTATCGCGAAGGCTCGGTCTCCGGCTACGGCTATGGCTACAACCGTCCGCACTACGGCTATCGCGTGCACCGCTACGGCCATGCCGGGCGTTATTACGGCCAGCGCGTGCTGCGCCGCTACTACTGATCCAGCAAAATATCGAGAAGCGTCAGCGCCCGTTCGCATCCCGCGAGCGGGCGCTTTTCATTTCATCAGGCCCAGTCGACTGGCGCCGATATAAAGCGCCAGCACCGCGGCGTTCGACACGTTCAGGCTCTTGATCTCGCCGGGCATGTCGAGCCGCGCCACCACGCTGCAGGTCTCGCGCGTCAGTTGCCGCAGGCCCTTGCCTTCGGCGCCCAGCACCAGCGCCAAGGGCTGCTGCAACGTCACCGCGCCGAGATCCTCGGTTCCCTCGCTGTCCAGCCCAACCGTCATGAAGCCGCGGTCGTTCAGTTCGTTCAGCGCGCGGGCGAGATTTTGCACTGATACCAGCGGCACCATCTCGAGTGCGCCGGAGGCGGATTTCGCCAGCACGCCGGTCGCTTCGGGGCTGTGGCGGGCAGTGGTGACGATCGCCTTGACCGCGAACGCCGCCGCCGAGCGCATGATCGCGCCGACATTGTGCGGATCGGTGATCTGGTCGAGCACCAGCACGATGCCTTGCTGCGGCAGCGTATCGATGTCGGGCGAGGGCAGGGGCTCGGCCTCCGCCAATAGCCCCTGATGCACGGCATCGGGGCCGAGCCGCTGGTCGATCAGGTTCGGCCGGACGATCTCCGGGGGCACGCGGGTGTCGATATTTTCGTCCGCGAGGCGGCGGGCGGCGTTTTCGGTCAGGAACAGTTTGCGGATCTGGCGCTCGGGGTTGGCCAGCGCCGCCACAACCGTGTGCCAGCCATAGAGAATCACCGGCCCGTCGGGGTTCGTGTCCCGGTCGCGCCGGCCCGGCGGACGGGCGAATTTCCGCCCTTTTTCGAAGGGTTTACCGCCGCCACGGCGGAATGGCGGTTTTCGGTCGCGATCGCTCATGGGGAGCTTTTGTCACGGGTCCCCGAATATGGCAATTTGGCCCTCCCGAGGGTGTTTTTGGCGGCTTCCCTTGGTTGACTTTGCCATCCCCCTTCGCCCATAAACGCGCCGACCGGGAGTTCGCCATCGGCTCGCGGTATTAACGTCATCCATGGCCTTAAGTGCCGCCTCCAAGCGGTTGGGCTTGCGATGCTGTTAAACGGGGGAGTGTCCCGAGTGGCAAAGGGAGCTGACTGTAAATCAGCCGTCTTATGACTTCGAAGGTTCGAGTCCTTCTTCCCCCACCAATCCTTGAATTCGTTCAAGAAATTGATTTTGAGAGCACCGCTTTTTTTGGGTGTCAATTGAAGCCCCATTTTTTGGGGTGGGTCGCAACTGGGTCCCGGACTCTCGAAACTTTTTTCGGTCAGCCAGTGAAATGGCCAACGAGAGCGCGTCGATCCTGCGAGCAATAGGATTGCGGCGAGAAGCCTCGGCTAAGGCCGACGCAGCAGCGTTGCCCATTGTCTCGCAGAGCGACTGCAACGCTTCCGTTCGCTGGCGCATGTTGGGCACTTCAGATGAGCTTCACGAGCCCAGTTGGTCGGTGAACGTTTGACGTCCTGGCGCGTTGTTCTTCCTCACAGAGGATATCCAATGACCGAAATTAAAGAGCATATGGAAGTCATCGGCGCTGATGGCGTTCACGTCGGTACCGTGGACAAGGTCGAAGGCAACCGCATCAAGCTGACAAAAAAGGACAGCGGAGAAGGGTCACACAAGGGACACCACCACTTCATCGAACGCAGTCTCGTCGCGGGCGTTGAAGGCAACAAGGTGCGTCTTTCCGCCAACGGCGCTGTTGCCGTAACGATGGAAGAAGAAAAGTGACGGTCGATCAGATTTAAGGGCGCCGATCCAGAACAGGGAACGAGAGGTCGAGATGCCGAAAGCAAATGATCTGGTAGGTCGGCAGGACATGGGCGGCAAGCACGGTGGACAGGCCGGTATGCCAAAGCCCGATCGAAGCGGGGCGCAGCAGGGCATTGTGCGAGATGAGAAAGGGCAGGAGCAACCAGCAGACAAGGCCCGGGCGCAACATGTCAGCCGGAAAGATCGGGGCAATGACCCGCCCGGCGATCCGGAGCAGGCCTGACGGCACACAGGCGCGATTAGGTAAGCGAGTCGAGCTTAGGTGAGACGGTGAAGTAGCTACGCACAGTGGAAGGGGACGCCATGTCGATTGCCAAGAAGCCGCTAAAACCCGATGATTTTCCAGTGAATGCCGAAGGCAAGAAAATCAGGAAACAAGACGGAACACCTATCGCTGACACCGACGATCCGGCTGTCGCGGCCGACGTAGCGGAGCGCCTCAACGAGGACGAAGCCCGTCGCGAGGAAGACAAGTGGTCAGCCTAATAGGCTCCAAGCCCGGGACGCTGGCTCGGTTTCCGTAAGGGTAACGATGTCCCTTCAACCAGCGACCACCCTGCGCGGCGGCACTGGGCAAGGCGGCGTAAAACACCGAACGCGCTTGTTTCTCGCCGCCGAGCCAATCCCGTTCCGTCGGTGCTCGAATGCTGCCCTGCCGCGCAAGCCTGTCGGTCTCGATCCCGTCGACCGTTTCAGAGCCCTTGCGAGGTTGAAACCAGTTCCATGCGAGGAGTCCGGGCGAAGGCCCGTACGACACGTCTCATTGGGTTTTCACGGTCGGATGGCTGCGAGAGTTCTATTGGCCTTTGGGGAGGGTTGCGGGGCACCGCGCTATCGATTTAGGCTGTTACCCATTGGCTCAATGGGAGATTGTCAGTGGCGACAGGTACTGTGAAGTGGTTTAACCCGACGAAGGGATATGGATTCATTCAACCCGACAACGGCGGCAAGGATGTCTTCGTGCACATTTCCGCCGTTGAAAAAGCGGGACTGAGCAGCCTCAATGAGGGTGCCAAGGTGAGCTACGAAGAAATGAGCAACCGCGGCAAGACGTCTGCGGAAAATCTCAGAGTCGGATAAATCAATTCCGTCGACTCGCCCGGCATCTGAAAGGGAAACGACCCCAAAGCGGGGGGCGCGGCTGGGGTCGGCATTCGAATACGCCGGTCTGGTGACCCTGGCGCTTGGTTAAACGCGCTTCCGTAAAACTACTGATAGTATAAATTTCGGTTAGCAACTTAAGGGGATCAATCCGGCAACAGATCCGGAAACCATTGGGTTTGCATCAACCGCGCCATCGAGCTAGTTCCGCCTCGGTGGCTGCGCCCTCTGCCCGGCTATCTGTACAAGTGTGACCACCACGTCAGGCTGCGCCGCACCAGCGTCACCACATAGCACGATACCAGTCCTGCTTTATTGGCGTTGGGCCACTCGATCGATCAGGAAATCATCCAGCCTCCGGCCAGCCCGAATTTGCGACCCGATCCACCGGGGCTGCTTGCCGCGGCCGGACCAGGTCTGCATCGGGTTCGTCGGATTTCGATACTTCTGAGGAACGGGAGGGTAAGAGCGGCGCGAGCGATAAGCGTCCGATGCGTTGTCAATCCCTCGAAGGTGACGCAGCCGTTGCTGGAGCCTGGTTTTTTCCGCCTGCATTTTTTGAGCGAGCTTGAGACCCACGTCTTCATGCAGCCTCCACAGTTCAGCGATCGACATCGAATTCAAGTGGTTGTCTCTCACGATACCCTCCGATGTTTCCGGGACAATACCCGGCAGGCGTGCGGCAGGCGATGGGAGACGGGAACATTCGCGATCGACCGCCGTTAAGGCCGCAAGCGATAAACGGGGAGACATGCCATGACTAGGCCGATGATCTTGCTTGGCGCTATTGTCTTGTTGTCCACGCTTGCCGGCCCGGCCGCGGCGCAACATGTAAGTAGCAGTCCGGGCCGGTGCGCGCAGTTCTATCCGAACGCAAATTGCCAGAACTACGGCCCCGGCAACTCCCACATCAGCTACGGTTGGCGGCGTGCGTACAATTCATACGGTGACGGGGGACACCGTCGTCACTACGGGGCTGATCGCCCTTACCGCCAACCGGTGGGACAAGCCAATCTAACCATGTCCTATTGGTGAATGCAGAAAAAGCCCGGGCAGGCCGCGCACGGCAACACTGCATCCCCTAGGGGGTTGCGGATCGCCTGTGACCGGCCCGAGCAAGCCACGAATGGGCGTTTTCCCATTGAGCGACAGCGGTTTCGAAACATTGGTCCGCCGCGGCCTCGTCGTTCGGGTGCGTCTTCTGGCATCCCGCATGTTCCTTCGCCTCGTCAAAACGAGCGCAGCCTACCAAAAGCAACAGCGCGGCAATGGTCGACAGGTTTCTCAGCATCCTCGAAGTATGCTCCTCCGGAACGGCCAATCAACAAGGAATTGAGCCGCCACATCGACCGGCCGGCTTGCAGCGAACGGTTGTGCCGGGATCGTCGGATGGGTCGGCGTCGCAATACCCAACGATTTTGGTCAGCGATGCTGACTGTCGTGGTCTTGTTGCGTCTGTCTGCCCCTTGATCCAAATCAATATCGGCAGAGGCGTCCGTCGTTGTTCTGGCGCCGTCCGCGCGGCGTGCTCGGCGGTCGTCGAGCGTCCAACCGATGTCTTGTGACGGCAGGCCAACGATCTGTATTCTAGTGCCGTAAGCCCGGCGACAGGACAGGACCCTCACGACATGCAGCTCGCGAGAAAAGAGGGCATCGGCTCGATACCGAGGGCTACGGGCGGGATCGCCCGGATGGCGTGTGCGCGGTTGGGCGAGATGGGCAAGGACCCAGCACCCGTCCTCGCGAAGGCGGGAATGACGACCGAAGAGGCCAGCAATCCAGCCATCCGGCTCGAGGTGCGAACCCAGATCAGGCTGCTGGAGCTGGCGGCCAGCGAGCTGCAGGATGAATTGCTGGGCTTCCACCTGGCGCGCAGCTTCGATCTGCGCGAGATTGGCCTGCTCTACTACGTGCTTGCGTCGTCGGAGCGGCTTGAAGATGCGCTGCGAAACGCCGAGCGTTACAGCCGGATCCTGAATGAAGGCATCAGGCTGCGCTTCAGCCTGCAGGACCAGGCCGCGACGATCGCACTCGATTACGTCAACGTCGATCGCGGCGCCGATCGGCACCAGATCGAGTTCTGGCTGGTGGCGCTGGTTCGCATGTGCCGGCAGGTGACCGACACCCGCTTGGCGCCGTCGCAACTGAAGATGCGACATTTCCGAGACGGGACGCCGGCCGAGTTCAGGGCGTTCTTCGGCAGCGATGTCGAATTTGGCGCCGATGGCGACGCGGTATCCTTTCCGGCACAGCTTGCGGCACTTCCCATTGCCGGACGCGACGACTATCTCAACGAGATGTTGCAGCGATACGCCGAGGAGGCGCTCGCGCACAGCTCCGGGCAACGGCCCACGCTTCGTTCGAAGGTGGAGGAAACGCTGCCGGCATTGCTGCCGCACGGCAGTGCCGTGGCATCGCAAGTTGCGCGGCGGCTGGGCATGAGTTCGCGGACCTTGTCGCGCAAGCTCGGCGAGGAGGGGACATCCTTCGCCGAAATCCTGGACCAGTTTCGGGCGGCGCTCGCCAAGCACTATCTCGACGACGAGTCGCTGTCTGTTTCCGAAATCGCATGGCTGCTCGGGTATCGCGAGGTCTCCTCGCTGACGCATGCATTCAAGCGATGGACCGGCAGGACGCCGCGGCAGTTTCGCGCGCTCGAGGTCGCGCCGGCCTGAACTGCCGGCCGTTCCGATGGCCCGGCGCGCCTGGTTACTCGCTCTCCGGCAACGGCTCGCCGGGAATATAACGCCGGATGGGGCGGATCTCGTAGACCGCCGTCGGATTGGCGCGGCGCAGGTCGCGGGCCACTCCGATCGCTTCCGCCTCGTCAGTGCAGTTCACCACGTACAGCCCGAGCAATTGCTCCTTGGTCTCGGCAAACGGCCCATCGAGCACCATCCCGTTTCCCGGACCGCGCAGGGTGCGGGCATCGGCCGTCGCACCGAGCCGCGCCGCCGGCCCGAGCAGTTTTTTCTCGTTGAGCCGGTCGTGCACCTGAAGCAGGTCGGTCATCAGCGCCGCGTCCGCCTCGGGCGTCCAGGACATCACTTCGGCTTCGACGTGATAGGCCAGAATGGCGTAGAGCATCGGGTTCTCCTCTAATGGCTTGCCGGATCGGCTGTCCCCAAGGACGATTCACCGCCGCCGATCCCGACAAATCCGGTAGCGGCCGCGCGGATCGTCGAGACCCGGCGCGGCCCGCGCCCCGTTTGGTCAATCTCTGCGGCGTCTGACCGCGCGCAAAGCAGATCATCCGACAAAAAAGGCGCGGCAGGATTGCTCCTGCCGCGCCCCAACTTCGTGCTCGCTGGTCCAGGGCTGAGAGCGCCCCGATGCCAGGCCGTTAACTCAAAGGCCTAGCGGGCGATCCCAGCGAGGTGACAGCGCTTGGTAAAAGACACTGGATCACCTCCTTTCATTGTTAGTGGAAACATCAATATAGGCGGCGAATCAGCGCCTGTTAAGGCCCGTTGCGGCCTTACGCGGGGGTGGAACAGGGGCGGTGGGCAGGGTGGGGGGAAGCCGGCGGGCCGGGTTGAGGCCGCCTCCCCGGCGTGTTAGTTCATCGCCAGCGCGGGTGTAGCTCAATGGTAGAGCAGCAGCCTTCCAAGCTGAATACGAGGGTTCGATTCCCTTCACCCGCTCCAATGTTTTCAGACACTTAGCACCCAGTTTTTTGACGGCAAAGATTTCGGGTGTAGCTGTGGGTGTAAGTTCCACGGCTTGATGCATGGCAATCTCTGAGTGCGCGCTCGACCGTCTCATCATAGAGCCGAACTGCTGCAGCCTTGCTCCGCAGGCAGTTCCTTGGCGTTGGGGTCGCCCGGTGCCGTCGCCCAGGCCAGTTCGACGAGCGTCACGATCCGCCGGCCGGCGCCGTCAAGCTGGCAAACGATGAGGCCCTGTTCCTCGATGTAGGTCAGCAGACGCCGTGCACGGCGCAACGAGTGTGAGCCATAGGCGCGGGCAATCGCTGCATCGCCCGGGCAGGGCCAGCCTTCCTTCGCGGCGCGGGCGATCATCATGAAGACGCCCTGCATATCCTCCGGCAGCAGTGAAGCGCGGACCGAGACATCCTGCCAGCCGTCATCCTCTGCCATATCGGAGCCGAGCCCGGCGCGGGCGCGCGTCAGCAGGCGACGGAAGTCCGCGAGGTCCGGTACGGTCGAACCAAGGCCCTCTATTCGGCAGCGGACCACAAACTCCTGATAGAGGACGCCGATGGCCCGGAATCCCGCGTCGGGTTCCTCCATGACGGCGCGCAGAATACGGTCCACTCGCTCCCGCCGCTCCGCCAGTTCCTCAGCGCTGAGTGGCTGGTCCGCCGCTTCGGGACGGACCTCCAGTGCCGCTGACTTCGCCGCCATGAGCTGGTTTAGGAGATCTGGCGGCGGCGACCGGCGCTGGGGCCGATTATTCTCGGGCGGCGGCGCTGCCAGGATGATGGCGCGAGCGTCCAGTGTCGCTTCCGGCAGCGGCATCAGGCGCGGGGTCGCATTGCGCGGCGTGGTGTCCGTCGGACCGATACGCAGCCCGAGCGGACGGCGGGAGAGGGCCGGTCCCAGCGCCATGAATTGTCCGCGCTCCAGATCCCGGAAGGCCTCTGCCTGTCGCCGCTCCATGCCCAGAAGGTCGGCGGCACGCGCCATGTCGATATCCAGAAAGGTTCGGCCCATGAGGAAATTGGACGCCTCGGCCGCGACGTTCTTGGCGAGCTTCGCCAGTCGCTGGGTGGCGATGATCCCCGCAAGCCCGCGTTTGCGGCCACGGCACATCAGGTTCGTCATGGCGCCGAGCGAGAGTTTGCGCGCTTCGTCCGTAACCTCGCCGGCGACGGCCGGCGCGAACAGTTGCGCCTCATCCACCACCACCAGCATCGGGTACCAATGGTCGCGGGCGACGTCGAAGAGCCCGCCGAGGAACGCGGCGGCGCGCCGCATCTGATTTTCGGCGTCGAGCCCCTCGAGATTGAGCACCGTCGAGACGCGATGGATGCGCGCGCGCTCGCCGGCGACCTGCAGGCCCCGCTCGGTATGGTCCTCGGCATCGATCAGGAGGTGGCCGAAACGGTCGGCAAGCGCCACGAAGTCGCCTTCGGGGTCGATGATGGTCTGCTGCACCCAGGGCGCACTCTGCTCCAAGAGCCGGCGCAGCAGGTGGGATTTGCCGGAGCCCGAATTGCCCTGCACCAGAAGGCGGGTCGCCAGCAGTTCCTCAAGGTCCAGAGTAGCCGCGGCGCCCGCCGTCGTGTGTCCCATCTCGATCGCAACGGTCATCTCGACTCAAAGTCTCCTTGGCGGAGGCGGGCTTAACAACCTGATCGCAGCCCGTCGAGCGTCCATGGCCGGCTACTTCCGTGTTCTCCACGGCTGGTCGAACGCCATCAGCCCAGATGGCTGCCGACCTGAGCACACTTCACGCACCGCAGGCGGCTGCAGAGGTTGTGGACAAAGGTTGTCGGCGAGTGCGCGGGCGCGGCGAGATCGACATCGTTCGGTCTGCGACCTGTCTCGACAAGGACGACACGCGCATGGCAATTGGTCGGACGGCCGATATCGAGGCACGAACCGGACATCGGGCAAGACGCCGAATTTTGTCAGGTGCCGTCTCCGCACCACGCTCAAAGCAACCGAATAGGCAATCAGCTCAGATGGTGGGCCTTCTGGAGACCGTAAACCGGTGTCGGAATGCCTTCCATTCGCGCTTTCAACTGGAGGGACAGAAACTGGGAGTAGTGGCGCGACTGGTGCAGGTTACCGCCATGGAACCAAAGCCCCTCCTGCTGCGTCGGCTTCCACATATTTCGCTGCTCGCCTTCCCATGGGCCCGGGTCTTTGGTCGTATTCGAGCCTAGTCCCCAGACCTTGCCTACCTTGTCGGCAACTTCCCTGGAGATCAGGTCCGCGGCGAAGCCGTTCATCGAACCGTAGCCGGTGGCGTAAACGACGAGATCTGCCGGTAGCTCGGTCCCGTCGGTCAAGATGACGGAATGTTCCGTCAGCTTTTTGACATCGACGCCGCTCTTCAGCTTGATGCTGCCATTGGCTACCAATTCCGAAGCACCGACGTCGATGTAGTATCCGGATCCACGCCGCAGGTATTTCATGAACAAACCGGAATCGTCGTCACCATAATCGAGCAGGAAGCCGGCCTTCTCGAGACGCTTGTAGTAATCGGCATCGCGTTCCCTGATCGCGTTATAAACCGGGATCTGGAACTCGTGCAGAATCTTGTAGGGCAGTGAAGCAAAGATCAGGTCGGCTTTGGCCGTCGTCATTCCAGACTGAACCGCCTGTTCGGAGTAAAGCGAGGCCAATCCGAGCTCCATCAGCGAGTCCGACTTCACAACATGGGTCGTCGAGCGCTGAACCATGGTAACGTCCGCTCCGGCTTCCCAGAGCGCGGCACAAATATCGTGGGCGGAATTGTTCGAGCCAATCACCACGGCTTTCTTGTTTTTGTATTTGTCTGGTCCCGGATGCTGCGACGAATGGTGCTGATCGCCCTTGAAAATGTCCATGCCTTCGAATTTCGGGATGTTGGGCTTGGCTGACATCCCCGTCGCAAGTACGAGCTGCTTTGGCTTGAGGACGACTTCCTTGCCGTCGCGCTGCACGACAACGGTCCATTCGCGGCTTTTCTGGTCGTATGATGCCTTCTTACATTCGGTGGCGCCCCAGTAGTTGAGCTCCATCACCTTTGTATACATTTCAAGCCAGTCCCCGATCTTGTCCTTCGGTGAGAAAACCGGCCAGTTCCGGGGAAACGGCAGATAGGGCAGGTGATCATACCAAACCGGATCATGCAGGCAGAGGGACTTGTAACGCTTGCGCCAGCTGTCGCCAGGCCTTTCGTTTTTTTCGATAATGATTGTCGGCACATTGAGCTGGCGCAGCCGGGCTCCGAGTGCGATGCCGCCCTGACCGCCACCAACGATGACGCAATAGGGCTGACGCGAGTAGCCGAGTTCGGCAGCTTCCGCCTCGCGTTCTTCTTTCCACGTTTTTCGATTGCGTTCGGCGCCGTGTTTTGCCCCCATCGGACGGTCGAAGCCCACGGCCTCTTCGTGTCCCTTGAGTTCGCTCATGGTCGTCAGCAACGTCCAGATCCGGCCGTCCTTCAGGCGCATGTGGCCAAAGCCACGCGCGACTTCCGTTTCGAATTGTATCCAGCTCTCTATAATTCCATCTGTTTCGGAAGCGTCCTCTCCGTCCGCAATCTTCCAGTTCGACGGCTTGGTATCGGCGAGCCGCGCCTTGAGCATGTCGCGAACCTGCTCCTTGCCCTCCATTGTCTTGATGTTCCAGGTGAAGGTCACGAGGTCGCGCCAGTAGCAGTCCGCCTGAAAGAGATCGACGGCGCGTTCCACCTCGCCAGCGGACAGCGCTTTGTCGAGCGCGTTGAGCAGATCAGACATTTTTCCGTTCGGGGCTTTGTCGAGCATGATGTCCTCCCTTGTGCCGATGGCAGAGCTGCGCTCTTTTCTCGTTCCGGCGAACTGAAGCCGAGGCGCCGACGAAAGCGATGAGCTCGCGCGGTGTCATTCGGTCTTTCAGGACAGATCTAAATTCTAGCACTTCGCGGCGAAGAGGCGAGGGAGAAACAGCCAATCGGGTCAAAATGCGGCCATGCAAGATCTACAGCTATGCGGCGTTCAAGGCCTGCGCGATATCAGCGATCAGATCGGAAGGGTGCTCGATGCCGATCGACAGCCGGATCGTGGAGTCGAGAACGCCTATTTTTTGGCGGATGTCAGCCGGAACGCCGGAGTGGGTCATGCTTGCGGGCAGGCTGGCAAGCGACTCGGTGCCGCCCAGACTCACCGCCAGTTTGAAGATTTGCAGCGCGTTCAGGAATTTGAATGCCGCAGCCTGGCCGCCGACGATGTCGAACGAGAACGTGGAACCCGCGCCGGTGCATTGCCGCGCGAACAGCCGGCCGGCCGGGGAAGCCGCTTCATGGTGGGCAAGGTAATGAACCGTGGCCACTTTGGCGTGGTCACGCAGGTAATCCGCCACGAGCCGTGCGTTTCTGTCGGCTTTTTCCATGCGGATGCTCAGTGTTTCGAGCGACCGGCTGAGCATCCAGCAGGAATGAGGGTCCAGCTGGGTGCCGATGGCGCCTCGCAACGCCTTGACGTCCTTCATGAGGGCTTTCGGGCCGAGTGCCGCGCCCGCGATCAGGTCGGAATGGCCGCCGATATATTTGGTCAACGAGTACAACGAAAGATCCGCGCCGTGTTCGATCGGCCGCTGAAACACCGGCCCGAGCAGCGTATTGTCACACGCGATGATTGGCGTGTGCCCCTGCGCCTGGCCGATAATTTCGGCGACGCGGCGGACCATCGCGATATCGACCAGGCCGTTGGTGGGATTGGCCGGGGTTTCGATGAAAATCATCGCAACCCGGCCTTTGCGCATGGCGTCCTCGGCCGCCAGCCTGACTGCGGCCTCGTCGATGCCGTCGGCAAAACCAACCGCGCCGATCGAGAGACCTGCAAGCGTCTT
Organism: uncultured Alphaproteobacteria bacterium; assembly: GCA_963791165.1. GTDB lineage: Bacteria > Pseudomonadota > Alphaproteobacteria > Rhizobiales > Xanthobacteraceae > Bradyrhizobium. Next base: position 79,143 of record CAWBRL010000052.1, on the reverse strand, counting down.
CGCAAACAGGGTCTCTGTCCCGCCATAGAGCGGTTGAGAGTGCAGAATGACGTCGCCGGGGCGGACGAAGGCAAGGATCGTGGTCGCAATAGCTGACATGCCGGACGAGAACAGCGCGCATTTTTCGGTGCGCTCATAGACAGCGAGCCTGTCCTCGACGATCTCGCTGTTGGGATGATTGAATCGCGAATAAACCAGGCCCGCGCCCATCCCCTCGGGAGGCTCGCGCCGGCCCGAGACGAAGTCGAAGAAGTCCTGTCCGTCTTCGGCGGTCCTGAACACAAATGTCGAGGTCAGGAAGACCGGCGGTTTGACGGCGCCTTCCGACAGTTGCGGATCGTAGCCGTAGTTTAGCATCAGCGTTTCGGGATGCAGCATGTGGTTGCCGATGTGGGTCTTCGACGGAAACGGTTTAACCATGGCCTGCCTCGCTGTCTGCTTTCGGTGGGGTGCTATGCGTTGGGGCCTTCTGCAATCAGGGTGCGTCTAGGGCGTGGATGCAATGGTATCCGACAGTTCCAGTGAACGTTGCCAAAATCAGCGTAATTGGGTCCGGAACCGATTTGACCGAGTTCGAGGCAATCTCCAAACTGTCTGCTTCGTTCCTGGAAGATCATTTCTTTGGTAAATCTCCCAGGAGTGACTGCGCTTGGTAGCAAAACCAGAGGTGCATTGTTATTTGCGCTTTTGCATCGTTCGGTCCCATTATGCGTCCTTGATACAACTCGGGACCGACGAGCGCAGCGAACCAGGGAGAACATACATGACAGTTTCGGCGGAACGGGCAGTCCTTGCCGGCGGCTGCTTCTGGGGTGTGCAGGATCTGCTGCGGCGGTATCCCGGCGTGATTTCGACCAGGGTGGGCTACACCGGCGGCGAGGTGCCGAACGCGACCTATCGCAACCACGGCAATCACGCCGAAGCCATCGAGATCACCTTCGATCCGCAGACCATCAGCTATCGCAAGCTGCTGGAGTTCTTTTTCCAGATCCATGATCCCTCGACGCTGAACCGCCAGGGCAACGACCGGGGAGCGAGCTACCGGTCGGCCATCTTCTATACCAGCGACGCGCAGAAGCGGATCGCGGAAGACACCATCGCCGATGTCGATGCTTCCGGCCTTTGGCCGGGCAAGGTTGTCACCGAGGTGGCCCCTGCCGGACCGTTCTGGGAGGCCGAGCCCGAGCACCAGGATTATCTGGAAAAATATCCAGACGGCTACACTTGTCACTTCATTCGGCCGGAATGGACGCTGCCGCATCGGGCGGAGAAATCTGCAACAGGCGCGAGCGGAGTTCCGGCCGCGTGACAAAAGCTTCCGATCTGCTGGTGGCCGCCCTTGAGAACGAGGGCGTCAAATACATCTTCGCCATTCCCGGCGAGGAGAACCTCGATGTGCTGGAGTCGTTGCGGCGCTCGAAGATCAAGCTGGTGCTGACGCGGCACGAACAGGCCGCCGGCTTCATGGCGGCCACTTACGGGCGTCTCACCGGGCGCGCGGGCGTCTGCCTGACGACGCTGGGTCCCGGTGCGCTCAATTTGACCACGGCTGCGGCCTACGCGCATCTGGGCGCGATGCCGATGGTGATGATCACTGGACAGAAGGCGATCCGCAGCAGCCGGCAGGCGCGTTTCCAGATCGTTGACATCGTCGCGACCATGCGGCCGCTCACCAAGATGGCGACGCAGATCGTGTCCGCGCAGAGCATTCCGACCCTGGTCCGCGACGCGTTCCGGGTCGCGCAGCAGGAGCGGCCGGGGCCCGTGCATCTCGAACTTCCCGAGGATATCGCGGCCGACGAAGCCGCGGCCGACATCATTCCCCCGCATGTCGTTGAGCTTCCGGTCGCGCCTGCAGCGGCCATCGAGCGCGCAGCAGCCATGATCATGGCTGCCCACAGGCCGCTCGTCATGCTGGGCGCCGCGGCGAGCCGCCCGTATCTTGCCGAGCCGCTGTCGGCGTTCGTGCGACGATGCAGGATTCCGTTCTTCAACACCCAGATGGGGAAGGGCGCGGTCAGTGCCGGCTCCAATCTTTATATGGGCACGGCCGCGCTGTCGGAGCGGGATTGGGTTCACGAGGCCATCGACCGGGCCGATCTGATTATTTCGATCGGCCACGATACCGTCGAGAAGCCGCCTTTCCTGATGGGCCATGATGGACCGCAGGTTATCCATGTCGGCGCCACGCCGGCGACGGTGGAACAGGTGTATTTCCCGCAGGCGGAGATCGTTGGCGACGTCGGCGCGAACCTCGCAAGCCTGGCCGATCGCCTCGAAGGCAAGCTCCCCAATGGTTCGGCATTGCTGGGTTTGCGGGAAGGGATCCTTGCCCACCTCGCTGAACGGTCGACGGAGGATCGGTTTCCTCTGACGCCGCAACGCATCGTGCACGACGTTCGCCATGTCATCCCGTCCGACGGCATCGTTGCCCTCGACAACGGCATGTACAAGATCTGGTTCGCCCGCAACTATCGCACCAGCGTGGCCAACACGCTGCTGCTCGACAACGCGCTCGCGACCATGGGGGCGGGGCTTCCGTCGGCGATCGCGGCGGCGCTGATCTATCCGGATAAGCGCGTGCTCGCTGTGTGCGGTGACGGCGGCTTCATGATGAATTCGCAGGAGCTGGAAACGGCTGTGCGGCTCAAGCTGAACCTCGTCGTGCTCGTGCTCGAGGATCGCGCCTACGGCATGATCCGCTGGAAACAGGAAGTCGATGCGTTTGCGGACTTCGGCCTCGAATTCGGCAATCCTGATTTCGTCGCCTATGCGAAGTCATACGGCGCCAAGGGCTCCCGCGTCGGTAAAACCTCGGAACTCTTGACGATGCTGGAAGCGGCTTTCGCGGAAGGCGGCGTGCATCTCGTCGTAGTGCCCATCGATTACAGTGAGAACATGCGCGTGCTCGTCAACGAGTTACACCCGGTAGTCCAGGCCAAGTGAGAAGCCCCGCGTCGTTCCAAAGCCGAATATGATCTGAAAGGACGCAGTACTGTCGACATCAGGCATCAACTGCAACTTTCAACGCTTCGGCACGGATTTCTTCGACGAGCCGTTCCTTCAGCCTGACGAATTCGGGCGCGGTCTTGATCTTGTAGGATCGTGGGTGGGGTAGATCGACCGCGATTTCGGCCTTGATGCGGCCGGGGCGGGCGCTCATGACGATGACGCGGCTGCCGAGGAAGATGGCCTCCTCGATATCGTGGGTAACGAACAGCACGGTTTTCTGGTCGCGTTCCCAGATGCCGAGCAGCATTTCCTGCATCAGCACACGGGTCTGATTATCGAGTGCGCCGAACGGCTCATCCAGCAGCAGGATCTTCGGGTCGTTGGCGAGAGCGCGCGCGATCGCGGTGCGTTGCTGCATGCCGCCGGAGAGCTGCTTCGGCCAGTGATTCTCAAAGCCCGACAGGCCGACCCGATGGATGAACCCATCGGCGATCTTGCCGCGGTCCACTTCGGATATCCCGCGCTCGCGCAAGCCAAACGCGATGTTCTCGCGCACGGTCAGCCACGGGAAAAGTGTATAGGACTGGAACACCATGCCGCGATCCGCGCCCGGTCCCGTGACCTCGCTTCCATCCAGAATGACGCGGCCGCTTGTCGGCCGGTCAAGGCCGGCGATGATCCGAAGCAGCGTAGACTTTCCGCAGCCCGACGGGCCGAGGATGGTGACGAAGTCGTTGTTGCCGACACGGAGATTAGTCGGCTCCAGCGCCCGTGTCGGCGCATTGCCCTGGCGCGCAGGGAAGGTGCGCGAGACCTGATCGATCCTCAGCTCGGTCACGCCAGTCTCCACGGGAACAGCCAGGCGTTGAAGGCCTTGAACAGGAAGTCCGACACGAGCCCGATCAGTCCGATGACGATGATGCCGAAAATGATCTGTCCCGTATTGAGCAGGGCCTGACTGTCGGTGATCATGTGGCCGATGCCCGACGATGAGCCGATCAGCTCGGCGACGATGACATAGGTCCACGCCCAACCCAGAACGAGCCGAAGGATTTCGGCGATCTCGGGGGCCGACGAGGGCAGCAGCACGCGCCGGATGATGCCGCTGTCGCGGGCGCCCAGCGTGTAGGCTGCTTCAACGAGGTCGCGCCTCGTATTGCCAACGTTTACGGCGATCATCAGGATGATCTGGAACACCGATCCGATAAAGATAACCAGCAGCTTCTGCAGTTCGCCGATGCCCGCCCACAGGATCAGCAGCGGGATGAAGGCCGAGGCGGGCAGATAACGGGCGAACGAGACGAACGGCTCGAGGAAGGCCTCGATCGGCTTGTAAGCGCCCATCAGAACACCGAGCGGAACGGCGATGGCCGCCGCCAGCACGAAGCCGCCAATGACCCGCCAGATCGTCATACCGATGTCGAACAGGAAGCCGTGCTTGGTCAGGAGTTCCCAGCCTTCCTGCAGCATGGTCAGCGGATTGGCGAGAAACGTCTTTGACACGTATCCACCGAACGTTGCCCACGCCCACAGGGCAACGAACAAAACGAAGAACGCAAAGCCAAAGGCCGCGCGTTGTTTCGACGTCACGGGATCAAGGGGACGCATCACAGGGCATGTTCCTCAAAGCGGTGCGCTGATCGCTGAAAGCCCCGCTTCCAGATGTGGAAGCGGGGCCCGTCAAAAGGACTTACTTGATGAAGCTCGTGTCAACGAGATCGTCGATCTTCGGAATCGATTTGATGATACCGATCTCGAGAAGCAGCTCTGCAGCTTCCTTGGTGAAAGTCTGGAATTCGCCCGCGAAGAATTTCTGGTTCGCGGCCTTGTCCTGCCAGCGCAGATATTTTGCCGAATTGCCGAACTGCTCGCCCGACTGCTTCACGTCGGAGCCCATGGTCTCGTAGGATTTTGCCTGCTCCTTTTCGATCAGGGCAACTGCCTCGAAATAGCTGTCCGCCAGCGCTTGCGCGGCTTTCGGATTTTCGGTCAGGAATTTCGGCGTACAGCCGAACGTGTCCATGATCATCGGGTAGTCGAGCGTGGTGGCGATGATCTTGCCCTTGTCCGGCGCCGCGCGCACGGTCGAGAGGTAGGGCTCATACGTCATGGCGGCATCGTTCTGACCGGCCACGAATGCCTGCGCGGCCGCAGCCGGCTCCAGGTTCACCACGGTCACGTCCTTGACCGAGAGGCCGTTCTTCTTGAGCATCCAGGCCAGCGTGAAATAGGGCGCGGTGCCGGGCGCGGACGCGGCGACCGTCTTGCCCTTCAGGTCTTTGATCGCAGCGACATCGTTTCGCGTCGCCATGCCGTCGGCGCCGTAGCTCTTGTCGAGCTGAAAGATCTGCTTGGTCGCAACACCGTTGGCATTCCAGGAAATCCAGGTCTCGACCGTGGTCGCCGCGCACTGAATGTCGCCCGAGGCAATCGCCAGATGCCGGTCCTTCTGCGGGATCTTCCTGATCGTCACATCGAGGCCATTCTTCTTGAAGATGCCGGCCTGGTTTGCGAGCGTAAGCGGGGCAAAGCCTGTCCACCCCGAAATCCCGATGCCGACCTTCACGTCCTGTGCGACGGCTGGTGCGCACACCAGGAGAGCGGCGCTTGCGGCGAATACTCTAAAACTAAGCATGATTGTCTTCCTTCTGCCGGTTTATGGATTAAGTCCTGCTAATCTGTTCACCCCCGCGTGGGGTACTTCTGCATGGTGCTACTGCATCGCGCTTCTGCGTCTCGCTGTTGCATAAATTGTGCCGCACCTCATGCGTCCCTCTCAGCCGCCCTTGAAGCGGGCTACCAGTTTGTGCGACTCGCCCGGATAGATCAGGCGCACCGCCGTCAGCGGCCGTGCGCTGCGCCAGGTGTGCCGGTCGATCACGAGGCAAGGCGCACCGATCGCGATGTCCAGCGCCGCCGCTGCCTCGTCACCGGCCGATATGGCGCTGATCGCATGCTCCGCTTCTGTCCATGGGACATGGTGTAGCAGCCACGATCCCGGCGGCTCCGTCGCAAAATCCGCCGTGGCGGCTTCGGGTACCGCGTCGAGATCGATCAACCTGTCCTCGATCGCGAATGGTACGTCGTCGGCGCTGTGGCGGCAGGCAATCGCGATGACCCTGCCGGTCTTCCTCACCCCAAGGCGGGCGCGGTCGGCGGCGTTGGCGGCGCGGCGTGAGGACTTGATCAGCTGATAGCCGTAGCTTCGGCCGAGCGCGGTGATTTCCGCGCGGATATCGGGAATCTTCAGGACTGCCGACAGGAATTTCGGACGGCGCACAAAGGTGCCGGCCCGCCGCCGCCGCTCGATCAGATCGGCTTGCGCCAGTTCGGACAATGCTTTGCTGACCGTCATTCGCGAGCAGCGATAGTCCGCCATCAGCTCGTGCTCGAACGGAATGCGATGACCTGGCGGCCATTCGCCGGTCAGGATGCGCCGTTCGATGTCGAGCCGGATCTGCTTGTACAGTGTCGGCTTGTCTGCTGGTTGAGGTTTGTCGCGATCTATCGCGAGGCTCATGCCGCGAGCCTCCGTACTGCGGCGTTGAATTTATCACGCGCGCTCTCGCGGAGCCGGTGGCGCCCATTCTCGACCACCTTGTTGCCGCCCGCCCACACACAGGCGATGGCGCCTGCGCGTGCTGCGAAAATCCAGCCATCGAGGATGGCATCCCTGCGGCGGCCGGCGAGCGACGGATGCGTGGTGTCGAGGGTTACGATATCCGCGCGTGCGCCAATCTGGAGTCCGACGATCGGTTGCGCCAGCGCCTGGGCGCCGCCGGCGAGCGCGCCGTCGAGCAGGGTGCGGCCGGTCGAAACGCCGGGACCGCCGGACAACACGTTGCGTTCGCGGTGTTTCAGCCGCTGACCATATTCGAGTTGACGCAGTTCATCGGCGACGCCGATCAACACATTGGAATCCGTGCCGACGCCGAACCGGCCGCCGGCGTCAAGGAACTCGCGCGCCGGAAAAATGCCGTCGCCGAGGCTCGCCTCCGTGACCGGACAGAGCCCGGCAACCGCGCGGCTTTGCGCCAGCGATACGGTTTCCGTTGCGGTCATGTGGGTTGCATGGATGAGACAGCAGCGTTGATCGATCGGCGCATGTTCGAGCAGCCACTCGACCGGCCGCCTGCCGGACCAGGCGACGCATTCTTCGACTTCTCTGACCTGTTCGGCAGCGTGGATATGCACCGGCGCGCCCCCGGCCAGTGCGAAGATCGCCGCCAATTCGTCGGGCGTCACGGCCCTCAGACTGTGCGGTGCGACGCCGACATTGGCACCGGGCAGGGTGCGGACGGCCGTCCACGTAGCGTCAAGCAGCTTTGCGAACTGATCGACCGAGCAGATGAACCGGCGCTGGCCGGCATGCGGTGCCGTTCCACCGAAGGAGCCGTGGGCGTAAAAGCTCGGTAGCAGCGTGAGCCCGATACCAGTCGTTTCGGCAGCTCGCGCAATTCGGATCGCCATTTCCGCAGGGTTGGCGTAGGGCGCACCATCGTGGTCATGGTGGAGATAGTGGAATTCGCCGACGCGCGTGTAGCCTTGCTCGAGCATCTCGACATAGAGCAACGTTGCGACGGCTTCCGTGTCTTCCGGCGTCATCTCCAGCGCGAAGCGATACATCGTCTCGCGCCACGTCCAGAACGTATCCGCGCTGTTGCCGCGCGTTTCGGCAAGTCCCGCCATGCCGCGCTGGAAAGCGTGACTATGCAGGCTTGCTATTCCGGGGATTGCGAGTTGATGGCGCTCATCGCCGGCTCCGGGCGCGGCGCCGATCGTGACCTTCGTGATCGATCCGTCGGCGACTACAACCTGCACGTCATCGGCCCACCCTGAGGGAAGCAGTGCCGATGCAAAATGCAAAGTGGACATGTTTCCAAACCGGATGGACAGGACGCCAACACAATTATATGTATAGACATATAGATCGCCCCGTCAAGCTTCTGCCGTTGAGGGAAATGCCATGGCCGAGCGCTTTGATCGTATCTGGCACAATGCCAGGCTCGCCTCGCTTCGCGCGGATCTGCCCGGTCTCGGCATCATCGAGCACGGCGTGATTGCCGCATGCGATGGCCGCATCGCCTTCGCAGGCGACCGATCCGATTTTCCATATGACGCCGATGCGATCGAACGGATCGATTGCGCGGGGCGATGGATCACGCCCGGACTGGTGGATTGCCACACCCATCTTGTCTTCGGTGGCAACCGCGCGCACGAATTCGAGCTGCGGCTGCAGGGCGCAAGCTACGAAGAGATCGCACGTGCGGGCGGTGGCATCGTCTCGACGGTCGCAGCGACCCGCGCAGCCAGCGAGGCTGAACTCGTTGCCAGCGCGCTGCCGAGGCTCGATGCGCTGATCAGCGAAGGCGTGACGACGCTGGAGATCAAATCCGGCTATGGGCTCAACACGGAAACCGAGATGCGTCAGTTATCGGCTGCGCGCGCGCTCGGACGCGACCGGCCGGTCACCATCCGGACCTCGTTTCTTGGCGCGCATGCATTGCCTCCGGAAGCCGATGGCGACAAGGACCGATATATCGATCTTGTTTGCCGCGAGATGCTGCCAGCGGTGGCGCGGGCCGGGCTCGCCGATGCGGTCGATGCCTTTATGGAAGGCATCGCGTTCTCGCGAGAGCAGACAGCGCGGGTGTTCCGTGCGGCAAAGTCGCTTGGACTGCCGGTCAAATTGCATGCGGATCAGTTGTCGAACCTCGGCGGGGCAGCACTGGCTTCTGAATTTTCGGCTCTGTCCGCGGATCATCTGGAACACACCGATGAGGCTGGCGTCGTAGCCATGGCGCGGGCAAATACCGTGGCCGTGCTCCTGCCGGGCGCATTCTATTTCATTCGCGAAACGGCGAAACCTCCGGTCGAACTTTTTCGCGCGCACGGCGTGCACATGGCGCTCGCAACCGATTGCAACCCGGGCAGTTCGCCGCTGACGTCGCTGCTGCTGGTCATGAATATGGGCGCGACCCTGTTCCGGATGAATGTTGCCGAATGCCTCGCCGGCGTGACGCGGGAAGCTGCGCGCGCTCTGGGTATTCTCGGCGAGACCGGTACGCTCGAGGCCGGAAAATACTGCGATCTCGCGATCTGGGATATCGAGCGGCCTGCCGAACTCGTCTACCGGATCGGCTTCAACCCGTTGCACCACAGGGTGTGGAGGGGGCGATGAACGAGCGGGAAGCAACCATTGTTGTTTCGCCCGGCAGCGTCAGCCTCGACGAGTTGGCGCAAGTGCTTGCCGGCGCGGCCGTCGTGCTCGATCCATCGTTCTGGCCGCGCGTCGAGGCAGCATCGGCCATTGTTGCCAAGGCCGCGCGTGCCGAAGCGCCGGTTTACGGGATCAATACCGGGTTCGGAAAACTGGCGTCGAAACGCATTCCGCCGGACCAGACCACGCTGCTCCAGCGCAACCTCATCGTCTCGCATTGCTGCGGGGTAGGGCCAGCAACGCCCGAACCGATCGTGCGTCTGATGATCGCGTTGAAGATCGTCTCGTTGGGGCGGGGCGCGTCGGGCGTGCGCCGCGAAATCATCGAGCAACTCCAGGCCATGCTGGCGCGCGGCGTTTGTCCGCTGGTGCCGCAGCAGGGATCGGTGGGAGCCTCCGGCGATCTGGCGCCGCTTGCGCACATGACGGCCGTCATGATCGGCGAGGGGCAGGCGCTCATAGGCGGAAAGATTGTGCCGGGCCGCGATGCGCTCGCGGCCGCCGGGCTTGTGGCGATCACGCTTGGGCCAAAGGAAGGCCTCGCGTTGATCAATGGGACGCAGTTTTCGACCGCCTATGCCATTTCCGGTTTGTTGCGCGCCCATGGCCTGTTGCGCACGACGTTGGTGACGGGCGCGTTGTCGGTCGATGCGGCCATGGCCTCGACCGCGCCGTTTCGTCCTGAAATCCAGCAACTGCGGGGGCAGGCCGGGCAAATCGCAGCCGGCGCGGCTCTGACGACATTGCTCGATGGCAGCGATATTCGCATGTCGCATCTCGAAGGCGACGAGCGTGTGCAGGATCCCTATTGCCTGCGCTGCCAGCCGCAGGTGGCCGGTGCCGCGCTCGATCTCTTGATGCAAGCCGCCGGTACCTTGACGATCGAAGCCAACGCCGTCACGGACAATCCGCTGGTGCTGGTTGAGACCGGAGAGATCGTCTCGGGTGGAAATTTTCACGCCGAGCCGGTCGCCTTTGCCGCCGACCAGATTGCGCTGGCATTGTCCGAGATTGGCGCGATCAGCGAGCGGCGGATCGCCACCCTGGTCGACCCCGCGCTGAACTTCGGCCTGCCGCCGTTTCTCTCTCCCGAGCCCGGCGTCAATTCCGGCTTCATGATTGCCGAAGTGACGGCGGCCGCCCTCTATGCCGAGAACAAGCAACGTGCATCCGCCTGCTCCATCGACTCGACGCCGACCAGCGCCAACCAGGAAGATCACGTGTCGATGGCCGCGCACGCGGCACGCCGGCTGTCCGACATGGCGGACAATCTTGCTACCATTCTCGGCATCGAGCTGCTGGTTGCTGCGCAAGGCATCGGGCTGCGCGCGCCGCATACGACCAGCCCCGCGCTTGCAGCGGTCATAGCGCGGTTGCGCGAGCAGGTGCCGGCGCTCGGTGGCGATCGCTACATGGCCGACGACCTCGCCAAGGCAACCGCGCTGGTCGAATCCGGCGCATTGCCGGCCGCTGCGATTTCAGTGCTTGAGAACAACCCGTTTCCAAACCTTGCCGAGAGAGGCCTTCCGTCATGAACCGCCGACTGGACAACGATCGCACGATCCGCGCGCCCCGCGGGCCTGAGCTCAGCGCCAAGAGCTGGCTGACGGAGGCGCCGCTTCGCATGCTGATGAACAATCTCGATCCTGATGTCGCCGAGCGGCCGAGCGAACTGGTCGTCTATGGCGGCATTGGCCGCGCCGCCCGCGACTGGGACTGTTTTGATCGTATCGTCACTTCGCTGCGCAAGCTCGAGGGTGACCAGACCCTGGTTGTACAGTCCGGCAAGCCGGTCGGAATTTTCCGCACTCATGCCGATGCGCCGCGCGTGCTGATCGCGAACTCGAACCTGGTACCGCACTGGGCGACACTCGATCACTTCAACGAGCTCGATAAAGCCGGGCTGATGATGTTCGGCCAGATGACGGCGGGATCGTGGATCTACATCGGTAGCCAGGGTATCGTGCAGGGGACCTATGAAACGTTTGTCGAGGTGGGCCGGCGTCACTACGGCGGCAGCCTCGCCGACAAATGGATTCTGACCGCGGGCCTCGGTGGCATGGGCGGTGCCCAGCCGCTCGCCGCCACGATGGCCGGGGCGTCGATGCTCGCGATCGAATGCCAGCCGAGCCGCATCGAGATGCGGTTGCGCACGGGCTACCTCGACCGCCAAGCCTACTCGCTGGATGAGGCGCTCGCGATCATGGCGGATGCGGCGCAGAGCAAGAAGCCGGTCTCGGTCGGCCTGCTCGGTAATGCCGCCGATATATTTCCCGAGCTGGTGCGCCGAGGCGTAAGGCCTGACATCGTTACCGACCAGACCAGCGCACACGATCCGATCAACGGTTACCTGCCGAAGGGATGGACGCTCGCGGAATGGGAGGCGCGACGGCAGGCCGATCCGAAAGCCGTTGAAGCGGCGGCCAAGACCTCGATGGTTGGTCATGTCCAGGCCATGCTGGATTTCCACGCCAGGGGCATTCCGACCCTCGACTATGGCAACAACATCCGCCAGATGGCGAAGGATATGGGGCTGAAGAACGCGTTCGACTTCCCAGGCTTCGTTCCAGCCTACATCCGTCCGCTGTTCTGCCGCGGTGTCGGGCCGTTCCGGTGGGCAGCGCTTTCAGGGGATCCCGAGGACATCTTCCGCACCGACGCCAAGGTCAAGGAGTTGATGCCCGACGACAAGCATCTTCACAACTGGCTCGACATGGCCAAAGCGCGGATCAAGTTCCAGGGACTGCCGGCGCGGATTTGCTGGGTCGGCCTTGGCGACCGCCATCGGCTCGGCCTGGCGTTCAACGAAATGGTGGCGAGCGGCGAACTGAAGGCGCCAATCGTCATCGGCCGCGATCATCTCGACAGCGGTTCGGTGGCGAGCCCAAACCGTGAAACCGAAGCGATGCGCGACGGCTCGGATGCTGTATCTGACTGGCCGCTGCTCAATGCGCTGCTCAACTGCGCGAGCGGAGCCACCTGGGTGTCGCTGCACCACGGCGGCGGCGTCGGCATCGGCTATTCGCAGCATGCCGGCATGGTGATCGTCGCGGACGGAACACGCGAAGCAGCGCGCCGCATCGAGCGGGTGCTTTGGAACGATCCAGCCAGCGGAGTTATGCGTCATGCCGACGCGGGTTATGAGACTGCGATCGAATGTGCCCGTGCCAACGGACTCGATCTGCCCGCCCTGAAGATATAGCAGATCTAGTCTTCCTCGCTCTCGGGAACGACCACGCGGCTGTGGAATGACCGATTCTGGCGCAAAGCAGACTTTGCATTTCGATCCAAGATAGGAGGCGGGCAATGTTATGGGATGGCCGATTTCAAGCGCATGGGCAGGCGCGACTTCGCTATGACGCAGTGGATGCCCTTGTTACCGTCGACCATCTGAGTAACCCGCAGGTCAGCTGCAATCGAGCATAGCGTGTAGGCGTCCTGTGCGCTGAGACCTGTGTGATCCCTGATCAACACGATCATGTCGCGCAGCGCGGCCTTTGCGGCGTCGTCGAGATCCTCGTCGAATCCCATTGTGATCCAATCCGCGGGCGTTTCGGCGCGGGGCGACTTCAGCTTGAGATCGCGGCGAATGTGAAATTCGAACGTTCCGGTCAGAGCAGCCTCAATGGCCGTGAGACAGACCTCTCCGTCGCCTTGCAGGGCATGACCGTCACCCGCGGAAAACAGCGCGCCGGATACGAAGACCGGAAAGTAGACCGTGCAGCCAACGCCGAGTTCCTTGTTGTCCATGTTTCCGCCGAACGCCCTTGGCTCTTTGGAGGAGAGCCTTCCCCAACTCGCCGGCGGCGCCACGCCAAAATTGCCGAAGAAGGGGCTGAGCGGCAGTTCCTGTCCCCACGGAAGTTGGGCGACGTTACGCGCGCGATCGAGCGGGATGTGGATACGGCGAAATTCCGGAAATTCCTCCGGCAAAGTGCCGAGCGTGGGGACCTGCAAATTCCAGCCCCAATCGGTGCGCATCTGGATGTCCAGAACGCGCACCTCGAGCACGTCACCGGGCTCGGCCCCTTCAATGTAGATCGGCCCGGTCAGAAGATGCGGGCCAGGCCCCCGAAATGCGCTCTCCAGTACTTCCTTGTGTCCGGGAACGATGCCAAGGCCGAGCGAAGGATCTGGCATATCATCCGGTTCGCCGGACAGGGTCTCAATGGTAACGCGATCTGCGGAAGCAATCCGGAGAACCGGTTCCAATCGCCCGTCCCAAAGCCCCCACTGCACATTGCCTGGCGTTGACGGCAAATGATGGTCCATGCTCAATCCTCAACCCTTGACGGCGCCGAGCGTCAGCCCGCGCACGATATGCCGCTGCAGGACGAACACGACGGTAAGCACGGGCAAGAGCGCAGTCATGCCGACCACCGCCATTTCACCCCAGCGCACGCCCTGACTGGTGATCAATTTGGGAATCGATACCGGCAGCGTCTGAACCGCCTTGCCGCCGAGCATGAAGGCGAACAGGAACTCGTTCCATGCGAAGATGAAACAGAGTACAGCGGTCGCAACGATGCCGCTGCGCAGCAGGGGAAATACGATCCGCCGAAAAACCTGGACGCGGGACCATCCTTCCAGGGTCGCGGCCTCCTCCAGTTCGACCGGAAGATCGCGACAGAAGCTGCGCAGCACCCAGACATAGAACGACAGATTGAATGTCATGTAAGCAAGCGTCAGCCCGATGAAGGTATCGAGCAGTCCGAGCTTGGAGAAGATCAGATAAAAGGGAATCACCAGGCAGACGGGGGGCGCCATCCGGGTTGCCAGAATGAATAGGAACAGATCGTCCTTCAATTTCATCTCGAAGCGCGCGAAGGCGTAGGCCGCGGGCGTGCCGATAATCACGACGAGGGCGGTCGAAACCAGGCAGAGAAAGAAGGAGGTCAGCAGGCTCCAGTGAAAGCCTTGGGCCAGCACGTACTTGAAATGCTCGAGCGTCGGCTCAAACAGCCATACGGTGGGCCGAGCGAACATCGTATCGTTCGGCTTCACCATCATCGACGCCATCCAGAAGATCGGGAACAGCACCACGGCGGCGTAGGCGACCGCAGCCGAGGTCCATAGGATGACCCTGGGGTTTTCGGCGCTGCCAGCGGCTTCGGCCATGGCGATCCTCAGAAAGCGTTCAGTCGCTTCTTCGCGACCTGATAAAAAATGTTGCAGAACACGAAGAATGCGATCCACACCAGCACTGCAAGCGCCGAGGCCTCCCCGATATTCCAGAACTCGAACGTCATCTTGTTGGCGAGAATGCTCGGCGTCTCCGTCGCAATGCCGGGCCCACCTCCAGTTAGAATGTAGACGGTATCGAACACCTTGAAGGCGTCGATCAGGCGCAGCAATCCAATGACGACTAACAGCGGCGCGAGCATCGGCACCGTGATGTGGAAGAAAACCTGAACGGCGTTAGCACCATCGACCGCGGCGGCACGAAAGGGACCAAGTGGGAGTGCCTGCAGCCCGGCGAAGAACGCCAACATCATGAACGGCGTCCACTGCCAGATGTCGACGAAGACCAGCGCGTAAAGCGCAAGGTCGGGCGAGGCGAAGGCCGAGGTCTGGCCGATCAGATGAAATCGCTCCAGGACATTGTAGGAGATAAGACCCCACGATCCCGCGAGCATGATCTTCCACAGCAGGCCGACGACAATCGGCGCCATCATGGTAGGCATGAACAGCAGCGGGATCAGGATCGTACGCCCTTTCACCTGCTGGTTCAGCACCAACGCGCCGACAAGGCCGAGCATGAATTCAATGGGTACCGCGATACAGACAAAGACCAACGCGACGCCGATCGAATTCCAGAAGCGGGCATCGCTTAGCAGGTGCAGATAGTTGTCAAAGCCGATGAAACCGGTGACGCGACCGAACTTTGCCGCGTGAAAGCTCAGATAAACCGTGTAGACGAACGGGATCAGCGACACCAAAATCAGTGTGAACATCGTCGGCGCGATCAGCAGATAAGGATACCAGAAGCGCTCGCGAGGCGCTCTGGCTGCGTCTGCCGGCATGGCATTGGTGATACTCGTCAACGCATTTCTCCGGCTACAAGATCGGCGGCCGGAGACGATACGATGCGCCTCCGGCTCGGTCTTTAGAACTGCTGATACCGCCCTATAGCAGGCAGCTCGTGCAAAGCTTCAGCATCTCCGCCTGTCCCTTCTTGGCCGCATCTGCGGGACTGATCTTGCCGAGGCCGACCTCCTGGGCAATGCTGCTCAACATGTCGTAGAGCTCGTAGTATTTAGGCATCTTCGGCTTGGCGGATGAAATTTCCAGCGTGGATTCCATCGCCGCAAACAGCGTCTTGTTGGGATTTTCCTTGATGGCCGGCAGCGCCCAGGAGCTCGAACGGATCGGCACGCCGCCCTGGCCAAGCGCGATCAGCTTGTCCTGCTGCTTCTTGTCGGCGAGCCATTCCAGAAACAGGAAAGTCGGCTCCGCATTCTTGCTGGCCGCACTGATCACGGTAACCGAAGGCTCGGCTTCGGCGCTGCGGACCGTACTGCCGGCCTTCACCGGCACCGGGGCGTAGACGAACTTGCCGGCGAAGGGCGATACACCGGGCTTGTCGACGCCAAGCACGAAGTCGGACCAGGCAATCGTCTGCGCGGCGATGCCGTTGCCCATCACAGTCGGCACGTCCACCAGCGAGTATTCTGCGATGCCAGGCGGTGCGAACTTCCAGAGCTGGGCCCACATGCCCAGTGCGGCGACGTTCTCCGGCGTGTCGAAGTTCGGTTTGCCAGCGGCGTCGACGATATCGCCGCCGTAATTTTTCATGAAGTTGTTCCACAGCACGCCAAAAGTCGAGCCGCCTTTGATGCCCTCGAGCACGATGCCGTAGAAGTCGCTTTCGAGCGGCTTCCCGGCGAGCTTCTCGCCCTTTTTGCGGGTGAAGAACTCGGCGATGTCGCGCATCTGCTCGATGGTCTTGGCGGGCGCGAGCTCATAGCCATACTTCGCCTTGAATGTCGCCTGTTCCTCTGGATTGCTAAGGAGGTCGCCGCGGGCCCAGTAGACCTGATTATAGTTCCAGTTGATGAAGGCGTACTGTTTGTCCTTGGCGAAGGCTGCGGTCCTATACGGCCGCTGGATGAAGTCAGCGGTGGCCAGATTTGGATCGGCCAATTTGGGATTCTTGACGAGATCATCGATCGGGCGGATCACACCGGCCGATATCATCGGCCCGAGTTGGAAGCCATGCATCATTACGGCGTCATAGTAGCCGCGGCCCGACAGCATGTCGGCCTGGCCCTTGTTGATGACCTCGAAATGATTGAGCAACTCCCATTCGACCTTGATGCCGGTCTCCTTCTCGAATTCGGGAACGATCTTCGATAACGTCTCCTGCAGCGGCGTGATCTCGTCGAGGACACGAATGGTAGCGCCCTTGTAGGGTTTCGCCGCTTCCGCATAGAAACTTGCGGGTTGGGCGCGGACGGGCGAGCCAAAGAACGCCGTCGCCGCGATCAACGCGGCCGACGCTGCAAAGCCGGCTCTCAGGTACCAAGTCATGTTTTTCATCGCTCTTCCCTCTCGGTCACGGTTCAATTGTTGGGGATGGATGCGCGAGCGTTTCGCCCGTGGCGCCGTCGAACAGGGTCATATCATCGTCTGGAAACAGGATGCTAATCGGCTTTCCAACGCTACCGGCGTTATCAGCGGCAGCCATTGTCGCCTTCACTTTCACGAGCAGGCCGCCCAGATCGACCGTGACGATGGCGTGCTTTCCGAACGGTTCGTTCGAATAGATTTCGCCCGCGATCGCACCGACGGCGGCAAGCTGCAGGCGATCCGGTCGCACGCCCAACGTCACTTTCTCGCGGCCGGCGAGAACGGCTGCGGCCGCGAGCGGAGAGGGCAAAGGAAGGCTCATGCCGCGCTGCTGAAAACACAGCACGCCGCTTTCCTGCTTAAGAACGCCGGCAATCAGGTTCATCGGCGGGTCGCCAAACAGACGCGCGACCCGGACGCTTGCTGGCCGCAACCAGATATCGTCGGACGTTCCCACCTGTTCGACCCGGCCGCTATCGATGACGACAATGCGGTCACCGACGGAAAGTGCTTCGGTGCCGTCAGGTGTTGACCAGATCACCGGTGCCGGCTGCGCCGTCAGCCGTCGACGCAGTTCGCCGCGCAATTTGTGGCGCAGCTTGGCGTCGAGATGCGAGATCGGTTCGTCCAGCAGGAAAAGTGCCGGTGCTTGCACCAAAGCGCGTGCCAGCGCCGCTCGTTGTTTCTGTCCGCCCGAAAGTGCTCCCGGCAACCGGCCGTCCAGTTGACCGATTTCCAGCAGTTCGAGGATCTCGTCGACGCGACGGTTGGCTGAAGCCGGATCCATCTGACCGGTTAACTGGTTCGGCGCCTGTAAAGGTGAAAGCGCATTCTGCCGAACCGTGAGGTGTGGATAGAGCGCGTATGATTCAAACAGGAATGCGACGTTGCGCAGCCCTGCCGGCTTCGCAGCGAGGTCCTGCCCGCGCAACAGCAGCGTCCCCGCGTCGGGCCGCACCAGCCCCGCCAGGATCCGGCAGAAGGTCGTCTTCCCGGCGCCGGACGGGCCCGTCAGCGCCACCAATTCGCCAGGTGCGACATCGATGCCCATATCCGTGAGCACACGCGTATGAAAGCTCTTTGAGACGCCGCGCACGGTCAGGCCGGCGCCGACCGCGTCTGCGGTTGCGATCGCGGCCGATGCTGGTTTGACGCGCGCGTTCATGGCGCCACCGCGAGGTTGCGGCCGCTGCTGGCATCGAACACCAGGACGCGATCGGCATCAATCTCAAGCCGGATGGCGTCGCCGGCACGCCAGGGCGAAGGTCCGGCGATCTCGGCGACAACGCTATCGGCCGTGCCATCGACGCCCTCCAGCCGGACTGTCAGGACGTCGGCATCGCCGCGGGGCTCACGATAGATCACAACGCCTTTCGCGCCGCCATCCTCGGTTGCCGGACGCAGGTTGATATGTTCAGGACGAATGCCGGCCGTGACGGCGCCGCTGTGTCGAGCCAACTGACGCGCGCGATGATTATCGAGAGCCATCAACCAACCGCGGCCGACGAGCCTGTCATCACTTAACTGAGCAGCGAGCAGGTTCATCGGCGGCTCACCGATAAAATTGGCAACGAAAAGGTTGGCCGGCCGCTCGTAAAGATCCTGAGTCGTGCCCACCTGCTGCAACTCGCCGTGGTTCAACACCGCGATGCGGTCCGCCATCGCGGTCGCTTCGATTTGATCGTGAGTCACCAGAATGGATGTAACCTGCCGCAATTTTTGCAGCCGCTTGATTTCGGCGCGGAGCTGCACCTTCTGATCGGCATCCAGATGCGACAGCGGCTCGTCGAACAGGATCACTTCGGGATCACGCACCAGCGCGCGCCCGATCGCAACGCGTTGTTGCGCGCCGCCGGACAGGCCCTTGACGTCGTGGTCGGCATGTTGCCGCAGGCCCAGAAGCTGGAGGACCTCGCCGATCCGCTCGGCCGCTTTTTGCCCGGAGATGCCGCGCACCTTCAGAGGAAATGCAACATTCTCCCAGACGGTCATATGCGGATAGAGCGCGTAGTCCTCGAACACCATGGCGATGTTACGCTCACCCGGCGCCAGCCGGGACACCGCGCGTTCGCCAAAATAGATTTCGCCGGATGTGACACGCTCGATGCCCGCGGCCATCTTGAGTGTCGTGCTCTTGCCGCATCCCGACGGTCCGAGCAACGCGAGCATCTCTCCGCTCTCGCAGGAAAGATCGAGAGACTTTACCGCATCGACATTGTCGTAACGTTTGGAAACCGCGGCAAAGGCTATGGATGACATGGGCACGTCCAATACGAAGTACACTTCGTATTTCGTCAGCAACAATCATGCCATGGCCAGTCGGCCCGTCCGCGCATCCAAGGGCGTCGCGACGCCGGGGCGGCTTTCGAGTGAAATTGACGGCACTTTCGAGGCAAGCTGGGACCAACTCCAGGCCAATCTCAGCGACGAACAAATCATCCGGACTAACCATCGCGGTGTGTCGTCGTGCCCGGGGATATAAATGGAATGCGCCATCCAACGGTCAGAATTTATGCAGCTCAGCTAAAAAGGCAGCAGAACGGAGTATCGCCTTTCTAGCCAAATAGGGCAGTAGCGCTGTCGCGATTGGCGTTGCCCGCTACAATGCGTCGCATCATATCGGTGAATAAGGTCTGCTCGCGTCCGTTCAAATCGCCAAGCGTCGCGCGATGGGCGGATCGCGCTGAAGTCTTGATTCGGGCGAGAAGTGCTGCGCCGGCCGGCGTCAGTCTGCAGAGCCGTGCACGACGGTCCTCATCGTTGATGGCTCTCTAAATCAGCTTGCGGGCCGCCAGCCGCTTCAGTGCTCCGGTGGTGGTCGTCCTGTCCAGCGCGATATCGGCCGCCAATGTGGTCTGATCGGCGGTTTCCCGCGCTGCAAGCGCGGAAAGCAGGCTGTATTGCAGTGGTGTCACTTCGAATTGGCCGCATGCTTCCTGGAACAGCGCGACATGGATCTGCTGCAATCGCCGGATTAAAAATCCCGGCCTTTGCGACAGCGGCCAATGGCGGTGCCTGGTCTCGACGCGACGCTTGATTGTTTTCCGCAATGCACTCTCCCGCGAATAACTCAATTCGGGCGCTTTCGTGAAAGGTGAGTGAGAAGGAGAGACACAGGGCACGAGGAGCCGAAGGAGAAGAACCACGCCATGTCAGCCGTCGGATACGGTTTGACCATGCTGCCAGGCGCGGAGCCGGCCTACGACCTGTATCAGAAGGAGCGGGAGCTGGTTCAGGTAGCCGTTACGTCGCTAGATCGGACGGCAACGGTTCGAACCGAAACTCCGAACACCTCGGCGCCTTTGGCCACCAAGCTTTTGCTGCGACTGATACCCGGGACACTTTTCATTTGGAAATGGCTCCCAAACTGTTGGAATTGCTAACGCGCAGCTTTCCAGCCCGATTTCCAACGCCCTGAAGTGTCGAGCAGATCTAGATGCCGCCATTCGGAGGCTCGCCGTCTTCCGTCCGAGGCCAGCAGCCTTTTTGGGAGTTGCACCTTTCGAAGGATGACCGAGTAGGACCTCGAGGCCGTCGTTGGCTGAGTACGCACCATTCCAATCGAACAAGGACGCGATCTTCTTTCGATGCCGAACGTTCCGGATGGGCTGACAGCTTGCCTGGCGCGAACGACTGCTCCTGGCGCGAAGCGGTCGTTCGCTGGACATAGCGCGGTCCTCGGGTCCGCCAGCAGCGTCCATAATACTCGTTGCAGACCAGACCGACCGGATCGACGTTGGAGACTTCGGCGGAGCCGATCGTCGTCGTGTTGAGGGGCGCGGCGGAAGCAGCGGATGCGAGCAGCGCGGCGCCGAATGCGCCCAGTGCGATGGCTTTCACGGAGTTCTCCTTTCGGTTCGGCGAGACACTCGATCTCTGACGCGGCGTACCGGGACTCAATCCTGGCCCGGAACATCGAACTGTTCCACGGAGTCCTCGAATGCTGGCCGTGCGGCAGGTCGAGATCAGTCCCCAGCAAACCAAGTCGGCAGCCGGATTCAAGCCGTTCGAAGTCGGTCCAGGCGTCTCCGAAACGGTCTCAGTCTGATATCCGGTCGATGAGACCGGTGTTGCTCGCGCGCGGTCCGCTAGAGGCGACCAGCCGCGTTGCTACTAACGCGCCTTGCTCGTCCCCGGCGGATAATCTCAATCGCTTCCAGGATTTCGGCACGCATGTCCTTATTGTGCTGGGCGAAGACGGATCAAAAATTGAGCTGGATCAGCCCGAACCAGCCATGCGCGACCCTTCCGGTACCGCCGCTGTTCACCGGGTAGTCCCAGTTGGCTGAATATTCTACGGCCACCTTCAGCCCATCCATCACCCACTCGCCACCGGTGAGGAAAAGCCGATGTTGTGGGACGAACCCGATCCGGGTTGGCAAGCCTGCGGGCAGGATTGTCACGCCTGCCATGTCCTTGCTGCCGGAATATCCCAACGAGATGAAATCGCCCTGCGCGCCGATCTCCTGTACCCACGGATTCCAGTCGAACTGGTAGGCAATCGAAGCCTGCCAGGTCATTGGCATCATGCTTCTCGCAACGCCGAGCCCGTCGAAAAACTTAGCGTCCTGAAGCGCGGTATTAAACTCGCCTACGAACGCGAATGGGCCGAAGCTGGTTTTGAGGCTCGCGGCCATTCCGGGGACCTGTCCAATCTGGGGAAGGAATGGAAGTCGTGTTCATCCCGTCGCTCCCGATCCGCGTCCACGAGGTGACCGCCTCGGTCGCGGCCAATGCTTCCGGACCGGTGATGAGCGTGACCGACAACCAGCTCAGTATCGACTCGCAACTGCCACTTGAAGCCGCGCCGTTGGTGAAGCCCGGGATGAAAGTTGCAATCGACGAGCAGGCGCTCGGGATCAAAGCAACCGGTATCGTCGAGACGGTGGCGAACACGCCCGGTACGCGTGGCGTGGACGGCTACCACTTCTACCTCGGGGTCAAGGTCGAGACCACGCCGGTGCTGCTGGCAGGGTTTTCGGTCCGTCTGACGATCCCGATCGAAACGTCGAAGGGCGCGGTGACCGCGGTGCCGACCAGTGCAGTGTCGCTGGCGGCCGACGGAACCTCGCGTGTGCTGGTCGATCGCGGCGGGAAGCAGGAATACGTCACCGTGCAGCCGGGGCTTTCGACGGGCGGCTATGTCGAGGTGAATGCTCCCGATGGGCAACTGGTCCCCGGCCAACTCGTGGTGGTCGGCTTTAAAACGGCGGAGCCGGCGGCAGCGTCGGTGGCGGTCAAATGAGGCTCATGGAGGACATACGGCCGGAGGTGCCGATCAAGACGGCTTCTGCGGATGCCGGCCATGTCCTCGACCTGCGCAAAGTGTGCAAGCAATTCGGGACCGATCCCGCGGTCGACGCATTGGTCAATGTGGATCTCGTGCTGCGCCGTGGCGAATGGCTGTCGATAACCGGTCCATCCGGCTCGGGGAAATCCACGCTGCTGAATATCCTCGGTTGCCTCGACCGGCCAACCCGCGGACAGTACCTTTTTGATGGTATCGAAACGACGACGCTGAGCGAGAACGAGCGGGCCGGTCTGCGCAGCCGCCGCATTGGATTCATCTTTCAGTCGTTCCACCTGCTGCCTTATCGTACCGTCCTCGAGAACGTCATGCTGGCGGAAGTATACCGTCGGAACACTGGACGCGGGCGGCGCGAACGGGCGATGGAGGAAATTCGTCGCGTCGGGCTTGAGCATCGCGCGAATTTCCTGCCTTCCAAATTGTCCGGCGGCGAATGTCAGCGGGTGGCGATCGCCCGCGCCCTGATGGGTTCACCGAGCTTGCTGTTGTGCGACGAGCCGACCGGCAATCTCGATTCCAGGAACACCGAGTTGATCCTGGATTTCTTCACCGCGCTCAACAAGGAGGGCATGACGATCGTCGTCGTCACACACGACGAAAATGTCGCGCGCCGGGGCTCGCGTCGGGTCAACATGAAGGATGGCCGGCTCTTTGGTGGGAGCGAGACGGCATTGCCACCTCCATCCAGGGCGCGCATCGCGGCGTCGGGGATCACGATGCGCGACCTCGTCTCCGAGGCGATCGCCGGCGCGATCGCGCGTCCGGCCCGCATGGCGCTGACAGTACTCGGCATTGTGATCGGCATGTCGGCGCTGGTCGCCACCATCGGTCTGACCCGAACCGCCGGCAACCGCATCATCAGTCAGTTCGATCAACTCGCAGCCACGGAATTGTTCATCACGGCGCGGCCGGGAATGGCATCCGGCACGATTGATCCGCGTGCCATTCCATGGGACGCGCCGGAACGGCTTGTCCGGCTGAATGGTGTCGTGGCCGCGGGCCTGCTCAGTGATGTCAATGTCCACGACATGCTCGTCAGCGCCTCGCCGGTGGTAGATCCGTCCAATCAGACCGCATTCAAACTGGCGGTCCGCGCTGCTTCGCCGGATCTGTTCCGTGCGGTGCGCGCCGACCTCGCCTCGGGACGGTTTATCGACGGGGGGCATTCTGCCCGCGCCGAGCGGGTTGCGATCCTCGGCCCCGATGCCGCGCGTCGCCTAGGCATCGCTGGTGTCGAGCGGCTGCCCGCGATCTATGTCGGCGACGAGCTTTATCTCGTGATCGGTGTCCTCCGTGATGTGGTGCGAAAACCGGAACTGCTTGGTTCGGTCATCATTCCCGAGGGCACGGCGCGACGGCATTTCAGTTTGTTCGGGCCTGGCATGGTGGTCGTGGAGACCAAGATCGGCGCCGCTTCGCTGATCGCGCTGCAGGCGAGGGCGGCGCTGCGGCCGGACGACCCGCGCACGCTTCGTGTGCAACTGCCGCAGGAGCCGCGGCGCGTGCGCGATGACGTGCAGACCGATCTCAATATGATGTTCCTGCTGCTGGGTGGCCTGTCGCTCGTGGTCGGCGCGCTTGGCATCGCCAATATCACCCTGGTGGGCGTCATGGAGCGAACGGCGGAGATCGGATTGCGCCGTGCCATTGGCGCCACGCGTCGCCACATCGCCTCACAGTTCCTGATTGAGAGTGCATCAATGGGTGTCGTGGGGGGGCTGCTTGGATCCAGCGTCGGTGTGCTGATCGTGGTTGGTGTCTCGGCGTATCAGGTCTGGACGCCGGTGCTCGACCCGCTCGCGCCCTTGCTGGCGCCAGCTGTGGGCGGCGTGATCGGTCTTCTGTCCGGAGTCTACCCCGCCTCGCGTGCCGCCGCGCTCGAACCCGCCGAAGCGTTCCGGCACTAGCTCGGACCAAGAAGGCTGCTGGATACCTCGACCATAAATTTCGCAGTAAGCAGTCAGGACGAATCCTGGCGCGCCGATGAACGCTCTCCTGATCCGACTTTCAGTTCGATAAGGCCCCTGGCGCCCTAGCCACAGCAAACGCCGCCCGATGTCTCACTTGGGTCAAAAAGGGGGCCTCGCGTGAACGGCCGCTTCTGGCGCGAAGCGGTCGTTGGGATTGAGTAAACTATCCAGTTTCCAACCGACGAGGAGATCGCAAAACTTTGTCAGTCTGCTCAGACGCGGGCAGGGCAGCTCGTCGAGCGGCATTCGCTGAACATGAAAACGCTCCCTTCTGCAGTCGAGAATGTCTGTTATCGGCGGAAGAGCGGTAAATATCTGCTCGTTCCGAGTATTTCTCAGTCTGACTCTTTGCGGACATCTGGGTTGCTCGGCTCGATGTCCGCTCCGCGTCCGGTAGTTGACGTTCCTGGACACGAAGTCGCTACGAAGCTTCGATCGGTTTACGGTGAGCGCCGGGAAGTGCCCGCGAGCATAGCTGCGTCCGCGCCCGTGAGCGGAATTCCCCCGATATTCACAAGCGAGAGCCCTTGGCAACGAAAGGAAACGCGGCGCATCATTTTTCTTTTCCTACGTTTTTCAGAGGCCGCCGATGAATTACTCGCAGATGAAAGACGAGCGCCTGTTGGCATTTTACGAGAACGTCCGTCGACAAGTCGCCATTGATGCAGGAAGTCGTTACCAGCTTTGCTGGCGATGGCGTTCGCGCCTACGCGGACAAGCTACGCGAAGAAATGGAGAGGCGACGGATGAGGTTCACACCGATTGATTGGCATTCAGGGGGCTAATGCCAGCAAGAACACCCAGCACAGTACGGAACGCCCGGACGAACCGTCGGTTCAAGGCGGTGGCGGCATGGCGACGCGTCAGGTCGCGGTGGCATTTGCGAACGGAATCGTCATCGAAGCTCCTAGCCACGCTCATTCTGTTCGGGATGCCTTTAGCATTCTTGCGTTCTCAATTGATAAGTATGCGCGTACCGCAGCTTCGTGCTTGTCGTAAAGCACAAGCCAGCGCCGCTCGTTTATCGAA
Organism: uncultured Alphaproteobacteria bacterium; assembly: GCA_963791165.1. Lineage (GTDB taxonomy): Bacteria > Pseudomonadota > Alphaproteobacteria > Rhizobiales > Xanthobacteraceae > Bradyrhizobium. The sequence continues at coordinate 54,095 of CAWBRL010000052.1, read as the reverse complement.
CGGTTATCGTCAGTCGGTGCGGTACCAGGATTCGAAATCAACTCGTCGAGAGACTCGAACTCTCGGGTCTCGTCTAGAGTTAACCCGATGAGGGTGCGGCTGCCATCTGCATCCAGTACGTAGCTATCATCATCACACGCCATGGTGCACATATTCGACAGCGCACGAAGCCGATCAAGGTGAGGTTAAACTTAACCTTGTCGTTCAAGGTTACTCCGCGCAATTGATTGCGCAATTTCAGAAAAGTGTAATGTCGCTCTGGTGGTTTATCGCCGGACCTGCACGCTTAATGAGCCAATAAAGTCAGACATAGTTGAGGAGATTTGCCCGGCCTGCAAGGGCACCGGCTTCCTGCCGGTTATTAAGCAACCCGCGCCGGGTAAAAGGACTTACGGTCCTCGCTGTACGAAGTGCGGCGGCAAGGGCAAACTAGATGCGCCTGCGAACTGAGCGGTTCACAATTTGTCAATGGCTGCAGGGAGGGTATTGCCGTCCTTTGGGCCTCTCGCGCGTCTCCGTCGTTCGATACCTACTCTAGCTCTAGCTGGGGATGGATTTCCGCCCGCCATTTATTGCATCGGCGATCCCATCAAGAACCGCCTTATATTCACCGGTTGCGTCCAGAGAGGGCCCTTCGGCCCAAAGCCGAGTTAGGCGGGGTGCGGCCTGAGGTCGGTTAATGACAGCCGTAGCTGATGACATGTCGGCCACCTAGTCTGGATCACGCTAAGGTTGCTCGAGTTGTTCGTCCTATTTTCCATAAGGGTACGGCACGCCGCTGCGCCGCACACGCTTCGCGAGTGGTGAACCCTCCTCAAGCTCAAGAGAGCGTCGGGGAGGCATTGCCATTCCCAGGCAGAGTTCGGCGCAGAATGTGCTGTACGACTTCGAGCACATGGTGTTCAATTCTTGGAGTATCTGCCAGAGCACAGGCCGTTCGGCGACGTCAACCGGATGCGGCGTGCCGTCTGTTTTGTTTCGAGGCAGTTGCGGCGGAAACTGAACATGGTGAGTGATGAGCAGCCGAAGCCCGATCGTTCGGGCGGACTTCAGCGGACGGTGCCGCCGAGTGTCGAGAATGAAGCTCTCCATGCCGAACGCCGACAGCTCACCGTGGTATTTGTCGACATTGTCGGCTCGACGCCCCTGAGTGAGCGGATCGATCCCGAAGAATTCTTCGCGGTTATCAAGACCTACCGCGATATCTGCGACGGGGAGATTCGCCGCTACGGTGGTCACATCGCCAGACTTATCGGCGACGGATTGCTGGCCTATTTTGGCGTGCCACAAGCCCATGAAAATGATCCCGAACGCGCGGTACGCGCTTCGCTGGCGATCGCCGCAGCGATCAAGGAACACCAATTTCTGCTGTCGGATGGCGGCTTCGTCCGCCTTGGTGTGCGCATCGGAGTGAACACCGGGGTGGTCGTTGTCGGCAGCGTGCCCGGCGAGCCCGCCGATCGGCGCGAAGTGTTCGGCAGCTCCGCACATGTCGCTGCCCGCCTGCAAGGACTCGCCGGCGAAAATGATGTCGTGGTCGGCTCGAGCACTTACGAGCTGACGCGCGGAACGTTCAGCTATGCGCCGCTTGGCCGGCGATCACTCAAGGGCGTGGAGGAACCGGTCGAGGCCTGGCGCGCAGAGTCGCTTGCGTCCCGCGGGAGCAGGTTTGAAAGGGCGCAAAGGTCGGCTCTTGCCCCGATGATTAACCGAAACAGCGAAAGCGCATTGCTTGCCAAGATGTGGCAGCAGACCCTAGCGGGCTTAGGACAGGTCGGCGTCATTTTCGGCGAGCCCGGCATTGGCAAGTCGCGCTTGATCCGCCAGTTCCGCAGTTCTCTTGATGTGTCTTCGAGTGACGTCGTGGCGCATCAGTGCTCGGCGTTCCATATTAACACCCCGCTTGCCCCGGAGATCGAGAGGCTGAGGCGCGTGACCGGCATCCAGGAAGCCGACGACGCAGAACTTGCATTGGCAAAATTACGCTCGTTTTTGGCAAGGGAAGCCCCCAACGTAGCGCATGCACTCCGCTACTACGGTGCGGTCCTGTCGATACCAGCTTGCTCAGAATACGAACCCGTAGATCTCGGGTCTCCCTTCGAGCGGGCTCGCGCTTTTGAGGTATTCGTCGATGTTCTCATCGCGGCCTCGCGCAAGCGGCCCATTATGATCGTAGCGGAGGACGTCCAGTGGGTGGACCCAACCAGCATCGAACTGGTGGTTCGCATAATAGCTCGCTGTTCTGGCGAACGAGTTATGTTCCTGATCACGCATCGCGATGACTATCAGGCCGACTGGTTGTCGGGCTCGGCAGTTCATCGGATTGGTCTGCAAAAGCTGGCTCCGCATGAATGCGAGCAAATGGTGGCAGCGGTTGCAGGCAGCGACATCGTCCCACGCCGGATTACCAGCCAGATCGTGGAAAGAACCGACGGCGTGCCGCTGTTCGTGGAGGAGTTTACGCGGACCGTCGTCGATTCCGGTGCGGTCCCACTGGCCGCCGAGAGCCCTGCGTCGAGCACGAAGTTGCCGGATCTGGTGCCGGCAAGCATTCACGACTCACTGATGGAGCGCCTTGATCGGCTCGCTTCTGCCAAGCGCGTCGCCCAGATCGCCTCTGTTTTCGGAAGGCGCTTCAATTATGAAGGCATTTCCAGCGTGCTTCCAGGTAAAGGCCAAGCCTTGGAACACGCGTTGCGGGCGCTTGAGACAGCCGGGATCGTGTATCGCGGCGAGGAGTCTCAAGGCACGGTCTTTACGTTCAAGCACGCGATGATACAGGAAGTCGCTTACTCCTCGTTGCTCAAGGAGGAACGGCGCGAGCTCCATGCGCGTGTTGCATCGTGGCTGCTCCAGGAAGCCGCCATCGAAGAGAGCAGCCAGCCGGCGCTGTTAGGCTATCATTATGAACGCGCAGGCAACATTCCGGAAGCGATCGAGGCCTGGCTTCAGGCGGGCAAATCCGCGCTGCGCCGCTCTGCCACCAAGGAAGCCGTGGCTCATCTTCGCGAAGGCCTCTCGCTGATACCCAAGATGCCGGCGTCACCGCGGCGCTTCGAGACTGAAATCGCACTGCAATCCAATCTGGCGATGGCGTACACCGCCAACGCCGGGTGGTCCGACCCGCACGTCTATGGCTCCTACAGCCGCGCACTCAAGCTTTGCGCAAGCCATGGCACCATTCGGGAGAAGGCGACGGTGCTGTGGGGAAGCACCATCGCCAAGCTGGTCGACTGCCAGCTCACCAAGGGCCTCGAACACGCGCAGGATTTCGTCCGGCGGGCGGAAGAATGGCGCGACGACGAGGCTGCCCTCATGGCCTACACCGCGGCCGTAATCGCCAATTTCTTCCTCGGCCGTCTGGAGCAGGCGAGCGAGCTCGCGGCTCTGGTTCGTGCCCGCTACAATCCGCGCGAGCATGGCAAGCTGGTCCAGATTTATCAGCATGATCCACTGGTCGTATCGCTCGTCTATTCCGGACACATCGAATGGTTGTTGGGCCGGCCAGACCGGGCCAGAGAATGCTGCGTGACGGCGCGGCAGCACGCGAGCGAGATCGGGCATCCATTCATGCTGGCTTTTGCCACCATTCTGGGCGTCGCCGATCACTGGTACGAGGGCGATCTTGCGGCCAACCTTGCCAGCGTAAAGCGCGGTCTGAAGGTCGCTGATGAGTTTGGCTATCCGATGTATCGGGTCATCGGCCCTCTGTGGGCGACCGCCGCGTTGGCCGCACGAGGCCCCGCGCCGGAAGTGCTCGAACAATTATGCGGCCTGCTCGATAAGCTACCCGCCGAGAACCGATGCATTCAGATGCCTCTCTATCGAATTCTGCTCGCCAACGAATTCGGGCGGATCGGGCAGATCGAAAGGGCGCGGAGCCTCGCTGCTTCGGCGGAGGCTCTGGTAAAGCGAACAGGTGAGCGCTGGGCTGCTCCTGAGATTTACCGGATCCACGGCTCGCTGCTGTGCCTCGAACCATTGCGAGATGACCGGGCGGCCATGCGCTTGTTCAAACGCTCGCTTGGGTCTGCCAGAAAACTCGGAGCAGTCAGTTGGGAATTGCGCACGGCGATCAGCATCGCGCGCCTAGTCAGCGCCGGCGAGAGTACATTCGGACGAGTAGAAGCACGGGACCTGCTGATATCGACTCGAGCGAAATTTGCGTCCTCGGAAACCTCCTGCGATCTGCGCGAGGCGGATGACCTGGTGAAAGAGTTGAACTAGTGCCGAATGCCGCTCGGCCTGTTTGGTCGACTCAGTTTCAGCGATTCTAAAAAGCCGAGCTCCGGGTGGTTTGGCAGAAACGTACAGGCGCCGCCCCGCGAAAAAAATTGGGACTACGCCGCAAGCCGATGGTGCCGCTGGATAAAGTCGAGTGGCTTCAAGCGGACATTGCCCTCGTGTCGGAGGAGGCCGCTTTTTTTGGTGAACAAGTGGACGAAGGCAATTTTCTTCCCTATTTCCGCTGATGACCCGTAGCTGACATCCCTTGAGCGCTGTCCCCGCTATGTATTTCGCGATAACGTCGAGCAATCCGTTTCCGGGGGACAATATGAAGGCGACGCGATGTTGCCCCTGGTCTTGCGTGTTGGTCCGTACCCATTTGGGCGCAAGGTTCAATCCGTTCGCATAGCGCTCGCGTCAGTGTCGGCGCGGACTCGTGCGCTATCGCTACCGGTAGCGCCTGCTCCGAGGGCGCCCGGCGTGGTGCCGAAACGCTGTCGGAATCCGCGCGCAAAATGCGTGTAGTCGCGAAAGCCGCAAGCGTAGGCAATATCGCTGAGAGGTTGACCTGTCTTCGTCAACGCGCGGCGTTCGATCAGACGCGCCGCATGATCCAGACGGGCCGAACAAATGTGGTGACCGCACGTCGACCCGCGGATCCTGCCGCCGTGGACACGGTCTGCATGCCGATAGTATCCGGTCGCTTGCCTCCTCAATCGAACCGTGAAAGGTTCAGGGGCCAAGTTAGTGATGGCCGTGACCGAGCATCGGAAAAATAGGGCAGCAATCATGCGAGTACCTTTGCAGTGGATTTTGATGGCGGGCGTGGTGGGTACCGTGCTTGTCGGCGCGAGCCCATCCCGGGCACAACAGACCATCCGCGTCGGCTGGACCATTCCTGCAGAGGAATCGAAATACTGGATGATGCGCAGGCCGGCGGAGTTTCCCGATCTCGGCAAGACCTACAATATCGAATGGACGCAATTCCAGGGCACCGCGCCGATGACCCAGGCGCTGGCTGCCGGTGCGCTGGATTGCGCGACCCAGGCGCCGCTGTCACTGTCGAATGGTGTGGTTGGCGGCAACCTGAAGGCCTACATCGTGGCCCAGCACGTGTTTGAAAAGCCCGGCGGCTTCTCGGTCTATTGGGCGGTCAAGGACAACTCGCCGATCAAGACCATCGAGGATCTCAAGGGCAAGACGATTGGCATTTCGGTGATCGGCGGCGGCACCCAGGGGCCCTTCAACATGCTGCTGAAGAAGAGCGGGATCGACCCGGCCAAGGACATCAAGCTGGTTGAAGTCGGCTTCGCCGTTTCCGAGGACGCGCTCCGCCAGGGCCGCGTCGATGCCGTCAACATGAATCAGCCATTCGCGGCTCGCGCCGAAGCCAAGGGTGGCACCCGCAAGTTGTTCTCGCTGTCCGAGGCGATGCCGAACATCGTTCACATCTTGGAAGCCTGCCGAGCCGACTTCGTCGACAAGAATCCGGATCTCGTCAAGGCCTACGTGCGCGACATCACCTTGGGCATGAAGAAGGCGCTGGCCAACCGCGAGGAAACCCTCAAGGTCGTCTCCGAACAACTGAAGGCGCCGATCCCGGTCCTGGAAACCTATTTGCTCAAGGACAACGACTTCGGCCGCGATCCGGGCGCCGCGCCAAACTTCCCGGCGATCCAGAAAATGCTCGACATCTATGCCGAGACGGGAATGCTGCCGAAGCTCGACGTCGCGCAGTTCAAGCACCCGACGATCGTGGCTCCGCTGCAGTAGGCGACGGGCTTGCTGACGCGGGGCTGCGGCGTCCGGGACTACCGGACGGCTTGAACATGACTGCACCATGAAGAGGTGGCGATCCCGCGTAACGACCGAAGGCCTCGACCGTGCGCCACACCGCGCCTTCATGCGTGCGATGGGGCTCGACGATGCGGCGTTGGCCAGGCCGATGATCGGGGTGGTCAGCATGAAGGGCGAGCAGACCCCATGCAACATGACCCACGATTTTCAGGTCGACGCCGCCAAGGTCGGAATCGCGGAAGCCGGCGGCACGCCGCGCGAATTCACCACCATTTCCGTTTCCGACGGCATCAGCATGAATCACGAGGGCATGAAGTTCTCGCTGTTGTCGCGCGAACTGATTGCCAATTCGATCGAGGCCGTCGTCCACGGCCTGGCCTACGACGCCCTGATCGGTTTCGGGGGCTGCGACAAGACGCTGCCCGGCGTGATGATGGGCATGATCCGCTGCAATCTACCTTCGATTTTCATCTATGGCGGCAGTGCGCTGCCCGGGCGGTACGACGGGCAAAACCCTCACGGTGCTTGATTCCTACGAGGCGGTCGGCGGCTTCATGGCCGGCGAGATCGACGCGGTGACGCTTGAAGGCATCGAGCGGGCCTGCCTGCCGACGATCGGTGCCTGCGCCGGTCAATTCACCGCCAACACCATGGCGATGGTGTCGGAGGCGATCGGGATGACGATGCCCAACGTGTCGATGATCCCCGGCGTATATGCCGAGCGTGCAGCAAGTGGCGCGGCAGGCCGGGCGACTGGTGATGCAGATGCTGGAACGTGGCGGACCCCTGCCACGTGAGATCGTGACGCGAAAGTCGCTCGAAAACGGCGCCGCCATTGTCGCCGCGACCGGTGGGTCGACCAACGCTGCGTTGCATCTGCCGGCGCTCGCCAACGAAGCCGGCATAGCCTTCTCGCTGGATGACGTCGGCGAGGTATTCGCGCGCACGCCGCTGATCGGCAATTTGCGCCCGGGTGGCAAATACACAGCCAAGGATGTTTACGATATCGGCGGTACCGCCGTCGTGATCCGTGCGCTGGTCCAGAGCGGGCACATCGACGGTACGTGCCTGACGATTACAGGCCGGACCATCGCCGAAGAGTATGGCGCGGCGAATGCGCCTGACGGCGAGGTCATTTTCAATGTCAGCAACGCGATCATGCCCGACGGTGGCGTAGCGGTGCTGAAGGGCAATCTTTGCCCCGATGGCGCCGTCATCAAGGTGGCCGGTCTCAAGAGTCTCGTGTTCGAAGGAACCGCGCGGGTTTTCGAAGACGAGGAGGCGTGCGTCGAAGCTGTTCGCAACCGTCGATACTCGGCAGGTGAGGTTCTGGTCATCCGCAATGAAGGCCCGGTCGGAGGGCCGGGGATGCGAGAGATGCTGGGTGTCACCGCGCTGATCTACGGGCAGGGGATGGGTGAAAAGGTTGCCCTCATCACCGACGGCCGCTTTTCCGGAGCCACGCGGGGGATGTGCATCGGCTATGTCTCGCCGGAATCGTTCATCGGCGGCCCCCTGGCGCTGGTGCGCGACGGCGACCGCATCAGGATCGATGCCCGTGCGCGTCTCATGGATCTCCTGATCGATGACAGGGAATTCGCTGCGCGGCGGCAAGCCTGGCAGCCGCCGCAGCCCCGGCATCGCGCCGGTGCGCTCGCCAAATACGCGCGCCTGGTCGGTCAGGCGCCGGGCGGCGCCGTTACCCATGAGGGTGCTGCGCAATGGCCGTGGTTCGACGAGCGGCTTTGACGCCGTCACCGATCCCAATACCGTATCGCCAAGCCGTGCATCTTTCCGCTATGCTCGATCTCACCTTAAATCGGGTGGTTCCCCGTATCTGACGGAATTAGGCCGGGAAGCAAGTGGGAATGAAGGTATTACCATCGCGGGCGGAAGTTGGAGTTGATCCAGCGCTGGCGCACGCGCAAGTGTCCGCCATGATCGAAATCGAGGATGTCTCGCAGGTCTTCCGTACTTCCGGCCGTCAAGACCATTTGGCATTGTCTGGTATTTCACTGGCAATCGAGGATGGCGCCTTTGTCTCGATCCTCGGCCCCTCGGGCTGTGGCAAATCGACCTTGCTCTATATCGTCGGTGGCTTCGTTAGGCCGACTGCCGGCGTAGCGAAGGTGAAAGGCAAGGCAGTCACGGGGCCGGGTCCCGATCGCGGGCCGGTGTTTCAGGAGTTCGCGCTGTTTCCCTGGAAGAGCGTACTCGGCAACGTGATGTATGGTCCACGCCAGCAGGGCGTCAAATCAGCCGAAGCCGAGGCGCAGAGCCGGGCACTGATCGAGATGGTCGGGCTGAAGGGCTTTGAGCATTTTTATCCGAAGGAATTGTCGGGAGGCATGAAGCAGCGCGTCGCGCTGGCGCGCACGCTCGCCTACCATCCCGCGGTGCTTCTGATGGACGAGCCGTTTGGCGCCCTGGATGCGCATACGCGCACGCGGCTGCAGAACGACCTGCTCAATATCTGGGAGCGTGACCGCAAGACGGTGCTGTTCGTCACTCATTCGGTCGATGAGGCGGTTTTCCTGTCCGATAAGGTCGTCGTGATGACGCGTTCGCCCGGCCGCATCAAGAAGGTAATCGATATCGATCTGCCGCGCCCGCGGCGGCGTTCCGACCTTCTGCTCGATCCGCGCTATCAGAAATATGTGGTCGACATCGAGCGCATGATCGACGACACCAGTGAAGAGGTGTTGCGGCCATGATGGTTGGGCGCATGCTGGTCTCAGCGCCTGGCGCCCTTGCTCGCCTGCCTCGGCCTGCTCGGCATCTGGCAGGTCGGGGCGCTGACGCTGAATACTGAGAGTTTTCCGACCGCGCTTGAAGCACTCCGTGCGGTTCCCGCCATACTCGGCGACAAGGAATCCCTGATCAACATTCTCGCCTCGCTCCGCCGCATGGCGATCGCGTTCAGCGTTGCGCTTGTTGTCGCCATTCCGCTCGGGTTGATGATGGGACGCAACCGCTTTGTCGCCTCCTTTTTCAATCCGCTTCTCATGATCACCTATCCGGTGCCGAAGGCGGCACTGATGCCGATCATCATGCTCTGGCTCGGCGTCGGCGATATCGCAAAAATGCTGGTGATCTTTCTGGGCGTCAGCCTCCCCGTGATCTATCATAGCTTTCAGGGCGCCAAGGCGGTCGAAGAGAAGATGCTGTGGTCGGGTGCGGCGATGGGTCTCTCAGCGGCGCAACGGATGGTCCGGATCGTGTTGCCGGCCGCATTGCCGGAAATTCTCACGGGATGTCGCACCGGAATTGTGCTGGCGCTGATCACCATGGTCACCTCTGAAATGATCGCGCGGCAGTCGGGCGCAGGCAACATCCTGTTCAATTCGCTTGATATGGGACAATACGACATCGTCTACGCGATGATCATCATCATCGGCGCGCTGGGCATCGGTCTCGACGCTGCGTTCGAGAGGCTGCGCAGGCGCTTGGTCAGATGGTCCGAGCCTGGCGTTCGAAATCCCGCTGAGCTTCGCATGAACATCAGGGCCATCTCGACCGACGTTCTGCTTGGGATCGTGCCGATCGCGCTCCTGATCGTCGTGTGGCAGGGGATTTCGTCATTTGGCTATGCGCCCGTGACGCTGCTGCCGCCACCCGGTCTGGTGTTCATGCGGCTGGCGCAGCAGCTTGCTACTGACACCTTCCAGCAGGCGATCGCCGCTACGCTGTTCCGACTGTTCGCGGGATTTTCGATTGCGGTGATCCTCGGTGTCAGCATTGGCCTTGCCGCGGCGGCCAGCCCGGCCGTCAACGCCGTCGTGCGGCCGATCGTGCGCGTACTGGCGCCGTTGCCGAAAGTGGCCCTGTATCCAGCGCTGTTGCTGCTGCTCGGTTTCGGCCATGAATCCAAGATCGTTTTGGTCGCCGCCGACGCGCTGTTTCCGATTCTGCTCTCGACCTACTACGGCGCGTCGATGGTCGAGCAGAAGTTGATCTGGTCGGCGATGGCCGCGGGTACGCCGCGTCACCAGATATTGTTCAAGGTGGTGTTGCCGGCAGCGGTGCCGTCTATCCTTACAGGGTGCCGCATCGGGCTTGTGATTTCCTGCATCGTGGTGTTTCTCGCTGAAATGATCACCTCGACCGAAGGCCTGGGTCATCTCCTTGTCACGGCCGCCCGGACGTTTCAGGCGGTAGACATGTTCGTTCCCCTGATCACGATCTCGCTGTTGGGATTAACCCTCAACGCGTTGTTGCAGGCGCTTCGATCGTATCTGTTACGAGGGTTTCCCGAAATTTAACGCAATTCTTGAAGTGGAGACAGGCATGCTGGCGGATCGCATAGAAGCGAAATGGATCGACGCATTCTGCGAGGTTTTCGAGCGCTGCGCGGTCAAGCCGGGCGACACCGCCGCAATTTTGTCCGAGACGCAATCACGCGCGCTCAACATTCATCTCGCCGAGCTCGCTCTGTTACGGATGGGCGCCAGGCCGTTTCACATCGTCGTGCCGACGCCCCGCAACCGTGAGGTCGTTCCGGTCCGCTCAACCGGCGCCAGCATCGCGATCCAGAAGCTCGGGCCCGTCGTCAGCGCATTGCAGCAGGCGGGCTTCGTTGTCGACTGCACCATCGAAGGGCTGATGCACGCGGCGGAGACGCCGGAAATTCTCAAGGCCGGCGCGCGCATTCTCAACATCTCCAACGAACATCCGGAGGCGCTCGAGCGTATGGTGCCGGATACGGCGCTGGAAAAGCGGGTGCGGGCGGCGGTGAAAATGCTGCGCGGATCGAAGCGGATGCGCGTGACGTCGAAGGCGGGCACGGCGCTCGACGTCGACATGGCCGGTGCTTCCACCGCGGGGGTGTGGGGCTGGACCGACCGGCCGGGTACGCTGGCGCACTGGCCGGGCGGCATTGTCGTGAGCTTTCCCAAGAGCAAGACCGTGAACGGAACGGTCGTGATGGCGCCCGGCGATATCAATCTCACCTTCAAGCGCTATCTGACGTCGCCGATCACGATGACGCTGAAGGACGATTACGTCACCGAGCTCGAAGGTGAAGGCCCGGACGCGGCGATGATGCGATCATATCTCGCCGCGTGGGGCGATCGTGAGGCCTATGCGGTGTCGCACGTCGGCTGGGGCATGAACCCTGGCGCACGTTATGAGGCGCTGACCATGTACGACCAGCGCGACACCAATGGCACCGAACTGCGCGCTGTGGCCGGCAACTTCCTGTTTTCCACCGGAGCCAATGAATTCGCTGGCCGCTACACGTCAGGGCATTTCGACCTGCCTATGATGGGTAGCACCATCGAGCTCGATGGGGTCGCAGTTGTTCGCGAAGGTGTTCTGCAGGATGTATTCGGCTAATCCCGATCTAGAACGGGCGGCCTGGTCAGCTTGAAATGCCTGAGCAGGGCGACCATCGCCGCGAGGCGCTGCTCGCGGTAGGCGTCAATATCGAGGCCGGAATAGTCGAGGAAGCCGGTCCCGGTCCGCATGCCGATACGGCCTTCACGCATGTTGTCGGAGATCACCTCCGGCGAGCGATAGCGGTCACTGCCAAGCGCGCCTTCGAGATAGCGGCTGGCGTAATAAAGGATATCGCCGCCACCCCAGTCGATGAACTCCAGCAGGCCCAGCACCGCATACCGGAAGCCAAAGCCGTAACGTATCGCCTTGTCGATGTCCTCGGCGCTGGCAACGCCTTCCTCCACCATTCGTGCCGCCTCGTTCATGGCGAGGGCCTGTATGCGCGGCACGATGAAGCCGGGTGTCGCGGCGCAGACGACCGGCACTTTGCCGATCCCCTCGAGTAAGGCTTTTACGCTCGAGGTGACGGCCGAAGCGGTCGCTGCCCCCGGCGAAATCTCGACGAGCGGGATCAGATAGGCCGGATTTAGCCAGTGCACATTGAGAAAGCGCTCGGGATGTGCGACCGCGCCGGAGAGATCGTCGACCAGAATGGTCGATGTCGTCGAAGCGATGACGACGTCAGGTCCGACGCTCTTTGACGCCGCTGCGAGCACCTCGCGCTTGAGATCGACAATCTCAGGCACGCCTTCGAACACCATGCCGGCATCGGAAATTGCGCCAGCCATGTCCTGCGCCGGCGCCACCGTGACCCGGGCGATGATCGTGTCTGCTTCCTGGTCGGTCAACAGACCAAACCGCGCCATACTTCTCAGCGATTTTCCGACCTCGCCCAACGCTTCGGCCTCAAGTGCAGTGAACTGGTCCGAAGTGCGCTTCTTGACGTCTATCATGGTGACGACGTGGCCGGCATAGGCGAAGGCCACTGCGATACCGCGCCCCATCCGGCCGGCTCCGAGACAGGCGATCCTGGCGCGTGAGGCCGTCATCGCACATAGCCCTTGCGCAACAAGGCCTGAAGTTCGTCGCGACTGAGATCGCCGAGACCGAGACTTGCCAGGGTACGTCCGTCCTGCATGAAATCCTCGCCGCAGATAGCGCCGCCGATGTCGAGAAAGGCCTTCGCCAGCGGCGCCGCGATACCGGCCATTTGGGCTACCGAAACCAGGAACGAGAGGCCGAGACGCAAGTCCTCCTGCATATAGCGATGGTTGGTCAGCACGATGCGTTCGCGCCAGTCGCCGGAATCGGTCAGGCGATCATGTGAGCCGCGGCCATACATCCATTGCTCGCCTTCTCTTGCGTAATGATTGGCGAGCGCGAAGTGGGGGCCGCCATAGCCGAGACCTTCCCGCACGGCGATGCGCTCGGTATCGAGCGCGTCGGTGACCCGACGGATCGACGTCTGCGTACCTTCCTTGTGGATGTCCCATCGCTCAAAATGTTCGATTGGGCCGGCGTTCATGACGATCAGCGGTGGATGGATGATGGGTCCGGCATTCATCAGTGCGCCCGACAGCGCGTCGCCACACGGCTCGATCACGCCGGGAAAGGCGCGTCCAATGACATCGAGTGCATGATCGGACTTATCGAGCGGAAACACGCCAACCGGCAGCCGTTTGGCACGGATGGTGATGGCAACCTCGAACGGCCCGTGCTTACGCGTTAGCCAAGGCAGCGTGCCGGTCTCGGCGAAACTCGCGTCGGAGCGATTGCCAGCGCTGTTCATGGCCCTGGCGAAAATCATGGAGCCGAAGGTGGCCGGCGGCAGGAACACCACTTGGCCGTCAGTGAGATGCGGCACGATGAGTCGCGCGATGTCGGGCTGAGCGAAGGCCGGGGCAGGGCACAGGATTAACTCGGTACCGTTGACGGCTTTGGCGATGTCGGTCGTCACCAGCGCCAGTTGCACGTTGTGGCGGCCATTGACGTCCTTGACGAGAATCCGCGAGCCCGCCGCGCGATGTTGCGTTACCTGGGCCGCATCGCGCCGCCACAACCTGACGTCATGGCCCTGCAAGGAAAAATCGCCCGCGGCTGCAAATGAGCCGTTGCCGCCGCCGAGTACTGCGATCTTCAAACAGCTTCTCCTTGCGAGGATTCCGACCGGTCAAGCTGGCGAAGTATGAAATGCTGCACTTTGCCCAGAGCCGTGCGCGGCAAATCATCGACGAAAACGATGTCGCGCGGCACCTTGAAGCGCGCAAGCTGCGTATGCACATGCGCCTTGAGGCTCTCGGCATCGACCAGGCATCCGGAACGCCTGATCACATAGGCGACGGGTACTTCGTCCCATCGACGATCAGGACGTCCGATCACGCCGCATTCGGCGACATCAGGGTGCTCGAGCAGCACGCGCTCGACTTCCGCGGGATAGATATTCTCCCCACCTGAAATAATCAGGTTCTTTTTGCGATCCTGAACCCAGATATAGCCGTCGGTATCGCAAAGTCCGATGTCGCCGGTGCGATACCAACCGTCGTAAAGTGCCTCCCGGGTCGCTTCCTTGTTGCCCCAATATTCGTCAAACACGTTGGGGCCGCGCACTGCGATTTCGCCCGACGTGCCCGGGGGCAACTCATTGCCGCTGTCGTCGATGATGATTGCTTCGCAGCACAGGCCGGGGAGACCGGTTGAGCCGACACGCGAGAGATCGCCACCAAGACGCGTATAGACAGCGACGGGACAGGTTTCGGTCGAGCCGTATACCTGCAGCACCGGCACCCCGCGGACTACGAAGCGCTCGGTAAGGTGCGGCGGGACGATCGTTGATCCGGTGGAGATCGCCTTCAGGGAGGACAAGTCAACGCTGCCCCAATCGGGATGCTCGGTCACCGCCTGAATGGTTGCGGGCACCAGCACCGTCAAGGTTGGCCGGTCCCGCTCGATAGCGGTCAGCGTGGCACCCGGCGTGAAGCGCGGATGGATGGTCACGGTCGCACCGTGGTGCAATGCCGGCGTGGTCTGGATGTTGAGACCGCCGACATGGAAGAAGGGCAGTACGGTGAGCACGTGATCGTCGGAAGTCAGGCCGTGCATATGCTGGCTCATGACGCCGTTCCAGAACAGCGCTTCCTGCCGCAGCACTGCACCCTTGGGCCTTCCCGTCGTTCCCGATGTATAAACGATGAGCAGCGGGCAGCTGAGGTCGGCGTGCGGAGTGCGGCCGTCGCCGTGCATCCGGGTCAGCAGCTCACCGAATGCGATTCCCCGCGGTGGCACAAAATCAAGCCCTACAGCCCGTGCTTCGGGCAGGCTCGCTTCCAGCGCAGGCAAGACCCCCGCAAATGCCTGTTCCAGCACCAGCACTCTTACCGAAGCATCCGTCAAGATGAACAATTGTTCAGCGACGGCGAGCCGCCAGTTTAGCGGAACCAGCATGGCGCCGAGTCGCGCGCAGGCATACAGCAGCACCAGATAATCCGGCCGATTCAGGCTGAGGATCGCAACGCGGTCGCCAGGGCGGATGCCGTATTCCGCACTTAGCGCCCGGGCTGTCTGTTCAATGCGGACACTGAACGCCACGTAACTGAGATGCTCGCCCTCGAACAGGATCGCGGCTTTCTCCGGCGTAAACGCCGCGTTTCTTTCGATGAGGTCGGAAAGGTCCATTTCGAACTAGTCGTCCGATTCACCGGTCTCATACAGGGCCTCGCGGCCGATGCGGTCGAGACAGAGTTCGGCGGTCCACGGAAGCATCAGCGAACCGCAGCGGCTGTCGCGATAGATCCGCTCCAGCGGCAGCGACTTCAACATCGCCTGGCCGCCGCAGGTGCGGATCGCCAGGGTCGCGATTTCGTTGGCGCCTTCCATCGCCGAATACTGCGCGGCATAGGCCCGCAACACTTGTTCTTTGCTCGGATTGGAGCCGGCCTCGGTAACGGCCTGCAACCAGATCGTCTTGATCTGCTCGAGCTTGATCTGCATCTGAGCCACCGCAATCTGCTTGGTCGGATACATCCGCCGCTTGACCGGCGGGGTGCCCGGCACCTCGCCGCGCAGGTAGCGCACCGTGAAATCATAGGCTCCCTGGGCCAGACCAACGTAGGTCGGGGAAAGCGTCAGGAACATGTGTGGCCAGCGCATCGCCGCTTGGTAGTAGACGCCGCGCGGCATCAACGCCATTTCTTCCGGTACGAATACGTCCCTAAACAACAGCGTGCGCGATACCGTGCCCCGCATTCCAAGCGGATCCCAGTCGCCGACAACGGATATTCCGTCCACTTTGGCCGGTAATGCGAGATAGAGCGTGTTGCGCCGCGAAGCCTTCTCGCCTTCCGCGATCTCGGTGCAGAGCACGCCGTAATAGTCGGCATGGCCCGCGAGCGAAGCGAAAATCTTCTTGCCGTTGACGATCCAGCCGCCCTTGACCGGCTTCGCCTCGGTACCGAACGCGACACCACCGGCCGCAGCCGCGCCGCCTTCTGAAAACGGCTGCGAATAGATCGCGCCGTCATCGACGATGCGCTTGTAGTGCGCGGCGCGCCGGCGCTCGTGCTCGTCGCGGGTGGCGGACTCCATGTCGAGGTCGTCGGCCAGCGGGCCGGACCACAGCGTTGAGCAGACGTGCATGTTCCAGGTCAGCGCCGTGGCGCCGCAATACCGCCCGATCTCGGCGGCGGCCAGAGCATAGGTCTGGTAGTCTGCGCCGAGACCGCCGTGCTTCTTCGGGATAGCGATTGCGAGCAGCCCCGCGCGGTGCAGGTCCCGGTAGTTTTCGGTCGGGAATTTCGCATCGCGATCGTAGGTCGCCGCGCGGCCTGCGAACACGCTTTGGCCGAGTTGACGCGCCCGCGCGATGATTTCGGCCTGTTCGCCGTTGAGGCGGAACGCAGTTGGATCGAAGATCGGCGCATCCAGAACGATTCCGTCGATCGCAGCGGCGCTCTTGCTTGCCTGTACCGTCATCATGCCGTCACCTGCCTTGCAGCTACTTGAGCCTTCAGGAATTGATCCATCGCCGCATTGAAGGCGGCCGGGCGCTCCAGATTGACGAGATGTCCTGCGTCGAGTTCGACATATGTTGCCGAGGGAATATAGGTTGCCATCTTCGCCATCATTGGCGCCGGCGCATTCTTGTCCTTCGAGCCCGAGAGCACCAGCGTCGGCACGGCGATATTCTTGAGCGCGTCGCGCTGGTCAAATCCCATCAGCGCCAGCATGGTGGCGCGATAGGTAGCCTCGGGCACGGAGGCCATGCAGTCGCGGGCAATCGCCATGCCGGTCTCGTCGGGACTGTCGCCGACCAGCTCTTTCACCAGGGCGGGCGCCAGCGAAATCATCGTTTCACCGCGATCCAGCGGGCCGAACCGGGCCTCGAGGAAGGATTTCTGCCAATCACCGTCGGGTTTTCCGAATGCCGGACTGGTTTGAGCCAGAACGAGGGCGGTAGCAATATCGGGGCTCTTGGCCAGCAATTGCTGCACGATCATGCCTCCGATCGAATGTCCGACCAAAATGGGTTTTGTCGCGCCGATCAGCTGTAGGAAATCCTGCAGAGCGGCCGCGAGTGCGGCGATACTGACAGCCGCAAGCGGGGCCGAGCCGCCATATCCCGGCATGTCCCAGGCAACGGTGCAATAGCGATCCCTGAAAAAATCCAGCTGGGCACGCCACGCCCGCGCCGCGCCGCCGATTCCGTGCAAGAACACCAGTGGTGGGCAGATAGGATCCCCGGCGGATTCATAGGTGAAGCGGCCGTCCTTCGACTTCAAAGGCGCGAGATCGGGCAAGAGAGACCTCCAGTAAAGTTAGGCTTGTCGAGGCCAACACACTTTCAAGTAAGGGCAGGCCGACGCTACCTGCGGGGCCCGCTCTGTCAAGCGTATTGGCGTTGGCTTGCTTCCAAGGGCTTAAGAGGATTTCACAATTCGTTCCTTGCTAACTTTTCGGCGAGGCGCCGAAGCGCTTACTGAAGTACGACAAAGCGAAGGTCGACGCGCCTAGGCATGATAGTGGTCGGTGTCGGTTAACCGGGGGCTCAATCGCAAAAGTCCCCTTAGGGCGCTGACGAGTGTGGTGTTTCGCAATGCCAGAGCTCTCTGAAGATCCCCTTTCGTCAGGTTTATCGAATGACCGCTTCTGGCGCAAAGCGGCCGGTCATGGACATGTCCGCTCCCGGCGGCAGAACGGACATGCCACGCCGGTGGCTCGGGTCTCAGTTTGACCCAAAGCTCCCATTCGAAGGATTTATTTCGCTAGTTGATTTGAATGACGGCGCTCGTTGCGTCGTTGAGCAGCTCTTCGAGTGAGCTGGCGAGCCGGTCATCGGCATAGTTGCCAACAAAGGCTGCGAAGGAGAGTATCGCGCCGGCATCATCCGCATCGAGCTTGGCGAAGGCTTCCTGATACTGGCGCGCCGCCGGCGCCTCGCACGACTAGCGGTTCGTCAGTCAGCTGCGTGAAGACAGTCCCGGGACGTTGCGTTCAGTACGAAAGAATGCGAGGCGTCGGTGCCGAACAGTTAAGGCCTCGCGCCTAGCCCTTCGCGGCGGGTACGGGCGGCACCGGCAGAATAATTTCAGAAGCGACCTTCCAGTCCTTCCCGACGCGAAGCCAATTGATGATCATTAGAAACGGCCTGGCTGTTCCATCCTGCCCCGCATAAGAGACCGTGATGTTCATCGGCACGTAGGACTCGGCGACGTCGCGCGTCAGGCCGACAACCTTGAGCTTCGAATAATCTGGCTCGAGCACGACCGGACCGGAGCTCCCGATATCGTGGAGCTTCTGATCAACCGCCTCGTTGCCCCAAAAGCCGGCCCAGTTCCCCTCGGACTGGATCGCGCTCTTAGCCACCAATAGTGTCGAGGGCGATTGCCAGAACATCCCATGCAGAGCCTTGAAATCGTGGTTGTTGGCCAATTCCATCAGTCTGCCGAACTTCGATTTTATCGCGCTGAGGGTCGCAGCATCCAGCGGCTCTTTCCTGACGGCGGGAGCAGACGCGACAGCCCCGATGGAAAGAGCCGAGGCAGTGAGAGTGACAAGAAGTGTCTTGTACATGCAGGAATTTCCTTCCAACGTCTGGCTCGCGTCATGACAACGCCCGTCGCGTTCCGCGATTGGTATGAGTTACTCACTTCCATCGGCCGAAGACGTCATCAGGACGTTTTAGCTTGCACATTCGCGTAGCAAGGTTGTGATTTTCGCATCGAGATTTCGGGCGACGGCAAGGGCTTCCGAGCTGCCATAATGCAGCAGATAACTCTCCATTTTGTCATAAGAGACGTGCACGCCATCGGGACGCTCATCAATGAGCACTGTGACTGGAGCGTAAGATCCAGCATCGGGCACGTGCTTGACCATTTCTTTCATGATGAGTGGATTGCCGACCACAAACCGTATGATCTTGGGCGTCTTGGATCCAGTTTCGCGACGCAGAATGTCGCCCAAGTCGAATTCCGCGAAGAGCATAAGGTCTGTTCGGCCGAGGCCGCTTTGTACAACGCGCTCCAAATCCGGGAAGGAATTTGTCGCCCTCGTCTCTTTGAAAAATTCGACCATGTTGGGCTGCCCGATCGCCGACTTGAGCGCGGCCACAACAGCGTCGAATGGTTTTAAGCTCGTGAGGCTGAAACGCTCCACCTCGACTTTAGCGATTGTCATTTGTCCTCCGTAACAACTCTCATGGATAAAGTGCGTCTGATCGCGTCGGAACGCGCCGGGTGTCATGCAGCCGCGGGCTGTGCATCCAGGAAGGTCCGGACGTGGCTGACGAACATCTCGTGGTGCTGAAACAGTGCGCCGTGCCCTGAATCGGGATAGAGGACCAGCTGAGCGTTGCTTAGTTCCTTGAACATTGCGTAGGCGTTGTTCGCAGGCAGCATGGTGTCGTGGCTGCCGCTGACCACAAGAGCGGGCTGGCGGATGGCGCGCAGAATGGCGTGCCCGGGATCAGGTGTGGCGCACCAGGTGATCAGCGCCTTGGCCTGCGGATCGGTTACCGCGCTGCCGTTATCGATGTCCCGATCGTCCTTACGCACCTTCGTCCGCTTCAGGAACGCCAGGCCGGACGACCGGCTGGCGGACGACTTCGTGAAGAACAGCGGCAGGCGGGGGTCCGGCGCATCGGTTTGGGAAAACGCCTCTTGGAGAACCGCTAACAGGTGTTCCTCTCCGCCTTTCGGCGCGGTGCCGACGAGGATGAGCTTGCGGACCAGCCGTCCGTGCTCGGCCGCGATCTGTTGGGCGACGCAGCCGCCGAGAGAAAAGCCCAGCAGGTCGACTTCGAGAAAGGCCGAGCAGGTTGATGAAGGCGACTGCATCTCTCGCCATCGCTGCGATATTGTCAGGCGTTTGGCCAGTCGAGCGACCGACCCCGGCGTTGTCGAATGCGATTACAGGGCGATCGGTGGCGAGAGCGTTGACGACGGCGGGATCCCATGCATCGATGTTGCCCGAGAAGTGCTGCAGGAGAACCAGCGGCGTTCCGGTAGCGGGGCCGAGGCGACGATAGGCGAAGCGGATTCCGTGGCCTTCGATGTAACAGGTCGGCGCCGTTTCGAGCGTGGCGGCGTCCTGGCTCGCGATGTCGAGTTGAGTCATGTCATCCTCCGGATGCTTGGCATAAAATCGAGTGGGGGACCGGTGTGGCAACGACCGAAACCTTCCTCCAGGATGTCGCTGGCGCTTCCGCTGCTCTGGCTAGTTTGCGCCATCGCGGTCCGATGCGTTCTGCATTCCTCTGAGCGAGCGTGCGCGCTCCCGGCGCGAAAGCGCCGGGAGCGGTACCGTCACTTCGCGAGTGCGGCCTTTTCGATGACCTCAGCGACTTGCTTCGCATGGACGACGAGCGAGGCATGGCTGCCGGCGACTTCCGTCGTCTGAGCCTGGATCCTGGCTGCGAACGACTTCTGGGCCTCGGGCGCGAGGACTTTGTCCTTCGTGCTGATGACATAGAATGTCGGCTTGTCATGCCAGGCCGCAATGTCGACGGGTGCTTCGAACGCAACGTGGTTCAGCGGAAGTTGCGAGTTGGCCAGGTGCGCAGCGATCTCCGGAGGAAGGTCAGCCGCGACGGCTGACGGAAACACCTTGGGGTCGATGTACAAATTGCCCTTCGCGTCGGGATGGATCGCATTGCCGCCTTCGGTCGGCGGGCCGGCCTTTGCCAGCGACGCCAGAGATTCACCGACCTCCGGCGCGAAGGCGGAAACATAGACCAGCGCCGAAACCTTGGGATCGTTGCCGGCTTGCGTGATCACCACGCCGCCCCATGAGTGGCCGACCAGAACGGTCCTGCCGTCCTGCTTCGCGAGCGCCTGTTTGGTGGCATCAACGTCGGCGGCGAGCGAAGTGAGCGGATTTTCCACGAGCGTGACGCTGTAGCCTTTCTTCGTGAGAATATCGGCAACGGGCTGCCAGCTCGTCTGGTCCACGAAAGCGCCGTGCACGAGCACGATGTTGTGGGCTGCTCCCTTGGGCAGTTCGGCGGAATGGACGGAGCCGACCAATGTCGTTCCGGCCAGGAGTACGGTGGCGGCTGAGAGGAGGATATTTCGCATTGATTGTTCCTGTTGGCATGTCGGACGAACACAGTCCGGGGGAATGGACAGGCGTTTCCAGCAAGGTCGCGGTTCTTCCATCTGCCGTTGGCGAAATGGTTGCCGCACGTAACGTCGGCCCGCTGCGACATGACCTAGTTCCGCGGACCTTTCGGACGATAGAGATCAATCGTCCGGATGTTGTGTCCAATCGTCCACCGGTCTAATCTCGGCGGCATGGATATACTCGCCCAAGTGCTCGATCGCGTTCGTCTCGGCGGGACGCTGCTCTTTCACTTCGAGCTCGGCCATCCCTGGCATCTTGAGTTGCCGGCGCGCCCCTACGCTCTGTTTCACTATCTCAGCCAGGGCTCAGCGACCCTCGCGCTCGGACAGGGACAGGAAATCCAGATGACCGAGGGCGATTTTGTCGTCATCACACGCGGAGATCCGCATGTGTTTTATTCGGATCGCCGGGCCAAGCCTTTGCGGATTATGGATATCGATCGATCGTCGCCGCGTCTTGGCGTCGCTCGTCACGGCAGCCGTGCAAAGCCGCTCTCGACCATGATCTGCGGCAATTTCACGGTGTCACGGCCGCTGTTTGGCAGCGTGCTGGAGCTACTTCCGCCCGTGCTCCTGCTGAAGCCGACGGCGGACGGTGGTTGGCTTGAAGCAATCCTGCGCCGCATGGTCAGCGAGTCCGCGCTCGAGCGTCCTGGCCAACGCGTCGCGCTTTCACGACTGACGGAAGTGCTCTTTGTCGAGGTGCTCCGAAGCTGGATCGCGTCTCTCAGTCCCGGACAAGGCGGCTGGCTCGGGGCCATATCTGACCCGCATATCGGACCGGCGCTCAAGCTGATTCACGAAAACCCGGAGCGGCCCTGGACCCTGAGCGACCTTGGCCACCGCGTCGGGCTCGGCCGCTCGGCATTTTCGGCGCGCTTTACCAAGCTCGTCGGCCAGTCCATGCACCGTTATGTGATCGAACGCCGGATGGCGGAAGCGGCGTTCCTGCTGGAAACCAGCGATGAGCCCATCGCACGGATTGCCAGCCGGGTCGGTTACGAGACAGCGGCGGCGTTTTCAAAACTATTCCATCGGCATCACGGCCTGTCGCCTGGCCGGTACCGAGCAGCTCGACGCTCTGACAGCGGCCAAGGGCAAGGGGACGTTCAGGAAGCAGAAATCGCCGAATGACGTTGCCCAGGCTGAAGTTCGTGCCGTTTTTGTCATTCATGTCTGATCTGAACGGATGCTTCGGAACGCAGCCATTCCGTCGCCCAAAATTTCATCAGTAGGTTCGACACCGAGCCGATCGGCATCTTCCAGTGCCGGGTGCTGACGATGTCAAGGAAGGTAGAGTTAGAGTGATGTTCGAAAGGTTCTATGGTGTGGAGTTCACGCGAGCCGAAATTCTTCGGATCATCGGCGAGCTCACCCATGCATCGAAAGAAACCGTCGTGCGGCAGGTCGACACGACAGTGGTTACTCGGCGCCGGCGCGTCGGCAGCCGCTAGGAGTCCCGCTCCTTCACGGCGACAACGCGTTACGGCTGTAACGCAGCATGCGCCGTATCGTAACCGCTTCGCATTTTTCCAGCTGTACGTCATCCGTTGGCGCACCAGCAAGCGCGCCAATGGATGACTGCGACCGATCCTTTTCAACCTTAGTCTGCTCGATACCTAAGGGGGGTCTTCAATGTTTGAATTGTTTGCTTTGGTGATGTTGATTGTCATCGCTACACTGCTCGCCTGGTTGAGCCTTCGTGCATGGCGGACAGGGAATGGTCTCATCAAGTGGGCTATTACGAGCCTGGCGGCGCTATCGTCGGCCGCCGTCACCTTGATATGCCTGTTCGTTATCGTCGGGCTGTTCAAGCTGCATTCCCGCAGTGCCCCGGCCCCCGTGGCAGAAGTAGCAGGCACGTCTGAACAGGTTCAGCGCGGAACGGCGATCTCGGAAGGCTTCTGCAGCGGTTGCCACTCAGCGACCGGCACGCTCACGGGTGGCCTCGACATCGCCGGGCACCTTCCCATGCCGATCGGGTCGTTCATGTCTTCCAACCTGACACCCGGCGGGCGAGTGAGACGCGGCGCGCTTACGTCAGCTACAGGCGTAACCACAAGGATGAAAAATGCCATCCGGTCGTAACCTGCTTCGATTTGACTGCAATGCCACGCAAGAGGAGCAGCGCGATGGCAGATCTGATCGAGCGCGGTTTCCAGCGGCTGGACCAGGAGTTGTGTGGTCGCTTGTCCAGGCCCGGCAACGGCCGCTATGCCGCAACGACGGCGATCTGGGCAAAGCCTGTCGGCCCGATGCCGCGCGCAATCGCGCACTGTCGGACGGCGCAAGACGTGCAGTCGACGATCAGAGCCGCGCGTGACTGCAATCTCCCGCTTTCGGTACGTGGCGGCGGCCACGACTGGGCCGGTCGCGCGCTGTGCGGCGGCATCGTGATCGACCTGACCGCGATGAACGACGTAACGCTGAGCCCGGATTATCGCGCTGCACGGATTTCGGGAGGTGCCCGCGCTTCGAACGTTCTTGCGGTGACCGATCCGCGCGGGCTTGCGATGGTGACGGGCTCGTGCAGCTCCGTCGGCATGACCGGGCTGACGCTCGGCGGCGGCTACGGATCGCTGATTGGCCGCTTCGGTCTCGCGCTCGATAACCTGATCGCTGCCGAGGTCGTTCTCGCGGACGGGCGTATCGTCACCGCGAGCTCCAGCAACGAACAGGAACTGTTCTGGGCACTACGCGGCGGTGGAGGCAATTTTGGTGTGGTGACGTCGATGCAGCACCGGACCCATCATCTGCCCAGCGTCCATTCAGGTATGCTGCTATTCCCGTTCGTCGAAGCCAGGGCCGTTCTTGAAGGCTGCATCGACATCATGGCTGGTGCGCCCGAGGAGCTGACGGTCCAGCTCGGGCTTGTTGGCGGCCATGATGGCGTTCCGCTGACCGTGGTTGTGCCCACGTGGTGCGGACCACCGGAGCAAGGGGAGGCACGCCTGGCGCCATTCCTTGGCCTCGGAACGCTCGTCACCAGCAACCTGGCTACGACCGCTTACGGCACGTCGCTCGCAACATTCGATCTGTTCCTCGCGACCGGACAACGTGTGTTCATGGAGACGTGCTGGCTTCCCACGCTCGACAGGCAGGCCATCGATTTATTCATTCGCGCGATGGCGACTGCGGCTCCACCGGGCCGCGCCATCATCACCCACGAGTTCCGGGGCGCCGCCTCTCGCGTGGCGGTGGCCGCGACTGCTTTCGGCCTTCGCCGCGATCATGTGCTGGTCGAGATCCTCGCATCCTTCACCGATTGGTCGGAGCCGCGTGAAGAGCATTGGAATCAGCGTTGGACGCAAGCCGTGCTTCGGGGCTTTGACGGGATCGCGCTTCCGGGTGGATATCCGAATTTGCTCGGCAGGGATGAAGCAAAACGCGCGGCAGAGAGCTACGGCGTCAATGCCGACCGGCTCATCAAGGCCAAGCGGCACTATGATCCCGACAATACTTTCAGCTCGGCCGTTCCGCTGCCGGTCGTCGCTCACGGGGTCCTGGCCGCCGAATAGGAATACTCGTCATAGACGAGGAATTCTATGCCGTTCGTCGATAGCGTGCAGCATATGCCATTTATGATGCACATATCTCCTCAGGTTGTGCGAGATAGTGATCACAATTCATCACTTCCGCGAGATCTCACCCCTCAAATCACAGCAACGCCTGCCCGGAAGCCCTAAATACCGCCGCTCGACCAAAGCGCTCCGAGACGGAGACGATGATGCTTCAGAGCGACGATGTTGGCTGCGCACCCCTGACGGGTTTCGAGGCGTTGAGAGCTTTATTTCGTTTGAACGATGGGAGGAGTGCGCGCTTGGCACACGGCGTCCAATTTCGGACGGCCTAGACAGGACTGACGGCCGCGGCTCGGTATGTCCGTCGGTAGCACAAATTGCTACCTGGTGAAAAAAGTTGAGAGTGCAATTCATGCTTGCTGATGTTGGCCATATCGTAGTCGTTGATGACGACCCCTCGTTACGGCAAATGGTGATCAGGTATCTGGAGGATCACAATATACCGACCAAGCCGGCCTCAAACCGGACCGAACTCAATCGTCATCTTATCGGGACCCTCCCCAGCCTGATCATTCTGGATTTACGGCTCGGCCAGGACGACGGGCTGGATATGTTGCGGGAAATCCGATCTCATTCGGACGTTCCGGTCATCATCACCACCGGCCATCGCCCGGACGAGATCGACCGGATCGTCGGCCTCGAACTCGGCGCGGACGATTACATCGTCAAGCCGTTCAGCCTCAGAGAACTGCTTGCGCGGGTCCGTGCCGTCTTGAGGCGGCAGGAAATGGGGCGGGTCGCACGCGCCCACAATCCGGAGCGGGGCGGGTACAGATTCGATGGCTGGCAACTTGAGCGGCGCGGCCGCAGGCTGCTCGATCCCAGTGGGACGCCGGTCGCACTGAGCAAGGGCGAGTATGCGTTGTTGCTGGCGTTTCTCGAAGCGCCGCAAAGGCCGCTGTCGCGCGAGCAATTGTTGCAGGCTACACGGATACACGAAGATATTTTTGATCGCAGCATCGATGTCCAGGTATTACGGCTGCGACGCAAGCTCGAGGTCGATCCGAGTGCGCCGCGCGTGATCCAGACCGAGCGGGGTATCGGCTATATATTCGCGCTGCCTGTCGAGCCGTTCTGAACACGACCGACATGTCGTACCGCAAGGTTACGATTGTAACCAAATCTCCCGTGCAGGTGATGATCGCGTAACTGGCGGCTATCAAAGTCTCCGTATCAACTGATGGAGAATCTTATGCCGAAGCGCCAATCCATTCCATCGTCGCCATCAGTCGCCCGCCGGCTGCGTCCTCCAACGGCTTTGAGTGGGCTGCCTGCGACCCCACGATGCCTGCGCGGAACGCAGTCTGCGGCCGGGACTCGAGGCTGACGATGCGCCTTCTTGTTCACGTGCTTGCCAGGCTGGCGATCACGGCAACCAGCACCAACTCGGCGGCAGCGCTCGACCTGCAGGCCGGGTCCCCGGAAATATCCATTCCTTACCTGCAATCTGTCGGAGTATCCGATGCTAAATTCTCAATCGGCGATCGCCAGCGTCAGGCGTCAGAGCAGCCCCGAACAAGTCTTGCG
This sequence comes from uncultured Alphaproteobacteria bacterium, assembly GCA_963791165.1. GTDB lineage: Bacteria > Pseudomonadota > Alphaproteobacteria > Rhizobiales > Xanthobacteraceae > Bradyrhizobium. Next base: position 28,075 of record CAWBRL010000052.1, on the reverse strand, counting down.
CGTTGCGCCAAGCGATAGGCGTGACATTCCCGCCGAACGATTGACGTCGGCCGCGGAGATCTCCAAAGCGGAAGCTGGTTTGGCTCCGGAGACGAGACCCACGATGGCTTTGGTGTGTCGGTTCTTTCTGGAAGGTTTTGCCCTCTACGGAGCTTCGGTGCACGGGCCTGCGACGAGTGCGCTCTCGGCGATCACCGGCGAGATTGGTGCGCGGCGGCCGCCGGAACTCTCCTGGCGCAAACGACGCAAATCCAATTCGCTGGCTTCGTCCCCGGCACGAGCCGAGAGGGCGGTGCTGGAGAGCGAAGGCGCCGTCGATCGAAGGGCATTTGGATCGGGGATGCCATCCACGAGGGACGTCGCGGCGGGCGAGTTCGACCAATACCGATCTGTTCACCCCGGCTGGCTGTCCATGATCTGGCGCGCTGTCGCAAGCGGGCGGGCAAAGCGGCGTCGCGAGCGCGAGATCAAACGGGCTGTCGATGCGGTGGCCGACCACGACGACCGGCTGCTACGGGATATGGGATTTTCCTATCGATCGCAGATCGAGCAGATCGTGAGAAACGGCCGGGATTGTTGATGTTGCCATCGGCAAGATCACCGGGGTGGTCCCATGCGGTGCAGGGGGCCGCCTTCGCGCGAACTTCAAAAACAACAATCAGTCCCCATCGTTTTTGCGGGACGACGGAGACAGTCCTGAGTTGTATATGATTGCGTTGACCAGAAATTGCCGGGCATGCCGCGCAAAGAATCCCTTGTCTCACTTGACCTCGCGCGTAGACGAGTGGGTGGCTCGGCTATCCCGCCATTGGCGCTGGATCATGATGATTGGCATCTTGATCCCGGGCGGCTTGTTGTTTTCTTCGTCGGTACCACGGCCGCTTGCGCAGCCTTTGGAAGCCAATGGCATCACCTCCGCGAATGGCATCATGTCCGAAGAGCCAATCACTCCCATTCCTGCGCCCGGCCCCATTGATCCCTTGAAGGTCAGGCTTGGCGAGCGGCTGTTCGGGGATCCTCGACTGTCGCGCGACAATTCGCGCAGTTGTTCGACCTGCCACAATCTCGGCTCCAACGGCGCAACCGAGGCTAGTCATGACCACGGCCTCGACGGCTCAAGTCTTCCGCTCAACACGCTGACCGTATTCAATGCCACACTCAGCTTCCGGCTCGGTTGGGAAGGAAAGTTCCGCACCATCGAGTCGAATGTCAAAGCTTCCTTGCAAAACCCTCAGATCATGGGCTCCGATATCGCCGAGCTTGTGGGAAAGCTCGATGGCGATCCCGCGCTGCGCCAGGAGTTCGTCGCCGCTTACGGCACCGGTCCTGACACCGGGAATGTCGTCGATGCCCTGGTAAGCTTCGAGCGAACCTTGGTAACGCCGGGTAGCCGTTTCGACCGCTGGCTGAAGGGAGACGCCGACGCCTTGTCAGTCGAAGAACAGGACGGATACCGCTTGTTCAAATCCCTGGGTTGCGTCTCCTGTCACCAGGGCGTGAACATTGGTGGAAATCTTTTTCAGCGCCACGGAATATTCTATCCGCTGGCATCACCAAAGCCGGAAATTCTGCGTGTGCCAAGCCTGCGCAACGTCGCGACCACGCCGCCCTATTTTCATGATGGAAGCACCGCAACCCTCGATGAGGCCGTTCGCAAGATGGGAGCGGCGCAGTTGAATTCAGCGCTAACGGACGAGCAGGTGAGTGCAATCGTTAGCTATCTCCGGACCTTGACCGGAGAATACCGCGGCGTGCCGCTCGGAGCTACGCCATGAAGATGACGCCCGCGGTGACTCTGATGTCGTTCCTTCTCCTGCTGCTGACATGGTTTTTGCTGAGCGGGCTGAACCTGAATTCAACACGCTTCGATCAGCAGATCGACGCGCTCGACCGTTTTTCCCGATTTGAGCGCGCCTTGAATCGAGAGGTTTTGACTTCGCGAGCCGGGCTGTCACGGAATTACGATGCGCTGGCACGCCTGACCGACGCGTACGATGAATCCATCCACCGGTTGCGTAACGCTGCCGAGTCGGACGCCGAGGAGATCGCCGCCATCGACGTCTTGGCTGCAGGCGCGTATTGGCAGCAAACCCTGATCGAGCAGTTCAAGAGCAGGAACGCGCTGCTGCGAAACTCCTTTCTCTATTTTGGCATATTCAGCGCCCGTCTTGCCGCGTCGGAGCGTACGTCGGTCGTCGCCGCTGCTACCACGCTCTCCGCCGCCATGCTGCACCTCACGCTGGATACGTCGCCGGCTGCCGCGCGTGAGGTCAAGAATCGATTGGAGCAGTTGGCGGCGTTGCCAAATCCCGATAATGACAACGCTTCGATACGGGCGGCGATCGCGCACGGCGGCTTGCTGCATGACCTGTTGCCGCTAACCGACGCCTCGTTGAAGGCGTTGATGGCGGCAGCGACGAATCGTGAGCAGGATGCCGTGCGTGCGTTGATCATGAAGCGTCAGTTTGCCGCTCGCGCATCGGCACGTCGTTACCGTGTTCTGCTTTACGCTACGTCGCTGCTGCTGCTCGGTGCGCTTGTATATCTCGGGTTGCAGTTGCGGGGACGCGCGATCGCCCTGCGGCGGCGCGCCGCATTCGAGCATTTGATCGCGAGCATATCGATGCGCTTCATCAACGCGCAGCCGCACACCATCGATGGCGCGATAACACAGGCTCTTGCCGACATGGCTGAGTGCGTCGGCTCCGACCGTGCTTATTTTGTGTCGAGCCGGGCAGCGGCGACGCCCCACGTCTGGTGCAAGCAGGGCATAAGCACTCCACCGGGGTGGCCACAGAACGTGCCGGCGCTGGTGGATCTGTTTGAACCTTCTGCCGATGGAATTATCCATGTCCCGCGCGTCGACCGGCTGCCGATCGGAGCGATAAAGGAGACCTGTGTCGCGCTTGGTCTGGGTGGATGGGGCTGCGCGACGAATGTCGCCAAGGACGGTAGCACCGTTATCCTGGGGTTCGATGCGATAGGTCGGGCCTGTTCCATCACGGCGGCCGGCGAACTCAGCCTGCTGCGCATGGCACTTGATACGATCGTATATGCCCTGGAGCGGCATTCGATGGAAAGGGAACGCGCACGGCTGGAGATGCGGTTGCAGCAGGCCCGCCGCATGGAGACGGTGGGTACGTTCAGCAGTGGTATTGCCCACAACTTCAACAATATCCTGGCCGGCATCCTCGGCCATACCGAGATGGCGGAGGAGTATCTTGCCTCGGAGGCCCGGCCGCGGCGCAATCTGGCGGCAATCCGGCGAGGCGCGGAGCGGGCGCGGAATCTGGTCGATCAAATCCTTACATTCGGACGCCGCCGTGAGGGGAGGCGGGAGCACGTCTGCATCAAGACGCTGATCGCGGAAGCAAAGTCGCTGCTCACGCCATCATTGCCGGCGCACGTTGAAATCAAGGTGAGTGAGATGGCGGAAACAGCGGTCGTTTCGGCCGAACCCGCCCAGCTGCAACAAGTCATCCTGAACATCTGCAACAATGCGGTCCAGGCGATGGACAAACCAGGTGTCATCCAGGTCGAGATCGCGACACGCGAGATCAGCGAGGCTCAGCGGGTTACTCAGGTCGAAATCAATTCTGGCCGCTTCGTCGTGGTTTCGATTTCCGATCCGGGCCGCGGCATGAACGAGGCGACACTGGAGCGGATTTTCGAACCGTTCTTTACGACGCGTCCTGACGGAAACGGTCTTGGGCTTGCGACGGCACGCGATATCGTACGGGAACACAATGGCGCTTTGCTGGTAAAGAGTACGCTCGGGGAAGGGACACGCTTCGACATCTGGCTTCCGTCCGCGTCGTCTCATCAGCCGATAATCGTTCAACCTACATCGGGTAATGCCGGTCGTGGCGTCGGAGAAACGATTCTGGTGCTTGAAGCCGACCGCGGACGCTTGCTGCGTTATGAGGAAATTCTGGCGGCCCTTGGTTATGAGCCGGTCGGCTTTACGGGGGCGCAGGAAGCCGCGCAAGCCTGTGCGGTGCGCGCGCGCTTCGACGCCGCGCTGCTATGCCACCAACCGGGCGCAAGCTTCGCCCTGGATTTCGCCACCACGTTGCATGCGCTCGCACCCAACCTGCCGATCGTCCTGGCGACGACTTCGGCACGGGATCTCGACGCGCAATTGCTGGCAGAGTCCGGCGTTTCCGAAGTCGTCCATCACCCGCTGACCTCTGCAGAACTGGCCGGCGCTTTGTCACGCTGCCTAATGAACCCGGCAAGGCCACAGCTGGTGTCGTAGATCAATTCGCGATGGTGCCGACGCCATGGCCAAGGCGTTGCACAGCGCAGCCAGACCAGCCCATAAGCCGGGTGAACGCCGTGGGCAGGGGACCTTGCTGCCGAATGTCTCTGGCACGTCTTCGATACCTCTTCGCCGGTGGGGCTGAAGATCCAAAGGATGACCAAAGTGTGGTTGCCGGAACTACAGTGGTAGTCCCATTTCTCGCCTCGGAGATAATGCCGTAGCGGACAGAAGGCAATTTCTCCGCTTCAACTCGCGGAGAACTTCAAATTGTCAACGTACAGATTGTCAACGTATCCGATATCACGCTTGCCCCCGCGATCGGCGCTGCAACGTCTCCCGCTTGACCTCGCCCCGATACGCGGGCGACCGGTTACCTCGTGGCGCATCGCGGTGCGCCGGACAGCTATTCGTGTGCTCGCCAGGCTCGCAGTCGCAACGACGTGCACGAGTTCGGCAGCGGCGTTTGATGTCGCGTACGTCTATCGTATGACCGGCGTGATCGTGAGCCGGAGTCATTCGCTGGAGCTCGGACTTCACGAAAGCAGGCCGAGAACGTCTTCTGTTCCGCCGAGGAGAAAGTGCAATGGAAAGGCATTCGCAATGGTTGCTCTATGAGATCCACGGCGTCGGTGCGCCGTTGCGGCGCCGGTCGCGACGGGGCGGGATCGCACGGCACGCCATTACGCGGCTCCTCGCGGTCCTGAAAAGAATGGAGGCTGCGATCCAGGCCGAGTTGGCGGCTCAGCGTGCACGGCATTCCTGGGCTCACGGCGATGGCGGTTCGCTTCGCCGAGAACGAGGATGCCGTACGGCGCGATTGCGGAATGCACGGCGGGCTTGGCCCGTATGAAACGCAGCCCACGTTGATAGCCGTCGGCAACGGGTTTTCAGCCGGCAGCGTCGTCACGACGACGAGCCGTATCATCGATCTCGCGCCGACCGCGCTGCACCACCTCGGTTTGCCACTGGACGGTCTCGACGGTGTTCCGCTCGGCGGCCGGGCGTCAGGCTGAAGCGAAGCGCTCTGGTCGATCCGGATGGTCGCAGAACTCATGCCGTGTCCGAAGCTCGGATGTGGGGCTGAAACCGTCAGCGGATAGCGGCGACGGATGCGTCCTGAAGCGGGTGCAAACGCCGGGTGGCCATCGCCATTCCGACAAAGAGCCTACCGCCACATTCCACGCATGCGGGCGCCGATATCCAACTTTGGTCCCTGTGCGCCGGCGCGTGCCGCGGCACCGGCCGGCGCTAGAGGCCAGGCCGTGCGCTCGAACAGTCCGAGCAACTTCTCGGGGATGAAGCGCGTCCTGGACGCATAGAGGTGGCGATCGCCCTTTGCGTGCTGGCCGTGGACGAAGAAGCGCTGCGGAACGATCAGATGGAGGTCGTCCTTGGCGCGGGTCATCGCGACGTAGAGCAGGCGACGTTCCTCCTCGATCTCGGCGGAGGTGCCGGCACCGAGGTCGGAGGGCATGCAGCCGTCGACGGCATTGAGCAGATAGACCGACTTCCACTCCTGGCCCTTGGCCGAATGGATCGTGGACAGGATCAGGTAGTCCTCGTCGAGCAGCGGCACGCCGGCCTGGTCGCTGGTCGCGTCGGGCGGATCCAGCGTCAGCTCGGTCAGGAATCGTTCGCGCGAAGGATATCCGGATGCGATCATCTCGAGCTGGAGCAAGTCGGCCCGCCGCGTCTCGGCGTCCTCGTGGATGCGGTCGAGATGCGGTTCGTACCAGAGGCGGGCGCGCTCCAGATCGACGGGCCATTCCGAATATCGGAGATTGCTCAAGGCTTCGACAAAACCCTTCCAGTTGTCGCCGGCGCGCGGTGGCGTCGCTATGCAAGCGAGCGCCGCAATTGGATCGGCCGCCTCAGCCATATGGTCGAGCACGCGCTGCGCGGTTGCCGATCCGATGCCGGGCAGCAGATGCAGCAGCCGGAACCCCGCGACGCGGTCGCGTGGATTTTCGGCGAAACGCAGCAATGCCAGCATGTCCTTGATGTGGGCGGCGTCGAGAAACTTCAGCCCGCCGAATTTTACGAACGGAATGTTTCGGCGCGTCAGTTCGATTTCGAGCGGACCGCTGTGGCTCGATGTCCGGAACAGCACCGCCTGCTCCTTGAGGCGCGTGCCGGATTCCCGGTTCTCCAGGATGCGCTCGACGATGAAGCGCGCCTGGTCGGCCTCGTCGCGTACGGAAACGAGTTGCGGCTTCGCGGTGGAAGTCCGTTCGGTCCAGAGGTTCTTGGTAAAGCGCTCCTTGGCAAGCCCGATGACGCCGTTGGCGGCGGCGAGAATCGTCTGCGTCGAGCGATAATTGCGATCCAGCGTGATGATGCTGGCGGGCGGCGAGAACTGGTCGGGAAAGTCCAGGATGTTGCGCACGGTCGCGGCGCGGAACGCGTAGATCGACTGGGCGTCGTCGCCGACCACCGTCAGGCCTCGGCCTCCGGGCTTCAGCGCCAGCAGGATCGAGGACTGCAGGCGGTTGGTGTCCTGATACTCGTCGACGAGAACATGATCGAAGCGGCCTCCGATGTCGTCGGCCAGATTGGCGTCGCCGACCATCTGCGCCCAGTAGAGCAGCAGATCATCGTAATCGAGAACGTTCTGCTTCTGCTTGGCCTCGACATAGGCCGCGAACATTTCCTTGAGCTCGGCCGCCCACCCGGAACACCATGGATACGACGTGCCGATGACCTGCTCGATCGGCATCTCGGCGTTGACGCAGCGCGAGTAGATCGAGAGACAGGTCCCTTTGGTCGGGAAGCGGCTCTCGGTCTTCGAGAAGCCTTTCTCATGCCTGACCAGGTTCATGAGGTCGGCGGAGTCCTCGCGGTCGTGAATCGTGAAGGCGGGGTCGAGGCCGATCTGCTCGGCGTACTCGCGCAGCAGCCGGGCGCCGATGCCGTGGTAGGTGCCGGCCCAGGTCAGCGCGTCCGTCATCACGCCTGCGTTGTCGCCCATCACCTTGCGCGCGATGCGTTCGACCCGCCTGGTCATCTCGGACGCGGCGCGGCGGGAAAATGTCATCAACAGGATCCGGCGGGGGTCAGCCCCCTGAACGATCAGATGCGCGACCCGATGGGCGAGGGTGTTGGTTTTTCCAGACCCGGCGCCGGCGATCACCAGCAGCGGTGGCGCCGCCAATCCTCCCGCAGCCCCGTGCTCGACGGCACGGCGCTGCTCGGGATTGAGAGTGTCGAGGTAGGCGGTTGCCGTTTGCACCTTGGGCGTCCGTTCATGGTCCGAATGAACGACGGTCGGTGATTCCCGCAGTGATCGCAACCGTTAGACCTCCGCTCGGGGCAGGCTCGGTTCCAGCAACAGGCTCAAAGATGTTCCGACAGTGCGAAATCGTCGTTTGAAATCAACAGGGCCGGTTGGCTATGATTTGCCGGAACTACCACGGAAGAAGGTACCTATCATGCCCGTCGACACCCAGGCCGCCACTGACCGCCTCATGCGCTTCCTTCGCGTCGAGGGTGTGACTGGAAAGGAGGAGGCGATCGGACGCGAGCTCAGCGCGGCGCTACAGGGAAGGCGGCGTGCCGGCGACCGCGATCCGCCTCGACGACGCCAACACACGCATTCCTGTGCCGACCGAGACTGGCAACCTCATTGTCGATCTGCCCGGCCGCGGTGCGATGCACAACCAGCCGCGGATCATGTTCATGACCCACATGGACACCGTGCCGCTCTGCGCCGGAGCCAAACCAAAACTAACGGGGCGCAAGATCGTCAACGAGGCGAAGACCGCGCTCGGCGGCGACAACCGCGCCGGCTGCGGCGTGCTCGTGACGCTGGCGTCCGAGCTTGCCAAGCAGGAGCTCGATCATCCGCCGATCACGCTTCTGTTCTGCGTGCGCGAGGAGAGCGGGCTTTGGGGCGCCCGCCACGTCAAGACCGACGATCTCGGCTCACCTTCCATGGCCTTCAACTATGACGGCGGCGCGGCCTCCAATGTCACGATCGGCGCCGTTGGAGCGGATCGCTGGCAGGTCGAGATTTTCGGCCGTGCCTCGCATGCCGGCGTCGCGCCGGAGCGCGGGATCAGTTCGACCATGATCCTTGCGCTCGCGCTCGCCGACGTGAAGGCCGGTGGCTGGTTCGGCAAGGTGGTGAAAGGCAAGCGACAAGGCACGAGCAATGTCGGCCCCGTGACTGGCGGCGAGGGCCGGCCGGCCGGGGACGCCACCAATGTCGTCACCGACTATGTCCACGTGCGCGGCGAAAGCCGCAGCCACGACAGCAAGTTCTTCAAGGAGATTACCAAGGCCTACAAGGCGGCGTTCGAGAAGGCCGCCAAGCACGTGAAAAACAGCGATGGCAAGTCGGGCCGCGTCAAGTTCAAGGCCGAGACCGACTATTATCCGTTCCGCATGAAGGACAACCTGCCCGTGGTCAAACGCGCGGCCGCGGCCGTATCCAGCCTCGGCGCAACGCCGAACATCCGTTCCGCCAATGGCGGGCTCGACGCCAACTGGATGGTCCGCCATGGCGTTCCGACGGTGACCTTCGGCGCAGGACAGAACGAGCCGCATACGATCAACGAGTGGATCAATCTCGACGAATATGACCGCGCATGCGCACTCGCGGTTCAACTCGCAACGATGCGGTGAGCCTCACGTTGCCGGATCAGGAAAATCCGGACTGCCAAGCAGGTTACGAGGGCGCTTTGGATCGTGCGTCGCGAGGTCGCTCTGTCTGCTCGCCATAGTTGAGCGGTGACACGACGGCACCAATGCCGTGAAATCCCAAGGGCGAACATACGCTTGACTAACCATGCCGTAGAGAACGCCTAGACTCGACACGAAATCAATCCGATTGGGACACAATGTTGGCGAGCAGCGCTGAAACGCTGCGCGCGGACGTTTCAAGGCGCAACAACCATCACACAGGCTAGGCAGGGGGCTGCAATGCGGGCTGGGTTCGACAATCGTAGGCGTATGGGACAAGCGTCCGCGTGGGTGGCCCGCGACGCTGTGCGCCGATTCTTCACCGCGCCTTGGCGCAGCGCTGCGATGGCGCTGGCGGTTGCCGCGATGGCAGGTTCGGCGCTCTCCGCCCGGGTGTACGCAGCGCCTCCGACCAGCAACGAAATCCGCGTTGGCGTCACTGCCCCCTTTACCGGTCCGGCCTCGGCCTACGGCGTCATCGCCAAGGTCATGGCGGCCTATGCGGACAAGGTCAACGCCGAGGGCGGTATCAACGGCCGCAAGCTCAATCTCATCACCTATGACGACGCCTACGATCCCAACAAGGCCATGGAGATGACGCGCAAGCTGGTCGAGGAGGACCAGGTTCTCCTGACGATGGCGACCGTCGGCACCAACACCAACGCCGCGATCCAGCCCTATCTGAACTCAAAAAAGGTGCCGCAGCTTTTTGCCTTGTCGGGCGCAGCGGCCTGGGATCAGCCGCGCGAGTTTCCGTGGACCATGGGCTTTCTGCCGAGCTACACGGCTGAAGCCCAGATTTTTGGGCAGTATCTGCTGGAGACCCAGCCCCGCAGCAAGATCGCCGTCCTCTATCAGGACGACGGGATGGGCAAGGAATACATGAAGGGCCTGAAGGACGGCCTCGCCGGCAAGATGCCGATCGTAGCCGAGGCCACATACAAGGTCACGGATACCACCATCGATCCGCAGCTCGCCAAGCTCAAGGCCTCGGGCGCCGACGTCTTCATCGAATTCACCACGCCGAAGTTCGCGACCATGTCGATCCGGCGGATCGCCGAACTCGGCTGGAAGCCGCTGCATTTCATCCCGACGATCGCTAATTCTTACTCGGCCGTACTTCAGCCGGCGGGTCCGCAAAATGCGGAAGGCGCGTTGTCGGTTGCATACCGGCTGGAGGGCGAAGACGCGGCGGCGGCCGGCGACGTGGCGTTCCGCGAGTGGAGCGCTTTCATGCAGCGCTACGTCCCGAGCGTGAGCAAGACCAACGGCCAGGCCGTCCTCGGCTATCTGGTCAGCAGGACTCTCGTCGAGGTCCTGAAGAACTGCGGCGACGATCTGTCGCGCGAGAACATCATGCGGCAGGCCCGCGGGCTGAAGGGGCTGCAGCTTCCCATGATGGTGTCGGGCATCCTGCTCAATACCAGCGCGTTGGATCATGCGCCGATCGAGCAGATGCGGATGATGCGCTTCACCAACGGCCAGTGGCAGCACTTCGGCCCGGTGCGAAGCGGCATCGATCCGGGCGCCGTCAGCGATTCCTTCAAGACGATCTTCAAGTACGGCACCGCCACCAAGCGCGACCTGGCGAACCAGCTCAACGCCAATACCGTGAGCCTGATGACCGGTTCGTTCGGCAGTACCTATGCCCAGGTCGGCGCGGATCTCGCCTCGGCGCTCGACAGCGGCACCAGCCTGCGGATCCTGCCGGTCATGGGCCGCGGCTCCGTCCAGGCGGTCTCCGACATTCTGTTGCTGCGGGGTGTGGACGCCGGGATCGTGCGCAAGGACACGCTGTCCTATCTCGACCGCAAGGACTTCGCCAAGGACATCCGCAACCAGTTCGTCTACGTGGCCAAGATGTTCAACGAGGAGATGCACGTTCTGGCGCCGAAGACGATCGGCAGCATGAAGGACCTCGACGGCAAGACCGTGGTGGTCGATTTGCCCGACAGCTCCACCTTCGTGACCGCGATCAACGTGTTCGAACGGCTCGGCATCAGGCCGCATTTGATCTATCAGGAGCCGCGGCTGGCGGTGGACATGCTGCGCAAGGGCGAGATCGACGCGATCGTCGCGATCGAGGGCAAGCCGCTGCAATGGCTGAACCAGGTCAACGATCGCAACCTGCATCTGGTCCCGGTCGACTACGCCAAGCCGCTGCACGAGGAGTATCTGCCCTCCAAGTTTTCCTCCGCGGACTACCCGAACCTGGTGCCGGAGGGCCGGGCTGTCGAGACGATCGCAGCCGAGGCCCTGCTGGCGTCGTACAATTGGGCGCCGAACAGCGACCGCTACCGGCGCCTGGCGCTGTTGGTGGAGACGATGTTCGACAAGGTCTCGCAGCTGCAACGGCCGCCGTTCCATCCGAAGTGGAAGGAACTGGCGCCGAGGGCGACGGTAGCCGGCTGGACCCGCTTCAAGGCGTCGCAGGATTGGCTCGACCGCAACATGCCCGTGGGCGCGGCGGTGTCGGCCGCATCGGGCGCGGCACCTGCGCCTGCGCCGGCCCCCGCAGCGGCGGTCGACGCCGCGCCGCAGCAGCGCGATCCGCTGTATCGCGAATTCCTGGAGTGGCGCGCCAGCCGCGCCAGGGCCACGACCAGCCGGTAAGGAAGTTGGGGGAGCGCGCCGTCTAAGGCGCGCGCGCTCCAGGCGACGGGGGCCGTCTGGCCTTTGCCACTCCCCCTGTGGCGCAGCATTCCTGGCACGTGTCCCCGACCTTGATCCTTTGCCACGTCCGGCCCTGCTGCGCGCGGGCGGGTGGTGGACGGATGGCGTCATGCCCGGAATGCAGGGCTCAGCGGCTCAAAATAGTGTATCGGCTGGGTACCGCACCGCGCCTGGACACATCCGGGCGCCACCAATCAAGATTTCGGAGGAAGTTCATGTCGGCTCTGCCACTTTCGGGCATCAAAATTCTCGACCTGACGCGGGTGCTCGCGGGTCCCCTGTCGGCGCAGATGCTGGCCGATCTCGGCGCCGAAGTGATCAAGATCGAACGTCCGGGCGGCGGCGACGACGCCCGCGCCTTCGGCCCGCCTTACCTGACCGACCCCGAAGGCAAGGCGAACAACAACAACTCGTTCTATCTCTGCGCCAACCGCAACAAGAAATCCGTCACCGTCAATATCGCCACGCCCGAGGGGCAGGACATCGTCCGCGAGCTCGCCAAAACCTGCGACGTGATGATGGAGAACTACAAGGTCGGCGATCTCAAGCGTTACCGGCTGGATTATCCGTCGATCAAGGCCCTCAACCCCGGCATCATCTACTGCTCGGTGACCGGCTTCGGCCAGACCGGTCCTTACGCGCCGCGCGCCGGCTACGACGCGATTTTGCAGGCGATGGGCGGCTTGATGAGCGTCACCGGCCATCTCGATGGCGAGCCCGGCGCGGGACCGATGAAGGTCGGCCCCTCGATCGTCGATTACATGACCGGCATGAACTCATCGATCGGCATCCTGTCGGCGCTCTATCACCGCAAGGCCAATGGCGGGGAGGGGCAGCATGTCGACGTCTGCCTGTTCGACACCGTGATCGCCTCGCTGTCGCATTACGCGCAGATCTTTCTCGTCAACGGCCAGACCCCGCCGCGGCGCGGCACCTGGGGCAATGGCGGCATGCCGGCCGGCGTGTTCCGCTGCACCGATGGCGAGTTGATGCTGGTGGTCGGCAATGACGGCCAGTTCCAGCGCACCTGCGCGGTGTTGGGCAGCCCCGAACTCGCGACCGATCCAAGGTTCCACAAGAACAACGACCGCGTCGTCCACGGCAAGGAGATCATGGCGATCTTCGCCGGCTTGTTCCTGAAGAAGCCGGTGGCCTATTGGTTGGAAGAGCTGGAGAAGGCCGGCGTGCCCTCGGGTCCGATCAATGATTTCTCGCAGGTGTTCAACGATCCCCACGTGCAATCGCGCGGCATGCGGGTCAAGGTCGATCATCCCTTCGAGTCCGAACTGTCGCTGATCCGCAATGCCATCACCTTCTCCGGCACCCCGGTGAAGGACTATCGCGCCCCGCCGCTGCTCGGCGCGGACACCAAGGATGTGCTGGCGACCATCGGCTACGACGACGCGAAGCTGGAAGAGCTAAAGGCGCAGAAGATCATCTAAAGCGCGAGCAGGAGCGGCTATAAGGCAAGATCTGCGAAGCCACCGTCGATTTCGTAGATGGGGTAACGGGTCCCGGTGGGCAAAGGCGCTCTTGCGCCGTGCCCACCATCAAGCCTTCCGCTCGTGATGGTGGGCACGCTGTCGCTTTGCCCACCCTACAAGTGACCTCTCTCCGTCATTGCGAGCCAACGGGTCGCGCGAATGCGCGCCCGATGACAGGCTCAGCGAAGCAATCCATCTACCCCTGCGTCGAGTTATGGATTGCTTCGCTGCGCTCGCAATGACGAACTGCATTGCAGCCTGCGACAAAGCAACGCGACGGGCAAATCACCCAAAGGTCTGTCCAGACCTTGGCGAAGAAATATTCCGCTTAACCCGTCGGGCAAATCAAAAGTAAACTAGCGCCATCCTGTCCCGCCAGAGGGGCGTCGGCCATCGTCACGAACGTTGGGACAGGTCGCGGTGGACGCGGACGCCATGACTGACGAGTGTGGTGTGACGCGTACGGCGAAGTCGTGTGGTCCTGACGCCGCGGTGCTGGCGTCAAGTGATGCGGAAGTATCCGCATGATGACAGTGGCAAGAAAGCCGTTCACTGGGGAGAGCACGAAGTAAGCCGTAAAGCCACTGCGCAGGGAAGGCCGGGATGCTCCCGCTGAACCTGTATGCTCGTGTGCGCGTTTTCTGTGCGCTATTGCACACGAGACCGCGGGTGCAGCGCGCACCCGGTCTTCCCTGCGCCCTCTGTTTTTGAGGGCGGGAAGATTCGCAGACAAACCTCGGGCGCATTGCTGTCGCGAGATCGCGAAGTCATGTTTGCAATGCCGTTTGAAATTGTCAACCGGTGGACGAAAGCACGGTGCGCTCGCAGTATTCTCACGTCGACCCGGCCTTGAGCCGAGAGCCGCAGCGTCCTGCGGCCTCCCGGCTTGGCGCTGGCGTCAGATATCTCGTGCAAGCAGCACCCGCCGCAGCGTATGGGTCCCTGCGTTCGCAGGGACGACGCGTGGAGGCTGGACCTAACTCACAAATCCTGCCGGGTCAGCCTTCCATGCGGCACCGCTGGCCGGACTGGCGCTTTCCTTGCCGACGTCTCGCCACCCGTCAGCGCCATCACCGAGACCGATACCACGCGGTCGATGATCGCCTGGACGTCGTTGAGGTCGCATTGCCCTTCCGACAGTTTGGTCAGCCGCTCGCGTTCCCGGATGGTGTGGTGCGACATCGCGAGCGCGAAGTGCAGGCCCCAATAGAGTTCGACGTCGTCGCGGCCGGGCATCGCGCGGCGCATCGCGGCGACGAATTTGCGCAAGTGGTCGACCTCGCGGTTCTTGATGCGGCGGATCGGCGGCACCGACTCGATCGAGGCGCGGATCATGAAACGCGCCGCGGTCGAGCCTTCGCTGTCGGGACCGAGGCAGCCGCGCAGGGTAGGGCCCACCAGCGCACGCAGGATGGTGTCGATCGGGGCGCGGCCGCCGCCGTTTTCCTCCGCCGCTTTCAATTCGTTGAGGCGCTCGCGGTTGGTCGCAAGGCTGCGGGTGACGAACAGCTCCGCGATCAACTCGTCCTTGGAGCCGAAATGATAATTCACCGCGGCGAGATTGACGTTCGCTTCCGCGACGATGTCGCGCAGCGTCACGTCGCCGAAGCCGCGATCGGCGTACAGCCGTTCGGCGGCGGCAAGGATGGCAGACCGGGTCCGATCGCTCGGCATATCTGGTCCCCGTTTGCGGAGTTGCAATTCAAACACTTGTATGAAACTATCGTTTGAAGAGCTGGAAAAGTCAATCCACGTTTGCGAGCGTGTCGCATTTGCGGCCCGAACCGTACCGTCGCCCCCATCCAGTGGAGCCGCAAAATGCTTGCGGCGAACGAGCGGCGGGCGGACAGTGCGGCCCAACAAATTCAGAAGCTGAAGCGAGGAGCGTCCCATGAACTTCGATATGTCCGACAAGCAAAAGGAATGGCTGAACCGCGTGCGCGCGTTCATGGCCGCCCATGTTCGTCCCGCGGTGCCGATCTATGACAAGCAGGATGCGGAGGGACCGCGCTGGAAGGTGATCCCGATCCTCGAGGATCTGAAGAAGAAGGCGAAGGCCGAAGGCCTCTGGAACATGTTCATGCCGCCGAACGCGCATGAAGACGACGAATTCCGCGGCGCGGGATTGACCAACCTCGAATATGCGCTGCTGTCGGAAGAGATGGGCCGCATCTCCTGGGCCTCGGAGGTGTTCAACTGCTCCGCTCCCGATACCGGCAACATGGAGGTGTTCATCCGCTACGGCACCAAGGAGCAAAAGCGGAAGTGGCTGAAGCCGCTGATGGACGGCGAGATCCGCTCCGCCTTCCTGATGACCGAGCCGGCCGTGGCGTCGTCGGACGCCACCAACATCGAAACCCGCATCGAAAAGGATGGCGACCACTACGTCATCAACGGCCGCAAATGGTGGTCGTCGGGCGTCGGCGACCCCCGCTGCAAGATCGCGATCCTGATGGGCAAGACCGATCCGAAGGCGGCGAAGCACCAGGCGCAGTCGCAGATCCTGGTGCCGCTCGACACGTCAGGCATCAAGGTGGAGAAGATGCTGCCGGTGTTCGGCTTCGACGATGCGCCGCACGGCCACGCCCAGGTACTGCTGGAAAACGTGCGCGTGCCGAAGGAAAACATCCTGCTCGGCGAAGGCCGCGGCTTCGAGATCGCGCAGGGCCGCCTCGGCCCGGGCCGTATCCATCACTGCATGCGCACCATCGGCAAGGCCGAGGAGGCGCTGGAGAAGATGGTGAAGCGGCTCGCCTCGCGCACCGCGTTCGGCAAGAAGATCATCGAGCACTCGGTGTGGGAACAGCGCATCGGCGAAGCCCGCGCCGATATCGAGATGAACCGTCTGCTCTGCCTCAAGGCCGCCGACATGATGGACAAGGTCGGCAACAAGACCGCGCAGGCCGAGATCGCGATGATCAAGGTCACGGCCCCCAACATGGCGCTGAAGATCATCGACAATGCCATCCAGGCCTACGGCGGCGGCGGCGTTTCCGACGAGGCCGGCCTGGCAAAGGATTACGCCCATATCCGGACGCTGCGGCTGGCCGACGGTCCGGACGAGGTGCACAATCGCGCCATTGCCAGACTTGAACTTCGGAAGTATGCAAACGCTACGAACCATTAAAAAACAAGAGAGCGACACAGCTCTCTCGGCTGTCATTCCGGGGCGCGAAGCGAACCCGGAATCTCGAGGTTCCGGGTCTGGTCCTTCGGACCATCCCGGAACGACGGCAAGAGACTTTAGGGGCAAGAGACTTTAGGGGAGCGTCATCGTGGCCGACGGCGTCAGGAAAGACGAAGAATTCTCGGGCACCAAGGAAGTCGAGGAGCGCCATCGTATCAACGAGGCCAACCTCGACGGCTGGATGCGCGAGCATGTTGAAGGCTACAAGGGACCGTTGACTGTCCTGCAGTTCAAGGGCGGCCAGTCCAACCCGACATACAAGATCGAAACGCCGGCACGATCCTACGTGATGCGCCGCAAGCCGTTCGGTAAATTGTTGCCGTCGGCGCACGCGGTCGATCGCGAGTTCCGTGTCATCGCAGCGCTCGGCAAGCAGGGCTTTCCGGTCGCCAAGGCCTACGCGCTGTGCACGGACGATGCGCGTTATCGGCGCCGCCTTCTACATCATGTCGATGGAAGAGGGCCGGGTGTTCTGGGATCCGAGCGCTGCCGAGCCAGACGCCGGAAGACCGGCGCAAGATTTTCACCAGCAAGATCGAGACGCTCGCCAATCTCCACGTCTTCGATCCCGAAAAAATCGGGCTCGACGATTTCGGCAAGCCGGGCAATTATTTCGCGCGCCAGGTCGATCGCTGGACCAA
Source organism: uncultured Alphaproteobacteria bacterium (assembly GCA_963791165.1). Classification (GTDB taxonomy): domain Bacteria; phylum Pseudomonadota; class Alphaproteobacteria; order Rhizobiales; family Xanthobacteraceae; genus Bradyrhizobium. The sequence continues at coordinate 11,146 of CAWBRL010000052.1, read as the reverse complement.
GCAATACCGCGCCTCCGAGACGCAGCACATTCCGGAATTCGAAAAACTCGCCGAGTGGCTGCCGAAAACCGTGCCTCCGCAGGCGCGCGCCTCGGTCGTCCACGGCGACTATCGTCTCGACAACATGATTTTCCATGCGACGGAACCGCGTGTCCAGGCGGTGCTGGACTGGGAACTGTCGACGCTCGGCGATCCCATGGCCGACTTCACCTATCTCCTGATGCAGTGGACCATGCCGGGTCTCGCCAATGCCGACCTTAAGGCGCTCAACATTCCGAGCCTGGAAGAGGCCGCGCAGATCTACTGCAACGTCACCGGCAGCGCCGTGCCGGACCTGAACTGGTATTTTGCCTACAACCTGTTCCGTCTGGCCGGCATCACGCAGGGCATCGCCGGCCGCGTTCGCGACGGCACCGCGGCCAATGCCAAGGCGCTGGAGTTGGCGGCGCGTACCGTGCCGCTGTCGAAAGCTTCGTGGGAATACGCGCAGAAGGCCGGCGCGACCTAAAGCATGATCCGGAAAAGTGGGAACCGGTTTTCCCTCGCGACAAACGCGGAACGCGTTTGCGCGAAGATCAAGCTTAAGAAAAAGGAGATGAGATCATGATGCGATTCTATTTGATCGCCATCATTCCGCGCTGCTGTGGGCGATGCTGCTCGGCTATCTCGTGTTCGGCGACGTGCCTGACGCGATGATGGTGCTGGGCGCATCCATCATCGTGCTGTCGGGCCTTTACGCTTTCTACCGCGAGCGCATCCGTCACCGGGCGCTGGCGGCAGAATCCTCCGGCCTGCCGCCCGACGGGTTGTGATCATGATCCCGCCAAAATCAGACCGGCTTGCCGGCATAGGGCATCGACGCGGTGAGGCCGCCGTCGACCGGGATCGCCTGGCCGTTGACGTAGGAGGCGTCGTCGCTGGCGAGGAACAATCCCATCGCCGCGAGTTCGTGCGGCTGGCCGGCGCGCTTCAACGGATTGAGCTGGCCGATCTTGTCCTGGGTGCCGCGCTCCTTGGCGCGGTCGAATACCGGCTTGGTCATGCCGGTCTCGATCAGGCCCGGGCACACCGCGTTGATGCGAACACCGGTGCCGGACAGCGAGTAGGCGGTGGTCTGCACGAGGCTGATGACGCCGGCCTTGCTCGCGCCGTAAGGATGCCCGCTGGCGCCGGCCTTGAGGCCCGCCACCGATGCGGTGCAGACGATCGAGCCGGACTTCTGCTTGATCATGTGCGGCATCGAATGCTTGATCGCGAGGAACGGTCCGATCAGATTGACGCGCAAGACTTCCTGCCAGTGTTCGACGGTCTGCTCGCCGAGCGGCACCAGCCCGCCGCTGACGCCGGCATTGGCCCAGATCGCGTCGAGCCTGCCGTATTTCGAGACCGCCTTGTCGATGAAGGCCTTCACGTCGGCTTCCGAGCCGGCATCCGCCATCACGGCCTCGACGGTGCCGCCGGCATCGCTGACGAGCTTTGCGGTTTCCTTCACGCCCTCGCTGCGGTCGACGATGACAAGCTTCGCGCCTTCCCGGGAGAACAGCAGCGACGCAGCGCGTCCGATGCCGCTGCCGGCACCGGTGATAACGACGGATTTGCCTTCGAGGCGGCCCATGAGTTTCTCCCTGTAATGTTATGCGGGTCGGCGTCTGCCGCCTTGCGGAATTTCAAACAAGATTTCAAACGTCAGATCACTTGAGACGATGACGGCACTGACGTACAGCGACAGCGAACAGTATTGAAGGGTGTTGATGATGTCCAATCCAGGCAAGCCGTTGACGGTCACGACGCGATGGTGGTGGGTGCGACATGCGCCGGTGCGCGAAGACGGCGGCTTCATCTACGGGCAGAAGGATCTGGGCTGCGACACCAGCGATCGCGTGGTGTTCGAGGCGGTCGGAAAAATCCTGCCGCGCAATGCGGTCTGGTATTCGAGCAATCTGAAGCGCACGCATCAGACCGCGCAGGCGATCTGGGCCGCGGGCTTTCCCAAGCCGAGCGATATGCCCCACGTCAACGCGTTCGCCGAGCAGCATCTCGGCGAGTGGCAGGGCATGAATCGCGCGGCCTTCCTCGCGAGCCGGCCGGTCGGCAGCCACTGGTTTGCGGCGATCGACGAACCCGCGCCCGGCGGCGAAAGTTTCATGGACCTCTATAACCGCACCTGCGGCGCCATCGAGCGCATCAACGCCGAGCAGGCGGGCAGGGACGTGATCGTCGTTGCCCATGGCGGCACGATCAAGGCCGCGGTCGGGCTTGCGCTCGGCGGTCAGCCCGACAAGGGCCTCGTCTTCGATATCGACAATTGTTCGGTGACGCGGCTCGACCATCTCGCAAGCGACGGCCACAACGGCTGGCGGCTGCCGATGGTCAACCAGCAGCCGTGGATCGCCGACGCCTCGCACAACGCCATGCATCAGCCGGCGGGCCCGGAGGTCGAACCGCCGGCGACGAAACTCGCCTGATGCCTGAAGTTGTCGAAAGCCGCAAAGGCTGCTTAGCTCAAACCTGAAAAACAAAACCGGCATAGCGCTGGATCAACATCTGGGAGAGAGACATGAGCTTGTTCGATATGTCGGGAAAAGTCGCCGTCATCACCGGCTCGACGCGCGGCATCGGCCTCGCCATCGCCGAGCGGATGGCGGAACACGGCGCCAAGGTCGTGATCTCCTCGCGCAAGCAGGACGTTTGCGATTCCGTCACCAAGGCCATCAACGACAAGTTCGGCAAGGGGACGGCGGTTGCGATCGCCGCGAACATTTCCAGCAAGGAAAACCTGCAGAACCTCGTCGACGAATCCAACCGCGCCTTCGGCAAGATCGACGTGCTGGTCTGCAACGCCGCGTCCAATCCCTATTACGGTCCGCTCGGCGGCATTTCCGACGACCAGTTCCGCAAGATCCTCGACAACAACATCGTCGCCAACAACTGGCTGATCAGCATGGTCGTGCCGCAGATGATCGAGCGCAAGGACGGTTCGATCGTGATCGTGTCCTCGATCGGCGGCCTGAAGGGCTCGACCGTGCTCGGCGCCTACGCGATCTCGAAGGCGGCCGACATGCAGCTCGCGCGCAATCTCGCCTGCGAATACGGCAAGCACAATATCCGCGTGAACTGCATCGCGCCCGGCCTGATCAAGACCGATTTCGCCAAGGCGCTGTGGGACAATCCGGAGACGCTGAAGGCCTCGACCGCGCGCTCGCCGCTGCTGCGCATCGGCGTGCCCGACGAGATCGCGGGCGCCGCGGTGTTGATGGGATCGAAGGCCGGGGATTTCATGACCGGCCAGACCATCGTCATCGACGGTGGGGCGACGATCAGTTGAGGTGGGTTGGGATGGGCGCATATTTCCTGCGCACTGGCATCGTCCGCGCAGGCGGACGATCCAGTAATCTCAACCGTAGTCGACTCCAACTGAATGTCACGGCGTACTGCGATGCCCCGCCTTCGCGGGGCATGACAGTGTTGGGCGCCGGGACTGACGCTCGCTCACTCCACCGCCGCGTAGACCAGATCCCGCAGCATGTTGCGGATATATTCGCGCTGGCCGGGGCCCTGCATCATGAACACCGTGAACAGGTCCTCGGCGGGATCGATGAAGAAGAACGTGCCGGCCATCCCGCTCCAGAAGAACTGACCGAGCGATCCCGAGAACGGCGCCATGCCTTGATGGGTACGGACGGCGAAACCGAGACCGAAGCCGTGACCAGCCGGCATCAGCGGCGAGTCGACCTTCACGCTCGGGGCGAGGTGATCCGAGGCCATCAGTTCCAGCGTCTTGCGGCCGATGATCCTGGTGCCGTCGAGCGCGCCGCCGTTGAGCAGCATCTGGCAGAACCGCGCATAGTCCATCGTGGTCGAGACCATCCCGCCGCCGCCGGATTCCATCACCGGCTTCTCCAGCATGTTGAACAGCTGCACCTTGTCGCCGTTCCAGGGATCGGTCGGGAACGGTTCGGCGAGACGGCCGGCGTTCGCTTCGCCGGTGTGGAACGCGGTCTCGGCCATTTGCAGCGGCGCCAGGATGCGTTCGGTCAGGAACGCGCCGAGCGACTTGCCGGAGACGACCTCGATGATGCGGCCGAGGACGTCGGTCGAGCGGCTGTAATTCCATTCCGCGCCGGGCTGGCAGATCAACGGCATGCCGGCGATCATGGTCGCATGTTCGGCGTTCGTGATCTTGCGGCTGCGCAGCCGCGACTGCTGGTAGAGCTGCTGGACGGGGCCGTTGCCGGTGTGGTCGTAGGTCAGGCCCGAGGTATGCCGCAGCAGATCCTGGATGGTCATCTGCCGCTTGACCGGGACGAGGTCGAGCTTGCCGTTGTTCTCGACACCGACCTTCTGGTCGGCAAACTCCGGAATGAATTTTGCGACGGGATCGTTGAGGATGAAGTGGCCGTCCTCGGCCAGCATCATGATGCCGACCGAGACGATCGGCTTGGTCATCGAGAAGATGCGGAAGATGCTGTCATGCGCCATCGGCGTGGCGGCCGCCGGGCTCTGGCGGCCGATCGCATCGAACCAGCCGATCTGGCCGCGCCGCGCCACCATCACCGTCGCGCCGGGCAGGGTTCCCTTGTCGACCTCGCGCTTGAAGGCATCCGACATCCGCTGCAGGCGGACGCTCGACAGCCCGATCGTTTCCGGCTTGGCCTGCGGGAGAGAAGGGGTCTGGGGGGTGGATGTCTGCCGGGCGGCGGTCTGCGCGTTCATGGATTCTCCCGATTGCTCTTGTTGTTTGTGATGGATGCGAAGTCTGGCGCAGAAGCCCCGCTTTGGGTAGGGCGCAAACCAGCTTCGCCCTTGCAATCGGGGCATGGCCTATGCTTGAAACGGCGCGAACCGGCGCACGCGCCGGTTCCCTGCAGGAGTGTAGCTCAATTGGTAGAGCACCGGTCTCCAAAACCGGGGGTCGCAGGTTCGAGCCCTGCCACTCCTGCCAGCTTTTGCACAACGATTTGAACGGTTGGCCAGGGCCCTTGAGCCCCGACCAGTGTCGTTCGCCTCATTTAACCAACGGGCAGCCGCCGTCCTTGAGCGGGCCGGAAAGCCTGGTCGCCCGGCAGTTCCGCGAGCACCTTGTAGTAATCCCACGGCGCCTTGAGCGATTCCTTCCGGCTTCTTGACCTGGAGCAGGAACATGCTGTGCACCATGCGGCCGTCCTCGCGCAGCACGCCATTGTCGGTGAAGGCGTCGCGCACCGGGGTGGCGCGCATCTTCTCGAGCACCGCCTTGGTTTCCTTGGTGCCGGCGGCCTTGACCGCGTTGAGGTAATGCAGCGTGGCGCTGTAGGTCGCCGCCTGGTTCATCGTCGGCATCTTCTTCGTGCGCTCGAAGAAGCGCTTGCCGAAGGCGCGGGTGCGGTCGTTCAGGTCCCAGTAATAGGCCTCGGTGACGATCAGGCCCTGCGCAAGTTTCAGCCCCAGGCTGTGAATGTCCGAGATGAACATGACGATGCCGGCGAGGTTCTGCCCGCCTGCCACGATGCCGAATTCGGCCGCCTGCTTGATGGTGTTGATGGTGTCGGCGCCGCCATTGGCGAGGCCGATGATCTTGGCCTTGGAGGCCTGGGCCTGCAGCAGGAACGAGGAGAAGTCCGCATTGTTGAGCGGCACCCGCGCGCTGCCGACCACCTTGCCGCCGGCCGCACGCACCACATCGCCAGTGTCGCGTTCGATCGAGTGGCCGAACAGATAGTCGGCCGTGATGAAGTACCAGGTATCGCCGCCATGTCAATTCGAGAGACTGGCTCCGGAATCGGGGGGACGCCTCCCGGTCGACGAGCCAGACAAAATAGTCGCCTGATCAATGACTTGGCCGAACTCCCCGCGATTCGCCTGGAACTAGGCGAAGAAGGCAGTCAGGACGGCCACGTCCGAGCGGGCGGAACTTCGCCCCGCAGGTCTGCGTCGATTACCCGCCGGCAGGCATCGATGGTGATGGTGTCGCCGAGATCGTTCGCGGCGTCGAGAACGGTCCAGGCCGTTTCGCCGGAAGATCGGTCCTGGTCTTGGCCGAACAGAGCCATGGTCGTCCCTTTAACCCGTCAATCCTGCGCACAGGCTAGCGGTGAGCTTTTAAGAACGAGATCGCGGTCTTGCGAGGATTTGAGGGGAGGTGGTACCCGCCGTTAACCAAAGGCGTTTCGCCTGGCTTCCCCTGGACCTCGGACAAGCCCCTCGAAACCGGCCGATTTGGAGCCCCCGCGGCACCCCGTACCTTGACCTTTGGCCCGGCTGGCAGTAGATACCCGCCACCTGCTGTCGGCCCGTTTTGCGGATATCCGGCGCGGCTTTGAAATCCCCCGAACAATCGAGCCCGCTGTGTGGCTCATCCTTCGAGAGAGGGCTGGGCGCTATTGGGCTGTTCGGATTCGCCTTAAATCATTCAATCGTCTCACGAAGGACGCGGATACCCAACGATGGCTTTCAGCCCGTTCAAATTCCTGCAGGAAGTGCGCTCGGAGACCGCCAAGGTCACCTGGCCGACGCGCCGCGAGACGACGATCACCACGATCATGGTGTTCGTGATGGTCACGCTGGCTTCGATCTTCTTCTTCGCCTCGGATATGGTCATCCGCTATCTCGTCACCTTCCTGCTGGGCGTTCGCTGATGAGCACTGGAACCCAAACGATGGACAAGTGCTGGTATGTCATTCACGCCTATTCGAACTTCGAAAAAAAGGTTGCGGAATCGATCCGCGAGCAGTCGAAACAGCGCGGGCTGGAAGAACTGTTCGAGCAGGTGCTGGTGCCGACCGAAAAGGTCACCGAAGTGCGCCGCGGCCGCAAGATCGACGCCGAGCGCAAGTTCTTCCCGGGCTATGTGCTGGTGAAGATGAAACTGACCGACGAGGCGTTTCACCTGATCAAGAACACGCCCAAGGTCACCGGCTTCCTCGGCGCCGAAAACAAGCCGATGCCGATCTCCGAATCCGAGGCGATGCGGATCCTGCACCAGGTGCAGGAAGGCGTCGAACGTCCGAAGGCATCGGTGTCGTTCGAAATCGGCGAGAACGTCCGCGTGGCCGATGGCCCGTTCGCGTCGTTCTCCGGCGTGGTTGAGGAAATTGACGAGGCGCGTTCGCGCGTGAAGGTCGCGGTGTCGATCTTCGGCCGCGCCACGCCCGTCGAACTGGAATTCGGTCAGGTCGAGAAGGTCTGATCCGAAAGCGCGAAGCGCGTCTTCGCGTATAGAGTGCGCGAAGCTTAGTCTTCGCGTATCGAGAGGCCGTGGGAGGAAGAGGGTGGTCGCCAACCGCCCTTGATCCGAACCACGAACCTGAAACCGCCGGCTTCAAAACCCGGCACAACAGGAGTGATACATGGCAAAGAAAGTGACCGGATACCTGAAATTGCAGGTGCCGGCCGGTGCGGCGAATCCTTCGCCCCCGATCGGTCCCGCGCTTGGTCAGCGCGGCCTCAACATCATGGAATTCTGCAAGGCGTTCAACGCCCAGACGCAGAAGGAAGAAAAGAACACCCCGATTCCGGTGGTGATCACGATCTACGCCGATCGTTCGTTCACCTTCGAGATGAAGACGCCCCCGATGTCGTTCTTCATCAAGAAGGCGGCCAAGCTGACCTCCGGCTCGAAGCTGCCCGGCCGCGACAAGGCCGGCGCGGTGACCAAAGCGCAGGTGCGCGAGATCGCCGAAGCAAAGATGAAAGATCTGAATTGCGACACCATCGAAGCGGCCATGAAGATGGTCGAGGGCTCAGCCCGTTCGATGGGCGTCGAGGTGGCGGGGTAACGGTCATGGCAATCGGAAAACGTTTGAATAAGGCCCGCGAGGGTGTTGACCGCGAAAAGCTCTATCCGCTCGCGGATGCCATCAAGATGGTCAAGGAGCGCGCCAAGTCGAAGTTCGACGAGACGATCGAGATCGCGATCAACCTCGGCGTCGATCCGCGTCACGCCGACCAGATGGTTCGCGGCGTCGTCAACCTGCCGAACGGCACCGGCCGCACGTTGCGCGTCGGCGTGTTCGCCCGTGGTGCGAAAGCCGAAGAAGCCAAGGCTGCCGGTGCTGACGTTGTCGGCGCCGAAGACCTGGTCGAGAAGGTGCAGGGCGGCAACATCGATTTCGATCGTTGTATCGCCACCCCCGACATGATGCCGCTGGTCGGCCGCCTCGGTAAGGTGCTCGGCCCGCGCGGCATGATGCCGAACCCGAAGATCGGTACCGTGACGATGGACGTCGCCACTGCCGTGAAGGGCGCCAAGGGCGGCTCGGTCGAATTCCGCGTCGAGAAGGCCGGCATCGTGCAGGCCGGCGTCGGCAAGGCCTCGTTCTCGGAAGAGAAGCTGGTGCAGAACGTCAAGGCGCTCGCGGATGCGGTCGCCAAGGCAAAACCTGCCGGCGCCAAGGGCACCTACATCCAGCGCGTGGCGGTCTCCTCCACCATGGGCCCGGGCGTCAAGGTCGAGCCGGGCACGCTGCTGGGCTAGTTCGTTGCGCCTTACGTGATTAGCAAGGGCGGAATCGGGTGACCGATTCCGCCCTTTGCGTTTGACGGCGGTTTTGCGTAATCGTCGCCCGGCCGGACTTGCAAAGTGGACTTGGAAAGAAGGAAGAAGAATGCCCGAGAAAGTCCTGATCTATTCGCGTTTTCCAAAAGCGCAGATGGAGCGGTTCGGCGAACGTTTCGAACTTCTCAACGCCGCCGGCAAGCCACCCAATGAAGTGTTCTCGGCAGAACAACTCGCTGACATCAGGGCGATGATCACGGCGGGCGGCACGCCGCTCGGCGGCGCTGCGATGGACCTGATGCCGAAACTCGCCGCCATCGTCTGCTACGGCACCGGCTATGACGGCGTCGATCTCGCCGCGGCGGCCAAGCGAAAGATCGCGGTCGGTCATAGCCCCGGTGCGAACGCGGCGTCGGTCGCCGATATCGCGGTCACCTTGATGCTGGCCACCACGCGGCGATTGCTCGTGGCGGACGACTATGTGCGGGACGGGAGCTGGGCGGCGGCAAAACCCTCGCCGATGATGCGCCCGCAGGCGGGCATGCTCGGCCGCAGGATCGGCGTCTACGGCATGGGCGAGATCGGCCGCAAGATCGCGGCGCGCGTCGCCGCCTTCGAGACCGAGGTCGGCTATTTCAGCCGCAGCCAGCACGACGTGCCTTATCGTTATTTCCCGACCCTGGATGCGCTGGCGGAGTGGTGCAGCGTCCTGATGGTCGCGGTGCGGGCAGGGGCTGACACCGAACATGCGGTCGACGCCAATATCCTGCAGAAACTCGGCAAGGACGGCTACGTCGTCAATATCTCGCGCGGCTCGGTCATCGACCAGAAGGCGCTGGTTGCGGCGCTGACCGAGCAGAGCATCGCCGGCGCCGGCCTCGACGTGTACGAGAAGGAGCCGCATGCGCCGGATGCGCTGACGGCGCTGCCCAACGTCGTGCTCTCGCCGCATATCGGCGGCCATACGCTGGAGTCGCACGTGGCGATGCAGGACTGCGTGATCGCCAATCTCGAGGCGTTCTTCGCCGGCAAGCCGCTGCCCTATGCGGTGCCGCTCGGCTGACGCCTCAGTGTGACGGAACCAGGAAATTTGGAGCCGTTTTGGACCCGATTTCAGGGTAAAGTCGGGTGTGCGATGTGGTCTGAATTTTGCCCTTGGCAAGCCGGGCGAGACTCGCTAAAGAACCGCTTCCGGGCGTGCTGGCGGTTGCTGGCAGGTCCGTGCTCGCATTCCGAAAACCCGATACGGTAGGAGATCATTCCTTTCAGGACATCCGCATGGATTGCTCGAAAGGAAGGAAAACTCATCGCTCGGTGGAATGCGGCAGGGGTCCTTCGGCTTGCCGGATGGCCTCGATCCTGTCCGAGACTGCAGGCGCCCGAGGCGAAACTTAATGCAGAAATGCAAGTTTCTCCAACGGCTTAATCTTACGGCCTGCATAGACGGGTGAAGACCGGATTTCGCTTTAACGCCGCCTCCCGCGGCGCCACGGCTGATTTGGTTCGAACCTCGACACCCCGCGCCATCTGGTTCGGGAGGGCAGGCTTTTCAAATGTCGTCTGCCCGGCGTGTCCTAGAGACTGGTGTCTAGAGGTCAGGTTTTGGGCGAGACGATGGGTGCAACCCGGCGGTCTCGCTTCTTGCGAAGGCCGCCAACCGGAGAGAGCTTGCTGTGGAAAGAGCGGCAAAAAAGGACGCGGTTGATGCGCTGAACGGGGTCTTCAAGACCACCAGCGTCGCAGTCGTCGCCCACTATTCCGGCCTCACCGTGGCCCAGATGCAGAAGCTGCGCATGCAGATGAAGCAGGCGGGCGCGTCGGTGAAGGTCTCGAAGAACCGTCTCGCCAAAATTGCTCTTGAAGGCACGGATGTCGTTGCCATCGGCTCCCTGCTGAAGGGACCGACCGTGATCGCGACTTCAAACGATCCGGTAGCGGCGCCGAAGGTTGCCATCGAATTCGCCAAGGCGAACGAAAAGTTCGTCATTCTCGGCGGCTCGATGGGTAAAACCGTCCTGGATGTGAACGGTGTGAAGGCGCTTGCCTCGCTGCCGTCACTCGATGAACTGCGCGGCAAGATTGTCGGCCTCCTGGTGGCGCCGGCGACCAAGATCGCTCAGCTCTCGACTGCGCCCGCAGCCAAGCTCGCGCGCGTCGTCCAGGCCTATGCCTCAAAGAGCGAAGCGGCCTGACCCTTCGCAAATCAAACCTGGTTCGAACCAATACGTTTAAGGAAACTGATCAATGGCTGACCTACAGAAAATCGTCGACGACCTCTCGAGCCTGACCGTGCTCGAAGCTGCCGAGCTCGCAAAGCTCCTCGAAGAAAAGTGGGGCGTGTCCGCTGCTGCCGCCGTTGCGGTCGCCGGTCCCGCTGCCGCCGCCGCTGCTCCGGCTGAAGAAAAGACCGAGTTCACCGTCATGCTCGTCGCCGCCGGCGACAAGAAGATCGAAGTCATCAAGGAAGTCCGTGCCATCACCGGCCTGGGCCTCAAGGAAGCCAAGGACCTCGTCGAAGGCGCGCCCAAGGCTGTCAAGGAAGGCGTGAACAAGGACGAGTCCGAGAAGCTCAAGGCCCAGCTCGAAAAGGCTGGCGCCAAGGTGGAATTGAAGTAAGCGTACACACAAAAGTGTGGGGATTCGCGGGGTTAGCCCCTCGAATCTCCACGATTA
>CAWBRL010000051.1:0-78392 GCA_963791165.1 uncultured Alphaproteobacteria bacterium | reverse complement strand
GGCGTAACGCTCGAAATCGGAACGGCGGACCAGCGGGCGATCGATGCCTGGCGAGGATATCTCAAGCCGGTAGGCGCGGTCGATCGGGTCGGCGACGTCGAGCACCGGCGACAGCGCCCGCGAGATCGCCTCGCAATCCTCGATCTGCATGGTGCCGTCGGGCCGTTCGGCCATGATCTGGACGGTGCAGCCAGCCTCGGCGGATATCTTGATCCGGACCAGGCGGTATCCCATTCCCTGCAAAACCGGCCCTGCAACCGCCGACACCCGCGCCGCCGCACCCGGCTCGACGACGAGACGGGGCTCGGCCAGCAGGTCGATATCCACGGAAACGGCAGTTGGATCGGTCATATCCAGGGTCAAAAGCGTCTTACTTGCATGGGTTTAAGCCGGGCCTTAACCGGCGTCCGGCCGGTTCCCTGAACCGCGCCTGTTGCCCCTTCTGGGCTGGCTCGTTCAGGTAATAAAAAAGAGCGGGTCCCGGGGGGCCCACTCTCAATACGCGATCGTATGAGAACCATAAGTTGCCGCGGATATAGCGGTTTTTCCGCAATCCGACAAGGCCCGCGATCCCGTTAAGGTCGATTTTGCCACGCTTTGAGGGAGGAATGGAACCTAACCCTTCGTTCACGAACCCTGCCTAGATTTCCCGAAACCCGCCAAAACGGCCGGTTTTGGATGGGTTTATGACCACGGCGCCTTCGCTGATCCCCGAACTTGACGATATCGTCCGGCATGGCGACCCCGCGCGCCGTGCGGACGCCGCGCGCCGTATCAGCGAACTTTTTTTGCAAGGAGCTGCGAACTTTCGCTCCGATCACGTCGAGCTGTTCGACGGCGTTCTGACCAGCCTCGTCCCGTATGCCGGACCCGACGCGCGCGCCGATCTCGCCGAGCGCCTGTCCGTGCTGGCGAACGCGCCGCGCGGCCTCGTCGGCCACCTCGCGCTTGAAGACGAAATTGCCATTGCCGGACCGCTGCTGCGCCGGTCTCCCGTGATCGACGAAGCGATGCTGGTCGAAATCGCCACCGCGAAAAGCCAGGGTCATCTGCTGGCGATAGCGGAGCGACCAACGCTCTCACCCGATCTCACCGACGTCATCGTGGCACGCGGCGACCGCAACGTCGTGCGGCGCACCGCCGGCAATGCCGGCGCGAACTTCTCTGCCGACGGTTATTCGACGCTGATCAAGCGTGCCGGCCAGGATGGCGTGCTGACGATCAGGCTTGGCCAGCGCGACGATCTCTCGCCCGAGCAATTGAAGGATCTGCTCTCCGGCTCGATCGATATCGTTCGCCGCCGCCTGCTCACCGTGGTCACGCCCGAGCGGCAGGCCGGTATCAAGCAGGTGATGAACGTGATTTCAGGCGCCACGGAACGCGTGGAGCGGCGGGATTTCACGGCGGCACAGCGCACGGTGATGGCGCTGCACCGTGACGGCGCGCTCGGCGAGGGCGCATTGCTGAACTTCGCCAAGGTTTTCAAATACGAGGAGTCGGTCGCCGCGCTTTCGGCGATGACCGGCGTGAAGATCGAAACCCTCGACCGCCTGATCAGCGGCGACCGCTACGATCCGATCCTGGTCGCGGGCAAGACCATCGGCCTCGAATGGGCGACCGTGCGTGCGCTGATCATGCTTCGGCTCGGGCCGAACCGGACTGCCGCCCCGGCCGATATCGAAGTCGCGCGGGCGAATTACGCCCGCCTGATGCCATCGACCGCCGAACGCGTCGTAGGCTTCTGGAAGACCCGACCGGCCGTCTGACGCCGCAATCGCAAATTGCTCCCCAACCCTGAAAACGGCGCGCTATCATTCGCGCCGAAGACGCGGCACAGCGTCGTGCATAGCGCTGTCAAGCGAAGTGGGTACCGGTTCGCGTGACGAAAACGCGTCGATAATGAATTTCGGGAGTGCAAGATGCTGAAGGACGCAGAGGTTCAATCCCATGCCGACAGGATACGCGACGACGGGTTTACCGTCATCGAACAGGCGGCAAGCGCCGAACTGGTTGACGGACTGAAGGCGGCGTTGGAGCGCATCGAGCGCGAGCATCATCTCGGTCCTGCCAAAACGTCGTTTGAAGGCTTCAAGACCGTCCGCATCAACAATCTGCTCACCTATGACGACCTGCTCTGGGAAGTGCCGCTGCACGAGAACGTGCTGCCGGTGGTGGAGCGCGTGCTCGACAGGGAATGCCTGTTGTCGTCGTTCTGCTCGCTGGTGCTCGGCCCCGGGCAGGAAGCGCAGCCGATCCATGAAGACACGCAACTGATTCCGCTGCCGCGTCCGCACATCCCGATAACAGTCAATGCGATCTGGGCACTGTCGGATTTCAGGGAGGACAACGGCGCGACGCGGATTGTGCCGGGCAGCCACAAATATCCGTCCGCGCCGGAATACGGCAAGGCGTACGACGCGGTCACAGCGACGATGACGATGAAGGCGGGCAGCGTGATGCTGTTCGACAGTGCGCTGTGGCATGGCGGCGGCGCCAACAACAGCGACAGCAGGCGTTTTGCGTTCTCTTGCGCCTATTGCTGGGGCTGGATGCGGCAGCAGGAGAATTTGCAGCTCGGCATTCCCCGGGAGACTGCAATGCGCTTTCCTAGGCGGCTGCAGGAATTAAGCGGCTACAGCGTCTACAAGGGACAGTTCGGTCACATCGACAACCACGATCCGATCGAACTGCTGGGACGCGAACGCGGCAAGCGCATGGTGTGGGAAGCGACCGACGCCAAGAAGGCGCGGATGGCCAACCAGTAACTCTCCGTCATTCCGGGGCGCGCGCAGCTCGAGCCCGGAATCCATCGGGCCACATTCGCAAACGGTGAAATGGATTCCGGGTTCGTGCTGCGCACGCCCCGGAATGACGGCGGTGAGAGTTACCCGACCCGCCGAAACCGCAAATACGCCGCCACCCGTCCCTCGCGTTCGGCTTTGCGGCCGTAGCGCGTCATGGTGTAGCCGTCCCACGGCTTTTGCCAGTCGGCGGCGCGCTCCGCGGTCCAGAGAAAATCAGGCGAGCGCAGCAGATGCGCCAGCGTCCAGGCGCAGTAATCGTCGATGTCGCTGACGAAGCGAAACTCGCAGCCCACCTTGAGAATGCGCGCCATCGCCGCAACCGTTGCGTCCTGCACGAAGCGCCGCTTCCAGTGCCGGCGCTTCGGCCAGGGATCGGGATGAATCAGGTCGATCCGCGCCAGCGATTGCGCCGGCGCCCAGGCCAGCAGCTCCGCGGCGTCGCCGGCGTAAAGCCTGATATTGCCGATATTCTGCGCCTCGATCTGCGTCAGGATCTTCGCCATGCCGTTGACGTAAGGCTCGCAGCCGATGAACCCGATATCGGGAAACGCCTGCGCTTCGGCGATCAGGTGCTCGCCGCCGCCGAAGCCGATTTCGAGCCTGACATCGGCGATGTCGCCTTCGAACAGCTCGGCGAGCCGGTCCGGCGCGGGCGTCCCGATATCGAGCGCCAGAAGCGGCAGCAGATTGTCGATCAGGTCGGCCTGGTGGATGCGGAGCTTGTGGCCCTTGCGGCGCCCGAAGAACGAGCCGCGCGCATGCAGGGCCGCATCGTCTTCCGGCGGCGCGTCGCGATCTCCGGGTTCGTCGGGTGCAGCGATCATCGCAGCGTCTGGTACAGCCGGTGCAATAGCCGCGCCCTCGGCTCGATCGAGGAAATGTACATCTGCTCGTAGTGGGTATGCGCGCCCTTGCCGTCGACGCCGAGCCCGTCGAGCGTTGCGGTGTGGGGCGCGGTGAAATTGCCGTCGGAGCCGCCGCCGGTCGACGTATCCACCAGTTCGAAACCGATTTCGGCCGCGATCGTCTTGGCGTGCTCATAGAGCGCGGCGCCGGCATTGCCCTTCTCATAGGGCGGCCTGTTCAGTTCGCCGACCACCTTGACGCTGACGCCCTCGGTGCGGGATTTCAGGTTGAGTATTTTCGGAAACAGCTCGTCGGCGTCGGCAATCGTCGGCACGCGCATGTCGACTTCGGCATAGGCCTCTTCCGCAATCACGTTCGGCCGTGTGCCGCCACGGACGACGCCAACATTCACGGAGATGCCGCGCGAAAAATCGTTCATCGCTTCCAGCGTCTGGATGACATGGCCGAGTTCGCGGATGGCGCTGCGGCCGTCCTCCGGTCTGGTGCCGGCGTGCGAGGGCACGCCCTTGATGAAGACCTCGAAGCGCGCGACGCCCTTGCGCCCGGTGACGATTTTGCCGCCGTCGCGCGCCGGCTCGGTGACCAGCACATATTTGGCTTTGCGCCCCTCGGCCTCGATCAGCGCGCGCGACGTCGGGCTGCCGATTTCCTCGTCGGAGACGTAGAGCTGGGTGACGCCGAGCGCGGGCCGGACGTCATCCGAGCAGGCTTGCCGAAACGCATGGTAGGCGAGATAGGCGCCGCCCTTCATGTCGTAGATGCCGGGGCCGAACGCGCTGTCGCCGTCGATGCGAAACGGCAGCCGCTCGATGAATCCCATCGGGTGCACCGTATCGAGATGGCTCAGCACCAGGATTCCCGGCGCGTCCTGTCCCCATGACGAGCGCACGACAAGATGATCGCCGCAGCCCGAATGCCCTGATATCCGCTCCACCGTCGCCGGCAGGTCGCGATATTCAGCGGTCACGAGATCGGCGAGCTTGTTGACCTGGTCGGGCGCATCGGTCGGGGTCTCGATCTCGACCCAGCGGCGAATGCCGTCGAGGATGGCGCTGGAATCGAAGGGATTGGTCGTCTTCGGCATGCTTTCTCGAATCCCGTATGTCGCGATCTCGGGCGTACACCACCCGAGCCCCGGTTTACCCGAGTTCGGCAAACATCAGAGTCCAATTCGGCAATGGCCGGCCTGGATGGCGCGCGCCCTCAGGTACGCGATGGCGCACCGGGGAATGACGGCATATTCCAGATCGCGAGATATCTCAAACCGATAAGGTGAAAATCAGCGCGGGTCGGGGCCGTCGCGCGATGCGATCTGCTCGACCAGTTCGACAATGGAGCGGCGCATTTTGGCATCGCCGATGCGTGTAAACGCGCGCGTCAGCGCCAGACCTTCGGAAGTGGCGAGGAAATCCGAAACGTAGGCCGGTGAGGAGCCTTCGCCGAAGCCCTCGCCATTCACCATGCCGCTCGGCCCGCCGTCGAACAGAAACGACACCGGCACCTGCAATATCTCGGAGATCTGCTGCAGTCGGCTGGCGCCAACGCGGTTGGTCCCCTTTTCGTATTTCTGAACCTGCTGGAAAGTCAGTCCCAGTGCCTCGCCCAGTTTTTCCTGGCTCATGCCCAGCATGATCCGGCGCATGCGCACGCGGCTGCCGACATACTTGTCAACCGGGTTGGGGGCTTTGGTGGACATTTGCGTCACTCCTGGGATTGCGCGCCGGGGTGAGGCAAAGGAATGGGTCAATGCCTCAGGCGCCGGTACCGTCAAATCCAGAGCGGAGGATCGGGTATCGTTTCGGACGGTATGAGCATTGCCAACTAACTGGTTGTTGATTTTTGCTTGCAACCGCAGAAAGCGAATCGTGGCCGATCTGTCAACTGGTGGAACCACGAATGCCGCCGTCTTTGTGGCGACAATTTTGGAAGTATTCCAATTTTAGGCGGTTCGCTTAACGAAGCGGCGCCGGATGACCAACAACAATGCGGCGGCGATCGTTATAGCTGCCGGAATATCGCCCAGACGTGCGTAAATTGTCGGCGAAAGCGCCGTCGGCAGGCTGGCATCCAATACGCCTTCAATGCCAAGGCCGAGGCGTGCGACAATCCGTCCCGAGGGATCGATGACCGCGGATATGCCGGTGTTGGCGGCACGAACCACCGGCAGGCCTTCCTCGATGGCACGCAAGCGCGCCTGCTGCAGGTGCTGGTAGGGGCCGGTCGAATTTCCGAACCAGCCGTCATTTGTGACATTAATAATCCAGCCGGGGCGATCGTCGCCGGCTGCAATAATGCCGGGAAAAATCGCTTCGTAGCAAATCAGGGGCAGCGCGCGCGGCGCATTCGGGATTTCCATCGCGTGGCGGCGCTGGCCCGGGATGAATCCGCCGTGAACCTTGGTGAGCTGGACGAAGCCGAGCTTTTCCATGACGTCCTGGAACGGCAGATACTCGCCGAACGGCACCAGGTGCAGTTTGTCATAAACCGACAGCACGCTGCCGTCATGGTCGATGACATATATCGAGTTGTAGGCGCGGGTGATGCGGGCGCCGGGCGGGCCGTCGGGGGCGCGTACCGAGCCGGTCATCAGCACGGTGCCCGTGGGCAGCAGTTCGGCGATCTGCGCCATCGCGTCGGCTTCCCGCGTCAGGAAAAACGGGAATGCCGATTCCGGCCAGATCAGGATCTGGGCGTCGCTCACGCCGGTGGATTGCGGCCCCGCAGCACGGTCGGACAGCGTGAGGTATTTCTGCATTACCTCCGCCTTGGCACCATAATTGAATTTGACGTCCTGCTGCAGGTTGGGCTGCATGATGCGCAGCTTCACCTTGGTCATCGCCGTCGGCTGCAGCGACAGCCGCACGGCGCCGTAAATTCCCATCGCCGCGAGCAGCAAAAGCGCCGATACCGGCGCGATCCAGGGCTTTCGCCCCCGCGAGCGTCCGTCGATCAGGACGGCCGGGCTCGCGAAGATCGCAACCGCCAGGAACGTCATGCCCCACAGCCCGATCAGCGAGGCGGTTTGCGCCAGCGCCAGCGGCTCCGACAGCGCGTAGCCGAAGGCATTCCACGGGAATCCTGACAACAGATGGCCGCGCAGCCATTCGCTGACCGTAAGCCCGACCGCGAGCGCAAGCACCCGCGAGGCGTCGCGCGTCCAGATCAGGCGCGCCAGCGCGAAACCAATAGCGGTGAACAAGGCGAGATAGGCCGGCAGGCCCAGCACCGCAAACGGCATCAGCCACGCGAACGTCGGCGCATCGACCAGGAAGGCGCTGCCGATCCAGTAGAGCCCCGGCACGAAATAGCCGAGCCCGAACCAGAACCCCGATAATGCCGCCGCAGGCACGCCGCGCCATTTCCCGGCCGCCGCGCCGTCGATCAGCCAGACCGCGACCGGAAAGGTCAAGAACAGCACCGGCCAGGCATTGAACGGTGCCATCGAGAATGCCGACAGCGCCCCCGCCGCCAGCGCGATGGCCGCGCGCTTCCATCCCCAGGCCAGGATGATCGAAAGACCGGCGGCGCGGAGCTTGCTGGTTGATGTCACCGCGAACCGGCTCCATCGCCGGAGGTCGGCGGTGCATTGTCGTTGGCCTGCGGCGCGTTGCTATCGGGCGCGGTCTCGCGGCGGCTTCTTTCGCGCTGCGGGCGTGCCGCCGGACGTTCCTTGCGGACGGCGATACGCAGGCGCTTGACCCGCCGCGGATCGGCGTCGAGCACCTCGATCTCGAAATTGCCCGGACCGGCAATGACCTCGCCGCGCACCGGCAGGCGGCCAACCTGCGCCACCAGATAGCCGCCCAACGTCTCGACTTCTTCGCCGGCCTCGCCGGTGACGAATTCCGCGCCGATCATGGTGCGGGCGTCCTCAAGGCTGGCGCGGGCATCCGCGATGAATGAACCGTCAGCCTGACGCACGATTGACGGCGGCTCGTCGCTGTCGTGCTCGTCGTCGATCTCGCCGACGATCTGTTCGACAATGTCCTCGATCGACACCAGTCCGTCGGTGCCGCCATATTCGTCGACCACCAGCGCCAGATGGATACGCGAGGCCTGCATCTGTGCCAGCAGGTCGATCGCCCGCATCGACGGCGGCACGTACAGGAGCTTGCGGATGATGTTGGCGTCCGCCAGCGGTAATGCGAGGTCGACGGCGCGGAGGTCGAGGCCCGCCGGGAAGGGCTTCTTGCGCTTCGGCTTGCTGATGTCCCCGACGCGCGCCTTCGCGGTCATGAACGCCAGCAGGTCGCGGATGTGAACGATGCCTTCGGGATCGTCCAGGGTTTCGTTGTAGACCACGAGACGCGAATGCGCCGCGCTCTCGAACAGGCTCATCAGTTCGCCGAGCGGAATGTCGCGCTTGACGGCGACGATATCGGCGCGATGCACCATCACGTCGGCGATGCGCCGCTCATGCAAATTGAGAATATTGCGCAGCATGGTGCGCTCGATGGTGGAAAAGCCTACGTCGTCCGGGGTCGACGTATCGAGCACGACCTGAAGATCAGCGCGGACCGATCCCGGCTTCCAGCCGAACAATGTGCGGATTGCCCGCATCAGCCAATTGTCGGCGGCCGGACGCAGCACCTCGCCTTCCTGCACCACTGCCGGCAGGTTGGGCGTATCGCGCGGGTTGTCGTGCGTAGGGTCGGAGTCCGGCATTTTCAGTCCATCCGCTCCCGGTCCGCATAGGGGTCCCGATCCGCATACGGATCGGGAATGCCGAGATGGGCGAGGATCTCCTGTTCGAGACCCTCCATGGCCTCGGCGTCGTCGTCGTTCTCGTGATCGTGCCCGATCAAATGCAGGAACCCGTGGACCGCAAGATGACTGAGGTGATGGTCGAACGGCTTTTGTTCGTCGTCGGCCTCTTTCCGCGTGGTCTCATAGGCGATGGCGATGTCGCCGAGCATCCGCGGCACGTCGGAGGGCGTGGCCGTGCCGGTCGGCTGCAGCGCCGGGAACGACAATACGTTGGTCGGCTTGTCGATGCCGCGCCAGTTGTTGTTGAGCGTGCGAATCCCGGAATCGTCGGTCAGCATGACGGCCAGTTCGGCGTCGCCGACATCGGCGCCGGCGATCTCGGCCGCTGCGTTGATGGCGCGATGGATCACCGCCTCGGCATCCGGCTCGGTCTGCCAGCAATCGGCGACGACGAGAACTTCGGTCAGGGGCAGGGCGGACGACACGGGCGTTCCAGTTCTTTGCGTTCCAATGCTTTGCGTTTTGGGACTTTGCGTTGCAGGGGTTTGCATTCCGATGTTCGGGTTGCGGCCCGGACCTGCACGCCGCAGGTCCACGGCCGAAATTTTTGCTTTCAAGATCTGGCGGTTGCCGGCTTTTGCGGCAATCCCTCATAGGCGGCCACGATCCGCGCCACCAGTTCATGGCGGATGACGTCCTCGGCGGTGAACTTCACCTGTGCGATGCCCTCGACGCCGTCGAGCAGCTTGACGGCCTCGGCAAGTCCCGAAGCCTGCCCGGGCGGCAGGTCGACCTGCGAAGGATCGCCGGTGATGATCATGCGGCTGTTCTCGCCGAGCCGGGTCAGGAACATCTTCATCTGCATCGTCGTCGTGTTCTGGGCTTCGTCCAGAATGACGACGGCATTGGTCAGGGTGCGGCCGCGCATGAACGCCAGCGGCGCGATCTCGATTTCGCCGGCCTGCAGCGCGCGCTCCACGATGCGCGAATCCATCAGATCGTACAGCGCGTCGTAGATCGGCCGCAGGTACGGATCGACCTTCTCGCGCAAGTCGCCGGGCAGGAAGCCGAGCCGCTCGCCGGCTTCGACCGCGGGCCGCGACAGGATGATGCGATCGACTTCCTTGCGTTCGAACAATTGCGCGGCATGTGCGACCGCCAGCCAGGTCTTGCCGGTGCCGGCCGGGCCGACGCCGAACACCAGTTCGTGGCGCTTCAATGCACGGATGTAGGAATCCTGCGCGGCCGTGCGTGCCCGCACCGGGCGCTTGCGCAGGTTGATGGTCTCGAACGTGGGCTTGGCGGTCTTGGCGTCGAATTCGAACAGCGAGCCCTGTGCGATCACGGCGCGGATGGCGCCTTCGACTTCGCCCTGCGAGAGATCATGGCCCTCCAGGGCCTGCGCATAGAGCGTCTCCAGCACGCGCCGCGCGGCGTCGCAGCCGTCGCGGGAGCCTGCGATGGTGATGTGGTTGCCGCGCGAGTCGACGACGACGCCGAGCCGCCGCTCGACCAGCGCGAGATTCTGGCCGTAGGGGCCGACGAGCGCAGACGCCGCGCGGTTGTCGTCGAAGTCGATGACGACCTGGGTCTCGGGCGGAATTTGCATGTCGCGGTCAAATTTGCGGCTGGGAGCAAGCGAAGGTGAATCCGATGCGCTTTTTGGCAAGGGTTCAGGCTCCCATGATCTTTTGAGAAGAACGGTTCAATTGAGACGGTTCGGCCGTCGGCGAAACAACAGATGGCATCGGCCGCGGCGAGCCACGGGCGAGTTCGCCCAGCAGGCTGTATCGCTCCAGGCTCTCGATGGTGACCGGAAGTACCTGTCCGATGATGTCGGGAGAGGCAAACACGTGCGCCGGCTGCAGCCAGGCGGTGCGGCCGACGATCTGGCCGGGATTGCGGGCTGCGCGTTCGAACAGCACATCGACGGTTTTGCCAATCATGGCCTTGTTGAAGGCCGATTGCTGGCTGTCGATCAATTCCTGGAGCCGCACCAATCGCTCGTCCATCTCAGCCGCTGACACCGTCTCCCGCATGTCCGCCGCCGGCGTGCCTGGCCGAGGCGAATACTTGAACGAATAAGCCCCAGCGTAGCCGATTTGCATGACAAGCGCGAGGGTGGCGGCGAATTCTCCCTCGGTTTCGCCGGGGAAGCCGACGATAAAATCCGATGAAAAAGCAATATCTTGGCGGGCCGAGCGAAAACGGTCGATGACACGGCGGTAATCATCGGCGGTATGCTTGCGGTTCATGGCAGCCAGTATCCGGTCGGAGCCGGATTGTACCGGAAGGTGCACGAACGGCATCAGCGCGGCGAGATCGCGGTGGGCTGCGATCAGGCTATCGTCGACGTCGCGGGGATGGCTGGTCGAATAGCGCAGCCGCACGATACAATCGATTTCGGCGAGGCGGTGCAACAGCTTGCCGAGTGGCCAGGTCCGTCCGTCCGGACCTTCGCCGTGATAGGCGTTGACGTTCTGCCCAATCAGGGTGATCTCGCGCACGCCGTTATCGGCGAGCCGCTTCACGTCGTCGACGATCCTTGCGACCGGGCGCGATACTTCTGAGCCGCGGGTATAAGGCACCACGCAGAAGGTGCAGAACTTGTCGCAGCCTTCCTGCACCGTGACGAACGCGGAGATTCCGCGGGCGCGGATCGCATCCGGTTTGGGGGCGGGAAGGAAACCGAACTTGTCCTCGACCGGGAATTCGGTCTCCAGGGCGCGGCCATGGCTCTTTGCGCGCGCCAGAAGTTGCGGCAGATGATGATAGCTCTGCGGCCCGACCACGACGTCCACGGCCGGCGCGCGGCGGATGATTTCCTCGCCCTCGGCCTGCGCGACGCAGCCTGCGACCGCAATCCGCATCTCGCGGCCGTTGCGTGCGGCCTCGTCCTTGGCGACGCGCAGCCGCCCGAGCTCGGAGTAGACCTTTTCGGAGGCCTTCTCGCGGATATGGCAGGTGTTGAGGATCACAAGATCGGCATCCTCGGCGCTGGCTGTCTCGACAAAGCCTTCGCCCGCCAGCGTGTCCACCATGCGTTGCGCATCGTAGACGTTCATCTGGCAGCCATATGACTTGATATGCAGCTTGCGCGGCGGAGTCATGGAACCTTGGGTGCGGGGTTTGGGGGCGCCAATCCGGCGCCGGGGCTTAGTTATAGGCTAAGGGGGTCGAAATCCAGCGTGGTCGGGTGTCATTCCGGGGCGATGCGTCAGCATCGAACCTCAGGTGTGCAATTGCACACCGGGGGATCTCGAGAATCCCAGGGGTGTGATTGCACCCCTGAGGTCTGGTCCTACGGACCATCCCGGAATGACCAGCGGAGAGGGCTAGTTCACGCTCGCGACAGCCCCTATCCGCTCGATCAACCCTGGCAATTGCCGCATATCGTCGAATGTCGCGGTGGCTCCGGCTACGCGCAGGTCTTCGCCGTAGCCGGGGCGGCAGTGGCTGCCGCCGTGAAAGCCGAGCACGGTCATGCCCGCGGCCCGGCCGCCGGTGACGCCGGGAACGCTGTCCTCGATCACGAGGCACCGTTCCGGCGAAACGTTCAGCTGACTGGCGGCAAACAGGAACAGGTCGGGCGCGGGCTTGCCGTTGCTGACCTGCGAGGCCGAAAAGATATTCGGCGCGAATCGATCGTAAAGCCTGGTCCGACCGAGCGTGACATTCATGCGCTGGTGCGATCCGCTCGACGCAACGCAGACAGCCTGGGCGATCGCATCGAGGGCTGAGTGAATGTGCGGCACCGCTTCCAGATCGGCTTCGAACGACCGGAACAGCTCGTCCTGCAACTGCACATGAAAATCGTCGGGCAGGGCACGGCCGAGTTCGGCCTCGACTTCCGAATTCGCCTGGCGCGTCGAGCGGCCGAGGAAGCGATCGAAGACCTGTTGCTGCGTGATCGGATAGCCGTGACGACTGAGCACATCGGCATGTGCGCGGCAGGAGATGACCTCGCTGTCGACCAGCACGCCGTCGCAGTCGAAGATGATGAGATCGAAATTCACGAAAAGCTGTTCACGAAAACTAGGTTTTCTCTTCGTCGAGCGGAACGCAATACAGTTCCAGCCGGTGATCGACCAGTTTGTAGCCGAGCTTGCGGGCGATTTCGGCCTGCAATTTCTCGATTTCCTCGGAGGTAAACTCGATCACCTTGCCGTCGCGCAGGTTGATCAGATGGTCGTGGTGGCTGTCGGGCATCTGCTCGTAACGCGCGCGGCCCTCGCGAAAATCGTGCCGCTCGATGATCCCGGCATCCTCGAACAGCTTGACGGTGCGGTACACCGTCGAAATCGAGATCTTGTCGTCGACGGCGACGCAGCGCCGGTACAGTTCCTCGACGTCGGGGTGATCGACCGAATCCGCCAGCACGCGTGCGATGACGCGGCGCTGTTCGGTCATGCGCATGCCGGTGGCGGCGCAGCGGGCCTCGATGCCGGTATTCTTGTGCGCGGGCGGGGATTTCAGTGCGGGCATGATCTCTCGGGCCTTGGAACGGCAGGTCGCGGCTGTTGTGCCACCGCGTACATATTACGACAAGTCACGCCGCATCAGAAGCGCGTTCAATTGTTCCCCGCCGGCCTGCCGGTAATAGCGTTCCCGGCGGCCGACGACGCCGAATCCGGCCCATTCGTACAGCCGCCGCGCCGGCTGATTGTTTTCTTCGACCTCGAGGAAGATGGTGCGCACGCCGCGCCCGGCGAGATGGCCCAGATGCGTCAGCAACAGGTTGCGCGACAGGCCGCGGCCACGTTGGGTCGCATCGATGGCGATGGACAATATTTCGGCCTCGTCGGCGGCCATGCGCGACGCCGCAAAGCCGATGACCTTGCGCCCCAGCCTTAGTCGATCAACCAGCGTATTGCGCTCGCTCAGCATCGCCTCGAATTCACCTTCGCCCCAGCCGCGGTGAAACGAAGCGCCATGCAGTTGCGCCAGCCGCGCCGCGTCGCGCGGGCTGGCCGGTTCGACCACGGCCGTGCCGCCGCTCCACCAATCGGCGAGCCATGCCATCATGATGGCGATGATGGCTGCGTGGCGTTGAGCATCGGATCCCTTGGCGGCTTGGCGTCGGGTGCGCGCAGGTAATAGGGTCGGGCGGGCGCATTCTCGGGATCGACTGCCGCGCCCAGCCACGCGACCCAGGCGATGTCAGGTGCGGGCAGGTTAACAACGTTGACCGGCGGCGGCGCATCCGCCGGCCAGCGGTCGGCCAGAATTTGTGCGGCGTTGCCGACCAGATGCGGGGCGCCGAAGCGCGCCGCATCGAGCGCTTCAGCGATCGGCGCCACTTTCGGCTTGATCAATGAACTTCCGTCGGCGGCCAACACCTGGAAATAGACGTGATCATGCCGCGCATCGATCGCGGATATGACCGGATGCTCGCTGTCCTCGCCGATGATGGGGGCGGCAAAGGCGCTCAGTGTGGTTACGCCTACGACCGGCTTGTTCGCTGCGAGCGCGATGCCGCGCGCAGCCGAAAGGCCGACGCGCAATCCGGTAAAGCTGCCGGGACCGGCCGTCGCCGCGATGCGGTCGAGTTCCGTGAACGCAACGCCCGATGCTTTCATCACGCGCGCGATCAGCGGCATCAGGGCTTCGGCATGGCCGCGCTTCATCGGCTGCGATTCTTGCGCGATGAGATTGCTTGCGGAGGTGTCGAGAACGGCCGCGGCGCAGGCATCGAGCGCCGTATCGATAGCGAGGATCAGCATGACGCCAGCGTAGAGGTTTTTCAGCGCCGGTTGAATGACCAGCCGCGCTATTTTCCGCGTTTCATCCATCGCGAAACAGCAGCCGCGCGCTCTACCTTTAGTAGCTCTACCTCTGGGGACACTTGAAAAAATGCTCGCGCCCCATTTCTGAAGCATGAGCATCATCATACAACTTCTACGATGCTAAGTCATTGAAATTATAAGAGATTAGGGCTTTCTTTACCAACCGGTGAGAGCCTGTAGCCGGGGAATACGGGTCAATGGGGATCCCGCGGTGCATCTTCGGCATATCGAGCCGCGCCCGTCCCTATTCTTTGAGGGGTTTTTTATGCCATTTTGGAAAAGCAGTTCGGCCGCGCGCGATGCATTGGCGCAGTCGGCCGCGATCAACAGGTCGCAGGCGGTGATCGAGTTCAGGATGGACGGCACGATCATCACCGCCAACCAGAACTTCCTCGACGCGATGGGTTACCGTCTCGACGAAATCCAGGGCAAGCATCATCAGATGTTCGCGCCGCCGGATCTGCGCGGCAGCGAGGCGTACAAGGCGTTCTGGGCCAGCCTCAACCGCGGTGAATTTCAGTCCGCCGAATACAAGCGCATCGGCAAGGGCGGCCGCGAGGTCTGGATCCAGGCGTCCTACAATCCGATTCTGGACGATTCCGGCAAACCCGTGAAAGTCATCAAATTCGCCACCGACATCACGGAGAAGAAAATCCGCGGCATGGAGGATGCCGGCAAGATTTCCGCCATCGGCCGCGTGCAGGCCGTGATCGAATTCAATCTCGACGGCACCATCATCACCGCCAATGCGAACTTCCTCGCCACGCTGGGCTACCGGCTGGACGAAATCCAGGGCAAGCATCATTCGATGTTCGTCGCGCCCGGCGAGCGCGACAGCGCCGCCTATCGGGAATTCTGGGCCAAGCTCGGGCGCGGTGAATACGAGGCGGCCGAATACAAGCGTTTCGGCAAGGGCGGCAAGGAGGTGTGGATTCTCGCTTCCTACAATCCGATCCTCGACGAAGCCGGCAAGCCGTTCAAGGTGGTGAAATTCGCCACCGACGTCACCGCGGACAAGCTGAAAGCGGCCAATTACGCCGGGCAGATCGAAGCGATCGGCAAGTCGCAGGCGGTGATCGAGTTCAGCATGGACGGCCAGGTGCTGACGGCCAACGCGAATTTCCTTGGCGCGCTCGGCTATTCGCTCGCCGAGATCCAGGGCAAGCATCACAGCCTGTTCGTGCCGTCAGATCAGCGCGACAACGAAGCCTATCGCGCGTTCTGGGCAAATCTGAATCGCGGCGAGTTTCAGTCGGGCGAATATGAGCGTGTCGGCAAGGGCGGCAAGCAGATCTGGATCCAGGCCTCCTACAACCCGATCCGCGATCTCAACGGCAAGCCCTTCAAGGTGGTGAAATACGCCTCCGATACCACGGCGCAGGTGCTGGCGCGGATGCGGAGCGAAAAGGTGCGCGGCATGATGGAGTTGGTCGCGGCCGGAGCCGAGGAGTTGAATGCCTCGGTCCGTGAGATCTCGGCGGCGATGTCGAAATCCCGGGAGACGGCGCTGACCGCGGTTGATCGCGTCGAGGGCGCCGATCAGCAGGCGCAGCGTCTGTCCGAGGCAGCAGAGTCGATGAGCAGCATCGTGCAGCTGATCGGCGACATCACTGGCCAGATCAACCTGCTGGCGCTTAATGCCACCATCGAATTGGCGCGTGCCGGTGAGGCGGGCCGCGGCTTTGCCGTGGTTGCCTCCGAGGTCAAGAACCTTGCCAATCAGGCCAAGCAGGCGACCGACAAGATCGAGCAGGAAATCGGCAATCTCAACGGAATTTCCGGCGACGTGGTCGAGGCGCTGGGTTCGATCAAGAAGGCGATCCAGGAGGTCAGCGAGTACGTGACTTCGACCGCGGCCGCGGTCGAGGAGCAGAGCACCGTCACCAGCGAGATGTCGAACGGCATGCAGCAGGCCGCCGCCGAAGCGGCCAACATCGGGCAGGCAGCGTAGGCTGCGATGTCATTCCGGGGCGATGCGTAGCATCGAACTACGGTGCGCAATTGCGCACCTGAGAATCTCGAGATTCCGGGTCTGGTGCTCGCGCACCATCCCGGAATGACGGGCCCTCACATCGGCCGGACTTCGACCACGTCGGGCACGAAATGCTTCAGCAGGTTCTGGATGCCGTGCTGCAGTGTCGCGGTCGATGACGGGCAGCCGGCACATGAGCCCTTCATGTTGAGATAGACCACGCCGTCCTTGAAGCCGCGGAAGGTGATGTCGCCACCGTCATTGGCGACCGCCGGTCGCACCCGCGTCTCGATCAGGTCCTTGATGGTCGCGACGGTATCGGCATCGGCCTCGTTGAAGAACTCGTCTTCCTCGTCCGCCGCCTCGTCGTTGCCGGCGGTTCCGTCCGCCAAAAGCGGCGCGCCGGACATGTAGTGCTCCATGATGGCGCCGAGGATCGCGGGCTTGAGGTGCTGCCAGTCGCCGTCGGCCTTGGTCACGGTAACGAAATCGTAGCCATAGAACACGCTCGCGACGCCGGGCACGTCGAACAGCCGCTCGGCCAGCGGCGAGCGGGAGGCGGCTTCACGGTTGGCGAATTCCATCGTGCCGGTATCGAGCACGGTACGGCCTGGAATGAATTTCAATGTGGCGGGATTGGGCGTGGCTTCGGTCTGGATGAACATGCGTTTTTCTCCGGCGTCGCCGGTTCAAGGCCGGCGCGTGAGGTTCCCTTAGCAGATGGCGACGGCGAACGCACGGTCAAGGGCCGCAACCAGCAATTCGGTAAGTCCATCAAGCCCTAAGACAGGCCGTCGATGTCGGAATCGCTGAGATCGCCGGGAACAATGACAACCGGAATCGGGAAGGAACCGGCTACCTGCGCCATCATGCTGACCAGGGGGCCGGGGCCTTCGGGGCCCGGATTGGCCGCCAGCACCAGCATCGAGATATCGACGTCCTTGTCGATCACGTCGAGGAGCTGCGCGGTTGGATCGCCCTCGCGGATCACCCGCTCCGGCGTGATCGCGGCGATGCCGTTGGCGCGGCCCGAGGCGCGGTCGAGCGCCTCATTGGCGGCCTCTTCGGCCTCGGCGCGCATGATGTCGGCTACCCCCAGCCATTGCTGGTTCTGGTCCTCGATTTCGATGATGCGCAGCATCACCACCCCGCCGCCGACGCGTATGGCCCACCGGCTGGCGTAATACACCGCGCGGTCCCACTCCGCGGTGTCGTCAACAATAACAAGGCATTTTGGCTTGTGACCCGTCTCGTAGCTTCGTCGCTGGGTGGTCATGCATGTCCCGGTGCTGCGCCAAACCGACGCATGGTGCCACGGCGCAGCCGCCTTCGACAAGCGGCGTCGCGGCTGCAACGCTGCGAGGGAACTAGCGCTTTCGGATGAAGCCGACGATATCCTTGGCCTTGTTCATGGTTTCCGCGGCAATCGCCTGCGCGCGGTCGGCGCCGTCGATCAGGATGGAATCCACGTGGCCGGGATCGGCGACCAGCCGCTTCATCTCCGAGGCGATCGGCGCGAGTTTCGTCACGCAGAGTTCCACCAGCGCGTTCTTGAAGGCGGAGAACTGCCCGCCGCCGAATTCGCTCAGCACACTGGCCTTGCTGCGCTCGGCCAGCGCCGCATAGATGCCGACGAGATTGTCGGCCTCGGGTCTGGTTTCGAGCCCCTTTTCCTCCGACGGCAATGGTTCCGGATCGGTCTTTGCCTTGCGGATTTTCTGCGCGATGGTTTCCGCATCGTCGGTCAGGTTGATCCGCGAATTGTCCGATGAATCCGACTTCGACATTTTTTTGGTGCCGTCGCGAAGCGACATCACGCGGGTCGCGGGCCCGGTGATCAGCGGCTCCGGCTGCGGAAAGAACAGGCCGTCATTGGAGCCCTGGGCACGAATCGAATCAGCAAAGTCGTTGTTGAATTTTTGCGCGATGTCGCGCGACAGTTCGAGGTGCTGCTTCTGGTCCTCGCCGACAGGCACATGGGTGGCGCGGTACAGCAGGATGTCAGCCGCCATCAGCACCGGATAGTCGTAGAGACCCACGGACGCATTCTCGCGATCCTTGCCGGCCTTCTCCTTGAACTGCGTCATGCGGCTGAGCCAGCCGACGCGCGCCACGCAGTTGAAGATCCAGGCGAGCTCGGCGTGGCCGGAGACCTGGCTCTGGTTGAACACGATGTGCTTCTTCGGATCGATGCCGGCGGCGATGAAGGCCGCCGTCACCTCGCGGGTGTTGCGCGCGAGCTCGGCCGGGCCGCCCCAGACGTCCACCCCTTGGGTGATCGCGTGCATGTCGACGACGCAATAGATGCAGTTATGCGTGTCCTGCAGCTTCACGAAGTTGACGATCGCGCCGAGGTAGTTGCCGAGGTGCAGATTGCCCGTCGGCTGGACGCCCGAAAATACCCGTTCGACAAAAGCCATTGTCAGCTTCCCTGTTTCGCGCCGTCGTTTGCCACGCAGGGGCTATTCGCGCAAGTCAGGAGGCGCGGCTTTGCCTGACGGCGTTAACCGCTTCGCGCCAGCCGGTGACGCCGAAAAGCCGCAGAAACAGGCCGTAGATCGTAATTCCCGCTGCGATCACGGTGAGCAGCGCCACGGCCTGTATGAGGCCGTGCGCGCCCGAGGCGAGCGCGGGCAAGAACCGTGTCGCAAGCCACAGCAGCGCCCCCATGGCGAGCGCGGCCAAGACGATACGCGGCAGCCGCCGCTTCGCGCCGGCATCGATCGAAAAGCCAAAGGTTTCCGCACCGCGGCGGATCAGGCTGAACGCCATGCTCCAGGCGCCCAGCGCAATCGCTGCGGCAATGCCATCGGCGCCGAACCAATGGCCGAGCAGGAACGCGGCCGCGATCGCCAGCACTACGCCCTTCAGCGTGGCGACCAGCGGCGTGACCGTATCCTCGCGCGCGAAAAATGCCGGCGACAGCGCCTTCACCAGCACGTGCGCCGGCAGCGCCAGCGTGAGCCACATCAGCGCGCGGGCGGTGGCGGCGGTATCTGCGGCCGTGAAGGCGCCGCGCTCGAACAGCAGCCGCACGATCGGCTCGCTCAGCACGATCAGCCCCAGCGTGGCCGGCAGCGCCAGTCCGACCGCGAGTTCGAGGCCGCGCGATTCCGCATGCGCAACGGCGGTATGGTCATCGCTGCGCACCGCGCGCGTCAGTTCCGGGATCAGCACCGTGCCCATGGCGACGCCGACAATGCCGAGCGGCAGCTCGATCAGGCGATTGGCGAAATAGAGCCACGACACTGCCGACGGCGAGGAGGACGCGATGATCGCGCCAACGACCATCAGCAACTGCGGCGCGCTGGTCGCCATCATCCCCGGCACTGCCTTGGCGAAGAAGCCGCGAATCTCCTTGTCGAAGGAAAACCGAAGCGGCGTTGCGACGTCCGCGCCACGCAGCAATATCAGCGTGGTGATCTGCAACAGGCCGGCAACGCCGACGGTCGCCGCGATGATTTGCGCCGCCTCGGCCGCGCCCGGCTGCGAGAGCAGCAGCGCGGCCATGACCGCTATCAGCGCGATGTTGAACAGCAGCGGCGAGAATGCCGTCAGCGCGAAGCGGCCCTGCGCGTTCAACAGTGCCATCATCACGGTGACCGGGCCGGCGAACGCGAGGTAAGGCAGCATCAAGCGGCCATTGTCGACGGCAAGCTGCAGCGTCTCGTGGCCGGCGGATCCGGGGGCCGTTTCGGGGATGAGCAGAGGAATAAGGATCGCAAGCGCCCCGGGGACCACGATCAAGGCGACGGTCACGGTCCCGAGCACGCGGCCGGCGAAAGCCGCCGCAGCCACCGCGCCGCCGGTCTCGCGCACCCGCAGCCAGGCCGGCACCAGTGCCGCGTTCAGCCCGCCCTCGGTCAGCAGCCGCCGCACCACGTTGACCACCTGAAACGCCGCCAGGAACGCATCCGCCACCGGACCCGCGCCGAGCAGCGCGGCCAGCGCGGAATCGCGCACGAAGCCGAGCAGCCGCGAGGCCAGCGTTCCCGAGGATACCGTGAGAAAGGAGCGGATCATCGCGGCCTTATAGCAGCCGCTTCCCTTGCTGGCGCGGGGCCGATCTGGTAGGCCGCAGCCTTTCGTAAATCGCCGTAAACAGGACGGATCGATGACTGAAGCAAAATACGACGTTCTCGGGATCGGCAATGCGATTTTCGACGTGCTGGTGCAGACCGACGAGGGCTTTCTCGTCCGCCACGGCATGGCCAAGGGCGGCATGGCGCTGATCGACGAGGCGCGCGCGGCCGCGATCTACGGCGACATGGGCCCGGCGACCGAGATGAGCGGCGGCTCCGGCGCCAACACCATCGTCGGCCTCGCCGGCTTCGGCGCCCGCACATCTTTCATCGGCAAGGTCAAGAACGATCAGATCGGCGGCCTCTACACCCACGACATCCGCGCCGCCGGCGTGGCCTTCGAGACCAAAGCGGCCTCCGATGGTCCCGCCACCGGCTGCTCCTACATCCTGGTGACGCCGGACGGCGAGCGCACCATGAACACCTATCTCGGCGCGGCGCAGGACCTGACGCCTGCGGATATCGACGAAGCGCAGATCGCGGCGTCCGCCATCGTCTATCTCGAAGGCTATCTCTGGGATCCGAAGAACGCCAAGGAAGCCTTCGTCAAGGCCGCAAAGATCGCGCACGGCGCTGGCCGCCAGGTGGCGCTGACGCTGTCGGATTCGTTCTGCGTCGATCGCTACCGCGACGAGTTTCTCGATCTGATGCGTAAAGGCACCGTCGATCTCGTGTTCGCCAACGAGGCCGAGTTGCACTCGCTGTACCAGACCTCGGATTTCGAGGGTGCGCTGAAGCAGCTGCGCGCGGATACCAAACTCGGGGTCGTCACCCGCAGCGAGAAGGGTTGCGTGGTGGCCGCGAAGGATGGCGTCGTTTCCGTGCCCGCGTTCCCGATCGAAAAGCTCGTCGATACGACAGGCGCCGGCGACCTGTTCGCCGCCGGCTTCCTGTTCGGCCTGGTGCGCAATGCAGGCTATGAGGCTTGCGGCCGGCTAGGGGCGTTGGCCGCGGCGGAGGTGATCCAGCACATCGGGGCCCGGCCGCAGGTTTCGCTAAAGGAACTGGCGAAGCAGAACGGGCTGCCGGTGTAACCCGGGCTCTCTCCACTCGTCATGGCCGGGCTTGACCCGGCCATCCACGTCTTTTCCCTCGCTGTACTAACGTCCGATAGCCAGTCGCTTCGTTTTCCGTCCGGTATTTGCTAAGCAACCCGCGAGACTTTCTCCCGGGGGGCCGCATGCTGACTGGTGAACTTCGTTCCAAAATCGACAATGTATGGAACGCGCCTCGGCAAGCCGATGGAACGGCGCATTTTCCCCACCGGAAAGGACAAGATAGGCAAGGGCGGCGGCATCGCCTACGAGGACATGCGCTGGTCTCGGCTGAAGAACCGCGATCCCGCGAGCATGTTCGAAATCGTCTCCGAGCACGTCTTTCCGTTCCTCCGCTCCATGGCCGAGGAGGGTACCGCACACGCCACGCATATGAAGGGCGCGCGCTTCACCATCCCGACGCCGGCGCTGCTCGCCAAGGTGGTCGATCTCCTCGCCGAAATCCCGATGGAGGATCGCGACACCAAGGGCGACCTCTACGAATACATGCTGTCGAAGATCGCGACCGCCGGACAGAACGGCCAGTTCCGCACGCCACGCCACATCATCGCGCTGATGGTCGAGATGATGGCGCCAGGTCCGAAGGACGTCATTGTCGATCCTGCCTGCGGCACATGCGGTTTCCTGGTCGCAGCTGGCGAGTACCTGCGCGAGAACCACCCGAAGCTGTTCCACCGTGCTGCATCTCCAGAGCGCGGATGCCCGGGCACCCTGGCAGATGATGGGCCGCGGCACGCGGCTTTGTCCTGATCTGTTCGGTCCGGGCCAGGACAAGGAGTTCTTTCGCGTCTTCGACTATTGCCAGAATCTCGAATTCTTCGGCGCCAATCCGGCGCTCAAGGAGGCGAGCGCGGCAAAATCGTTGTCGGAGCGGTTGTTCGCAGCGCGGCTCGATCTCGTGCGCGCGCTTGATGAGAAGCAGGAAAAGGCCGGCGGATTTGCTGAAGCAAGCGGCGCCCCGTATCGAGCGTCGCCGGACGAACCGCCAAGCGAGGAGACAATTCGATCGGACGCGCTGCACACACTGCAGGACACAGTCGGCGGACTGAATCTCGACAACTTCATCGTGCGCCGGCATCGGCGCGCGGTGGAGAAGTACAAGAAGTCGGAATCATGGACGCTGCTTAGCGACGAGGTTCGCAAGGAACTCGTCGATGAGATTGCGCCGCTGCCGTCGGCCAAGAGCCTTGTATCGAGGAAGCAAAGCGGTTCGATCTCCTGATGTTCTCGCTGGAACTCGCTCTGCTCAAGGGATCGAAGCGATTCGACACTCTCAAAAAGCAACTGCTCGAAATTGCATCGGCACTTGAGGACCAAACCGGAATTCCGGCTATCGCCCATCAAGCGGTATTGATCGAGGAAATTCAGACCCAGCAGTGGTGGGAGGGTGTTACCGTTCCGCTGCTCGAACTGGTGCGGCTGCGATTGCGGGACCTTGTGCAGCATATCGACAAGTCGAAGAAGGCGATTGTTTACTCCAATTTCACCGACGAGATCGGGGAGGGCGTAGAGCACGAGCTACCGCAATTCGGCGAGGCGGATTTTGCGCGGTTCAAGCTGAAAGCAAGACATTTCCTGAGGGCGCATGAGGATCACATTGTGCTCCACAAGCTGCGACAAGGTAAGCCGCTGACGCCAACGGACCTGAGCGAACTCGAAAAGATGCTGCTGGACGCTGGTATTGGCGAAGCCGGAGATATCGAACGCGCACGCGAGACAAGCCATGGCTTTGGCCGTTTCGTCCGATCGATCGTCGGCCTGGATCGTGACGCGGTGAGCGAAGCCTTCAGCGAATTTCTGTCCGGCGGATCTGCGACGGTACAACAGATCGAATTCATCAATATGGTGATTGAGCATCTGACCGATCAGGGTGCGATGGATCCTGCCTTGCTCTACGAACCGCCGTTTACGTACATTGCGCCAACCGGGCCGGAAAAACTCTTTGATGACGAAAAGGTCGCGAGGCTCATCACGAGAATTCGTGCGATCAACGACAGCGCTGTGGCTTAAGCGAGGATCGCCGATAAATCCTCAGCACTGATTTGCCCGACAACGCAAATCAAATCACGCCGTCCTTCAAAAGCCGCGGGTGGAGCGCGCAGACAGGCATCCAGCAGACCGCGGGCGCGCGTCCATCCAGCCGCCAGGCTACTTTGCATGGGGTTGTTTTCGATATTTTAATCTGAGGGATGCGCCGTCGCTCTCCCCCCTCACGCCGTCTTCGCCGCCTTCAATCCCAGCTTCGCTTCCACTGCCTCGCGCATCAGAAACTTCTGAATCTTCCCCGTCACCGTCAT
Source organism: uncultured Alphaproteobacteria bacterium (assembly GCA_963791165.1). Lineage (GTDB taxonomy): Bacteria > Pseudomonadota > Alphaproteobacteria > Rhizobiales > Xanthobacteraceae > Bradyrhizobium. The sequence goes on along the minus strand of CAWBRL010000051.1, from coordinate 54,822 downwards.
CGGAAACTCGTCGACGAATTCGACGTAACGGGGAATCTTGTTGTGGGCGATCTGGCCGTGGCAGAAGGCGCGGACATCGTCGGCAGTGAGCGTTTCGCCGGGGCGGGTGCGGATCCAGGCGCAGAGTTCCTCGCCGTAGCGGTCATCCGCCACGCCAAAGATCTGCACGTCCTGGATCTTGGGGTGGCGATAGAGGAATTCCTCGATCTCCCGGGGATAGAGGTTTTCGCCGCCACGGATCACCATGTCCTTGATGCGGCCGACGATGTTACAATAGCCTTCGGAATCGATGATGGCGATGTCGCCGGTATGCATCCACCCCTTGCTGTCGAGCACGTCGGCGGTTTTTTCAGCCTCGTCCCAATAGCTCAGCATGACGCTGTAGCCGCGGGTGCAAAGTTCTCCGCGCTCGCCGCGCGGCACCACGCGCCCCTCGAGATCGACGACCTTGACCTCGACATGCGGATGGATGCGCCCGACGGTGGAGACGCGCCGCTCCAAGGGGTCGTCGGTCGCGCTCTGGAAACTCACCGGCGAGGTTTCGGTCATGCCATAGGCGATGGTCACTTCACCCATGTTCATCTCGCTGTTGACGCGCTTCATCACCTCGACCGGGCAGGGCGCGCCGGCCATGATGCCGGTGCGCAGCGATTTGAGGTCGAAGCGCGCAAACTCCGGATGATCGAGTTCGGCGATGAACATCGTCGGCACGCCGTAGAGTGCCGTGCATTTCTCCCGCTCGATGGTTTGCAGCGTCGCGAGCGGATCAAAGCCTTCGCCGGGATAGACCATGGTGGCGCCGAGCGTGACGGAGGCGAGATTGCCCATCACCATGCCGAAACAATGATACAGCGGCACGGGAATGCAGATGCGGTCCTGCTCGGTCAGGCGCATCGCGCGGCCGACGAAATAGCCGTTGTTGAGGATGTTGTGATGCGTCAGCGTCACGCCCTTCGGCGATCCCGTGGTGCCGCTGGTGAACTGGATATTGACCGCGTCGTCGAACTGCAGCGTCTTGGCGAGTTCGGCAAGCTGCTCGCGGTGCCGCGCGCCGCCCATGCGTGTCACGTCCTCGAAGGCAATGGTGCCGGGCGATTTGGGGCCGCCGATCTGGATCACCGCACGCAGTTGCGGCAGCCGGGCCGCCTGCAATTCGCCGGCTTGCGATGTCGCAAGCTCCGGCAGCAACGTGTTCAGCATCTCCATGTAGTTGGAGGTCTTGAACGCGGTGGCGGTGACGATCGCCGCGCAGCCGACTTTGGCGAGCGCGAATTCGAGTTCGCTCAGGCGATACGCCGGGTTGATGGTGACCAGAATGAGCCCCGCTTTTGCGGCGGCGAATTGCGTCAGCGTCCATTCCGGCCGGTTCAGCGACCACACCCCGATCCGCGCGCCGCGTTCGAGCCCGAGCGCAAGAAACCCCGCCGCCAGCGCGTCGACGCGTTCGGCAAATTCTTGCCATGTCCAGCGCACGTCGTGGCTTGGAGAAACCAGCGCCTCGCGATTGGCCCATCGTTGCGCGGCCTGATCGAGGCAGCGCCCGATGGTGTCGCCCAGCAGCGGCGCGTCGGCGATGCCGCAGACGTAGCTGTCGATGTTGTCGGTCAAGATAGTTGCTCCAGGCGTCGGCAACGCGTGCCACGAGATCGAAACGCTATGTCTCCGTCGTCATTGCGAGGAGCGCAAGCCACGAAGCAATCCACTCTTCCTTTTCGGAGCACGATGGATTGCTTCGCTTCGCTCGCAATGACGGTCTCTAACAGTTCCGCCTTAAGCCGCCTTCTGCCCGGCATCCAACCCGGCATAAACCCCGCGCTCGAAGCCCGCAAAAGCTTCCAGCGCCTTGGCGTCGACGAACGGCAGCAGCTGCATCAGGATCACGCCGGCGACGTTGCGCGCCGGGTCGATCCAGAAATAGGTGTTGGCGAGGCCGGCCCAGGCCAGGCTGCCGGCGCTGCGGCCTTCCGGCGTCTTGGCGGTGTTGATCAGGAACGAGAGACCCCACTTCTTGACGATATCGGGATAGAGATCGACATCGTTGGTGTACATGGGCGCCATCGTCGTCATCTTGCCGATGGTGAGGTCGCCGATGTGGTTCTGGCCCATCAGCGCGACCGTCTCGGGCTTGAGCAACTGGTTGCCGTTGCCGCGGCCCTTGTTGAGGATCATCTGGGTGAACTTGATGTAGTCGGCCGCCGTGCCGTAGAGGCCGCCGCCGCCCATATGAAATTCCGGATTCTGTTCCAGCTCAAACGGGATCGGCGCCAGCGATCCGTCCTCTCCCCGCGCATGTATGCCGACCAGCCGCTGGCGCTGGGAGTCCGTGATCTTGAAGCCGATGTCGTTCATGCCGAGCGGCGCGAAAATGTGATCGCGCAGGTAAGCGTCGAGCCGCTTGCCGCTGGCGGCTTCCACTGCCTTGCCGACGAAATCGATGTTGATGCCATATTCCCAGCGCGTGCCGGGATCGGACACGATCGGCCCCTTCAGCGCGGCATTCAGGCAGGAGAAGATGTTCGGGGTTCCGGTCTTCTCCTGGTATTTCCCCATGTCGCCGTTCCACACGTCGTAGCAGAAGCCGGCGGTGTGGGTCATCAGATGGCGCAGCGTGATCGGCTTCTTCGCCGGGCGCAGTTTCGGCTCGCCCTTGGCGTCAAAACCGTCCAGCACCTGCGGCGAAGCGAGGTCGGGCAGCAGCTTGCCGATCGGCTCGTCCAGCGAGAGCTTGCCTTGTTCCACGAGCTGCATACCGGCGGCGCACGTAATCGCCTTGGTCATGGACGCGATCCAGAACACGCTGTCTGATGTCATGGCATCGTCCTTGGACAGGTCGCGCTTGCCGAATGCGCCTTGATAAATCACCTCATTGCCGGTCGCCGCCATCGCGACCACGCCGGGAATTTCCTTGGCCTCGCATTTCTGACGCAGAATCTGATCGATCTGGGCTTTGCTTTGCATGGGTCACCTCCCGCTGTTTTTTTATGGAAGTAGCGCGATCTTCCTCCCGGTCGTCCGATCCCGCAAGCGGCGATGTCGCGGTCTCGTGATGGGGCTTGGGCAGGCCCCCCCGTGGCCGCGCGACACAAAACTGCAACACTTGGCGGCAATCCGCGGTGGACGAAGCGCTATGCCGGTGACCGGCTTAACCATCCACGATATCGTGATTTCGCCACGATTCCCGAAGCCGTATTTTTTCAGTAAAGCGTTCTGATTCCAGCAGAAACGTTGCTCGTTGGCTGGACGAATTAACCAGAAATAGCCGTATTTCCAACGTTGCGAGGCTTTGCACGATGATTTCGACCTGGAGTGAATGGAAGCGATATCCCCGCCCTGGACGTGGCGAAAACATCGAGGCGCCGATCACCCCCGGAATCTATGAAGTCCGCATTGCCGGAACCGGCGCGCTGTACTCGTTTGAGGCGGTCGACAACGTCGCCCAGGCGCTGGCCCAGCTGCCGGTCGGCTCCAAATCGTGGTTCAGCCGCCGCGAAGCGTCGAAATTGCCCGACCTCGAATACCGGACCTGCGCGACCTCGTCGAAAGCCGACGCCAAGGCCGCCGCGCAGCGCATGATCGGTCGCCGCGAGACGTATATGAGCGGCGCGGCGTAACGCACACCGTCATTCCGCGGCGCGAAGCGAACCCGGAATCTCGAGATTTCCCGGTGTGCAATTGCACACCTGAGGTTCAATGCTGCGCATCGCCCCGGAATGACGGGGCCTCAACTTAGCTTGTAGCAGGGCTGCTTCCACGGCCGATGTACTACGCCTGCTTTCGGCCTATACTCCAGCAACATCCAGAAAATTCCGAGGAGTACGCCATGAACCCGCCCGTCGCCGCTCGCGCTTCGCAATCTTCCCAGTCCTCGCTGCACGACCGCCTGAAAGATCCCTCGCTGCTGCGCGACCGCTGCTATATCGACGGCGCCTGGGTCGGCACCCCCGCAAATCCCGTCACCAATCCGGTCAACGGCGTCGAGCTGGCGAAAGTGCCGAAGCTCGGCACCGCCGAAGCCACCCAGGCGGTCGAAGCTGCCGAGCGCGCGTTTCCGGCCTGGGCCAAGCTCACCGCCAAGCAACGCTCCAACATTTTGCGCAAATGGTTCGACCTGATCATCGCCAACCGCGAGGATCTCGCGCTGATCCTGACGTCGGAGCAAGGCAAGCCGCTGGCGGAAGCGCTCGGCGAAGTCGATATCGGCGGCGCCTATGTCGAGTTCTTCGCCGAGGAGGCTCGCCGCGTCTATGGCGAAACCATTCCAACCCAGCGGCCGGACGCGCGCCTGCTCGCGATCAAGCAGCCGATCGGCGTCTGCGGCGCGATCACGCCGTGGAATTTCCCGTGTTCGATGATTACCCGCAAAGTCTCGCCGGCACTCGCCGCGGGCTGCACCGTGGTGCTCAAGCCCGCCAACGAAACGCCGCTGACGGCGCTGGCGCTGGTCGCGCTCGCCGAAAAGGCTGGCGTGCCGAAGGGCGTGTTCAACATTCTGACCGGCAATTCGTCGGCGATCGGCAAAGTGCTGTGCGAACATCCGGCCGTCCGCTTCGTCGGCTTCACCGGATCGACCGAGGTCGGCAAGATCCTTTACCAGCAGGCCGCCGTCGGCGTGAAGAAGCTCGGTCTCGAACTCGGCGGCAACGCGCCGTTCGTGGTGTTCGATGACGCCGATATCGATGCGGCGGTCGAGGGCGCCATTGTTTCGAAGTATCGCAACATGGGCCAGACCTGCGTCTGCGCCAACCGCCTCTACGCCCAGGACAAGATCTACGACCAGTTCGTCGAAAAGCTTTCGAAGAAAGTCGCGGCGATGAAAATCGGCGACGGCACCGAAGCGGGCGTGGTGCAGGGACCGCTGATCAATATGGAAGCGATCGACAAGGTCGAGAAGCACATCGCGGATGCGGTCAAGGGCGGCGCGAAAATCGTCACCGGCGGCAAGCGCCATGCGCTCGGCGGCAGCTTCTTCGAGCCGACGGTGCTTTCGAACGTGAAGCCGGACGCGCTGGTCGCGCACGAAGAAACCTTCGGTCCGCTGGCGCCGGTGTTCCGCTTCAAGGACGAGGCCGAGGTGATCGCGATGTGCAACAACTCGCCGTTCGGTCTCGCCTCGTACTTCTACTCGCGCGATCTCGGACGCGTCTGGCGCGTCGCCGAAGCGCTGGAGTCAGGCATGGTCGGCGTCAACACCGGCCTGATTACGACCGAAGTCGCCCCGTTCGGCGGCGTGAAGGAGAGCGGCTTGGGCCGCGAAGGCTCGCATCACGGCATGGAAGAATATGTCGAGATCAAATACGTGATGATGGCGGGGGTGTAACAGTCAGACTCCTTCGTCGTCCCCGCGAAAGCGGACCCATAACCACTGGCTCCAGTTTTGAAAGAAGCTGGAGCCTCAGCCTTCGCAACAACAGGCATCGGTGGTTGGGTTCCTGCGTTCGCAGGGACGACAGTTCATGTCAGTCGCTCGCGTTATCGGCAAAGACGCCGTGGCGGCCGACGCCGGACGCAAACCGGGCCGCGCCCGACAGCGTCTCTCCCGACGCGATCACCGCCAGTCCGCCGCGCATTTCGTTGGCGATGGCGTCCTCTTCCCCGAGGTCCCATTGCCGCAGCGCCGACAGCCGGTCGGCGCGCAAGCAGTTTTGCGGGAACGCCGCGATTTCCCTGGCCAGCGCGATCGCCCGCGCGCAGGCCTCGCCTCTGCCGACGACGCGATTGGCAAGGCCCATGCGCAACGCTTCCTGCGCGCCGACCGGGCGCCCGGTGAGGATCAAATCGATCGCCTGGGAATGGCCGATCAGCCGCGGCAGGCGGATAGTGCCGAGATCGATCAGCGGCACGCCGAAGCGGCGGCAGAAGATGCCGAAGGTGGCGTCCTCGGCGACCACGCGCATGTCAGCCCACAGCGCCAGCTCCATGCCGCCGGCCACCGCAAAGCCCTCGACCGCCGCGATCACGGGTTTCGACAGCCGCAGGCGGCTCGGTCCCATCGGCGCGATCGAATCGTGGCCGCCGATCTCGCGCTTCTTGTTGGGATCGCCCGATGCCACCGCCTTGAGGTCGGCGCCCGCGCAGAAATAGCCGCCGGTGCCGGTGAACACCGCGACCGACGCCGCCTCGTCGGCATCGAAGGCGAGGAAGGCATCGTAGAGCTTGCGCGCGGTCGCGCCGTCCACGGCGTTGCGACAATGCGGGCGATTGATGGATACGATGGTGATGGGGCCGTCGCGTTCGACGAGCACGGTATCGGACATGGTTGCGCTCCCTGCTTGTTTTGTGGCGGGCAGGTTGGCACCAGACGGCAGGTGGAGGCAATCGAAGTTTGGCGCCGTTGCCAAGCCGTCGCTGCGCGCGCAATGACGAAGAGTTGTTTTCGCTGCGACAAATCAACCCGACGGGCAAATCAGCAAAAATCTGTCCAGCCCTTCGCGCAGAAATATTCCGTTCGCCCCGTCGGGCAAATCGAAAGTAAACTGTCGCCATCCTGTCCCGCCAGAGGGGCGTCGGCCATCGTCACGAACGTTGGGACAGGTCGCGGTGGACGCGGACGCCATGTCTGACGAGTGTGGTGTGAAGCGTACGGCGAAGTCGTGTGGTCCTGACGCCGCGGTGCTGGCGTCAAGCTGCATGGCGGAAGTGTCCGCATGATGACGGTGGCAAAAGAGCCGTTCACCGGGGAGAGCTCGAAGTAAGCCGTAAAGCCACTGCGCAGGGAAGGCCGGAGTGTTTCCGCTGAACCTGTATGCTCGTGTGCGCGTTTTCTGTGCGCTATTGCACACGAGACCGCGGGTGCAGCGCGCACCCGGTCTTCCCTGCGCCCTCCACGTTTTCAAGGGGGCAACGAAGATGCAAACCTCGGACGCAATGCGCCGCGAGATCGCGAAGTCACATTCAGTCGTCATCACCCGCGACTTGTCCGCCGTAGCTCAAAGAGCGAAGGCGGAAGGCGGGGACCCAGTATTCCAGAGACCGCCGGTGATTGAACCGAGAAGCCGCGGCGTACTGGATCGCCCGGTCAAGCCGGGCGACGACATCGGGGAAATAGCGCGAGATCGTTTCGGCGAATTAAACCTTCAACTCGCTTCCCGTCACCCGCCGATACGCCTCCAGATAACGCTTGCTGGTCGCATCCACCACGCTATCAGGCAGCGGCGGGGGCGGGGCGTCGCCGTTCCAGCGGCCGGCGCGGCGCTCGCTGTCGAGATAGTCACGCAGCGGCTGCTTGTCGAAGCTCGGTTGTGGCTGGCCTGGCTTGTAAACGTCGACCGCCCAGAACCGCGAACTGTCGGGGGTCATCACCTCGTCGATCAGGATGATGCGGCCGTCGGCAGCCCGGCCGAACTCGAACTTGGTGTCGGCAATGATGATGCCTTGGTGGCGGCTGATCCTCTCGCCGAAATTGTAGACCGTGCGCGCCATGCTCTCGAGCTTGCCGGCGACATCGTCGCCCAAAATCTCGCGCACCCGTGCGATCGTGATGTTTTCGTCATGGCCGGTTTCGGCCTTGGTGGCCGGGCTGAAGATCGGCTGTTCGAGCTTCTCGCTTTCGACCAGACCGGGCTTGAGCTTCTCACCAGCGAGCGTGCCGGATGCGGCGTATTCCTTCCAGGCCGAGCCGGAGATGTAGCCGCGGATCACGCATTCGACCGGGAACACGGTGGTCCGTTTGCACAGCATCGCGCGCCCGACAATGTCGGCGCGGTGGTTCTTCAGTTCCGGCACTTGGCGGATGATCTCGTCGGCATCGGCGCTGATCATGTGATGCGGCACCACGCCTTCGAGCTGGCGGAACCACCATGCGCTGATCTGTGTCAGCACCGCGCCCTTCATCGGAATGGTCTCGGCCATCACGACGTCGAACGCGCTGATGCGGTCGGTGGTGAGCAGCAGCACGCGGTCGTCGCCGACGGCATAGATATCGCGGACCTTGCCGCGGCCGATCCGTGGCAGGGGCAGATCGCTGGCGAGCATCGCGTTCATTCGATCGGGCTTTCGAAGAGGCGTGCCGGCGCGGGTACCAACACGCAAATGGGAAAGCGGAGCAATAGCTCACTCCGGCAGCGGAATGAACTCGTGTTCCTGGGGAACAGCGGCAAAACGACCGGTTTTCCAGTCCTGTTTGGCCTGTTCGATCCGCTCCTTGCTGGAGGAGACGAAATTCCACCAGATATGCCGCGGGCCTTCCAGCGCGTCGCCGCCGAGAAACATCATCCGCGTCGGCCTGACCGCCTTGACCGTGATGCGGTCGCCGGGCCGGAAGATCAGCAAACTCGGGCCTTCGTGGCGGTCGCTGGCGATCTCGACCTCGCCGTCGACCAGATAGATCGCGCGCTCCTCATGGTCGGGATCGAGCGGCACGCTGGTGCCGGCCTGCGCCGTCACTTCCGTGTAGAACCAGGGCGACACCATCGAGACCGGCGATTTCACGCCGAAACCACTGCCTGCGATAATGCGCGCGGTAAAGCCGTTATCCCTGACGGTCGGCAGGCTCTCGGCGGCGTAGTGCTGGAACGACGGCGAAATTTCCTCGGAGCCGGCCGGCAGCGCGATCCAGCTTTGCAGGCCGAGCATCTTCTGCCCGTCGCGGCGCTGCACGTCGGGCGTGCGTTCGGAATGCGCGATGCCGCGGCCGGCGGTCATCAGGTTCATGGCGCCGGGCTGGATCTCCTGGATGTTGCCCTCGCTGTCGCGGTGCATGATGCTGCCATCGAACAGATAGGTGACGGTGGCAAGCCCGATATGCGGGTGTGGGCGCACATCCATGCCCTTGCCGGCGATGAACTGCATCGGCCCGAAATGATCGAAGAAGATGAAGGGCCCGACCATCTGCCGCTTGCCATGCGGCAGCGCGCGCCGCACCGCAAAGCCATCGCCGAGATCGCGGGTGCGCGGCACGATGATGAGATCGAGCGCGTCGCAGGTTTTGGGATCGCCGAGCACGGGATCGTTGGAAGGTTGCCAGCTCATGGGGAACTCCTTGAAGTTTGCCGCGATTATAGCAGCAATTGCCGGATCGCGTCCAAATGCCTCAACATGTCGTCCCTGCGAACGCAGGGACCCATACGCCGTGCCCTATCGTTTGGCACCAATGGTAGATATCGTCTCCAACAATCGGCAACGGTGGTTATGGGTCCCTGCGTTCGCAGGGACGACGCAAGAGGATGATGACCCGATGATCGCCCCGCTCAAGCCCGGCGTCGCGCTTCCGCAAGCCAACGGTCCCGTCATCGAGACCGAGCGTCTCATCCTCCGGCAATGGCGCGCCTCGGACGTTGCCGCGAACACAATGATGCTCGGCGATCCCCTCAGCGCGCGCTTCATTACCGCGGACCGCAAGCCTGTGACGGAGCCGATGGCCGGCTGGCGCAACGCCGCGATCATGGCGGGACATTGGGTGCTGCATGGCTTCGGCATGTTCGTGGTCGAAGAGAAGGCAAGCGGCACGTTCGTCGGACGCGTCGGCCCTTTCTATCCGCCGGTCTGGCCGGGGTTTGAGGTCGGCTGGGGCGTGGCAACGGAATTCCGTGGCAAGGGCTATGCCGTCGAAGCGGCGCGGGCCGCGATCGACTGGTCGTTTGCGACGTTCGAATTGGACAGGATCATCCACTGCATCGATCGCGAGAACACGGCCTCTCAAGCCGTCGCGCGGCGGCTCGGTGCGCATTCGGAGGGCGAGACGATGTTACTCGGCCATGCCGTTGAATTATGGGTGACGCGCCGGGAGACGAGGAACAGCCGAAATTGATGTCGCTTTTTGCCCTCGACATCGCGTTGCGCGGCGCCACGGTTGCGCTGCTGCTGGTGCTCGCAGCATCGCTGTTTCGCGGTTTCGGAACGTTGCTCGCCGGACGGCTGGCCGCGGCTTTCGCTTTGGGGTCGGCGGCGCATGCGGTGAGCTATTCGATTGGCGCCACAGCGCCGGTGCCGGCAACGCATGCGCCCCTGATCGCGCTGTCGACCGGCAATGTCGTGGTGTTCTGGCTGTTCACGCGGGCGCTGTTCGACGAAACGTTCAAGCTGCGCTGGTGGCACGCGCTGGTCTGGGCGGCAGTCGCCGCTTTCAGTTTCGTCAATTGCATGTGGATTGCGCCGGCATCGGGCGCGCGGCTGTCGATCATCGCGGTCAATCTGATCGCGCTCGGCTTCATCGTGTTGGCGGTTATGCAGACCGTCGCCTCCTGGCCGTCCGATCTGGTCGAGCGCCGCCGCAGCGTCCGCGTCTTCATCGTCAGTGCCGCGGCACTCTACGGCGGGCTGAATGCGGTGCTGCAGATCGCGATGTCCGGCAGCGGCAGCGCCGAAATCGCCAACACGGTGAACCTGACCGTTCTGGCCGGGGTGGTGGCCGCGATCTGCCATGCGATGATGCGCGTCGATGGCGCCGATCTGTTCCCGGTTGCGCCTGACGTCGAAGCCGGCACAGGCGGTGCGGCGGTTACCGAATCCAGCGCGGCCGATCAGAAACTCATCGATGCGCTGATGCGGCTGATGGCGGACGAGCGCATCTATCGTCACGACAACGTCACCATCGGCACGCTCGCAACCAAGCTCGGAATTCCCGAATACAAATTGCGGCGGCTGATCAACCAGCGGCTCGGCTATCGCAATTTCAATGTGTTCCTCAACGAGCACCGGATCGCCGAGGCCAAGGCGGCGCTAGCCGATCCGAGCCAGGCCGAAGTCCCCGTCATTACGATTGCGATGGACGCCGGCTTCCAGTCGCTTGGGCCCTTCAACCGCGCCTTCAAGGCGACAACGGGCGTCACGCCGACTGAATATCGGCGGCTGAAGGCTACCGCCGCGTGATCTCCGGGGCATTGTAATCGCTGCGTTATTTCGGAATCGGCGAGGTATTCGAAGGTTCAGCCATGGCGATTTCCAAATCCGGCGAGCCGCCATCGGCCAACTCGCCATCATGCCCGGCACGCGCTGATGCGTCATGCCGGAGGCTTATGTGACCAGACGAAATCTCATCCTCATTCTCGCCGCCACGTCAGCTCTCAGCGCGCTGGCGCTGTCAGCCGCCCGCGCCCGCGATGTTCCCAAAGTGGCGACGGGCTTCCTCGCCAACATCCTGTGTTCGGAAACCTTCGTCTCCGGCCAACCGCCGGAGCGGATATTCTTGGAAACCACGGCCGCGATGCCCGGCGTCAGTCTCATTACCTGGGCCATGGGCTACAGGGTCGATCGCGCGCGGCGGGACGTCACGGTGACATTGTTCGGCTTCGGCAAGAGCCACGCGGTCTATCGCGAGGGTTTTGGCTGCTATCTCGATCATGGCGATGCGGTTGCTGACGCTTCGCTGCCTGCCGCGGAGATCAAGCCGTCGCAGGTGTCTGTTGCCTGATATTGCCGGCGCTTCCGCGGTTGCACCGGTGAGCCCGCAACTGGCGGCGGCGCTCGATCGCGCCTTTGCCGAGCCCGAACGGCCTCCGCTTCGCCACACCAAGGCGGTGGTGGTCGTGAAGGACGGGCGCGTCGTCGCCGAGCGCTATGCCGACGGCTACGGCATCGAGACGCCCATCCTCGGTTTCTCCGCGACCAAATCAGTGATCTCAGCGCTGACGGGCATTCTCGTGCGCAAGGGTGCGCTCGCGCTCGATGCGCCCGTGCCGATCGCGGCATGGCGAGGGGCCGGCGATGTCAGGGCGACAATCACGGTCGATCATCTGCTGCGCCACACCGCAGGGTTGGCGCTCGGCAGCTCGCTGCAGGCGTCGCTCGGCTCGGCGCTGGAGCCGGTCAACCGGATGAAGTTCATGGAGTCGGACATGGCCTTATATGCCGAGAGCGTTGAACTGGCGACGTCGCCCGGCAGCGCCTGGAATTACAATGACGGCAACACCGTCATTCTCTCGCACCTGATCCGCAACGCCACCGGCGGCCGCCCTGCGGATGTGATGCGGTTCGCCCGTGAGGAACTGTTTGCGCCGCTCGGCATGCGCAACGTCACGATCGAGTTCGACGCATCAGGCAATCCGGAAGGATCGAGCCAGATGCTGGCGAGTGCGCGCGACTGGGCGCGCTTCGGCATGCTCTATCTCAGCGATGGCATGGTCGGCGGCAAACGCATCCTCCCGGAGGGATGGGTGAAGTACTCGGCGTCGCCGACGCCAAATGCCTGGGTAGGCCAGGGGGCGGGCTTCTGGACCAATCTCGGGGAGAGTTTCGGCGCGTCCTACCGGATCGAGCGCGGCTGGCCGCGCGACGCCTTCTTCGCCAAGGGCACGATCGGGCAATATGTGATCATCGTGCCTTCAGAGCGGCTTGTCATCGTCCGGCTAGGCCGGTCGCCGAACTGGCCGCCGGAGGCCGACGGCGTGTTCGATCTCGTGCGCGAGGTTGTGGCGGCGACCGGCAACGCGGGAAAGCTGGCCGGAGGCAACTGACGGCAGCTACTACTGCCGTCCCAACTGCGTCGCCTTCGAGACGCGATCGAATCTTTCGAGAGAAAGGATCGCGTCAGCGAGCTGGTCGGCGCGGCCGTTCAGTACCGGGCGGGCCAGCGTGAGGAATTTCTGCTGCATCGCCTGCGCGTCCGGAAACGAATTCGGCTCGCCGGAGGGATCGGCATAGAGCCGCTCATGCACGGCGTCGTCGGTGGTGATGGAGACGCGCGCGCCGAACGGATGGGTACGGCCAACCTCGAGGCGATCGTCCTGCACCACGTCGAACTTGTCGGCGAGCGCATTGACGGCGGCATCGCCGAGCCGCTCGTAGTCATCCCAGCCGAAACGGCCCTGGTCGAGCGCGAGCGCGCCGGTGAAGAACATCGAGAACTGTCCGCCGACGATCGAAGTCGGATGGCGCTTGGTGGCGGCATCGCCGGTCAGCGTGATGCCGTTACGATGGAGACCGATCTCGACGCGCTTGATCTGGTCCGGCGTCAGATTGTGCTCGCGGCGCATCGCGATCAGTGCATCGAGCGCCGCATGGGTATAGCGGCAGCTCGGATAGGGCTTTACGCCAATCTTGAGCGTCTCATAGATCTTGCCGAGGCCAGCGGTCGCCTTGTCGGGATGGGCGTCGTCGCTGTAGCCGACCAGGAGGCCGTGCTTGCCCTCGACCGACTCGGCCGAGCCGACGAAATCGTTACGCGCCAGCGTCGCGGCGATGACGCCGTTCATCGCAGCTGCGCCGACCTGGTAGCGCTTGTTCCAGGCGCCGTTGACCAGGAACTGCAGCGAGCCCGCGGCCTGGCTGCCGGAGACGCCGAAGGCCGCGATGATCTGGTCCTTCGAGAGGCCGAACAATTTTCCTGCGGCCGCAGCGGCGCCATAGGTTCCCGCGGTTGCGGTCGGATGGAAGCCGCGTGCGTAATGCGAGGTCGGATCGAGCGCATTGCCGAGCCGGCAGCACACTTCATAGCCGGCCACGATCGCGGTCAGCACGTCACGGCCGGAGGCGCCGACCATCTCGCCGACCGCAAACGCCGCCGGCACCACGGGCGCGCTCGGATGCAGCGAGGAGTCGGCATGGGTGTCGTCGAAATCAAGGGAGTGGCCGAGCGCGCCGTTGAGCAGCGCGGCGACCGCGGGCGTCCAGGTCTTGCTGTCGCCGAACACGGTGGATTCGCCCTTGCCGTCCAGCGCCAGCGCTTCCAGCATCTTGAGCAGCGAGGGCGTGGACTCCGCATCGCGCCGCGCCCGGATCGTGCTGCCGAGGAAATCGAGCGTCAGCACCTTGGCGCGCTCCAGCACTTCCGGCGGGATGTCCTCGAATTTCAGGTCGGCGACATAGGCTGCGAGCGTTGCGGTTTCGTTGGCCATCGTGTTTCCTCGTATCTGCCGGGCAGGGTAGGCGGCCGGACTTGAGCTTTCAAGCTGCCTTGCTGCCGCGGGCATCAGCCATGCCTGAGGTGGTCTAGCACAGGCATGGCATGCAGATTCCAGGATGCGACGCATGATGGCCTTCGTAAAACGCATGCTTGGATCGCTTCACGGCCGCAAGACGCAACTGGCGCTCGCGGTCCGGCTCGCCGTCGCCGCGGTCGCGGCCTACGCGCTCGCCAGAGCGTTGCATCTGATGCTGCCGCTATGGGCGGTGCTGACCTCGCTCATCGTCACCCAGATGAGCGTCGGCCGGTCGCTGAAGGCGACCCGGGATTACATGCTCGGCACGGTCGGGGGCGCGGTCTATGGCGGCGCCATCGCGATGTTGATCCCGCATTCCGGGGAAGGCGGATTGCTGGCGCTGTTGGTGCTGGCGGTGGCGCCGATGGCGTTCATCGGCGCCATCAATCCGAGCCTGAGTGCCGCGACGGTGACGGCCGTGATCGTGTTGCTGGTCCCGGCAATGAACCACGCCAATCCGCTGGATTCCACCATCGACCGGTTGTTCGAGGTCACCGTTGGCGCGCTCACCGGGCTAGTGGTCTCGTTCCTGGTGTTGCCGTCGCGGGCGGTCAGCCAGATCCGCATCAATGCGGCGCAGCTTCTGGAACTGCTGGCTGCCGCATTCGCCGAACTGCTCGCAGGCCTGACGCGCGGGCTCGACAACGACGCCCTGCACCGTATCCAGGATGGGATCGGCACCGCGATGACGAGCCTCCATGCGACCGGCCTGGAAGCCGAGCGCGAGCGCGCGACGCACCTTTCGTCGGGACCCGATACCGGCCCATTGCTGCGCACCCTCCAGCGCTTGCGCCACGATGTCGTGATGATCGGCCGCGCCAGCGTGGTGCCGCTGCCGGCCAATGTGCAGGCAAGGTTGGCGCGGCCATTGTCCGACGTCAGCAACGCGATCGTCGATTATATGCGCGCGGCGGCCGCAGCCGTGCAAAGCGGCAGCGGCGTCGTAAATATTCAACGCGTCGATGCTGCGCTGCAGGCCTATGCCGCCGAAGTCGCCGCGATGCGGAGCGAGGGTCTCATCCGCGGCGTGCCCGTCGATGTCGCGGAGCGGTTCTTCGCGCTGGGATTCTCGCTGGAGCAGATGCGGCAGAATCTGAACGATCTCGACCGCTGCCATGCGGAGTGGTGCGAGAAGCCGGCCGCGACAGCGCCCGGTGCAAAGGGCTAGCCAATTCAGTCAGCCAGCGACCTGACGCAGCAGAGCCGGGACGATCAGCCGGTGAAATGGCATGATAACCGCGAGGTAGGTGCGTCCCAGCCAGTTGTGCGTCTTCACCAGCGTCGTTGCTGTGACCTGCCTGACGCCGCCGGGCATGGTCACGTCCACCACGACCCGAAAATCCAGATGGCTGTCGTTGAAGCCGGCGACGAGGCGATCCGGCGTTTCGCTTACGACCGGAAATATTCCGATCATATCGCGGGGCGCGTCCGGGCTCGCACCCGACGTTTTCAACCCGAGCGGCGAGACCAGTACATTGCGCAGCGACAGCAGCGCCTCGGCCCATCGCGGCTGCCGCGCCATCATCCGCTCCGCCGCGCGGCGGGCATCGAGTTCGCGATCGCCGATTTCGATGCAAAAGGCGTCCGCGAATTGCGCGCCAGTCAACAGCGCACCGGTATCGACGGCAGGGGTGATCTCGCGGACTGTCATCAAAACGTGAGTTTGCTGGCGAGCGCGCGGAAGCGCAACAGCAGAAGCACGGCATAGACCGCGGTTCCGACCGACAGCCCGATCCACACGCCGACCGCGCCTGAGGGCGTCCAGAAGGCGAGCCAGCAGGCAAGCGCGAAGCCGATCAGCCAGTAGCTGAGGATCGCGAACAGCAGCGGTACGCGCGTGTCGTTCATGCCGCGCAGCGATCCGGCGGCGACGGTCTGGATGGCGTCGGCGATGAAGAAGGTCGATCCGACCAACAATAACGTCGCGGAGAGTTCGGCCGTCGCGTCGGTGCTTTCGCCCAGAAAGATTTCCGCGATGCCGAAGCGGCCAACGATCACGGCGAGCGTCAGGATGGCGGCGAGCACGATACCGAGCCAGGTTGCGACATAGCCGGCGCGCCGGACCGCGCCGGCGTCGCCGCGCCCGATCGCGTGGCCGACGCGCACGGTGGCGGCCATGCTGATGCCGAACGGCACCATGAACAGGATGGCGGCAACCTGCAGCGCGATCTGGTGCGCCGCCAACGCGGTCGTGCTGATCAGGCCCATCAGGAGGCCGGCGGCGCCGAACAGGCCGTATTCAAGCAGGAAGGAGATCGAGATCGGCGCACCGATGACGATCAGCCGCCACATCAGCCGCCAGTCGATATGCCAGAAATGACCGAACACGTGATACTTCCGGAACGGCCGACGGTACGTGGCAAACCAGACGACAGCCAGGAACATGCAGAGGTTGACGATGGATGTCCCCAGCCCCGCGCCGAACAGCCCGAGCTGCGGCAAGCCGAACGCGCCAAACAGCAGCAGATAGACCAGCAGCGCGTTGGCGGGGATCGCGGCCAGCGTGATCCAGAGCACCGGCTCCGGGCGGTTGATCGCGCTCATGAAGCCGCGGATCGCCATGAACCAGAGGGCCGGCAGGATGGTCCAGACCAGACCGGCGAGATATTCCTGCGCGTGATGCGCCGTCGCGGGGGCTTGTCCGAGCGTAAGCAGGATCTGTTCGGCCCAGAAGCGAAGCGCCATCAGCGGCAGCGAGATCAGCAGCGCCGCCCACAGGCCGACGCGCAGCGAGCGGCGGATCAGATGCGGGTCGCGCGCGCCGAACGCCTGCGCGGCCAGCGGTGCGACGGCCGAGACAAGTCCCATGCCGGCGGTGAAGCTGACGAAGAGCACGGTGTGCGCCAGCGATGCGGCGGCCACCGCCTCGGCGCCGAGACGCCCGATCATGGCAAGGTCGGTCGTCATCATCGCGATCTGGCCGAGCTGGGTCAGCGCGATCGGCACTCCGAGCTTCAGCGTCTCGGCGAGTTCAATCGCGAGATGACGGCCGGGCACGGCCGCGGAGGTGGGTGTCGCGGTGGAGGTGGGTTCGATCTTGTCGAGCGAGGTCATTGCAGGAGATTACCATCACCGGGAGCCGAAAAAGTGACGACGCTTGCGCGCCTAGCGGCCGTCTGTTCGCGGCTTCGCCGCTAGTCACCGCGCGGCCGTTCCGGCACCCGCGTGATTTTCGCGCCGAGTGCATTGAGCCGCTCCTCGATGCGCTCATAGCCGCGCTCGATCTGGTCGGCATTGTTGATGGTCGAGGTGCCCTCGGCGGCGACTGCTGCCAGCAGCATCGCCATGCCGGCGCGGATGTCGGGCGAGGTCATCGTCGAGCCGCGCAGCCGGCTCGGGCCCGCCACGATCGCGCGGTGCGGGTCGCACAGCACGATCCGGCCGCCCATCGCGATCAGCTTGTCGACGAAGAACATCCGCGACTCGAACATTTTTTCGAACATCAGGATCACGCCGTCGCATTGCGTCGCGGTCACGATCGCAATCGACATCAGGTCGGCCGGGAACGCCGGCCAGGGCTGGTCCTCGAGCTTCGGCACATGGCCGCCGAAATCGTCGTGGATCTTCATGGTCTGGCCAGACGGCACCACGAGGTCGTCGCCCTCGACGCCGCAGACGATGCCGAGCCGCTCAAAACCCATCCGGATCGAACGCAGATGCTCGACGCCGGCCCGCGCGATGCGCAGCGGCGAGCGCGTCACCGCGGCGAGCCCGATCAGCGAGCCGACCTCGATATGGTCGGGCTGTATCGCATAGCTGGTGCCGCCGAGCGTCGCCGGTCCGTGCACGATGATGGTGTTGGTGCCGATGCCCTCGATCTTGGCCCCGAGCGCCACCAGGAAATGCGCGAGATCCTGCACATGCGGCTCGGAAGCGGCGTTGCGCAAATATGTGGTGCCGTGCGCGGCGACCGCTGCGACCAGCGCGTTTTCGGTGGCGGTGACGCTGGGCTCGTCGAGGAACACGTCCGCGCCCCTCAACTTGGTCGCGCGGAACTCCAGCCGGTGCGTCGCGGTAACGGTGGCACCCAACTGCTCGAAGGCAAGGAAATGCGTGTCCAGACGTCGCCGGCCGATGACGTCGCCGCCAGGCGGCGGCAGCGCCACCTCGCCGCAGCGGGCCAGCAGCGGCCCGGCCAGCAGGATCGAGGCGCGAATCCGCGCGCACAATTCGGGATCGAGATCGGCGGCGCGGACTTCCTTGGCGTGGATCGCCAGCTTGTTGCGTTCCAGCCATTCGGCGGATGCTCCGACCGAGCGGATCAGTTCGACCAGCGTCTCGGTGTCGCGGATGCGCGGCACGTTTTCCAGCGTGACCGGATGCTCGGTGAGCAGGGCAGCCGCGATGATCGGCAGCGCCGAGTTCTTGTTGCCGGACGGCTCGATCGTGCCCGCGAGCCGGTGGCCGCCTTCAACGATGTATTGAATGGGCGGCACGGGCGCTCGATGCCTCACACGTCGACGTTGGCGCTGAGCGAATTATCCTGGATGAACTCGCGGCGCGGCTCGACCACGTCACCCATCAGCTTGGTGAAGATGTCGTCGGCCTCGTCGACCTCCTTGATCTTCACCTGCAGCAGCGAGCGTTCGTTGGTGTCGAGCGTGGTTTCCCAGAGTTGACCGGGGTTCATCTCGCCGAGGCCTTTGTAGCGTTGCAGCGCCACGCCCTTGCGGCCGGCGTCGGTCACCGCTTCAAACAGGCTGACCGGCCCGTGAATCGCGGTCTCCGCATCCTTTCGGCGCAACACGCCCCCCATCCTCGGGTAGGACTCCTGCAGCCTCAGCGCGTAGTCGTCGAGCTTGCGGGCGTCGACCGAACCCAGCAGGGCGTCGTCGATCATGGCGACTTCCTTGACGCCGCGGACGGTGCGCTCGAAAGCAAAACCTTCGCCTTCGGTGAAGCGCCCGGTCCAGCCGCGCTCGACCTCGTCGGCCAGCGCATCAAGGCGCTTGGCGATATAATCGGCGGCCGCATTGGCGGTGGCGATGTCGCCGGTGATCTTCGGGCTCAAGACGCCGGCGATCGCCGCCTGCTCGACCACCTTGCGGTTATAGCGGCTGTGCAAATTGTTCAGGATGCCACGGATGATGCGCGCGTCCTCCACCAGCGACAGCAGGTCGCGGCCGGCGCGTTCCGACCCCGTCGACGGCTTGAAAACGCAGTCATCGAGCCCGGTGGTGATCAGATAATCTTCAAGCGCGCGCTCGTCTTTCAGATACTGCTCGGACTTGCCGCGCGTCACCTTGTAGAGCGGCGGCTGCGCGATGTAGAGGTGGCCGCGGTCGATCAGTTCGCGCATCTGCCGGTAGAAGAAGGTCAGCAGCAGCGTGCGGATATGGGCGCCGTCGACGTCGGCGTCCGTCATCACGATGATCTTGTGGTAGCGCAGCTTGTCGGCCGAGAAATCGTCGCTGATGCCGGTGCCGAGCGCGGTGATCAGCGTGCCGATCTGCTCGCTTGACAGCATCTTGTCGGTGCGGACGCGCTCGACATTGAGGATCTTGCCGCGCAGCGGCAGCACCGCCTGGAATTCGCGGTTGCGGCCCTGCTTGGCGCTGCCGCCTGCCGAGTCGCCCTCGACGATGAACAGTTCTGATTTGGCGGGATCCTTCTCCTGGCAATCGGCGAGCTTGCCGGGCAGCGAGGAAATGCTGAGCGGGCTCTTGCGGGTCAGTTCGCGCGCCTTGCGGGCGGCCTCGCGTGCGGCAGCGGCCTGGATCACCTTGCCGACGATGACTTTTGCCTCGCTCGGATGCTCCTCGAACCACGCCGCCAGCGCCTCGTTGAGGACGTTCTCGACCACGGGGCGGACTTCCGAGGACACCAGCTTGTCCTTGGTCTGTGAGGAGAATTTCGGGTCCGGCACCTTTACCGAAAGCACGGCCGTCAAGCCTTCGCGGCAATCGTCGCCGGTCAGCGCGATCTTTTCCCTTTTTGCGTTGGCCTCGGCATAGCCGTTGACCTGGCGCGTCAGCGCGCCGCGGAAGCCGGCCAGATGGGTGCCGCCGTCACGCTGCGGAATGTTGTTGGTGAAGCACAGCACGTTCTCATGATAGCTGTCGTTCCACCACAGCGCGGCCTCGACGCCGATGTCGTTCATCTCTGCCCGCACCATGATCGGGGCGGGCACCATCGCCTTCTTGTTGCGGTCGAGATATTTGACGAATTCCTCGACCCCGCCGTCGTAATGCATCGCCTCGCGCTTCTCGACCGCGTGGCGCATGTCCGACAGCACGATATTGACGCCGGAATTCAGGAACGCGAGCTCGCGCAGGCGATGCTCCAGCGTCGGGAAATCATATTCGACGTTGGTGAACGTCTCGGTGGAGGCAAGGAAGGTCACTTCGGTGCCGCGCTTGCCATTGGCATCGCCGACGACCTTGAGCGGCGCGACCGCGTCGCCATGGGCGAATTCGATGAAATGTTCCTTGCCGTCGCGCCAGACCCGCAACTGCAGCTTGCTCGACAGCGCGTTGACGACGGAGACGCCGACGCCGTGCAGGCCGCCGGAAACCTTGTAGGAGTTCTGGTCGAACTTTCCGCCCGCGTGCAGCTGGGTCATGATGACCTCGGCTGCGGAAATGCCTTCGCCCTTGTGAATGTCGACTGGAATGCCGCGGCCGTCGTCGCGCACCGTCACCGAGCCGTCGGCGTTGAGGACGACTTCGACCGCGGTGGCATGACCCGCAAGCGCCTCGTCGATGGCGTTGTCGACGACCTCGTAGACCATGTGGTGCAAGCCGGAACCGTCATCGGTGTCGCCGATATACATGCCCGGCCGTTTGCGCACGGCGTCGAGCCCCTTCAGCACCCGGATCGATTCCGCACCATATTCAATCGGAATGGGATGCTCAGTATCGGCAGGTGTCTGCCGGGCAGGTTCTGTCATATGAGGCCTTCGAGGGTGTCCCGAATCAGCTGCGCAATTTGAGGCGCTGATTGGTCTATTTGTGCCATGAAAGAGGCATTGCGCCTAGCGCAATCTCTCCACTAGCAAGTCGTTGAAAAAATAGTGGTTTTTTACTGTTTTTCAAGGTGTCCAACGGACGATTCCGGCGGCTTCGAAAAGCGCGATTCGGGGAATGATTCTGCGCCCTTGACGGGATGATTTTTGCAGGCCGTCGCGGTGGGAAATGGCGGTCCGCCACGGACCTGCTAGAGAAGCCCGTGCGGCAATCTTTCAGCGTTGCCCGCAATCTGTCGCGATCCCGGGTTGGCCCTCTATTGTCGTTGCCTTTATCAAAATATCGGCCGGACATCGACGGCCTCCGGGCCATCGCCGTGTTGCTGGTCCTGAATTTTCACGCGTTCCCGGACGCCGTGCCGGGTGGCTTCATCGGCGTCGACGTGTTCTTCGTGATCTCGGGCTTCCTGATCACGGGCATCATCGCGCGCGAACTGGAACTCGGCCGGTTCAGCCTGATCGGCTTCTACAACAGGCGTATCCGGCGCATCTTCCCGGCCCTGATCGTGGTGCTCGGCGCGACGTTGATCCTGGGCTGGTTCTGGATGTTGCCGCAGGCCTTTGCGCAACTCGGCAGCGACGCCTTCGCCAGCGCGGCGTTTCTGGCCAATATCGCGCTGCTGCTGCAGTCCGGCTATTTCGACCTCGAGTCCGCCAAAAAGCCGTTGCTGCATCTGTGGTCGCTGGGCATCGAGGAACAGTTCTATCTGTTCTGGCCGCTGCTGTTGATGCTCGCCGCCCGGCTGCGGTTCAGCATTTTCGCGGTGGCCGCAATCCTTGGCGTCGGGTCTTTCCTGCTTAACGTGGCCTTGATCGGCTCCGACCCCGTTGCAACCTTCTATCTGCCGTTCACCCGGGCGTTTGAATTGCTCGCCGGTGCGGCGCTGGCCTGCGGCTGGGTCAAGATCGACAAGGCCGGCGCGGCGGACCACTGGCGCGCTTCGATCGGCGTGGCGCTGATTGCGCTGGCGGCCTTCCTTCTGGATAGCCACCGCGCCTTCCCGGGCTGGTGGGCGCTGTTGCCGGTCGCCGGTACCGCGCTTCTGCTGTCCACGCCCGCGGCCTGGGTGAACCGTGTCGTGCTATCGAGCAAGCCCCTCGTGTGGATCGGCCTGATCAGCTACCCGCTCTATCTCTGGCACTGGCCGCTGCTGGTGTTTTTCGGGATCATCAAATTCGGCCCGCTGACGCTGCTCGAACGCGAGCTGATCCTGGTTGCCAGCATGGTGCTGGCCTGGGCGACCTACCGGTTTGTCGAGATGCCGTTCCGCTTCGGCGTCCCGAGCCGGCGCAAGATGTTCAGCCTCGGCGCCGGCATGGCGATGGTCGCGGCCGCAGGCATGGTTGTGGTCTGGGGCCGCGGCTTCGATTCCCGGCTGCCGCCGGAAATCCGTGCCATGGCCAGCGTGCCGACGGAGAGCTTCAAATGGCGCTTCCATGAGTGTCTGCTCGATCTCAGCCGCGAAATGTCATTCGCCGACAGTTGCGTCGAACGCGACCGGCGCCCGCTGGTCCTGATCTGGGGCGATTCGACCGCGGGGGCGCTGCTGCCGGGCCTCCGCAAAGCTCAGGAGACGCGAGGCTTCGGCATTGCCCAGCTTACCTCCAGTTCCTGCATTCCGGCCTTGAACGCCGACATCGTGAGCACGCCGAATTGCCGCGCGATGAATGACAAGGTGTTTTCGCTGGTCCGGCAGATCAAACCCGATATCGTCCTGCTGCATGGCACCTGGGAAAAACACCTCGACAACGTGGCTGAGACCGTGGTCGCGCTGAAGCAGCAGACGCAGGCGCGCGTCGTGGTTCTCGGCGGGGTGCCGGCCTGGCGGCGCGGACTTCCGTCCGAGGTGCTCAGGTATTTCATGCTCCATCGTACACTGATCCCGCAGCGTTCGTCTGGAGCTGCGCCACCGGCGGCCTACGACGCGGTCATGCGCGCCAGGCTTGAACCGCTCGGCGCTGAATTCATCTCCGCGTCGGACGTCTTCTGCAATGCGCAGGGGTGCCTGACGCGCATCGGCGATACGGCGGCGGATATCGCCGTGAGCGATCAGGTGCACATTACCGAAAAAGGATCGATCTTCCTGATCGAATCCATCATCGACCGCTTGCTCGGCGGTGAGGCGGCAGCGGGCAAGCCGAGATAGCGCGCGCTCAGCCGCGTCGGCTGACCTGACCGGATTCCACGTCGAAAATCTCGCCGCTGGCGCCGATGTCGACGAACGCGGCCGGGTCGGCACCGGTCATCCAGACCTGCGCGCCGAGTTTTGCCAGCTCATCGAACAGCGCCTTGCGCCTGCTAGGGTCGAGATGCGCCACCACCTCGTCGAGCAGCAACAGCGGCACGATGCCGGTCATTTCGGCGACCAGCGTCGCATGGGCCAGCACCAGCCCGATCAGGAGCGCCTTCTGCTCGCCGGTGGAGGCGTCGCGGGCCGGCATGTTTTTTGGCGCGTAGACCACCTGCAGGTCGGTGAGGTGGGGACCGTCCAGCGTGCGGCCGGCCGCAGCATCCCGCGCTCGTCCGGCGCGCAGGATCTCGCGGTAACGATCTTCCACGGCGGTTGCGGGTTCATTGACCAGCGCATTCTCCATCCAGCCGTCGAGCATGATCTGCGCCGACGGGAAGGCGGAATCCGCACCGCGTTCGCGCAGCATCGCCGCGAGCTTCGTCACGGTTTGGCCGCGGGTGGCGGCGACGGCAACGGCAAGCTCGGCGGTCTCGCGCTCGATCGCGTCGCACCAGTGGTCGTCGTAATTGCGCACCTCGAGCAGCCGGTTGCGCGAGCGGAGCGAACGTTCCAGCGCCGACACGCGGCTGGAATGCTCGCTGTCGATCGCCAGCACCAGCCGGTCGAAGAAGCGCCGGCGTTCCGAGGCCGCGCCGAGAAACAGCCCGTCCATCGCAGGTGTCAGCCACACCATGCGCAAATGATCGCCGAACGCGGTGGCCGAACTCACGGGCTCGCGATCGATCCGGCAGCGCCGGCTGGTTGAGGCCGCCTCGGTGCCTGGCGGATCGATGCCGGTGCCGAGCGTGGCAAGCCCGAGCGCGCCCTCGACCTCGGTGGACACCGCCCAGGAGCCGTCGCCCTGATTGTCGGCGACATCCTCCAGCGTTGCGCGCCGCAAGCCGCGTCCCGGCGACAGAAACGAGATCGCCTCCAGGCAATTGGTCTTGCCGGCGCCGTTCGGTCCCACCAGCACCACGACATCGCCCCGCGCCTGCACGGTAGCCGCGCGATAATTGCGGAAGTGCGTGAGCGAGAGACGGTGAATGCGGGAGGGGGTCATGAGGGCTTGTCATTGCCGAGGAGTTGGAAAAGCGGCGGCAACCTCTGCCGTCATCATCCGCGTAGGCGGATGATCCAGTACGCCGAGCTGCTCGATTTCTTCACTGGCGCTGGCGATTACTGGATACCCGCCTTCGCGGGTATGACAGCTGCATTCTTGTCGGGCGCCACCCTCTCCCACAGGGGGAGAGGGAAGGTCGGAGCGCGGGTCGCTGGAAGTACTCACACCCGCATCGGCATCAGCACGTAGAGGGCGCCTTTGTTTTCCTTGTCCTGCACCAGCGTCGGCGAGCCGGGATCCGCCAGCCTGAGTACGGCGACTTCGCCTTCGATCTGGGCGGCGATGTCGAGCAAATAGCGCGAGTTGAATCCGATATCGAGCGCGTCGGCGGCGTATTCGACTTCGAGTTCTTCGGTGGCACTGCCGGAATCCGGATTGGTCACCGACAGCACCAGCTTGCCGGGGGACAGCGCCAGCTTCACCGCGCGCCCGCGTTCGCTCGAAATGGTCGAGACGCGGTCGACGGCGGCCTCGAAATCCTTCTTGTCGACGATCAGTTCCTTGTCGTTGTTCTGCGGAATGACGCGGCCGTAGTCCGGGAAGGTGCCGTCGATCAGCTTCGAGGTCAGCACCACATTGCCGATGGTGAAGCGGATCTTGCCCTGCGACAGTTCGATTTTGACTTCGGCTTCATTGTCCTCGATCAGGCGCTGCACCTCGCCGACCGTCTTGCGCGGCACGATCACGCCGGGCATGCCGGTCGCGCCAGCGGGCAGCGCCAGGTCGATCTGCGCCAGCCGATGCCCATCGGTGGCCACCCCGCGCAAGGTAGCGGCCTTGGCGCTGCCGGCCGAGTGCAGATAGATGCCGTTGAGGTAGTAGCGCGTCTCCTCGGTCGAGATCGCAAACTGCGTGCGGTCGATCAGGCGTTTGACGTCGGCGGCAGCGAGCGCGAACGAATGCGTCATGTCGCCGGCGGCGAGATCAGGAAAATCGCTCTCCGGCAGCGTCTGCAGCGTGAAGCGCGAGCGGCCGGCACGGATCGCGAGCACCGACCGGTCGCCGTCGGCCTCCAGTACGATCTGCGCGCCGTCGGGCAGCTTGCGAACGATGTCGTAGAACATGTGCGCCGGCACGGTGGTGGATCCACCGGTCCCGGTTTCCGCCGCCAGGGTTTCGGTCACCTCGAGATCGAGGTCGGTCGCCTTCAGCGACAGCCGGGCGTTTTCGGCGCGGATCAGCACGTTGCCGAGGATCGGAATGGTGTTTCGGCGCTCGACCACGCGATGGACGTGACCCAGCGACTTCAGCAGTTGCGCGCGTTCGACGGTGACCTTCATTGCAATACCCGCCAGAGATGGAAAAGCCGGGCGGCCCGTAAAGGCAGCGCCGCGGCATGGGAAACCCGAAAAGCCGGATCAGGACCGGATTTGATCAAACCCCCGGGGGGACCGCAAGGTGGCGCGGATGGCCCGCCGGTGCAAGGGAGGCCGGGCCCGTTCCCTCACTTTTGGGGCAGAAAAATGCGGCCAGAAAACATTCTCCCTCCCCTTGCACGAGGGGAGGGAGACAGGGAGGGAGGCTTGTTCCTGCCGCGCTATGCCTGCCGTGTTATTCCCGCCGCGCTATTCCTGCAGCTGACGCTTCAGCGAGTTCGACCTCTTCGGACAGCGCCGTATCCCGGGCGACCAGTGCCTCTATCTTGCGCACGGCATGCAGCACCGTGGTGTGGTCGCGTCCGCCGAATCGGCGGCCGATTTCGGGGAGCGAACGCAGCGTCAGCGTCTTGGCGAGATACATCGCGACCTGGCGCGGCCGAACCACGTTCGCGGTCCGCCGGGAGGACAGCAGGTCCGAGCGGCTCACATTGTATTGCCGGGCCACCACCCGCTGGATGTCCTCGATCTTGATCCGCTTCGGTTCCTGCGGACGGATCAAATCGCGCACCTCGCGCTCGGCCATTTCCAGCGTCACCGGCTGGGCGTTGAGCTTGGAATGGGCGAGCAGGCGGTTGATGGCGCCTTCGAGGTCGCGGCCATTATGGGTGATGGTGCGCGCCAGATAATCCAGCACCGCTTCCGGCACGTCGAAACTCGCATGATGTGCGCGGGCGGCTGCCACGCGCGACTTCAGGATTCCGAGCCGCAGTTCTTCGCCGAGCGAACCCATCTCCACGACGAGGCCGCCGGCCAGCCGCGAGCGGACGCGGTCATCGAGGCTTTCGAGATCGGACGGCGGACGATCGGCGGCGATTACCACCTGGCGGCCGGCATCGATCAGCGCGTTCAGCGTGTGGCAGAACTCGGCCTGCGTCGATTTCCCCTGCAGGAACTGCAGGTCGTCGATCACGAGCACGTCGATGCCGCGCAGCGCTTCCTTGAACGCGAGCGCCGTCTGCGTCTTCAGCGCGGCGACGAAGCCGTACATGAACTTCTCGGCGGTGAGATAGAGCACCTTGCGCTCGCTGCCGGAATTGCCGGCCCACGTCACCGCCTGCAACAGATGGGTTTTGCCAAGGCCGACGCCGGCGTGAATGTACAGCGGGTTGAACATCACGGCATCGCCGCGGCGTCCTTCGGCGACCTGGCGCGCGGCCGCATGGGCCAGCGTGTTGGAGCGGCCGATCACGAAACTCGCAAAGGTCAGGCGCGGATCGAGCGGCGAGCCGCCGAGCGCATCATGGTTGGCGGACACCGGCGCGGTTGCGGTTGCGCGCAATTCGGGCGCGGGACGGCCATTGGCGTGTTCGACGCGGCGTTGATCGGCCGGCGCGGCGGCTTCCTTTGCAGGCGCGACAGATCGCATCGCCGTGCGCACGGTGAGATCGATCCGATGCACTTCCGGCATCTCGGCCTGCCAGCAGGTAAGAACACGATCGGCGTAGTGCGCCTGGATCCAGCTCTTGAGGAATCGGGTCGGAACCGACAGACGCACGCTTTCGTCCTGCACGCCTTCCAGGTCCATGCGCGCAAACCAACTCGTGTAGACGTCTTCGCCCACGCTCGTCCGCAAGCGTCCCTTCACGCGCGACCAGCGATCCTGTTCCATATTTGTCATTGCCTGAGAACTTTTCTGAAAGAGTAATGGTGTTAATACGAAATCGCCTTGCAGATTTCCTGCCAGACGTGACCTCAAAGCGGGGACCTCCGACACCAGGCATGGATCATCGTTCGGCGAAGATCGCCGCTGCTCAGATCAATGCTGGAGTAAGAGATTTCCGCGAGGTCAGCGCGTACTCGACGGTCTACCCGGAGCTCGCGTGGGGGGCTGACTGAAAGAGCTATTGGAGACTTGTGATGCGGTCTCGGTTGAAATGGAAATGAGCGTGTCGGATGTCGCGATGATTCCGTAAAGCATACTACCTCCCCCACTCACCGCGAGAAACGCGCGGCGAGTTATCAGATCGCAAGTGTTTCAAAGTCAGTCTGCCGCCACCGAACACAAACATGTCCGGCGCTGCGCCGCCGCTACCTCAGTCTGTCGTCTTCAACACGTTCGCGAGCTACGCGTTCCCAGTCGTTGCAGTTGTCGCCCATTCCTATTCCCCTTGTTCGAAGCGCGCGAAACCTGTGCGCAACGCCAGGAAATTTAGACACAGAACAGCCGTTCTCATATTGCTATGAGTTACCAACTCAGCTTCGCTTGGAAAGCATCGCTAACGCGCACACCGCCGCCGATTTGCACGTCCGCTCTTGGGTCTCAAACCGCGCTGGTCAGGAGAGCCTCGGGCGTCGCGAACGAGTAAGGAATACACCAAGGGCGATTTCTGACAATCCGTGATTCGACATCGCCGTCTGACTCTTGCCGAGTGTTGCAATGCTGCAGTTGGGATACTCCACACCAAGTTTTTGAATCCGCGTGTAGAATTGCGAACCGCCAGCCTTCGTGACAATTTTGGCCGCACTCGCAAAATTTTTTAAGAAACCGTTACAATCATGGTTACCCGGACCGGTTTTCAAAACGCTTGTGGTCGCTATGTGGATAAGTGATTAGCGAGACGAAGTTTTTCGCGATTGTTTTTCAGGGTAACTCCCCATGCGGCGCTTTTGCAGGCAGAACGGAGCGGATGCCGTTCGATTAGTCAGCGAGACGTGAAAACGCCCCGCACATGCGCATGGCGTCGCCAGTGCGGTAAATTGGTCCTCGCAAAAATCGGGCGCGAGGAAATATGACACTGAAACATACGACACTGAAAAAGAAAAAGCCCGGCGAGGCCGGGCTTTGACGAATGTCTATTTTTGTCAGCTCACCTGCTGTCAGCTCATTTGGCGAGCTTGGCAATCTGGTGGGTCAGGCGCGACACCTTCCGGCTCGCATTGTTCTTGTGAATGATATTCCGCTGCGCCGCCTGCATCAGTTCCGGTTCCGCGTGCGCCATCGCCTTCAACGCGGCATCGCGGTCGCCGCTCTTGATCGCTTCCTCGACGGTGCGGACCGCACCACGCATCTGGGTGCGGCGCGACTTGTTGATGATGGTGCGACGGGCAATCTTGCGGGTCGCCTTCTTGGCGGAAGTGGTATTGGCCATGTTCTCAACTATCCTTCGGCTGTCGTCGCTCGGGGTGGTCGGGCTTGAGCGCGCCGGCCGTTCAAATTGCGTGATCGACGCTGGTTGTGTTTTCAGGGTGTTCTGACGTAGGCCGTTCTTGAAGATGCCATGGCCGGAAGCCAAAATGCTCCCGTAGCCGCGCTGCTCAAAGAACAGCGGCGGCGGGATTGCGCCCGCCGCCATTGGGGGTCTTATAGAGGGCGCGTCCGGCACCGTCAACGCTTTCTGGGCTCCCCAAAAAGACGGAAAATCGAGGCTTAATGGCGCATAAGGTGCTGATGAGGTTGAATTTCCGGGGTCCCCCCGGTATTGGCTGACGGCCTTTTGGCGGCGACAGATATAAGGTGACGCATGATCCGCGGTTTTTTTCGGCTGATTGGCCTGCTGCTCCTGGCCGGCGGATTCATCTTCATGGTCTATGACGGCGCACGGTTCGTGGCCGATCAGGCCCTGCGTTTCACCCGGTTCGGCCAGTTCTGGAACGACATTCATCAGTCCAGCCAGCTGGTTTTCCGGACCTGGGTGGAGGGGACCGCGCCCTGGCTCTGGAACAGCGTCGTCAAGGTGCTGCTGGACCAGCCGGTATTTGCCGTACTGGGCGTGGCCGGCATTCTCCTGATGATCTTGTTCCGGCCGCGCAAGCCGCTGATCGGCTATTCGCGCGACTGATCGGCGCGGCCATGCCCGGCGTGTCGCAACAGGGCTGCGGCTTCAGGCGTAAAGACATATATAGAAGTCCAACCGGCCGCTGCAGTGGACGCGACGGCCGATGTCCTTCTTTGGAGGTTCTCCATGTTGTTCATGCGCAAGACCACCGCGTTGCCGAGCGCAGCCGAAGCGCTGCCCGGCCGTGCCACCCCAATCCCGACCGCCACCACCCACTTCGTCAACGGCCGCAAGCTGCAGCCGCCTTATCCCGCGGGCCTCGAGCAGGCGGTGTTCGGGCTCGGCTGCTTCTGGGGCGCCGAGCGCAAGTTCTGGGAACTCGGCGACGGTATCTATGCGACCGCCGTCGGCTACGCCGGCGGGCACACCGCCAATCCGACGTATGAAGAGGTTTGTTCCGGCCGGACCGGGCACACCGAAGTGGTGCTGGTGGTGTTCGACCCGAAGAAGATCTCCTACGAGCAACTGCTGAAGACGTTCTGGGAAAATCACAACCCGACGCAGGGCATGCGCCAGGGCAACGATGTCGGCACGCAATATCGCTCGGCGATCTACACGTTCGGTGATGCGCAGCGCAAAGCCGCCGACGCGTCGAAGGCGGTGTACCAGAAGGCGCTTGCCGCCAAGGGCGTCGGCGCCATCACCACCGAGATCGCGCCCTCAGCCGAATTCTATTTCGCCGAGGACTACCATCAGCAATATCTCGCCAAGAATCCGGCGGGCTATTGTGGATTGGGCGGCACCGGCGTGTCGTGCCCGATCGGCGTCGGCGTAAGTGCCTGATCGCGCCGTCCTTCAACCTCGCCCCGCTTGCGGGCAACGAGCGGGGAGAGGTTCCTTCCCTCGCGCCTCGCGCAAGCCTCTCCAAAAACCCTTTTTTAACCATAACCGGTGCAAGACTGGAACTGTCTCGCTGTAAGGGATGGCTCCGGTGCGGGTTGTGCGCGCGTTTCGACTACCGATCACTGCGATCATGACGGCGCTCGCGCTGTCGGGATGCATGCGCACGACGGGTCCGGTCGCGGTCGCGTCGCAGGGTGATCTCGATACGGTGGCCTATGGCCAGCCATCCGATCCGCCATCCCAATCTGTCGTCATGGAATCCGGTGGCGGCGCCATCGGCGCGCTTCGATCGGCCTTTGCCGCGTCACCGCGCAGCGCACCGCCGACAGTCATCATGGCCGCACCCGCGGCTTACGCCGAACCGATGCCGGTGCGTTACGATTCGGCCTATCATCTCGATGCCGGCGATAAACTGCGCGTCGTGGTCTACGGCCAGGAAGGCCTCACCAATACTTACGCAATCGATGCCGGTGGTTCGATCACGATGCCGCTGATCGGTTCAGTGCCAGCGCGCGGTCGCACGACCGCGCGCCTGGCAACGGAGATCGCGGCGAAACTACGCAAGGGATTTATCAGGGAGCCCTCTGTCGCGGTGGAGGTCGAAGCCTATCGGCCGTTCTTTATCCTCGGCGAGGTCGCGGCACCCGGCCAGTATCCCTATGTGCCGAACATGACAGTTGAAAGCGCGGTCGCCATTGCCGGTGGCTTTTCACCACGCGCGCGCCGCGATCAGGTTACGCTCACGCACACCGATGCGTCCGGACCGGCACGTTTTATCGTGCCGCCTGGAAGCGCGGTTGCTCCCGGCGACACCGTGCTTGTCGGCGAGCGATGGTTCTAGCGCGAACAAGTATAAGCCGCGAACTGGTCTAACCTGCGCTGGTAACGTGGCGATTTTCGCGCGTCAGGATGTTTGAGTTGCCCGCGCAATGGTCGCTACGCTGCATTAGTTGCGGTGAATCAGCGCGATTTGCAACTCACGCTCAAAACCGTATTCCATCTTGCGCTGCAGCAATGTAGACACTCCCTCGTTCAACAGGCGCGCCGGCTCGTTCGCGCCTGCAATCCGGAGTGGGACCATGATTTTTCGTTTGCCGATCCACATCAGGCGCGCGGCGATTGCGGCAGCTATCATGGCGTCGATTGCCATGACGACCCTGTGCGCCTCCTCGCAGCAGGCGTCGGCTGATTCCTATCCGAGCCGGCGCATTACGTTGGTCATTCCTTATCCCGCGGGCGGTGCCACCGACGTGCTGGGCCGCTTGCTTGCTAACAAATTGCAGGAGGCGTGGAAGACGACCGTCGTCGTGGAGAACAAGTCGGGTGGCGGCGGCGTGGTCGGCAACGATTTCGTGGCCAAGGCGCAGCCCGACGGCTACACCGTGCTGCTCGCTATTACCCAGATCATTCAGGCGCCGAGCCTCGTTGCGAAACTGCCCTACGACGTCTTCAAGGATCTCGCGCCTGTCACCCAGGTGGCACTGTCGACCATCGTGCTGACGGTCCCCGAGCAGCAGCCGTTCAAGTCGGTGAAGGAACTGGTCGATTACGCCAAGGCGAACCCCGGCAAGCCCTACGGCACCTTCGGCAACGCCACGACGTCGCATCTCTACGGCGAACTCCTCAAGAAGGTCGCCAATATCGACATGACCCACATCCCCTATCGCGGCTCGGCTCCGCTGACGAACGACCTGCTCGCCAACACGGTGGTCTCCGGCTTCGTCGACCTGACCACGGCGAGCGCGCAAATCAAGGCGGGCAAGCTCAGGGCGCTGGCGGTGGGCGGTGAGAAGCGCAGGAAGGCAATGCCCGACGTGCCGACGCTCGCTGAACTCGGCTATCCCGGGTTTGAAATCGAAGGCTGGCTTGGCGTGTTCGTGCCAGCGGGAACGCCGAAAGAGATCGTGACCAAGCTTTCCGACGAACTCGCCCGCATCATCGCCTCGCCCGAGGGCGTCGCCGGGATCGAGGCGCTCAGCCTGATACCGGTAGGTGGATCGGCAGAAGCGTTCGACAAAGCCCTGCGCCGCGACCTCGCGAGATGGGACGATGTCGTGAAGGCAACCGGCGTCAAGGGCGACTGAGGCATTATTTACGCTACGTCATTATTTACGCTACGTCATTCCGGGATGGTCCGAAGGACCAGACCCGGAAATCTCGAGATTCCGGGTTCGCGTCTGCGACGCGCCCCGGAATGACGGCGGAGAGATTGCGAGCTTATTTCTTCAAATGCTTCGCAAAGAACGCGAGGCTGCGCGGCCAGGCGATGTCGGCGCTGGCCTTGTCGTAGCTCGCCCGCTCGTCGCAGTGAAAGCCGTGCTGCGCGCCGGGATAGGTATGGACTTCGACCTCGGGTCGCTTGGCCTTGATGGTTTCGACATCGGTCAGCGGAATGCCCGCGTCCTTTTCGCCGAAATGCAGTTGTGTCGGCACTTGCGGCTTGTCGTCGGCGAAGCGAACGACGGCGCCGCCGTAATAGCCGATAGCGGCTGACAGGCCCGACAGTTTGGTCGCCGCCGCATAGGCAATGCTGCCGCCGAGGCAGAAGCCGATGATGCCGACCGGACCAACATCCCTCACCGCGTCGACGGCGGCCTGGGTATCGCGCAGCATCGCGGCCCAATCGGGATTGGCGATGAACTTGCGCGCGGTGGCGATCTCGTCGGGCGAATAGCCGCACTGGAAGTCCGGCTGGGTGCGGTCGAAGATCGCCGGTGCGATCGCGACATAGCCTTCGCTTGCGAGGCGATCGCACACCGAACGGACGTGGTGATTGACGCCAAAGATCTCCTGGATCACCACGATGGCCGCCTTGGGCGCGCCAGCGGGATCGGCGCGGTAGCCGCCCAGTTTGAAACCGTCCGAAGCCGTCAGCTTGATATCCTGTCCCACGTTTCATCCATTTTTGTTTGAGGGTTGCACGAATTTGGTTGCGCCGGGATTCGCGAAGCGCTGCTATTGCCACATCCAGTTGTGGCCCCAGTCGCCCTTCCAGCCCGCCAGCCTGCCTTTGCGAAACTGCAGAAACAGGCGGTCCTTCTTGATGAACAATCCGCTGCCGCCGACATTGCGGAACACGAGATAGACTTCCTCGCCGGGACGGCCGCTGACGTAATTGAGCGGGGTGCCGAGCGCGCGGGCGGCATCTTCAGCGTCCATGCCGAAGGCCAGCGGCGTATTGTTCGAGAGCGTCGCGGTAAACGGCGGCGGATAGGGGCCGCCGATCGGCGGGAGTTGCTGCGCAGCGGCGGACGCGAAGCTGCCTGCGAGCAGTGCGAAGGCCATAGTAGCCGATGTTTTCATGATGCCGCCTTCGCGGTTGGCTTTGTATCCGCTGGCTTGGCATCCAGACCATCGAGGAACGGCAGCACCGCATCGATGAAGGCCTGCGGCTGGTCGATGTTGACGGCGTGACCGGCCGCCGGGATCACCACCTTCTGCGCGCCGGGAATCTTGGCCGCCATGTAATCGGAAGCGGCGAGGAACGGCGTGTCGTCGGCGCCGACCACGACCAGCGACGGCACCTTGATGTCAGGCAAGGATTCGATCACGCGGGCATCACGCTGGGTCAGCATGCCGCGCGCGGCGCGCGCCAGTCCCGACGCGTCGCGATGGGTGACGCTGGAGCGTTCCCGGCTGGCCGACTTCAGAACTTCCAGACCCTCGCGCTCGAAGCGCTCGCCGGTGTCATGCGCGCGCTTGTTCCAGACTTCGCGGGCATCGTCCTTCTTGAAGCCGGGGCCGGTGTCGATGATCAGAAGCGCGCGGACGCGATCCGGATGGGCGCGGTAGAACGCCAGCGACATGTAGCCGCCAAGGGAAAGCCCGCCAATGATCGCCTTGTCGGCGCCAACAGCGTCGAGCAGCGCCGCGATGTCGCCGACTGTCAACGCTTCGCTATAGGCTAAGGGATCGTCGGGGTAATCGGACTGGCCGTGGCCGCGCATATCCCACAACACGAGTTTGTGGCGCTTCGACAAGGCCGCGATCTGCCCCTGCCACATCCCACTGGTCGATGAATAGCCGTGGGTCAGCAGCAAAGGTGGGCCTGAGCCGTGGACTTCGTAATAGATGTTGACGCCATCACGATTGATTGTCGGCATAACGATTCCCAATGCAAATGGCGCGCAATTCCGGCCCGGCCTTATCCTAGCGCGATCCGTTCGCCGTTGGGAAATGCTGAAATGGAAGGTGAGCCTGCTGCTGGCGCGAGTGATTGACCAGCCTGCGACAAAGCCTTTGCCGCAGCGCACAACCAGGCTATCAAAAGATTATGTTCTCTTCGAGTAATTCGAAATTGCATTGCCGCTAATTCGGATCGGTATCATTCTGCGCGCCGGAGGCCGAATACACCACCCGCATCAACATCCATGTCGTCAGGCCCGGCGTTCGCGGATGACGATGGTCGTCGATGCCGCGCATCACGAACCAAATCGCTAAAATTTTAGCGCTCACGGTAGCCCGTGTTCACGATGCCTCTTAAGCCGCAAGGAACCCCTTATCCGCTAGCCTTGGCTGTAGGCACTCACTGCAAGGCTCTGGGGTTCCATGACATCCGCAACCAACAAGGCTCCGACCAAACGCCGGCTGCTGCTGGCCTCGGATCGGAGCGATCAAAGCACCGAGCTCGCCAGCATTCTGCAGTCCGTCGGCCAGGTCGACACCATCACGACTTCGGATATTCCCGACCAGCCTGCCCGCGATCTCTCAGGGATCGTGGTCGACATCAATCTGCGCTCCGCCGAAAGCGTGCAGCTCGTGCGCAACAAGTTGCGGACCGAAGCCTACCGCGAGATGCCGCGGCTGTTCGTGCTGGCGGATGCGCTGCATCATGGATCGATGCAGGCGTGGGCGCTCGGCGCGACCGATACGATCGCGCGGCCGTTCGACGCGCAAGGCATCCTGCAGCGGATCCGCGCCGCGTTTCCGGACAGCGATGGATTCGACGAGACCGATCGTGGCAAGGCCCTGAACAGGGGTGTCGAGGCCGCGCACGGCGTCATGGTCAGGATCTTCGAGCGGCTTCCGGCCGGCGTCCCCCTGAAATTTGCCGATATCGTCGAGGCCGAGAGTAAAATTCTCAAGGCGATCAGGCATTCGTCCTTGCGGGAATGGCTGACGACGGTCGGCTGCCATCACACCGGCAGCTATCGCCATTGTCTCTTTGTCGCGGGCTTTGCCGTGGCTTACGCGCAGCATCTCGGCATGCGTGAGGACGACCAGCGCCGTCTGGCGCGCGCAGCCCTGCTCCATGACGTCGGCAAGGCCTTCGTTCCGGTTGCGATCCTCGACAAGCCGGGGCCGCTGACGCTCGAGGAAATGGAAGAGATGCGCCAGCATCCCCGCCGCGGCTACGACGCACTGGCGTCGCAAGGCGGCTTCCCGCCCGAGATGCTCGACGTGGTGCTTGCACCACCATGAATTTCTCGACGGCACCGGCTACCCCAACGGCCTGAACGGCAATCAGATCAGCGACATCGTTCGCCTGACGACGATCGTGGATATCTATGCGGCGCTCGTCGAAAAGCGTGCCTACCGGCTGCAGTTCACCCACGCCCGCGCCTACGCCATGATGGAAGAGATGGGCGACAAGATCGACCAGCATCTGCTGCAAGCGTTCCGCCCGGTGGCGTTCGGGCATTACTGAATCCCATCTGCTGTCATTCCGGGTTCAACGCTGCGCGTTGCCCGGAATGACCTGCCTCCAACAGCCGCTCAACGCAAGCTTCAGGCCCTACAATTGCCTGGGTATCGTGATCATCAGTGCACATTGCGCAGATGACACAGGCAAGCGGGGAAGGCCCATGGATACGACTGTCGACTCCAGTCCCAACGTCGACATTCCCGCCGACATTGCCGCCACGCTCGTCAATCCGGCCGCCTATGCCGACCATCGCATCCACGACAGCTACCGCTGGCTCCGCGCCAACAATCCGCTCGGGCTTGCCAAGCCTGACGGCTTCGATCCGTTCTGGGTAGTGACAAAGCATGCCCATATCCAGGCCGTCAGCCGCCAGAACGAGCTGTTTCACAATGCCGACCGCCCGACCACGCTGACGAACCGGGCGGTGGAAGAGCGCATCCGCAAGATCACGGGCGGGCCGAACCTGGTGCGTTCGCTGGTGCAGATGGATGCGCCGGATCATCCGAAATATCGCGCGCTGACGCAGGGCTGGTTCATGCCCGCCAATCTCGGGAAATTCGAGGCGCGCGTGCGCGAGATCGCCCGCGCGACCGTGCAGCGCATGCTCGAAAAGGGTGGGGCTTGCGATTTCGTCGCGGACGTAGCCCTCGGCTATCCGCTGCATGTCATCATGGAGATCCTCGGCGTGCCCGAAAAGGACGAGCCGAGAATGCTCAAGCTGACGCAGGAGCTGTTCGGCCCGCAGGATCCCGATACGGCCCGGATCAGGGAGCAACTCACGGCGGAGCAGTTTTCAACGATGATGCAGTCGGTGGTGAACGACTTTGGCGCCTATTTCCGTGGCATCACCGAGGATCGCCGCCGCCATCCGCGCGAGGATCTCGCCAGCGTGATCGCCAACGCCAGGATTGGCGGCGACTACATGCCGGATCACGACGCGACGAGCTACTACATGATCGTGGCGACCGCGGGCCACGACACCACGTCCTCCTCGACCGCCGGCGCGATCTGGGCGCTGGCGCAGGACCCGGCGCAATTCGAGCAGGTCAAGGTCAATCCCGAGCTGATCCCGGGGCTGGTCGACGAGGCGATCCGCTGGATGACCCCGGTCAAGCATTTCATGCGCTCTGCCACGGCAGACACCGAACTCGGCGGACGCAAGATTGCCAAGGGCGACTGGCTGATGCTGTGCTACGCATCCGGCAACCGCGACGAGGAGGTGTTCGAAGAGCCTTATCGGTTTCGCTCAGACCGCAAACCGAACCGCCACGTCGCGTTTGGCTACGGCGCGCATCTGTGCCTCGGCCAATATCTGGCCAAGCTGGAAATGCGGATCCTGTTCGAGGAATTGCTGCCGCGGCTGAAGTCGCTGATGCTCGACGGCGAGGTGAAGATGACGCAGGCTTACTTCGTCAACGGCCCGAAGAAGCTGCCGATAAGGTTCGAGGTGAGTTGAGCGGGGGGATCGTCATTCCGGGGCGCGAAGCGAACCCGGAATCTCGAGGTTCCGGGTTCGGTGCTTCGCACCGCCCCGGAACGACGCGGAGAGGGCGCCTCATCCTACGCGATAATCGCGCTCCTACCCCAGCATCTTCCGCAACTCCGCCTTCGCCACCTTCTCCAGCGTCGAGCGCGGCATGTCGTCGACGAAGTGAATTTCGCGCGGCACCTTGAAGTCGGCGAGGCCGTTGCGGCAGGCGGCCATCACGGTGTCATGCAGGTCGGCCGGTGCGCTATCGACGCCGGCCTGCGGAATGATGAACACGACCGGCACTTCATCGAGCATCGGATGCTTTTTCGCCACCACCGCGGCCTCACGCACGCCCGGCACCACCGCGATCACCTGTTCGATCTCGGAGGCCGCGACGTTCTCGCCGCCGACCTTCAGCATGTCCTTGGTGCGGTCGCCGAACCGGATGAAGCCGCTTTCAAGCAGCGTGACGCGGTCGCCGGTGATAAAATAGCCGTGCTCGTCAAAACTTTCGCGCGTGGCCTTTTCGTTGTGCAGATACTCGGCAAATAGCGACAGGCCGGGAATGCCCTTGATCAGAAGATTACCGGTGCCGCCGACATCAGTCGGCGTGCCGTCGTCTTCGACGATGCGGATCTGATATTCCGGCGCGGCGCGGCCGATCGACATCGGCGTATTGGGCTGGTCGACCTCGCCGATGATTCCGTGCGTGATGGTCTCGGTCATTCCCCACCAGCCGATCATCTTGATGCCGAACGCGGCGAACGGCGGCGGCTCGGATACCGCGGTGCCCCAGAGCCGGAACTTGTGATGCCTTGGGATTTCGTGCTCGAGCAGCGCCTTCATGCAGAACGGGATCGTCGAGGTCCAGGTGCAGCTGTGCTCCAGCGCAACATTCCAGAACCGGCTTGCGGAAAACCGCGGCTGGATCACGCAGGATCCGCCGACCCACAGCGTCGCCAGCATCGAATAGGCCAGCGCGTTGGTGTGAAACAACGGCAAATAAGTCTGGTGCACGTCATCAGCATGCAAATCCTCATGCGCGGCGTTGATCTTGGCGCCCCACAGCGCGTTGGCATGCGTCCACAGTACCGCCTTCGGCCGCGACGTGGTGCCGGAGGTGTACTGAACGCTGCACGGTGCGAACGGGTCGGCGACGCGGCGCGGCCGATCGGCGCTGTCGGCGAATAATTGCTCAAAACTGTCGCCGCGCGGCGCAGCTTGCGCCGGCGCATTGCCGGCGTCATGCGAGATCACGGCGATCCAGCGCAGGCCACGGCAATTGGCGGAGATCAGTTCGGCATAAGCCGGCTGGGTGATGGCTGCGACCGCGCCGCAATGGCCGGCGAAATATTCCATTTCCGCTGCCGCCGAGCGGGTGTTGGTGGTGACCGCGATCGCGCCGAGTTCGACGCAGGCAAACCATGCCAGCATGGCCTCGATGCAATTGTCGAGATGGATCAGCACATATTCGCCGGGCTTGATGCCGCGCCTGACCAGGCCGGCGGCAAGCGCGCCCACGCGCTCGTGAAATTCGCCGTAGGACCATTTCCGCGCCGGCGCCTCGAACGGAGCCCAGATCAGGAATGGATGATTGCGCCGGCTCTCGGCGCGCATCCGCAGCAGCCACGGCACGTCGAGGCCTGCGAACGGTCCGACAACGCCCGGCACTGCCTGTGAATTGGTCATTGGTCCTCCCGTGCAGCCTCACGGCGGCTTTTGGTTTTTGCTTGGGAGTAGTTCTGCCATTGGATGGCGCGATGAGCAAATCGGTAATTGGCGGCGAGGCCCTCCTCGTCATTGCGAGCGAAGCGAAGCAATCCATACCTTCCGCGGGGCGGTATGGATTGCTTCGTCGCTTCGCTTCTCGCAATGACGGGGAGGGAACGGCGTGCCTCTAACCCGCCCCATCCTCATACGACGAAATCTCGATCAGACTGCCGTCGGGATCACGGCAATAGACCGAACGCAGCGTGCCGCGGGCGCCCTGTTTGGCGACCGGGCCTTCCTCGATCGTGACGCCGTTGGCCTTCAGATGCGCCACCACCTGGTCGGGCGTGCTCGATGTCAGGAAGCACAGATCGTCGCTCCCTGCGGTTACGTGATCGGCCGTGAACCACTCGACCTTGTCGGCGTCGCGCGGTCGTACATTGATTTTCTGGTTTCCAAACATCAGCGAGGTCCGCGGCGTTTTGCCCGGGCCGGGATCGAATACCCTGACCTCCATGCCGAGGATCTTTCGATACCACTCGGCGGAGCGCGCCACGTCGGAGACATTGATGACGAGATGATCGAGTGCGTTAACGCTGACGGACATGTCTTATCCTTTGGTCGCGGTTCGGCGGCGCCGGGTCGCACTGGCCGCATAGGGGTTTGTTTGTTACAACGCGGCCCGCGTGCGGTCCAATTTGACCGCCGCTCAATAGAAAACGGACCGGGCCCTGAACCCGGCCTCATGGGAGAATTTTTGATGATTTCACGCCGTACCGCGATTTGTCTGGCCGTCATCGGTCTTTCCGCTGCCGCATCGATGGGCAGCGCTTCGGCGGCGGATTACCCGACCCGGCCGGTGAAATGGGTCGTTGGATATCCTCCGGGCGGCGCGACCGATATTATCGCGCGGCTGATCGGCCAGCGGCTCTCGGAGCGGCTCGGTCAGCAGTTCGTGATCGAGAACAAGCCCGGCGCCGGCAACAACATCGCTACCGAATCCGTCATCAACGCCGAGCCGGACGGCTACACCGTGCTGCTGGTCAATCCCGCGAACTACATCAACGCCACGCTGTACGCCAACCTGAAATTCAACGTCGTTCGCGACATCGCGCCGGTCGCGGCGTTCAATCGCGTGCCGAACGTGATGACGGTCAATAACAATGTGCCGGCCAAGACGGTCGCCGAGTTCATCGCCTATGTGAAGGCCAATCCCGGCAAGGTGAACATGGCGTCATCAGGCAACGGCACCTCCGTGCATCTGTCCGGTGAAATGTTCATGGCGATGTCGGGCGCCAAGATGCAGCACGTGCCCTATCGCGGCGCAGCACCCGCGATCACCGATCTGCTCGGTGGCCAGGTCCAGGTGATTTTCGACAACATGCCCTCCATCATCCAGCACGTTCGCGCCGGTTCGGTGCGGGCGCTCGCCGTCACCAGCACGGCGAAGTCGTCGCTGTTGCCTGATGTGCCGGTCCTTGCCGACACCGTCCCCGGCTATGAAGCAACCGCGCTGTTCGGCATGGGGGCTCCGAAGAACACCCCGAAGGAAATCATCGCCAAGCTGAACAAGGAGATCAACGAGGTGCTCGCCGAACCCGCGACCAAGGCCAAGCTGGTCGACCTCGGCGGCGAGCCGCTGATCGGAACCCCGGAGGCGTTCGGCGCGATGATTGCGGCCGAAACCGACAAGTGGAGGAAGGTGATCGAGGAAGCCAAGGTAGAGAAGGTGCAGTGATCTACCTCACGGAACATTGGCGCAGTCGTGGTGTTTCTTAGGGAAGAGGCGACGGGGTTTTCTGCTTCGTGCAAAGGAGAAGCATCATGCGCAATGCAATGTTGGCGGTACTGGCGCTGTCGGCGGCCACGATCGCATCGGTCGCCGGCAGTTCGCCGGCGGCGGCCTACGACTATCCCTATTGTCTGCAGGGCCGGGGTGTCGGCATCCCCGGCGAGTGCTCGTACGCCACGTATGAACAATGCATGGCGTCGGCATCCGGGCGTAACCTCTACTGCGCTATCAACCCGCGCGTGGCGTTCGGACAGCAACCGCAGCGGCGGATGCGGGTGTACCGGGATTATTGATTGGCGCCCA
Source organism: uncultured Alphaproteobacteria bacterium (assembly GCA_963791165.1). GTDB lineage: Bacteria > Pseudomonadota > Alphaproteobacteria > Rhizobiales > Xanthobacteraceae > Bradyrhizobium. The sequence continues at coordinate 13,733 of CAWBRL010000051.1, read as the reverse complement.
AACAGTCTCGTTCGTGATGGCCGGACAAGCGCGCAACGGATTTGCGCTCGATGATCCGGCCATTCGCGCGCCCATTGTCTCCACTCTCCAGGACGTGATGCAGGCGAAGGCTTGACTCGCACCGGCTTGCGTCTATACTAAACCGTATGGTTAAGTATCAAGATGAAGCCCTGGATCGCACCTTTGCCGCGCTTTCCGATCCGACCCGGCGCGCGCTATTGGCGCGGCTCGGCGACCGCGAAAGTCTTTCCGTCAGCGAGTTGGCGCAGCCGTTTTCAATCTCGCTTCCCGCCATCATCAAGCACCTCGATGTGCTGTCGGATGCCGGATTGATCGCCCGCGAAAAGGTCGGCCGCACGGTCGCGTGCCGGCTGACCGCCAGCCCGATGGAGCAGGCGATGGATTGGCTCAACCGCTACCAGCGCTTCTGGTCCGACAATCTCGATCGCCTTGCCAGTTTTTTGGAGGAAGACCGATGGCCACCCAGTCAAACCTTGCCAGCTCAAGCGCTGCCCGCGACGCCGAACTCGCCGCGCGGCCGAGCCTCACGCTCAAGCGCCGCTTCGCCGCGGCGCCCGAAAAAGTCTACGCCGCGTGGGCCGACCCGGAAAAGCTAGTGCAATGGTTCGGGCCCGGCGCAGTGGAAGCCGGCTCGGTGAAGGCCGACATCGATCTGCGCGTCGGCGGCCATTACCGCATCAGCTTCAACGCCAACGGCCAATATAACCAGGTCGGCGGCGTCTATCGCGAGGTCGTGCCGAACGAGCGGCTGGTCTTCAGCTGGGCGTGGCATTCGACGCCCGAACGTAAATCGCTGGTCACTGTGTTGCTGAAGCCGGATGGCGCCGGCACGCTGCTCACCTTCCACCATGAACAATTCGTCGACGCCACTGCGCGCGACAATCACGAGCGCGGCTGGACCGAACTTCTTGGTAAACTCGAAAATTATCTCGCCTGAACGAAGGAGCCGACCATGCAACCGCACACCGTCGTCTCCCGCCAGGAATGGCTCGCCGCCCGCAAGGCCCACCTCGCGCATGAGAAGGAATATACCAGGGCGCGCGAGCGCCTCAGCGAGGAGCGCCGCGCGCTGCCATGGGTCAAGGTCGACAAGGACTATTTGTTCGACGGGCCTGATGGGAAAGTGTCGCTGGCCGACCTGTTCAGGGGACGCAGCCAGCTTGTCGTGCAGCATGTGATGTTCGCGCCCGGCTGGAACGAGGCCTGCAAGAGCTGTTCGTTCTGGGCCGACGGGTTCGAGCGGATGATCCCGCATCTTGCCGCGCGCGACACCGTCATGGTTGCGATCTCGCGCGCAGCAGCCGGAAAAGCTCGCCGCCTTCAAGCAGCGCATGGGCTGGACGTTCGACTGGCTGTCGTCCGGCGGCAATGACTTCAACTATGATTTTGGGGTCTCGTTCACGCCGGAGCAAATCAAGTCAGGCGCCACGCTCTATAATTTTGGCACCACGCCCTTCGGGGGCGAGGAGGCGCCGGGCATCAGCGTGTTCTACCGCGACGAGGCCGGGAACATCTTCCACACCTATTCCTGTTTCTCGCGCGGCCTCGACATGATGAACGCCGCCTATCACTATCTCGACCTGACGCCGCTCGGGCGTCATGAAGAGGGGCTGCCCTATCCGATGGACTGGGTGCGGCTACGTGACCAGTACCAACCGTCGCCGGTTCAGGCATCTTGTTGTCATAGCTAGTTGTCATTAGCGCCGCATTCACCGTCGTCATTCCGGGGCGATGCAAAGCATCGAACCCGGAATCTGCGAGATTCCGGGTCTGGTCATTCGGACCATCCCGGAATGACGGCGCCCACACGCGGTGACCAGAAAATAACGGAGAGTTCTCCCATGCCTTACGTCGATGGCTTCATCGTAGCCGTTCCGAAGAAAAACCTCGCCGCCTATGCGACGATCTCGAAGAAGTGCGGCAAGGTCTGGCGTGAGCACGGCGCGATTGATTACCGCGAATGGGTCGCCGATGACGTCAAGGTCGGCAAGCTCACCTCGTTTCCGCGCAGCGTCAAGCTGAAGCCGGGCGAGACCGTGGTGTTCGCCTGGATCACCTACAAGTCGCGCGCCCAGCGCGACAAGGTCAACGCCAAGGTGATGGCGGATCCGCGGCTCAAATCGATCATGGGTCCCGAATCGAAGCCGCCGTTCGACGGCAAGCGGATGATCTATGGCGGGTTCGAGAGCTTGGTAAAGGTATAGGCCACCACACCTTCGCGCTTCGTCGAATGCCGTACGACCGAATTGTCGTCGCGTAAATCACTGTGTCCTCGCCCGCATCAAGGCGGCATAGGCGGGTTCGTCTTACCGCGGCGTAGTGGGTTGACACGCGCGGCGCGGCAGCCAGACTGACGACATGCGCATCACGCTCGTCCACGCCCTGAAACATTCGATTGTGCCGATCGAGGCCTCGTTCGCTAAACTTTGGCCCGAGGCGCGACTGATGAATCTGCTCGACGACAGCCTCTCGGCTGACCTCGCGCGCGACGGCGGGCTTTCTGACGCCATGACCGAACGTTTCCTTGGACTCGGCCGCTACGCGGCCGGCACCGGCTCGGACGCGATCCTGTTCACGTGTTCCGCGTTCGGCCCCTGCATCGAAGCGGTCGCCCGCGCGCAGGCGCCGATGCCGGTGCTCAAGCCGAACGAAGCGATGATCGAGCAGGCCGCAGCACGTGGCCGCAGGATCGGCTTGTTGTCGACATTCCCGCCGACGCTCGTCTCGATGCCGCCGGAGTTTCCTGCTTCGGTCGAGATCGTGCCGAAACTGGCGGAGGGCGCGCTGGCCGCGCTCGACCGCGGCGACCGCGTGACCCATGACCGGTTGGTTGTCGAGGCGTCGAAAAGACTTGCGCGATTGCGACCTGATCGCGCTCGCGCAATACAGCATGGCCCCCGCAGCGGAACAGGTCGCCGCCGCGACAGGGCGGCCGGTACTTACCACGCCTGACAGCGCGGTAGAGAAGCTGAAGAAAATGCTGTCCGTTCATCGCGCCTAGGTTTCCTGGGCGCCGGAGGAGCGCGATGACAATACGGTTCAGTCGGCGCGATGCATTATTGCGAACGGCGGCCGTCGCAGCCGCCGGCCTGATCCCCGGCGCGGCCGTTCCCAGCCTTGCGGCGCCGCCCCGCCTGCAATTCCGCAACGATGAGATGGAAGCCGCCTTGCAGGCGCGGGTCGATGCGGCAGAAGTGCCAGGGCTCGTTGCGATGGCCGCGACGGAGCATTCCGTGATCTACCAGGGCGCATTCGGCGTGCGAAGCATCGGCACGCGCGCAAGCATGTCGGCCGATACGGTCTTTAGTATCGCGTCGATGACCAAGCTGCTGACGTCAGTCGCAGCCATGCAGCTCGTCGAACGGGGCAGGCTGAAACTGGACGAACCGGCGGCAGGAATCGATCCGACGCTTGGATCGCCCCAGGTTCTCGATGGTTTCGATGCCCAAGGAGCGCCGCAACTGCGCGCCGCCCGCAAGCCCATCACGCTGCGCCATCTGCTCACGCACACGTCCGGGTTCAGTTATCAGCTTTGGGACGCGAATGTCATTCGCTACGGCAAGGCTGCGCGCAACCATCCGGCGCTGCCCCGCACGCCACTGATGTTCGATCCGGAAACCAGATGGGCCTATGGCGGCAGCCTCGACCGCGTCGGCCGGCTGGTGGAAATGGTCAGCGGACAAAATCTGGATCGCTATTTTCACGATCATATCCTTGGCCCGCTCGGGATGAACGACACTTCCTTCACGCTCACGGAGACGCAGCGTGCGCGCCAGGCAAGTCTGCATCTGCGCAAGGCGGATGGAGCGCTTGCGCCGCAGCCTTTGGTGAAACGAACCGAGCCGAAAGTGTTTTCAGGTGGCGGCGGTATCTATTCCACCGCACCGGATTACCTGACCCTGCTTCAGGCGCTGTTGAATGGCGGAGGGCTTGCCGGGAAAAGCATCCTTCGGCCACAGACGGTTGCGCTGATGTCCACCAATCAGATCGGCAACGTTGAGGCGGGAATTCTCAAGACGACAAATCCGGCCTTGTCTGACAACGTCGATTTTTTCCCGGGAGTCCGCCTGCGCTGGGGGCTCGGAGACATGATCAACGTCGATCCCGTGCCTGATGGGCGCCGGGCCGGCAGCCAGACCTGGGCCGGGCTTTACAATACCTACTATTGGATCGACCCGGCCTCGCGGATCGCAGGCGTGATCATGATGCAGATCCTGCCGTTCGCCGACCGGCGCGCGCTAAACGTTTACCGCCTGTTCGAGCGCGGCATCTATCGCGCCCATAAGCCCGCCTGAGTGTGCTTCAGGCGTCCTTCTTGGCAGGCTTTTTCGAGGGTTTCTTCGCCGGCTTCCAGTCGGCTGCGGCATACTTGATCGCGCGTGCGTAGCTGTCGGCGGTGTTTTCTGCCGAGTTCTGCAGCCGTTTCGCCGCGGCAACGCCATGCAGCATCGCGCTCTTGGCGAGATGCTTCAGCTGATCCTTTGCATCCTTGTCCTTTGCCTTGGCCGCACGGGCCATGATCTGGTCGCGCCGCTTCTTGACGGCAGCCATCAGGCTCTTGTTCTGCGCCTTTGCGATTTGCCGGATGACGGCGTCGAGATCGGCTTCAGCCATTATTGCTCACTCTTGCCGCGCCATGCCATCCGCAAGCTACGGGGATCGGCGCGTCATGTTCGATGAAGGATGGGCGCCATTGTGTCGCCGCGGCGTTGTCATTTCAAGCGCGTTTCTCCGCGGCCTCCCTTGTCCCGCCGGGCGCCATTCATTGCCGCGCGAGTCGATCGGCTGCGGGCATTCTCAAAGTCTTAAGCTTGCCGTCGCGTGCCAGGAGTAGTGCCCGAATGTCGATAACAATCAGTTAACCGTTGTGTTGCTAGAGGTACTCAACCAAGAGAAGGGCAAGTCGAATGCGCAATCTCACTGTCTATCAGCGCTTTGCCATGATCATTACGGCGCTGTCGATCGTTCTCTTCGCCGTCTCCGCCCTGCAGATACTGGTGTTGCGCGATGCGGTTCTGGATGAAAGGCGCACCACCGTACGCAACCTGGTAGAGGCCGCGACGAAGATTCTCGCCCACCATGAGGGTGAGGCCAAGGCTGGCAAGAGCGAGCCCGATCGCGCGCGCCAAATGGCCTTCGCTGCGATCAGCGCCATGCGCTGGGGTGAATACTCGGACTATGTCGGTGTGTACGGCACGGGGAGTGCTGACGCCGGCGTCACTTACGTGCATGCCAATCCCAAATACATCAACGTCAACCGCTGGGAGTTCAAGGACAGCACCGGCAAGCTCTTGATCCAGGACATCGTGCGGACCGCGCGCGCCGGCGGCGGCTTTATCGAATATCTGGCTCCCCGCTCTGCCGGCGGTGCCGAGCTGCGAAAACTCTCTTATGTCGGAGCCTTTGGTGCCGGAGACAAACTGCTGGCGCTTCAGGCCGGCGTATATATCGATGACGTCGATGCCGTGGTCTTTCGCCGGATGCTCTGGGCCGGGATAGCCGGGCTGGCCGGGCTTGCCATCGCCGGGTTCGCTGCGTTCTGGCTTGGCCGCGGCCTGGTCGTTCCGCTCCAGCGGACCTGCGCGGCCATGGACGAACTGGCCAAGGGCAACCTCGCCGTCGACATTCCCTTCGTCGACCGGACCAACGAAATCGGCCGGATTGCGCGAAGCCTCCAGGTTTTCAAGGATCATTTGGTCGAGACGACACAGCTCCGCTCCGAGCAGGAGGAGATGAAGACGCGCTCCGCCGAGGAACGGCGAACGGTCATGGCCCGCATTGCCGATGACTTCGAGCGCAGTATTGGCGGGGTCATCCGGGAAACCGCGACCGCTGCCGACGAGCTGCAGAACTCGGCTTCGTCGATGTCCACGATCGCGGTGGGCACGACAGATCAGAGCGGCAAGGTCGCGGCGGCGGCCGAGCAGACGGCGTCGAACGTTCAGACCGTGGCGGCCTCGGCGGAGGAACTGTCTTCCTCGATTCAGGAGATCGCGCGGCAGGTCACCCAGTCGTCGTCGATCGCGCAGAGTGCGGTCGGACAGGCAAGCCGAACGGAGGCCATGGTCGGGCGGCTGGTGGAGGCTTCGCAGAAGATCGGCGAGGTCATGGCCTTGATCCAGACCATTGCGGGACAAACCAACCTGCTGGCGTTGAACGCAACGATCGAGGCGGCGCGGGCGGGTGAGGCCGGCAAGGGTTTCGCCGTCGTGGCCACCGAGGTCAAGGCGCTGTCGTCGCAGACGGCCAAGGCCACCGAAGACATCACCAGCCAGATCCAGGCCATTCGCGACGCCACCGGCTCGACCGTCGAAGCGATCCGCGAGATCGGCACCACCATTGGGCAAATGAACGAGATAACCGGCTCCATCGCCGCCGCGGTCGAGCAGCAGGGCGCTGCGACCAACGAGATCGCCCGAAGCGTGCAGCAGGCGGCGCAGGGCGCCCAGGGCGTCATGCAAAACATCGCGGGCGTACGCGAAGCTTCCGTTCAGGTCGACGCTGCCGCAACCCTGGTATTGAACGCCGCCGCGCGGCTCACCTCTCAATCCGAGCAACTCGAAACCGAAACCGGAAAGTTCCTCGGCAACATCCGCGCGGCGTGATCGGGCTCAATCGTCCCTGAAGCTGCAGGATAATCCTTATGCTCTAGCCGGGGATGACCTGGTTCTTGCCGCGTCCGAGCGCAAATTGACCGACCGGGCCCTCTATGTGGAATTCGAGGCCCGTCATTTTTGCGAACAGGTCGATATTGCCGGTGCCGATCGCGCAACCACCGAGGCCCATATCGGTCGCCCCCAGGTAAAGCGTCTGGATCATGCAGCCGACATCCTTCAGGATCAGCGAGTAGGCGATTGAGCTGTATTTCCAGGAGATACGCCCAAAGCGTGCGGCGATCGTAATCAGGACCTGGGGCGGGCCTGACGCGTCCATGGCAAACTCGGCCGCTGCCGAAAGCGCCTGCAGTTGCTGGGCGGAGGCGCCGATCGCTACCAGTGCGTGGCCGCCCGCGTCGTAGTGGTAGAATCCGCGTGCAAGCCCCTCACAGTTGGAAACCGCCAGATACAATTCCAGTTCGTAGGCGCTACCCGCCGACGGATAGGGCCTGGTGCTGTAGGTGATCCCGGGGCCGCTTTGGGAATTCGCGTCGCTCTTCCATTCCGACAGGACGCGGGCCACGCTGTCCAGGAACTGCGCGAGCTCGGCGAGCGTGATCGGATGCTCGTCATCGAAATCCCGGACCGAATGGCGTTCGCGCAACAGCCTTGCGAAGGGTGGGGCCGGATCCGAGGTGGAGAATTTCCGCAGGTCGACCTTCTTGCCGGGCCAGGGCGGGCGTACCGCTGGCGGCGGTGAAACGACGCTGGCATAGGCGAAGGTACTGCCGACCGGACCGGTCTGGCGGCCCTCCGTGCTCCGCGTGTGGAACACGAGGTCATGGAAATCCCAGAGGACGAGATTGCCATCGCCTTCATTCACCCGAAGGCCGTCGCCGCTTTTCGCGTCGAGCTTGAGCAGGAGCTGGCTGTCCAGCAGAAGTTCGAGCAGATCGAGGTTGAAGGCGGCCGCGTCGCGGCGAAGCCGGCCGATCTTCTGAGGCCGCGACAGCGCAGCGAGCGTGGCGGCAATGGCGGGATCGCCGATCCGAAACAGCGCGCCTGCGCGCGGCGATTCCAGCACCATTTCGTTGCCGCGCCGATGCAGATAGGCAAAGCGCGACAGCACGACGGTATCGCTCTCGCCGAGTTTCGCGCGCTGCGGCCAATATTCGGGGACCTGGGGCTCGATGATAATGAGGTCCTGCCCGTCACGCGGAGAGAACAGGCGATATTCGAGAAGCCCGTGCCGCGCCAGCCGGTGCACCAGGACATCGACTTCCCTCGCGAGGGCGCTCTTGCCGGCAAGGGACGCGAGCGGCAGGCCATCGGTCAGATCGCGGGCGCGATCCATCGCGGCCTTGCTCAATTGTCCGAGATTGACGGGATAGCCGTTCACGAAGGCGGCGATGCTTCCGTCCGCCTGCATCTGCAGGGAAAAATGACCGTTCAACCGGACGGCGATGACTGGCGCGATCTTCCTGGTCGGCTTTTTCCGGGGAGCGCGCACGACCAGCCTTTCAGGTGTGCGGCAGGAACGGCGTGAGTTCGCTTTCCAGCCTCGGGCGATCCAGCAATCCCAACTTCAGCGGAACGTCGTAAAGCCGGCCCGGCGCAAAGCGGCGATAGAAATGCCGCAGGCCCGGAACGAGCACGCGAACGACGGGGACCTGAACGTCGGGCCGCGTCTGGTCGAGCACGAGGAAATCGTAACCTGCCCGGGTAGCGATATCGACACAGGCATTGACCTGATCGCGCGTGTTGTCGTGAACCTCGAGGCCGCGCGCCGGCGGAACGATCGGATTGTCGCTCGGAATCAGGAACGGATAATCTTCCAGGCGCAGCGGATTGACACCGTCAAGCGACGGCTTCTCGCCGCTGCCGCCGCCCATCATGCCGATTGACATGAACTGGGTCAGCTCGGTGAGCGAACGCAGCAGGGCGATACGGCGATCGAAATGCGCGCCGGAACCGAACTCGATGTTCTCGTGGCCGTTCTGCATCCAGTGCATGACCGCCACGTAGGTGGGAATCCCGAGATCGCTGGTGACGTCGAGCACCCACAGCCGTCGCCCGGCATCCGCAAACTGGGTCTGCAGATCCCGGATGTAGGAATCGTCGAATTGCTTGAGGTCGAGTTCGGCACGCTGCAGCCGGTTGTACCACCAGATGGCGTAGGCATCGCGCTCGATCAGTTCGAGGAAACCCTGAACGATGGCTTCCTCGCGGGTGTTGCCGGCCGCGCAACCGTTGGAGTCGGTATGGAAACCGCCATAGAAGAAGTAGAGCAGGCCGGTCGGAAGATATTTGAAACGCTTGTCGCGCAACGACCAGACCGGCGACCACTCGGTCTTGGTCGAGGGATCGAGCGGTTCAGGGACCGGATGTGAATCGTCCGGCGACAGGACAAACCTGCTTTGAAACTGCGCTTCGCTGAAAAGCTGGACATCATTGGGGTGAATGGCGTCGCCGGGATCGAAATCGGTAAAGCGGCGCGCCGTCCTGATCTCGTCACCCTGGAAAATACCCGAATAGCGTTCAATCGCCTCCATCAGCGCGCTGGCCTCGCCCTGCTCGGCGGTCGAGCCCTTGCCGAAGCTGCCACCGCTCAGCCCGGACCGGAGCTGATCGACGCTTTGGGCCGGTGCAGAGAAATTGTGATGGGCGAAGAAATTGGTGTTCATCGGCAGATCGACCTCGATCCGCTCGAGCCGCGAAACCACGCCGGTCAGCGGGCTCACATGCTTGCGGAAGCGCGCCACCGTGGCGCCGGAAGTCACGGTGCGATATCCGCCGCTGGTCATGATGAGCTTGCTGCCTTCGGCGATTTCGATCGACGTCGCCGCCCGGCGCGGACTCTGCAGCTTCTTGCTTCCGCAGGTGTGGCATTGCGGGCGCCGCGCGACAAAGTGCTTGGCGATGACCGCACCGGTCAGATCGAGGCTCGCAATGTGATCGCGCAGGTCGGTGCGAAAGCCTGAGGCAATCGCTTTCGCGATTTCGACGGCAGCGAAAGTGAAATGCAGTGTGTCCGACGCTCTCGTTGAGCAGGGGCGATACGGCGACGGCCTGCGCCGGTCCGCGGTCGAGAAACCCCTTGATCTCGCGGTTGCGGATCATGCGATCGAAAAGACAGTTCCAGCACGCGCTCTCGCCCGGCTTGAACACCGGGCCCACCAGCGGAAACACACCGGACGGCTGCACCAGCAGCCAGGGCGTCTTGTCAGCCACGCGCTCCCTGTTCATCTCGGCCAGCCGCCGGTCGAGATAGTCGTTGACCAACGTGATCGTTAGCTTGGGCGAACGCTTGGCGATCTGAACGCCGAGTTTGCTCAAGGCCGCGGCAAGTTCCTTGGCGCCTTTCACATCGATCGCTTCGACCCGCACGGGACAATCGCGGAGATTCTGTTCCGCGACTTCGAGAGGCAGGCCGAGACTCGCCCAATATCCGGCGACGGCGCCATCGAATGCGTGCGTTGCTCCCGCAACGACGTATCGGCGCTCCAACAGCCGCTTGATTGCTTCCTCGATCTTGTCGGGCGGATAGCTCTTCGAAAGCTGGCGAACGATCTCCGGCGCAGACTTTCCATTTTTTCCGATCGCGGTGGCCACCGCACAATACAGCTCGCCGTGCAGGAAGAACTTTCGGTTCTCGGAATAGAGGCAGACCACATCGGGAGGAAGCACATAGGCGGTGAAGTTCGGCGAGAAACGCAAAATGTCCTTGCGGGTCTTGCTCGCCACGCGGCTGTTGCGATTGGCTTTCATGGGGTCAGCACGCGGATTTTGTTGCCTGTCATTTCAGATCGCCAGTGCACCGCGAACCGTTCTTGCGCGAGACTTGCGCGCCCGCGCCGACCGGAATTGTTCGATTGAGTGGAACACACCAGCTTTTCACCGGCAAGCGTCCCATGCCGGCAGGCGACCGCCACCACGAAAACAAAAAATTGGCCGGGTCGCTCGCGAGCCCGGCCAATGAAATCGTGGCTTGTCGGTACACAATCAGAAAGCGTCGTTGCTTAGCACCAACGGCACCGGCCCCAGGATGCACAGCAACCTGTACATCCTATGCCTATGCCTATGCCCGGCACGCCTATCCAACCAACGCCGCAGCCACCACAGCCGCCACAGCCGACGCCGCATCGGCAGGCTCTGCATCCTGCGCAGCCGCGACAACCGCCGCATCCGCGGAAGCCACCGCCACCGCATCCGCGGAAGCCACCGCCACCGCATCCACGGCAGCCACCGCATCCGCGGGCTAGCTGCACGCCACTGAGGGCATTTTCTTCGTCATCGAAAAGCTGAAAGGTAGCCAGGCTGACGTCGGCAATTTCCTCTTCACCGAGCGTGATCATCATGCCAGGTGCGAAATTCGGCTTCTGAACATCGGCCGTCGGTACGGCCGCAGCCAACGCGCTTCCTGCTACTGAAAAAGTCAATCCGGCGGCGCCTAGCGCCGGTATGGCGGCTTTAATTACTCGCTTCTTTTTCGAAGCTTGCTTCACCCGCGGCATGGTCGCATTCTCCGACGTTGCAAGAAGGATATCCGTGAGGCCGATCCTACGCTGACAAAATAAGGCAGGCAAGATTCATGCACACACGAAAATGCAATGACGCTCCGTCAGATTGCATTCATCTTCATGAACGATGTCGCCACATTTTCGTCCAATGCAGCGACGGTGCACGCCCGTCGCGCAGATCGCAGCGCGTGCGACTTGGTGCAGTGCGCAATCGCCCCCAGGCCTGAACGGAGAGTTGCTTGGTCGATCAATCCGCACGCTTCGCATGGTATGAGCTCCTGACGACGGACGTCGCGGCAGCAAGCGCCTTTTATCGAGAGGTCGTCGGCTGGGGTGCGAAGGATGCGTCGACTGCGGACCTGGCCTACACGGTGCTTGCTGCGGGCGAGGCTCCGGTAGGCGGGCTTATGGATCTCCCGGAGGAAGGCCGGCGATTGGGGGCAACGCCGAGATGGCTCGGCTACGTCGCCGTCGATGACATCGATGCGATGGCCACCCAGATCAGGCGTCGTGGGGGCGCCGTCTTGCTGCCTCCGACGGACAGCAATATCGGCCGAGTCTCAGTGGTCGCCGATCCGCAAAAGGCCACTTTTGCGCTGGTCGACGGACTGACATACGGCCAAGGGCAGCCCGGCGGGCTCGACGAGTTGGGGCGCGTGGGCTGGCACGAGTTGCTGGCTCAAGACAGTAACAAGATCTTCGATTTTTACGGCGAGCTTTTCGGCTGGCAGAAGGCCTCCGGCGAAACCGATTCGGCAGACCTGTATCAATTGTTTTCGGCGGGCGGGCAGACGATCGGTGGCATGCTCACCAAGCTTCCGAGCGTGCCGCAGCCGTGTTGGCTCTATTATTTCAATGTCGACGACATCGGCGCGGCGGGCAACCGCGTCAACGCTGGCGGAGGCCGGATGCTCCAGGGTCCGATCGAATTGCCCGATGGTTGCTGGATCGCGCGATGCGTCGATCCCCAGGGCGCCCTGTTCGCGCTGCAGGGCGCCCGCGGTCCGAGAGACGCCGAGCAGCCCTCCGAATCGGAAGTCGCCTGGTCCGCGAAGTGGGGTGGCTTTGCTTCGCAGGGCAGGATGGTGTTGTCGAAGCCGAAGCGGTAGATCGGTATGTTGTCGGTGTTTGCCCCGGCGGCGCGGCGATATTCGAATTGAGGCGATTAGCCTTGTATGGCATATTATGCCATACAGCCCCCGCTGTCGAACAACTTGAGATGATGCCGATGCCTACCAGAAATGTCGTGCTGACGGAGCGTCAGGAAGAACTCCTCGAGACCCTCGTCAAGTCAGGCCGCTACCAAAATGCCAGCGAAGTGCTGCGTGATGGGTTGCGGCTCGTGGCGCAGCGCGAGGCAGAGGATGCTGGCAAGCTGAAAGCCCTGCGGGCCGCAGCTCGCACTGGTGCCGGGGCGTTGGATCGGGGAGACTTCAAGGAATTTGGGAATATCGAGGAACTGCAAACCTATTTGAATGACCTCTCGGAGAAGGTCATCTCCCGAACGGCCGAATAAAGCGCTCATGGCCGAGCGTAAGTGGCGCGTTCGTCTTGGCGCTGCCGCAGAAGTCGACTTTGCCAACATCCTGAGGTGGACCACGGAGAATTTTAGCGCGCGACAATCTCGCGCCTATCGTGACATACTTGTTCAGGCGATTGTCGAACTCTCCCGTGGTCCCGATGTAGCGGGCTCCAAGGCCCGGGGTGAGATCATGGCAGGCCTTCGCACGCTCCACGTTGCGCGGCACGGCCGCCGGGGAAGCCATTTCCTGATGTACCGGGTCGCGCCGAAGTTCACGATCGAAATCGTGCGTATCCTCCACCAGAGCATGGACCTTGGGCGCCACCTCCCATCTGCCCCCGACGAGAGCACCGAATAGAGCTTTGCGGGAACACGGCGTACATCTGGCGACGCCAGCGTGCCGCAATATTGAATCGAACTGGCGCACCGGACAGGATGAAACTGGGAAACGCCATTTGAATGTGGCGCCGCTATAGTTCGTAACGGCCTAATTTTGTTTGGCTTGGGAGGCAGGGCAAATATTGGAAGTTACTATGAACCAACTCGCGAAAAATCAGATGATCGATCAGGGAGTATCCAGTAAGCGAATGTCAGTGAGTCATGGTCGCCGTTGCGATCCTGGTGCAGGACTTTCAAGATTTGTATCGCCGCATAGTACCCATTCTTGTTGCGGATGACGACGAACTCGCCAATGCTCGGCGTTCTTGTCCTTGAAGAAGTGTCGTATTGCGTAGCGTCGCCAACATCGGCCACGTTTGCAATCTTTCGAACAAGAGCGATGCTGCCGTCTCCCGACCTATAGCAATGGATCGCGTGCTCGCTCGCGCGGCTCCAATGGGTGGCGAAGCGAAGCTCGCCGGCGCCGATGTCAAAGTTGCCGTCATTGTTGGAGTAGTCGAAAGTCACTACCCCGCTCAAGCATCGACCCAAAGCGCCGATTCCGGCGGCAGCCGGCTACTTTGCATGGGGTTGTTTTCGATATTCTAGGCGGGAGCCGCGGCGACCCGGCTTGACGGTGGGGCACCCATGCCTGAAGGCGGCATGGGCCGACGAGACCTTCGCCGCAACAATCTG
>CAWBRL010000050.1:0-77049 GCA_963791165.1 uncultured Alphaproteobacteria bacterium | reverse complement strand
GACGGTACGGCGACCAGCAACGCGGCGACGGTCACCATCAATGTGGCGGCGGTCAACACGCCCCGGTTGCCAATGCCGACACCCTGGCGGCGACCGAAGACACCCCAGTGACCTACACGGCGGCGCAGCTGGTCGGCAACGACAGCGACGTCGACGGCGACACGCTGACGATGCCTCGGTGACCAGCGGCACCGGCGGCACGGCGGTTCTGAACGCCAACGGCACCGTCACCTTCACTCCGACTGCCAACTTCCACGGCACCGCCAGCTTCACCTACACGGTGAGCGACGGTACGGCGCACGCAACGCGGCGACGGTCACCATCAATGTCGCGGCGGTCAACGACGCGCCGGTGGCGAACGCCGACACCGCTGGCGACGACCGAAGACACCCGGTCACCTACACGGCGGCGCAGCTGATCGGCAACGACAACGACGTCGACGGCGACACGCTGACGTCCCGGTGACCAGCCGCACCGGCGGCACGGCGACGGTCGAGCCGACGGCACGGTCACCTACACGCCGGCGGCCAACTACAACGGTGCCGACAGCTTCACCTACACAGTGAGCGACGGGACGGCGACGGCCGCCGCAACCGTGACCATCACGGTCACCGCGGTGAACCACGACCCGACGTTGACCGATGCACACGGCGACGGTGGTCGAAGACACCTCGGTGAGCCACGGCGACGCGCTGGTCGGCAACGACAGTGACTCGTCGACGGTGAGACGTTGACGGTTGTCGGGTGACCGACGGACCGGCGCACGGCGGTCACTGAACGGACGGCACCGTCTCCTACACGCCGGCAGCGAACTACCACGGTGGCGACTCGTTCACCTACACGGTGAGCGACGGCAACGGTGGCAGCGCGACGGCGACGGTGACGGTGACGGTCACGAACGTGAACGACGACCCGACGTTGACCGATGACTCGGCGACGATGGTCGAGGACTCCCGGCTAACGGCGGCGACGTGCTCGGCAACGACAGCGATGCCCGACGGTGAGACGCTGACCATCTCCGGGACGACCCGGCGCACGGCAGCGTGCGAACGCCGACGGCACCGTCACCTACACGCCGGCGGCGAACTACTTCGGTGCGACAGTTCACCTACACGGTGAGCGACGGCAACGGAGGCACGCGCACGGCGACGGTCATCGTCACCGTCGCGCGGTCGAACACGACCCGACGTTGACCGACGACTCGGCGACGGTGGTCGAAGACTCCCCGGTCAGCTCACGGCGGCGCAGCTGCGGCAACGACAGCGACGTCGACGGCGATACGCTGACGATTGCCTCGGTGACCAGCGGCACCGGCGGCACGGCGGTTCTGAACGCCAACGGCACCGTCACCTTCACTCCGAATGCCAACTTCCACGGCGCGGCCAGTTTCACCTACACGGTGAGCGACGGTACGGCGACCAGCAACGCGGCGACGGTCACCATCAATGTGGCGGCGGTCAATCACGCCCCGGTTGCCAATGCCGACACCCTGGCGGCGACCGAAGACACCCCGGTCAGCTACACGGCGGCGCAGCTGATCGGCAACGACAGCGACGTCGACGGCGACACGCTGACGATTGCCTCGGTGACCAGCGGCACCGGCGGCACGGCGGTTCTGAACGCCAACGGCACCGTCACCTTCACTCCGAATGCCAACTTCCACGGCGCGGCCAGTTTCACCTACACGGTGAGCGACGGTACGGCGACCAGCAACGCGGCGACGGTCACCATCAATGTGGCGGCGGTCAATCACGCCCCGGTTGCCAATGCCGACACCCTGGCGGCGACCGAAGACACCCCGGTCAGCTACACGGCGGCGCAGCTGGTCGGCAACGACAGCGACGTCGACGGCGATACGCTGACGATTGCCTCGGTGACCAGCGGCACCGGCGGCACGGCGGTTCTGAACGCCAACGGCACCGTCACCTTCACTCCGAATGCCAACTTCCACGGCGCGGCCAGTTTCACCTACACGGTGAGCGACGGTACGGCGACCAGCAACGCGGCGACGGTCACCATCAATGTGGCGGCGGTCAACCCAGTGCTGTCAGCGATTATTTCACCCGCGGCGGTATCCGAATTAGCTGACGCCCTGGCTCAGAGCATTTCGATCCAATCATCGCTTACGGTGATAGACCCGGTTATTGGCAAGACGCTGACGGCCTCTGTCATCGGCGGGCCCGTTGTTAAACTCGACGGGGTGCTTTTTACCCTGCCGACTGGTGATTCCAACGGTCTCCAGGACTCTTTCATCAAAAATATTCAAACCGGCGAAGTATCACTCGTTGCTGGCAGCGCAACCGGGTCGCCGCTGCTAGGTAACGCCTCAACCGCCGACGCCATCTTTTCTCCTGATGGTTCAAAGATTGCCTTCATATCGGTCGCTTCTAATCTGGTCGCGGGCGATACGAATGGTGGTTGGGATGTCTTCGTCAAGGATCTCGCGACCGACACCATCACCCGAGTATCAACGACGTCTACCGGGCAGCAGACGACCGGCGGCCAATCTCTTCCGCAGTTCGGCCTCGCGTGGTCGCCGGATGGTACCAAACTCGCTTTTGGCTCGTTCGCGACCAATCTGGCGCCAGGCGCCATCGACGCGAACAACGACATCTTCGTAAAGGATGTTGTAAACAGCGCAGGTCAAGTCATCTCGAATGGCGCTATTCAACAGATAACGATTAGCGCGGGTGCGGAGGCGGATGGCAACAGCAACTATCCCCATTTTTCTCCCGGCGGAACGAAAGTCGTATTTCAGTCCACCGCGACGAATCTCGTCGCCGGCGATACAAATGGCAACTCGGATATCTTTATCAAATACATCGTTGCCGCCGACGGCCACCTGGCGGGTGACGTCGTCCGGATATCAACGGATTCCGCTGGCGGTCAGGGAACCGGCGGCGACAGCACCAACGCCGTATTCTCGCCGGACGGAACCAAAGTCGCATTTTCCTCAACAGGAACATTCAGCGGTCTGGACGCGGATTTCAGGCGTCGATATCTTTGTGAAGTATCTCGCCGATGCCGACGGCCATTTGGCAGGCGACCTCATTCGAGTTTCGAAGACCACTGCCGGGGTCGATTCCGGCGGGTCGGACCTCGGTCCCGTCTTCTCACCGGACGGAAGCAAGATCGTATTCTACTCGAACGCCAGCTACGGAATTGGCGGTGATACCAACGCCAATGTCGATGTGTTCATCAAGGATCTCGCCACTGGCGTTGTGAGCCGGGTGTCTGAAACGGCCGGGCACGCCGTTGGCGATGGGGCCAGCCAGTTCGCAACCTTCTCGCCGGACGGAACCAAGGTTCTGTTCTATTCAACTTCCACCAATCTCGTGCCTGGCGATACCAACTTTGTTGCCGGTCAAACATTCAGTGGCGCCGACTGGTATGTAAAGGACCTGATCACGGGCGCCGTTATGCGCGTTTCGACCGATGCCGCAGGCCTTCAAGGCAATTCGGTTGGCGGCTTTGGTGCGTTGTACCAGTCGTTCACCTATCCGCATTGGTCACCCGACGGTGCGTTTGTGACGTTCGACGCCAACTTCGGTAATCTTTTGCCTGGCGCCGCAACGCTGACGGCCGCAGGTGCCCTGAGTTTCATGGGTACGCCGATATCGAATGGCGGATCGAGTACGATCGACTGGAGCTACAATCCTGCCAACGCAAATCTGGATTTTCTGCGCGAAGGTCAAGCGCTCACCATAACTTACGATGTGCAGGTGAGTGACGGTACCGCGAACAGTAACGTGCAGCCTTTGACAATCACAATCACCGGCAAAAACGACGCCCCTGTTCTTGCCCCAGTCACGGGTCCGGCGGCGGTTCCGGTGACAGCTGGTAATTCCTCCGCTCAGGACATTGCCCCAATCCACGGTGCATTGCTGACGACCGACAAGGACGTCGGCGACACCTTGACGGCATCGATCATAGGTTCACCTGTCGTCAACCTCGTTAACAATGGCGTTGCCACGTCTTTCACGCTGCCGAATGGAGCTTCCGCGCTGACGGGCGGACTGAGTTTTGACAGCGTGGTTGCTTCCGATGGTGGCCTGAAGGCAATCAATTGGACGTACGACCCCGGGCCGGCGGTTCTCGATTTCCTCTCGCAGGGCCAATCGTTGACGCTTGCCTATACTGTGAAGGTCAACGACGGCACGGTCGACAGCAATACACAACCTCTGATGATCACAATCACCGGTGCAAACGCGCCGGTGGTGACCGAAAGCCTGGCGTTCGATACCGGCGCCTCGACCACCGACCGCGTTACCTCCAACGCTGCGCTGAGCGGTACCGGTCTGGCCAATACTGTGGTGCATTTCACGATTGATGGCAGCCCGATCGTCGCCACCGTGGTCACGGACCCTCTGGGCGCATGGTCGTTTGCGCCGACCGGGCTGACTGACGGCGCCCATACGATCGTGGCGAGCCAGACCGACGGATTTGGGCATACCGGCACGGCAACGCTAAGTTTCACACTCGACACCGCCGCACCGGCAGCGCCGACGCTGGCACTGGGCACGGGCGTTGCCAACGGGGCGACGGCGGCCGAGGCCACCGCGGCTGGCGGTGTGGTGACGGTGACGGGCGAGGCCGGCGACACCATCTCGGTGACGTTCACTAACGGCGTTCACACCGTGACCAAGACGCTGACCGGCACCGGCGGTGCGCAGGCGGTGACGTTGACCGCGGGCGACCTGACCACGCTGACCGACGGCACCATTAGCGTCAGCGCAACGCAGACCGATGCGGCGGGCAATCCGCAGACGACGGCGGCAGCCACCACCAGCTTTACACTTGATACAGCTGCGCCGGCAGCGCCGACGCTGGCACTGGGCACGGGCGTTGCCAACGGGGCGACGGCGGCCGAGGCCACCGCGGCTGGCGGTGTGGTGACGGTGACGGGCGAGGCCGGCGACACCATCTCGGTGACGTTCACTAACGGCGTTCACACCGTGACCAAGACGCTGACCGGCACCGGCGGTGCGCAGGCGGTGACGTTGACCGCGGGCGACCTGACCACGCTGACCGACGGCACCATTAGCGTCAGCGCAACGCAGACCGATGCGGCGGGCAATCCGCAGACGACGGCGGCAGCCACCACCAGCTTTACACTTGATACAGCTGCGCCGGCAGCGCCGTCGCTGGCACTGGGCACGGGCGTTGCCAACGGGGCGACGGCGGCCGAGGCCACCGCGGCTGGCGGTGTGGTGACGGTGACGGGCGAGGCCGGCGACACCATCTCGGTGACGTTCACTAACGGCGTTCACACCGTGACCAAGACGCTGACCGGCACCGGCGGTGCGCAGGCGGTGACGTTGACCGCGGGCGACCTGACCGCGCTGACCGACGGCACCATCAGCGTCAGCGCAACGCAGACCGATGCGGCGGGCAATCCGCAGACGACGGCGGCAGCCACCACCAGCTTTAAACTTGATACTGCTGCGCCGGTAGCGCCATCGACGCCTGACCTGGCGTCGGCATCGGATTCCGGCAACAGCACCGACAACAACACCAACATCGCGGCGGCGACGTTCACCGGGACGGCGGAAGCCGGCTCGACGGTGACGATCTTCAGCGACGGCGTGGCGGTTGGATCTGTGCTTGCCAACGGCGGCAACTATTCGATCACGACCTCGGCGCTGGTGGACGGGACGCGCAGCGTCACGGCGAAGGCTATCGACACGGCGGGCAACACCAGCCTGGCCTCAAGTCCGCTGTCTGTAGTGATCGATACCGCGGCGCCGGCCGAAACATTGGCGATCACCTCCATTGCCGACAGTCCATCGCCAACTGACCAAGCAATCACCGTCTCGGGCTCCAACAGCGCACTTGCCAGGGGTGATAAGGTACAGATTAGCGCCGATGACCAAAACTGGACCGATGTCGTTCAGAACACTGCAACAACCTGGAGTTACGCCGATAGCGTCACGCGCACCGCAAACTTCACCTATCGGACGCGGATCGTCGACATCGCCGCCAACGTTGGTGCCACCGCCACTCAGGATGTCTTCGTCGCCAATAACGGCGCTACGATCTCGGTTGGAGCCGCCTCATCGGGTCTCGTTGCCAAGTTTACGGGAACGGCGGGCGGCACGCTTCAGCTGCTGGGCCCGCCGGGTATTACCGGCACCGTCAACGCGATATCGATCGCAAGCGGACTGATCGCTATTAGCGGCAACGCCAGCGTAACAACTAGCACAGGCGACGCCATCGACCTGACCGCAACCGGTGCCACGCAGGCCAATCCCGCAATTCTCAACGTAAACCTGACTGGTCCGATTACCGGCGCGGCGAGCGGCATCGCGGTGACCCAAAACGCATACGGTTCGATCACGGTCAGCACGTCCGGGCCAGTCATCGGTCTAGCTGGCCGCGGTATCTACGCCCAGCAAAGCGCGACCGGCGTTGGCAGCATCCTGATCAATGGATCGGGGAATGTCACCGGCATCGGCGCCGCCTTCAGCGGGATCGTAGCACAAAATTCGAATACGGCCAACAATGCCGACGTTACTGTTGCTCAAACCGGATCTGTCAGTGGCGGCCGCGACGGCATCCGCGCGCAAACCAACGGCAACGGCAATGTCATCGTTTCCACCGGGGCGAGTGCGACGATCACCGGGACGTCGCTTTACGGGATCGAGGCGGTTTCGAACGGTCTGGGAAACATTACGGTCACAACCGCTAACCTCGACATCATCAACTCCGGCAGCGCCGGCATTAACGCCTACAACCAGACAACGTCGATTTCGCAAGCGGTCAACAGCCTGATTGCCGTCACGGCCAATGGCACCATCAATTCCGGCGCAACATACACCGGCGGAGGCAGCCGGTCGGCCGGAATCCTTGCGGGATACAGGGGAGGCACGACGAATACGGCGAATACCACCGGGTTCGGCAACGTGATGATCGACAATCTTGCGAACATCAACGCCGCTGGCGGCGACGGCATCCGGGGCTACAATTATGGTCCCGGAAACGTCACGGTCAACGATCATGGCGGCACGATCAATGCCAAGGACATGTTCGGTATCACGGCATCGAGCAACAGCACCGGCAAGGTGTCGATCACGACGTCGGCGGGCACCGTCATCAACTCCGGTTCTTCCGCGATCCAGGCGATCAATCAGGGATTGACGGTTCCAGCCGGGGCCCTGTCGACCGTGAGTGTAACCGCTTTTGGTACACTCCATTCGGGTAACCATCTGACACCGGGTGGTTCTCAGCCTCAGGCGATTTCCGCCGGATATTTCGGCAGCAACGGCACCTCGAATACCGCGATCAATGGCACGGTCTTGGTCGATAATTTTGCCAACGTGACGGCCGACGCCGGTACCGGCGTCAACGCCTACAACTGGGGCAATGGCAGCGTCACGGTGATCCAGGAGGCCGGTACGCCCGGCACCCCCAAGATCGTATCGGGCGCGCAATACGGTATCACCGCGTACTCGTTGAGTTCTGGTGCCGGAAGCGCGGGAAGCGTGACCATCAATGTCGGCGCGAATGCGACGATTACCGCACGGGCGCTCTATGGCATCGCGGCTATCCAGGGCAACATAAACAATTCCGGGAACGTCTCGATCACGACAGGCACTGGCGACACCATCAACTCCGGCGGCACGGGAATCAATTCCAACAATATCGCCACCAGCGCGGCTTCAAGCCAGATTTCCATCACGACGCTCGGGGGCACCGTCAATTCGGGCTACAATTTCTTCCAAGGAGGCGGCACACCGTCCGGCAT
Source organism: uncultured Alphaproteobacteria bacterium (assembly GCA_963791165.1). Classification (GTDB taxonomy): domain Bacteria; phylum Pseudomonadota; class Alphaproteobacteria; order Rhizobiales; family Xanthobacteraceae; genus Bradyrhizobium. The sequence continues at coordinate 69,305 of CAWBRL010000050.1, read as the reverse complement.
TTCTGCCGGGTACGGCACCAATGGCGCCCTCAGTACGGCTCTCCACGGCAACGTAAATGTTGACAATTCGGCGACCATCAATGCGGTCTCCGGGGCCGGGGTCAATCTCTACAACAACGGCGTGGGCAGCGTCAGCGCTACGCTGCGTGCCGGATCGATAAATGCCGCGCAGGGCGGCGTGAACGCATTCTCCGCAGGTGGCGGCAACATCACGGTCGACAATCGCGCCACTGTCAACGCGGGAACCATCGGCATCAATACCGGCAACGGCGCCAGCAATCCCTCCAGTGCCAACGGTCTGATCTCGGTGATCAACTCCGGCACCGTCAATGCTCCCGGCCTGCCGTATATTCCGGTTGTGAACATCGGCAACTCGAATAGCAGCCAGACCGCAACTCTCAGCAATAATTCCGGTGGAACCATTGCAGCCGGCATGTTCGGGCGGACGACCAGCAACGTCGCGGTCTCGATCTATTCGGGCAACGGAGCGATCACCAATAGCGGCACGATCACCGGCAACGTCGCGCTGTTCGCGAACGGCAACTTTACCAACGCGATCGGGGGCATCTGGAACCTTAACGGCAACAACAACTTTGGCACCGGCGCGACTGCAATCAGCAATGCCGGCACGATGAACGTTTCAGGCTGGACCTTCCTGTCGGCCAATGGCGGCCTGGTCGCCCTGTCGAATACGAACACCATCAACGTCGCGCAAAACAGTGTTGCACAGATATTTGCCAATGTGAGCGGGGCTGGCGCGATTTCGGTCGGCGATCGCTCGGCGCTCGAGATCGGCGGCTCGGTCGCCGCTTCGCAGAGATTCAATATCCTCGGCAGGGGGCTGTTGACCTTCGACAATGCTGCGGCAGTCGGGCCGAATTTGCCGATCAATTTCACATCCGCGACCAACGGCAATATCGGCTCGGTTATCACGATGTCTGGCGCCGGGTTTACTGGTTCGACACCGACGAATCCGACACTGACCGCGGCCGCAGTGCAGAGCTATTCCCTCCAGATGTCCGGATCCGGGCTAACCGGAAATATGTTCGACGTTCTCTCACCGAACCGATTGTTCTGGTGCCGACCACAGCGACGATCATCCAGAACGCCACCACATCCCAGTCGCCGGCTACACCGGTAAACTTCTACATCCTCGACAACGACCACATCAACAGCAGCACTGGACCTGGATTTAACCTGGCGACGAATGACGGCGTTGCCACGAACACGTATACAATTGTGGCCAATGCGAGTTCGGACGTTGTCGATCAACGGCGCGGTTCCCGGCCTCCGGGTCGCGACGCAGGGAGCCAGCGGCGCGATCATTAACGCAGCTAATATTTCACGGTCCAACTCCCGGCACTGGTCCCAACGTTGGCATCACCATCGACGCCACCCTCAACAGCAGCAATCCCAGTGGTTCCGCCACTATCGTCAATTACGCTAATGTCAGCGGTGTCACGATTGCTATTGCCGCCAATACGATCAACGGCAATGTCAATATTGTCAGCGGGTTTGCCACGCTGAGCGGAACGAACTCGTTCGGAATTTTTGGCAGATCCAGTGGCAGCGGCGGCGTCAACATCATGACGTCGAGCGGCACGATCAATGCCGGCCTGACCGGAATCGGTGCATTTGAAGCGCAGATGCCGATCGGCGGCGCGGGCGGCAATGTCACTGTCTATAACTCGTCCAACATTACGAGTGGCACGAACACCGCAAGCCTTGCCAATAGCGACGCGGCCGGCATTCGCGCGGGCATCTTCAACAACAACACGTCGGTGCCGAACGCGGCGATCACCGGCGACGTCACGATAGAGAGCCGCGGCAGCATCACTGCGCAGTCCGGGGCCGGCCTCTATGCCTTCAACTACGGCTCCGGAAACACCTCGGTGACGCTGGCGCCGGGCTCAGACGATCACGGCAATCAATGGAGGCGTGACCGGCACCGGCACCGGCCTTACCCAGTACGGCATCTTTGCCTTCACTATGGCAAAGGCAGTGCGCTGGTCAATGTCGGCTGGGACACCACGATCACCTCGGGCGGCACCGGTATCAACGTCGGCAACCAGGCCACCGCGATCGCGTCCGGCAGCGGCAGCACCGTCTCGGTCTATAGCCAGGGGTTCATTTCGTCCGGCACCAATGTCAACAACAGCGGTAGCGCGCCGTCTGCGATCCAGGCCGGCTACAATCCTGGCGGTAACGGTTTGTTCAGTTCCGATGTCTACGGCGACGTGATCGTCAATGTGGCGAGCGACGGAAATCCCTTCGGCAACCCGAATCCGACTATCCTCGCTGCCGCGGGCCCTGGCATCCTTGCGTACGATTATGGCGTCGGCAACATCGCGGTTAGCGTCGGCTTTGGGGTATCGATTCAGGCGCTGACGGCCGCAACGGCATCTGGGCGGCAGTGCTCCCTATGGCATCGGGGCGAACAATCGTGGTCCGGGCAACATCGTTATCACCACGTCCGGCGGATCGTCCATCAATTCCGGAAGCACCGGCATTAACGCAGTCAGCGACGCAAATCCGACAGCGGGCTCGGATCTTGCCAATCTCTTCGCTGCCAATGTAGCCGCTGGCAAACCTGCCGTGATCGCGGTGACGACGGCCGGCACGATCAATTCCGGCAGCCAGCCGACCAACAGTGGCGGCACGCCGTCCGGTATCGCCGCCGGCTTCTTTGGTTCAGGCGGGCATTGCGAACCAGTATGTCAGCGGCAACGTCTTCATCAACAATGCGGCGGTAATCACCGCGGCAGGCCATGGCATCCAAGGGTACAATTACGGCTACGGCAATATCACCATCAACGATGCCTCCGGCGCCAATATCACGGCAGGCTCACACGGGATCTACGCCCACGCCGATGGCGGGTTCACCGATCCGATAACGGCAAGCGCGCTGACACGAGACATCGCCGTCAACGTCTACCACAATACGACGATCATTGCGGGCACCGCTTCCAGTACGGCGTACGGCATCCTGGCCTTCAGCACCAATGCCGGCAGCATATCGGTCATTACGTCGACAGGAGTTACGATCGATTCGCACCTCGGTGGTACGGGCATCAATGCGGTCAACGAGGCCACGAGCATTGCGGCGTCGTTCAACAGTTCCGTCGTTGTGACGAACGCCGCCACCATCCATTCCGGCGCCGGCCTGACCGGATTCGACAACCAGCCGGCCGGTATCTCGCTGGCTACATCGGCGGAACGACCAACCCGTCGCCAGACAATCTCGCGAACTACAACGTCAACGGCGAGGTCGTCGTCAACAACTTCGGCAATATTACCGCCGATGCGGGCGATGGCATCCGGGCCTACAACTACGGCGTTGGTGAGTCACGGTCGAACAATTTCGCAGGAAGCATCACCGCACTCGGGCGGCGCCAGTGCGCCGAACGGTACGGGTATCGGTATCCTGGCGCAGAGCTATGGGCCCGGCAACGTTCGCGTGACGACGTCGGCCAGCACCAGCATCACTTCCGGCGGTTCGGGCATCGCTGCGCTGAACAAGGCGATAACAGCCGATCCCGCCAATCCTTCGGTGGTCGTGCCGTCGACGAGCGAGGTTTCGGTGTTGGCCTTCGGCACCATTCATTCCGGCACGATCCCGACCGCAACGGCGCTAACGACCCTGCCGCCGGCATCCTGGCAGGCGTACAACCCGAACAATCCGAACACGCCGAACAACAACGTCCACGGCAATGTTTCGATCGACAATTATGCGACGATCGTGGCACCGGCCGGCACGGACGGCATCCGCGGTGTCAATTACGGCACCGGCGATATCACGGTCATCGTTGAGGCCGGCGCCAACATTACCGGCGGGCGCTACGGCGTCGCTGCGCTCGGTTACAATGGCGGCAACGTCAGCATAACGAATTCTGGTTTGGTCACAGGTTCGACCTACGCGGTCAATGCCACGACGACGTCAAGCGGAAAGGCCGTCATCGACAATTTCGGTCATCTGGTCGGCAACGCGACTGGCTACAATGCGACCTTTACCAACGAGATTGGCGGCGACTGGTCACTGAACGGCTCGAGCGTGTTCACCGGGACCAGTACCCTGGTGAATTCCGGCCTGATCGACAGCAATGGCGTGTCGACGATTTCCGGGCTTCTGACCATCACCAATACCGGCACGTTCGAGGTGCAATCGGGTATCCTCACCGTTGGCGGGCCGATGACGGGCTCTGGCAACGTCGTGATCTATGGCGCGACGATGGAGTTTGCCGCCGCGTCTGATGCGAATGTTCAGTTTACATCGACGGCCAGCGGTACGCTCGTGCTCGACGACGCCTTGCATTTCACCGGCACCGTGACCGGATTCAGCTTTGGTGACAAAATCGACCTGGCGGGCATCGCGCCGGCTAACGTCAGCATTACCAATTCCGGCCATCTCCAGGTCAGCTACGGTGCCGGCTCCTTTAACTGATCGGCGACTACGACCCGGCGGGCTTCGCGATCAGTTCGGACGGCGGCACCGGTACGAACATCACCTGGAACCATCAGACGCCCGTCATCTTGACCAACAATTTGACGACGGTTGCAAATCCCGACGGGACGACGAAGATACTGGGTGTGCAGGTTACCGATATCGATCCGGCCGCTTCATCGGAAACCTTCCACTTTGCCGCGACAACCGGAGCTGCGTCATCAGGGACCAGCATAGCGCCGTCTGTCGGACTCGGGCTCGTTGACGCATATCAATAGCGTCCTTGCGAGCGGTGTGACGTATCAACCCGGAGGCAGTCCTCCTGCGACCGACATGATGACGCTCACCGTCACGGACGGCTTTGGTGCCACCGACAGCGTACATTTCGTCTTCAACCAGGTTGGCTCCGGCTCGAACAGCACGTTGCAGGGGACCTCCGGCAAGGACGTCATTTTGGCGACTAACAGTCAGGATGTGCTGACCGGTGGTGCCGGACAGGATCAGTTCCTGTTCGCACCGACTTCCTCAGGGCCGACGGTGCAGCACACGATAACCGACTTTGAAGCGGGAATTGATAAGCTTGACGTCCGTCAATTCAGCGGCTTATCGGGCGCGTCGATTCCGGGGGCAATACAGCAGCAGGGTAGCGATACGCTGATCACCCTCGACGCTCATGATACGTTGCTCCTGAAGAATGTGTTCGCCTCAAGCGTGCACGCCAGCGATTTCATCGTGCACTCCTAATGCCTCGATCAGGACATGATCTGGAAGGTGACAGCGGTGTCCAAAGCTCGATCGCGAAGTGGCGACGATTTGACCCTGCATTATCCGGGTGCGCTGCTCGATCCGTCGGCCCGGTCGAGTGCTTGACACCATCTGTTTGGGTCAAGGTGTTTGCCTTCCATGACTGGAGTGTCCGAGCGTCAAGTAGGGCGCTTTTAGGCTAATGCCTAAAATTGCGCTGTACGACTTACCGATTGAACCAATCCGTCCCTTGCCTGCAAAACGAGTGTTTTGTGAATCGTTCTGGAATACATGATTGATTTGAGTGGAATAAGTTGGCCAAGGGCTCGGCTAGGATACCGTAACTCAGAGGCGCTCCGTCTAAGACATCGCGCGTGGCTGGCTGGTTCGACATGAGGGAGATCAGGATTGGTGAAATCTGATTTTTCGCTTGGTGACCGCGTTAGGCTAAGCGCACTTGGCGCCATACGTTGCCCACGGCTTGCGGGCAAGACCGGAACCGTCGTGGGGCGGAGCGTTTACGTGAACAGTGTCGCGGTACTTCTCGATGGAAATAAAACATCAAGAACAATTCACGGTGCCTACCTTGAGGCCGTTAACGGACACATGGATCAATTATTTCCCAGGCCATGAGCCGGTAGCGGCCGTTCTCTCCGTGTTGCTTGGTTGCCTTCGCTATCGCGAGTTCATGCAACGGATAATTTCGTGATAAGTTGGGACAAGCAGCCAAGCACGAGCGCCCGATGCCAGCACTTCGCAAACCCGGTCATGAAATCGTTGCCCAAGCGCTCGCCGCTGGAAAGAGTCAGGCAGATGCCTACAGGGCTGGCGGTTATACTTACCAGCCAGCAAACGCTCACAAACTCTGTACGAGTCCCGCAGTCGTAGCCCGGGTGAGCGAAATCGCAGCGGATCGCTACGAACACGAGCGTCGGGCCCGTGAGATAGCCGCGAACGAAGCTGGCCTCGACGAGGCTTGGATTCTCAAGCGGCTGAAATATCTGACGGACATCTCACTTCAGGGGCGTCCGATCAAGAACGGGCGGCCCAAAGGGGAGAACACAAAGCCCGATGGACCAACCGCGGTGAAATGCCTGACTTTGGCCGCCAAAATCAAGGGAATGCTGGTCCATCGCCACGAGGTGGGAGATCCCGGAGAATTTTCGCGGATGACAGACGAAGAACTGGACCTGTCGCTCGAGCGGCAGGCCCGGGCTTTAGGTTTGTCTGACCGTGCAGTAAATGAAATCCTCGACCTTAGAGGCATGAAAACGAAGCATTGATCTTTATCGCAATGGCTCGCTCGGGCGGGCTTGGTTCTAGTTGATAATGCCCTTCCAGCTAAGACCATCTCAATCTCTGCCGCTTCATTTTACGGAATGTGGACAGTTCGTCCCACCTCGGTTTCAGGCCCGTCGCTCCGACGTGACAAGCGCCGCCCTTCTGTACCGCTATCCCACCTGTTTGCAGCGCGCTTTCCTGATCTGAAGTCGCTAGGGCCGACCCGCTACCATTTTCTCGCCAGCGTGGAGTTGCCCGAGGATATTCTGCAAAATGATCGAGGGCCCGCCCGTCGCGACGTCTTCCTTGCTGGCGTGGCCGTCCACCAAATTCTATCTGGCGCTGTTCCCGACGGGAAGCCGCCTGAATGGAAGCCATGCTTAGATATCGCGCGGAAGTTTGAATCTCTGCATGATTGGTTCTGCGAAGCGCTTGATGTCGATCCTTCGAAGCGATTCTCCGACGCCCGTGTGGCTCTCGAAGCTTTTAACAAAGCAACCGTTGAACATCCGACACCCGAAGAGGTTATGACGGGTCTCGATACTTTTCGCGGTGCCATACGGTCGCAGCTCACACTTATAGGGGCGTACCCGATGCAGGGGGCACCGCTGCGCGAGGACGACAGCTTAACCGCTTGGCGCAGCGTTCATGAAGGCAGGCCGGTTGTTGTTAAGGTATGGAAGCAGGGCGCATAAGGTGATCTCAAGAAAGAGGGTGCACGAGTACTCGCGTTTCTCGATCGGGCACGCGACGTGCGCTCCGACATGCCCGATAACATCCCTCTTGTTCGGGAGGTGCTATGGCTGGGTGATGCGATGGCCATCGTGCAGGATTGGGCAGAAGGATCGCCCCTAAGCGCGCTGATTGCCAATCCCCCAGAAGATTGGCGGTCCGCGGAAGTGCCGCTTGCCCGTGTGCTAGGGCTGATCCATGCCTTGAATCAACTCCACGGAACGGGTCTCGGACATGGCGACGTTAAGCCCGACAACATTGTGGTGGCCGAAAACGGCGACGTTTTCCTCATCGATGCACTCGACTTCTCGCCGGCTGCCGACGGAGAGAAGCAAAGTAGCGCCTACGCATCGCCTGGTGGAAGCCGCCTGGAACGAGATCGTTTTGCCGTCACCAAGATCGCCGAGGAAATCTTCGCGCTGACGGAGTTCCCTCCACAGTTCGCGGCGAAGCTCGCAGCCGCAATCGCGACCTGCCGGGATAAAGACCCGCGTTTAGCGACACTTTTGCCGCTCGAGGAGGCGATCGAAGAAGTTCAGAAAGCTCTCAGAAGCCCGGCGGACGATGATCTCGAATTGCTCTCTCTATCCCTATCGATCCGAGGCTCCGACACTGGTTCGCTCTCACCAGACGAAGGATACTTCTATTTGCGGATGTACAGCGCGTCGGAACGAAGCGCTGCTACTCTTCACATCCGAGGCGCGGCGGAGGAGATCGAAATCAGATTGGACAAGAGCGGAAGCCCGATTTCGGCGCGTCGTCGGACTCTCACTCAGACGCAGATTGGCGTTGTAGCTAGGCACGAGTTTCACCGTCTTCATGCCAATATAACCGTTGTCTACCCGTAAGAGCAGGGGAGGCTATTGGCGCGGGCAGCCTAAGCCCGCGATCCATGCCGACGTTTTTTTGGGGCAATGGTGCGGCCGGGAGCGCGGTTTCTGTCTCTGTTTTGCAACACCACTGGTGTTCTTCCGCGAAACTTGCAATTTTGACTCTACACCCGCTCAAACTCGGATCAGACTTCGAAAGTCTGTGGCTGACGGACACATCCTATTGAGTGGGGGCTGACAAATTGAGAGACGAAGAATCGAACAGGCGAATACAGGCGGTCAAGCCTAAGAAGCAGACCGCAACAATGAAGCGGAGAGCTCTCAAACTAAGGACCGCCAAAGCAGACCGGGGATTTCTGACCAGGGTCCAAGTGAAACACGAAGCGATAACCACTTAGAGCGATTTAAACGGCTGCTTAAGCGACGACGCGTGGACCGACGGGCCGGTCGGCCGTAAGGGGTAGCATATGAGCAATCGGTCTGGGCAAGACCACCTCGGTCCCAACGATCCTTCGTACTATGCACCGCGCCGGTTGCGCGAAAGATCTAAGTCATCGGCATCGCCTGAGCAAATAAGACCCAGTCCCTTCGACCCGACCGCCCCTTCATCGTTCGATAGCCCGCTTGGAAACATTGCTTCTGACCTCGAGTGGCACCCGCTCGCCACGACCGTTCAACTTGCTAAGCGCACGCGTGAAAAGCGGCGAGCAGCGCTTTTCAGCGGCGTCTCTGTGGTCGCTGGCGTATTGGGAATTTGGGCCATCATCGCGGTGTATTACGTCGTCATGGCGGCTACATCACGGCCAGTGGACCCAGGTTCAACATCATCCGAAATTCCACAATCGATGATGTCCATTGCACCACAAGCCGGGCAGGGAGAAGGATCGAAACCCGCACTTGCACAATTTCAAGCCATCCTCGCGCCGGCTCCACCTCGCCACGATGCGGCCCAGGGGCAATCCGAGCAGCTGCTCCAGCGTTTTTTGCGATGGGGGCAAAAACCCGACGCAACTGAAACATCTCGATAGTGCGATGCCGAATTGACTGGCTGGTCGTCACAATGGTTGTCCTGGCCACACAGTTGGAGGGTTAGAATTTGAAACGCCTCCAGATGACTCAGCGCGAGTCACCGGCGCGTTTTGCTGGCTGGCCGGTACCACGTAGCTGTCACGCGAACGCGCATCGGTGACCGTTTCTGAGTGACCGCGTCTGCTGCGCATGCTCCCCAAACCAACCAAGACCGCAATAACAGAAAGAACACCGCCATCGCGATGCCAAAGCCGATAGGGTAGTTAACGGCGAAGACAATCATGCCGATACCCGTCCCAACCGCTGCTGCCTCCTCAAGCGAGTTCCTCACAATGATGACGGGAATGAGGAGAGCCAAGAAGGCGATACAAGGACCATCATCACCGCCAAAAGTCCTTGAACCGATCAGGTGACAGCTCGGTGTAGCGAACCGTGGTGTTGGATGTTGCGGTGGCCCAGGTGGATCGGATCATTATATTGGCCTGAAAGGAGATCCTGAATAACGGTTTCCAGGTCCGTGGCTTCATAGGGCCTAGCCCTGCAGAGACATGCTTTAATGTCACCCGTCCATGGGACCCACCTCAGCGGCGCTATTCCCCAACCGGTCGGTTCTTTGATTGTGAACAAAGCCCAGACGCATCCATAGGTTTCTAGCCCAGGAACACCTGCACGGTTAAAGTTGCACTAGGGCTCTTTTTCATTAAGGCGAGACAATCGCAAAATCTATTGTAGTCATCCATTTGGGAAGCGGGACATGATCGGTCCTGAGGTACGCAAGCGCCACCGCGTTAAATTCACGCGCGATGTCCCGGTTCGCATACAAGCTATTGACGGCACATGGAGCCGACAGTGCTCAATGCTGGACGTGGCGGAAGATGGAGCAAAGCTACGAATTAAGGAGTCTATAGAATCGCTGCTTCTGAAGGAGTTTTTTCTGGTTCTCTCGGCCTCAGGAACAGCATTTCGCCGATGCGAGCTGGAATGGATCAATGGCAACGAGATGGGCGTTCAATTTCTAGAGAAATCTATGCCTGAACTGCCCCGCACGCCTACTTCAGACCAGGACCCGCACGAGGTCTGATGCCCGCAACGGCGGGGGCTTGCATATTTTAGCATGGTACTCAGGCGCGGTCGTGCAGTCTGAATGCGGTTGCTTCTGGGTTCGCGTCAAATCAATCTTAAGTTCTTTGCCGCTACTGCTTGGTGAATGCTGTTGGCATTGAGACAACTATTGTGGCAGGGCGGGCTGCGCGTCGGTATCACCGTTGTCACGGCGCTGAGCATTGCGGGGGCGCTGTCCCTTGTCGCGAAGCACAAAGAGCCCAGGAAGCCGCTTGTAGCCGAAGCCGCGGGAGCCAAAGGATGCCTCCCAAGTCACTGTCGGCCGAAACTAAAGCCTCAGTAGCCCTCTATCGGGATACTTTGATTTTCTTAAGTGGGAAGTCGGTCGGAAACGGCTTGGGCGCAAACGTCACAATCCATTTCGTGGGGCAAACGTTTTTGGCTTCCACAACCGAATGGACCATTCCGGTCACGCTCGATCCAGCCGAAGGAAGCTCTATCACCTTATTGAAAAATTGGGAGCGTTTACATTGCATTGCTTCGCTCAAATTCGTTGTCTCAAATTTTTGCATCGAGGCCCAACAACCGCGTTTGAAACGTCATACCGAAACAAAAAAGGCCGCCGCCGGGTGGGATTGGCGACGGCTCTCTTTTGAGTTTCTGATCCAGAAAGATGCCAGACATGCTGCGCTTGTGCGGTTAATTTTTGGTGACTAGCCCGCGATCCATGCCGACATTTACTCGGTGTGATGCAACGTTGCGGGTTTTGGCTGCGGGTTAAATTCGATATCGAGGAAGACGGGACTTTCACCGTACTGTCGAGGGTGCCTTTGGAACCGCTCGCTCCGGGAGGGGCGTACGAGGCAAGTCTGCGAACTCAGATGAATGGTACATACGCTCAGGGCGGTCTGCGTTTAAGTCTGCGTTAACTGTAGGCAGAGCCGGTGCCGTTCGATTCGAATGCGAGCCCTCATTTTCAGCACTTGTTAAATCGGGCTGGCTAACTCTCGTCACGTCAAAGAATTGGCTATGAACCCAGAAGGATCCAAACATGTCTAGTATTGTTCTCTCCGCGTCGGTTCGCCAGAACCTTCTCTCACTCCAGTCGACAGCCGACCTATTGTCGACGACCCAAAACCGCCTTGCGACTGGCAACAAGGTAAACTCGGCTCTCGACAATCCAACCAACTTCTTCACCGCGGCGGGCCTCAACAACCGCGCCAACGACATCAACAACCTTCTGGACAGCATTGGCAACGGCGTGCAGGTCCTGCAGGCCGCCAACACCGGCATCACCTCGCTGCAGAAGCTGGTCGATACCGCGAAGTCGATCGCCAACCAGGTGCTGCAGGCGCCCGTCGGTTATTCGGCCAAGTCGACGGTGACCTCGACTGCGCTCGGCGCCACCGCGACCGCGGACGACCTCGTTGACGGCACCACCGCTCATAACCGGCGGCGTTCTGTCTATCACGGCTACCGCGTGGCGACGCGGCATTCAGCTTCACCCTCACCGCCACGCACGTCGCTCGCTGACTTGAACATGGCGCTGGCGGCCAGCAATCTGTCGGCCAGCTCTCGACAGCACCAACAAGCTCGTCTTTACCACGACCAACGATACGGCGTCGTCCACGATCGGCGCGATTACCGTTGCGCGGCACCGCCGGTACCGCGACCTTCGGCGGCCGCGCCGCCGCGCCGGTTGCCGATGCGGCTTCGCAGACCATTCGCGCGGGCCTGGTGAAGCAGTACAACGACATCATCACGCAGATCACGACGACGTCGCAGGACGCATCGTTCAACGGCATCAACCTGCTGAACGGCGACGATCTCAAGCTGACCTTCAACGAGACCGGCAAGTCCACCCTGAACGTTAAGGGTGTGACCTTCAACGCGGTGGGCCTTGGCCTTGCTTCGCTGACCTCGGGCACGGACTTCCTGGACAACTCGTCCGCTAACGCCGCACTGACCAAGCTCAGCGCCGCCAGCAGCATGCTTCGTACCCAGGCTTCGGCTCTCGGTTCGAACCTCTCGGTCGTGCAGATCCGCCAGGACTTCAACAAGAACCTGATCAACGTGCTGCAGACCGGATCGTCCAACCTGACCTTGGCCGACACCAACGAGGAAGCGGCCAACAGCCAGGCGCTGTCGACCCGTCAGTCGATCGCGGTGTCCGCGCTGGCGCTGGCCAACCAGAGCCAGCAGAGCATCCTTCAGCTCCTCCGCTGATTTCGACGACATCGCAAGAACAAGGCGGCGGGGAAACCCGCCGCTTTTTGTTTTTGGGAGTAGAGGCGGCAAGGTCTCCCGCAAACGCCAGTAGGGCTCATTTCAGGTAACGAAGTACTAATCAATGAACTTAAGGCGGCATTTACTCTAATTTAAAGGAGCAGAGGTAGAACTGCGGACAATCATTAGGAAGGCTTGACACATGTCCGACATTGTTCTCTCGGCGTCGGTTCGCCAGAACCTTCTCTCGCTTCAGTCGACGGCCGCACTGCTCGCGACGACGCAGAATCGCCTCTCGACTGGTAAGAAGGTCAACACGGCGCTCGACAATCCGACCAACTTCTTTACCGCCGCGGGGCTCGATAACCGCGCCAACGACATCAACAACCTTCTGGACAGCATTGGCAACGGTGTGCAGGTCCTCCAGGCCGCCAACACCGGCATCACCTCGCTGCAGAAGCTGGTCGATACCGCGAAGTCGATTGGCAACCAAGTGCTGCAGGCGCCCGCCGGTTATTCGGTGAAGGCATCAGCCACAACGGCGGCGCCGACTGGCGGTGGAGCGCTATCCGCTGTCGGAATTGCCGCTGACCTTACCAATGCGGGCACCAACTCGGCTCAATGGCAAGACATTCGTCTTTACGCCCGCCGTAGGTGCGGCGACCACCATCACGGTCAGCAGCACGGTTGCCGCAGGCAACGTCAACTCGATCGATGCTTTCAATGCGGCGCTTTCTTCCGCAGGCATTGGATTGACGGCGTCATTGGCAGCCGACGGGTCGATCGGCTTCACCTCCACCAACGACAATGCAAGCCAGACCCTCACCCTCGGCACGACGGCAGCTGCGAACACCATTGCGCTCAGCGGCTCCAACACATTTGCGCTCGTTACCCCCGCCGGAGGCACTGCCGGCAAACCGCTCGCCGACGCGGCTTCACAGACCATTCGTGCAAATCTGGTGGCCCAGTACAACAACATCATCACGCAGATCACGACGACGGCTCAGGATTCGTCCTTCAATGGCATCAATCTGCTGAACGGAGACGACCTCAAGCTCACCTTCAACGAGACCGGCAAGTCCACGCTCACCATCAAGGGTGTGGTCTTTAATGCGGCCGGCCTTGGCCTTGGTCCCCTGACCTCCGGCAGCGGACTTCCTCGACAACGCCTTCGCCAAGGCGACGATCACCAAACTCAGCAGCGCGTCGGATACGTTGCGGTCGCAAGCTTCGGCGCTGGGTTCGAATCTCTCGATCGTGCAAATCCGCCAGGATTTCAACAAGAACCTGATCAACGTACTGCAGACCGGATCGTCCAACCTAACCTTGGCCGACACCAACGAGGAAGCGGCCAACAGCCAGGCGCTGTCGACCCGGCAGTCCATCGCGGTTTCCGCGCTGGCGCTGGCCAACCAGAGCCAGCAGAGCGTCCTTCAGCTGCTTCGCAATTAAGGTTGCAATACCAAGAATGAAGCGGCGGGTCTCGCCCGCCGCTTTTCTTTAAAGATTGTTAACCAAATCAATTCATACGTACCAGAAAGTAGGGGGTAACTCATGCCGCTGCGATTTGATTTGGGTCCGTTCGAAGAGCTGCACATTGGTAGGTGCATGATCACGAATTCTCACGAAAGGTCGCTATTCGCTGTCGAAGGCGATATGCCGATTTTGAGAGGCAAGGAGTTTCTGCCGGAAACGGCCGCGCGCACTCCTTTGGAGAAGCTCTATCGTTGCATTCAGCAGATGTACCTTGAAGAGGCTTATGACAAATATCAGGGCCGTTACCTTCAACTCGCGGCAGAATGCTTGCGGAACGATCCAAGCTTGTCCGCCGAACTCGAAGCTGGTGATCAATCGATCAGAGCTGGCGACTTCTACCGAGTGCTCAAAAGCCTCAAAAAACTCATCCCGGTGGATGCTTTTCAAGCCGACAATCTTGGACCAAGCAAAGTGGCACGCTCGGCGAATTACGTTGCAAGGGTCAATGGTTGGAAGCAGCGCCGATAATTCGGCGGTGGGGCTTCATCAAACTCTGCTTCTAGCGTCGACACCCCTAACCAATTTCATAAAGCCTCATGAGGATCACGGTCGTATTTTGCTGCGTAGGCTGTCGCGCTGGATACCAAGCGCAGCAATATCGGCCACCGGTTCAATGCTTTGGTAGTTTCAAATGCCAAGTGTGCGGAAACGAGGTTTACTCGTGGCACGGCGGATACGATTACATTGAATGGATGGCCATCGAAACAATATCCGTGCGCCGCACGAAAGGGTGACGTCAAAAAAGCGACCCACTATGTCGGCCATAATCAAGGGTTCTAGTCGGGTCCAGACGTCGATCTAACGACCCCATGCAGCCAGTTTTCGTTGATCCTGACTGCCGGATGCGGCATCCCGTTAGGGCCGTTTCTTTGGAACGTCTTAGGTGAATGCCGCCAAAGGGCTCCTGCCCGTCCCAATATGCAGTCCCGGCTTGGGCTGAAGGTGCCACGCGGGTCGAACTTAACCGGGGCCAATATCAAAAACTCCTTCGCACATTGATTGAGGAAAGATGGAAGCATTTACGATCCACGCATCGAAGGACGGCAAGTGGGTTGAAACGGAGCAAACTAGCCCGACACTAACAGTGGCTAAAGCAAACACCCTTCTCAAGGCTGGATGGGACGTCCACATTATAGACTCCGACGGCAGGCGGTATGGACCGACTAGGTTCAATGAGGTTCTATCGTTCGACCGAAAACCACCGATTAAATTTTAGCCATGGTTCGGCGGCCTGGGTGGATCACCGGGTAACAAACCGGGAGCAATATGCTTACTGAGTTCGATCAGAACACGATTGCCAATATGACGGCTGCTCTGGATTTCGTTTGTAAGAAGATTCCTGCGGATAAGGACAGCACCGAGCTTCGAAAGAAAATTGCAGACGAACTCATTCAGTGTGCGCGGTCCGGGAAACGCACCGTGATAGACCTCCAAAACGCTGGACTAACGATCCTAAAGGCAACAGCAGCGCTGAGCAGCTTCAATTGGTTCGGTCTTAGGCGCTTTTATTCCCGGTAGCCACTCGGGGGTTGAGGTTGTTCAGGATAATTACCGGCTGACAGAGCTGAGGCAGAAGGCGAAGAAATACGCCTTGTCACAACCGACAAGCGTCAAAGGCGTGGGCGATACCGGGTTGGATGCGGTGGAGGATATCGTCAACGTGACCATGAAGGTCACCAACGAGATCGTATCCTTAAAATGTCATTGAGCCGTGCCGAGAGTCGCCCTTTGCCGGCAGCGGGCGCCGAAAGCGCTGCGGCTGCTTACCTGGTGCTTACCCGAAGTAAAATCGGCTTTGGCCAAAATTCAAGAAGTGCTTGAATTTATTGGCGCACCCGACACGATTCGAACGTGTGACCTTTGCCTTCGGAGGGCAACGCTCTATCCAGCTGAGCTACGGGTGCAACGGGGGTTCATTTAGCCGATTGGTCTGGCGACGGCAACGGCCAGTTCTGTGCCGGCGAGGGCCCCGTTGCAGGGCTCGTCGGCTGTTTTCCGGCGAAAAGGGCGGATGTGCCGGGAACGCGCTTGATGGGTTTGGGGGTGGCGCCCCAAATCGCGGCCCGCAGCGTACGTTTTACACCGCATCTGCGAGATGCGTCCGGCACTGGGACAAATTCTCTTTGACCGGCGATAGCGCGGGGCTGGCCCATCGCCCTTATATCGCTCGCCGCGCCGCCCGCCCGGCGCTAACATTGGCGCCCTGTAATCGAACCGGGTACCGCCAATGAGTGGACCGAGTGCGACACTTGGGTGGGGAAACGTGCTGGATGATTTTGCACTGTTGCGAACGCTGAGTTCGGAACAGCGGCTGAAGACCTTTAACGCCATGGTCCGCCAGGATCTCGTGCGCGGGGAAATGCTGGTTGCGCAAGGCGGGCCCTCGAACGCATTGTTCATGGTGCTGCATGGTGCGCTGGCCGTGCGCCGGACCGGCGAACTCGATGCGATCGCCGAGCTTCGCGCCGGCGAACTGGTCGGCGAGATCGGCTTCTTCGCAAATATCCCGCGCACCGCTGACGTGATCGCCATTCGCGATACCAGTGTGCTGGTGCTGACCCGTGCGGCTTACCAGAAGCTCGCCGAGGAAGCTCCCGCCGTCGTCGAGGCGCTGATGGCGGCACTGGCGCGGCGGTTCGCCAAGGAAACCGCGCGCCTCATCCCGGTGCGCGCGTCGCCGCGGGCACGAACGGTGGCGCTGATCGACGGCGGCTTCGAGCCGTTGCCGGCCGCGTTCGATTCCCGAATGCGCGAGGGTCTGGCGGCGGCCGGCGCCGAGATCGTCGATCTTGCGCGCCTGCGCGCCATGTTTCCCCGGCGCGAACTCGACGCGTCCGAAGTCACCGAGTGGCTCAACAAGCTCGAGCACGTGTCACCCCTGGTGGTTTACCTCGGCGGCCGCGAAGCATCGGTATGGGCACGCAAGGCAATCCGCCAGGCCGATATGGTCGTGTTCGCCTGCCGTGGCGATACCCCCGCGGGCGCTCTGACCGAGATCGAAGCTTTCGCCTGCGAGGTGCATCCCGTATCGGCGCGGCGCCTCGTGCGCATTCACGACCGGCGGCGCGGCGAGGTCAGCGGCACCGCGGCCTGGCTCGCGCGGTTGCCGTGCTTCATGCATCACCATGTCTCGCTCGAAGATCAGGCCGATATCGAGAGCCTGGTCCGGTTTTTGTCCGGCCGCGCGATCGGGTTCGTCGCCGCCGGCGGCGGCAGCCTTGGCACGGCGCATGTCGGAATCTACCAGGCCTTTCGCGAGCGTGGTGCGGTGTTCGATATCTTTGTCGGCACCAGCGTCGGTTCTGCGATGGCGGCCGGCTTTGCAAAAAACCTCGAAGCCGAACATCTCGAGCGGGGCACCCACGAAATCTTCGTCAGGAGCCGCAGCCTCCGCCGGCCGACCTGGCCGCGCTATTCGCTGCTGGATCACAAGGCGTTCGATCGCGCGCTGGCCGAGCAATATGGCGCCGATTGCCGGATCGAGGATTGCTGGCGGCCGTTCGCCGCGGTCGCAACCAACCTGTCGACCCATAATCTCGAACTGATCCGGACGGGATTGATCTGGCAGGCGGTGCGCGCCTCCAGCGCGATTCCCGGATTATTGCCGCCGTTCTACACGCCTGATGGCGCGATGCTGGTCGATGGATGCCTGATCGACAATGTGCCGCTGGCGCCGATGCATCAACTCAAGAGCGGCCCCAATCTGGTGGTGCATTTCGGCGAGCCGGCAGCCGAGATGTTCGATGTCGATTATGCCGCGCTGCCCGGCCGGTTCGAACTGATCGCGGCGATGCTGACGCCGTTCCGCAAGAAGCTGCTTCCCGCGGCGCCGAGTGCGGTCAACGTGCTCTGGCGCAGCCTCGTGGCGCATCAGCGCTATGACACGCTGCCGGCGGGGCCGTTCGATGCGGTGATGCGGCCTCCGGTTCCCGATGGCATCGATGTGACGGATTTCGACCTCCACACGGAGATCTTCGACGCGTCTTATTTGTGGGCCCGAGGGGCCATCGATGCACTGGAGGCGGAGGGAAATGCGGCCATTGCGGCGATCCTTGCGACCGGGACTGCGGCAACAAATCGGTCGAGCCATGTCGTCGGGTTGCCGCGCGAGGCACGATCCGGCTGAGCTGCGATGCAACCTGCGCTTATGCCGGGCAGCGGCAACGCCCTGCGAGGGCAAGAGACCAAAGTGGCAGGACACCGGGCCTCGTCGCCATCAAAAATCTGATCCGCCCGGCCAAATTGGTGCTAACCTCGGCGCGTTGATCTTCTCGCCATCGATGGGGACGTCCGATGTATAAGAAGGTTCTTCTCGCCTATGACGGCTCGGTCGAGGGGCGGCGCGCGTTGCGGGAGGGCGCAAAGCTCGCACAGCTCTGCCAGGCCGAGGTATTTTTGCTGGCCGTCGTCGAGGTCTCCTCGATCATGACGCCGGAGGCCGGGCTTACGATCCCGATCGAACTGCAAACCGAGGACTACAAGGCGATCCTGAACGAGGGTTGCGAACGGCTGAGGGCGGTGGGCTTTACGCCGACCGCGCGCCTGGAGGTCGGGGATGCCGGGCAAAAAATCGCCGAGGTCGCCGAGGAAATCGGCGCGCATCTCGTCGTCGTCGGCCACCGCCCGCAGGGGACGCTGGCGCGCTGGTTCGGCTCGATCGGCAGCTATCTCGTCAAGCGCCTGCGCTGCAGCGTGCTGGTCGCCCAAACCGAGATCAGCGACGCCGAGTTCGAGCGGTTGAAGCCGCCGGCCGAGCAGGCGGCTTCGTAGCCAGCGCCAAAGGGAAGAAGTTCCGCGTTTCGCTTACGCCGGAACGATAACCTTGCCGATTGGCCACAGCGCGATGCCGGCGAGCTTGAGGTGTGCCCAGGCAAAGGGAATGCCGATGATGGTGACGGCCAGCAGGACCGCCGTCACCACATGCCCGAGCGCCAGCCACCATCCCGCCAGCACCAGCCAGATGATGTTGCCGATCACCCCGAGCGGTCCGGTGCCGAGATCTTCCTGCCCGGTATAGGCGTCGCGCGAGACGGCCGTGAAGCCGAACGGGAACAATGTGTAGGCCGCGATATTGAACGCGGCCCGCGCCCAGGGAAGACCGACGATCGTAATCGCCATGATCACCGCGGCGACCAGCCAGCCGAACGCCATCCATGCGCCGCCAAGCACGATCCAGATGATATTCAGAAGCAACGAGACCGGGGACATGGCTGACATCTCCATCTTGGCGCAAGCGCTGACAAAATCGAAATAGTGTTGCCGGCGCCGCGATTCAACCCGATTGCGGCAGGCCGTTCAGACGCTAAACTGCTTCCAGCACGCGGCTTTGACGCCGATCAAGCAACAAGCGCGCCAAAGGAAGAGGCCTTCATGCGTCCACTCGAATTCGGTTGGTACCTGCCCACGCACGGCGACACCACCGCCTACGGCCTGATGGAGGCGCAGATTCCGGGCTCTCCCGAACTGTGCGACCGCGTGGTGCAGGCGGCGGAACAGGCCGGCTTCGAGTATCTCCTGATCCCGGTCGGCTCGACCTGCTGGGAGGCGTGGATATCAGGCGCGTTCATGGCGGCGCGCTCCTCACACATCAAGCCGCTGATTGCGGCGCGGCCCGGCTACATCAATCCGGTGCTGCTGGCGAAAATGATCTCGACCTTCGACCAGATGTCGGGCGGGCGCATCTGCATCAACCTGATCGCCGGCCAGAACGAGAGTGAGGTCGAAGGCGAGGGCGTGCGCTACCCGAAGGAAGAACGTTACGCGCTGATGGAGGAGGAAGTCTCGATCATCAAGGCGCTGTGGACGACGCGAGGGCCGGTGAATTTTGAAGGAAAGTTTCACACGCTCTCGGGCGCGCATATCCGGCCGCGCCCGCTGCAGCAGCCGTTTCCGAAGTTCTATCTCGGCGGCGGCTCGCGACAGGCCTGGGAATTGTCGGCGAAACATTCCGACGTGCATCTGTTCTGGGGCGATCTGCCGGAAAAGATCGCATCGAACATCGCCGAGATCAGGCAGATGGCGCGGGCGCATGGCCGCGAAAACGACATCGGCTTCGGCATGCGGCTGCAGGTGATCTGCCGCGAGAACGAGGCGGACGCCTGGGAGGCCGCCGATCAGTTGGTGCGCCACGCCACCGAGCGGCAGAAGCAGGAGATCAAGACGCTCTACAACAAATCGGAGGCGAATTTGCGCGTGCAGCAGCTCGCCCGCGAGCATGGCGATCTCTTGCTGCCGCATCTATGGACCGGCATCACCAAGGTTCGCCCGGGCGCCGGCATCGCCGTCGTCGGCAATCCCGCGCAGTGCGCCGACACGCTGCAGCAATTCATCGATGCCGGCTGCCATTCGTTCTGCCTGTCCGGCTATTTGCACGACGAGGAGGCCGAGCGTTTTGGCCGGCTGATCCGTCCGATCCTTGCGGAGAATAATCGCGGACGTTGGGCGGCGTAGCAATAGCGTTTTCAAGCGAAGTGGATCCGGTTCGCGTGAAGAAAACGCGTCAAAAAAAGAATTTAGCCTTCAGGCTGAAGCCAGCGTCCTGTCGGAGGCAATACCGAGCATCGTGCGTATTTGGGAAGCCGGCTTCGCCGCGCTGAACAGATAGCCCTGCATCTGGGTGCAGCCGAGCCGGCGCAGGATGTCGCGCTGCTGTTCGGTTTCGACGCCTTCCGCTGTGGTAGTCATGTTGCGGGCTGCTGCGATATTGACCACCGCCTGCACGATCGCCGCCGAGCCGTCGTCCTCGATGTCGCTGACGAAGCAGCGGTCGATCTTGATCTTGTCGAACGGAAACCGCTTCAGATAGCTCAACGAGGAGAAGCCGGTGCCGAAATCGTCAAGCGCGATCCGCACGCCGATGGCGCGGAGCTGATGCAGGATCGCCAGCGCGGTTTCGTCGTCATGGATCAGCACCGCCTCGGTGATTTCGATCTCCAGCCGGTCGGGCGACAGGCCCGAAGCGGCGAGCGCGCCCGTGATCCGCAACGCCAGCGTCGGCGATTTCAACTGGACCGGCGAAACGTTGACGGCCAGCCGGACACGGGACGGCCAGCCGGCGGCCTCGCGGCAGGCGGTTTGCATGACCCAGTCGCCGAGTTCGTTGATCAGGCCGGTGTCTTCGGCGACCGGGATGAACTCCGCCGGCGAAATCATGCCGCGTTCCGGATGGCGCCAGCGCAGCAGCGCCTCGCAGCCGGTCACCTCGCCGCTCGCGAGATCCAGCAGCGGCTGGTAGTGGAGTTCGAAGCTGCTATCGGCCAATGCCTGCCGAAGATCCTGCTCCATGGTGAGCCGCGCCTTGGCGCGGGCGTCCATGGCCGGCTCGAAGAACCGATGGACGCGGCGCCCCCCGGCCTTGGCGGCGTACATTGCGAGATCGGCGTTCTTGATCAGTTGATCCAGCTCGGTGCCGTCCTGCGGCGCCAGCGCGATGCCGATGCTGGCATCGGTGGAGAGATGATGGCCGAGACATTGATAGGGCCGCCGGATCGCCTGGTAGATCCGCGCGACGAGCCCCGCGACAGCGGCGCGGTCGGCGACGCCGGTCTGGATCACCGCAAATTCGTCGCCACCCAGCCGGGCGATCAGATCGGTCGGCTCCAGGCATTCCTTGATGCGGGCGGCGACGGCCTTCAGCAGTTCATCGCCGACATGATGGCCGAGCGAGTCGTTGATGCCCTTGAATTCGTCGATGTCGATGTAGAGCAAAGCGAATTGCTTGTCTTGGGCGGCCTTCTCAAGCTCGCGCTCGATCCGTTCGCGGAACAGCACCCGGTTCGGAAGGTCGGTCAGCGCGTCGTAATGCGCGAGATGTGCGATCCGTTCGTTGGCAAGCCGTCGCTCGGTCACGTCGTCGACGACGTTGATGATGTAGCGCGGCTCGCCTGCGGAATCGCGGATCGCCAGCCGCCTGGAGGTGACGTAGCGCCGTCCCATCCCTTTGCTTTCCCAGGCACGCTCGTCCTTGAACAAGCCATCGGGGGATTGCAGCGCTTTTTCGTCATCGGCCGCGATGCCGTCGGCAAAGGCTTTCGGAAAGATGTCGAAAGCGGTCTTGCCAACGATCAGCTCGCGCGAGCTGGCGAACTGGGTCTCGGCCACGCGGTTGACCAGAAGATAGCGGCGGTCGTGCACGTCCTTCACGGTGATCTGCGACGGGATGTGATCGATGATCTGGCTCAGGAAGGCGTAGTTCCGGTCGCGTTCCTGTTCGAGACGGCGGCGTTCGGTGATGTCCTCCATCGTGGCGACCCAGCCGCCATCCGCCAGCGGCCTGCTGACCGCCATGAAGGAGCGTCCGTCCGGGCCTTGCATGATGCTGTGATCGACCCGGCCACGCGCGATGTTTCGCATGACGGCGGCGCAGAACCGATCGACGTCGCCGTCGAACGAGCCGCTGTCCTCGCGATGCTGCATCAGGTCGCGGAAATGACAGCCCGGCTTTACGATATCGGTCGACAGATTGTACATGTCGATGTAACGGCGATTGAAGGTCACAATTCGCGCCGAGGCGTCGAACGTCACCAGGCCTTGAATCATGTTGTTCAGGGCGGTGTCGAGCCGGCCCCGTTCCGCTTCCAGCCGCCTCTGGGCTTCGCGGCCCTGCCGCGTGATCTGGCGGATAATCAGGAACAGGGTCAGGGCGATGACCGTGGCCGACAGCGTTGCCGCGATGACGAGGAATTCTGGTTTGCTCGCGCCAGTCTTCCAGCGCGGCCGCAGTCGTGTTGGTTGCAACTACAACGCCCGGGTAATGCGTGAGCGGGGCGGCGGATCCCAGCCGGTCGGTTTGGTCGATCGGGCTTTGCACGCGCAGCGTCTGCCGTCCGCCCCGCTCCCGGACACGCTGCAGCAACGGCGCCTTTGCAAAATTCTGTCCGATCAGTTCGTCGACTTTCGGATAGCGTGCCAGCAGGGTGCCGTCGGCATGAAACATCGAGACCGCTGCGCCCGTGCCAAGGGTCACGGAAGCGACGAACTTCTCGTAGTTGCCCGGATTGATGCGCCGCGTCATCACGCCGAGGAAGGCGCCGTCCTCGCCGCGCAGCCGGTGAGCAATGATGGAATGCAGATTGCCCGTGAGGTAACTGCGATTCTGCTCCGTCAGCACCGATGCCGATCGCGTCTCGAATTTGAAGGTCTTGAAGTAGGCTCGCTCGGAAATATTGAGAGCCGGCGCCGGCAATGGCCGCGACCAGTTGATGATGTCGCCGTTTGAATCGAAAATCGAGATGTCGCCAAGATAGGAGAGAACGCCGGCCTTGGACCTCAGGGTCTCATGGGCCTCCAGGCTCGCGATGCGCTCCCGGAAATCCTTCTCGGAGGCGAAGCCCGAAATCTGCAGCCGCGAGATCACATCGGCGGTGATGGTGTTGGCGTCCTCGAACTGCTGGTCGAAGTGACGGGCGAGCAGCAGAACGGTGTTTTCCAGTTCGCGCTCGCTGTTGACCAGCGCGCGTTCGCGGAATTCGCCGGCCATCATGATGGTGCCGAAGAAGATCGCCGCCACCAGCAGGCCGCCGCACAGCGTCAGCCACAGCACCGGCCCCCGGATCGTGGCGGCAAGATGCCGTCCGATGGCCGTGGTTCGGGACTTCAAGCCCTGCATGTGGTGAAGCAGATAGAGCATTTCCCCCTTCTCCCGGAGCTACCTGCATACGATGCGCGGATGGCATAAGCGGTTAGGAAATCCGGTTACCTGGAGCTTAATGCCGGTCCGTGCAGGGCGGAGGGCCCGCCGGCGTTTTACGCAGGGCTGGGGCTCGCAGACGCAAAGCGGTATCCCGTTGCTTCTGTTGTCTTGAAGGACGACGAAGCCGCGCTGTATGATCTGGCAACCGCACTTTACCGCGACAGAAAGGTCTCGGATCCCGTCTACAAGGCGGCGCTGGAAAAATTCGGCGAACGCGGCATCGTGGATATCATCGGCATCATCGGCTACTACGACCTGGTCTCGATGACGCTGATCACCATGCAGGCCGAACCGCCGAACGACAGCGTGAAGCCGCTGCCCGCGTTGGCGAAGTAGGGCGCGCGCTCAATCATTCGTCATGCCCCGGGCTTGTCCCGGGTATCCACGCCTTTCTTCGTTGAAGCGATAAGACGTGGCTGGCCGGGTCAAGCCCGGCCATGACGGCGGAAGTTGCGAAGGCCGAGGCTCAGCGGCGATAGCCGCCGCTGCGCGAATAGGCGGGGCGGCCTTCCGGCGCCGGCCGGCTGGCGAGGTTGGCGCGCGCTTCGCTGGCGCGCGGGGTCGTCAGCTTGAGATCCTCCAGGAAAATCGGCCGGGCGAAGTAGAAGCCCTGGGCGTAGCGAATCTTGGTCGCGGCCTGCAGATACGCCAGCTCCTCGTAGGTCTCGACGCCCTCGGCTATCACGGTCATGCCGAGCGCTTCGCTCAGCGACTCGATCGCCCGCAAGATGCCCTGGCTGCGCGGGCGCTGGTGGATGTCGGTGATGAAGGAGCGGTCGATCTTGATTTCGTCGGCGGTGATATCGGCCAGCGCCGACAGCGATGAATAGCCGATTCCGAAATCGTCGATGGAGATTCCGACGCCGAGCTTGCGGAAGATCGGCAGGATCTCGTCCTGGAAATGCGTTTTGGTGACAAAGGCGTCTTCCGTCACCTCGATCATGAAGCGCTTCGGAAATCCGGTCGCCTCGATCGCCTCTGCGAACGGCCGCATGAATTCGGGATTGCCGGCCTGCTTGGCCGCGACATTGATGCTGATCGTGGTGTCGGCGCCGAAGGTTTCGTTGATCAAGTCGATCGACTTGACGATCTCGGCCAGCACCAGATGGGTCAGTTCGTCGATCAGCCCGAGCTCGGTGGCGAGATGGATGAAGGTGCCGGGGGCCTGAATCACGCCCTCGTCGTCGCGCAGGCGCACCAGCGCCTCGATACCCTTGACCTCCTTGGTCCGGATATCGACCTTGGCCTGGAAGGCGCAGCAGAAGCGCTTCTCGAGGATGGCGAGCCGCAGCGATTGCTCGATCTTCGTCCGCGCGAGAGCCTCGCGCTCCATGCTGGCGTCGAAGAACGCCGCGGCGCCCTTGCTGCTGTTCTTGACGCGGTACATGGCGATGTCGGCGTTCTGCCGCAGCACGTCATAGCTGCGGCCATGATCCGGATAGAGGCTGACGCCGATCGAGGTGGAGGCGAATATTTCGGATTCGTCGATGAAGAACGGCGCCTTCATCCGCTGCACGATGAAGTGGAAAAACTCCTCGACTTCGCTCTCGTTCTGGATCGGATGGAGCAGCAGCATGAATTCGTCGCCGCTGATCCGCGACAGGATGTCGGATTCGCGCAGGTCGAGGCCAAGCCGCTTGGCCATCTCCACCAGCAATGCGTCGCCGACCGCGTGGCCGTAATAGTCGTTGATATGCTTGAAATTGTCGACGTCGAGAAAGGCCAGCGCGAAACGGCCCTGCGCGCCCTCGCGCTTCAGGAGCTTGTTGACGCGGTGTTCGATCACGCGCCGCGTCGGAAGGCCCGTCAGTTCGTCATAATAGGACGACCGGAACAGGTTGTCTTCGAGCACCTTCTGTTCGGTGATGTCGGCGGAGCTCGAGATCAAGAGATTGCGGTCGGCGATCCGGACCGGCCGGTGCGAGGTGAGGAAAACCTGCTTGGCCGGGCCGTCGCTGACAGCTTCTTCCAGCACGGCAGAGCTGCCGGTCCGCAGCAGTTCCAGGCAGGTATCCTGGCGCTCGCTCAGCTGCGAAGCCACCGGCGCGGTGGCGGCCTTCTGCAGCAGGGCGGCTGCGGCTTCGTTCACCAGCAGAAACTCGCCTTGCTCATCCTGAACCGTCACCCCGGTTGGAAGCAATCTGAAGACATCCCGCAGGATGCTCAATTCGGAATTGAAATCACCTTGATGGGCGGCCTGCGTCGTGGCCGCCTGAAAATCATGTTTTTGAGAACGGTTCATAGCCGCGAAGTCTGGCAAAGTCCGTTGTAGGTTTGGTTAAGTGGAACTGTGAAAAGCCGCTGCAGCCGTACAAGCGACACATTCGAGCGAGGATCGGCGCGATCGTCATTAACAGAGTGTCAACGAGGCGGCCGGCGGGCTCGCGGCAGCGGTAGCGTTTCGTTGTTGAACGAAAGTTGCAGGCGCATTCAGCTTGCCGGGATGCGGCATTGCATCGTGCAGTGGACGCCGGTCTTCAGGAAGCGGATGTCGGTCTTGCCGTCGAACGCGCGGAGCGCCGACTGCAGCAGCTTGGTGCCAAAGCCGGCAGGGCCGACGTTTTCGACCGCGGGGCCTTCGGTTTCGTCCCAGGTGACGTCGAGGCGATCATCCGACACCGACCAGGATACCTGCAGCAGCCCGCGGGCGGACGAGAACGCGCCGTATTTCCCGGCATTGGTCGCCAGTTCGTGGAAAATAAGCGCGAGACTGACCGCCAACTTGGCCGGAAGAAATAATGGGTCGCCATTCAGGTTGAACCGGACGTGGCCGTACGGGCCGAGCTCGGAACGCAGCATGTCCTTGATATCGCAGCCGGCGCCATCCACCCGTGCGACCAGATCGTCGGTCGCCGACAGCGCGCGGATCCGGTGATCGATCGTGCTCCAGACCTCCGGCTGGTCGTGGAGGACCTGATGCAGCACGGCATGTATCGTCGACGTCTTGTTTTTCAGCCGGTGCTGCAGCTCGTCGACCAGCAGTTTGCGGTATTCCTCCTCGCGGATCAGGCGTTTCGAGATTTCCCGTTGTTGTCGGACTATCGTCCGGTAGTGCTCGACCCCCCAGATGGTGAGGCCGCACACCACCCAGAAAATCAGCAGCAGCGCAAATCGCGCAGGGTCGGCAAGGTCGCTGCCGAAATTGACGGCGATGCCGAGCGCGCCTCCCGCAATCGCCGTCGCCATCCCGATCCGGGAGCCGCCGACGGCGGTAGCGAAGAATACCGCCGGGAAATAGGGCGTGAAGAACACGTCGGGACGAAGCTGGGCCAACCCCCACCGCGCCAGGGTCGCCAAAGCAAGACATCCCACCGCAAAGCCGGTGCTGGAAAGCGGCGAAGGCTGGGAAATTCCCTGCCAGCCGTGGCGGAACTCGTCGATCAATTTCTTCATCGGGGATGTCACTTCACGTGATCGGCGAATCCAAAATAAGGCCGAGCGTAGGGAAATTGCGGGATTTCACCGTGAACGGAGGCGGCAAGCCGGATCGGCGTCCGCGACTGGAATGGAACAAGCTCGCTTGCCTTGTCGGCAGCGGGCGGGAATATTGAGCCCAACTAAATATCGAAAAGGGGGAATGACATGGGACGGCTGGACGGCAAAATTGCGGTCATTACGGGCGCGACGAGCGGCATCGGACTGCATACCGCCGAAATATTCGTGGCCGAAGGCGCGAAAATCGTCATCGCCGGGCGCCGCGTGCCGGAAGGCGAGGCGCTGGCCAGGAAACTCGGTGCCAATTGTGTCTTTCGCCAGACCGATGTCACGGACGAAGCGCAGATGCGGGCGCTGATCGCGCTTGCGGTCGAGAAATTCGGCCGCATCGATTGCCTGTTCAACAATGCCGGCGGTCCGGCGCAGACCGGCGGCATCGAAGGCCTCGAGGTCGAGCGTTTCGACGCCGCGATGGCGACGCTGGTGCGCAGCGTGATGCTCGGCATGAAACACGCGGCTCCCCATATGCGGAAGCAGGGTTCCGGCAGCATCATCAACAATGGCAGTATTGCCGGCCGGCTGGCGGGCTTTTCGTCGTCGATGGTCTATGGCGCGGCGAAAGCGGCCGTCATCCATCTCACCAAATGCGTCGCGATGGAGCTCGGCGAAGCCAACATTCGCGTCAATTCGATCTCGCCCGGCGCCATCGCGACCGGCATCTTCGGCAAGGCGCTCGGCCTGTCGGTGGAGGCCGCCGAAAAGACCCCGGCCGTGATGCGCGAGGTCTACAAGGCCGCGCAGCCGATCCCGCGCGCCGGATTGCCCGAGGATATCGCCCACGCCGCCGTGTTCCTGGCGAGCGACGAATTCTCCTTCATCAACGGTCACGACCTGGTGGTGGACGGCGCGATGACCGGCGGCCGCAACTGGAGCCAGCAGCAGCAGGGCTATGTCACGCTGCGCAAGGCGTTCGATCAGGGCGCGGGGTAGGGGTAGCATTGTCATTCCGGGACGGTCCGCAGGACCGGACCCGGAATCTCGAGATTCCGGGGTTCGATGCTTCGCATCGCCCCGGAATGACGGAGGCAAAAAAGGAGAGACGCAAATGTCCGCAACATTCCGCCAGTCACCGCTGACCGAAGGCCGCCCCTTCTACCTCGCCGTGGTCGCCGGTCTCGCCTGCGCCTTCGTCATCGGCAAGGCGCTGCCGGCGACCATGGATGCGATCTCGGCGGTGATCGAGCCGCTATGCGCGAGCAGCGATCCGGCGGGTTCGACACAGGACGTGGTCGAGCCGATCAGCTCGCACGCGCTGCCGAACGTGCCGGGCAAGCGCGTGACCATCGTGCGCGTGTTCTATGGTCCCGGCGGCTTTACCCGCGCGCACCGCCATGCCGGCTCCGTCACCGCCTATATCACCAAGGGCGAAATCCGTTCGCAGCTGGCCGGCGGTCCGGTTGAAACATTCAAGGTAGGCCAGTCGTTCTTCGAGCCGCCCGGCGCCGTGCACCTGGTCTCGGCCAACGCCAGCAACACCGAGCCTGCCGAACTGATCGCGGTGTTCGTGGCCGATGAGGGCGCGCAGCTGACGACGTTCGTGGATTAGAGGCGGCACGGCTGCGGCCAACGTCTCAACTCGTCATGCGCGGGCTTGACCCGCGCATCCATCGAAAGGAATCTTTCGAAGCGAGATGGATTGCCGGGTCAAGCCCGGCAATGACGTCTAGACCGGCTTCAGCACCACGCGCAATCCATCGCGCGGTTTCGGAATCGGCCAGATCTGCCAGTCCGGCTTGTAGCCGGGCTCCAGCGACACTTCGAGATTCTGCAGGAAATGCCGCGCAAAACATTTCGCCTGCATGTAGGCGAAGTGCAGGCCGAGGCACATATGCGCGCCGCCGCCATACGGCACCCAGGCGAAGCGATGGCGGTTGCGTTGCGCCTCGTCGGTGAAGCGCAGCGGATCGAACTTTTCGGGCTCGGCCCAGATCTCCGGCATGTGGTGGGTGAACAGCGGATTGACGCCGAGTTTGGTACCGGCGGGGATCGCATAACCCTTAAAGGTGAAATCGCGGATGGCGCGACGCGGTATCGACGGCACCGGTGGCTTGAGCCGCAGCGCTTCCTTGAAGGCCATTTCGGTGAGCCGCATGGCTTCGAGATTGTCGAAGCTGGTGGGCGCATCGGTGGCGATGCCGAGGCCCGAGACCTCGTCACGCAGTTTCTGTTGCCATTCCGGGTGAGCGGCGAGTTCGCCCACGAAGGACGTCAGTGAGGAGGTCAGCGTGTCGTGCGCCGCCATCATCAGGAAACTCATGTGATCGACGATTTCCTGCGTCGAGAGCAGCGCGCCATCCTCATGGGTCGCGTGGCAAAGCTGCGAGAACAAATCGTCACCGGCGCCCTTGGCGCGGCGGACCGGGATCTGTTCGGAGAAATAGGCGACGATGCGCTTGCGGCCCCTGACGCCGCGCGCCATCGCGGTGCCGGGCAGGGGCTTGCGAATCACGGCGACGGAAGCCGCGACCATGTCGACAAAGGCATTGGTGATTTGATCCACTTCAGGCCCGATGCCGGCGCCGAGAAAGGAGGTCGCCGCGAGGTCGAGCGTCAGTTGCTTCATCGCGGGGTAAAACAACATCGGTCCCGGCTGCGCCTTCCATTGTGCCACCCGCGCGGCAATCCCGGTATCGAGATCTGCAAGGTAGGATTTCATCGGGCCGGATTTGAAGGCTACCGACAGAGCGCGCCGGTGCAGGCGATGCTCCTCGAAGTCGAGCAGCATCAGCCCGCGCGGAAACAGCAATTCGAGAATCGCTCCCCAGCCGAGCGTCGAGGAAAACTGCTTGGCCTGGTCGAACAGCACCAGTTCATTGGCGTCGGGCCCGAGCAGCACCAGACTGGTCTCGCCGAACAAATGGCTGCGATAGACCAGGCCGTATTTTTTGGATTGCCGTTCGACCTGTCCCTTGGGGTCGGCGAGCACTTCCAGCGTCTTGCCGATCAGCGGCCAGCCCTCGTCACCGGGAATATGCGTCAGCGAATTTCGCCGCGGCTTGGTGAAGCTGTAGATGGGGGAAGCGACGCTCTGCATCGACATGGCAATAACTCCGGTTGCGCCTCGGAATCCCAAATATTATCCACCGTATCGGTGGCCTTGTCGCGGCCGGAATACTGGCCGCGGGCGGCTCGGGTTTAGCCGGCTTAGGTAAATAACTCTTTGGTTTTGCCGCAGCAAAGCGAGCATCTGCCGGCATCTCGCCTGGACGATCCAAATCGTGTCCCAAAGCCGCCGGCGCGTGCTAGGGTGCCACAAAATCAAGCCAGTTCAGGCAAGTCAGGGAGACATAGATGCCGAGGATGTTTCGATTGCTCGCGGTCGCGCTGGTCGCATGGGGCGGCATCGCTGCCGCGCAGACCGCGGCGCAGGCGCAGACCAAGCCTGTCGTCACCACCCTGGGTCCGGACTTTGCCAAGACCGGAATCTTCATCGGCAACAGCTTCTTCTATTACAACAACGGCCTGCCGGGGCATCTGTCGCTGATGGAAAAGGCCGCCGACCCCGATCGCAAGCAGGATTACCGCAACACGATGGTGACGATCGGCGGATCCGGCTTCGATTGGCATGACGTCGAAAGCTATTTCCGGCCGAACGCCATCGGCAATTATTCCTTCGACGAGAACAACAACGTCGTCTTCAACAAGCTCGACAAATTGTTCGACGTCGCTGTCATGATGGATTGCAGCCAGTGCCCGATCCATCCCAAGCTCAAGTCGGTATTCACCGACTACGCCGGGAAGAACAGCGACATCGTGCGCGCCAAGGGCGCCAAGCCAGTCTTCTTCATGTCATGGGCCTATGCCGACAAGCCCGAAATGACGGCGCAATTGGCCGAGGCCTATACGGTCGCAGGCAACGCCAACAACGCGCTGGTGATCCCTGCGGGCCTTGCCTTTGCGAAGGCCATCAGCAAGCAGCCCGAACTCAATCTCTATGCGCCCGACAAGCGCCATCCGTCGCTCGCCGGAACCTATCTGGCGACCAGTGTGGTCTTTGCGGCGCTGACCGGGCGCTCGCCCGTCGGCAACAGCTATCTCGCGGGGATCGATGCGCCGACCGCGACGTTCCTGCAGAACGTGGCGTGGGACACCGTGCAGGAATATTACGGGAAGTAGGTGGCTTCAGGAGTTGGCGTTCTGCAGAACTGCTAACCGCGTCATTGCGAGAAGCGTAGCGACGAAGCAATCCATGCCTCTACATGTGGCGCTATGGATTGCTTCGCTACGCTCGCAATGACGATGTCAGGCCTCGTCGCTCCACGCGCAGGCAATCACGCCTTGCGCTTGGCGGCTTCCTTCTGCAGGTCCGGCGCGTTGATGGTCGGAATCGCGACCCGGCCCGGGCCCGTGAGCGGCAGCGCAGCGGCGGCCTTTTCGTTTTCCATGATCTTCGCCATCACGGCCTGGCCCGCCCGCTCGAACACCGCGCGGTTCTCGATCAGGAATTTCTGCGATTCGCGCAGCTTCGCGACATAGCCGTTGATTTCGGGAATGACGTAGCGCGCCACCATGTCCCAGCTCCGGCGGGTGTTTTCCGGGTTGGCCCAGTCGTGCACGAAGCCGATGATGGTGCCGACGCCGCCCGAGACGTGCAGCAGGTTCTTGATGGTTTTGACCAGATCGTCCGGCGTGCCGATGGTCGAGGCGGCGTTCTCGCCGCCCGCGGTTTTCTCCACGGCGTCCTCGGGCGACTTGAACGGCTCCACCCCCGGCCGCTGCAGCGTGCGGACCGTATATTCATTGTGCCAGCGCATCAGGCCGGGGCCGGCCTCACGCTGCGCCTGTTCGCGGGTCTCGGCGATATGCCAGCTCAGCAGCACGCGCCAGTCGGAACGGCTCACGGTGACGCCGGCCTTTTTGGCGGCATCCTCGGCAAAGCCCCATTGCGTCGGCAGCGCCATCAGGCCCTGCGTCGACATCGAGCCGAGCGAGATGATGCCGATGCCGTATTTGCCCGCGAGCGTCATGCCCGAGGGCGAAATCTGCGATGCCACCACGAACGGCATGTCTTCCTGCAGCGGCAACAGCTGCAGCGCGGCGTCGTTCATCGTGAACCAGTCGCTCTTGGCGGTGACGCGCTCGCCCTTGAACAGGCGGCGGATGATCGCGATCGCCTCGTCCTGGCGGTCGCGCTGCGTCATCGGGTCGATCCCGAGCGTGTGCGCGTCGGAGGCCAGCGCGCCCGGACCGGAACCGAAGATGGCGCGGCCGCCGGTCATCCAGTCGAGCTGCACCATGCGCTGGGCTACGTTGTAGGGGTGGTGATAGGGCAGCGAGACCACGCCGGTGCCGAGCTTGATGCGCTTGGTGCGTTCACCGGCCGCAGCAAGGAACATTTCCGGCGAGGCGATCATTTCCCAGCCCGAAGAGTGATGCTCTCCGCACCAGAACTCGTCATAGCCGAGCGTGTCGATCTGCTCGACGAAATCGAGGTCGCGGCGGAATTGCAGCAGCGGATTCTCGCCGATCGGATGATGCGGGGCGAGAAAGGCTCCGAACTTCAGGCGTGCCATGGGGTTTTCTCTCCGGACTTTATTGTTCTTTGGGATTGCTCAGGTGGCAAACTACGGGGTGGGCTGGGGCAAGGCAATCCTTCGAGCCGGGCCGTCCGCGCATGGTTGTCGCGCAAAGATGGGCAGCATACCGTGGTCCGGAATTAGGCATCCCCCCGTACCGGCCAAAGCCATGAAGCTCGCCAAACCCCGCATCGACATCGGCTTTGCGACCAACCACGCGCCGGCGGCGCTCAGGTTCTGGCAAGACGTGATCGGGCTGCCGTTCGATCACACCCAGCCGATCCGCCGCGGCTACAAGCAGCACCGTCACGATCTCTGCGGCTCGATCCTCAAGATCAACCAGGTCTATGAGCCGCTGCCCGACAATCCGCCGTCCGGCTATCTCGAACTGCTGATCGCGCGCGATGACATTGCCGCGCCGAGGTCGATGATCGATCCGGAAGGCAATCGCGTCGCGCTGGTACCGAAGGGCCTATTCGGGATCGAACGCATCGGCATCCGCGTTGGCGTTCGCGATGTCGAAGCGCATCGCCGCTTTTATACGGAAGCGCTCGGCCTGCCGCAGGGCGAACCCGCCAACGACGCGCTGACCTTCCTCGCAGGCGACACCGTGCTGATCGTCGAGCCCGCGGCGGATGCACCCGACGATGCGGCGTTCGACGGCAAGGGATGGCGCTACATCACCTTCCAGGTTCTTGAGGTCGATCGCGAGCACGCTCACGTGCTCGCGCATGGCGGTCGCGAGGCGCGCGCGCCGGTCACGCTCGGCACCACGGCGCGGATCTCGATGGTGCGCGATCCCGACGGCAACTGGATCGAGCTGTCGCAGCGCGCCTCACTCACGGGATCGCTGGAGCCGGTAACCGCGTAGTTTTCTAGAGACTTACGTTCCAGCTCTCTTTAGCCGTCGACAGCGTAATCAACGTCTCGGTTCGCTCCACGCCATCCACTGCCTTGATGGTCTCGGTGAGAAACCGTTCGAGATCGCGCGTGGTTCCGACCCGAACCCCTTCTCGTCATCGGGGTCTCGCCGTTCGCAAGTCTTGCGGAATTGCCCCTTTGCCAGTCGTCGCGAAAGCCTATGCTTGACTCCAAGCACCGGTTTTTCGGTATATTTGCGGAATGTATCGGTAAAATCACAACAACAGCGGAATGGCTTCTGCAACCCGCAACAAATACAATATGGAACCCGAGCTGCGGTATCACTGCATCGCGCCCCGATTTGATCGGGCCGACTGAAACCGACCCTCACCCTTTTCTCGATGGCTTCAGGTCGAAGGGTGCCGTGGTTGGCGCGCACGCCGGTTGCAATTGGCGATACGGCCGCGCGGTAACCGGGCTTGAGATGGAGTGCGGCTGACGTCAGCGGCAGTGCGCAGCCCTTATCCGCCATAACTCCATTTGGGCTTCAGACTCACGATCGAACCTACCGCCTCAAATATCTCGGCACGGCGCGGGCTCGGGCATGTACGGCACAACCGCGCAGATTGCGAATGCGGCGGGGGTGGCGGCGATCGGTGCGGTGTTCTTTGCGATCGAGGCGTGTCTGTCGGCTCAGTCAGCGGTATTTGCGGCGTCCGCGTTGTTTGCGCTGTCGATTCTCGCTTGCGCCGCATTCCTGACGTGGATGCGTCGGGGTCACAGGATGACAAATTAACGTCAACTGACAAAATTTGATTGTGGGGAATGACAGTGCACGGTCTTTTTATTTTGCAGTGCAGCAACTATCTGTTGTCGGTAGCGTTCA
Source organism: uncultured Alphaproteobacteria bacterium (assembly GCA_963791165.1). Taxonomy (GTDB): domain Bacteria; phylum Pseudomonadota; class Alphaproteobacteria; order Rhizobiales; family Xanthobacteraceae; genus Bradyrhizobium. Next base: position 34,975 of record CAWBRL010000050.1, on the reverse strand, counting down.
TAAGTACGATCGCCCGAGGAGCTGCATTTGTCTCTCGCCAAGAACGTCGAATTCCTGAGTCATTTCCCGCGATTGAGCGGGTTCAATGGCCTCGGAATCTATGGCCGCAGTTCGTCGCCGGGAGCCGGCAGTCCGCTCGTCGAAATCGACGGGTTCGGCACCAATCCCGGCGCGCTCCGGATGTTCGCGTTCGTGCCTGAAGCGCTTCCGCGCGCCTCCGCCCTCGTCGTCGTGCTGCACGGCTGCGGCCAGACCGCCGCCGGTTACGATTTCGGCACCGGCTGGTCGACGCTTGCCAAGCGCTATGGCTTTGCGCTGCTGATGCCGGAGCAACAGGGCTCCAACAACGCCAACACCTGCTTCAACTGGTTCAATCCGGGCGACGTCGCGCGCGGTCGCGGCGAAGCCGCCTCGATTCGCCAGATGATCGCCCGCATCGTCGCCGACCACAAAATCGATTCGCGCCGCATCTATATCACCGGACTTTCCGCAGGCGGCGCCATGACGTCGGTGATGCTGGCGGTCTATCCGGAGGTATTTGCGGGCGGCGCCATCATCGCAGGTCTGCCGTTCGGCATCGCCAGCAATGTCCGCGAAGCGCTGGGCGGCATGATGCAGTCGACATCGCGCCCGGCCGACCAATTGGGCGATCTCGTGCGCAAGGCCTCGAAGCACAAGGGCCCCTGGCCGAAAGTGTCGGTGTGGCACGGCAGCGCCGATCGCACCGTCAACCCCGGCAACGCCAACGAAATCGTCAAGCAGTGGCTCGACGTTCACGGCCTGCCGCCGGCGCCGATGTCGGCGGTGGATGTCGACGGTCATCCGCGCGAGGTCTGGTGGAATGCCGACGGCGAGACTGTCGTCGAGTCCTACACCATCACCGACATGGCCCACGGCACGCCGCTCGGACTGGCCGGCAATGACGAGCCCTATGGCGCGGAAGGCGCGTTCCTGATCGAAGCCGGGATCTCGTCGTCCTATCACATCGCAAATTTCTTCGGCCTGACCGAGCGCGTCAGCCAAGCCAGCGAAGCGGCTGCGCGGGGTTCGACGGCCGCACCGGTCACGCCGTCGGCGGCCACGGCATCCCTGCAGTCGCTGGATGTCGCCGCCACGCTATGGTCGCGAGCCAACAAGCCGGTTCGCCAGCCCAAGCCGGTGCCGCACGAACCTAAGCGCCGGGGCATCGATGTCGGCGGTGTCATCACCCGCGCGCTGACGGCTGCGGGATTGATGAAATGAAATTGCAGCCTCTCTTACCGCGCTAACGAAGTTACGCCGCAGACCGGGCGCCAGCGCGCCGGCGCTCCGGATAATAGGCGGTGAACTTGAAGGCGCCGACCAGCGCCAGCACCGTCAGGATGATACCGAACCGCGCCGGCACGTCGGGCATGGTGATCAGCACCAGATCGGCAACGACGAGGGCCGCAAAAGCCAGCGCCCAGACCGCAGTGATGACGTAGTTGGTGCGGACAAATTCATCGGACGTTTGGACATGCTCCGGCACGCGCTCCCGCGCGTATTGCAGTGTGAAAGGTTGCCGGATAGCGATCGAGACCAGCACGATCAGCAGCAGACCTGAATCGACGACCAAGCGCACACCCCACAGCGACCACACGGGGTTGGCAAGCAGCGCGTAGCATCCAAGCGCGCCGAACAAGGCGGCTGTTCCGATCTCCAGCACCTTCGCTGTACGTCCCTGGATCCAGTCACGGATCAGCAGCGCGGCCGATACCGCAAAGCCGGCGAACATTCCTTCCACGGGGCCGACCAGCCGGTCGATCGCGGCGAACGCAATAAACGGCGCAAATGCCAACAGCATGTCCGGTCCGATCTGCCCCATCCGTATCGACGGCCTCGGGGCGCAATATTTCCAGTGGAAATATGAGTAGCCGCATCGGCAGGGCTGGTCAAGCAAAATATTTCCAGTGTAAATATCAGGCATGCAGAAACCGGGGACGCGCGCCAAAGCCAAAGCCAAAGCCAAACCGGAGCTCAAGCCTTATCATCATGGCGATCTCAAATCGGCCGTGCTGGCTGCCGCCGAGAAGATCCTGGAGACGGAGGGGGTCGATGCGCTGACGCTGCGGGCGGTGGCGCGGATGGTCGGGGTCTCCCACACCGCGCCAAAGAATCATTTCGGTGATCTTGAGGGACTGCTCAGTGAACTCGCGGCAGTCGGCTACGGTCGTTTCGGCGCGGCGCTGTTAGCGGCGATGGAGAGCGCAGGGGCTGATCCCCGCCAACGACTGAAAGCGATGGGCCTCGCCTATGTCGCGTTCGCGCGCGCGTATCCCAACCTGTTCATCCTGATGTATCGCAGCGATCGCCTGGACATGAACTCGCCCAGCCTTCGCGATGCCATCGAAAGTACCAGGCAATCCCTGAAAAATGCGACGACATCAGTCGCGCCGGCCGCACCGCTGCCGCCGCTGCAACTCGCGGCCCGCGCTACGGCATCGTGGGCTCTGGTGCATGGATTCGCGATGCTGCTGCTTGATGGCCGGCTGCGGCACACGCTGTCGACCCTTCCGGGCAATCCCGGAGCCGATACGCTGCTCGAGGCCGTGCTCGACGTGACGCGAGTCAACGACTGAAGCGTTCAGGCGCTTACATCTCGCCGGTGATGAACGGGTTGGTCAGGCGCTCCTGGCCGATGCTGGAGCCGGCGCCATGGCCGCAGATGAAGCCGACATCGTCGCCGAGCGGGAGCAGCTTTTCCTTGATCGAATGGATCAGCGTGGCATGGCTGCCGCCGGGCAGGTCGGTGCGGCCGACCGAGCCGTTGAACAGCACGTCGCCGACATGGGCGAAGCGCAATTCCTTGTTGAAGAACACCACGCTGCCCGGCGAATGGCCGGGGCAGTGCAGAATGTCGAAGGTCAAATCGCCGATCGAGACCTGATCGCCCTCGTCGAGCCAGCGGTCGGGCCCGAAATTGCGCACGCCGGTCATGCCGAAGCGCTCGCCGCTGCTCACGACATTGTCGAGCAGGTATTTGTCGGCGATGTGCGGGCCTTCGATCTTCACCTGCAGCGTGTCGCGCAAATCAGCCGCGCCGCCGACATGGTCGATATGGCCGTGCGTCAGCCAGATCTTTTCGACCGTCACGCCGGTCTGCTTGATCGCTTCCAGAAATCTTGGGAACGTCCCCGCCGGGGTCGATCACCACGGCCTTTTTGGAAGGCTCGTGCCAGATGATGGTGCAGTTCTGCTCGAATAGCGTCACCGGCACGATCATCGCGCCGGCCTTCGCCTGGGTCTCGGTTTTATCATCCATGGCAGGCACCATATTCCACCCTGAAAAGGGGTCAACACGGGCGGGGAACCGATATGTGGTCCGTTTCAGTCCGTGTTAGGGTTGCACCAGACGGATATTTAGTGACGAACGCGGTAAATCGCATCGGTCAGATGGCGATTTCGGCCGGGATGCGCAGTTGATGGATCAAGCCTCCAAATCGCCGCTCGGCGGGACCCGAACGACGGCCCGGGCGTTTTCCGTCAGCGATCGCATCAATACGTCGGGCCTCGAGCGCGGCGACGTGCTGGCAACGACGCCGCTGGCGTTTCGCGTCAATGAAAACGGGGTCGCGGTCCTGTTTCGCTACGGCGTCGTCGTTCTCATCGGCCTCAACGCCCTGGAAGAAGACGATTTCCTTCACGGGCTGCAATCGCGCATGACGGGGCCGTTCGAGCGGCGTGACGAGGAAATTGCCGTCATCGAACTGTCCGGCGAGAAGGACGAGCAGATTGCGCCGGGCGGCCCGATCGGCCTGCAAAGCCTCTCGCCGGAGCGGCTGATCCTGGTCGCGGAGGTGCTGGCCAAGAGCGTCGTCCTCGCCCGGCACGAACGCGAGGTGGCCACGGTATTCGACGCGACCGAACCGCTGGCGCGCGAACTGGCGCAGAGCGGGCGGATCAGCGGCGGCCGCGGTTCGATCCTCAAACAAATCGGCAACGCATTGTCGGTGCGTCACCGGGTGACGGGGCCCGTCGAAGTTTCGGAAAAGCCCGACATTCTCTGGGACAAACCGCATCTTGAGCGGCTGTATGCGCGCCTTGAGGACGAATACGAGCTCAAGGAGCGCGCCGAATCGCTGAACCGCAAGCTCGCCGTGATCGCCGAGACCGCGCAGGTGTTGACCGATATCATCGACACCCGGCGCTCGCTGCGGCTCGAGGTGATTATCGTGCTCCTGATCCTGTTCGAGGTGATCATGACGATCTATCAGATGGCCTTCGGCCGACACACCTGATCTTTGTCGTCCCGGCCAAGCGAAGCGCGAGCCGGGACCCATAGCCACAGGCGCGTGTTGTGCGAAGGCTGTAGCTCCAGCCGGACCTAACAATAATCGTCGGTGGTTATGGGTCCCCGCGTTCGCGGGGACGACCCGTCGAGGGAGTTCGCTACGTCAACCATTCACCGCTTGATCTGCGCCTTCAGCGTATCCTCCACCACGCGGTCGAACGATGACGCCTTCGGCGGCGCCTTGCTGCGCTGGTCGGCGACATATTTGTCGCGCTTCGCCACCAGGGCTGCGAGCTTTTCATTGAGCGCCTTGCGCTGGCTCATCTGCTTGTTGACCTCCTCGGCGCGCTGCTCGGGCTTCATCGCGCGCAGATTGTCGGGCAGGTCTTCGTCCTTGATGGCGGAAAAGCTGCTGCGGCCGGTAGAGACGTCGGCGACGAGATCGCCGGCGCCGGTGACGGCCTCGGACGTCGCCTTCGAGCGCTTGTTGAGATAGCTCGCCATCTCCGAGGCCTGCGCGGGCGCGGCGGCGGCGACTTCGGACAATTGCCTGGTCTTGTCCTCGGTCCGCTTCTGCATCGCGCGCGGGCCGTAGGGGATCACGGTGCCGTTGATCTCCCGCTGCAGGATGATGATGTCTTCGTCGTAAGGCGTCTCGATGATGACGACCTGGCCGCCGTCCTGCGGGATCGGAATGAAGCGGCCGTTGCCGTTCTGGGCGATATCGCGCCACACCCGCTCGGTATCGCGGGCATCGCCGGCCAGCACCGCGTTGACGATGATGTCCTTCTGTTTGGCCACCGACAGCGTGACCGGATATTTGGTGTCCTGCCTGTAATCCATGTGCGGCGGCGCATCGCCGACCAGGAACACGATCCGCCTGGTATCGGCGCCTGTGGTCCACTGCAGCTTGTTGACGGCAACGTCGAGCGCCTCGTTGACGCTTTCCGGCCAGTCGCCGCCGCCGCGCGCTTTCAATTCCAGCAGGCTGGCGTAGAGATCCTGGATGTCGGTGGTGAGTTCGATCTTCTTCGTCACGTAATCGTCGCCGATGTCGCGATAGGCGACGAGGCCCATGCGGATATCGGCGTCGGGATTGGAATCGACGATTGCCGTGGCGATCGACCAGATCTTGCGCTTGGCGCCCTCGATCAGGCCGCCCATCGAGCCCGTGGTGTCGAGCACGAACGCGACTTCGACGGCGGGCTTTGCGATGGCGGACGAGAGGCCGGCTGACAGCGACAGGGCAGTGAGGGTGAGGGCAAAAGCTGATGTAGCGATGCGTGGCATCGTGGATCTCCTCCAGCGTCTTGTGCCTCGGAAGCAGGATGTCCCTTGGCTTCGCGGTGCATCGAGGTCCAAAAAAGGCTGGTTACAGACAAATTTATGGCCGGCTTTGCGCCGGACTTGGCATCGCTGCTGGGTGGTCGCAGTGAAATCGGATAGGGTTCACGACAATGGAATCACCCGCCCGCCAGATCAGTCTCGTGCCGCCATTGGACCGCCGCCAGTCGGAGACGGCGCTGGCGATCGCGCGCGGCACCGCGCGGCTGCTGCGATCGCTGGGCTTCTCCTGCATCAGCGAACTGCCGCTGCCTTCCGGGCGGCGCGCCGACCTGGTGGCGCTGAACGAGCGCGGCGACATCTGGATCGTCGAGATCAAGTCGTCGGTCGAAGATCTGCGCGCCGACCAGAAATGGCAGGACTACCGGATGCATTGCGACCGGCTGTTCTTCGCCTTCACGCAGGATTTGCCGTGCGAGATTTTCCCTGAAGGCACCGGGTTGATCATCGCCGACGCCTACGGCGCGCACTGCATTGCGAGGCGCCCGAGCATCGCCTGCCGGCGGCAACGCGCAAGTCGATGACGGTGCGATTTGCGATGGCCGCGGCGCTGCGGATCAATCGGCTGATCGATCCGCAGGGTCACGGCGAGTTTTAAAGAAATCGTAGCCCGGATGAGCGTAGCGATATCCGGGACACATGGCGACGGAGTCCCCGGATGTCGCTACGCTCATCCGGGCTACAAGGCTGAAAATTACCGCGGCGCGCGTTTGGCCAGGATCCGCTGCAGGGTGCGGCGGTGCATGTTCAGCCGCCGCGCGGTCTCGGAGACGTTGCGGTTGCACATCTCGTAGATACGCTGGATGTGTTCCCAGCGGACGCGATCCGCCGACATCGGATTTGACGGCAGCTCGGATTTCTCGGTGCCGCTGGCAAGCAACGCCGCAACCACGTCGTCGGCGTCCGCGGGCTTCGAGAGATAGTCCACCGCGCCCATCTTCACGGCCGTGACCGCGGTGGCGATGTTGCCATAGCCGGTCAGCACGATCGCGCGCGCCTCGGGGCGCTTGCGCTTCAGCGCCGAAACCACGTCGAGCCCGTTACCGTCGCCGAGCCGCAGGTCGACGACGGCGAATGCCGGCGCCGACTTGCCGATCTGGGCAAGGCCGTCGGAAACGGTATCGCAGGACGTCACGGAGAAGCCGCGGGTTTCCATCGCGCGCGACAGGCGCTCCAGAAACGGCTTGTCGTCCTCCACGATCAGGAGCGAGCGGTCGGCGTGATCGGTCAGTTCCGTAATGGCGTTCAAGGTCAGGTATCCCCTGGTTGCGGATACATAGGATATGGCGTTGTAGCATGGCTCTGCCAAGCCACCTAAAGTCGATCCGCCCGCTTTCCCCAATGCCTGGGAACCGTCTAATCCGCTGGCAAGGCGGGATTTTCCTCCCCCTCGAAGCGGACCCGCGGCCACACGATCTGCACCACGGCGCCGTGATCGGGGAAGGTGCGGTTGGTAAAGGAAACCTTGGCGCCGGTGCGTTCCAGCAGGGTGCGGGCGATGAACACGCCAAGCCCGAGGCCGGCGCGCTCGCTGTGGGCTTCATCCGTGCCGCGCCGTCGCGATAAATAAGGCTCGCCGATGCGCTTGAGGATGTGAGGCGCGATGCCGGGGCCGTCGTCGGAGATGACGATTTCGACCGTATCCGCGTTCCACCACGCGTTCACCTCCACCGTCGTCCGCGCGAAATCGACGGCATTTTCCAGGATGTTGCCGACGCCGTAGAGGATCGCCGGGTTCCGCGCGCCGACCGGCTCGCGCGCGGCTGCGACAGCAAGCCGCACCTTGATCGCGACGCCGAAATCGCGATGCGGCGCCACCGTTTCCTCGATCAGCGTCGACAGCGGCATGCGGTCGAACGGCGCGCCGGAGGCGGAGAGCTGGGTGATCTTGGCCAGGATATCGCGGCAGCGCTGTGCCTGTTCACGCAGGGTCTTGAGGTCGGCGGCGAGCTGTTCGTTGCCGAGGGTGTTGCCTTGGAGGTTGCTTTGGACGGATTTCTCCAGCTCACGCGAAATCAGGAAGATCGTCGACAGCGGCGTGCCGAGTTCGTGCGCGGCCGCAGCGGCAAGGCCGTCGAGCTGGGTCAGATGCTGCTCGCGCGCCAGCACCAGTTCGGTCGCCGCCAGCGCATCGGAAAGCTTGCGCGCCTCCTCGGTGGCCTGGAACGCATAGAGACTGGTGACGCCGATCGCGAGCACGATCGAGAGCCAGACGCCGAGCAGGTAGATCGGCGGCAGCACCAGCGGGTCGTCGCTGTCCCACGGCAGCGGCAGGTGGAAGAACACCAGCGCCGAGGCGCAGGCGACCGCGAGCAGGCCGATCGCGACGGTCAGCCGGATCGGCAGCACCGTCGCCGAAATCAGGACCGGGCCGAGAAACAGGAATGAGAACGGGTTCTGCAGGCCGCCCGTGAGGAACAGAAGGGCTGCCAGTTCGACGATGTTGAGCGCGAGCAGCGCCGCCGCATAGACCGGCTCCAGCCGCTGCATCGGGTTGAAGGCGATCTGCAGCGCGAGATTGAGCAGTGCAGATACGCCGACGATGGCGACGCAGGAAATGACGGGGACGTCGAATTCCAGCCCCCGCGCGACGATGAAGATCGCCGTAAGCTGGCCGAGAGCCGCCAGCCAGCGCAGCCGGAGGATCGTATCGAGGCGGACATAGCGACTTGGTTGGCGGAAATCGGAGGCAGCAACATCGGTCATATCTGCAGTTTAGCCGTGCGGGGGCGCGATCACAAATTTGCGAGAGGGTGCGCGGCAGCGGCGGGGCCGCATGGTTCGAGACGCGCGGCTTGCCGCGCTCCTCACCATGAGGGGAAGGACTATCCCCTCATGGTGAGGAGCCGCGAAAGCGGCGTCTCGAACCATGCAGGCCCCCCGCCGCCAAGCGGGCGCAAAGCCTTGCACTCACCGCCGCAATGGCCCAATGAACGGCCCAAATGGACGACAGCGAGACAGCGCCTGCCCAATCGCCCGCGGCCGATCAGGCCGCGATCGACGTTGCGCATCTGATCAAGCTCTACAAGACCACCCGCGCCGTCGACGATGTGTCGTTCCGGATCAAGCGGGGCAGCATCACCGGCCTGCTCGGCGGCAACGGCGCCGGCAAGACCACGACGATCGCCATGATCATGGGGCTGGTGCTGCCGACGTCGGGCCGCATCCAGGTGCTCGGCCATCCGATGCCGGAGCGAAGCGCCGATGTGCTCGGCCGGATGAATTTCGAAAGTCCCTATGTCGACATGCCGATGCGGCTCACGGTGCGGCAGAACCTCACCATATTCGGCCGGCTCTATGCGGTGGAGAATTTGCGCGAGCGCATCGAGCAGCTTGCCGCCGATCTCGACCTGAAGGATTTCCTCGACCGCGCCAACGGCAAGCTCTCGGCCGGACAGAAGACCCGCGTCGCGCTGGCGAAGGCGCTGATCAACCAGCCCGAACTATTGCTGCTCGACGAACCGACAGCTTCCCTCGATCCCGATACCGCCGACTGGGTGCGGCAGCATCTTGCAAACTACCGCACCACCCATGACGCCACCATCCTGCTGGCGTCGCACAACATGCTGGAAGTGGAGCGGCTGTGCGACCGCGTCATCATCATGAAGCGCGGCCGCATCGAGGACGACGACAGCCCCGACCAGATCATGGTGCGGTATAACCGCGCCACGCTGGAAGAAGTGTTCCTCGATGTCGCGCGCGGGCGGGTGCGGGAAGGGGCGCCATGAACAATGTCGCCCTCAAGACCGCCGCGCATCAGGGTCTCTCCATGCGCCGCATCCAGGCGATGGTGCTGCGCTACTGGTACCTCTTGATGTCGTCCTGGCCGCGGCTGCTGGAGCTGATCTACTGGCCCGCGCTGCAGATCATCACCTGGGGCTTTCTGCAGAGCTACATCGCGCAGAACGACAGTTTCTTTGCGCGCGCCGGCGGCACGCTGATCGGCGCCGTGATCCTGTGGGACATCCTGTTCCGCGGCCAGCTCGGCTTTTCGATCTCGTTTCTCGAGGAAATGTGGGCGCGCAATCTCGGCAACCTGATGATGAGCCCGTTAAAGCCGATCGAATTCCTGATCTCGCTGATGATCATGAGCCTGATCCGGCTCGCGATCGGCGTGATCCCGATGACGCTGCTGGCGCTGTTCTTCTTCGATTTCAACTTCTTCGCGATCGGGCTGCCGCTGATCGCGTTCTTCTGCAACCTGATCTTCACCAGCTGGTCGGTTGGAATTTTCGTATCCGGCCTGGTGCTGCGCAACGGGCTGGGGGCCGAGAGCATCGTCTGGACGCTGATGTTCGGCCTGATGCCGCTCGCCTGCATCTATTATCCGGTCGCCGTGCTGCCGGGCTGGCTGCAATGGCTCGCCTGGAGCCTGCCGCCGACCTACGTGTTCGAGGGTATGCGGGCGCTATTGATCGATCACGTGTTTCGGACCGACCTGATGGTCTACTCGCTCGCCATCAATGCGGTGCTGTTGGTTGCCTCATTTGCCATCTTCCTTGCCCTTTTGCGCAGCGCCAAACACCACGGCTCTCTTCTCGGAGGTGGTGAATAAGTTATTAGTTTCCGGTGGATTTCCGGGTTTTTTGGCGTTTTTGGCCCGTAGATCTACCGGCCGGCGCATTGACGCTTAATTACGCATTCGGCAGTATGCTGCGGCGCAAAACAGGAATCATAACAAAAATGCCGATTGGTGAGTTTGGTGGCGCACCGCCACTGGTGGCCGAAGGCAGTCCGGCGCTTACGACGCCGATGTACTGGATGTACGAAATGGGCCACGCGTCGCTCAACCCGGCGCGCGCGGTGACCGACGCCACCAAGATCCTGTTTCAGAATCCACTCAATCCGTGGGCGCACACGCAGTTCGGCAAATCGATCGCCGCGGCCTGCGAATTGTTCGAGCGCACCACGCGCCGCTACGGCAAGCCCGAATGGGGCCTCGACACCACTGAAGTCAACGGCGTGCGCACGCCGGTCGAAGTCCGCTCGATCTGGGAAAAGCCTTTCTGCCGTTTGCTGCACTTCGATCGCAAGCTGACCCGGCCGTTGCGCGCACCGCATCCGCGCGTGCTGATCGTGGCGCCGATGTCCGGCCACTACGCGACGCTGTTGCGCGGCACGGTCGAAGCGTTCCTGCCGACGCATGAAGTCTACATCACCGATTGGGCCGACGCGCGGATGGTTCCCCTCACCGAGGGCCGTTTCGATCTCGACGACTATGTCGATTACCTGATCGAGATGCTGCACGTGCTCGGCGGCAACATGCATGTGGTCGCGGTGTGCCAGCCGTCGGTGCCGGTGGTAGCGGCGGTGTCCGTGATGGAAGCGGCGCGCGATCCGTTTGTGCCGCTGTCGATGACGCTGATGGGCGGCCCGATCGATACCCGCTGCAATCCGACCGCGGTGAACAACCTTGCGGCCGAGCGCGGCATCGAATGGTTCCGTAACCATGTCATCACCAAGGTGCCGTTCCCGCATCCCGGCGTGATGCGCGACGTTTACCCGGGTTTCCTGCAGCTCTCGGGCTTCATCACCATGAACCTCGACCGCCATACCGATGCGCACAAGGCCCTGTTCAACAATCTGGTGAAGGGCGACGGCGATATGGTCGACAAGCACCGCGAGTTCTACGACGAGTATCTCGCCGTCATGGATCTGACCGCGGAGTATTACCTGCAGACCGTCGATGTCGTGTTCGTCAAGCACGCGCTGCCGAAAGGCGAGATGACTCATCGCGGCAAGCCGGTCGATCCGTCGCAAATCCGGCGCGTGGCGTTGATGACGGTGGAAGGCGAGAAGGATGACATCTCCGGTCTCGGTCAAACCGAAGCAACGCACTCACTTTGTCCCGCGATTCCCGATCATCGCCGCGTGCATTACGTGCAAAAGGGCGTCGGACACTACGGTGTGTTCAACGGTTCGCGATTCCGTTCGGAAATCGTGCCGCGAATCTCCGATTTCATGATGTCGGCGGCGAATACGAAGCTGCAATTGGTGCCCACAGCTGCTGCAGCTGAATAACGCGGATTTTTGCTTCCGATTCGGCTCGGCAGGTAAGCTCCTGAAGGGACTGAAAAAATTCGGATTCCGACTCTCTTAATGGAATGAGGCTGGATTCATTCCTTGAGCGCTCTACTGAATCTTGATTCTACCCAAATTTTTCGGTTCCACCCCCTGCCGGTAGAGGGCATTTGCCCCAAAGCCCCTGTATATTGGGCAAATGATTTGTTTTTGCGCCGAGCGATTCCAATGGCGGCGGATATGGCAGAATCCGGGCGCACTCCTGCTCCCCGGACTTTCAGACATGGCTACTCGTGCGCTCCTTTATCGGCGGCCCGCCGAACCCGCGACCGTATTGGTCAAACACGGCTCGCAATATTTTGCGATTCGACTGCGTCGGCATCGCCGGGCGCGGCGCTACACCTTGCGCATTCATCCGACCGATCGTGAAGCGATCCTGACCATGCCGCCGCGCGGTACTTTGGTGGAAGCCAAAGAGTTTGCGCGGCTTCACGGCGGCTGGATCGCCGCGCGTCTCGGCCGATTGCCGAAGGCGGCGCCGTTTCAAATCGGCACCGTGGTTCCGCTGCGCGGTGTACCGCACCGGATCGTGCATCGCGCCGGCGAGCGCGGCACGGTGTGGACCGAAACCCGCGACAGCGGCGAGAAAATACTGTGCGTGGCCGGTGGCGTCGAGCACATGGACCGTCGTGTCCACGACTTTCTCAAGCGGGAAGCGCGCAAGGACCTGCACAAGGCCTCGCTCGCCTATGCGCAAGATCTCGGCGTCAGGGTCAAGCGGGTATCGATCCGCGATCAGTCGAGCCGCTGGGGTTCGTGCACCTCGGCCGGATCGCTGTCTTTTTCCTGGCGCCTGATCCTCGCGCCGCCCTACGTGCTGGACTATCTCGCAGCCCATGAGGTCGCTCACCTCGTCGAGATGAACCACTCGGCCAGGTTCTGGCGGGTCTGCGGCCGGATCTGCGGCCATGTCGAGCGCGCCAAGAACTGGCTCGATACCCACGGCAACGACCTGCACCGCTATGGGGTCGAGGACTAAAGCGTTTTGGGACGAAGTGGATTTCGGTTCGCGCGAAGAAAACGCGAACCGAACCGGTCCAATCGCCAAACCGAGCTCATGAACAAGCCAGAGTACGAAGATGCCACCCCGATGCAGCGCCTCGATGCCGCTGCACACCGATCCTTCGTTCTGTTTGGCGAAAGCCGCAAGCCGATACCTGTTGCGGTTCTCGATGAACGCATCACGGTTTGCAAAGCTGATCCCATCTGGCCGGAATGGTTTCAGCGAGAGGCGGCGCGGCTGCGCAGCGCGCTGCCCGGCGATCTCGTTCCGGAAATCCGGCATATCGGCAGTACCGCGGTTCCGGGGCTCGATGCCAAGCCGATCGTCGATTTGATGGTCGGGATAGCCGAGCCCGGACGGATCGCGGATCTGGTCGAACGGCTGGAGAGGCTCGGCTACGAAAGCCTCGGCGAAGCCGGCGTGCCCGGTCGATGGGCGCTGCGGAAGCGCCATGCCGCGCAGCCCAGCAACATTGCGATCGTCGCCTACGAAGGCGATTGGTGGAAGCTCAACCTCGCGGTCCAGGATTACCTGCGTGCGAATGCCGAGACAGCCCGGGACCTACGCCTTGGCAAAATGGCATGCCGTCAGCGGTGGCGCGGATATGCTGCTCGCTTACTCCGACGCCAAGCGCGTCATGATCGAAAAGATCGTCGCGGAGGCGCGCGCCTTGCTGGTGCCTGATCCCCGCGCTGCCCCAAGTCGCCCAAGCGCCGGTTCCGGCACCCCCTGACCGGGGCGCACACCGCCCCACTCAGGAATGCATTGGTAACCCTTCCGGGTGTGTTAGCCTGCTTAAGTCCCTTGGGCTGAAGAGCGTGTTAACCGCCACCGATCGCGAGATCCAAATGCCTGATTTCAACAGACTGCCCGTGATCCTTTCGCTCCTCGCATTGCTGGCCTTCGTTCTCACGGCCATTCCCGCCGGCGCGCAGACCCTGAAGGCCGTCAAGGAGCGCGGTACGCTCAATTGCGGCGTCAGCCAGGGGCTGCTGGGCTTTTCCAGCATGGACGACAAGAACGCGTGGACCGGCTTCGACGTCGACATTTGCCGCGCCGTGGCGGCGGCGATTTTCGGCGATCCGGCCAAGGTGACGTTCGTGCCGCTCGATGCGGTCACCCGCTTTGCGGCGCTGCAGTCGAACCAGATCGATGTATTGTCGCGCAACTCGACATGGACGATGTCGCGGGAAAGTTCGCTCGGCCTGATGTTCGCCGGCGTCGCCTATTACGACGGCCAGGGCTTTCTGTTGCGCCGCGAGGCCGGGATCGATACTGCCCTGCAGCTTGGCGGCAAGACGGTCTGTACCCAGACCGGTACCACCAGCGAACTGAACTTGACCGATTACTTCCGGGCCAACGAGATGCCGCTGAAGGTTCTGGCTCTTGGCACCGCGGAAGAGAGCCGGAAGGCCTATGACGATCGCAAATGCGACGTGCTGACCAGCGACGTTTCGCAGCTCTACGCCGAGCGCCTCAAGCTGTCGGCGCCCGACAGCCATCTCATCCTGCCGGAAGTTATTTCAAAGGAGCCGCTCGGTCCGGCGGTCCGGCAAGGCGACGACCAGTGGTTCAACCTGGTCAAATGGACGCTCTATTCATTGATCAATGCCGAGGAACTCGGCGTCAAGTCGGCAACGATCGACGATGCGGTGAAATCGCCCAACCCCAACATCAGGCGGCTGGTCGGCACCGAAGGCGAATTCGGCGAACAGTTGGGCGTTGTGAACGACTGGGCCGCGCGCGCCGTCCGCGCGGTCGGCAACTACGGAGAGATCTATGAAAGAAACGTGGGAACGCAGTCCAGGCTCAGCATCCCGCGCGGATTGAATGCGCTCTGGACCCAGGGTGGAATTCAGTACGCGCCTCCTGTCAGGTAGTTCTTCAGAGGTCAGGCCATGACCGTCGATTATTATTCGCTGCTGACGAAAGCGGTTGCAGGCAAGGACGCCGCCGAGCGCGACCAGGTCTACAAGGACGCCTTCAGCCTCATCGCCAGATCTCACCTGACGCGCGAGGCCGCCGCATCGCACACCGCCGCGCTTGAAGACGCCGTCCGGCGGATCGAGGATGAAATCGCGGACGAGGAGGCCAGCTCGGCGGCGGCCATCAGCGAAACGTTGTCGACAGGCCGGAACTGGAAGCCCTACGCCATCGGCGCCTGCGCGGTCGCTGCCGTCATCGCCCTCGCGGCGTTAGCCTACGGCTTTGTCGCAACCAAAGGCCCCGCCATCGTCGCAGCCAGCGTGAAGACGTCGCCGCCGAAAGCGCAAGGTGGGCGCGAAGATGTCGTCATGGCGGACCTGAAGCCTGGCGTCGATGGCGGCTCTTCGGGCGAAGTCCTGCCGTTTGCGCTGCAGCGGCAAGTGGTGTTCTACCGCACCACCGTCGTCCCCGGTTCGATCGTGGTCGATCGCGAAAACCGCTATCTCTATCTGATCGATAGCAACAATTCCGCGCGCCGTTACGGGATCGGCATTGCCCAGGAGTGCCTGAAGGGCGGCAGCCTCTCGCGTGTCATGAACAAGCTTGAATGGCCTGACTGGCGGACGTCGGGCGCGAACACAAAGGACGCCGACGCTTTGCTCGCGGCGGCCGGCCGTCCCGGCAGTCCGCTGGGCGCCCGCGCGCTGTTGCTGGACAAGCCCGGGCTGCTCATTCACGGCACCAATTCGCCCAAGACCATCGGCCATCTGGTCGCGTCGGGATGCATCCGGCTCGTCAACGACGACGTCGAGGATCTGTACCGGCGCGTTTCGGTGGAAACCCGCGTCGTCTTCGCCAGCTAGCCCGCCTTTACAGCCTTCATCGCTACGAGGCCCAGAATTAAGATGTCTCGTCGTCCCTGCGAACGCAGGGCAATTTGAGTTGTGGCCTGCGCCCGCTATCGACCGTCTACCGCCCGAACAGCCGGTCCACCAGCCATCCATCGAGTTCCTGCGGCGGGTTCCGGACGCGCCGATGGATTGGGAGGTGGCGCGGAGGCGCGCGTCGGCGGCGGCCGGTACGAACCGCCCGAGGGGGGCGGCGCCAGCGGCACCGGCGCCGGTGCCGGCTGGCTTGGCGGTGCGCTGTCCTGCGACGCGGTCTGAAACAGCGTCGAGAGCAAGCCGCCGCGCTGCGAGTTCGGCAATCCCGCCACTGGCACGCCCTGATGCGCCGCGCGCATGAAGCGGGTCCACACTTCCACCGGCAGGCCGCCGCCGGTCGCCTTCCTGGTCGGCGAATTGTCGTCGTTGCCGAGCCAGACGCCGGTGACGAGGTTGGCGGTGTAGCCGATGAACCAGGCGTCGCGGAAATCCTGGCTGGTGCCGGTCTTGCCGGCGGCCATCCAGCCCGGAATCTCCGCTTTGCGCGCGGTGCCCGAGAGCAGCGTCTCCCGCATCATGGTGTTCATGGCCGCGACATGGCGCGGCTCGATCACCTGGCCGAGCTGATCGGGCTGGCGCATGTACAGCAGCTTGCCTTCATTGGTGCGGATCTTCGTCACGACATGCGGGGAAACGCCGAGCCCGCCATTGGCGAAGGGCGCATAGGCACCGACCAGTTCGTTGAGCGATACTTCCGAGGTGCCGAGCGCAATCGAGGCGTTGGCTTCGAGCTTCGAGGAAATGCCGAGCCGGTGCGCGGTACGCACCACGTTCTTCGGCCCGACTTCGATCCCGAGCCGAACCGCGACCGTGTTGAGCGACATCGCCAGCGCCTGCGTCAGCGTCACCGAACCGAAATATTCGTGGGTGTAGTTCTCGGGCCGCCAGCCTTTGATATCGAGCGGCGCATCCAGCCGGATGGTTTCCGGCGTCAGCCCGGCCTCGACCGCGGTCAGGAACACGAACGGCTTGAACGCCGAGCCGGGCTGGCGCCTCGCGGTGACCGCGCGATTATACTGGCTCTCGGCGTAATTCCGTCCTCCCACCATGGCGCGCACCGCGCCGTCGGGCGTCATCGAAACCAGCGCGCCCTGGGTGACATTGAACTTGACGCTCTTGGCCGCGAGTTCGTCGATGATGGCGGCTTCGGCTGTGCTCTGCAGTTTCGGATCGATCGTGGTCTCGACCACGATGCTCTGGTCGATCTGGCCGACGAGATCGTCGAGCACTTCGCCGATCCAGTCGGCGACGTAATTGACGGTGCCGGCGCCGATCGGCTTCACATTGTAGGAGGGGTGACCGATCGAGGCCTTTGCCTGCGACGCCGTGATGAACTTGGCGTCCGCCATGGCGGCCAGCACGATCTGGGCGCGCTGCTCGGCGCCTTCGGGGTTGCGGTTCGGCGCCAGCCGCGACGGCGACTTGACGAGGCCCGCCAGCATCGCGGCTTCCGCGACCGTGACGTTCTTGGCGGATTTGCCGAAATAGCGCTGCGCCGCCGCCTCGACGCCATAGGCGCCGGAGCCGAAATAGACGCGGTTGAGATAGAGCTCGAGAATTTCGCTCTTGGAATGCTTGCGCTCCAGCCAGAACGCGAGCTCAAGCTCCTGCAGCTTGCGCCCCATCGTGCGTTCCTGGGTCAGGAACAGGTTCTTGGCGAGCTGCTGGGTCAGCGTCGAGCCGCCCTGCGAGACGCCGCGATTGAGGATGTTGGTGACCGCGGCGCGGGCGATGCCGACCGGATCGACGCCGTAATGCGAATAGAAGCGGCGGTCTTCGATGGCGATGAACGCCTTCGGCAGATACGGCGGCAGATCCTTCAGCGCGACATTGGCGCCGGGCATTTCGCCGCGCGAGGCCAGCACGCTGCCGTCGTAACCTGTGATCTGGATGGTCGGCGGGCGCTTTGGAATTTCCAGCGACTGGATCGCCGGCAAATGGGCGCCGACCCAGACCACGACGCCGACGACGGCAATCGCGGCCCACAGGCCGAGCACCGCGCCCCAGTAGAACAGCCGGCCGAAGCGGAACTTTCGCGATTTCGCGCGGCGCCTGGCGCCGCCTCTCGCCACGCGCGGCTTGCGCTCGCGCGGCGCCTCGTCGTCCTCATCTTCTTCGTGCTTGCGTTTGGGCACAGGTTTCTTGGGTTTGTCGTCGTCGTTGGCGGCAGGAATGCGATCTTCGGGAGAGAGCCGCAGGTCGGCGAGCGCTGCCGGAAGCCCGAATAGCGGCTCCTTGCGTCCGCTGCTCTTTTTCCGTCCCCACGCCATGACAAACGCTGCTCATACCCGTCCCGCCATACGGTATCGGGCGCTGTTTAAGGCGCGGTTACCGACAGGTTAATGCGGGATTAGGAGGTGCGGCGGAGCGTGGTAGCATCAATGTCAACGATCATGTTTTTCAGGGAACAAGGCGCATGGGCCACGTCGATCCGACCAAGGAAGTTTTCGCAGAGTTCAAGGCCAATGACCGGCCGGGGCCGATCCACATGCTCAACCTGGTCCGGCTGCGCGCGCAGGCGGCCTATCCCGATGGCCGCAAGGCAACCGGCGCGGAAGCCTATGCGGCCTATGGCCGGGAAAGCGGGCCGGTGTTCGAGCGGCTGGGCGGCAGGATCGTCTGGCAGGGGCGGTTCGAGCTGATGCTGATCGGGCCTGCCGAAGAGCGCTGGGACCACTGCTTCATCGCCGAGTATCCAAGCGTCGCGGCGTTCGCCGAGATGATCCGCGATCCCGTCTATCGCGAAGCGGTGAAACACCGCCAGGCCGCGGTCGAGGATTCCCGCCTGATCCGCCATGCCGTGCTGCCGGTCGGAAAGACGTTTGGCGAGATACCGGAGTAACCCTCTCGTCATGGCCGGGCTTGACCCGGCCATCCATCAAGTGAAGCTTCTCATGAAAATGGATGGATTGCCGGGTCAAGCCTGCCGGCAATGACGACATGTAAAACAAATCGGCGGCCCCGAGGGGCCGCCGATCGCTTCTACCGCCGATTGTTTGGCTCGTTGCGCCTAGCCCGCTGGACCTGCGTCCTCGAGGATCGGGCCGAACATTTCCCAGCGTTCGCCGTTGAACCGCATCATCTGCAACTGCTTGTTGACGCGATAATCGTCCGGCGAAGTGGTGTTGACGATGCCCGGCAGCGACAGATCGAGCTGAACGTTCTTGAGGCTGGTCGCCTGCTTCATGACGTTTTCGCGGGTGAGATTGTCGCCGCACGCCTGGAGCACATGAATCATCAATTGCGAGGTCGAATAACCATAGGAGTTGAAGCTCGAATCCTTGTCGCCGTCGGGATAGTACTTCGCCATGAACTCGAAATACTTCTTCATGCCAGCGTCGTCCTTCCAGGTCGGATCGAGCGGATCCTTGCCGTAGTTGACGCTGATCACGCCCTTGGAGGCTTCGAGTCCCGCCGGCTTCATGACGGCGCCGACCGAGGTGGCGTTGATGTCGAGAATGTGCACCGGCTTCCACGCCAGCTCGTGGATCTTCTTGATCGCCTGCGCCGCCTGCTTGGGCGTCGTCGCCGAGAAGAACAGGTCCGCGCCGGCGTCCTTGATCTTGAGGATCTGCGAGTCGATGGTCGGGTCGGAGACTTCGTAGGAGGCTTCCGCCACGATCATCTTCGCCGCCTTGTCGCCGAGGCCGGACTTGATGCCGTTCAGGTAATCCTTGCCGAGGTCGTCGTTCTGGTAGAGCACGCCGATCTTGGCGTTCGGATGTTCTTTCAGGATGTACTGGCCGTAGATGCGTCCCTCGACGAAGTAGTTGGGGTTGAAGCCCATCGTCCACGGAAAATTCTTCGGATCGGTGAACTTCGAAGCGCCGGTCGCGGCGAACAGCTGCGGCACCTTCTTCGAATTGAGATACTTCTGCACCGCCGCGTTCGAGGGCGTGCCGAGGAGCTGGAAGGTGAGCAGCACTTCGTCGCTCTCGACCAGCTTGCGCACCTGCTCGACCGCCTTGGGCGGCGAATAGGCGTCGTCATACTGGATCAGGTTGATCTTGCGGCCGTTCACGCCACCCTGATCGTTGATCATCTTCATATAGGCGGCTTGGGTCTTGCCGATGGTGGCATAGGCGGAAGCCGGTCCCGAGAACGGATTGGTCTGGCCGATCTTGATCTCGGTATCGCTCGCGCCGGTGTCGTATTTCTTCTGCGCGGAGGCCGACGAGACCGACAGCGCGATCGCAATCGCCGTGCCGGTAACCAGATGGAAAATACCCTTCCTCATATCCTTGGGATCCTCATGTGTGATTGAACCGACGATCTTCCGGGGCTTAATCGAGCCCGAGCGGATGCCATCGCTGCGGCGATACTGGCGGAACGCATGTTGCATTGCAAGGAGCGCCGGCCGGCATGACGGCGATTTCATGTTCGACGTTAGTAGGCCCAAAGCAAAGGCATCGGCTCCGGCTGCACAAAAAGAATCCACCGGTGTCGCCATGCCACGGCTGCGCGACAGAGGCTGGAACTTGCTGTTCCGAAACGAGACCGCCGGCGTCGCGGGTCATGCGACGCCGGCGGCAGTCCGCCGATCGATCCCAGTTCTCTATCCAGCCGGCCCGGCATCCTTGAGGATCGGACCGAACAGCTCCCAGCGTTCGCCGTTGAACTTCATCATCTGGAACTGCTTGTTGACGCGGTAGTCGTTAGGTCCGGTATTGATCTTCATGCCGGGCAGGCTGAGGTCGAGCACGACGTCCTTCGGCGGCGAATAGGCGTCGTCATACTGGACGCCGCCCTGCTCGTTGATCATCCGCATGTAGGCGGCCTGGGTCTTGCCGATATTGGCATAGACGGAGTAAGCGCCCGAGAACGGCACGGTCTGGCCGATCTTGATCTCGGTGTCGCTGGCGCCGATGTCGTATTTCTTCTGCGCGCTGGCCGGTGACGCCATCAGCGCCACCGCAAGCGCCGTGCCGGCGACCGAAGTGAAAATTCCGCCCCTCATAAGGCTGCTCTCCCATGTATGCCGATGATCCTTGTCCCTGCCATCGTCGGGATGGCCGGGCGTCATCGTTGCCAGGGAGTTTGGCGGAACGGTTTTGGCAATGCAAGGCGGTGGGTGAGGTCGGTTCCTACGCCAGCCAGAGCAGAATCAATGCCAGCGCCGCGGGTGCCGCCTGCACATAAAGGATCCGCCGGCTCACCGTCGCCGCGCCGTACACGCCGGCCACGATCACGCAGAGCAGGAAAAATACCTTGATCTGGAACGCAAACCCCGGAGTGGGGTGGAACAGGCCCCAGATCAGGCCCGCGGCAAGGAATCCGTTATACAAGCCCTGATTGGCGGCCAGCACCGCCGATTCCGTCGCCTTCTCGATCGAGTTGCGAAAAGTCTTCAGGCCGAGCGGCCTGGTCCAGAGAAACATTTCGAGAATGAGAAAATAGACATGCAGCGCGGCAACCACCGCGACCAGAGTATTCGCAATCCAGATCATGTTGCGGTCCCCCAACCGTCATCAGAATTCGGGTGGACGCTAGCATGCCCAGCGTGAAAAATGCCGCCGCTTGCCGATATTTTTCCGGTGATGATGTCTGATCGCCAGTGAGATCCATGCGCGCCACGCTGTCCGAAAGTTTCGACGTCGATCGCCTGTCAACGCCGATCGGGACCGCGTTGCTGGTGACCGATGCGGACGGGCATCTGCGCGCGCTCGACTGGGAGGACTACGAGACGCGCATGAAGGAATTGCTGCGCCTGCATTATGGCGCGGTGATCCTCAAGCCGGCGCGGGCGCCGCGCGAGATGCAGCTGGCGCTGGCGGATTATTTCAAGGGCGATCTCGATCGCCTCGAAACCATCCGTTGGCGCGTCGCCGGCACGCCGTTCCAGCAGAAGGTCTGGCATGCATTGTCGAAGATTCCGGCGGGTACAACGATGAGCTACGGCGCGCTGGCCGCGCAGATCAAGATGCCCCGCGCCGTGCGTGCCGTCGGCCACGCCAACGGCTCCAATCCCATCAGCGTGGTGTTGCCCTGTCATCGCCTGATCGGCGCCAACGGTTCGCTGGTGAAATACGGCGGCGGGCTGGAGCGCAAGCGCTGGCTGCTGCAGCACGAGGGCGTGGAGATCTGAGCGACTGGCGTGTCGGCGCAGAGCGCGCGATTCCGCGATCGGTCAGGCGTACGAAGCCGCAAGCTGCGGCAACCGGGCTGCCCTATCCATCCGGGCCGAATAGAAGTTGCGGATCATGATCCCGTATGCGACGCTCTGTAGCGTTACAGAGACCTGAGATCGCAAGGTGACATCATGGACGACAGCCTGCCCGAACTGGGTGACCTCGAGCGTGAGGTAATGCAACTCGTTTGGGCCAACGGTCCCATTACGGCCGAGGCGGTGCGCGAGCGGCTTTCCCGTCCGCTCAAGGAATCCACCGTCCGCACCGTGCTGCGAAGGCTGGAAGACAAGGGCTACACGACGCACACCGTGGACGGCCGGACCTATGTCTACCAGGCGGCGGAGCCCCGCGGCCAGGTCGCGGCGAAAGCCGTCCAGCGCATCGTCGACTGGTTCTGCAACGGCTCCGTTGAAGAAGTGCTGGTCGGCATGGTCGACACGGCGATGCTCGACCAGCGGCAATTGCGCATGCTGGCCGACCAGGTCGAGAAGGCAAAAGCCAAGGCGAAACGAGGGAGGAAATGATGCTGGCGATTCTGGCGGAGTCGGCGCTGCGCTCACTGCTTCTCGGTGGCATCGTGTGGATTGGCCTGAATCTTCTTCGCGTGCGAAATCCGCATGTGCACATGACATCCTGGCTGATCGTGCTGGTCGCGTCCCTGTCGATGCCGTTGCTGATGCAGTGGGCCACCGTGACCGTCACGGTCGATGCCCTGCCGGTGTCGGTGCCGGACAAACTATGGCTCGCCAATCATCCATTGAATAATCCGCCAGCAGCGGAGCCGCTGGGTGTCCCGTTCCCGTTGCAGCCGGACATATCCGTCGCGCCTCACACCGATAGCCACGCCGCGATCAATTGGCTCGTCGTCGTAACGGCGTTCTACGCCTGCGTTGCCGGCCTGTTGGTGCTGCGGCTGGCGGTCGGCCTGTGCCTGACGTGGCGCATTGCCCGAGCCGCCGCGCCGATACGCGAACCCTGGACCGCCGATTGGCGCGTGCGGATCAGCGACGCCGTCGGCGGTCCCGTCACCTTCGGATCGACCATTCTGCTGCCACCTCACTATGTCGACTGGGACCTGCAGAAGCGCCGGGCCGTGCTGGCGCATGAGGGGGCGCACGTCGTCAACCGGGATTTCCATGTCCTGCTGCTGGCCTCGCTCAATCGCGCGGTGTTCTGGTTCAGTCCCTTCGCGTGGTGGCAGCTCACCCGGCTGGCCGAACTGGCCGAAATCATCAGCGACGCAAGCGCGCTCGAAGTGCTCGAAGACAGGCTGTCCTATGCGGAGATTCTGCTCGATCTCGCGCGGCGGGCGCGGCCGGCGCCGTCCGGGCTCGCGATGGCCAGGGCGTGCACGGTCCGCGCGCGTGTCGAGCGGATTCTCGCGGCAACCGCAGACCCTGCGAAGCCCGGCTGGCGCCGGCGAATTTGGGCGGCCGCAGCCATTCTGCCGGTTGTCGCGGTTTCCGCAGGCAGCATTGCCTACACCACGGCGCCTCCGCCGGCGATCGACAGCACGGCAGATGCGGCGACGGCGATGCGCAAGCCGGAGCTGGCTGCGTTCTATTCATTGGGCCGGACCTCGATCTTTGCCATCTCCCGGGAAGGCAACGAGCTCTTTGGGCAACTCAGCGGGCAACGCAAAGTCCGGCTGGCTGCGGCGGGCGGCGGGACCTATTCCTACCCGGCAGCCGACGGCCAGATGAGCTGGGCCGTCAGCAACGAACAACCGCCGTCCGAACTGGTGCTGAACCAGAACGGCCGCGAGTTGCGGGCGGTCAGGGTTGCCGAATTGTCAGGACAGGGCGTCGAGTCCGACGATGCGAGCCGGCTCGACGCCTATGTCGGCGCGTATGCGTTGGCGCCGACCCGCGTACTGTCAGTCACCCGCGACGGCGACCGGCTCCATGTCCGGGAGACCGGACGGCCGCGGTTTGAAGTTACGGCCCGTGGCGTCGATGCCTTTGCCGGCACCGCTGGCGATCTCGTCATTTTCCTGCGCGATGGCCCGACCAAGGTCACGCAGGTCCTGCTGCAGGAGCCACTGTCGGGCGCACGGCTGGCGCCGCGGATCTCGGCCGCCAGGGCAAAGCTGATGGAGGAGGAATTCGCGCGGCGTATTGCCGAAGTCCCTGACCGCTTCAGGGAACAGGCCCCGTTGCCGGGCGGAAAGGAAGCGATCCTGCGCGGGATCGACGACCTGCAACGCGGCACGCCGAACTATGAGCGGATGAGCACGTCGCTGGCGGCCAAGGTCCGTCGCCAGGCCTCGGAGCTCGAGACCATGTTCAAGGCATTCGGCGCGGTGGAGTCGATCTTCTTCCGCGGCGTCGGCCCCGGAGGCTACGATATCTACGGCGTGAAGTTCGCCAACGGGGTCGCTGAAATCCGGTTCTTGCTCGGAGCGGACGGCAAGGCCGACGATGTCATCTTCCGCCCCGACGGCAACGATGCGCTCGGCGGGGTCGTCGGCTGCTCTGATGAACCCGGCCTGCGATCCAAAGGCGTGACCGCGCCGATCAAATTGCTGATCTACAACGGCAGCGGTGGCGACATTCAGCTTTATCGGATTGACGCCGAGGGAAAGCGCGTGGCCCATGGCGCGATCGGTGAGGACATGTCGTCGCCGATCGTGACCTATGTCGACAGCCCATGGGTGGTCACGGACGCTTCCGGGAAATGTCTGGAAATCATGCTGCCGGGACAGCGCACGCGCTACCATACGGTCGAAGGCGCCCACCCGGGTAGCGCGACCGAGCGCGCGGTGTCGCCGCGCTCGGTGCCGCTGGCCGGAAGCGAAGCGATGCTGCGCCAATACATCGAGGCCATGGGCCGCGGCGAGCCGAACTACGCGCGCATGACCGCCGAGGTCGCCGCGCAGACGCGCCGGCAGCTTCCGTTCGACCAGGCCATTCTCTCCCGGTTGGGTCCGCTGCGCGCGATGTCGTTTCGCGGCGTCTCGGCGCTCGGCAGCGACATCTACATCGCTCATTTCGCCAACGGTTCGGCGGAGTGGCGGATCGGTCTCGTCAAGGACGGCACGATCGGAAGGATTGCGCTCGGCCCGCAATATTAGCGCAGCCTCGCGGGCTTCAATCGCCGCTTGCGTCGATAGTTTCCAAGTGCTACAATTCGTAGCACTACAGGATGTCGCATCATTGAAGAGTGGTTTCCGCGGCCCCTTTGTTCGTTGCCGCGCGATAACCTCGTATCCTTCGGGGTCTTGCCATGAGCAGTTCCGCCAAGGCTGAAGCCGTATTGGCGCTCCACCGGTTCGGGATGGGGCCGCGTCCGGGATCGATCGCGGCGATCGGATCGGACCCGCGCGGGGCGTTGATTGCCGAACTCGATCGGCCGTCCGCGAGCGAAGTCGCGGTCGCCAGCCTGCCGTCGAGCGCCAAGGCCTTCCGTGCGGTGACCGACGCGTATGCGAAGCGGCAAGCCAAAGCGATCGTCGCCAAGAAGGAACAGGACGCGAAACGCCAGCAGATGGCGGAGGCGTCCGCGATGACGGAAGGCGCCGCACAGGGCACGGGCGAGATGGCGGCGAAGATGGCCGCCGAAGCCATCCCCGATCCGGGCCGGCCGATCTATCTCGAAGAGGCGCGGGTGCGTATCGAGACCGCGCTCGGTGCCGAGATCGGCTTTGTCGAGCGGCTGGTCTGGTTCTGGTCCAATCATTTCTGCGTCTCGGCCGACAAGATCAGGAGCATGTCCGGCGCCTATGAGCGCGAGGCCATTCGCCCTCACGTGCTGGGCCGCTTCGCCGACCTGTTGCTGGCGGCCGAGGGCCATCCGGCGATGTTGTTTTATCTCGACCAGACGGTTTCGATGGGCGCCAATTCGACCGCCGGCCTCAACCGCAGCCGCGGCCTCAACGAGAATCTCGCGCGCGAGATTCTGGAGTTGCATACGCTGGGCGTGCGGACCGGCTACACCCAGGATGACGTCATCGGCTTCGCCAACATTCTCACCGGATGGACCCTGGTGCCGCCCGGCGACAATCCCGAGCACGGTGGCGAATTCACCTTCAATCCGCGGCTGCATGAGCCGGGCGCGCAGAAGGTGTTGGGAAAGGCTTACGACAACGAAACCGTGGAGCAGGGACGCGCCGTGCTCCGCGATCTCGCCGCGAATCCGGCAACCGCGACCCACGTGGCCACCAAGCTCGCCCGCCATTTCATTGCCGACGCGCCGCCGCCGTCGCTGGTGGAGCGGATGGCGAAGGCGTTCCTCGATAGCGACGGCGACCTGAAGCAGGTCGCGAGGGTGATGGTCTCGTCCGACGAAGCCTGGACGCAACCGCCCGCCAAGCTCAAGCGGCCGGGTGAGTGGGTGGTCGGCATGGTGCGCGCGACCGGGCTGACGCAGGCCGATCCGGCGCGGTACACGGATGGGCAGGCCCTGCTCGGCGAACCGCTGTGGCGTCCGCCGTCGCCAAAGGGCTTTCCGGACGACGAACGATCCTGGATCGACGGCATGGGGCGGCGGCTCGACGTCGCCAACAATTTCGCCGAGCGCGTCGCGGGCAGGGCCGATCCCCAGGATGTCATCGAGACCGTATTCGCCTCGCAGGTTTCATCCGAGGTGAAGCAGGCGGTGGGCCGCGCCGAAAGCCGCCAGCAGGCGCTTGTGCTGCTGTTCATGTCAGCCGAATTCCAGAGGAGGTGAGCATGACCCATCGCCACCATCTGCCCAGCCGTCGCGAGGCGCTGCTCGGCGCCGGCACCCTGTTCGCATGGAGCCAGATGCCGCGGCTCGCGCGCGCGGAGGGCCGCGACCCGCGCATGCTCGTCATCGTGCTCCGCGGCGCGCTCGACGGCCTCGGCGCGGTCGCCCCCGTCGGCGATCCCGACTGGATCGCCTTGCGTGGCGACCGGGCGCTGCTGCTCGACGGCAAACCGCCGGCGCTGCCGCTCGACAGCTTCTTTGCGCTCAATCCGGCGATGCCGAACCTGCATCGACTCTACAAGGCGCAGCAGGCGACCATCGTGCACGCGACCGCGACGCCGTATCGCGAGCGCTCGCATTTCGATGGTCAGGACGTTCTCGAAAGCGGCATCGCGCGGCCGGGCGCCGTCGACACCGGCTGGCTCAACCGCGCGCTGGCGGAGTTGACGTCGGAAGGCCGGGTCGATCCGCGCGGCAGTCGTGTTCTCGGTGTCGGTTCGGTGACGCCTCTGGTGGTCCGCGGCCGTGCGCCTGTGCTGTCGTGGGTGCCGCAAAAGCTGCTCCCCGCCAGCGAAGACACACAGGCCCGCTTGCTCGATCTCTATCAGCACACCGATCCGAAGCTGGCGGCGGCGCTTGAGGCGCGGATGCGGCTGGCGGCGCTTGGCCCCACCGCGCCGTCGGACGCTGCGATGGCCGATGGCGCGGCGCTTACGGCGCCCGGCATCGCGGGCGTGCGCGCCTATTTCGCCGAGGCCGCCGGCACGGCGGCGCGCTTCCTCGCCAGGCCGGACGGCCCCCGCGTCGGCGCACTCGGCTTTATCGGATGGGACACCCACATCAACGAAGGCGTGGCGGCGGGTCAACTCGCCAATCTCCTGGGCGCGCTCGACGGCGCGCTGGCCGCGATCGAGAAGAACATGGGCGACGCCTGGCGCGAGACGGTCGTTGCCGTCATCACCGAGTTCGGACGTACTGCGCACATCAACGGCACCAACGGCACCGACCACGGCACCGGCACCGTCGCCTTCCTCACCGGCGGCGCACTCCGTGGCGGGCGCGTGGTCGCCGACTGGCCGGGACTGAAGCAGGCCCAGCTCTACGAGGCGCGCGACCTCAAGCCGACCACCGACCTGCGCGCCGTGCTCAAGGGGCTGCTCAGGGATCATTTGCGAGTGGAAGAGCGCGCGCTCGCCAGCACCGTGTTTCCCGACAGCGCCGACGTCGCTCCGATCGCCGGTCTGGTCGGTTAGTCAATCGAGGAGGTCTGCCATGAGGTCACGGGCCGTCACGTCAACAGCCATCGTTCTGCCGCTCGCCGCCTTCGCCATCATGCTGCCGTGCGGGCTCTGCTCGGCGCCGGCCAGCAAGATGACGCAGGGCCTGGAGTCACGCTGATGTCGATTCTCACGAGTCGCGAACTCGAATTTCTCGCCAGCTTGAACACCAACTGGCGGCGGCTCTATTTCACCGAGCTGGCACGGTTGCTGGAAGAAGATGAGCGCCGATGTGGCGCCGATGAGCGGCGGCAACGCAAGCCCGAATTGTTTGAAGTCTCCACGCGCCTGCCATCGTAAACGATCTTCGATCGACTGCCGACGCGCTAATCGCTCCACGTCCGTCGACGGTACGGATTGCGTCGCGGAGCTTGCAATGACGAAATCGCATCGTCGGGCGCGACCAATTGGCACGACGGGCAAATCACCAAAAGTCTGTCCAGCGGTTCACGCAAAAATATTCCGCTCGCGCCGTCGGGCAAATCAGTGATTTAACTCCGCGCGTCTCACCCAATGAGGGGCGGCTCGCGATCGTCACGAACGTGCGGTGAGATGCGGTGGACGCGGATTGCGCAAGACGAACGCGCATGATGCGTACGGCGAAGTCGTGTGGTCCTGACGCCGCGGTGCTGGCGTCAAGTTCTTGGGAAGCAAGTTTCTTAGGGGCGACGGTGGCAAAAGAGCCGTTCACCGGGGAGATCACGTTAGTAAGCCGTAAAGCCACTGCGCAGGGAAGGCCGGGATGCTTCCGCTGGACCTGTATGCTCGTGTGCGCGTTTTCTGTGCGCAATTGCACACGAGACCGCGGGTGCAGCGCGCACCCGGTCTTCCCTGCGCCCTCTGATTTTCGAGGAGGGGCCGAACGAAGATGCAAACCTCGGGCGCATTGCCGTCGCGAGATCGTGAAGTCACATTCAGTCGTCATCCACCCGCGCAGGCGGGGATCCAGTATTCCAGAGGCCGTGGTGATTGAACCGAGAAGCCGCGGCCTACTGGCTACCCCGCCTTCGCGGGGTATGACGGTCATTTTCCGCTTCGAAAACACTATGCCGCCGGCTGCGTGACGTTGTCTTCGCTGGAGAGCAGATGAATCAGCGAGCTCTTGATTGCCGCCTGCCGCGTCGGCGCGTTGATCTGCGCGCCGAGCAAATCGGTGACGTAGAACACGTCGCGGGCGCGTTCGCCGAAGGTCGCGACATGGGCGGAGGCGATGTTGAGGTTGAGCTTCGAGATCGAGGTCGTGAGCTGATACAAGAGGCCGGGGCGGTCGAGGCCGGAAACCTCGATCACGGTGTAGCGGTCCGACCACTGGTTGTTGATGGTGACCTCCGGCTCGACCACGAAGGCGCGCATCTTGCCGCGGGTGGCGGATTTGCGCGCCACCACTTCGGGCAGCCGCAGCTTGCCTTCGAGCACCTGTTCGATCATTTCGCCGATGCGGGTGGCGCGGCGGCCCTCGTCCTCGTCGCGGTCGTATTCCCTGGAGATTGCGATGGTGTCGAGCGCGCGGCCGTCGGTGGTGGTGTAGATCTGGGCGTCGACGATGTTGGCGCCCGCGGACGCGCAGGCCCCCGCAATGATCGACAGCAGCCACGGGTGGTCGGTGGCCAAAATCGTCAGTTCGGTGACGCCGCGCGCCTCGTCGAAGCCGACATTGATCGCGAGCTTGTGGTTGGCCTGTTCGCTGGCGCGGAGAAACCGCGCGTGGCGGATCTTGCGCGGCAGTTCGACCTTGAGCCAGTAGGCGGGATAATGCCGGGCGATATAGGCGTTGAGCTCGGCTTCCGGCCATTCGGTGAAGGCGGCGCGAAATTCGCGTTGCGCCACCGTGATGCGTTGCGCGCGGTTCACTTCCGAGAAGCCGCCGGTCAGGACCGGCTCGGTTTCGTAATACAGCGTGCGCAGCAATTGCGCCTTCCAGCCGTTCCACACCCCGGGGCCGACGCCGCGGATGTCGGCGGTGGTCAGGATGGTCAGGAGCTTCATCTGCTCGACGGACTGCACGACCGCGGCGAAATTCTCGATCGTCTTGCGGTCGGAGAGGTCGCGCGACTGCGCCACCGTCGACATCGTCAGATGTTCCTCGATCAGCCATGCCACCAGCTCGGTGTCGGCGGCGTTGAAGCCGAGCCGCGGGCACAGCCGTCGCGCCACCCTGGCCCCCGCGATCGAATGATCCTCGGGCCGGCCCTTGGCGACGTCGTGCAACAAGGTGGTGATGTAGATCACCGCGCGATGTTCGGGCTGGATCTTGCGGAACAGGTCGCTGGCGACGACGAATTCGTCATTGCCGCCGCGTTCGATTTCCTGCAAATGGCCGATGCAGCGGATCAGGTGCTCGTCCACCGTATAGTGGTGGTACATGTTGAACTGCATCATCGACACGATCTTGCCGAAAGCGCGGATGAAGTGACCGAGCACGCCGGTCTCGTTCATGCGCCGCAGCACGATTTCGGCGTTGTCGGATGTCAGGATCTCCATGAACAGCTGGTTGGCGTCCGGATTTTCCCGAAGCGGGGCGTTGATCAGCTTCAGCGAGCGCGTCACCGTGCGCATCGCGTCGGGATGGAAGGCGAGGTTGTTCTTCTGCGCCAGCCGGAAGAACCGGATCAGATTGACCGGATCGTGCTTGAAGACGTCGGGCGCGGCGAGATTGATGCGGTTGTTGTCGATGATGAAGTCGTCGCTCTCGGGCACCCGCCGCCGATTGGCGCTCGGCCGCAGCCGCGCCACCATGCGGCTCAGCACCGGTGCAGGCTTGGCCTGTTCGTCTTCCAGCTTGGCGCACAGGATCGCGGTCAGGTCGCCGACGTCCTTGGCGATCAGGAAGTAGTGCTTCATGAAGCGTTCGACATCCTGCATGCCGGGATGCGACGTATAGCCGAGCCGCACGGCGATCTCACGCTGCATGTCGAACGACAGCCGTTCCTCGGCGCGCCCCGAGACAAAATGCAGGTTGCAGCGCACCGACCACAGGAAGTCGGCGCAGCGGCGGAAGGTGCGGTATTCCTGCGCGTCGAACACGCCGCGCTCGACCAGTTCGCCGGTCTCGCGCACGCGGTAGACATATTTCGCGATCCAGAACAGCGTGTGCAGGTCGCGCAAGCCGCCCTTGCCGTCCTTGACGTTGGGCTCGACCAGGTAGCGCGATTGCCCGGCGCGGCGATGCCGCTCCTCGCGCTCGGCGAGTTTGGCGGTAACGAATTCGGAAGCGGTGCCTTGCACGACCTCCCTGTCGAACCGCTCGACCAGTTCGTTATACAGCGGCCGGTCGCCGGTCAAAAATCGCATCTCGAGGATCGCGGTGCGGATCGTCATGTCGCCGCGCGCCTGCCGGATCGATTCGTCGACCGACCGCGTGGCGTGGCCGACCTTCAATCCCATGTCCCACAGGCAATAGAGTATGGCTTCCGCGACCTGCTCGCCCCAGGCGGTCTGCTTGTAGGGCAGGATGAACAACAGATCGATATCCGACTCCGGCGCCATCAGGCCGCGGCCATAACCGCCGGTCGCGACCACGGACATGCGTTCGGCGCCGGAAGGGACATGCGAGCGATAGAGATGCCGCGTCGCCGCCGAATAGAGGATGCGAATGATCTCGTCCTGCATGAAGCACAGCCGCTCGGCGCAGCGGCGGCCGTTGCGGTCTTTCAGCAGCACCTCCTGCGCGGTGGCGCGCGTCGCGATCATCTCGGCCTTGAGCAGTTGCGCCAGCGCCTGGCGAAACACGTCCTCGCGGCCGGCATGCTTTTCGGCGAGGGCATCGACCGCCGCGGTGATCCTTGCGGTATCGAAACGGTCATCCGCCCCGGGGCGGTCCTCGGTCACAACGCTGTCCATGGTCTCCCCGATAACGGACGGCGCAGAGGCTGTCACTCACGATTGTAGGGCAACAGTAGTTCTATGCTGGATTCCGATCCGTTTTGGTAAAGCTGTGCTCGCCGCGCCGCATCGGCGGCATGTATTTTCTCGTTGCGTCGCGACATAACATATTGAAAAACAAGGGTGTTTTTCAATGCCTCAGGGAGGGCGACCATGTCCAGGATTTCACGGCGCGCAGTGGCTGCGATGTTAGCGGTTTCGACCTTGTTGCCCGGCGCGGCCTTTGCCGCCGACGCGCCCAAGGAGATCAGGATCGATTGGGCGACCTACAACCCGGTGTCGATGATCCTCAAGCAAAAGGGATTGCTGGAGAAGGAATTCGCCAAGGACGGCATCAGCGTGGTCTGGGTGCAATCGGCCGGCTCCAACAAGGCGCTCGAGTTCCTCAACGCCGGCTCGATCGATTTCGGATCGACCGCGGGCTCGGCGGCACTGGTCGCCAGGATCAACGGCAACCCGATCAAGTCGATCTATGTCTATTCGCGCCCCGAATGGACAGCGCTGGTGACCGGCAAGGACTCCAAGGTCGCCTCGGTTGCCGATCTCAAGGGCAAGCGCGTCGCGGTGACGCGCGGCACCGATCCGCACATCTTCCTGGTGCGCGCGCTGCTCGGCGCGGGTCTCACCGAAAAGGACATCACGCCGGTGCTGCTGCAGCACGCCGACGGCAAGACCGCGCTGATCCGCGGCGACGTCGATGCGTGGGCCGGTCTCGACCCGATGATGGCGCAGGCCGAGGTCGAGGACGGCGCAAAACTGTTCTTCCGCAAGGCGGACGCCAACACCTGGGGCATCCTCAATGTGCGCGAACAGTTCCTGAAGGACCATCCCGATGTCGTCCGCCGCGTACTCGCCGTTTACGAAGAAGCGCGCAAATATTCGCTGGCCAATTACGACGACCTGAAGAAGACCTTCATCGGCATCACCAAGTTGCCGGAGGCCGTCGTCGACAAGCAGCTCAAGGAGCGCACTGAACTGACCCACAGCCGGATCGGCGCGCCGCAGCGCGAATCCATCCTCGCTGCGGGCCTCGCCTTGCAGCAGGCCGGCGTAGTCGACGCCAAGGTCGACGTGAAAGCGACACTCGATGCGCTGATCGACGACCAGGTCCCGCTGCCGACGAATTGAGGGGAAGTATTGCCGTCGTCCCTGCGAAGGCAGGAACCCATACGCCGCGGCCGTCATTGCGGTTCTCGATGGGCTATCACCTTCATTCATCACCAAAGCCGGTGATTATGGGTCCCGCCTTCGCCGGGACGACGAAGGATAGAGCCGCGGCCTAACCCACCACCTTGCAATCCCGTGCGAGAAGCGTTCTTGCTATGACCATGAGTGTAGAGCTTCCCGCGCTGGAACGGACCGAGGTGGTGGCGCCGCAATCGCCCGCGCGGCTGCGGCGCTATGCGCGGCCGGCGCTGGGGCTGTTGCTGCCGGTCGGGCTCGCGCTGTTCTGGGAAATCCTGGTCGCCCTCGGCTATTCCAACGGCCGGCTGGTGCCGCCGCCGACCAAAATCTTCGCCACCGTGATGGAACTGGCGAAGAGCGGCGAACTCTCGCGCCATATCACGGCGACGGTGACGCGCGTTGCCGCCGGCTTCGGCCTCGGCGTTGCCGCCGGCACCGTCCTCGGCGCGATCTCAGGCTATTGGGGGCTGGCGCGGCAATTGCTCGATCCGACCGTGCAGGCGCTGCGCGCGATTCCGTCGATCGCCTGGGTGCCGCTGTTCATCCTGTGGCTCGGCATCTTCGAAACCTCGAAGATCGCGCTGATCGCGGTCGGGGTGTTCTTCCCGGTCTATCTCGGCGTGATGGGCGCGATCCTCTCCGTCGACCGCAAGATCGTCGAGGTCGGCCGCACCTTCCGCCTTTCAGGTCCGGCGATGATCCGCCGCATCCTGCTGCCGGCGGTGTTGCCGGCCTATGTCGTCGCCTTGCGCGTAGGCCTTGGCCTCGGCTGGATGTTCGTCGTCGCCGCCGAATTCATGGGCGCATCCGAAGGCCTCGGCTATCTCCTGATCGACGGCCAGCAACTCGGCAAGCCGGCGCAGATCGTGGCGGCGATCGTGATCTTCGCGATCCTCGGCAAGACCACCGACTGGCTGATCGAGATCGCCACCGCGCCGTTGCTGCGCTGGCAGGACGCGTTCGGCCGTCAGGGCGGAGGCCGCTGATGCTGGCGCTGGATCGCGTAGGCAAAACCTATCCGAACGGCGTTCATGCGCTGGAACGGTTCTCGGCCGATATCAGGCCGGGCGAAATCGTCGCCATCATCGGCGGTTCCGGCTGCGGAAAATCGACGCTGCTCCGCGCCGTCGCCGGCCTCGACCGCGCCAGCACGGGCACGGTGATTCTCGACGGCGCTGTCATCACGGCGCCGCATGCCAAGATCGGCATCATTTTCCAGGAGCCGCGGCTGCTGCCCTGGCTCAGCGTCGCCGACAATATCGGCTTCGGCCTGTCCGACCTTTCGGCCGACGCGCGGCGCGAGAAAGTTGCGCGCGCGCTGGCGCGGGTCGGCCTTGCCGACAAGGCCAACGCCTGGCCGCGCGAACTTTCCGGCGGGCAGGCGCAGCGGGTGGCGATTGCCCGCGCGCTGGTGCCGCAGCCGGAAGTGTTGCTGCTCGACGAGCCGTTCTCCGCGCTCGACGCCTTCACGCGACGCGACCTGCAGGACCATTTGCTCGACCTCTGGAACGACACCCGGCCGACCCTCGTCCTGGTCACCCATGACGTCGACGAGGCCGTGGTGCTGGCAGATCGCGTGCTGGTGATGCGGCCGCGGCCGGGGCGGCTGTTCGAGGAGATCAAGATCAATCTGGCCCGGCCGCGCGACCGTAATTCGCCGCTGTTCGACAATTTCAAGCGCCGCGTGCTGACCGCGCTCGACCGTTCGCTCGACCGCAGCGTGCCCGACGCCGATGCCAAATCGACCGCCGGCGAGGCGATGTGGTGGTGACAGCGCCGCGATTTCGCACTACATCCGGCAGAGCCAAAGAAAAATCCGGGAGAATATAATGGATGCCGCCGAACTCCGCGCCATGCAGGCTCCGATCAAGGAACGCTACAAGTCGGATCCTTCGGCCGCGGTCATCACGCTGAAGGCCAAAGGCTCGATCGACAATGAAGGCATCGCCTGCAAGGTCGAGACCGGCCGCGCGCTGGCGGTGGCCGGCCTGCATCCCGCGACCGGCGGTTCCGGGCTGGAACTGTGCTCCGGTGACATGCTGCTCGAAGCGCTGGTCGCCTGCGCCGGCGTGACGCTGAAGTCGGTGGCAACCGCCGTCGATGTTCCGCTTGAAGACCGGCAACGTCATCGCCGAGGGTGACCTGGATTTTCGCGGCACGCTCGGCGTCGACAAGGAAGCCCCGGTCGGTTTCGAGGAGATCCGCCTGCGCTTCGAGGTCGGAACCGACGCGCCGCAGGACAAGCTCGATCTGCTGCTGAAGCTCACCGAACGCTATTGCGTGGTCTA
>CAWBRL010000049.1:0-36653 GCA_963791165.1 uncultured Alphaproteobacteria bacterium | reverse complement strand
AAACTAGTACTACTGCGTCATAAATTCAACCGCACGGGTCGCGCGGTTGAGGCGTGACAGCACGGACATCGTGGCAAGCGCTTGACGAGAGCGTCGACGATGCGTCGGCGCACGGTGGCGATCGAGTTTGGAACGTGGCGCTCAGGTCGCAATGGAGGATCCTCGGGGTCGGTAACTGTCGGGTACGGCAAGTTGCGGGAGCCGCGCGGCGGCACGAGGTCCTGAGGGGGGAATCGTCTCCCTTTCGGAGACCAGGAATCCGTAGGCTGCGATGCACATCGTGGCGTGATGATGGAAGCCACGCCACCCGCGTCCTTCATAGTGCCCGAGCCCGACCTCCTGCTTGAGTTCCTGATAATCGCGCTCGATGCGCCAGCGCAGCTTGGCGGCGTCGACCAGATCGCGGAATGTGATGCTGCTCGGCAAGGTCGAGAGCCAGTACTTGGTCGGTTCCTTCTCGCCCTCGGGCCACTCGATCAGCAGCCATTCTTGGATCGGCTCGCAGGCGCGTTCATGGCTCGATGCAACGTGAACACGCAACCGCGCAAACCGCGAGGACAGCCATTCATTGCTGCCCTCCCGCCATTGGATGGTGCGCCAAGCTCTCGCCCGCAGTCCGAGGGCGAGATCCTTGACCGAGGTCGTATCGGGCGCGTCACGCTGACCCTTCTTCGGTGTCCGGCCCGGCCGCTTGCCCGGCTTCCACACCAGCATCTGCGGCTGAATGCCGGCCACATAGCGCTTTCCAAGCTCAGTGATACCCGCGCGCAGCTTTGAATCGTGGCC
Organism: uncultured Alphaproteobacteria bacterium; assembly: GCA_963791165.1. Classification (GTDB taxonomy): domain Bacteria; phylum Pseudomonadota; class Alphaproteobacteria; order Rhizobiales; family Xanthobacteraceae; genus Bradyrhizobium. The sequence goes on along the minus strand of CAWBRL010000049.1, from coordinate 35,867 downwards.
GTAGCCGGCGTCCACCAGCGCCATGCTGCCAGGAAGGCCGACCTCGCACGCCCAGCGGATCTGTTCGAGCGCAATCTGCGGCTTGGTTTTGAACGTGATCGCCTCGGGCACCCCCGCCTTGGCGCGGCGGTCATCATCCTCGGCCCAGGCGTTCGGCAGATACAGCCGATACGCCACCGGCAGGCTCGCACGGCGATTGGCAAGCGACAGCGTCACCGCCACCTGGCAGTTCGCCTGCTTGCCAAGCTGCCCGCAATACTGGTGTGACACCCCAACCGAGTGCTGCCCCTTTTTGGGAATGCCCGTGTCGTCGATGATCCAGGCCTCGATCGGTCCGTCGCGCGTCATCTGCGGCAGCACCATCTGGCGCACCTTGGTCAAAACATCATCGTCCGACCAAGCTCCTTGGCCGACAAAATGCAGCAACGACTGATGCTGTGCCGCGGTTCGCCCGGGCGCCGTGATCGCCGCCATCGGCTCTACGCTCTTGCGCTCTCCAGGCATCACCAGGCCCGTGCAATAGTCGCGAAACGGACCTGCCCGATCCGCGTGCCCGATCACGCTCACAAGCTCCTCGACATAGCGGGTAAAACGCAATTCAATGTCGTTCGCGCCGGGCAGACCCATCCAAATCCCCTATGCCGCAATGGGATTCGCCTCCATAATCGATTCGAAAATACCTGAGACTGTGGCTTTCTGACTCAGTAGTACTAGAGCGTTTTCCAGCGAAGTGGAAACCGGTTCGCGTGAAGAAAACGCGTCAAAACTAGAATCTAGAGCCCCGTTCCGATTCAATCGGAACGGAAAAGGCTCTAGGCGGAACTTCCAGGGCTTCACGCCTTGCCTCGGGCGTATTGAGGAGGCATATCGGCCCCAAATGCTCAAGCACCTTCTCGCAGCCCTCATTCTCATCTCGGCATGCCACCTGGCTCCCGCGCGGGCCCAGGACGCGGCCGCGCCGTTTGATGGCGACCTGCAGCGGCTGGCCGAAATCCTCGGCACCCTGCACTACCTCAGGGGCATTTGCGGCAGCAACGAAGGGGCGAAATGGCGCAACGAGATGCAGGCACTGATCGACGCCGAAACGCCTTCCGGCGACCGCCGCGCCCGCATGATCGCGGGCTTCAACCGCGGCTATAACGGCTTTCAACAGACCTACCGCACCTGCACGCCCGCAGCCTCCGTCGCGATCCGCCGATATATCGAGGAAGGCTCCAAAATATCGCGCGACCTCACCGCACGCTACGCGAACTAAATCATGGACGCGATTTTCTTCGATCTCGACGGCACGCTGACGGACCCCAAGCCAGGTATCACCCGTTCGATTCAATATGCGCTGCAGCGGCTCGATCATCCGACGATCCCGACCGAGGACGAATTGACCTGGTGCATCGGCCCGCCGCTGCGCGCGAGTTTTGTCAGATTACTCGGCGGCGATCATTCGGCCGATCGCGCCGTGTCGCTCTACCGCGAGCGGTTTTCCGACGTCGGGCTGTATGAGAACGGCGTCTATGACGGCATCGGGGACGTGCTGACCAAGCTCCGCACGTCCGGTCACCGGCTGTTCGTCGCCACCAGCAAGCCGCATGTTTTCGCCGAACGCATCATCGACCATTTCGGCCTGCGCAATCATTTCGAGCGCGTATTCGGATCCGAACTCGACGGCACCCGCGTGGACAAGTCGCATTTGCTGGAATACGCGCTGAAGGAAGTTTCGGTCGATCCATCGAAAACCCTGATGATCGGCGACCGCAGCCACGACATGGTCGGCGCAAAGAACAACGGCATGAAGGGCATCGGCGTGCTGTACGGCTACGGCAGCCGCGACGAGTTGCTGGAGGCCGGCGCGCATCATGTTTGCGCCACGCCCGGCGCGATCCTGGGCTGCATCCCCTGAGAGAAGGCAGAGCCGGCGGCGGCGTTAACCTTTCTTAAAGATGTGACCTAGGCGGACCTCTGCCCCGTGCTACAGCTTCTCCGCTTCGACGCGTTCCGCCCTGGATCGCGCACAGATTTCACCCGAGTTTCATGCGTCACCCAGCGTCCCTTTCGATTGCCCGCGAGCCGCTTGCCGACCACGAGCAGAAGCAGGCCGCGCTCGGCTATCTCAACGAGGCCTGGGCCGAGGCGCGGCACGACGGCGTCGACGGCGATTGCCTGGCGCAGGCGAGCATGTTCACCGCCCTCGCCGAACTGGTCTCGACCTATGGCGAGGACGCGGTGGCGAAATTCGTGGAAGGTCTATCCGCTCGCGTGAAGAACGGCGAGTTTTCGCTGGCGCTGGCGAGGCAGTAATTTGCTCCGCTGTCATCGCCCGCGAGCGGGCGACCCAGTACGCCGCGGCCTCTCGATTCAATCACTACCGTCTCTGGAATACTGGATCACCCGCCGGAGCCTGTCATCGGGCGGCCATTCGGCCGACCCGGTGGCGGGTGACGACACTTACGGTTGGACGCTTCGCCCTACGCCTTCAGCGTCTCCAGGAACCGCACCGGCTCTCCCGTCGACGGCGTCGTCACTTCGCCCTGCCACATCACGCGCTTGCCACGCACGAAGGTGCCGACCGGCCAGCCGGTGACGCGCACGCCGTCATAGGGCGTCCAGCCGGCGCGCGAGGCCACCCATTTGTTGGTGATGGTCTCGGAGCGCTTGAGATCGACGACAGTAAAGTCGGCGTCATAGCCGGCGGCAATGCGACCCTTGCAGGCAATATTGTACAGACGCGCGGGGCCGGCGCTGGTCAGATCGACGAAGCGTGCCAGCGACAGCCGCCCGGCATTGACGTGATCCAGCATCAGCGGCACCAGCGTCTGCACCCCCGTCATGCCCGACGGCGAGGCCGGATAGGTCTTCGCCTTTTCCTCCAGCGTATGAGGTGCATGGTCGGAGCCGAGCACGTCGATGATGCCCTGCTCGATGCCATACCAGATGCCCTCGCGATGATCGGCCGAGCGCACCGGCGGGTTCATCTGCGCAAGGGTGCCGAGCCGCTCGTAGCACTCGGGCGCGACCAGCGTCAGGTGATGCGGCGTCGCCTCGCAGGACGCGACGTCCTTGTGATCTCGCAAATATTCGATCTCCTGCTTGGTCGAGATATGCAGCACATGAATACGCTTGCCGGTCTCGCGCGCGAGATTGACCAGCCGCTGGGTCGCCATCAGCGCCGCGGTCTCGTCCCGCCACACCGGATGCGAGCGCGGATCGCCCTCGACGCGGAGCGGCTTGCGCTCGTTGAGGCGGTATTCGTCCTCGGCATGAAACGCGGCGCGGCGGCGGATCACCTGGAAAATTCGCCGCAGGCTTTCGTCATCCTCGACCAGCAGCGCACCGGTGGAGGACCCGATAAACACTTTCACGCCGGCACAACCCGGCGCCCGTTCCAGTTCCGGCAGATCCTGAACGTTCTCGCGGGTCCCGCCGATGAAGAAGGCGAAATCGCAATGCATGCGGTGGCGGCCGCGCTTCACCTTGTCGCTGAAGGTCTGCTCGGTCACGGTCAGCGGATCGGTGTTCGGCATCTCGAACACCGCCGTCACCCCGCCCATCACGGCACTGCGCGATCCGGTTTCAAGATCTTCCTTATGGGTCTGGCCCGGCTCACGGAAATGCACCTGCGTATCCATCACGCCGGGCAGGATATGCAGACCCTTGCAGTCGATCGTCTCGGCGGCGGAAGCCTGCCCAAGCGCACCGATGGCGGCGATCCGGCCATTGGAGATGCCGATGTCGCGGATGCCCTCACCGTCCTGATTGACCACGGTGCCGGATTTTAGAATGGTGTCAAATCGTTGATTCATCGGTCCTCGATGCCGCTTCAGGCTATCGCGCGGGGCTTGTTGGCGGCACTTTAGCGCCTTAACTTCGCATGGGATATCCAGCGCCTGGGTTTCCCCAGGAACTTCAAGAGAACGTCGGAAGAGGCCGTTTTAGCTTATGAAAGCAGCGTTTCTACCGGACCGGGGCGTGGTCAAGGTCAGCGGCGAGGATGCCCGCAGCTTCCTCAATGGCCTCGTCACGACAGACGTCACGCTGCTGCAGCCTGGTCTCGGCCGGTTCGGCGCGCTCCTGACGCCGCAGGGCAAGATCACGATCGATTTTCTGATCACCGAAGCCCCCGCCGGCCATGGTGGCGGCTTCCTGATCGATGCGCCGCGCCCGCTGGCGCAGACCCTTGCCGACAAGCTCGGTTTCTACAAACTGCGCGCCAAGGTCGCGGTCGAGAACATCTCCGACAGCATGGGCGTGCTGGCGGCATGGGACGGCGAGCCCGCCGTGAAGCCCGATCTGGCCTTTGCCGATCCGCGGCTTGAGGCGCTGGGCTGGCGCATCCTGGTGCCCGAAGATCTCAAGCAGAAGGTGGCCGACCTGATCGGCGCCGATCTCGTGGACAGCGAGGCCTATGAGGCCCATCGCATCGCCTCGGGGGTGCCGCGCGGCGGGCTCGATTTCATGTACAGCGACGCGTTTCCGCACGAGACGAATATGGACCGCCTGCACGGCGTCGATTTCGACAAGGGCTGCTATGTCGGTCAGGAAGTGGTGTCGCGGATGCAGCATCGCGGCACCGCGCGGACGCGGATCGTTCGGGTGGTTCTTGACGACTTCTCGCCGGAAACCGGCACCCCTGTTCTCGCCGGCGACAAGCCGGTCGGCACCATGGGCTCGACCGCCGGCGGCAAGGGGCTGGCGTTGGTCCGGATCGATCGCGTCGCAGACGCACTGGATGCCGGCCAGGGGCTGACCGCGGGCGGCCTTGCGATGCACCTGGCGGACCCGAACGATGTTCGCACCCCGCCGAAGCAGACCGTCGCATGAGCCGATCTGCGCGCCTGCACGCCGACGGCAAGACGCGGTGTCCGTGGCCGGGCGAAGACCCGTTCTACATGGCCTATCACGACACCGAATGGGGCGTGCCGGAATATGACGACCGCGCGCTGTACGAGAAGCTGATCCTCGACGGCTTTCAGGCCGGGCTGTCGTGGATCACGATCCTGCGCAAGCGCGAGAACTTCCGCAAAGCCTTCGACGACTTCCAGCCGGAAAAGATCGCGCGCTACAGTGAAAAGAAAGTCCACGCGCTGATGAACGATGCCGGCATCGTACGCAACCGCGCCAAGATCGAAGGCGCCGTCAACAGCGCGAAGTCCTATTTGAAGATCATGGAAGAAGGCCCTGGCTTCTCTCAGTTTCTCTGGAACTTCGTCGACGGCAAACCGAAGGTCAACCAGTTCAAGACCACGGCCAGCGTGCCGGCCTCGACGCCGGTCTCGATCAAGATTTCAAAGGATCTCGGCGCGCGCGGATTCAAGTTCGTCGGCCCGACCATCGTCTACGCCTTCATGCAGGCCACCGGCATGGTCAACGACCATCTGGTCACCTGCTTCTGCCACGAGACCTGCAGCGGCAAACTTCGCAAGCCCCGCCTCAAAACCAAATGACGGTGCGCAAATCGTCCAGTATCGCCAACCGCGCCTGGCAGCGGATGCTGTCGGGGCGACGGCTCGATTTGCTCGACCCCTCGCCGCTCGATATCGAGATTGCCGACATCGCGCACGGCCTGGCGCGCGTGGCGCGCTGGAACGGGCAGACCAGCGGCGCGCATATCTTCTCGGTGGCGCAGCACACGCTGCTGGTGGAAGCCGTGATGCGCGAGCAGATGCCGCGCGTCGACGTCCGCTTTCGCCTTGCGGCTTTGCTGCACGACGCGCCGGAATATGTCATCGGCGACATGATCTCGCCATTCAAGGCGGTGCTCGGCGGCGACTACAAGGTGGTGGAAAAGCGCCTGCTCGCAGCGATCCATATTCGCTTCGGCCTGCCGCCGGTTCTGGCAGATGAAATCACCAAAGCCATCAAGGCCGCCGACCGCGGCGCCGCTTATCTCGAAGCCACCCATCTGGCCGGGATTTTCGGAAAGCCGAGGCGAAGCGCCTGTTCGGCAGAGACCCCGGCCTGTCCGAGCCGACGGTGCGCGATTATCTGACGCCTTGGACCGCGGCCAGGGCGGAGAAGCAGTTTTTGGCGCGATTCAACCTGTTGCTCGCTTGAACGCCCCGCGCAAACCTGCTTTCACCGCCTCATTCGCGGGCGTATAATTGCGATAAAAGCGACGCTCCCGGGAACGCTTCGAAGGATCGCCATGATTCATGTCTGCTCGCTTGCCGCTCTTCCCGAGACCGTCAAGGCCACCGGCGCCAGCCACATTCTCACCGTGATGGCCAATGTCGATCAGGTGCAGCGCCCGGCTTCGGTGCTGGAAGCGAACCATCTGAGGGTGTCGATGGACGACATCACCGAGCAGATGGACGGCTTTCTCGCGCCGTCGGATCAGCATATCCAGATGGTGCTGAATTTCGTCCGTAGCTGGGACCGCAGCGCGCCGATGGTGGTGCACTGCTATGCGGGGATAAGCCGCTCGACGGCAAGCGCCTTTGCCGCCGCCTGCATGCTCAATCCGCACCGCGACGAGATCGAGATTGCCCGGCAAATCCGCGCCCGCTCCCCGATCGCGTCACCGAACCGGCTGATCGTCAGCCTCGCGGACAAGGCGTTGGGACGCGACGGACGAATGCTGCGCGCGCTCGACGAAATGGGCCCGGGCAGCATGACCGTCGAAGGCCGGCCGTTCCGCGTCGATCTGGACTAGCCTCCCATTGAACTTTTAGCGGCTAAAGCTGCACTCACTGGATTGCAACCAGGCTGCGGACGTGGCCGGTTACCGGTCTGACGTGCCTGGAGGCCCGATGTTCGATTCTCCGTTCGATTTTCTCGCGATCGTGATCGCGATTGTCGCCCTTGCGTTCGCGCGAAAGGCCATGAACCAGGTCGCGGAGCTGCGCCAGCGGCTGGAGGCGATCGGGACGACGGCAGCCACCGCCACAGCCATGCCCCCACCACTCACGCCGTTTGAGGCGTTCGAGCGAACGCTGCCGCCGGCTTCTCTCGGGGGCACGCCAGAGCCGCCGCCCATCGTTCCCGATGTTGAACCCGTCGCTCCCGCCGAGGCGGCGCCTGAAGCCGCTGGTGGCCCCGCAGCGCCGCCTCCTCCGCTGCCGCAACCCGACCGCGGGTTCGAGGAAACCGTCGGCACCCGCTGGGTGGTGTGGATCGGCGGGCTGACGCTGGCGCTCGGCGGCTTCTTCATGGTGCGCTATTCGATCGAGGCCGGCCTGCTCGGTCCCGGCGTGCGCACGATGCTGGGCGGCCTGTTCGCACTCGCCTTGCTGCTTGCCGGTGAATGGACCCGCCGTAAGGAGAGCATCTCCGCCATCGAAGCAACGCCGATTGCCAATATTCCGGCTATCCTGACGGCTGCCGGAACGGCGGTGGCCTTCGCCACGGTTTATGCGGCGTACGCGCTGTACGGCTTTCTGGTGCCGGCAACCGCGTTCATCCTGCTCGGATTGGTGGCGCTCGGAACGCTTGCCGCCGCGCTGCTGCATGGGCCGGCGCTCGCCGGTCTCGGCCTCGTCGGCGCCTTCGTCACGCCCGTCCTGGTGTCATCAGACAAGCCGGACTTCTGGGCGCTCTACGTCTATCTCGCCATCGTCACCGCGGCGGCCTTTGGTTTGGCCCGCGTCCGGCTGTGGCGATGGCTCGCGGTCACCACGATCGCGTTTGCGCTGTTGTGGACATTCCCCTGCCTGCAATGCGGACCGTCGATGGTCGGCCCGCATGCCTTCCATGTCCTCGCAGGTTTCATCCTCGCCGCGTTGCTTGTGGTGTGCGGCGTTCATGTTCGGCCCGCCCGCGGAAGAGGGCCAGGTCGAGCCGATCTCGTCCGGCTCGCTCGCGGCCTATCTGCTTGGCGCCACGCTGATCGTGCTGAACGGTTTTCATGCCGACGCCGCGATGATCGTGTTCGGCCTGCTGGTGGGCGGCAGCCTTTTGGTGGCCTGGCGCAGCGATGCCGCCGCCGGGGCCGTCGGGGCCGCCGCGGCATTGGTGTTTGTCGTATTCGCCGAATGGGCCGTTCGCGCCAATTCGGAAATGCTGGTGCTGCCCGGCGGACCGCTTCAGGGCATCGGCCCGAACCCTACGGACGGATCGGTGTCGCTGCATCTGGTATCGGCCGCGATCTTCGCCGCAGGTTTTGGCGTGGCGGGATTCCTGGCGCAGGGCCGCTCCGCCGGACCGATCATACCGGTAATTTGGTCGGCCGCGGCAGTCTTCACGCCGCTGGCGCTGCTGGTCGCACTCTATGCCCGCATCGCGCATCTCGACCGTTCGATCCCGTTCGCGATTCTCGCGGTCGCGCTCGCCGCGGCCTATGCCGTTGCGACCGAGATCCTCGCCAAGCGCGAGGACCGTCCGGGATTGCAGGCCTCGATCGCGCTGTTTGCGACCGGTTCGCTCGCCGCGCTGGCGCTGGCGCTGACATTCGCGCTGGAGAAAGGCTGGCTCACGATTGCGCTGGCGTTGATGTCGGCAGGTACCGCCTGGATTTCAACGCAGCGGCCGATTCCGTTCCTGCGCTCGCTGGCCGCGATCCTGGCTGCGATCGTGGTGCTGCGGATCGCTGACGATCCGCGCATTGTCGGCACCGCAGTCGGCACCACGCCGATCTTCAACTGGCTATTGTGGGGCTACGGCATTCCAGCGCTCTCGTTCTGGGCCGGAAGCATCTTCCTGCGCCGCGGCGGCGGCGACGACGCACCGCTGCGGACGGTGGAATCGGCGGCGATCCTGTTCACGGTGCTGCTGGCGTTCATGGAGATCCGCCATGCGGTCAACAATGGCGACGTCTATCGCCAGAGCGCCGGCCTCACCGAGGTCGCGCTGCAGGTCTGCGTGGCGCTGGCGATGGCGATCGGGCTGGAGCGCCTGCGCATCCGCACTGGCAGCGTCATTCACAACGCCGGCGCGATCCTGCTCACGGTATTCGCAGGCCTGGCGGCAGTGTTCGGGCTGCTGGTGCTGGAGAATCCGATTCTCTGGTACATCGACGTCGGTGGCGCCGTCATCAACCTGCTGCTGCTCGGCTATGCCCTACCCGCCGCGCTTGCGCTGCTGTTGTCCTATGCGGTGGCCGGCCGGCGTCCGGTCAGCTACGCCAACACGATCGCGGCGGGAGCGCTCGTTCTCGCGCTCGCTTACGTGACGTTTGAAATCCGGAGAATTTATCACGGCCCGGTCTTGTCCATCGGACCGACCACCGGCGCCGAGCAATACACCTATTCGATCGCGTGGCTCACATTCGGCGTGGTGCTGCTCGGCATCGGCATTGCCTTCAACTCGCAACGCGCGCGCCTGGCGTCCGCCGCTGTCATCGCACTCACGATCCTGAAGGCCTTCCTGATCGACATGTCGACGCTGACAGGCGTCTACCGCGCGCTGTCGTTCATGTGCCTCGGGCTGGTGCTGGTGGCGATCGGCTGGCTGTACCAGCGCATCCTGTTCCGCCGGCAAGCGGCGGCGCAGGTCGCCCCTGCGGCGCCGGCGGGAGGTTAGAGCGTTTTCCAGCGAAGTGGGGACCGGTTCGCGTCAAGAAAACGCGTCAAATCAAAAATCCAGAGCCCCGTTCCGATTCCATCGGAACGGGGCTCTGGCCGCTTAGGCCACCCTGACCGAGTTGAGGAATTTGCTGACCTCGAGCTTGAGCCGGTTGCTTTCGCTCGACAACGACTTCGCCGCCGAATGAACCTGCGCGGAAGCCGATCCTGTCTCGGTCGCGCCGTGCTGCACGTCTGTGATGTTGGAGGATACCTGCTGCGTGCCCGTTGCGGCATGCTGGATGTTGCGGGATATTTCCTGCGTTGCCGCGCCCTGCTCTTCCACCGCCGCCGCAATCGTCGAGGATATCTCCGACATGCGGCCGATGGTGTCGCCGATCTCCTTGATCGCCGCCACCGAATCCTGGGTCGCGGCCTGAATGCCTGATATCTGCTGACTGATCTCGCCGGTCGCCTTCGCGGTCTGCTCGGCGAGCGCCTTCACCTCGGACGCCACCACCGCAAAGCCACGGCCGGCTTCGCCGGCGCGTGCAGCCTCGATCGTGGCGTTCAAGGCCAGCAGGTTGGTCTGGCCGGCAATGGTGTTGATCAGCTCGACCACATCGCCGATGCGGCTCGCCGCCTTCGACAGCTCGCTGACGCGGCTGTTGGTCTTCTGAGCCTGGTCCACCGCCTCATTGGCAACGCGCGACGATTCCTGAACTTGACGACTGATCTCGTTGACCGAGGTGGTCAATTCCTCGCTGGCTGCGGATACCGACTGCACATTGGTGGAGGCCTCTTCGGAAGCCGCGGCAACGGTGGTTGCCAGACTCTGCGACCGTTCAGCCGCCTGCGTCAGCGTATTGGCCGAGGCTTCCAGTTCGGTCGCGGCCGTTGACACGGTCTCGACGATCTCTCCGACCGCGCCTTCGAACGCATTGGCGAGTTCGTGCATATCCGCCTTGCGTCGCTGCGCCTGCCGCTGCTCGGCTTCCTGCTGTTCGGCGCGCAGCCGTTCCGCCTCGATCATATTGTTCTTGAAGACCTCGACCGCATCGGCCATTTCACCGATCTCGTCCTTGCGGCCAAGACCGGGGATTGCGACCTTCAACTCGCCGCCAGCCAGCCCGGTCATGGCGGACACCATCGACGCAAGCGCGTTCGAGATCGAACGGCCGATCAGCAGCGACAGGGCGGAAACCAGAACGACGGAGAGCGCAAACGCAATCAGCATCCACATTCTCACGGAATTGCGTATCGCCGCCTGGCTTGCTTCGGCTTCCTTGTAGCGCCGCTCGACGCCTTCTGCGATTTCGACCATCAGGGGTTCAAACCCGCGAAACGTGTTCATCATGTTGGCGTCGTACTCTGCGACCTGCCTGGCGGTCTCGGCCCAGGCCGCGAACTCCTTCTGATAGCTTGCAAGCTTCGCGGTGATCTCGGCCATGGCTGGCGGAGCAATCGCTGCCGCGGACAGCGCCTTGGTGAATTCCGCGCCGGATTTCTTGATTTCAGCGACATATTTCTGGTCGCGCCGCAGCATGAAGTCCTTCTCGTTCCGGCGCATCATCAACATCCAGCTGGTCAAACGCGGATCGTCGATCTCCTTGAGCTTGGTCTCGATATCATGGACGGCGCTACGCAACGCGCCGGTCAGCCCCAATGTTTCGTTCAGGCCCAGTTTGATTTCCGCAGCCACCATGCTGGTGAAATCGAGGGAATATTTCTTGAAGCCATCATGCGAAAGCTTGACCTTGTCGAGAAGCGCACCGAGGTCGCTGGACCTGGTCAACGCCTCCAGCCGGGTAAAATCGCGATCAATGGCGACCACCAGCTCGGCATGGGCTTTCGCATAGGATTCATTGCGGCGTTGCTGAAAGTTCTTTTCGTTGCGGCGCGCCTCGAGCATCTCGATCGAGATCTGCTTGTTGAGGTCGAAGATCGTCCGGGCGTTGTTCGCAACCGAACGCGAGGATTCCTGCGACCAGCTTCCAACCTGATAGATCGCACCGAATGCGAGGAGCCCGATCAGGCCGACAATACCGATTGCCATGATCTTGTGGGTGAGACGGATGGAAAAGCCACTCATGCGGGGTTTCCTGATGTCTAGATTAATTTGGTCCGATCCGGACCAAGGCAAATACATACTCATCGCCCGCGTGAAGCCGACGCGGGCGACTGCCCAATTAGTGGGCATCATCAGTACAGTTAGTTGTCTTGATTAGTCTTAACGCCGGGTCAGTAAAATTACTGATAAGCAGGCAAAAGGCGCGCTCAACTCCGCAGTTGAGACGTGTCGCAATTCTCAACAGCAGGCATGGTGTGAGCCAGAGTCGTTAAGATGCCGAGCAAGGCTCAAGCGGCGCACCCAAGGCAGCCTGCGGCGCGGCAACCCTGCCAATCCGTTTCGGCGCCGCTGGACGACGTCCAGCAGCCCATTTGCCATCTGGTGCTTGGTCTCAGGCGGCCCGCACCGACTCGAGAAATTTGGCGACCTCGAGCTTGAGGCGGTTGCTGTCTGTCGACAGCGACTGCGCCGCGGAGAGCACGTGTGACGATGCCGTCTCCGTCTCGGTCGCGCCGCGCTGCACGTCGGTGATGTTGGCGGAGACCATCTGCGTCCCCTGTGCGGCCTGCTGCACGTTGCGGGAGATTTCCTGCGTCGCCGCGCCCTGCTCTTCCACCGCAGCCGCGATCGCCGAGGAAATTTCCGACAGCTTTCCGATGGTGCCCGAGATCTCCTGGATGGCGCCGACCGATTCCTGGGTCGCCGCCTGGATCCCGGTGATCTGCTGGCCGATCTCGCCCGTGGCCTTCGCAGTCTGTTCGGCCAGCGCCTTCACCTCGGAAGCGACCACCGCGAAACCGCGGCCGGACTCACCGGCGCGCGCCGCCTCGATGGTCGCGTTGAGGGCAAGCAGATTGGTCTGGCCTGCGATGTTGTTGATCAGTTCGATCACGTCGCCGATGCGGCTGGCGGCTTTCGACAATTCACCCACCCGATCGTTGGTCCTTGCGGCCTGATCGACGGCATCGCTCGCCATTCGCGCGGATTCCTGCACCTGCCGGCTGATCTCGTTGACCGAGGACGCCATTTCCTCGGTGGCGGATGCCACCGACTGCACATTGGTGGACGCCTCCTCCGAGGCTGAGGCGACGGTGGTTGCAAGTTCCTGCGCACGTTCCGCGGTCGAAGTCAGCGTGCCCGCGGAAGCCTCGAGTTCGGTCGATGCCGACGATACGGTATCGACGATCTCGCCGATCATGGCTTCGAAGTTGCTGGTGATGCTGTCGACGCGGCGACCGCGTTCGATCTTGGCTTCGGCATCGCGCGCAGCAGCCGCGTCGGCAGCCTTCTTCGCAATCAGCGCGTCCTTGAACACCTGTAGCGCATCGGCCATGGCGCCGATTTCGGTGTTCTCGCCGCGGCGCATCACTTCGGCCGTCAGATCCCCACTGCCCAGCGCCTGCATCGGCCTTACGATCGAGGCAATTCCATTCGACAGGTCGCGAACGAGATAGATTCCGACGCCGACGCCGCAGATGATGACGGCAGCGACAATGCCCAGCACGATCCAGAACGCAAGATTATAGCCTTCCGCAGCGTCGCGCGTCGCCGTGTCCGCGCCCGTATTGTTCAGGTTGATCGATTTTTCCAGAAAGGCATCGGACTCGGCGGCGATGACCGCGACCTTCTTGGAAATGGCCTCGCTGGCCTCAGTGGGAATACGGCCAATGCTCTGGCGCGACAATTCGATCACCTCCTGGACACCTGCGACATACTTGTCCCAGGCACGCGACCAGTTCTCGTAGATCGAGCGCTCTTCGGGAGAGTTAATCATCGGCTCGTAGACCTTGCGGTCTTTCGCGATCCTGTCGAGGATGCCGGCCAGCCGCTTATCGTTGGCGGCCTTGGCCTCGAGCGTCTCCGCCATGACATGAGCACGGAGCGCAATGCGGAACAGGTTGATGTCCGCGCGCAATTCGCCAAGCACCCGAACGCTCGGAAGCCAGCTCGAGGCGATTTCCACGGTGTGGGCGTTGATCATCTGCATGCTGCGGATCGCGAGCAGGCCCATGCCGGACATTGCAACCAGCATGAACGCGATAACGGCGATGACTTTGGCTCTGATCGACAGTTTGGACATAATTGGCCTTCTGCAAATGAAGACAGCCGGCTCTCCCGGAGGAGGCCCGTGCCATCGAATTCCGATGAAATGTTCGTTGATCCCGGGAGTGCCGGATATTTCCGCCCGAGCCTATACGGCTGGTTGCAATCGATAGTTAATTTGCAACCCGTAGAACTACCCAGGGCGGGCCGCTAGCGGGACATGAATTTGCGAGCCCGTGCAATTACGGGCTCGCCTTTGCCGGCTTGGATTCTGGCGGTAGCGCGCGTGCCGCGCGATCAATCGGTCGAGCGGCGCAGCTCAGGCGCAGCCTCAGCCTTGGCAGGCTCGGCCTTCACCGGCTCCAGCTTGGCGCTCTCGACCGGTGGCGTTTGCACCCGCGCCGATACATCGGCACGAGCATCGGCCGAGCGCGTCGGTTCCTCGTGGCGAAGCAGCGAACGTGGCCGCGCCACGGAGCGCGCCATCAGCATCTGCGACGCGCCCTGGTGACGGAAATCGCAATAGGCGAAACCCATGCCCGAGACGGAGCCGCGGAAAGAGCGATCGTCCTGCTTGTCGAGATTGAAGCAGGGCTCGAACGGCATCCCCTTGATGGAGGCGCAGACGGCCTGGCCGCGAACCTGCAGCGTGTTGCCGGGCAGGCGTACCCGACGGATCGGCCCCGAGCCGCTGAACTGAACCGACCCGACAGCGCCGAGATCGTCCATGATTCGGCCGGCGCCGCGGGTGCCATCGAAACAGGTAAAAGCGAAAACCTTGCCGGCCACAAACCTGCGGGCCTCGTCGGCATTCATCATCCCGGCCAAGGCAGGGACAACCATCGCACCGGCCGTGACGGCCCCCAACACCAAACGCGCAAGCATGCACCTACTCCAACATTACAACAGCGCGGGCCCCCGCCGAAATTCTCTTTACCCGCTGCTTACCATACCAACAGTGGCAACATTGGAGCAGCTTGGTTGGTAAAGTCTGAACAACGTTAGGTTATTTTTACCACGATTCGACCGCGGACCTGCCCGGCGAGGATTTTTGCACCGGCGTCGATGACCTGGTCAAGGTTAATTTCATGAGTAATTTCAGCGAGTTTTGACTTATCCAAATCGCTGGCGAGGCGGCTCCAGGCGAGCTTGCGCTGGGGTAGCGGGCACATCACGGAATCGATGCCGAGAAGGCACACCCCGCGCAAAATAAATGGTGCGACCGAGGACGGTAGGTCCATGCCGGCAGCCAGCCCGCAGGCGGCGATGGCGCCACCATATCTGGTCATCGAGAGCAGGTTGGCGAGCGTGGTCGATCCGACGCTGTCGATGCCGCCCGCCCAGCGCTCCTTGGCCAGCGGCTTGGCCGGGCCGGAGAGCTCGGCGCGGTCGATCACCTCGGCAGCGCCGAGGCCCTTGAGATAATCCGCTTCCGACATCCGCCCGGTGGACGCGATGACGTGGTAGCCGAGCTTGGAGAGCACGGCGGTGGCGACCGAGCCGACACCGCCGGCAGCGCCCGTTACCACGACCGGCCCGCTATCGGGCGTCAGGCCGTGCTTCTCCAGCGCCAGCACCGACAGCATCGCGGTGTAGCCGGCGGTGCCGATCGCCATCGCTTCGCGGGTCGAGATTCCGTCCGGCAGCCGCACCAGCCAGTCGCCCTTGACGCGCGCCTTCCCGGCATAGGCGCCGAGATGGGTTTCGCCCATGCCCCAGCCGTTGCAGACGACCTTGTCGCCGGCCTTCCACTGCGGATGGGAGGATTGTTCGACGGTGCCGGCGAAGTCGATACCGGCGATCATCGGAAAGCGCCGCACCACCGGGGCCTTGCCGGTGACGGCGAGACCATCCTTGTAGTTCAGCGTCGACCATTCGACGGCGACGGTGACGTCGCCTTCCATCAATTCGGCTTCGTCGAACTGCGTCAGCGCGACGGTGGTACCTTTTTCCGCCTTGTCGATCCTGATGGCTTTGAACGTTCCCACGATACACTCCCCGGACTTTTTAGCTGTCGGGAAGTGTGTACCGCATCAGGCGGGTTGTGCAACCAGCCGCGCGACCGGCTGTTCCACGATCGGCAGGTTGATCAGCGCCGACAGCACGCCGAACAGCACCGAGAGCCACCAGATCGGCGTGTAGGAACCGAATTGCTCGAACACGATGCCGCCGAGCCAGACGCCGAGGAAACCGCCGACCTGATGGCTGACGAAGGCAAAACCATACAGCGTCGCAAACCAGCGGGTGCCGAACATCAGCGCCACCAGCGCCGAGGTCGGCGGCACCGTCGAGAGCCAGGTCAGGCCGGTGGCGGCGCCGAACACGATCGCGGAGAAGGTCGTGATCGGGAACGAGATGAAGGCTACGATCGACAACGCGCGGGCAAAATAGATGATCGAGAGAATATAGCGCTTCGGATATTTGTTCTGCAGCCAGCCGACGCTGAGCGAGCCGATGATGTTGAACAGGCCGATGGCGGCGACCACCCAGCCTCCGGTCTGCGAGGAGACGCCACGATCGGCGAGATAGGCCGGCAGATGCACCGTGATGAAAGCAAGCTGGAAGCCGCAGGTGAAGAAGCCGAGCACCAGCAGCACATAGGAGCGATGGCCGAACGCCTCCGCCAGCGCGGTCTTGAACGATTGCTGGTCGGCGACAGGAACGTTCGTCGACGTTGCCGGTGGCGTCGCGATTGCGAGCGACAGCGGAACGATCAGCAGCATCAGCAACGCGAACACCGTCAGCGCCGGCTGCCAGCCGAAATTGTCGATCATCGCCACGCCGAACGGCGCGAACAGGAATTGCCCGAACGAGCCCGCCGCGGTGCCGGCGCCGAGCGCAAGGCCGCGCTTCTCCACCGGCAGCAGCTTGCTGAAAGCGGAAAGCACCAGATTGAACGAACAGCCGGAAAGACCAAAGCCGATCAGCACGCCGGCGCCGAGATCGAGCGATAGCGGCGTCGTTGCGTAACGCATCATCAAGAGGCCGGCAGCATAGAGCAGCGCGCCGACGATCATTACGCGCATGACGCCGAAGCGGTCGGCGATGGCGCCCGCGATCGGCTGGCCCAATCCCCACAACAAATTCTGCAAGGCGAGCGCGAGGCCGAAGACGTCGCGGCCCCAGGTGAATTCCCGGCTCATCGGCTGGACGAAAAAGCCAAGGCTCGAGCGCGGCCCGAAACTCAACAGCGCAATCGCGCACCCGCAGATGATGATCACCAGCGGCGTCCGCCAGGTGGCAACGGCCGAGGTCGGACGAAGGTCGCCGGTCGTTACAGTCATGTCGTTTCCCCTGGAGAACTCGGCGCCCGGAATGCGCGAAACGCACGTGACTTAATGCATTTGCATGAAAATCCCAAGGGGCGCGATGCAGAATCTTCTGCTGCAGGGCAGCCCTGCAAATTTGGCGAGAGCAATCGATGCAATTTTGACTGAACCGATGCGGTTTCGCGATCTCGCGGCGCGGCTAGCCCGAAGGTGTGAGAGCGGCACCGAATTTCGCTTCGCTCGCTGTCGTCCCTGCCTAGTGCGCAATTGCGCACGGCGCAGGGACCCATACGCCGCGGCCGCTGTTGTTGGAAAAGACAGGCAACGCCAACCTCGTAGAACAATTCCGGCCGGTGGTTATGGGTCCCTGCGCCCGTGCGCAATTGCGCACTAGGCAGGGACGACGGAAGTTTTCGGATTTCAATTTCAAAGAGCCGACATACCTTCGCGATCTCGCGGCGCGGTTTCGCCCGAGGTTTGCTCTTGAACTTCCCGCCCACAAAAGTAGAGGGCGCAGGGAAGACCGGGTGCTCGCTGCACCCGCGGTCTCGTGTGCAAAGTGCGCAACAAAAACGCACACGAGCATACAGGTTCAGCGGAAACACTCCGGCCTTCCCTGCGCAGTGGCTTGACGGCTTACTTCGAGCTCTCCCCGGTGAACGGCTCTTTTGCCACCGTCGTTGCACAGGGCGTGAACCCCACGCAACTTGATGCCAGCACCGCGGCATCAGGACCACACGACTTCGCCGTACGCTTCATGCGCGTACGTCTCGCGCATTCAGCGTCCACCGCATCTCACCGCGCGTTCGTGACGATCGCGACCCGCCCCTCGTAACGGGTGAGACGGGCGGAGTTAAATCACTGATTTGCCCGACGGCGCGAGCGGAATATTTTTGCGCGAGGGCATGGACAGACTTTTGCTGATTTGCCCGTCGGGCCAATTGGTCGCACTCGGCGATGTCATTTTGTCGTTGCGAGCGAAGCGAAGCAATCCTCACATCAATAGCGAAAATCGCCAGACGGCCCGGGTTTGTTCGTATCGAATTGTAAACGTAGACCGAGAGGCATCGAATTTAATCTGCCACCAGCAAACGCAGGGTTGCATCGTATCGAATGCTTTGCTCGCCAAGGAGGGCCATAGCATCGACCTTGGCACCGGCATCGTTGTAAGTGCCAAGAAACCCGATGTGTTGGACGCGGGCCACCATCGGTCGCCCGGTCGGGGTATGTTCTTGACTGGTCATCTTTCCCTGCCAGTTTCCCGCGGAGCATTCATAGCTTCCCGTGTAGTAAACGTAGGCGTCGCCGCCGTGCAGGTGACCATCGCGCAATATCAGGACGCCGCCAACGTCCTCGGCCACACCATCGCGGGAAATAGCATTCAACGAATAGAGCCCGTTCCTGATCATGATTGTTTCCACACCGGATCACGTTCGCGGACAAGCTGGAGCGCGAGCAAGAGGACGACGCTGCGAGTGAGCGAGGTCGAGGAACGGCCTCGCTTCATAAGTCGTCACGGTCTCCGCGTATTTGTTCAAGATGTTGGCGCATGCGGCGCTGACTATCCTCAAAGAACTCCACGGGCTTACCGCGTTTCCCACGGAAGGGTATGAGAAAGACTAGCACACTCATCAAGAGCGCCGAGCCGCCGACAATGAGCGCCAATACCAAGATACCGATTTGAGAAAACCTCAAAAAGGCGCACACTAGCGGGCCTTCGAAACTCCGCCGATTAGCCTCGGGACCGCGCGCACGAGGCTAGCCCGTTGGCTTGCGCGGCAACTTGTACCGGACGCTCATTCCGAGGCCATTTCTGTCTTGAACCACGATGTCGCTCTCTTGGAGTTCCTGCTCCATCGCCTCGCAGCAGGCGTTTAGCCAAGCTGTTCCGGTTCTGATGGATCTGCAGAGATCATGAGAGGTTATGGGTAGTTCGCTCGCTCCATCCGCAGCGGCATCGCGCAATTGGCGGCGCAATTCGTAACCAAAATGATCAACGGAAACCATGTGCTGATCATTAGCCTCCTAAAGCCTTCAGCCAAGCGCGTCCCGGAGGAAAAAGGTAGCTGTTTACAACCTTGAGACCGACACTCGTCAGTTCTCCATGGGAAGTCTGCCCCTTCTGGCACGCCGCCAAGATTTCATCGGCGATATGTTTTCGTACGGCCCGATTGTCCCTGTCTGGCGGGAGTTTTCGGCAAACATACTCAAGGGCCGCCGTCATGCTGGCGAGAGTGGATTGGTCGAATTGCAGCATCGAGATCATGTTGCCGCCGTTGGCGATGGACCGATAGCGATAGGCGCAACCCGAGTGCGCCAATACCAAAAGCGGCCTCCGTGGCGAGGTCTGTCACCACGGGGGCTGCTCTGGTTGTTCCCCCGATGATGACCCAAGGATGCGAGGATTGTAATCCATGTTCGTGAAGTGCGCCCTAACCAGCCTATCGGTTTTCGGCATCCCACTTTCGGCCTTCCTGATGCAGGACGATCAGGTGCAAAAGCCCACCCGATCCCAATTCTGGGTCGGCCTCATCAGAAGCACGCTTCGATCCCGGCCGCCTGAACGAGATTGCCCAGGCATGGCGAAGCGGATTGGAACTTGGTTCATCGCGCCACACTAAAAATTCTTCGAAGATTTAGGCCTTACCCAAGGCCGCCGTAGCCCTGCCGCATCGGACCACGAAAAAGGGATGTCAATTTGGGGCATTGGCTACAGGGGCGCCCCTTTGGCCTGCCCTCAGGTAGAAGCCAAGACAACCGTTACTGTGCTCACTCCCCGATCAGCTCAAGCCACTCATCCTCGGTCAGCACGGCCACCCCAAGCTCACGCGCCTTGGTCAGCTTCGAGCCGGCATCCTCACCCGCCACGACGTAGTCCGTCTTCTTCGACACCGAGCCCGCGACCTTGGCGCCGAGGCGCTCGGCAACCGCCTTGGCTTCGTCGCGGGTGAACTTGGTCAGCGATCCCGTGAACACCACGGTCTTGTCAGAAACCGGCGAGCTCTTGCGCGGCTGCTCGGCGGGCTTCACCTCGATCTCGCGCAGGAGTTCGCCGAGCGCTTTCACATTGCGCGGCTCGGCAAAGAACTCCACCACGGCGTCGGCGACGATCTCGCCGACGCCGCCGATATTGTTGAGGTCCTGATAGGCTTCGGTGGTGTTCTCCTCGTCCTTTGTCCCCTTGGCCGCGGCCAGCATCGCCTCACGGAAATTCTCGATCGTGCGGTAGTGCCGCGCCAGCAGCTTGGCATTGCCCTCGCCGACGTGACGGATACCGAGCGCGAAGATCAAACGGTGCAGCTCGATCGAGCGGCGGGCGTCGATCGCGGCAAACAGATTGCGAACCGAGGTTTCGCCGTAGCCCTCGCGCGCCATCAGCTTGCTGGCCGAACGCGCATCGCGCTTCTGCAGCGTGAAGATATCGACCGGCGACATCACAAGGCCGTCCTCGTAGAACTCCTGGATCTGCTTGTCGCCGAGGCCGTCGATATCGAACGCCAGCCGCGAGACGAAATGCTTCAGCCGCTCCACCGCCTGCGCCGGACAGATCAGCGCACCGGTGCAGCGGCGCACCGCCTCGTCTTCCTCGCGGACGGCATGACTGCCGCACACCGGACACGTGTCCGGAAACTTGTATGGTTTTGCGTTCTTCGGCCGCTTGTCCATGACGACGCTGACGACCTGCGGAATCACGTCGCCGGCGCGCTGGACGACGACGGTGTCGCCGACCCTGAGATCGACGCCGTCGCGAATCGGATTGCCGTCGTTGCCGATGCCCTTGATGTAATCTTCATTGTGCAATGTCGCATTTGAAACGACGACGCCGCCGACGGTGACCGGCTCAAGCCGCGCCACCGGCGTCAACGCACCGGTGCGGCCGACCTGGATATCGATGCCGTTGAGGATCGTGGTCGCCTGCTCGGCCGCGAATTTGTGCGCGATCGCCCAGCGCGGGCTGCGCGACACGAAGCCGAGACGATCCTGCCAGTCGAGCCGGTCGACCTTGTAGACCACGCCATCGATGTCGTAGCCGAGCGAGGCGCGCTCTTCGCCGATCTTGCTGTAGAACTTCAGGACGGCGTCGACATCCTTGCAGAGCTGTCGTCAGCGGATTGACGACAAAGCCAGCCTTGTCCATCCACGCCAGCATGCCGTGCTGCGTATCGGCCGGACGCTCGCTCATCTCGCCCCAGGTATAGGCGAAAAATTTCAGCGGCCGCGACGCGGTGATCGAGACGTCCTTCTGGCGCAGCGAGCCCGCCGCCGAATTGCGCGGATTGGCGAACACCGTGTCATCGGCCTCCGCCTGCTTCTTGTTGAGTTCGAGAAAGTCCTTCTTGAGCATGTAGACTTCGCCGCGCATTTCGCAGGCCGCCGGAATATGGCGTCCCTTCAGCGTGTGCGGGATGTCCTTGATGGTGCGGACGTTGGCGGTGACGTCCTCGCCGGTAAAACCGTCGCCACGGGTTGCCGCGCGAACCAGTTCGCCGTTTTCGTAGCGCAGCGACAGCGACAGGCCGTCGATCTTCGGTTCGGCAACCAGCGCCGGAATATGCTCGGCATCGAGCTTGAGAAAGCGCCGGATGCGATCGACGAACTCGGTCACATCCTCATCGCTGAACGCATTGCCGAGCGAAAGCATGGGAACGGCATGCTGCACCTTCGCAAAGCCGCGCGCCGGCGCGGCGCCGACCTTTTGCGTCGGCGAATCCGTCGTGACGAGATCGGGAAACTTCGCCTCGATGGCCTCCAGCCGCTGGCGCAGCGCGTCATAGGCGGCATCCGAGACGGTCGGCGCATCCTTCTGGTAGTAGCGCTCGTTGTGCGCCTCGAGCTCCAGCGAAAGCCGCATGTGCTCGACCTTGGCCTGGGCCTTGGAGAGTTTGGCGACGTCGACGAGGCGCCTTCTTTGATTTTGCTCATCTTGCTGGCTATCGGCTCGTCATTCCGGGAGGTTCGTCGCGAAGGGCTTTGATGCTATCAAGCCATTCTTGTGGAACTGCTTTGCCCCAAACCTCGTAGACTGGAGCATACGAGAAGGCTGAAAAGTCGCGATGAATGCGAGTTTCCTTCGACTAATCGTGCGCATCAGTCCGTTCTATTTCCGTCGCGAGCTCAGACTGGATGGAGCCTTCTTTGGAGATCAGCGTAACGCTAAGAAGCTCTCGACGCGCCGAGTCTACTCGGCACCGCATGTAAGGCCTAGTCGGATCAGCGGTGCTTTCACTTCCAGAGATACATATCACCGCATCAGCATGAAGCTGCTTCACTGGCTTCGCGACACCTCTCATCATTAAGTACTGATCGCGCTGATCTCCGCCATCTACGCGCGAGAAAGAGCTCCCGAAATGGAAAACGAGCTTGAAGGTAAAGTTGATTGAAGCGGAAAATCCTGAATGGAGGGATTTGTACGAGACGATTTGTATCTAACTCCGTCATTCCGGGATGGTCCGAAGGACCAGACCTCAGGTGTGCAATTGCACACCGTGGAATCTCGAGATTCCTGGTTCCATGCTGCGCATCGCCCCGGAATGCGACCGAGGAGGCTACGCCGTCGCCGCGCGCAAGAGCCGATCCGCCGCGGCCCTCGCCTCCGCCGTGATCTCCGCGCCCGCCAGCATGCGGGCGATTTCCTCGCGGCGGTGGTCGGCGGCGAGCGCGTTGACGCGGGTGGCGACGCGCTTGCCCTTGTCGAGGGCGTCCTTGGAAATCAGCAGATGCTGGTTCGCCCGTGCGGCGACCTGCGGCGCATGCGTCACCGCCATCACCTGAACCTGGCCGGCAAGCCGCGCCAGGCGCGCGCCGATCGCGTCCGCCACCGCACCGCCGACGCCGGTATCGATTTCGTCGAACACCAGCGTGGGCGCCGAACCGCGGTCGGACAGCACCACCTTGAGCGCCAGCAGGAACCGCGACAGCTCGCCGCCGGACGCGACCTTCATCAGCGGCCCCGGCCTGGTGCCGGGATTGGTCTGCACCCAGAACTCGACGCGGTCGATACCCTGCGGCCCCGGCGACTGCGCGTCGGTCTCGACCTGGGTCATGAACCTGGCGCGTTCGAGCTTCAGCGGCGCCAGTTCGGCGTTGACGGCCTTGTTGAGCTTGTCGGCGGATTTGGTCCGCGCCGCAGACAGCTTCCCGGCTGCCGCACCGTAGCGCTGGTCGGCCTCATTGGCGGCGGCTTCCAGCTTCTTCAACCGGTCGGCACCGGCATCGATCAGCGCCACGTCGGCGACGAATTTGGCGGCCAGCGCCGCCAGCCCGTCGACCGGCGTCGAGTATTTGCGCGAGGCGGCGCGGAGCGCAAACAGCCGCTCCTCGATCCGCTCCAGCTCGGCAGGATCGAAATCGGCCGCGACCAGCGCCGCGGAAAGATGCTGGTCGGCTTCTTCCAGCGCATTGATGGCGATGTCGATCGCCTTCACCGCGGGCTCGACCAGCGCCGGCGAATTGGCGGCGCGGCGTTCCAGCCGGCGCACCGCCGCGGCCAGCGCCGGCACCGGCGAATGCGGGCCGCCCACCGCCTCCTGCGCCTCGCGCAGGTCGCTTGCGATCTTCTCGCCCTGCATCATCGTGGTACGGCGTTCGGCAAGCGCCGTCTCCTCGCCGTCCCTGGGCTTCAGCGTCTTCAGCTCGTCGGCGGCATGGCGCAGATAGTCCGCTTCGCGCGCGGCGCGCTCCATGCTGGCGCGATGCTCGTCGAGCGCATGGTTGGCCGTACGCCGCGCCTCCCACAGGGTTTCGATCGCGCTGACTTCCTTCTCAAGTCCGGCGAAGGCGTCGAGCAACTGCCGGTGCGTCGAGGCGTCGACCAGCGCGCGCTCGTCGTGCTGGCCATGGATTTCGACCAGCGCGGCACCGACCGCTTTCAAGGTCTGCACGCTGATCGACTGGTCGTTGATGAAGGCGCGGGTGCGGCCGTCGGCAAGCTGCACGCGGCGGAGAATCATCTCGCCGGTATCGTCGAGGCCGTTCTCGGACAGGATCTTTGTGGCCGGATGGCCCTTCGGGACGTCGAAAGTGGCCGTCACCTGGCCCTGCTCCGCGCCATGGCGGACCAGGCCCGAATCGCCGCGGCCGCCGAGCGCCAGCGCGAAGGCATCGAGCAGGATGGATTTGCCCGCGCCGGTCTCGCCGGTCAGCACCGCGAGGCCACGGGAGAATTCGATATCGAGCCGTTCGATCAGGACGATGTCACGGATCGACAGACGCGCCAGCATGCGAAGTAAATTCCTAGCCGAGACCCATCTTCTTGAAGGCCCTGGAAATATAGGACCCCTTGTTCTCGCTCGGCTCGAGACCACCCGACTTTACAAGATTATAGGCGTCCTTGTACCAGCGGCTGTCAGGAAAGTTGTGTCCAAGTACGGCTGCCGCCGTCTGCGCCTCGCCGACGATGCCGATCGCCATATAGGCCTCGGTCAGCCGCGCCAGCGCTTCCTCGACATGCCGCGTGGTCTGGTAGCGGGTGACGACGGTCTTGAAGCGGTTGATGGCGGCGGTGTAGTCGCGCTTTTCCATGTAATAGCGGCCGACATCCATTTCCTTGCCGGCGAGCTGGTCGCGCGCGCCCTCGAGCTTGGCCTTGGCGGAGTTCGAATATTCCGAGGTCGGATATTTGCGAATCACCTCTTCCAGCGCCGCGATCGCCTTCTCGGTGCGGCCCTGGTCGCGGGAGATGTCCGGGATCTGGTCGTAATGCGCGGCCGCGATCAGATATTGCGCGTAGGCCGCATCGGGGCTGCCGGGATGCAGCGTGACATAGCGGGTCGCAGCGCCGATGCAGCTGTCATAGTCGCCGGAATTGTAGAAGGAATAGGCCGACATCAGCAGCGATTTACGCGCCCAGTCGGAATAAGGATGCTGGCGGTCGACTTCCTCGAACTTCTTCGAGGCGGCCTTGTTATCCTTGCGCTGATTCATCAGGTACAAGCCCTCATTGTAGAGCTTGTCCGCGGGTTCCTCGTTGAAGGTGTCGTCCTTGGCGGTGAACTTGTCCCACAGCGAACCCGTGCCGCATCCGCTCAGCGGGATCGCCAGCGCGATCAGGCCGGCCGCCAGCCGCAGCGACCGAGCGATCCCATACATGCCAAATGAAGTGCGTTGTTCGAGCGTCATACGCTGTGCCGACATGGAAATGAGACGCCTCTGGGTGCGGTTGGTAACGGAACCCGCCCGTCGATGGACCGCGGTCATGGACGCAACTCCCCCGCCCGTGTCGCTGTATCGTGCAATCGTCGGCCTGTGTAGCCGAAAAGTGGTCCCTAACCAACCGAATACGCAGCCAATTCGCCCGGATTAAGGCGGCAGGATACCATCGTTACCGATTGTGGTTACTAGGGAAATTGGAACTGCCGGGCTGTGGACAGCTCAGGGCGTTCAAAAAGTCAGGACGCTTCCAAGCCCAAAGTCAGGACATTTCGAAAACGAAAGTCCGGACACTTCGAAGACGAAAGTCAGGACACGTCCGGGCCATAGGCCGGGGCGACCATGCCGCCCACCATGCCCGCGCCGGTCTCGACCTGGCTGCGGGGACGGCGTGCCGGTTCGCTATCGACCACCCGCCAGGCGCTGCGATCGGCCAGCAGGGCCGTCAGTACGGCATGGTTGAGCTTGTGGCCGCCGCGCACCGAACGGTAGGCGCCGAGCAGCGGCAGACCGGCCAGAGCAAGATCGCCGATGGCATCGAGCACCTTGTGGCGGACGCATTCATCGCGGTAGCGTAGCCCCTCGGGGTTGAGCAGCAGTTCCTCGTCGAAAACCACCGAATTCTCGAACGAAGCGCCGAGCGCGAAGCCGGCACTCCAAAGCCGCGCGGTGTCGTTCATGAAGCCGAAGGTCCGGGCGCGCGAAATCTCGCGGCGGAAGCTTTCGGGGCTGAGATCGAGCGAATAGCTCTGGCGGCCGATCACGGGATTGGCGAAGTTGATTTCGACCTCGGCGCGGAAGCCGCCCGCATGGGGGCGCAATTCGCCGAAGCTATCGCCAATCGCGACCTGCACCGGCTTCAGGACCTGGATGAAACGGCGGGCGGCGGACTGGGTCACGATACCGGCCTGATCGATGGCGGCGACGAAGGCAGCCGCGCTGCCGTCCATGATCGGAACTTCGGGGCCGTCGACTTCGATGGTGGCGTTGTCGACACCCATGCCGCGCAAGGCAGCGAGCACATGCTCGGCGGTGGAAACCAGCGGGCCTTCCCGATCGCCCAGAACGGTCGCGAGGTCGGTGGCGATGACAAATTCGGCGACGGCGGGAACTTCACGGTCGGCGTCGTCGAGGCCGGTGCGGACAAAAATAAAACCCGCATCCACAGGTGCAGGTCCGAGTGTAAGGCTGACAGGTAGACCGGAATGAACGCCGACGCCCGTCACAGTGGCTTGCGCCCGAAGCGTGGTTTGACGGTTGAATTTCATTCGTATTCGCCCACTACCCGACTTAACCCAAAGACGGGAACCGTGCTTTCGCGTCGATTCGCGTTTTAGGCATCCCCAAGTCACGGCAGACCATAAGCACTGCCCCTAAGCGCACAACTCACGCTTTTTTACGGATTGTTACCCTATCTCTGCCGCATTAGCGCCAGCCGTTAACCAGATTTCGGCACTTCGGCGCACGGTCTCAGCTTTGATATCAGACCACGAAATGAATAATTAATGATTTAAAATCAGTTGGTTGTCGGAGAATCCACGGCGCCCGCCACGCAACAAAAAAGGACCCCAACTGTGTCAGCCGGGGCCCCCTTCGGTCGTCGGAATTGTAACAAACTTCAGTTCGCCTGCCGCCGCAGGAAGGCGGGGATATCAAGATGGTCGTCGCCCTGTGGCGCCGGGGCAACAGGTGCGGGGCGGCCATGGACGTCCAAACCCTGCGGCGCCGGACGTTTTGCATACTCCGATACCGGGTCCTGATTCGCCATTTGCTGGGCGACCGTCCGCTGCGGCTTGCGCTCGGGAAGCGGCGCCATGGCGGGTCCGGAGGCGCGGGCCGCGATCGGCGGCTCGGTCTCTTCGTCGCGGCGGCCGAGGCCGACATTGGCGAGGCGCTGCAACAGCGAGAGCTTGGACTTCTGCGGGTGCTCCTCCTCGCCATCGCCGCGGGCCTGGCGGATTTCGGCCTGCGCCGGCATCGGCAGATCCTCGAACTTGGGCATCCGCGGCGTGCGGACCGGCGCGCGTTCGGCCGCCTGCGGGATGAAGGTTTCGGGCGGCGCCGCCGGCTGCTCGGGCTGGTGGGCGGCTTCCTTGTGGTCCGGGAACAGCGTCGGCTTCTGCGCGATCGGGCGAACCGTGACGTCGCCATAGGACGCGGGCTGGATCGGAGCATGCTGCGCGGGTTCCGGTGCGACCGCCGCAGCGATCGCGGCAAGCGCCGCGCGCTCGACGTGGCGTTGCGGCGCGGCGGGTGGCGGGGCAGCCGCCGCCAGCGCCTGCGCCTGCTGCGCAACCGAAGGCTCGAGCTTCTGGGCGCGCTCGGCCAGGCGGGCATTGTCGGCGCGCAGGCGAGCGGTCAGTTCGGCCAGCCGGTTGTCCGGCGAAGCCGGGGTGGCGGGAGTGGCGGGCGCGGCGGGCGCAATGGCCTGGGTGGCCTGGTTGCGCGCGATCTGCGCCTGCTCGATGCCGGTGGCAACGACGGACACGCGGATGATGCCGTCGAGGTTTTCGTCGAAAGTGGCGCCGACGATGATGTTGGCGTCCTGGTCGACTTCCTCGCGAATCCTCGTTGCGGCTTCGTCGACTTCGAACAGCGTCAGATCCTTGCCGCCGGTGATCGAGATCAACAGGCCGCGGGCGCCCTTCATCGAGGAGTCATCGATCAGCGGATTGGCGATGGCAGCTTCGGCCGCGGTCAGCGCGCGCTTGTCGCCGGTCGCCTCGCCGGTTCCCATCATCGCCTTGCCCATCTCCTTCATCACCGCCCTGACGTCGGCGAAGTCGAGGTTGATCAGGCCTTCCTTGACCATCAGGTCGGTAATGCAGGCGACGCCCGAATAGAGCACCTGGTCGGCCATCGCGAAGGCGTCGGCGAAGGTGGTCTTTTCGTTGGCGACCCGGAACAGGTTCTGGTTCGGGATGATCAAGAGCGTGTCGACCACCTTGTGCAGTTCGGCGATGCCGAACTCGGCGGTGCGCATGCGGCGCGCGCCTTCGAAGTGGAACGGTTTTGTCACCACGCCGACGGTGAGAATGCCCATTTCGCGCGCGGTCCGGGCGATCACCGGGGCGGCGCCGGTGCCGGTGCCGCCGCCCATGCCGGCGGTGACGAACACCATGTTGGCGCCGGTGAGATGGTCGCGGAGCTCATCGATGACCTCCTGCGCCGCCGCCGCGCCGACGTCGGGCTGAGATCCCGCGCCGAGGCCCTGGGTCACCTGCGTGCCCATCTGCACGATGCGCTGCGCCTTCGACATGGTCAGCGCCTGCGCGTCGGTATTGGCGACGACGAAATCGACGCCCTGCAGCCCGGCAGTGATCATGTTGTTGACGGCATTGCCGCCTGCGCCACCGACGCCGAAGACGGTAATCCGCGGTTTCAGCTCACTGATGTCAGGGGGGGTCAGATTGAGTGCCATGGGTGCCTCTCGATTACGACGCGCGCTTTGGTTCGCCCCGGCCGGCGGCCGCGGCATTTGGTGAAAATAGTTTGGTTACTGGACCGGTCATCAGAAGCCCTCGCGAAGCCATCGTCCGACCTTTCCGAAATAGCCGTCAGTCCCTGTCCTTAGCTGCCGCGTATGCCGCGGTTCGACGTGTTCCAGATGAGCGTATTGCGGATAGACCAGGAGGCCGGCGGGCACCGCGAACGAGGCGCCCTTGGCCTCGTTGGGCAGCCGGCCGAAGCCGAGCGGACGGCCGATCCTGACCGGCCGGTTGAGAATCCGGGTAGCGAGTTCGACCGTCCCGGTCAGCTGGGACGCACCGCCGCTCAAGACAACCCGCGCCCGTGGCTCTGCCGCAAAGGGGGAATCCGCGAGCCGGTCCCGGACCATTTCAAAAATCTCCTCGGCGCGATGCCGGACGATATTCGCGATCGTGGCGCGCGAGACGATCTGCGGCGCGTCGTGTTCCTCCCCTGCGGTCGGAACAGACATCAGCTCGCGCGCGTCGGACCCGCCGGTCAGCACGGTGCCATATAAAGTCTTAATTCGCTCGGCATCCGCAATGCATGCGCCCACGCCGCGTGCAAGATCCATCGTGACGTGGTGCCCGCCGAGTGCAAATCCTGAAGCATGAACGAAGCGCCCGCCTGAATAGGTCGCAATCGTGGTCGAACCGGCCCCCATTTCGACCACGGCGGCGCCGAGATCGGCCTCATCGTCCGTCAGCACGGAAAGGCCTGCGACATATGGACTCGCCGCCATGGCCTCGACATTGAGGTGGCAGCGCTCGACCACCAGCATCAGGTTGCGGGCGACGGTGGCATCTGCCGTCACCACGTGCATGTCGACGCCGAACTGCCGCGCGACCATGCCGCGGGGATCGCGGATGCCCTTGACGCCATCCAGCGCATAGCCGACCGGCAACGCGTGCAGCACGGTGCGGCCCTCGCCGGTGGCGTGGCGCATGCCGGTGGATGTCACCCTTGTGACGTCGTCGGCAGTGACCGAGCCGCCGCGAATGTCGGCCGCGGCCTCGACCAGCTGGCCCTGCAGCCGGCCGCCGGAAACCGACAGCAATACCAATTCAACGCGGACCTTGGCCATGCGCTCGGCCAGCGCCACCGCCTGACGCACCACCTGCTCGCATTCGGCGAGATCGACCACCGCACCGGCCTTGACGCCGCGCGACTGGATCTGGCTGTAGCCGATCAGTTCCACCGCATGGGTACGGCCGCGCAGCGCGTCGCTCGGCGGCGACGGCTTCAGCCGCGCGATCATGCAGGCGATCTTGCTGGTGCCGACATCGAGCGAAGCCACCAGCGCCGTGCGCTTGTGATCGATGGTACGGGTCTTCGGGGTCTGGTTGCGATCGAGGCCGGTCATGCGTCACCGGCCTTTTTCTTGGGCTTCTTGTCCTTGAACAGTTCTTCGCGGGCCTTGGCCGCGTCGTCGGACAATTGCACGGTGAGCCGGTCCGGCAGCCGCATGTCGACGGCGACGATGTCGCGCGAGAACAGCCGGTCATCCTTGTCGAGCTTGCTCAGCAACGCCAGCGCATTGCCGACATCGTTCTCCGGCAGACGGATATCGAGACCATCCTTCAGCCGCAGATTCCAGCGCCGTTCGCCGACGAAGATCGCAGCCTTGGTCACGATGCGGACCTGCGGATAACGGTCCAGCAGCGCGAGGAAATCACGGGCCCTGACGTCGGCGCCCTTCCCCACCACCAGCGGCAGCGCCACGAAACGGCGCGACACGTAGGGCTCCAGCACCGCGCCGTCTTCCGCGATGACGGACAGCCGGCCGTCCTGCTGCCACAGCGCGAACGCCGTGCGCTCGACGATGTCGATCTGCAGCCGGCCGGGATAAAGCTTCAGGATGGTCGCATCCGCGATCCAGGGATTGGCCTTGAGCCTGTCGCGCACGGTCGCGGCGTCGAGGAACAGCAGCGAGGACCGGCCGCTGACGCCGCCGACCGCGAGCACCTCGTCCTGGCTCAATTGCTTGCGGCCGTTGATCGCAACCGTGGTGATGCGGAAGCCGGCCGAATTGGCGAGCGCGTTGCGGGTATCGCTGAGCGCCACCATGAAATCGTCGACATGGCCGCCCTTGACGATGCCGAGGCCCGTACTGCCGAGCAGCATCACGACGGTCAAGGCGATGCCGGTGCGGTTCGGAAGATAACGTTCGACCAGATGGACCAGGCAATTCGGCGGCGCGCGATCGATCACCCGCTTCGCCGGGACACGGGCACGACGGCCCAACCGCTCGCGCAGCAGCACGGCCGCCCCAATGGCGGCGGCTTTCAGGTCAGCTTGGGGCCCCAGCGATCTCAGCGACCGAGCGAGGCGTCCTGCACCATCCATTGCACGAGCCTGTCCAAATGTTGTTCCCGCAAGGTTTTTTGCGAGTTCGGCACAGATAGCGTCTCGGGCTTGCCGGAACTTGGTGCTGACCTGAAGTCGGAACAGCGCGGCCCGGCAGCCAAGCGCCACATGCGCCGCCAGCGTTAACCTTCGGACTTCCTGGTAAACAAAGTGTAAATTCGGGGCGCTGGTGACGCGCTTTGAGGCGCCTTTTGAGGGGTTTGCCCCACAATTCTTAGGATTTTAGCAATAATTCTCTGGGGCGAGGTTAGTTCCGGGTTAACGGGCTGTTAACGGCTTGGGCCGGCCGATCAAACCCGCCCGCGGCTGCGCCGTTCGGCCAACGCGACCTGTTCGCGGAGAAAATCCACGAATTCGATCCCCTGCGCGTTGAGCGCTTTCGGGTAGAGCGATGCTGCCGTTAGCCCCGGTAACGTATTGGTTTCCAGGTAAATCGGCCCGTTCGCCGAGACGATGAAGTCGGTCCGGGAATAGCCGCTGCACGACAGCGCCCGGTGCGCCCGCAGCGCCTGGTCCATCAGCGCTGCACTGATCTCGGGCGAAAATCGTCCCGGGCAGATCTCCTGGGTGGATTTCAGCAGGTATTTCGCCGTGTAGTCGAAGGTGCCCTCGCCCGGCACGATCTCGATCGGCGGCAGCGACAGCACCTCGCCGTCCGGCCGCTCCAGCACGCCGCAGGTCGCCTCCACGCCCGCGACGAACGGCTCGATCAGATACTCCTCGGTTCTTGCGGCGTTGCGGACGGCAACCAGATCCTGCTTCGCATTGACGAAGATCAGGCCATAGCTCGATCCGTCCCGCGCCGGCTTAGCGATCAGCCTGCCGTGTTCGGCAAACGCCGCGTCGAGGTTTTCCAGGGCGACGCCGGCCGGAACCACAACGCCCGCATAGGCCGCAAATCGCTTGGCCGCGACCTTGTCGAACGCGAGATTCGACGACGCCGAGCCGGATCCCGTAAAGGCAATCCCGCGCAGTTCGCACATCGCCTGCAGTTCGCCGTTCTCGGCCCGGCCGCCATGCAGGCCGAGCACCAGCACGCGATCCTCGGTCTTCGCTTTGTCGAGCGCCGCCTCGAGCGGGAGACCGCGGTTGCCGGGCTTGAATTCATCCTCGAACGGGCGCGTGTGAGACAGCAGTTGCTTTGACGTGACCGCATGCACGGTATCGGCAACGTCCCAGAACCAGAGATCGGCTTCGGGCAACGCCCGGTGCAGCGCCTGGGCGCTCGCGACCGAGACCAGGCGCTCCGTGTTGGTGCCGCCAAAGAGAATGGTGATTCGCATTCAACCTACCTATCCGTCATTCCGGGATGGTCCGAAGGACCAGACCCGGAATCTCTTTCCCCATACTACTTCGAGATTCCGGGTTCGCGCTTCGCGCGCCCCGGAATGACACTTACGATGGAATCCCGATCCGCTTGATTTCCCAGTGTAACTCGATTCCAGAATTCGCTTTAACCCGCTCGCGCACGGTTTCGCCCAGCGTTTCAATATCATGGCCGGTGGCGTTACCGGTGTTGATGAGGAAATTGCAGTGCATTTCCGAGACCTGCGCGCCGCCGACGCGCAAGCCCCGGCAGCCGGCGGCGTCGATCAGTTTCCAGGCGCTGTTGCCGGGCGGGTTCTTGAAGGTCGAGCCACCGGTCTTTTCGCGAATCGGCTGAGCGGTTTCGCGATGGGTCTGCACCTCGTTCATCCGCGCGCGAATCGCCTCAGCGTCGGCGACGGTCCCCCGAAAGCGCGCGGAGGTAAAAATGACCGACGGGTCCACCCCGCTGTTGCGATAGACGAACTTCATGTCGGCATTGTCAAAGACATGCCTGGTGCCGTCCCGGCCGATGCCGACGGCCTCGATCAGAACATCCCTGGTCTCGCTGCCATTGGCGCCGGCATTCATCCGCAGCGCGCCGCCGATGGTGCCGGGGATGCCGAAGAAGAATTCCATGCCGCCGATGTTCGCGGCTGCCGCGGTCTCTGCCACGCGCTTGTCGAGCGCGGCCGTGCCCGCGCTGACGACGTCGCCCGATACGGACGTATCGCCGAACGCCCGCGGCGACAGCCGGATCACTACGCCCGCCATACCACCGTCGCGCACGATCAGATTGGAGCCGACGCCGACCACATAGACCTGCAACTCCTTTGCGAGATGCTTGAGGAAGTAGGCGAGATCATCCTGATCCGCCGGCGTAAACAGCACCTGCGCCGGGCCGCCGACGCGAAACCACGTCAACTCCGCCAGCGACTGGTTCGCCAGCAACCGCCCCCGCAGTTGCGGCATGGCGGCTTTCAGTTCGGAGGTGATGTCGGGGAATGCCACGGCTACCCCAGCGCCTTCAATTCGCCCGGCAGGGCGTAGGCCCATTGCGTGATGTTGCCGGCCCCCAGGCAGACGACGAGATCGCCCTTGGCCGCGACGCCGCGAACGACCTTGGCAAGCTCCGCCGGCCCCTGCAGCGGGATCACCTCGCGATGGCCGTGCGCGCGCAGGCCGAGCACGAAATGGTCGCGGTCGATCCCTTCGATCGGCGCCTCGCCCGCCGGATAAACTTCTGCGACAACAACCGCGTCGGCATCGTTGAAACAAGTACAGAATTCCTCGAACAGCGATTGCAGCCGGGTGAAGCGATGCGGCTGCACCACGGCGATGATCTTGCCGTTGGTCAATTCACGTGCCGCTCTAAGGACGGCCGCGATCTCGACCGGGTGGTGACCGTAGTCGTCGATCACGGTGACGCCGTTCCATTCGCCGGTCCGGGTGAAACGCCGCTTGACGCCGCCAAACCCCGCAATCGCCTTGCGGATCGCCTCGTCAGGGATGCCGAGTTCGTGCGCCACCGCAATCGCCGCCGTGGCATTCAATGCGTTGTGCCGTCCGGGCATCGGCAGCATGATGTCTGATATCTCGTGCGTGGCGTCGGTCTTGCGGTTGCGGAACACCACCGTGAACTTCGAGCCGCCGCCGGTCGGCGTCAGGTCGACCAGCCGGGCATCGGCCTGAGGGTTCTCGCCGTAGGTGATGATGCGGCGGTCCTCGATCTTGCCGACGAGGGTCTGCACGACGGGATGATCGATGCACATCACCGCAAAACCGTAGAACGGTACGTTCTCGACAAAATTCCGGAACGCGTCCTGCACGGCCTCGAAGGTCTTGAAGTGGTCGAGATGCTCGGGGTCGACATTGGTGACGATGGCGACATCCGTCGGCAATTTCAGGAACGTACCGTCGCTTTCGTCGGCTTCGACCACCATCCAGTCCCCTGCGCCCAGCCGCGCATTGGTACCGTAGGCATTGATGATGCCGCCATTGATCACGGTCGGGTCAAGATTGCCGCCATCCAGAAGGGCTGCGACCATCGAGGTGGTGGTGGTCTTGCCGTGGGTGCCGGCGATCGCGACGCAGCTCTTCAGCCGCATCAGTTCGGCCAGCATTTCAGCGCGGCGCACCACCGGAATGCGCTGGGCGCGCGCCGCCATCAGTTCCGGGTTGTCGCGCTTGATCGCGGTCGAGACCACGACCACATCGGCGCCGTCGACGTTATCCGCCTTGTGGCCGATCGACACCGTGATGCCCTTTTCCCGCAGCCGCGCGACATTGCCGCTTTCGGACGCATCCGATCCCTGCACGGTATAGCCGAGATTACACAGCACCTCGGCAATGCCGCTCATGCCGATGCCGCCGATGCCAACGAAATGAATGGGTCCGATCTCGCGCGGCAGTCTCATGGTGTGTCTCGCATGTTCTCGTCAGGCCCGGGCAAAGCGCGAAGCGCGTCTTCCCGCAAAGTGTCCCGGGCATCCACGGCTTCTCACTGACTTATGAAAGACGTGGATGCGTAGGCACTCGGTATACGAGTGCCGTTTTATTTTAAAGCATCAAGTCGGATAAATCCGACTTGATGTGACAAGCCCGGCCATGACGCAATAGTGCTGAAAATTCCCTGTTACGGCCTAAATTCCGGCCACTTTCATCACCAGATCGGCCAGCCGTTCCGCGGCATCGAGCCGGCCCACCTTGCGGGCCGCCGCCGCCATCGCGGTCAGCCTGGCGGGCTCGGCGGCAAACGTTGAAATTTCGGCAGCGAGCCTGGTGGGCGTGAATTCGGCCTGCGGGATGCGCAAGGCGCCGTCGACCTGGGCCAGCACGCCAGCGTTGGCGAACTGGTCCTGATCGATCGCGCCGGGCAACGGCACCAGGATCGAGGGCCGGCCGATCGCGGCAAGTTCAGCCACCGTGCCGGCGCCGGAACGCGAGACCACGAGGTGGCTCGACGCCAGCCGCGCCGGCAGGTCGCTGAAGAACGGCGCGAGTTCGGCGTTGATCTTCATTCGGTCATAGATCGCCCGCACCCGCGCCATGTCTTCCTTGCGCACCTGCTGCGTCAGGATCAACCGGCTCCATAATACCGGCTCCAGCCGTTGGATCGCGCCGGGCAGAATATCGCTCATCACCCGCGCGCCCTGGCTGCCGCCGACCACCAGCAGGCGCAGCGGCCCGTTCGGTTCGGGAGACGCAAACGGCACGGCTGCAGCAGTGAGGACGGCGGGGCGCATCGGCGTGCCGACGGTCGTCGCCTTGCCCGCAAGGGCGGGATCGCGATCGAGCACCCCCGGCAGCGAGGTGGCAATGGCGTTGACGCGGCTGGAGAGAAAGCGGTTGGCGCGGCCGAGCACGGCGTTGGCATCATGAATGATGCCGGGCACGCCGAGCAGCCTTGCCGCCACCAGCGGCGGCACCGTCGGATAGCCGCCGAAGCCGACCACGGCGGCCGGCTTCAGCCGCCGCACCAGCCTGGCGGCAACCCAGGTGCCGTAACCGAGCATGTAGGCGGTGCGCGCCAGCGACGTCAGCGATCGGCCGCGCACGGTCTCGCTCGGGACCACGTCGATATTATCCCGGGTAAACAGGCCGCTATAGTGCAGCGCGCGGGCATCTGTCGCCAGCCGCACCCGCAAGCCGCGTTTGATCAGTTCCACGCCGAGCGCTTCGGCGGGAATGGAATTGGCCGCCGGTACCGCCGGCGGCCAGCAAAATGAGAGGCTGGTTCTTGTCCATGCCCTCAAATAGCCGACG
>CAWBRL010000048.1:0-201230 GCA_963791165.1 uncultured Alphaproteobacteria bacterium | reverse complement strand
TTCGCCTTTGATGATGCGTCCTGCCCAGGACTGTTGGCCGAGCCAGTCGGCTACCTCCATACGCCGCGACAGGGCGTCGCCGCCAAAATGGATGAAAGCCGATGATCCCTGCGGCGCAACGACAATTTCCGGGCTTTCCAGGCCCGCCTTGAATCCCGCTTCGTACAGCCGCCGTTCGACCGGCACCGTCTCGGTGACGGATTCGTGGCCATGGTCTGACCCGACGAGCAAGAGCACGTCATGACCGCGGTCCCGCAACTGTTCCACGGTTTCCGCGACCGCACCGACACGCATATCGACCTCGCGCAGCGCCATGAGATGTTGCGGTGAACCGAGCGGAAAGGCGTGCATGGTCTTGTCGGGCTCGGACAGCCAAAGCGTTGCAACCGAGGGCGGCCGCTCCATCAGAATCGATACAAACCTGTCCGTCAGCACCGCATCACCAGCCGCGCCTGGAGGGGCGACAATTGCGGGCATCAGCGGCACGCGGCCTCGGCCATAACTCAATTCGCGGTGGTACAGTTCGCCGTGCCCCTCCGCGTCGTGAAAGAAGGCCGCGCCCGGCGAGACGTTGGAACAGAGCACCGCGCCGTGCAGCGGCGCCGCCCGCAGCGACAAGGAAGGGCGCGTCAACAATCGCCCGAAATGATTGCGGTACGTTTCGTAGAACTCCGGCCTGCCCGCGTCATGAACTTCATGGCCGTTCTCAATCGGCAATGCGACCGTATTGCCCCTCAGTCCATGCGATATGGGCCAGCAACCGGTGGCGATGGATGCAGACGACGCCCGCGTCGCCGACGGAAAAATCCCGCGATGGTCCGCGAACCAGGTTCCTGCCTGCCGAAGCCGCGCCATGTGCGGCGTCATCTCTTCGGACACGAAGTCCGGCCGGTGCCCATCGCAGATGACGATGACGACGATCGGGTGTGACATCGGTAGTCCCATTATGAAGAATACTAAGCCAGGGTCGGATCGAGCTTGTCGCGCAGCCAGTCGCCGATCAGCGAGACCGCAAGCGTCGTCAGCGTGATGATCGCCGCCGGCGTCAGCATGATCCACGGCGCGCTGCCGATATACTCGCGGCCATATCCCACCATGTTGCCAAGGCTGGTCATCGGCGGCTGCACACCGAGACCGAGAAAGGATAGCCCGGATTCGAGCAGGATGACCTCGGGAAACACCAGCGTCATCGAGACGATCAACGTCGAGGCGATGTTGGGAAGGATATGGCGCAGATAGATCCGCGACGGCGTCGCGCCGAGCTGCCTGACCGCTGAGGCATACCCCTGCCCTGTTGCGGAGATTGCCAACCCGCGGGCGATGCGCGCGTAGCGTTCCCAGCCATAGAAACCCATCAGCCCGATAAGCAGCGGCAGCGAAGATCCGAAGAAGGCCAGCACGGCAAGCGCCAGGATCAGAAACGGCATGCTGGCTTGAAAATCAGCCAGCATCAGCACGACCTGTTCGACGAGACCGCGGAAATGCGCCGCGAGAAATCCGAGAAGCGTGCCGACGATGGCCGAGATCGCCGTCGCGCCGAAAGCGATCAGCAATGAAATGCGGATCGAAAAAATCAGCCGCGAGAGCACGTCGCGGCCGAGCTCGTCGGTTCCGAGCCAATGCGCGGCATTGCCGGGCACCGAAAGTCGATTGCGCAGATCCATCTTTGTAACGCTATAGGGAGCGATCGTTTCAGCCAGGATTGCCACTGTCAGCATGGCAACGACCCACAGGATAGCGACGGCGACGACCGGCGGAATCCTCGGCCATGAAATCGTTCGTTTCGCCACGTTTGATTCTGGTAACGACAGATCCGCCATGTCAGTGCGCCCCCGCCGCTTCCCGGTTCCTCAGGCGCGGATCGAGGAAGCCATAGAGGAAATCGACGATCAGATTCGATGTCACCATCGTCGCCGCGACGAGCAGCAGGATGCATTGCACCACGGCAAGATCGCGGTTCGCGACGGCAACGACAAGCAGCCGCCCGACCCCGGGCCAGGAGAACACGCTCTCGACGACGACGGCGCCGGCGATCAGGGTGCCGACCATGAAGCCGATGATCGTCACCGTCGGGATCGCGGCATTGGGCAAGGCGTGCGACAGGACCACCGCGCGCCACGAAACGCCTTTGGCCGACGCCGTGCGGATATAGGGCTGGCCCAGCACTTCCAGCATCGCGCTGCGCGTGAAGCGCGCCAGCACCGCGGCGCCGCCGATGCCGAGCGTAACGATCGGCAGGATCGCGTGCCGCCAGGTTTCCTGCCCGCCGGACGGCAGCCAGCCGAGTTGTACGGCGAAAATCAGCACCAGCACGAGGCCAAGCACGAAACTCGGAACGGTAAACCCGGCCACGGCCGCCGATCATCACGGCGCGATCGATCAGGCTGCCGCGATGCAGCGCCGCGAAGATGCCGCCGGGGATGCCGATCGCGAGCTTGAGCAGGAGCGCCGGCATCGTCAGCGCCAGGGTTGCCGGGATCCGCTCGAGGACGAGCTCGATCGCCGGCCGCCCGTCGCGCATCGAGCGGCCGAGCTCGCCCTTGGCGATGGCGCCAAAATAGTCGAAATATTGCATCCAGATCGGATCATCGAGCCCCCACGCCTTGCGGAAGGCGGCGATGACTTCAGGCGGCGCCTCCGGTCCCATGATGATCAGCGCCGGATCGCCGGACAGCCGCAGCACGACGAAGGCGAAGGTGACGACCAGCGCGATCGTCATCATGGCCGCGCGCCGATGCGGATCGCGAAATAGCGCGCCATCAGGCACGCGCTCCCAGCGCCACGGCCGCGGCGATTCAGTCCGGTCAGATGGCAGGCGACGCTTCGATCGGGCGCCGACCTCGACAGCGCCGGCGCTTCGCTGCGGCAGCGCGCGAAGCGCGCTCGGGCAGCGCGGATGGAAGGCGCAGCCGCGCCGGTTTCGCGGCCGGATTTGGCGGATCGCCGGACAGCACGATGCGGCTCGCGCTGCGGCGCCCGGGCGCCGGCGATGCCGAAACCAGCGCCTGGGTGTAGGGGTGCTGCGGCGACGACGAACAGATCGTCGGCGTTGCCGAGCTCGACGATACGGCCGAGATACATCACCGCGACGCGCTTGCTGATCTGGCGCACCACGCGCAGATCGTGGCTGATGAACAGCATCGTCAAATCCGAGCTCGCGCCTGAAGATCGATCAGCAGATTGACCACCTGCGCCTGGATCGAAACGTCGAGCGCACTGACCGGCTCGTCGCAGACCAGAAAATCGGGCTTTGTCGCCAGCGCGCGTGCCAGCACGACACGCTGGCGCTGGCCGCCGGAGAGCTCATGCGGATAGCGCGTGCCTGCGTCGTCCGAAAGCCCGACGCTGCGCAGCAACTCCGCGACGCGCGCCGTCGCGGCAGTGCCTCATCGCCGACGGCGTGAATATCGAGCGGCTCGCGCACCTGCGCTGCAATCGGCAGGCGGCGGTCGAGCGCGCCGAGCGGATCCTGAAAGATCATCTGCATACGGGCACGCTGCGGCGCGCCATGCCGGCGTGTCCATCGCCGGCAAGTCGCCTGCCGTCGAAGCGCGACGTGACCCTGCGTCCGGCGTCTTCCAGACCGAGCACGAGCCGGCCTGTGGTCGATTTTCCCGAGCCCGAATTCGCCGACGAGGCCGAGCGTCTCGCCGCGGTGGATCGTCGAGGGTCACGCCATCGACGGCGCAAACCCCGCGTGCGGCGGCCGAACATCCCGCCGCGCATCTGGTAGCGTGCGGACGAGCCCGTCGACGCTCGACCAGCGGCGCGGTCATTCGGCGGCCTGACCGATGCATCTGCGCGCGCGCGACGCCGATCGATTGATGCAGGCAACACGTCGATCTTCGCCGACGGCGCGAAGCCGTGGCGGCATCGTTCCGCACAGGCGCGGCCGGCATGCGACGCAACGCGGCGCGAAAGCGCAGCCGCTGCGGCATGGCCTGCGGATCCGGCACGGTGCCGGGGATGGCGGTGAGCCGACGGCGCGGGCCGTCGAGCGGCGGCAGCGAGCCGATCAAGCCCATGCGCGTAGGGATGGCGCGGATCATCGAACAAGCTCCGCCGCCGGCGCCTCCTCGACGATACGGCCGGCATACATCACCGCGACGCGGTCGCAGTTTTCCGCGACGACGCCGAGATCATGGCTGATCAGCACCATCGCCATGCCGATCTCGCGGCGCACGCGCCGGATGCAGTTCGAGAATCTGCGCCTGGATGGTCGCGTCGAGCGCCGTCGTCGGCTCGTCCGCGATCAGCAGATCCGGATTTCCGGCCAGCGCCATCGCGATCATGATGCGCTGGTTCTGGCCGCCGGAGAATTCGTGCGGATAGGCGGACAGCCGGCGCTCCGCATCCGGGATGCCGACGAGATCGAGCAGGCGCCGCGCTTCGGCGCTGGATCGCGGCCCCCGAAAGCCCGCGATGCAGCGCCAGGCTTTCGCCGAGCTGCCTGCGAATCGTGAGCACCGGATTGAGTGCGCTCGCCGGATCCTGAAAGATCATCGCGACGCGGCCGCCGCGCACCCGGTCCATGGTGGCAGGCGGCGCGCCGAGAATTTCGCGTGCCGTCGAGCTTCACGCTGCCGCTGACGGTCGCGGTCTTGCGGCAAGCAGGCCGAGCGCCGCAAGCCACGTCACCGACTTGCCGGAGCCGGATTCGCCGACGAGCCCGAGCGCCTCGCCCTTCCGCACAGCTGAGGTCGATGCCGTCGCAGCACCGGTACGCCGTTGAAGGCGACGGTCAGGCCGTCGAGCGGACCAGCGGCGTGCATGTCTCAGACCTCGAAATTGCCGGCGCGGAAATCCATCGCGAAGGCCGGCGACGCCTTCCACTTGATCGACTTCGGCTTCGCGGTGAAGGTCGCGTTCTGGTGCAGCACCGTATAGGCCGGGTCCTCGCGCTCGCAGATCTCCAGCATGCGGCGGAACGCGCCTTGCGGCGCGCCG
Source organism: uncultured Alphaproteobacteria bacterium (assembly GCA_963791165.1). Lineage (GTDB taxonomy): Bacteria > Pseudomonadota > Alphaproteobacteria > Rhizobiales > Xanthobacteraceae > Bradyrhizobium. The sequence goes on along the minus strand of CAWBRL010000048.1, from coordinate 196,283 downwards.
CACGATCGGTCGAGGTCTCCAGGAACTCGCGAGAGCTTGTTCAGCTTCGGCGTTGGTCCATTCGCCGATCTGCTGCTGCTGGCCGTTCGGTCCGTGCTGGGCGACGAGCGAGGAGACCGGATCGTTGAATGGCGCCGAATTCGACCAGTCGCGCACCGCGCGCGTCGGCGTCGCGCTCCATGATCTGCGTCCAGTTCTCCTTGGTCTCGATCTGGACGTTGAGGCCGACCGCCTTCCACATCTCGACCAGCACCTGCGCGGTCGCGACCTGGTTGGTGTAGTAGTTGTTGAGCAGCCGATAGGGGATCGGATCGCCCTTGTAGTTGGCCTGCTTCAGCAGATCCTGCGCCAGCTTCGGATCGTATGCCGGCACGGTCCAGTCGGCGTGGAACATGTCGCCGTAGAATTCCCACTGCAGGCCCGCGCGGAACGCGCGTGCGGCCGGCCCAGAGGCTGTCGACGATCGCCTGCCGGTCGATCGCATGGGTGAAGGCGCGGCGCACCAGCGGATTGGCGAGCTGCGGCATGGTTCTTGTCGAACACGGTCAGGCGGTGGTTCAGGATGGTGCCGCCCTGCACCTCGAAGGCCGCGTTCTTCTCGATGCCGGCGATCTGGTCCGGCGGGATGTCGCAGGCGAACTGGTACTCGCCCGACAGCAGGCCGTTGATGCGGCTCGCACCTCCGGAACCTCGACGAAACGGATGCGCTTGAGCGGCGGACGGCCGCCCCAATATTCGTCATGCGCCTCGAGCGTCAGCGACACGTCGGGCTTGAACTCGACGACCTTGTAGGGACCGGTCGTGATCGGCTTGCGCGCCCAGTCGAGATAGCTTGCCGCCTCCTCCCAGCCGCGGCGGCTCATGATGTCGGAGCCGTAGCGCGACAGCCGGCCCTCCAGCGTCACGTCGGGCGTCGCGTTGTAGAAGCGCACCGTGTACTTGTCGACGGCCTCGACGCGGACGAGGTCCGGCCACGATGCGGCGCGCGGCCGCCGGCACTTCCGCCGGCAGTTCCTTGCCGGCGCGCGGCGTCGGGATCTTCTCGAACGCCTGGATGGTGCTGCGGTTCTTGGCTTCGGTATTCGCCGAACATGCGCTCGCGGCTGAAGCGTGAAGACGACGTCCTCGGCCGTCATCTCGTCGCCGTTGTGGAACTTGACGCCCTGGCGCAGCTTCAGCTCGACGGTCTGGTCGTCGATACGGCGCCACTCGGTGGCGAGACCCGGCACGCGCCTCCAGGCTCGCCGCGCCAGTTCTTGGCGATCAGGCCTTCCCAGATCGAGGAGAAGAACACGCGCTCGCCGACATTGGACTGCTCGCGCAGCACGTCGAGCGTGTTCGAGTTGGTGACCTTCTGCACGGCGATCGTGATCGACGGACGGTTGTCGGCCTGCCCGATCGCAAAGCGCGGCAGACAGAAGCGTGCCGGCGGCGCCGGCGCCGAGTCTCAGATGGTACGACGGGTGGTGACGGATCATGGATGATCCCCTTTCATGGACAACAACAATGTGTACGGAGATCAGCGCCGGGCTGTCGCGCATCGTCGACTGTCATCTCCGACAGGCGCGAGGCGACGCTGCTGACTTCACCGCGAGGCCGAGCGCGTCGAGATGCGCGGCGCCGGCGCGAATGTTCGTCGTGATCCTTGACCTCGAGAGATCAGCCGCGGGCTTGCTCGATCAGCCGGCCGAGCGCGCGGAACACGGCACCCACGGGACGTTGCCTTCGCCCGGCGCCCAGTGCCGGTCCGCAATAGCCGTCGGTGTCCTGCAGGTGGACGTGGGCAGCATGTCGCCGGCGGCATCGACGTAGTAGTCGACCGGCGGCGCGCCGGTGGAGATGTGCGCGTAGTTGGCGTGGCCGGTATCGAGCGAGACGCGCACCGCTGCTGCTGTTCGAAGCTCCTTGGCGAGCACGACGCGGTCGCGCGGATCCTTGTCCTCGATGTTCTCGATGACGAGCTCGCAGCCGATGTTTTCGGCGCGCTGCACGATCACCTCGCAGCGTCGCCTGGACCCGTTCGACGAGTGCTGCCGCGGTTATCCGGATTGAGGTCGAGATTGTTGTGGTCCCAGGTCGTGAAGGGCGAATGGATCACCATCTGCGTCGCACCGAGCAACTCGCACGGCCTCCAGGCCCTGCAAGCAGGCGCTTGGTCACGACCGAGCGGATCAGCGGATCGTGGCTGTCGATCTTGAAGCCCCAGAACGGGCCGTGAATGCCGAGCCGGCCCGTGTAACCGTCGAGCAGTCTGCTTGATCTCGCGCGGCCGCTGCTCCGCCAATCGCCGTCGAGCAGTCTCGCGCGGAAGAAATCCTGGATTTCGAGATCGCGCTGCTTCTCGAGAATCCAGTCGCGTTGAATCGCGAGTGTCTCCTTTGTCAACGCGGCGCCGAGGATCGGCGCTTCCAAACTTGCGGCCATGGATGCCCCAATAGCTCGATCATGCTTCATGCAGACGGAGCTAATCGAGCGACGTGACGGACTGATGAAATTGCACCGGCCAGCCTCACGATCACAGACTTTTCCCGCGAAAAACATCTTGAAGCGTTGGCAAGCTAGATGCCAGACGATCCGGCGTTGTTGGCGGAGGAGTTCGAACCTGCAGCGACGCCTGACGTTGGCGCTTCACGCAGCTTCGGCGAGAAGCGGACGTTGCATCAATGGCGACTGCGCAGATTGCAAGGAAGCAATGTTCAACCGCCCTCGTTGATCAAAGTCAGGCGCCGATACCCCCAATGCGCCGATCGAGACCGGCGTGCCCTTGCTACTCAAAGTTCCATTGCATCAGAGTGGCGGGAGTTCAGACCAGGCTCGACGTGCCACGGCTGATCACTTCGCCGGCGCCTTTGGTGCCGACGATCTTTCCATTGTCGGCAACGACCCGCCCCCGGGCGATGGTCGTGACCGGCCAGCCCGTCACCTCAAATCCTTCCCACGGCGTATAATCGGAACCGTGATGCAGATCGGATTGCCGGATCGTTTTCTTGAGCTTCGGATCCCACAGCACGATGTCGGCGTCGAAACCGACGCCGATCGAGCCCTTGCGCGGATAAAGACCATAGATCCGCGCGTGATTGGTCGATGTCAGTTCCACGAATTTCTGAAGACTGATCCGTCCCTTCGACACGCCCTCCGAGAAGAAAATCGGCAGGCGCGTCTCCACGCCGGGAATTCCGTTCGGCACCCAGCGAAACGACGTGCGCGAATTCGGCGTCAGCTTGCCCTTCGGATCGTCATAGCGAAACGGGCAATGATCGGATGAAAACGTCTGAAAGACGCCGCCGGTGATACCTTCCCAGATCGCCTGCTGGCTTTCCTTGTCGCGCGGCGGCGGCGAGCAGACATATTTCGCGCCGCTCATGTCCATGTTCAGGCCCTTCATGTCGTCGGCGGTCAGCGTGATGTATTGCGGACAGGTCTCCGCATGCACCGGCAAACCCCGCTGCTGAGCCCAGCGTACCTGCTCCATCGCCTCCCTGCCCGACACGTGTACGATCATGATCGGGACGCCGACGATCTCGGCATGGCTGATTGCGCGGTGCGTCGCCTCTCGCTCGACGATCTGCGGGCCGCGAAGTCCCGTGAAAATACGGCGCGATATGCCCTTCGCGCTCCAGCCTGTCGGTCAGGTGGCGGATGGCGTCGTAGCCCTCACAATGCACCATCACCAGCGCCTGCTCGCGGCGGGCCACTTCGAACACCTCGAGCAACTGCTTGTCGCTCAGAACCAGGTCGTCATAGGTCATGAAGACCTTGAAGGACGTGTAGCCGTCCTTGACGAGCGCCGGCAGTTCCTGACCGAGAACGACCGCCGTCGGGTCGGATATGATGAGATGAAATGACGTGTCGATGTAGCATTCGCCTTCGGCGAGTTTCCGGTATTCCTCGACGCAGGCGCGCAGCGATGAGCCTTTGATCTGCAGCGCGAACGGCAGGATCGTGGTATTGCCGCCGGCCGCGGCCGCGCGCGTGGCCGAGGCAAAATCGTCGGCCATCACGACATCGGGCCCAGACGTCCTGCGAAATATGGACGTGGCTGTCGATGCCGCCGGGCAGTGCCAGCAAGCCCGTCGCATCGATCTCCCGGGCCGCCCCCTCGATGCGGTCGGCGATGCTCACGATGCGGCCATCACGAATGCCGATATCGGCCCGGAATTCGTCGCTGGCCGTCACGATGGTGCCGCCGCGGATGGCGAGGTCGAACTGTGTCACGTGAAATGCCTCCGGTCGGTTCTACAAGATTGGGACTGAAAGACCCGTCCCCAACCGACAATATTCTCGGGTCTGCACGGGCAAGCAACATCGTTCGCCACAGCGTGACCGCGACCGAATCGAGAATCAAGACATTCAGTTCGCGCTCCAGGGCGTCGGTAATGGCTGCCCCGTCCATATTCGTGCACAGGACCACGATCGCGTCGCACCCCTCTGCGGCAACGGCACGGATCATGGCGGCGATCTCGGCAGGCGTTACCTCTCCGAACGAGAAATTATCGCGCAGGCCGAGATGCCGCTCGGCATGACAGGCAATGCCCTCATCCGCCCAGACCTTGCCGATCCGCGCCTGCACATCGTCGGTATAGGGCGTCACAAAGCCAACCCGTTGCGCGCCACTCGACCGCACCGCGTCGATGCAGGCCAGCGTCGACGTCGTGGCAGGCTTTCCGGTGCGCGCACCGATCGCTTCACAAAGGCTCCGGTCGCGCTCGATTCCAAGCCAGCTGGCCGAAGTGCCGTTCCAGGCCATGGCATCGACCTTGGCGTCGGCAAGCAAATCCGCCGCCGGCAACATCATTGACGGATCGAATTGATTGAGCGCGTGGGCATCGAGCGCGATCTCGGTCACCCGGAAGCGGGAGAAGTGCGCGCTGATCCCGGGGGCTCCGGCGAGCATGGCGCAGGTCACCGGCTCGAGAACCGAATTCGACGATGGCGTGAGCATCCCAAGGCGCGTTCGCATCTGTCATTCATGACGGACCATCGATCGTCGGCTGGCGAGTCATCTTGGGCGGCGCACGACGACGCCGTCGTTTCAATCATCCTTCCCAACACGGCTCGCGCAATAGTGTTTCTGCACACTGCATACAATTTGTTCGATATGCCATTGTTTTCATCTAGATACGTCGATCATTTGGGCACGAACCACGAGCGCCAGAACGGCTAGACTGCAATTCAGCGAGGCGGCACGGGTGCAGAAGAAATCGGACGTCGGTAACGGTCGAAAGACGCTCAAGCTCAAGCGGACAGGCCTGCATGAGCGCGCCGCGGCGCGGATGCGCGCCATGATCATCCGCGGAGAATTGGAGCCTGGATCGTCGATGCAGGAAACCAAACTGTCAGACGCGCTTGGCGTTTCCCGAACGCCATTGCGCGAAGCCATGAAGCTGTTGGCCGCCGAAGGGCTGGTGGAATTAAGACCGAACCGCAGCCCGCGGATTGCCGATATCGAGACAGATAACATACTCGAATTGTTCGAAGCGCTCGCAGGAATCGAGCGGCTCGCGGCCGAACTTGCGGCCCAACGCGTCACCGAGCGCGAATTGCAACGCCTGCGCCTCCTGCAGACGCGCATGGAGAACTATCACCGGGACGGCAAGCTCGACGATTATTTCGCCATCAATGGCGAGATACACGGCCTGATCGTGCGAGCGGCGCGGAATGCCCCGCTGCGCGAGGCGCACGAGACATTGCTGTCGAGGGCAGAGCGCGCCCGCTATCTGGCGCTCGGTGCGGAGCGGCGCTGGAGCAATTCCGTCGAGGAACATGCGGCCATTCTTGCCGCACTCGAGGCCCGCGATGGCGAAGCGGCCGGGCGCCTCCTCTCGGCGCATGTGCAACGCACCGGCACGGCACTATTGGAGGTTCTGCCCAAAACCCCGATCAGCAGACCGGCGGCCTGACGATGAATATCCTGCTGCTCAATCCCAACACACGCGCCGATATCACCGACCTCATGCTGAAGGTCGGACAGCGCGCCGCTGCGCCGGGAACATCACTAACACCCCTCACCGCGCCGCGTGGCGTGCCCTACATATCGACGCGCGCGGAAGCCCAGATCGGCGGGGCCGTGGCGCTGGAAATGCTCGCGGAACGCCACCGGGAATTTGACGGCGCGATCATCGCAGCCTTCGGCGATCCCGGCCTGTTTGCGGCCAGGGAATTGTTCGACATCCCCGTCGTCGGCATGGCGGAGGCCGCGATGCTCACGGCATGCATGGCGGGACGACGATTTGGCCTTGTGACGTTTGCGCGGGCGCTCGGTCCCTGGTTCGAGGAATGCGTTCGTGCACACGGGCTCTGGGAACGATGTGCAGGCATCCGCATGCTCGATGGCCCGTTCCGTGAGATCGCCGAGGTGGGAGCTGAAAAGGAAGACCTTCTGGTTGAACTCGCGAAGCGCGCCGTGGAGGAGGATGAAGCCGACGTCCTCATTTTGGCCGGCGCGCCGTTGTCGGGACTGGCCGAGCGGGTCGCCGATCGAATTCCGGTGCCTGTGATCGATCAGGTCGTTGCAGCCGTGAAACAGGTCGAAGCCCTGCACGCGCTCCGGCTGCGAAAAGCGAGCGCGGGTACATTTCGCCGGCCCGACGCGAAACCGTCGAGCGGCCTCGCAGCTCCGCTCGCCGCCCGCCTCGAACATCGCGACGCCTGATCAGATGGGTGGCCGACGATGACAAAAGCCCAGTTGCTCTTCGATCCGCCGGCCGAATGCGAACAATTTGGACTCCTGCCCCGGGGCCGCAATGATCTGGACGCCGAACGGCTTCTGATCCGGCCGTCTCGGCGTCGGCAAGGTGAGCACCGGGAAGCCGACCAGCGAGACGATGAAGGTGACGGCGAGATAATCGATCGGCGTTTCGAGGCTGATATCGTCGATCCGCGTCACGTCGCCAATCGTCGTTGTTCCAGGGAAGACCGACGCGGCCGGCACGACGAGGAAGTCCTTGCGCGCCATCAAGTCGCGAAAGCTTCGATAGACCGCCGTACGCCGCCGCTCGGCGGCGAGATAATCCTGCGCCGTAAGCTGTCCACCCGCCTCGATGTTCCAAATAACAGTTGGCGTGAGTTCGGCCCGCCGGTCCCGCAGCAGCGCGCCATAGCTGTCGGCGACATGGGCGGCCCGCAGCGTGCGGAATGCTTCGATGGCGCCGCCACAGTCGGGAGAGACCTCTTCGACATCGGCGATCTGCGACAGCGCATCGCAAGCCGCAGCGAAGCGCGAGCGGACTTCCTTCGCAACCGGCGCGACGCCGAAGTCCGGCGTGACCGCAAGCTGCGGCCGTCCCGCGTCAGATCCAGTGTGAGGCTCGGTGCCGATCGACAGCGGATCACGAACATCGGGACCAACGCAGGCGGAGAGCCCAAGTTCGAGATCGTCAACGGTGCGCGCCAGAAGACCGTGCGTAGCGAGCATGTCCCAGCCAAGGGCGCGCGCGGGCGCCGCTATCCGGCCGGGTGTCGGACGGATCGAGACCACATCGCAGAAACTTGCCGGCGTACGCACCGAGCCGCCAAAATCGGTGCCGTGAGCGAGAGGAACCATTCCCGTTGCGACGGCGACAGCAGAACCGCCCGAAGAGCCACCGGACGTCAGCGAGACATCGAACGGATTGCGCGTTGGTCCGCACAGGCGATTTGTGCAAACCGCGCCAAAACCGAATTCCGGCGTGTTGGTCTTGCCAATGATGACGGCGCCTGCCTGCCGAAGCCTCGCTACGACGAGTTCGTCCTGATCCGGCACGTGGTTTTGGAACAGCAACGATCCATACGTCGTGCGCAATCCCCTTGTGTTGGTCAGATCCTTCACGGCAATCGGAACGCCATGCAGAGGTCCCATCGGCGCGCGTGCCGCGTCGCATGCGTCGGCCTGACGGCGTGCACCATCGGCATCGACGGTAATGAAAGCCGAAAGCTGGGCGTCGTGTGCGGTGATGCGCGCGAGATGGGCCTCAATCACAGTCGCGTGCGGAAATCTCACGCCGCGCCAAAGCCTTGGCAAGAGTGGTGGCCGTCAATTCGCAAAGATTGGCTTCAATCGTCATGGAGCAAGAATGCACGAACTCCGCGGAAATGACGATAGCACAGGCACGGGATTTGCTTTCCCACTGATGTCGGGAGGAGTGCTCCATGGCTGAAGCAAAGGGCGGTCGTTCGCTCGTACTCGACGCGATCACGCACCGCTATCCCGGTGGCGCGATCGCGGTGGAAAACATCAATCTCGACGTAAAGGGCGGCGAAATCATCGCACTGCTCGGTCCATCCGGCTGCGGCAAGACCACGCTGCTGCGCATCGTTGCCGGCTTCATCGCTCAGACCCAGGGACGGATCATCATCGGCGACGAGATCGTCGATATGCTGCCGCCCAACAAGCGCGCCGTCGGCATCGTCTTCCAGAATTATGCCCTGTTTCCGCACCTGACGATCGCGGAGAACGTCGCCTATGGCCTCGCCGCCCGCGGCGTCGACACGGCGACACGCCGGCGCGAAGCGCAGCGCCTGCTTGAACTCGTCCAGCTTCCCTCGATGGCCGAACGTTTGCCGCGCCAGCTCTCCGGCGGCCAGCAGCAACGCGTGGCGCTTGCGCGCGCGCTGGCGATCAAGCCGTCGATCCTGCTGCTCGACGAGCCCTTTGCAGCGCTCGACAAGAACTTGCGGCTCGACATGCAGATCGAGGTCAAGCGGCTGCAGCGTGTTTCCGGCATTACGACGCTCATTGTCACGCACGACCAGGAAGAAGCGCTGTCGATGGCCGACCGCGTCGCCGTTCTCAGCCAGGGCCGGCTGGAACAGTTCGGATCACCGTCCGACGTCTATGACCGTCCGCAAACATTGTTCGTGAACACATTCGTCGGTTCGACCAATCGCATGCCGGGCACGCTGGTGTCGGCCGATCCGACCGGCGCGAAAGTTCGCCTCGACGCCGGAGCCGAGATCATCGCCAGGCCGGCAACGAAATCGATGACGGAAGGCGGTCGCGTCACCGTCTGCATTCGGCCCGAGCATTTGCAGTTCGTGACCGACGATTCCGGCTTCGCCGGCGTGGTCGGGATGGCCCTGCCCCTCGGCGCAACCGTCGTGCATGAAGTTACGACCGCCGACGGATCGGGCGTGAAAATATCCCAGGCGCGCTTTGGCGAGACGCGCCTGCTGGAGAGTGGCGTTGCGGTGCGTATTGCGCCGCTCGCTCCATCCCTCGCCACCGTATTTCCTGCATCACTTTGAGATTCGGCGTCAGAATACAACGGGAGTAAAGCCTCATGATCAATCGCAGAACACTTCTAACGACCGCATTGACCCTCGGCGCCATGAAGGCATTCCCGGGACTAAGCTACGCTCAGGCCCGCCCGCTGGTTTTCGCCACTTTCACGGGAAGCTGGGAGGAGGCCCACAAGGCGGTGCTGGTTCCGGCGTTCCGCAAGGCGAACGCCGATGCGTCGATCGTGCTCGACCCGATGCTGTCCGTCGACCAGATCGCAAAGGTAAACGCAGCGCGCGCCAACCCGCCGATCGACGTGATGCTGCATGATCCCGGTCCGGCGCTCGTGGCCATCGGTCAGGATATCGTCGAGCCGTTCCCGGTCGAAAAGAGCACCTATTACAAGGACCTCATTGCCGAAGCGCAGGAGCCGATGGGACCGGCGCCGTTCTTCCAGGTCGTCGGTCTTACCTACAATCCGGACACCATAAAGACGCCACCGACCTCCTGGGCCGATCTCTGGAAGCCGGAGTTCAAGGGGAAGGTCGGCATCACCAATCTCAACTCGACGCTCGGCACCGGATGGCTTGTCGAGATCGCCAAGATGCACGGCGGCTCGGAAGCCAATATCGACCCGGGCTTCAAGGCGCTTGAAGCGCTCAAGCCCAACCTGGCAGCGGTCGCGGCCAACCCGGGTGCGCTGGCAACTCTGTTCCAGCAGGGCCAGATCGACATCTCGCCCGGGAATTTCAATGCCATCCAGATCCTGAAAGCCCGCGGCGTTCCCGTTGAATTCGTGGCGCCAAAGGAAGGCGCGATCGCCTTCAAGACCACGATCCATGTCGTCAAGAACTCTCCGAACAAGGAACTCGCCTTCAAGCTCATCGAAGCGTCCCTCTCACCGGAGGTGCAGACGACCCTGATGAATTCGCCCTATCTGATCGTTCCGACGAATTCCAAGGTCCCGATGGGGGGCGAGATCGCACGCGTGCTGGCGAAAGACACCGCGGAACTGAAGAAGAAATTCGTGTTTCAGGACTGGAAGAAGATCAACGAGCAGCGTTCCGCCTGGATCGAACGATTCAACCGCGAAATCAAGCTCTGAGGATCACGACGATGGCTGCCGCATCGGTGCCGCGCGACGTCACATCATACGGCATAGGGCTGGCCGCACCGCTGGCCCTGTTCTTCCTGGTGTTCTTCGTCGCGCCATTGGTGCAGCTGTTCGTTCTGTCGCTGCACAACGATACGGCCGGTGTCGTCTGGGGCATCGGCCAATACGTCCATTTCCTGACCGATCCATTCAGCCTGAGCGTGCTTGGCTCGACGCTGCTGCTGGGCGCGGAAGTGACCGCCTTGTGCCTGGTGCTGGGCTTTCCGATCGCATGGCTCTACCACCGGGTCGGATCGCGCGCCCAGACGCTCATCATCCTCATCGTTCTGCTGCCGCTCCTGACGAGTGTCGTCGTCCGCACCTTTGCGTGGATCGTGATTCTGGGCCGTCAGGGCATCATCAACTCGACGCTGCTTTCGATCGGTGCGATCGACACACCGATTCGACTTCTCTACACCCAGGTCGGGGTGGTTCTTGCTCTCGCCCAGGTACAGATGCCGCTGATGACATTGCCGCTCATCACCGCGCTCGGACGAATCGACATGAACCTCGAGGATGCATCCTGCTCGCTCGGCGCCGGAAGCTGGCGTACGTTCTGGAGAGTGGTGCTGCCGCTTGTCGCTGCCCGGCGTCATCGCCGGTTGCACGCTGACCTATGCCGCCGCCATCACGGCCTTCATCACACAGTCCCTCGTCGGCGGCGGACAAATGCTCTTCATGCCGATGTATCTTTATCAGCAGGCCTCGACCTTGCAGAACTGGCCGTTTGCCTCCGCGATCTCGATCATCTTTCTTCTCGCGGTTCTCGCCGTGGTGACCGTGTTCGGCATGCTGGGCCGGCTGTCCCGCGGATATGGCGGAGCCTGACCGATGGGCGGCCGGAAGCGCACCTGGGAGGCCATCAGCTTCGAAGTCGTCATGACCGCGATCGCGCTGATCGCACTGATCGTCATCATCGCGCCGTCGCTCGTCGTTCTGATCGTCTCGTTCACCAACGGATTCTCGCTCAAATTTCCGCCGCCAGGCTATTCGGCGCGATGGTACGCCGAGTTGTGGAATGCGTGGCAATTGCACTTTGCCGCAAAGAACAGTTTTGTCGTCGCAATGTGGTCGACCGGCCTGTCGATCGTGCTCGGCGTTGCCGCCGCACTGGCCATTGCACGCTCGCCGACGCTATCGGCGCGCGTCCTCGACTCGCTGTTCATGTCGCCGCTGGTGCTTCCCGCCCTCGCCTTCGGGCTATCCGCGCTGATGCTGTTCTCGCTGGTCGGCATGCCGGTGTCCGCACTGACCCTGGTCATAGGCCACACCGTGGTCTGCGTTCCCTATGTGGTGCGCAACACGGTGGCGGCGCTTGCCCAGCTTGAGCCGACCTTGCTGGAAAGTTCGACCATTCTCGGCGCCAGCCGCTGGTACACCTTTCGAAGGATCGTATTGCCGCTGATACGTCCGGGGGTCATCGCCGGCGGCTTCATTGCGTTCATGTCTTCGTTCGACAATGTGCCCGTCTCCCTGTTCCTGCGCGATGCGGCAACCGACATGCTGCCGATCCGGATGTGGCAGGACCTCGAGGGCAAGCTCGACGTGACGATCGCCGCATTGTCGGGCGTTCTGATCATCGCTACGGTGGCGCTGATGGCGATCATGGAGCGTGTCACCGGCCTGTCGAAGCGATTGACCAGCTGACGCGCCTCACGCTCCCCGAAACAGGGAATAGCCCCAGCGGGTGAACTTCATTGGCAGATGAAAATGCTCGTCCACCTCTTCAATCCTGAAACGGAAAGGCGCGACGGTGAGGAAACTGGCGCCGGCGCCGCTCGCGAAGAATTCGTCGAGGTGAAAGCGAACTTCGTACTCGCCGGCCTCGATGCCCGATCCGCCTACGACCGGATGGTCGAGCTGGCCATTCGAACCAAGCCGGCCTTCGGCGATCCGCGTCGGCGACGGGTTCGGTTCGCCATATCTCGACGCGCAAGCCCTGCGCGGGACGCCCGCTCGCGACATCGACTGCATGAATGGATATTCCGCCGGCCATTTGTTCTCCTGCCCGTTGGTGCCCTGCCCACCAGGTCCGGGTGCATGATACACGCACCAGCGGCAGGTCGGCCAGCACTCCTGCCAGCACTCGCGGCCATGACGTGGCTGCAGGCACTGGTGGCTCTGGCGCTGTTTGCGCCAGGTGCGGTTGCGCCCTCCGCCCATCTCGATATTCCCAGCCTTTCGATGTTCTCCACGGCGGTATTCGCCGTCGGCGTCGTCACGTCTTTTTGGACGGGTGGCCTGATCAACCGTCTCGGATCGCTGCGTATGGCAAGTCTTTGCGCCGGCGCGGTGGTCGCCAGTATGGCATTCGCAGCGTTCGGGTCGGGTTCGGCGCTGCTGTTGGCAGGGCTTTGTCTCGGCCTTGCGTTCGGCCCCGAGACGCCCGCCAGTACGGCATTGCTGGGTAAACTGGTTACCGATGAGCGGCGGGCGCTGGTATTCTCGCTGCGCCAGACCGGCAATCAGATTGGCGCAGTCTGCGGCTCGCTTGCCCTGCCCGCGATCGCCATCTGGCTTGCACCGCAGTGGTCCTACGCGGCGGTAGCCGCCTGTGCCATCTGCGGGATCGTCGCATTCGAGTGGCTGCGACCCCGATATGAAGGCCTGGCGCAAGCGCCCCCGCAACTCGGCATGCGTGCGCGACTGGCGCTGGTAAGCTCCGACCGTCGCATCGCAGCTCTTGCCGCGGCTTCGATGCCCTTCAGCGGAATGCAGCTCGCGCTCAACACCTATTTTGTCACGCTCGGTGTACGCGAACTCGGGCTCAGCCATCTCGAAGCCGGTGCCGCACTTGCCTGTGCGCAAGCCGGAGGTTTGTTGGGGCGGCTCGGATGGGGATTTCTTGCGATGCGCATCGGTTCCGCAAGATTGGTTCTGATCGGCCTCGGGCTGGGAATGACCGTATGTGCGGCCACGTTCGGATTTTGGGGCGATATGCTCGGCAAATCGGGACAGTATGCGCTAGCTGCTGCATTCGGTCTTACGGCCAGCGGCTGGAACGGTATATTCCTCGCGGAGGTCGCACGGCTTGCCCCGCAAGACCGCATCGGCGAGACGACTGGAGCCGTGCTGACGGCTTCATATGCGGGCTTGTTGGCGACACCTGTTCATCATTTCAGCCATTGAGACCTTCGCCGGCCTCGCCGGCGCATTTATCGGCCTTGCAATCCTCGCTTTCAGCGGGACGGCGGCGCTCATCCGGGGAAACGCGCGATGAATGCGCGCGAAATCGCGGCCGCCGTCTCGGCGAGGCAGGCGTCAGCCGTGGAAACGGTCCGCGACGCCCTCGATCGCATTGCCGCGGCAAAAGCGCTCAACGCGGTCGTGACCGTCAACACCGAATGCTCACTTGCGGAAGCGGCCATGATCGATCACCGCCTGCAAGCTCGGAGAGCATATGCCGCTCGCCGGTGTCCCCATCGTCATCAAGGACAATATCTGGGTCGACGGCTGGCGTGTCACGCAAGGATCCCGGCTTTTTTCCGACTTTGTGGCACCGCGTGACGCCATCGCCGTCGAGCGATTGAAGAAGGCGGGAGCTGTCGTTGTGGGCATGGGTGCCACGTCTGAATTCGCCTGCAAGGGCGTGACAACGTCACCGCTGTTCGGGCCCACACGGCATCCGCTCGATCGGGATTTGACGCCCGGTGGTTCGTCGGGCGGCCCGGCAACGGCTGTCGCAGCGGACCTTGTACCGCTGGCGATCGGCACGGACGCAGGCGGCTCCAGCCGGCGCCCTCCGGCCCATGTCGGTGTGGTCGGCTTCAAGCCATCGTATGGCGCCATTCCATATGGTCCCGGGTTCGCCGAGCCGTTTTTCGACATATCCGTGATCGCGCCCATCGCGCGAAACGTCGCAGATGCAGCGCTCGCATTCGAAGCCATGGCCGGCCCCGATCCCCGCGATCCTGATTCCGCGCTGGTTGAAAGCGGTGACGTCGATCTGGCTGATCTGCGTGTCGCATTCTCGCCGAAGCTGGGGCTCGACACACCCGTCGATCCCATCATTGCTGGAAGGCTGGAGGTCCTCGTCGAACATCTCGGCAAAAGCAGGACAGCGAATTGTCCGTCGTGATCCGGTCTGGCCGCCCGGCGCGACCGAGGAAGCGCTGATGCCGCTGCAACATGCGGGACTTGCCGCGCTCTATGGCGCAGACTTCCAAAACGACCCCGGACAATTTGATCCGGACGTGGCCAGGCAGATCGAACGCGGTCTTTCCTTGCGTGGGCTGGAGGTGACTGCCGGCCTTGGTGCAAGTGCGGCTATCAGAGCCGCGTTCGCTGAATTCTTTTGCGAGTTTGACCTTCTGCTGGCGCCGACCGTTCCCTGTGTTGCCTGGCCCCTTGTGCAACTCGGCCCAAAAACGATCGATGGAAAAGAAGTCAAGCCCTCGGGCTCACGCCGCCTTCACGCCTTTCGTCAATCACGCACGCCTTCCCGCAATTTCAATCCCCTGCGGCCGCGACGCGAGTGGCCTTCCGTTCGGAATTCAGATCATCGCGCGAAGGGGACAAGACCGGATGTTGCTGCGTGCGGCAATGCGCATTGAGGCTGAGATACACCCCATCATGGGGGCGACGGAACGCAATCCGCGTTGATCAGGTCGGTTGTCTGTACCCGCCGCGCCCTTCGGCTGGCAGGCGGCGGTTGCGCCTCACGTCGAGAAGAGATGGCAGGCGACACGGCGATCGGTGCCGGACTCTTTCAGCAACGGCACTTCAACCCGGCATCGCTCCATCGCGAACGCGCAGCGCGGGTGAAAACAGCAGCCGGGCGGCGGATCGAGCAGGCTCGGCACTTCACCGGCCACGACCGGATGACGGACAAAATCCGGGTCGGCGCGCGGCACGGCGTCGAGCAGCGCGCGCGAATATGGATGCTGCGGATCGGAATAGATCTGCGCTTTCGGCGCCGTCTCGACGATGGCGCCGGCATACATCACGGCAACGCGGGTCGAGACCGCGCGCACCACCGCCAGGTCATGCGCGATGAACAGATAGCTCAGCCCGAGCCGGTCCTGCAGGTCGAGCAGCAGATTGACGATCTGCGCCTGCATCGAGACGTCAAGCGCCGACACCGGTTCGTCGCAGACGACAAAATCCGGGTTGAGCGCGAGCGCCCGCGCGATCACGATACGCTGCCGCTGGCCGCCGGAGAATTCGTGCGGGTAACGCTCGACGCTGTTCTTCGGCAGTCCGACCAGCTCGAGCAATTCCGCGACCCGATCGTTGCGATCCTTGCGCGAATGCGTGCCGGCGATGTCGAGCGGCTCGGCAATGGCGTTGCCGATCCGCATCCGAGGATTGAGCGACGCATAAGGATCCTGAAACACGAATTGCAGCCGCGACCGCACGGAAGCGAGCTGGGCTCTGCCGTCCGGTCCGGTGATGCTGTGGCCGAACAGGCTGACCGTCCCGCTGGTCGCCGGGATCAGCCCGACCAGAATCCGTCCTGCCGTGGTCTTTCCCGAGCCGGACTCGCCGACCAGCCCCAGCGTTTCGCCGCGCATGATGTCGAAATTGACGCCGCTCAGGGCATGCAGCGTGGAGACGCCGCCGGCATGCTTGACGGCGAAGGTCTTGCAGAGGTCGCGGACTTCGACGATGGGCCGGGGCTGATCAACCATGGCGCTCGCCCAGTGCAAGAAGCCGCGGCGGACAGCGCGCCGACTGGCGATCGCCGACCAGTTGCATGGACGGTTGCTCGTCCAGGCAGCCGTCCTGCACCAGCGCGCAGCGCGGGCTGAAGCGACAACCCGGGATGACCTCCTGCGGTGACGGGATGCGGCCGGGAATGGTGGCAAGGCGCGGCGCATCGCTGTCCAGCTTCGGCACCGCGGCGATCAGCCCCATGGTGTACGGATGCACCGGCCGCCGGAACAGCTGCGCCACCGGCGCATCCTCGACCACGCGGCCGGCATACATCACGATGACGCGCTGGGCGAATTCGGCGATCACGCCGAGATCGTGGGAGATCAGCATCACCGACATGCTCAGCTCCTTGCGCAGGTCGCGCAGCAATTCGAGGATCTGCGCCTGGATGGTGACGTCGAGCGCGGTGGTCGGCTCGTCGGCAATCAGCAGCCGCGGCTTGCAGGCGATCGCCATGGCGATCATCACCCGCTGCCGCATGCCGCCGGACAGGCGATGCGGATAATCGTCGGCGCGGCGTGCGGCATCGGGAATCCGCACCAGGCCGAGCAGTTCGACCACGCGTTTGCGCGCCGCCACACCGGTGAGGCCCTGGTGCTGGCGCAACGTCTCGGAAATCTGGTCGGCGATGGTCAGCACCGGATTGAGCGACGACATCGGATCCTGGAAGATCATGGCGATCTCGCTGCCGCGGATCCGTCGCATGGCCGATCCCGCGCGCGCGCAGCAGGTCCTGCCCCTGATACAGGATCGTGCCGCTCGGCATCCGCGTGGTGGCGCGCTGGTGCAGTCGCAGGATCGAGAGCGCGGTGACGCTCTTGCCGCTGCCGGATTCGCCGACGATGCCGACACAGTCGCCTGCGTCGACATCCAGCGAGACGTCATCGATCGCCGTCACCCAGCCGCTATCGACGCGGAACTGGACCGTCAGGTTGCGGATGGCGAGAAGCGGCGCGATCAAATCAATCGCCTCCCTTCAGGCGCGGGTCGAGCATGTCGCCGAGCGCGTCGCCGAGCAGGTTGAGGCTCAATGCGGCGAGGCTGATGGCGATG
The DNA here is from genome assembly GCA_963791165.1 of uncultured Alphaproteobacteria bacterium. GTDB lineage: Bacteria > Pseudomonadota > Alphaproteobacteria > Rhizobiales > Xanthobacteraceae > Bradyrhizobium. The sequence continues at coordinate 179,226 of CAWBRL010000048.1, read as the reverse complement.
CCGGGAAACAGCATCACCCACCAGGCCTCGGTGGCATAGTCGCGGCCCTCGGCGATGATGTTGCCCCAGCTGGCGATCGGCGGCTGGATACCGACGCCGAGAAAGCTGAGCGCCGCTTCCGCCAGCATCGCATAGGCAAAGATGAAGGTCAGATGCACCAGCAGCGGGCTGAAGCAGTTCGGCAGGATATGCCGCATCACGATCCGCAGCGAGGAAGCGCCCGAAACCTGCGCGGCGTGCACGAAATCCATTTCGCGCACCGTCAGCGCGGCGGCGCGGACGATGCGAACCCCCGCAGGGATGTAAGCGACGGTCAGCGCAATGATGACGCTGGACACGCGCGGGCCGAGCGCTGCGGCGATGCCCAGCGCCAGCAGAATGGCCGGGAACGACATCAGCGCATCCATCAGCCGCATGATCGCGCCGTCGAGCTTGCGAAATTGCGCGGCGATCACGCCGATGATGGCGCTGCATAGCCCGGAGACCACGCAGACCGCGATGCCGACGAACAGCGATACCCGCGCGCCATAAAGCACGCGGGTAAAAACGTCGCGGCCGAACATGTCGGTGCCGAAGAAGAATTGCGACGACGGCGGACGGAAACGGAAACGCACCCGCATCGCGGAAGGATCGACCGGCGAGATCAGCGGCGCCAGCACGGCGGCCAGCGTCAACAGCAGGATCACCGAGAAGCCGATCATGAAGGAGCGATGGCGCAGCAGGCGGCGCAGCGTACCATGGCCACGCGGAGCCGCGATCGCGGAAGCCGTCGCCAGCGATCCCAGTCCGACGTCAGTCATGACGCACCCGCGGATCCGCCAGGGTGTAGAGAATATCGACGGTCAGATTGATCATCACAAAGGTGAAGCCGAGGATCAGCATCGTGCCCTGCACCAGCGGATAATCGCGCGCCATGATCGCCTGCACCACCATGCGGCCAATCCCCGGCAGCGCGAACACCTGCTCGATGATCACAGAGCCGCCGATCGCGGCACTGAGCAGAATGCCGGTGGCGGTGATGATCAGGATCAGCGCATTGCGCAGCGCGTGCTTGCCGACGGTCCGCCACTCGCTGAGCCCCTTGGCACGTGCGGTGCGGATGTAATCCTGGCCGAGCACGTCGAGCATCGCCGAGCGCGTCATGCGGGACAGGAAGCCGATCTGGAACAGCGACAGGATCAACGCCGGCAGCGCGATCGAGGAGAACCATGGCCCGACACCTTGCGAAATCGGCGCAAAGCCGCTCGACGGCACCCAACCGAGCTGCACGCTGAACAGGATCACGCCGAGGATGGCGATCCAGAATGCCGGGATCGACACCCCAAGCAGCGCCGTCGTCATCACAAGCGAGTCAATCCAGGTCCGGCGAAAATAGGCAGCGACCGACCCCAGCAGCACGCCGACGGGTATCGTGAAGGAAATCGACAGCGCGGCAAGGGAGAGCGTGACCGGCAGGCGTTCCACCACTGCCGAGAGCACACTCTGGTGGAGAATCAGCGAGGAGCCGAAATCGCCCCGCGCCAGATTGAACAGCCAGATTGCGAGCTGTTCGAAAAACGGACGATCGAGGCCGAGTTGCCTGCGCACCTGTTCGATCGCTGCGGGCGACGCCTGCTCGCCGGCGATGATGATGGCGGGATCGCCGGGCAGCAGGCTGAGCAGCAGAAATGCCAGGATCGAGATGATCACGATGACCGGCACGGCCTGCAGAAATTTCAGGGCCACGATGCGTATCAGAGCAGCCTCCTCCGCGCAGCCATCGGGCCATCAATCAAGCCACAGGTCCCACAGCTGCAGCACGCCGGCATAATCGTTCTGGCCCTGCAGTTTTTTGGAATAGCCGCTGAGCCGGCCGGTGTCCGCGATCTTGATCAGATAGGCGCCGCCGAGCACCTCCTTCTGGATCGTCAGCCAGCTGGCCCGCCGCGCCTCGAGCGTCGGCGCCATGAAGAATTCGCTGTAGGCCTTGTCGAGCGCCTCGTTCCCGACGATGTGAGGGAAGGTGTAGATCATCGGCCGCCACTGCTGCGGCCCCAGAATGTGGTCGGGCCCGAAGGCGGTGGTGGACAGGTTCCAGTCGCCGGTGCCCTGCTGCATGTGCGATGCGTTGGTGGTCCAGTCCGTGATCTGGACATCGACCGTCATGCCGGCCGCCTTGAGCTGCTCGGCGACGATCAGCATGGTGGAGCGCATCCACTGATAATTGCTGTTGGTCTCGATGATGATCTTTTCGTTCTTGTAGCCGGCCTGCTTCAGCAACTCCTTGGCCTTGGCCGGATCCTTGATATCGTACCAGGGCGTCGGTGCGGTTTCGCCGAGATAATACGGCGTGCCGGGAAACGACATCCACGGATTGCGCTTGTTGAGGCCGCCGGCGCCTTCAATGATGTCGTCGACGTTGATCGCCGCGGCGATGGCCTGCCGGATCAGCACGTTGGCGGTCAGCCCCTTCTGCGAGTTGACGATGATGTAGCTGCCGAGCACCGGAAAGACTTCGCGGATGGCGAGATCCTTGCGCTGGGTGACGCGGGCGCTGAGTTCGCTGGGGACGGAGGAAATCAGCTGCGCCTCGCCGTTCTGCAGCGCCGCGATCCGGGTCGTCGCCTCCGGCATGAAGCGATAGCGGACGGCATCGAGATACACCGTCTTGCGGCCGCCATAGCCGTCGCGCCCCGGTGCACTGGTGTCGGCCACGTAATCGTCGAAGCGGGTGATGACGAGATGGCTGTCCTTGACCCATTCGCCGAACTTGTAGGGGCCGGTGCCGATCACCTCGATATCGCGGGCGGGCTTGTCCTTCTGTGACGCCGGCAGGATCATCAGCGGATAGATCGGCGACTTGATGATGTCGAGCAGCACGACGTTGGGCTCTTTGAGCGCGATGACGAAGCTGTAGGGATCGGGTGTTTCGAAATGATCGATCGCTTCATAATTCTTGGCGGCGGGACTGATGCGCCGGTAGCGCTCGAACGACGCCTTGACGTCGGCCGAGGTCATTTCCTGGCCGTTGTGGAACTTGACGCCCTTGCGCAGCTCGAACGTGTAGGTCTTGAAATCCTCCGAGGCGGCGGCCTTCGTCGCCAGCATGGGACGGGTGGCGTTTTTGGCATCGAGCGTCACGAGGCCTTCGAACAGATTGTGGATGACCTCGAGTTCGACGGCGCTTGATGCCATGTAGGGATCGAGCGTGCCCGGCCCGGACACGCTGGCATAGACCAGCGTGCCGCCCTTCCTGGGCTGTTGCGCCTGCGCCGTGCCGACTGCGGCGAACGAAACCGCGATGATCAGCGTCAGCGCCAGGACGACGCCCCGTCTTGCAACACACCGTCTCATTCGCTCTGCTCCTACGGGTTCGACGCCAGGCATGCGCGCGGCTCTCTGATGTTAAAGCCTCGCAACGATCTTGAAGGCCTCGTCCGTCACCGACAGCGCGAAATCGATGTCCGCGGCGGTATGGGCGAGGGAGAGAAACATGTTGTGCTTCGGATGCATGTAGACGCCGCGGCTCAAAGCCTCCTGCACGAAGCGCGAGCCGCGGGCGTAGTCGGCATCGTCCTCGAACAGGATCGCGGGCATCTGCGGCGGGCCGCTTTGCCTGACACCGAGATTATAGCGCCGCGCCTGCTCGGCGATGCCGTCGCGCAACCGCTGGCCCATCTGCCGCATATGCTCCGGCGCCATTTTCGGCCTGAAGCACGTCGATGGTCGCGAGCGCGGCCGCCATCGAGGTCGCGCCGCACCAGAACGAACCGGTGGCATAAAGCTGCGCCGCCGCGTCGCGAAACCGGTCGTTGCCCATCACGGCCGACAGCGCATAGCCGTTGGCGATGGCCTTGCTCCAGGCGCTGAGGTCGGGCTGCACGCCGATCTGGTCCCAGCTGCCATGCAGCGTCAGCCGAAAGCCGGCACGGACGTCGTCGAGGATCAGCGCGGCGTCGTTGGCGTCGCACAGCGCGCGTGCGCGCGCCGCGAAGCGCGGGTCCGGCAATTCCTGATGCTTGCCATAGTCGTGACGGAACGCCGAAACGACGATCGCGGCCAGATCGTTACCGGCGCGATCCACGGCGTTTTCCAGGCTCGCGACATCGTTGTAGTCGAAATAGAGGATGTGCGCGCGATCCTCGGACATCACGCCGTACGGATACGGCGTGCACCAGGGAACTGCACCGTGATAGGCGCCATTGGCCAGCAGCACCTTGCGCTTGCCGGTGGCGCCGCGCGCCAGCGTCACGCAGGTCGTGGTCGCATCGGTGCCGTTCTTGGAAAACAGAGCCCAGTCGGCGTGCGTCACCAGGCCGACCATGCGCTCAGCCAGTTCGACCATGCGTTCGGTGGGACCGTTCAGACAGTCGCCCTGCTCCATCTGCCGTCGCGCAGCGGCATCGACGGCGGGATGGCGATGCCCGAGCACGACAGGTCCCCAGCTGCACATGAAGTCGAGATATTTGCGGCCGTCGACATCCCAGACGTGACACCCCTCGCCACGGGCGAAGAACTGCGGATATCCCGCGGGCAGGCCGCCCGCACGCATGTGGCCATACATGCCGCCGGGCACGACCAGGTTGGCGCGATCACGCAGGCTTTGATCGATGGGGCCGAGCGCGGTTGTCATCAACTCTCCTGTCCAAGCGCATCGAAGGATATATGATATATTTTCGGTAACAAGCGCTGACTTGACGCGACGGGCAGCAGCTTCGGCTGAAAAGATGCTCAGGCTGCGGTCATTTTGCGCAGCAGTATCGGCAAGCCGCTGTCAGCCATTCGCTGCAATCACGACGGCAGCAATTGCTGATGTGACGTGGCGCATGCCTCGATCTTGTCCCACGCGTACAGCATCGGCACCATTTTCCCGGCGGCCCAGAGCGCATTCTGGTTGTCGTAGGTCGGACTGCCGGTGTGGCCGGACGCGCCGTGAAACACGATCCACTGGCAATTGTCCCAGGCGCCGACGTCGAACACGTAGCGCGACAGCGCCGCATAGGTGGCGCGCATGCCGAGCCGCGCGATGTAGCCGGTGGCGAACGGCGTATCGTTGTCGCCGCCGAGCAGTCCGCAGGGCTTGTCGAGCAACGGTGCATGCTCCGGAAAAGCCGCCGACAGCGGATGGCGCAGGATCGGCCTGTGCACGGCGGCCCAGTTTTCAGCCGGGCAATCCTTCGCGGCATCGGCCAGCGCCTGCGCCAGCAATTCGTCCCAGGTCGCGCCGGCCAGCAGGGCCGTGTCGCCGGCGCGCAGCAGTTGCGGCACCGTCCACCAGATCTGGCTCTCGCCGAAAATACCGGGCGGGATTTTTGTATAGGGGCTGTCGGTCACACCTCGCACGCCGCTCTTGTCCGCAACGAGTTTGGTCAGCGCCGTGCGCAACGCGACATAGGCCACGGCTGCCTTGGACTCCGCATTCATGTCGCCGTTCCAGTCGACGATGCGGTCGCGCAACGCCGCGGCCGCGCCATCGACGGCAAGATTGCGAATCCGGTCGCGGAATTCGAGCGCGATGACGCTGACGGTATCGCGATGGATCGACGCCATGTCCTCCACCGTCGCCTTCGAAAGTTCGGCGAGGCGCTGCCAGATGCGGCGGGCGCGATGCGGCGGCATGCTGTCGGTGCCAAAATAATGTTCGCCGTTTTCCATCACGCGGTTGTTGGCGGTGACGATGGCCTGCTCCGCCGGATCGATGCAGCACGGCATCTTCTCGAACGGAATCATGCCGTTCCATTCGTGCTCGCCGGTCCAGCCCGGCACCGGCAGCCAGCCATTGGAGCGCGGGCGCACCGGCACTTTCGCGCGCACGCGGTTGCCGATGCGGCCGGTCGTGTCGGCGGCGACGAGGTTGTGATCCATCAGGCCCCATTCGCGGCCGGCGTCGTACAATTCCTCGACGGTAGAGGATCGCAACACCGGCAGCGTGCAGTCGAACGACGTATCCGGCACGGCGAACTGCATCGAGCGCAGCACCAGGCCGGAGCCCGCGGCGGGATCGCCCGCGATGACCGGACCATGCATTGTTTCGACGACGTCGATGGTGACGTCCTTTTCGCCGCGGACCGAAATGGTTTCCGCGCGGTGCTTGACCGGCTTCCAGCCGTCCTTGAAGCGCGTGTTCTCGACGGCCGCATCGAAGCGCTCGATATAGAGGTCGTGAATGTCGACAAAGGCGTGGGTAACGCACCACGCCACCTTGCCGTTATGGCCGAAATTCGGAAATCCGGGCGCGCCGGGTACGGTGAGCCCGATGACGTCGAAGTCGTCGCAGGCGAGATGAGCCTGCGCATACATGCTCGGCATTTCCAGCACGCGGTGTGGATCGCCCGCCAGCAACGGCCTTCCGGTCGCGGTCTTCTGCGGTCCGAGCGCCCAGTTGTTGCTGCCGCCGGCGACTTCGGCTTCCTGCTGGTCCTGGCCGGCCAGCAGCGCTTCGAGACCCGGCTTCAGGTCGGCGAGCGCTGCGAGATAGCGCACGCCCTCGGCGCCGGGCGGAATGCACAGCATGTCGTCGCCGCCATCGTCGAAACGCAGTTTCGAGATCTCGGCCGCGCCGACGATCGGCAGCGCCGCCGCGCGCCACAGCTTCCACCATACCGAGCCCATCAGGAATCCGATCTGGCGCATCACCGCGATCGAATGCCACGGCTCCCATGCCGCGGGCCTGGCGCCGAGAATGGCGTATTCCGCCGGCCATGTGCCCAGCCCGATGAAGGCGTTGACGCCGCGCGCATAGGCTTCGAGCATCGCCTTGGTGTCGTTGTTGAGCAGCGCGAAATCGCGCCGCGAGGCGCCCGCGGTGTCGAGCTGCCGGGCCAGCACATCGCCGGCCAGCGCCGATTTTCCGACCCATTGCGCGTAGCGCCCGGTACCCCGGCGCAACAGCGCTTCCATCTGCCAGAGCCGGTCCTGCGCATGGGCGAAGCCGAGCCCGGCAAAGGCATCGAGATGCGAGGCCGCGCGGACATGCGGGATGCCCCAGGTGTCGCGTCGCAGATCGACCTTTCCGGACAGTCCGGGCACCGCCACCGCGCTGTTGAAGTCCGGCAAATGGCTCTTTGAAGCCGGGTCGATAGTGCCTGTTGTCATGACGCCGTCCGGAGTGAAGGTTGCAACCAAATCCTGTCGGCGCATTCAAGCTTGCTCGGCGAGGCGCCTGGCTCCGCGACATCAGCAGGAATTCCAACTTCCAAGAATATATCATATATCCTAATCGCTGTCACCGGCCGTTCCGAGAATCCCCGACAAACGGATCCAGCGCGACGTCATCCCAGTGCCGGCGTCAGGAATTCGAGATGCATGTTGCCATCGGCATCTTCCTTGACGACCGCCTCGCCCTTCTCGATTTTTGACAGCAATTTCACGAGCAACGCGCCACCCTCGAGGATGTCATCCTGGATCGCCTGGCGGGCCGCAACGGCATTGCGCTCCTGCAACGCCTCCAGCAGGATCAGATGCTGATGGCGCCCGGGATAGGTCGGACGCGCGTGCGGGTAGAGAAACTTTAGAAGAGGTCCGTTGCGAAGCCAGATGGTCTCCAGGATCGAGACCAGATCCTCGGCTTGCGACGCGCGATAGATCAGGAAGTGGAAATTGAAGTTGGTCAGCGTGGCGGCTTCAGAGTCGCCGTCCTTCTCGGCCCGCACCAACGCGTCATGCAATTTCTTGAGCTGTTTGAGGTCGGCTCCGGTCAGCAGCGGCACGGCTTTTTCAGTCGCTAGTCCCTCAAGGAACAGGCGTATCTCGCGAAGTTCGCGGTAGCGCGTCAGCGACAACCGGGTCACGGTGATGGACTGTCCCGAACGCATCTCGAGGCCGCCCTCGCGAACCAATTGCATGATGGCTTCGCGCACGGGCGTGTCGCTCACCCCCATCGCCTCGGAAAGCTCCCGAATGCGCAATCGCTGACCGGGCCAGAACCGTCCGGCCATCAAAGCCTCGCGCAACTGAGCATAGGTGCGCGACGCCAGATTCTCGCGACTGCTCGAAACGAAACCCGTCAAAGCCATATCCTGATCCCGAATGTTGCAATCGACCCGCGCGCGAGCCGTTGGTTGAGCGAAGCCGAAGAGCGCGCGATAACAATCGTTGCTTACTAAAAATGCGATCGCGGCGCTACGAAGCTTGTCGCCATCGTCCATTTCATCATATATCATATATTGTACTTGAGAAAGTGAAGCTGTTCGATGCCATCAGATCAACACCCCGCGCGCTGGCTCGCGGACTTCCATGATGCGCTCGTCACGCGCGACAAGGCCCGGCTTCAGGCGCTGTTCGCGGATGAATGCTACTGGCGGGATTTCCTGGCCTTTACCTGGAATATCGTCACGCTCGAAGGCCGCGAGCGCATCTGGAATATGCTGTCTGAGCGTCTGGGCGAGGTAAAGCCGGACAAATGGCAGATCGAGCAAGTGGACGAACCAGGCGACACCATCGGGGCCTGGTTCAGTTTCGAGACCGCGGTCGGGCGCGGCAAGGGTCACCTGCGGCTGAAGGATGGGCGCTGCTGGACGTTTTTCACCACGCTGCGCGAATTGAAGGGGCACGAGGAGAAGCGCGGGCCGACACGTATCGCCGGCACGACGCGCGGCGTCGTAAAGGGCCGACGAAGCTGGCTTGACCGGCGAAATGACGAGAAGGCCGAACTCGGCATATCGCAGCAGCCCTATTGCCTGATCGTCGGCGGCGGTCAGGGCGGCCTGGCCCTCGCGGCGAGATTGAAGCAGCTTCGGCGTTCCGACATTGATCGTCGACGCATTGCAGCGACCGGGCGACGGCTGGCGCAGACGCTACAGATCGCTCTGCCTGCACGATCCCGTCTGGTACGATCACATGCCGTATCTGCCCTTTCCGGATCATTGGCCGATCTACACGCCAAAGGACAAGATGGGCGATTGGCTGGAAGCCTACGCCTCCATCATGGAACTGGACATATGGAACGCGACGACGTGCAAGCGGGCTGAATTCGACGACGCCTCAAAGCGCTGGACCGTCGAGGTCGAACGCGAAGGCCAAACCATAACGCTAAATCCCGCACAACTGGTTCTGGCGACCGGCATGTCGGGCGTTCCAAACCGGCCGGTATTCGAAGGCCAGGATCGCTTCCGGGGCATTGCGCATCATTCGAGCGAGCACCGGGACGGCGCGCCTTATGCGGGCAAAAGATGCGTCGTCATCGGCGCCAACAATTCCGCTCACGATATCGCGGCGGACCTGTGGGAGCACGGCGCTGATGTGACGATGATCCAGCGCTCGCCAACACTGGTGGTCAAATCCGAAGCCCTGGAGCGTCACGGACGGCCGCTCTATTCGGAAGCGGCGGTGGCTGCCGGCATCGATGCCGACCGCGCGGACCTGATGGCAGCCTCGATCCCCTACCGCATCCTCCCGCAATTCGCGAAGCCGGTGTTCGCGCGCATCAAGCAGGAAGACGCCGCCTTCTACGAGCGGCTCAGGGCGACAGGCTTCATGCTGACGTTCGGTGAAGACGAGAGCGGCATCGGCTTGATGTATGCGCGGCGCGGGGCCGGCTACTACATCGATGTCGGCGCCTCGGACCTGATCATCGAGGGCCACATCGCATTAAAGTCCGGCGTGCAGATCAGCCATTTCACGGAGGATGCCGTGGTCATGGCCGACGGCACCACCCTGCCCGCCGACCTCATCGTTTATGCGACGGGCTACGGGCCGATGAACGACTGGGCGGCGCAGCTTATCTCTCCGGCGGTCGCCGAAAAAATCGGCCTGTGCTGGGGCCTTGGGTCCGATACCGCAAAGGATCCCGGGCCCTGGGAAGGCGAACTGCGCAACATGTGGAAGCCGACCAGGCAGGAAGCGCTCTGGTTCCAGGGCGGCAATCTGCAGCAAGCCCGGCACTTTTCGCTGTACACGGCGCTGCAGATCAAGGCGCGGATGGAAGGGATTCCGGTCTCCGTCTATGGCGCGGACTGAGGCCTTGGACGGCCGGCTTTAGCTCAGCCGCCCTGCCCGTAACTCTCCCTTGCGGCCGCGGCGCTGACATAGCCGAGCCGGACGTCACGCTCGACCAGCTCCCGCGCCCGCAACCGGGCTTCGCCGAAGCCGCCGCCGCCGGAAGTTTCGAGCCGGATGATGTCCCCGTTTTTTAGCATCATGTTCGTGACTTTGGAGCGCAACGCCTGCTTTTGACCGTCGCGGATCAAGTAGAGCGCACTTGGCGCCGCGGGCTCGCCGCCGGCGAGACCGAATGGACGGAACTTGAATCGATCGAGATTGGTCGAAAGCTGCGCCATCGCGCAATCGATCCGCCATTCGCGCCAAAGACCCAGCCCGCCGCGCCACCGGCCGGGACCACCCGTATCGGTCAGCAATCCGTAACCCAGGAACGTCACCGGCATGTCGCTTTCGATCATCTCCATCGGGATGTTCGCGTTGTTATGCATGCCGAACGACAGTGCCGACGCGCCGTCCGAAACCGGCAGCGCGCCGATACCGCCGACCTCGATCTCGACGAGAACGCGACGGCCAAGCTCGGGATCGATGGTCTGCAGCGTTACGACATAGGACACTGCGTAATAAGCGGCCGGCATGCGCTCCGGCACGGCCTGATGCAGCGCGCCGAACAACACCGTGGCCAACCGGTGGCCAATGGCGATGCGATGCACGACGGGTGCCGGCACGGCAGCACTCACGCACAGGCCGGGCGGCGCAACAATCTTGACCGGACGATAGCAACCCGCATTCGCCGCGATGGGTATGTCGGCCGAGGCGATCAGCGCATAAAACACCGTCGAGCAGGTCGACGACAGCGTTGCGTTGCTTGGCCCCATCACCTGCGGACTGCAGCCGGAGAGATCGACCGTGAGTTCGTCGCCTTCGACCGTCAGCCTGGCGTGAATGCGGATCGGCGCATCCGAAATCCCGTCGTCGTCGACATGATCCTCGAACTCGTAAGTGCCATCGGGAATACGGCCGATCACGGCCCGCATGGCGGCCTCGGATCGATCGAGCAATTGACGGGTCGCCGCTTCGAAACGCACTTCTCCGAGCTTTACGGCGAGGCGCTCAACGCTTGCCGCGCCAATGTGAAGCGAGGCGAGTTGCGACTGCAGATCTCCCCACAGAATGTCCGGCTGGCGGACATTCTGCAGGATAATGTCGCGGATCGGCTCATTGAGCTTGCCACCCTCGACAATCTTCACTGGCGGTATTCGCAGGCCTTCCTGAAAAATCTCCGTCGCGCTCGAACCGTAACTGCCCGGTGAGGAACCCCCGACGTCGAGATGGTGACACAACGCTCCGACGAACCCGATGCGCCGGCCGTTGCGAAAGACCGCCTTGTAGGCGACGATATCAGGGAGATGCTGGCCTCCGCAGTACGGGTCGTTCGATATGACGATGTCGTCAGGACCCCATCTGTCGGGCGGAATGTGACGAGCCAGTATCTCGGTGAGGAAGTAGCTCATCGAATTGAGATGGCTCGGGATGCGCGCCGCCTGCGCAACGTTCCAGCCATCGCGGTCGAAAATCGCAGTCGAGTAGTCGAGCAATTCCCGCACGATGGTCGAACGGCTTGTGCGCCAGATGGTAACGTCCATCTCGGCGGCAGCGGCGGTCAGGGCGTTGTAGATGATCTCGAGTTCGATCGGCGAAATCTCGACATCCGCCACATTCACATTCATTCATGCCTCCTCGCCACGAGGTGGCCGCTCTTGTCGCGCCGGCAACTCCATCCCTCGACGAGAAGGACGCTGGTGTAGGCTTCCTCGATGACGGCCGGCCCCTCGATCGTGGCGCCCGGAAACACGTCGTCGCGGCTCCACACCGCGACATCCCGCCAACCGCCGGAAAGCCAGATCTTTCGCTTGCCGACTGGCTGGCCGCTGTCGCGCGCATCCGTCGCCTTGGCTGCGGGCTTGGGCAAGCGGCCGATTGCCGAGGCACGCAACGACACGATCTCGACGGCCGAACCTGGATTTGAATAAGAGAAAAACTGGCGGTGGAGATCGTGAAAATCGCCGATCAGCACCGACAGCGCCGCCTCATCGAGCTGGAGGGAGCGCAACGGCACCGTCAGCTCGAATGCCTGCCCCTTGTAGTGCATGTCGGCGGCGAGTTCGATGTGACGGTCGCTCTCGGGGATGGCATCGGCATCGAGCCTTGCCCGCGCGTCGGCAACGAGGTTTTCGAGCAGCGGCGCGATCGCGCCCATGTTTTCGGGCGTTGCGTCGAGAACGCGCGAGCGGACGAGGTCATGCATCAGATCCGAATGAAGAATGCCATAGGCGGACAACGTGCTGGCATTTTCCGGGAATACGACGCGCCGGATCCCCGTCTCGTCGGCGACCGCGACCGCGTGCAGCCCGGCGGCGCCGCCAAAGGCGATCATGGTGAATTCGCGCGGATCGACGCCCTTCTCGAACAACGACAAGCGGATCGCGGCGCCGAGATTCGCGTTGACCACAGCCAGCAATCCCTCTGCCGCGGCTTCGGTCGGAAGGCCGAGCGGGGTAGCCACCTCGGTGTCGATCACCGCGCGTGCCGCCTCAAAGTCGAGACGCATCCCGCCGCCGAGAAATTTTTCGCCGTCTATTCGCCCAAGCGTGACATTCGCATCAGTCACCGTCGCCCCTAGCCCGCCGCGACCGTAGCAGGCGGGGCCCGGGTATGAGCCGGCGCTTTCAGGCCCGACCGTCAGTCGCTGGCCCCGCTGCACTTTGGCGAGCGAGCCGCCGCCGGCGCCGATGGCGCGGATTTCGACCATCGGAATGCGGACCGGCATGCGGTCCACCTCACCCTGCATGACGACGTTGACGCGACCGTTGCGCACGACCGAGACGTCAAAGCTGGTCCCGCCCATGTCGACGCCAATCAGGTTATCTTCGCCGAGGGTTTTGCTCAGCAGCGCGCAGGCCGCGCTCCCGCCTGACGGTCCCGAGAGCAGAAGCCGTACCGGCTCCAGCGCCGCGGTCCTGGCGGCACACACACCGCCGTTCGATTGCACCAGAAGCAGCCGCGGCGCAAACCCTTCCGCCTCCATGCGGTGCGTGAGCTTGTCGAGATATCCCGCAATGACCGGAATCAGTACCGCGTTGAGCACAGTGGTTGACGTGCGCTCGTATTCGCGGATCTCCGCGCTCAATGCGCTCGAGCAAGAGACCTTGAGCGCAGGCCGGGTCTTCGCAAGGTACTCGGCGATGCTTTGTTCATGCTGCGGATTGAGGTAGGAATTCATCAGGCAGACGGCCACGCAGACTGGATCGATCCTGTCGAGCGCCTCGGCGAGGCCTTCCAGCGCCGCTGATGTCAGCGGCACCTCAACACGACCGTCCGGCCGAATTCTTTCCATGATGCCGATGCGACAATCGCGCGGGATGAGTGTCGGCGGTTGCTGCGGATTGAGCGCATAGACTTCGCGCCGGACGTGGCGGCCGATCTCCAGCACATCCTCAAAGCCTGCCGTGGTCACCAGCGCTGCCTTGGGGAGCTTGCGTTCAAGGATCGCATTGGTGGCGATCGTCGTGCCGTGGAGCAAAAAGCCGACATCGGGAAGCGTGAAGCCGTGACGGTCCGCCGCCTCCTTGATTCCGGTCATCAGACCGATGGAAGGGTCCTCCGGCGTCGTCGGCGTCTTGTAGCCAACGATCGCACCCGAACGGGCGTCATAAATCTGCAGGTCAGTAAAAGTGCCGCCGATGTCAACACCGATCCTGACCGGCGCTACCTCGATCAACGCCACTAGAACTTCCCCAAACTTGATGAGCCGCAGACTGCGTCTGCGATCCTACACAGATCGGATCGTGACGCCAGCACGTGATCAGGGCGTTCTCGTAGGCTCCTTGCCCAGTTTGCGAGCATTCGCCGGATGCATGACCGACCTCGGCGCGCGAGAAGGACCCCACCGATCATTTGGTGCGAAAATTGCAACAGCTCACTTCGGGATCAGAGGAGATGTTTGTAATGACCCCTCGCCATCGAGTGCTAACAGCCATTGCTGCCTTTTGGCTCGGAACGGTAGCGACTGCCGACGCGCAGCAGAAGCTGACCATCACGATCGTGACCCAACCCTTTGGTACACAGCCGCAGTTCACCAAGGTCGATCAGCCGATTCTGCGCGACGGACTGAAGGCCAAATCAAACGGACAAATCGACGTCAAGCTTTCGGCCTGGCCGGAGATGAACCTGAACGGTCCCGAAGTCCTGCGTCTCATACGCGCCGGGCAAGTCGACATCGGCGCAGCCCCGCTCTCGACTGTTTCCGGCGACGTGCCGTTCCTCGACGGGATTGATCTGGCGGGCCTGCATCCCGACATCGAACAGGCCCGAAAAACTGCGCTTGCCCTGGTCCCCCTTGCCAACAAGGAGCTGGAGAAGTTCGGCAGCCAGATCGTCGCGATTTATCCCTTCCCGGCGCAAGTGATCTGGTGTCGCCAACCGGTCTCCAGCCTTGCCGACCTCAAGGGCCGAAAAATCCGCACCTTCGGCGCCTCGCTCAATGACTTCGTGACCGCCATCGGCGCGCAGCCGGTGTCGATCGGGTTTCCCGAGGTCTACAGTGCGCTCGAGCGCGGCGTTGCCGACTGCGCCGTGACGGGCACCGGCTCGGGCAATGCGGCAAAGTGGTACGAGGTAACGACCAGCATCTACAACCTTTCGGTCGGATGGGCGGTGGCCGCCTACTACGTCAATACGGCGTGGTGGAAAAAGCTCGACCAGCCGACGCGAGACCTGATCTCCGCAACGATGAAGGAGGTCGAACTTGCACAATGGAAGCTCGGCGCCGAGGCCACCCAGGACGGCCTCGATTGCAATGCCGGAAAGGCGGAAGGCTGCAAGATCCACACGCTCGTCACGGACAAGGCGATGAAGGTCGTGGATGCGACGGCTGAGGACAAGGCCACCCTCAAGAAGATCGTGGAGACCATCGTCATTCCCGGGTGGGTGAAGCGCTGTGGCGCGCGCTGCGGCGAGATTTACAATGAAGTCGTCGCACCGATCACGGGATTGAAATTCACGGCGAACTGATGAGCTTCCCTGGAAGCTCACCAAGGCTCGCGATGCATGTCATCGGGTCAAGGTAGCGAAACAAGGCGGAGTACTCGAATTCGATGTCAGACGCCGCGAATGAACGTGGATCTCGCGTCACCACGCGTGGAACGGAATTTCCGCGGACAATACGCAAAGCCGCGAGTGCCGTGGCGGCGTTCATGAACTATGTGGCGGGCTGGAATTTCATTTTCTGCGCCGCGTTCATCACGATCGATGTCGTTTGCCGCAACTTCGGCGGCTTCTCCTCAAGCGCCACCACCGAGATTACAAGCTACATGCTGGCTTTCGGCCTTGCGTGGGGGCTCGCCCATGCGCTGGCGACGCGCTCCCATATTCGTATCGACGTCCTGGTCAATCGCCTGCCCATCGGCGTTCGCCAGTATCTTCACGCATTTGCCCTGGTTCTCCTGACCGGATTGTCGTTGTTTCTCGCCTGGTGCGCATGGGGCCTTGTCGGCGAGAGCATGCTCTTCAACGCCAAAGACACGAGCGCACTGGCCATCCCGCTCGTCATACCGCAGGGCCTGTGGGCCGTCGGCATCACGATGCTCGCGGTTTTTGCGGTTGTCCTGCTGTTGGAGGTCGTTTGCCTGCTCGTAGCAGGCGACGCCGCCGAGATCGACAAGCTGCTTGGTCCCCGCGGATATCAGGAAGAGACGCAGGAAGCGCTGGAGGCGGTCGGCCTGGCCCCCGCCCGAAGCGGCGTTGGAGGGGACGCGCAACAGTGATTGCCATCCTTTTCCTGCTCGTCATGCTCGCTATCGCCATTTTTGCGGCGAGCCAGGGCGCGGCGGCGCTGCCGATCGGCGAAATCATGATGCTGGTCGGCCTGTTCCTCGTGTTCTTTGGATCGGGTGTCTATATCGCCGTGGTGCTCGGCGCGCTGGCGTTGTTGTCGGGGTTCATTTTCTCCGACCGGCCGTTCTGGCTGTTCCTGGGCCAGGTGATCTGGGCACCTTCATCGAGCTTCGTGCTGGTCGCCGTGCCGCTCTTCCTGCTGATGGGCGAGATCCTGTTGCGGTCGGGCCTGTCCGAGCAACTCTATCGCGCGCTCAATATCTGGATGCGCCGCTGGCCGGGCGGCCTGTTGCATACGAACATTGCGGCCTGCGCGGTATTCTCCGCGATCTCGGGATCGAGTGTGGCAACCGCGGCCACCATGGGGTCGGTCGCATTGCCCTACTTCGAGAAGAAAGCCTACGATCAGCGCATGGTGTTGGGCTCGCTGGCCGCCGGCGGCGCCCTCGGCAACTTGATACCACCCGGCATCACCTTCATTGTCTATGGGCTCATGACCGAGACCTCGGTCGGCAAGATGTATATTGCCGCTATCGTTCCGAGCGTGCTCGTCTGCCTGTTGTTTTTCGCCGTCATCTTCATCCACGGCCTGCGCCTGCCGAACAAGGAAAAGCCTCCACCGGCCACCGCGCAGGAAAGATGGCGAAGCCTCGTCGACCTTATGCCGACGTCGCTTTTGATCCTGATCGTGCTCGGGACGATCTATGGCGGCATCGCGACGCCGACCGAAGCCGCAGCCCTTGGCGTGGTCGCCTCCCTTGTGTTCGCCCTCGTCGCCCGCAAGCTCAGCTTCAAGCTTTTGAACGAGTCGGCGGAAGCAACCGCGCGCAACACCTCGATGCTCGGCCTGATCCTGTTCGGCGCATACATGCTGAACTTCATCATGACGCAACTGCGCGTGCCGCAGTCGCTGGCGGAAATCGTCAGCGCTCTGCCGCTGCCGGCCTGGGCGATCATGTTGGTCATCATCGGGTTTTATCTGGCGCTCGGCACCTTCATGGAGGGCTTCTCCATGATCATCACGACGATTCCGGTTGTCTTTCCGGTTGTGAAGGGCCTCGGCTATGACCCGATCTGGTTCGGCGTCATCGTAACCATGCTGATCGAGATCGCCATGATCAGCCCGCCAGACGGGACCGTCATGTATGTCTTGCAGGGCATGCGGCGCACGCCCGGGCCCATCACGGACGTTTTCAGTGGGGTGCTGCCCTTCGTCGGCGTCTACATGCTGGCCGTTCTGATCCTGCTGCTGTTCCCGGGTCTCGCACTCGTGCTCGTGCCTCACTAAAACATTCATTTCGTTGGTCTTTTTGGCCGCCAACCATCCTGTAGCGGATTGGATGGACTGGCAAATCGGGGGCGCGGTGGCCTGTCGGCATTTGGCGGGTTCGAGCGATGACACATCCTTCGTGCGACGACGTGCGTCAATGACGCTCGCTCGCAAGAAAAGCACGAATCTAGTAGCCAGGGGACGTCACCATGACGGCGGTCGCGATCGCCGAGCCGCAGCCCGGCTCCGATGTCGGATGCATGAAGATCCGCGCTGTCAAGGACGGCAACGGCGCCTGTGTGCCGGTTGCTGCAAACTGCCTGTGAAGCCTGCGATCCGGTAACGTCGTGAGGAGCCATGAACGAGACTTTGATAGCCGCCTGCACGATGTTCCTTGTCCCCGCAACGCTCCTGTTCGGAGCTTTAGGCGTCGCTCACTCGTCCTTTCTCAAGATGGTGGTCTGTCTGCTCGGCATGGCAACGACGGGGCTATGGCTTTACCGGGTATGGTGGTGGACCAGCCTGTCTCTGATGGATCGCAGAACGGGGCTTGCTCTTGCGGGGATGTTTGCGTTCGCGTGGGTCGTGACATTCCTCGTTCAGTTGAAGAATGTGTTCTCGCCGTCCTACCGCTGATCACCGCTGCGCCTGATATTGCCGGCGCGAGCAACAACGGCGCAGTCCCCGCGTCCCAAAGGGTTAACGGCCAAGGCGCTCCAACGGCGGTCGCAATTCAAATCACCGTTGTTTTCGGCAGAAATCTGCTTATATTGTTATCTCAGCTGCAACCGCTGCTGATTTTGTCGTTGGTGACCAGGCCCGTCTATCCAGGCGGGCCGTCGCCGTTTCAGGGTTCGTGGCAATGACTCGCTCCAATCGGGTTGACCATATTCGCATTACGTCGCACCCGGCACCGGGTGCCAAGCTTAAATTCCCGATCGCCTGGGGCGCCGCCAGCGCGCGCGAACGCGGACCGGTGATCGGCACGGTGTCGCGCCCGCAAGACCGCAACGTCATCGGTACGCACGGCGGCTCCTATTCGGTCTATCGCGCGCTCGCCGTATCCTCCGGCGCTCTGGACCCGATCCGGCGTCCGGATCTCACCAATACCCACCCTGCCGAAACGATCGGGCCGTTTCCGCAATGGGCCGAGCCGCAGCGCATCGTCTCACTCGATCCATGGGGACATCTCGCCGCGGAAAACTTTGCAAGCGAGATCGCCGAGGGCATCGACATCCGCCCGAGTATTGCCATCACACGCGCCCGCCTCGACCTGCCCGAGCTGCAGGCCGCGATCGAAGCCGGACGGCTCAAGCAGGATGGCGAGGTCGTGCATGCGAATGGAAGCGTCTCCGTGGTCAAGATTGCGATCGACCCGGTCTGGTACCTGCCCGGCCTGGCGGCGCGCTTCGCCACCACCGAGAACAATCTGCGCCGGCAGCTGTTCGAACAGACCGCCGGCATGTTTCCGGAACTGGTGACCCGGCCGGACCTGCAGGTCTTCCTGCCGCCGATCGGCGGCACGACGGCCTATCTGTTCGGCGACATCAGCAAACTACCTGATCATTCCACCAGGATAACCTGCCGGGTGCATGACGAATGCAACGGCTCCGACGTGTTTGGTTCTGATATCTGCACCTGCCGTCCCTATTTGATTCACGGCATCGAGGAATGCGCGCGCGCAGGCCAAACCGGCGGACTCGGCATCATCATCTACAACCGCAAGGAAGGCCGCGCGCTCGGTGAGGTCACCAAGTTTCTGGTCTATAACGCCCGCAAGCGCCAGGAAGGCGGCGATGCCGCGGCGCAGTATTTCGAGCGCACCGAATGCGTCGCCGGCGTGCAGGACGCCCGATTCCAGCAATTGATGCCTGACGTCGTGCACTGGCTCGGCCTGAGGCGGATCGACCGCTTCGTTTCCATGAGCGACATGAAGCACGATGCGTTGACCAGTCAAGGCATCGAGATCGTCGAGCGCGTGCCGATCCCCGATGACCTCGTGCCGGCCGATGCGCATGTGGAAATCGCGGCAAAGAAGGCCGCCGGTTACTACACGCCGGAGCCGCAGGAAGCTCCGGACAATCCAGTCGGCCGTTCGCTCGAAAAATATTGAGAGAGGCGGCAGCCTTGTCCCCAGTAAATCCGGAGGCGTCGGCCGCCTTGACGTTGCTGAGCGCGAAGGCGGTCCGCGAGCGCGCGCATCGCATGTTCGCGATCGGCCTTGAAGGCAGGCTGCCGAACTTCCGCATCGACCTCGATCGCATGGACCATACCGTCGATCTGGTGCTGGAAACGACGCGCAACGCCTATCCGTCGTTCGACGTCCCGTTTCATTCGCGCTGGCGGCACTTCGTCACCAATGGGGACGATCGTTGGGCTGCCGTCGCCGACCGGAGCATCCGGCCCGATCGGGCGGCCCGTGCCCGGGCTGAATTCGATCTGGCCATCGTCAGCGTCTTCCTCGATGCCGGCGCCGGTCCATCGTGGCGCTACCGCGATCCCAAAACCGGATCAGCCATCGGCCGTTCGGAAGGATTGGGGCTGGCCAGCCTCGCCATGTTCACGGGCGGCGCTTTCTCGGCTGCCCCATCAGAGCCTTTGCGCGCCGATGCCGACAAGCTAGCGAATTTGGGCGTTGCCGATCTCGCGCGCGGCATGCAGGTCTCGGATGTCAACCCGCTGGTCGGGTTGGACGGCCGCGCCGACCTGTTGCGCCGCCTCGGCCGGCTGGTGGCCTCGAAGCCGGAAATATTTGCCAGCCGCGACACGCCGCGGCCCGGCGGCCTCTACGACCGGCTTGCGACGCTGGCAGACGGTGGCAAGCTGCCTGCGCCAACGATTTTAACGGAACTGCTGCAGCAACTCGGGCCGATCTGGCCATCGCGGCTGACGCTGGGCGGGATCGCGCTCGGCGATTGCTGGCGACATCCGGCGCTGACGACCGCGGATGCGACCAGCGGTCTCGTCCCGCTGCACAAGCTCTCGCAATGGCTGGCGTATTCGCTCATCGAACCGCTGCAAAGATCCGGCATCGACGTCACCGATATCGATGGCCTGACCGGCCTTGCCGAATATCGCAACGGCGGACTGTTCGTCGACACCGGCGTGCTCGCGTTTCGCGATGCGGGCGCGGCGCGGCAGGAACATGAGGTAGCGTCACCTCTTGTCGTGGAATGGCGGGCGCTGACGGTGGCGCTGCTCGACCGCGTCGCCGATGGTTTGCGGCAGCGGCTTGGACGCGATGCCATTTCGATGCCGCTGGCGAAAATCCTGGAGGGCGGCACCTGGGCTGCGGGCCGGCGGCTGGCGCGCGAACGCCGCGCGGACGCCTCGCCTCCGGTGAAAGTGATTAGCGACGGCACGGTTTTCTAGATCCGAGGTTAGAGACATGGACGGCGTTACGATCGTTAACCACCCGCTGGTGCAGCACAAGCTGACGCTGCTGCGGCAGAAAGACATTTCAACCAAGTCGTTTCGCGAACTCCTCAAGGAGATCGGGATGCTGCTTTGTTACGAGATCACGCGCGATTTGCCGCTGGCCGATGTCGAAATCGAAACGCCGCTGGCGCATATGAAGTCGCCGCAGATCGCGGGCAAGAAGCTGGTGTTCGCGCCGGTGCTGCGTGCCGGCGTGACCTTTGCGGAAGGCATGCTCGATCTGGTGCCGACCGCGCGGATTGCCCATATCGGCCTTTACCGCGAACCGGAGACCTTCACGGCCGTGGAATATTTCTTCAAGGCGCCGAGCGATCTGCACGAGCGGCTGGTGATCGTGATCTCGCCGGTGCTGGCAACGGCGAACTCCGCCGTCGCCGCGGTCGACCGGCTGAAAGAGCGCGGCGCCAACGACATTCGACTGGTGTGCCTGATCGGCGCGCCTGAGGGCGTCGAGCGCATGCGCGGCATTCACCCTGATGTTCCGATCTGGCTCGCGGCAATCGACCAGGGGCTGGACAGCAACGCCTACATTGTGCCGGGTCTCGGCGACGCCGGCGACCGCGCCTATGGCACGAAGTAGATCAGCGATCCAATCAGCCGTGACATGGAATCAGTGAGCGGCTCCCGGCGCTTTCGGCAGCGCTTCGAGATGACACGCCACCCATTGCCCGCCATCGGTCGAGCGAAGCTCCGGCTCTTCGGTCCGGCAGCGATCGAACACATAGGGACACCTGGTGTGGAAGCGGCACCCGCTGGGCGGATTGATCGGGCTCGGCACGTCGCCCTTCAGGATGATCGGGTTGCGAATGGCCCCGGGCTCGGGCACCGGCACCGCTGACAACAGCGCCCTGGTGTAGGGATGCCGCGGCGCTTTGAATATCTGCTGCCTTGGCGCCATCTCGACAATCTTGCCGAGATACATCACGGCGACACGGTGCGTCATGTGCTCGACGATCGCCAGATCATGGCTGATGAAGAGCAATGCGAGGCCGAACTCCCGCTGCAGGTCCTGCAGCAAATTGACGATCTGCGCCTTGACCGAGACGTCGAGCGCCGAGACCGCCTCGTCGCAGACGATCAGTTCGGGTTCCGCGGCAAGCGCCCGGGCGATGCCGATGCGCTGGCGCTGGCCGCCCGAGAATTCGTGCGGCCGTCGGCCCAGCGCGTCGCGCGGCAGGCGCACGGTGTCCATCAGCGCCGCCACCTTCGCCTCGAGTTCGGCGGAAGATTTGGCGAGGCCGAAATTGCGGATCGGCTCGGCCAGGATATCGCGGACGCGCATGCGCGGATTGAGACTGGAGAACGGATCCTGGAACACCACCTGCACGCGGCGGCGCATGCTGCGCAACCCGCCGGGTGAAAGATCGTCGATGCGCCGGCCGTCCAGCACCACCTGGCCGGCGGTGATGTCGAACAATCGCAGGATGGCCCGGCCGACCGTCGACTTGCCGCAGCCGGACTCGCCGACGAGCGACAGGGTCTCGCCACGTTGAACCTCAAAGGACACGCCGTCCACCGCGTAGACCCAGTTGGACTTGCGGCTGAACAAGCCGCCGCGCACCGGAAAATGCTTTTTGAGGTCGTTCACCTGGAGCAGTGGTGGACTCATGCTGCGGCCGCCTGCTTGAGCGCGTAATGGCAGGCGGCGATGTGACGGGGCCCCTTCTCTTCAAGACCCGGGGCAACCTGCCGGCAGAGATCGGTCGCCAGCGCGCAGCGCCCGGCAAAGACGCAGCCCTCGATCCGCCCCTTGAGGCTGGGCACCTGTCCGGGGATCTCTGCGAGCCGCCGCGCTGCGCCCGTGAGCGAGGAGCCGAGCTTGGGCACCGCGCCAAGCAGGCCCTGTGTGTAGGGATGACGGGGCGAACGAAACAACTCGGCTACCGGCGCCTCCTCGACCTTGCGGCCGGCATACATCACCATGACGCGCTCGGCGATTTCAGCGACGACACCGAGATCGTGGGTGATCAGAACGATCGCCGCGCCGACGCGGCGCTTGAGGTCCAGCATCAATTGCAGGATCTGCGCCTGGATCGTCACGTCGAGCGCCGTAGTCGGCTCGTCGGCAATCAGGAGCTTTGGATTGCAGGCAAGCGCCATGGCGATCATCACGCGCTGGCGCATGCCGCCGGAAAGCTGATGCGGATATTCGCGCACGCGACGCGCCGGCTCCGGGATGCCGACTAATATCAGCATCTCGATGGCGCGCGCCTCGGCGGCCTGCTTGTCGAGCCCCTGATGCATCCGCAGCGTCTCACCAATCTGACGGCCGACCGTCAGCACCGGGTTGAGGCTCGTCATCGGCTCCTGAAAAATCATCGAAATGTCGTTGCCGCGAATGGCGCGCATCTCGCGTTCGGAGAGTTGCAGCAGATCCTTGCCCTGGAAGCGGATAGAACCTGCGATCTTGCCCGGAGGCTCGGCGATCAGCCGCATCAGCGACATCGAGGTGACCGACTTGCCGCAGCCGGACTCACCGACGATCGCCAGCGTCTCGCCTTCGTCGACATGGAAAGAGACGCCGTCGACCGCCCGATTGATACCCTCGGGGGTACGAAAATGGGTCTGCAGATTATCGACTTCGAGCAATGCCATCGGATCAGAGAACTCTTGGCCATTCGCGGATCGAGCGCATCGCGCAGGCCGTCGCCGAGCAGATTGACGGCGAGCACGGTGACGGACAGGAACGCTGCGGGAAAGAACACGATGTAGGGCTTGACCTGCCACAGCGCCCTGCCCTCGGCCATGATGTTGCCCCAGGACGGAATGGTCGGCGGCGTGCCGGCGCCGATGAAGGAGAGGATCAACTCCACGATCATGGCGCTGGCGCAGATATAGGTGGCCTGGACCAGCATCGGCGCCAGCGTGTTGGGCAGGATGTGGCGCAGGATGACCATCGGCGTTCGCGTTCCGGAGGCCGTTGCGGCATCCACATAGGGCTGTTCGCGCAGCGACAGCACGACACTGCGCACCAGCC
This sequence comes from uncultured Alphaproteobacteria bacterium, assembly GCA_963791165.1. GTDB lineage: Bacteria > Pseudomonadota > Alphaproteobacteria > Rhizobiales > Xanthobacteraceae > Bradyrhizobium. The sequence goes on along the minus strand of CAWBRL010000048.1, from coordinate 155,731 downwards.
GCGAGACGCGCGGGATTTCGGCAATCGTGATGGCCAGAATGACGTTGCCGACGCTCGCGCGTGTCAGCGCCATCAGCGCGACGGCAAGCAGGATCGGCGGTATCGACATCAGCCCGTCCATGAACCGCATCAGGATGCTGTCCGCCCATCGCACGAACCCGGAGACGAGGCCGATGGCGAGACCGGCGAGTGAGGACAATATGGCTACCGACAAGCCGACGGTGAGCGAGACCCGTGCGCCGTAGAGCACGCGTGAATAGATGTCGCGGCCCAACAGGTCGGTGCCGAACCAATAATCCGCGGAAGGAAGGCGTGTGCGCTTGGCGGGCGCGAGCGCAGTGGGATCGACGGTCCCGAGCCACGGCGCGAAGATCCCGATCAAGACGAGGCAGAGCAGCAAGGCGCCGCCGATCGCCACCGTCGGATGATTGCGCAGGAAGCCAAGGACACCGCGCCGGATTGCCACCGGCACCAGCAGGTCCGGCAGTTGCGGCGCAATGACGAGGCCCGGCGGCACCGGTACCATGCTTGAGGTGGAGATGCTCAATAGCGGATCCTCGGATCGACCAGGGTATAGGTGACGTCGACCATCAGGTTGACGAGCACATAGAGGAAGCTGAACAGCAGCACGATGCCCTGGATAACAGGGTAATCGCGGCGCAGGATCGCGTCGATCGTCAGCCGGCCAAGGCCCGGAATGGCAAACACGCTTTCGGTCACCACTGCGCCGCCGATCAACAGCGCAATGCCGATACCGATCACCGTCACGATCGGAACGGCTGCGTTTTTCAGCGCGTGAACGAACAGGATGTTGCGTTGCCCGAGGCCTTTGGCGCGGGCGGTGCGGACATAATCCTGCTGCAGCACCTCGAGCATGGAAGCGCGGGTGATGCGCGCGATCAGCGCGATGTAGACGCTGCCGAGCGCCAGGGCGGGAAGAATGAGGTTCTGCAGCCACGGCCAAAGGCCTGCCTTCAATGGCGTGTAGCCCTGCACGGGGAGCCATTCGAACTGCAGCGCGAACACATAGGCAAGCACGTACCCGACGACAAAGACGGGAAGCGAGAAGGCGAACACGGCGAAGGCCATGATGGTGCGATCCACCCAGCTTCCCGCCTTCCACGCCGCCGCCACGCCGAGCGGCACCGCGACCAGGATGGTCAGGACCAGCGTAATCGCCATCAGCGAGAACGTCGGCTCGATGCGCTGCGCGATCATCGCCGAGACCGGCATATTGGTGAAGATCGAGGTACCGAGATCGCCATGCAGGATCTGCCAGAGCCAGGTCCCGAACTGGACCAGAAACGGCCGGTCGAGACCGAGGCCCTGGCGAATGCGCTCGACGTCGGCGGGGCTCGCCTGGTCGCCAGCGATCACCGCCGCCGGGTCGCCCGGCGCGATGTAAAGCAGGCTGAAGACGAACAGCGCGACGATCCCCATCACGGGCAAGGTCGAGAGAATGCGCCGAAGGATATACGAGAGCATGTGGTTTACTGCGCCGTCATGCGGTCTTCGATACGCCCCAGAAGAACGGCAGCGGTCCCTTGGCAATGCCGGAGACGTTCTTGCGCCACGCCGTGTAGCTCAGGAAGAAGCCGGTCGGCGCATAGACGACATCCTCGAGCGCCGCCTTGTTGAGGCGCTTCACCGCAGCCTTCTCCTCATCCAGATTCTTCGCTTCGAACCATGCCGTGACTTCCTTTTCCACGGCCTCGCTCGTGGGCCAGCCAAACCACGCCTTGTCGCCGGTGCCACGAACAGCGTTGTAGACGGCCGGATTGACGCAATCCGCGCCGGCGTGCCAGGTGTGAAACATCCCCCAGCCGCCCTGGCCCGGCGGCGTTTTCTGGGCGCGGCGTGAACCGACCGTGCCCCAATCGGTCGCGATGAAGTCGACATTCATGCCCATTTGCTTCAGCAGATCGGCGGTGACATCGCCCTGCGCCTTGGTGATCGGTTGATCCTGCGCCACCACGCAGGTGACCGGCTGGCCTGAATAGCTGCTCTCGGCCAGCAGCTTCTTTGCCATTGCGAGATCGCGCTTGCCCTTCAGGATCTCGCCGCCCTCTTCCGTGTAGAGCGGCGTATCCGGCGTGAAGAAGCCCGGCAGCGGTTTCCAGAGCGCGGTATCGTCGCCGACCAGCGCGCGCATGTAGTCTTCCTGGCTCAGCGCCGTGAGCACGGCCCGGCGTACCTTCACGTCGTTGAAGGGCGGATGCAGGTGGTTCATCCGGAACGAACCGATGTTGCCGAGCGGGTCGGCGATGTCGACGTTGATGTTTTTGTTCTTCTTGAGCGACGGAACGAGATCGGTGATGGGGCTCTCCCACCAATCGACCTCACCATTCTGCAGTGCTGCCGCCGCCGTGGCGGGATCCGGGATCACCACCCATTCGATGCGGTCAACCAGCATCTGCTTGCCGCCGGCGAGCCAGGATGCCTTCTCCTGCCGCGGCGTATAATCGGCAAATTTCTCGAACACCGCTTTAGCGCCAGGCACCCATTCGCCCTTTGCGAATTTCATGGGCCCCGAGCCGATATATTCGGGGATCTGCTTGAACGGGTCGGTCTGGGCAATGCGCTCCGGCATGATGAACGCGCAGGGCGTGCTGTTCTTGCCCAATGCCAGCAGCATCTTCGGATAAGGCGCCTTCAGCGACCATTTGATGGTTTTGTCGTCGACGGCGGTCAGTTCGTTCTGGATCGCTTTGAGCATCAGGCCCATGGGATCGCGCGCCGACCAGCGCGTCAGGCTCGCCACCACGTCCTTGGCCAGCACCGGCTCGCCGTCGTGGAACTTGAGCCCCGGCCGCAGCCGAAAGGTCCAGACCAGACCGTCATCGGACACCTCCTCCGACTCGACCATCTGGCGCTGCGGCTGCAGCGTGGCGTCGAGGCCATAAAGGGTATCCCACACCAGCGCGGCGGCGTTGCGCACGACATACTGGGTCCCCCAGATCGGATCGAAATTCGCAAGGTTGGCCTGCGGCACAAACTTCAGCGTGCGCGCGGCAGCACCCTGGGAAAGCGCCGGCATCGAAAGGCCGCCCGTTGCCGCCAGGCTGCCCACCCCGGCCAATCCCTTCAACACAGTCCTGCGATCCATACTGCTCTCCCAATCTCGAATTATGGCGGTTCCGGCCAATTTTACTGGCCGAAGGTTCGACGCCACACGAGGTGAAAGGGGCCGTCAAACCGATGCCAATTAGTCTCCTTTTGCTTGCAAACGGTATGCCAGCACGGCCTGCTCACGCGTCCGCGAATTTCCCGCCGACCACATGGGAAGTCCTTTCAAGTGATCACGTTTTTGCCGCGGTCACATCCATTTGCGGTTATGCCTGGCCTGCGAGTTGCTTGAATTTCGACGATTGCTTCGGGTGCCACCAACGGCCCGCAATGACGACGCCTTCGGACACGATCTTGCGATCGCCGATCAGGTGCTCGCCGACGACGTCGAGATAGTCGAACTGGCCCTGCTGGACCGAGATGAGGGTGGCGTCTCCGGCGCTACCCGGCTTGAGGCTGCCCAGTTCGGGCCGCCGCAGTGCCATCGCCGCATTGACCGTCGAAGCTGCGACCACATCGGGGAGCGGCATGCCCATGCACAGAAATTTGGACATCGTCGTCACCTGATCAAAGGCCGGCCCGTCGATGCACAGGGCGTGGACGTCGGAGGAAATGGTGTCAGGTGAGAAGCCGTTGGCCAGCATCGCGCGGGCGGTCTTGAAGGCGAATGAGCCTTTACCGTGGCCGATGTCGAACAGCACGCCGCGTTCACGCGCCTCCAGCACCACCCTCTTCACGGTGCCCTGGGCAGTGGCGGGCGTATTGGGAAACGGCCGGAACGCGTGCGTGAGCACGTCGCCCGGGCGCAGGCGCGCGAGCACCTCCTCGTAGCTCGGCGGCGGATGGTCGATATGCGCCATCAGCGGCATGCCGACTTCTTCAGCGACCTCGAGCGCAATGTCGAGCGGCACGATCCCCGAGGTGCCCGAGGCATGGAGCCCTACCCGCACCTTGATGCCGACGATGAGGTCGCGGTTTTGCTCCGCCACCTTGACGGCGTCGATCGGGTTCATCAGGCGCATCTCCTCGCTCTCGCCGACCATCACCCGGTGCGAGAAGCCGTAGATGCCGGCGTGCGAGACATGCAGATAGGCCAGAATGCGGACCTCGCTCGGCTCGATGACGTGCTTGCGAAAGCCCGCGAAATTACCCGGACCGGCGCTGCCGGTGTCGACGGCCGTGGTGACACCGGAGGTGCGGCAGAACTCCTCGGCGTCGATCCCGAGCGAGGTGCCGCCCCAATAGACGTGGGTGTGCAGATCAATCAAACCGGGAGTGACGATATAGCCCGACACGTCGCGCACATCGGTTGCCGGATCGGCCTTGAGCTCGTTCCCGACCATGGCCACCTTGCCGCCGGCGAAGGCGACATCCGTCACAGCGTCGAGCTTCTGGGAAGGATCAATCACGCGGCCGCCGCGCAGGATCAAGTCGAAAGGCATTGTAGTCCCCTGATATGAAGGAAGTAGCGCGAAGGCAACTCGCCCATCAACGGAGGCGCACGCGCCGATGAGTCCTCACCCATTGAAGGCCGCCTGCGACCTAGTTGATGTCGCAGCGTAGCGACGGAGAAATCGGATTGCAAAACCGGAAGTTAAAACGCGACGCATAAGGACGACCGACGCAAATCGGGGCCTGCTCAATGTGGCAGCATGCCGACCTATAATTTGACCTTTACTTTGGAAGAACAGCCGATGAGCCCAATCGACCGCGAATGACAAACAACCCCGCGAGGGTGAGCAACGCAAAAGCGGCGCCCGCCAGGAACGTGCCTTGCGGCCCTGTCGTATCCCACAGCGCGCCGGCGACGAGGCTGGCGACGAGCAGTGCGAGGCCGGTCATCAGGTTGAACACGCCGAAAGCGGTCCCGCGCAACTCGGCCGGTGCTACGTCGGCGATCAGGGCTGCGAGCAGCCCTTGCGTGAAGCCCATATGCAGGCCCCAGAACACGACGCCAATTCCGACCCCGACGATCCCTGTTGCAAAGGCGAGCACGAGATCAGCAACGACAAGAAGCAGCAGGCCGATAGCCAGCAGCGTCAGGCGATTGACGCGATCGGACAGCACGCCGACGGGATAGGCCGACAGGGAATAAGCGAGAGCCATGATGACCAGGACGATCGGAACCAGCGCCAGCGGCAGGCCGATCGATTGCGCCCGCAGGATGAGGAAGGCTTCGCTGAAACGCGCGAGCGTGAAGACCGTCGCGACGGCCACGACCCACCAATAGGACGCGCCGAGATGGCGCAGTTCATCGCGATGCAGCGGCATTCGAACCCGGCGCAGTTCCTTTGGCCGATCCGGCTCCTTCACGGCAACCAGGATCAGCCCGACGGCCAGCAACGCCGGAATGGCAGCGATCCAGAACACCGCCTGAAAATGATCGGCCGTCAGCCACATCAGGCCGATGGCGAGAAGCGGTCCAAGAAACGCGCCGATCGTGTCGAGCGATTGTCGCAGGCCAAAACTTGCGCCGCGCAGATGCGGTGGCGCAATATCGGCGACGAGCGCGTCACGTGGCGCACCGCGAATGCCTTTGCCGACGCGGTCGATGAAGCGCGCGGCAATCAGCCATTCGATTGAAATCGCCAATGCGAAGATCGGCCTGGTAAAAGCCGCCAGGCCATAGCCGAACGCAGCCAGGGCTTTGCGCTTGCCGAGCCAGTCGCTCAGTGCGCCGGAGAAGATTTTGGTGATCGAGGCCGTCGCCTCAGCGATACCTTCGATGATGCCGACCGCGAGCGTCGAGGTGCCGAGCACCGTCACCATATACACCGGCAGCAGCGCGTGGATCATCTCCGAGGAGATGTCCATCAGCATCGAGACGAAGCCGAGGATCCAGACGCCGGCCGGAATGCCTTGCCGGGCCGCTGGACCACCGCCGGCTTCGGTCGATGCGGCGCTTTTTCCGTCACCCGCGCCGTTCATCTCAACGGTTCTCGCCGTTTTGCAAGACGCGCTAACGGCCCCAGTGCAGCACGACCGGATCGAGCGAACGGGCGATGTCGATCAGGCCGGCGCGCGTCGCCGGGTGAACCTTTTGCAGCGGATGGCGGACCGCTTCCGAACCGATCACGCCGCCCTCCTTCATCAGGATCTTGCAGGCCTGCAGGCCGCATTGCCGGTTTTCGTAGTTGATCAGCGGCAGCCAGCGCGCATACGCCGCCGCCGCTTCGTCCCTCCGCCCGGCAAAATATGGATCCACGATCTGCCTTATGCCATCCGGATACCCGCCGCCGGTCATGGCGCCGGTCGCGCCGGCATCGAGATCGGCCATCAGGGTGATGGCCTCCTCGCCGTCCCAGGGTCCGACGATGCTGTCGCCACCCGCGGCGATGAGATCGCGGAGCTTGGCCGCGGCCATCGGCACCTCGATCTTGAAATAGCTGATGTGCGGAATGTCCCTCGCCATCCGGGCCAGAAAGTCGACCGAGAGCGGCGTTCCCGCCACCGGCGCGTCCTGGATCATGATCGGGATATCGATGGCATCAGAGACGACGGAAAAGAACTCGAAGATGGCTTTCTCGGAGACCCGGAAGGTCGCACCGTGATAGGGCGGCATGATCATCACCATGGCGGCGCCGGCCTGCTGGGCCTGACGGCTGCGCGCGGCACAGATCGACGAGCTGAAATGGGTCGTCGTCACGATGACAGGAACCCGGCCGGCGACATGCTTCATCACCGCGTCCATCACCTGCTCGCGCTCGGCGTCGGTCAGCACGAACTGCTCGGAGAAATTGGCCAGAATGCAGATGCCGTGAGAACCCGCGTCGATCATGAAGTCGAGACAGCGCCGCTGACCGTCCAGATCGAGTTCCCCGCGATCGTCGAAGATGGTGGGCGCGACGGGAAAGACGCCGCGGTACGGACCTGAGGAGGTTGGAGCCATGATGAAAACTACCTGCGCTGGTTATAGACGTCGATGCAGACGGCCCCGAGCAGGACGAGGCCCTTGATCACCTGCTGATAGTCGATGCCGATGCCGAGGATCGACATCCCGTTGTTCATCACGCCCATGATCATGGCGCCGACCACGGCGCCTCCGACCCGGCCGACGCCACCGTAAGCGGAGGCGCCGCCGATGAAGCAGGCCGCGATGACGTCGAGTTCAAAACCGATTCCCGCCTTGGGCGTCGCCGTGTTGAGGCGCGCCGCGAACACCAGCCCGGCCAGGGCAGCCAGAACGCCCATGTTGACGAAGGTGAAGAAAGTGAGCCGCTCGGTCTTGATGCCGGACAGTTTTGCCGCCTTCGCATTGCCGCCGACGGCGTAGATCTGCCGGCCGATCACCGTTCGCCGCGTGATGAAGCCGTAGAGCGCGATCAGGACCGTCATGATGACAAGAACATTCGGCAAACCGCGATGCGAGGCGATCAGGTAGGTGAAATAAAGCACCGCCCCTGACAGCACCGCACTCTTGGCGACGAAGAACGCGTACGGCTCGACCTCGATCCCGTGCGAATGCTCCCGCGCGCGGCTCCTGGCGCTGGCATAGACCAGCCCGAAGGCCAGCACGATGCCGATCAGCAGCGAGGTTGGGTGCAGCGTTCCGACATCAGGAAGCAGCTCCGGGATAAAGCCTGACGACAGCTTCTGGAAGGTTGCGGGAAACGGCCCCACGGACTGGCCCTGCAGCAGCGCCAGCGCAAGGCCCTTGAAGACCAGCATGCCGGCCAGCGTGACGATGAAGGAAGGGATCCCGAAATAGGCGACCCAATAGCCTTGCGCCGCCCCGATCGCCGCGCCCACCAGCAGGCATGCGATGAACGCCAAGGGATAGTCGACCTGATAGCGGACCATCAGCACAGCAGCGACCGCGCCGACGAAGCCGGCGACCGAGCCGACCGAGAGGTCGATATGTCCGGTCACGATCACCAGCAGCATGCCGAGCGCCATGATGACGATGTAGCTGTTCTGCAGCACGAGGTTGGTCAGGTTGAGCGGCTGCAGCAGCGTGCCGTCGGTCATGACCTGGAAGAACAGCATGATCGCAAACAGCGACAGCAGCATGCCATAGGTGCGCAAATTGTTCTTGATGAACCCGGCATGCCGGCGCTCTTGCGGAAGCGAAACGGTCTTGTCGGTCATGGCCGCATGGCTCCCGCCTGCACGTCGCTGGCGCGCGTGCCGTTCCTCATGACCTTGTTGCGCATGATGGCCTGCATGATCTTTTCCTGGGTCGCCTCCGCCGCGGCAAACTCGCCGACAAAGGCGCCGTCATTCATCACGCAGATCCGGTCGCAGATGCCGAGCAGTTCCGGCATTTCCGACGAGATCACGACGACGCCCTTGCCGGCTGCCGCCAGCTCGTTGATGATACAATAAATCTCGTACTTCGCACCGACATCGATGCCGCGGGTCGGCTCATCGAGGACAAGAACCTTGGGATCGGTCATCAGCCATTTCGACAGCACGACCTTCTGCTGGTTGCCGCCGGACAGCTGGCCCGCCTCCTGATAGACGTCGGAGCACCGGATCCGCATTCGGGCCCGGTAGTCGCTGGCCGCCTTCAATTCCCTGATATCGTCGATCACCCCCCGCGAGGCGACGCGGTCCAGGCTCGCCAGGGTGATGTTCTTGCGCACATCGTCGGCGAGGATCAAGCCGAACTGCTTGCGGTCTTCCGTGACATAGGCAAGGCCCGCGTCGATCGCCGCCGTAACGCTGGAAAGGTCCGCCTCGCGGTCGTCGATCTCGGCCCGGCCGGAGATGTTACGGCCCCACGCCCGGCCGAACAGGCTCATCGCGAACTCGGTACGGCCCGCGCCCATCAGGCCGGCAATACCCACGACCTCGCCACGGCGCACCTGAAAGTCGACATTCTTGATGGTCTGCCGCTCGGGATGGAGCGGATGGTGCACCGACCAATCCTTCACCACCAGCACCGGATCTCCGATCTTCGCATCGCGCTCCGGAAAGCGGTGGGCAAGGTCGCGGTCGACCATGCTGCGGATGATCCGGTCCTCTTCCACCGGCTCGCTCCGGCAATCGATGCTGTCGACGGTACGGCCGTCACGCAGCACCGTGATGCGGTCGGCGACGCGGGCGACCTCGTTCAACTTGTGCGAAATCAGGATCGAGGCGATGCCCTGTTCCCTGAACGCCACCAGCCGATCGAGCAGCGCCGCGCTGTCGGTCTCGTTCAGGCTGGCGGTGGGCTCGTCCAGAATCAAAAGGCGCACCCGCTTGGAGAGCGCCTTTGCGATTTCGACCAGTTGCTGCTTGCCGACACCGAGATCGGTGACCAGCGTATCCGGCTGCTCGCGCAGGCCGACCTGGGCCAGCAGTTCGCGTGTCCGCCGGTGCACCGCGTCACGGTCGATAATGCCGAACCGTTTGGGAAGGTGCGACAGGAAGATGTTTTCCGCGATCGACATCAGCGGGATCAAGGCCAGTTCCTGGTGGATGATGATGATCCCGAGCGCCTCGGAGTCGTTGATGTCGCGAAAGCTGCGCTCCTCGCCGTCGAAGACGATCGTCCCCTCATAGCTGCCGCGGGGATAGACGCCGCTGAGCACCTTCATCAGCGTCGACTTGCCCGCGCCATTCTCGCCCACGAGGGCATGGATCTGGCCGGCCTCCACGGTGAAGTTGACATCGCGCAACGCCTGCACGCCTGCAAAACTCTTGCTGACGCCGCGCATTTCAAGCATTGCCGCCATTGGATCTTCGTCCCGGGATCGTGTCCTGCAGCGCCGGGCCGTCCCGGCGAGGTTCGGTCCGGCAGGCACGGTTTCCCGCGCCTGCCGGACGGATTCGTTCACTGGATCTGCGAGCGCTTGTAGTAGCCGCCCTCGACCAGCGTCTTCTCCCAATTGCTCTTGTCGACCACGACAGGCTTGAGCAGATAGGACGGAACCGCCTTGACGCCATTGTTGTAGGTCTTGGTGTCGTTGACAGGAACCTCCTTGCCACTCAGCACCGCATCGACCATGTCCACGGTCACGCGTGCGAGGTCGCGCGTATCCTTGAAGATGGTCGAGTATTGCTCGCCGCGCAACATCGCCTTGATCGACGGCACTTCGGCATCCTGTCCGCTGACGATTGGCATCGGCTGATCGGAGCTGCCGTAACCCACGCCCTTGAGCGAGGAAATGATTCCGATGGAAAGGCCGTCATAGGGCGACAACACCGCATCGACGCGCTTCTTGCCGTAGAAGGCGCTGAGCAGATTGTCCATGCGTGCCTGGGCGGTGGCGCCGTCCCAGCGCAAGGTCGAAACCTTGTCCATTCCCGTCTGCTTGCTGGCGACCACAAGCTTGCCACTGTCGATATAGGGCTGCAGCACCGACATCGCGCCATTGTAGAAGAAGTAGGCGTTGTTGTCGTCGGGCGAGCCGCCGAACAATTCGATGTTGAATGGCCCCTTGCCTTCCTTCAGTCCCAGCCCCTGCTCGATCGACTGCGCCTGCAAGACGCCGACCTGGAAATTGTCGAAGGTCGCGTAGTAATCGACGTTCGGCGTGTCGCGGATCAGGCGGTCGTAGGCGATCACGGTGATGCCCTTGGCCTTGGCCTGCTTGAGCACGTCCGAAAGCGTGGTGCCGTCGATCGCTGCGATCACCAGCACCTTGGCGCCCTTGGTCACCATGTTCTCGACCTGGGAGAGCTGGTTCGGGATATCGTCCTCGGCATATTGCAGGTCGGTGCCGTAGCCGCGCTCCTTCAGCACCTTGACGATGTTGTTGCCGTCATCGATCCACCGTGCGGAGGATTTGGTCGGCATGGCGATGCCGATGCTCGGCTTGCTTTGTGCAAGCGCCTCGCCGGCGGAGGCCGCGGCGACAAGGCCCGCCAGCGCGAGCGCGAATAACGTGGTCAGTTTCGGCATGTTTCACTCCCTTTTATGTTGAACTTGCGAGTTTGACGTCCGGTTCCGGGCGACCATGTGCAGCCGCCTCCAGCAGAAATGTGCGCCCGTGCTCCGGATCGGCGGCGCGCGCCGCCTCATCCATGCCTTGCCAGGCCGACGTGACCAGCAGACGCGAGAAATCCGGCCCGACAAAGGCCGGACAGCTCGACTGGCGCGCCGGCACCTGCAAACAACGAACGCGCTCGCCTTGGGGATTGTAAACGTCGACGCAGCCGCCGCCCCACCGCGCAATCCAGATCAGGCCGTCGGCGTCGACAACGGCGCCGTCGAGGCCGCCGACGCCGCGGTGCTGCAACAGCACCTCGGGCGGGCTTCGCGGCAGCCCCGTCAACGGATCGAGCGCCACGCGGTACAGCTCATTCTTCGCCGTGTCGGCGAAATAACCGGTCGCACCGTCGGGCGAAAAGCAGATCGCGTTTGGGATGGTGACCGCTGGGAAGAGCAGCGAGATCTCGCCTCGATAGAGCGCGTAGATCGCCCCGGCTCCCGCCTCGGCGTTGCGTCCCATGGTGCCGATCCAGAACGTCCCGGAAGGATGCACCCTTGCGTCATTCGAACGGTTGGTGGGTTTGTCCGCCTCAAGCGAACGATGGAGGGTCATGCGACCGTCGAGGATCGAGCGGATATAAAGACCGTCTTCCGCTGATATCAGTTGGCGCTCCGCATCGATGCGCGCCAGTGCGCTCGCCATCCTGCCAACCCGGTGGATGCTGATCCGTCCGCTGCCGAGACAGGCCTCGAACAGCCGTCCCTCCAGAATGTCGAACCACCAGGCGGTGTCGGTCGTGGCGTCATAGGTCGGTCCTTCGCCCAGATGACAGCGCTCGGCGGACAAGACGGAAGTCGGCACCTGTTCAATCGTGTCGCTCATCGAATTCATCGCCCCGCGCCGGTCGAAACAAAGCGATAGACGGTATGATGCCGATAGGTGTCGCCGGGCGCGAGGCGCGCGCTTGGAAAATCCGGCCGGTTGGGCGCATCGGGCCAGACCTGCGGTTCAAGGCAGATGGCGTCCGACTGCCGGTACAGCAGTCCCTGTTTTCCCTGGATCGAGCCATCGAGATAGTTTCCCGAATAGACCTGCAGGCCAGGCTGATCGGTCAGGAGTTCGAGGATGCGTCCGGATCGCGGCGCTTCGAGCCGTGCCGCAAGGCGCACATCGCGTGCGTCATCGAGGCAGAAATTGTGGTCGTAGCCCCTGCCGTTGCGCAATTGCTGTTCGTCGCGACGGATCCGCGAGCCGATGACCGAAGAGTTGCGGAAATCAAAAGGCGTTCCCGCCACCGTTCTCGGCGGCTCGGGAAGCGGAATGGCATCGGGATCAATCGCGAGAAAACGATCGGCCAGGACCGTCAACCGGTGATCGAGAATGCCCGCGCCGGATGCTGCGCCCTCCAGATTGAAGAAGCTGTGGTTGGTCAGATTGACGATCGTGGGGCGGTCGGCGCGGGCGGCGAAGCTGATCGACAGTTCGGAAGGCCCCGTCAGGCGATAGGTGACGCGAACGTCCAGTTGGGCGGGATAGCCCTCCTCGCCGTCGGCGCTGACATAGGCGAGCGTCACGGAAGGCTCGGCGCCGTCCTCGATCTCGGCGATCTGCCAGAGCTGCCGGTCAAAGCCGTCAGGCCCGCCATGAAGCGCATGCTTGCCGTTGTTCGCCGTCAGTTGCACTGTATCGCCGTCGAGAATGAAGCGTGCGTCGGCAATCCGGTTGGCGTAGCGACCGACGGTCGCGCCAAAGAACCGCCGATTGCCGAGATAGCCTTCCAGTTCGTCATGCCCGAGCACGATGTCATCGCAGCCGCCGTCCTTGTCCGGCACCATCAACGCCTGGAGCGCCGCGCCGAACGTCATGATACGGGCCTCAAAACCGTTCGCTGCACGAAGAGTTACGCGCTCGACGGAACGACCATCCGGCAACACACCGAATACGTCCCTTGCAACATTTGGCTTTGCGTCAACCATGGTCAATCTTCGAAGCTTTCGACGATGCGGCGGCGGCCGAGCAGGAAGGCATCCGCGACGAGGCGAAGCGGCGTCAGGTCGACGTCGCTGCTGCCCGTCGCAGCCAGCTCGATAAAGCGGCGATAAAGCCCGCGATATTCCGTCTCCGCCGCTTCGACCAGCACCTCGCCCCCCGCGACGAGGCGGGCGCCGCCGCCGGAGAGCGTCAGCGGACCGCGGTCGGTATCGATGACGATGTCCCAGCTCTGCGGGCCGGTCTGGCGGAAGTCGAATTCGGCTGCGATCGCTAGCCCTTCGGAATCCGTGAGCGAAAGGCGCGCCGCAATCGGCGCTTCGCGATTGGCCGGGAAAGAAAGCTCGGCGGCCGTCACGAACAGCGGCTGCGGCAGGATTCTTGTGAGGATCGAGAGCGCGTTGATACCGGGATCGAAGACGCCAAGCCCGCCCGGTTCCCAGATCCAGCCCTGCCCCGGATGCCAGACGCGAACGTCCTCCTTCCAGTCGATGCGCACGGAACGGATGCGACACGACGCAAGCCATTGCCGCGCCGGCTCGACCGCGGGCGCAAAGCGCGAATGCCAGGTCGCGAACAGCGTCCGCCCGGCGCGCGACGCCGCCGCAATCAGGGAATCGAGTTCGCTGACGCTCGCGCCCGGCGGCTTTTCCAGCATCACATGCTTGCCGGCCGCGAGCGCCGCCGCCGCCTGCGCGCGCCGCACCTGCGGCGGCGTGCACACAGCAACGGCATCGATCGGCGGACCTTCGCGCAACAACGCCTCCAGCGTCGCGAAATGCGGCAGTTCCGGCAGCGAGGCGTTGGGGCTGGCGACGGCGGCAAGCGTCACGCCATCGGTCGCCGCGATGGCGGGAACGTGCTGATCGCGCGCGATCTTGCCGAAGCCGACGATGGCGACACGCAACGCTGTCATGATTTGTATTCCTCAGCGTTTGCGAGGGCGGGTGCGGCCACCGGCCCGTCGTGCCGGCTCATGCCGTTGTGAATGACCTCGATGATGGCCGCCGCCGCCGCTTCCGCATCGCCATCGGCGATCGCATCGACGATGCGCTGGTGCCATCGCAGCACCGTCTCGCGATCCTGCGGCTCGGTCGGCGCGCTGAGCAGGAACGATGCCCGCAACGCCGCCTCGATCACGTTTCCGATCGAACGCATGAACGGATTACCGGAAGCATTGGCGACCGCGATGTGCAGCGCGAGGTCGGCATCGGCAAAACCAACGGAGTCGGACGCCTCGCGCCGCATCCGGTCCATGCTCTGCCGGAGTTCGGCGATGTCGTCTTCGGAACGCCGCACGGCTGCGAGCGCGGCGGCCCGCGGTTCGACGACAAGACGAATCTCCGCGAGGTCGCCAAGGAAGCGCTTGTCGATGCCGGCATCGAGATGCCATGCGAGCACGTCGGCATCGAACATGTTCCAGGCGCCCCGCTCCCGCACCACGGTGCCGACCCGGGCTTTGGTGCTGAGCAGGCCTTTGGCAACCAGCGTCTTCACGCTCTCGCGCAGCACCGGCCGCGACACCCCGAACATCGCGGTAAGTTCGACGTCGCCGGGCAGCCGCATCCCCTCGGCATAGCGGCCGGCGATGATGTCGACGCCGATGCTGCGGGACACCTCCGCATGATTGGAATGCGCGCGCCGGGTGGGGATGACGACGAGGCGCGATGTCATGATGTTGCTCGCCCACCGAGAACTGCGGGACGGCGCGCAAGCGCCGGATGCGAACAACCAGCGGCGGCATGAATGGAAACGACAATGCCAGCGAGCACGCTGCAGAGCATGTAGGCGCATTCTCCCAAGGATTCTTGTCCGGGATGCCTGCACCAATCGCTCGGTGCGATGACACCTTTCGGCCGCCCGTTTCGAGCAGCGGACGGTACTATTTCATGGGAAAAGCGCTCTGACTAGTCATATTATTTGACTAATGAAAGCATCGTTCGTTTCAGAACGTCGCCTTCAAGCCTGCGTAAAAGGCGCGCGGCCGCGCCGGGCTGACCGAACGCGCGTCCGTGAACGGCGCGCCGCCATTGGCGAAATTGGGCACGTCGTTGGTATCGAAGAACGTACCGTAGACCGCGTAGCGATTGTCGAAGATGTTGTCGACGCGCCCATAAAGTTGGAGGTTCTTGGTGATCTGATACGAGCTGTGCAGGTTGAAGACCGAATACCCTGGCAGCCTCGCCGCCTGGTTGGATTCATCGCCGACGAAATACTGGTTGCTGACAAACAGGGCGTCTCCACCCACCTTGAAGGCATCAGTAATGAAGTAATCCATCCCGAACTTCACCCGGTTGCGGGGTATCGCCGGAATTCGGTTGCCCGGCACGATCTGGACGTTGCCGTCGGCATCGGCGAACGGGCTGTGGGAGCCGACCTGCAAGGTATCGAGGAAGCGCGCATCCACGAGCGCGTAGCTGGCATAGAGCTGCAGCGTCTTCGACGTCAGATTGACCTGGGCCTCGATGCCCTGGCGGCGTGTCCGACCGACGTTCTGAAAGTAACCAAATCCCTGCAGCTCCGGGCTCGGAATCGCCAGGATGTCATCGGCATTGGTTGCGCGGAATGCGCCGACCTTCCATCCGAGCGTTCCGATATTCAACTCCTTCGTCCCGCGGAAACCGGCCTCGACGGTGCGCGAGACGACCTGTTTCAGCGGTGGGTCGGCGATCAGGAATGCAGCAACAATACAGGGACGCGCAGGGTCGGCGCATGCAAGTTCAAGCGGGGTCGGCGCCCGATTGGCTTCGGAATATCCGGCATAGGCGGTCAGTTCAGGCGTGATCTTGTAGGTGCCGCCGATCATCGGATTGAAGCGGCTGAACGTATGCTGGCCGTTGAGATCGGTGCCGAGTTGATCCTCAAGCACGATGTTCGCATAGTTGAAGCGGCCGCCGCCCGAGATGGAGAACGCGTTCGTCACGTCGAACGTGTCGAGCGCATAGATCCCGGTGTAGCGGTTGGTGGCGCGCAGCGAGACCGGACCGATCGAAATCGGAGTGCCGGAGGGCCCCAGGAATATGCCGCTGCCGCTGACGACGTAGTTTGGACCGATCGTGCCCAATTCCGCGCTGGCCCCGAAGCGGGTGACACCGGAGTCGAAACTGGTGCCGACCATGAACTGGTTGTTGTGCCCGAACAGCTCGTCGGTGTTGGTTGCCTGCAGCGTCGCCCCTGTCGTCGTCGAACGGGTCGTCGTCCGATCGATCTGCCCGAGCACCGCGTCGGCGGGGAATGGATTTGCAAGCTGGACGCCGTTGATGCCGTTGGCCGGCGAGGCGTCGTCGTTGAAGCAGAGCAGCGCCGGATCGGCGCCACATGGCTGCGTGGCAGTCGGATTGCCATCCACCGTCTTCTGCTGGAACGCGCGGACACGCACCGAACCATCGATCGTCCAGGTCGGCGTGGCCTCGACCTTTCCGGTCAGGTTGAGGTAGGCCACCTTATTGTTCGTGGTCTGCGGTGTCGTATAGGTCGCGCCCCAATAATTCTGCAGCAGTTCGACCGGCACTGTCGCTGCCGCGCCGAAATTGTTGTTGGCAACACCCATGTTGAGGTGAAATTCGCTGCTGTCGGTCCGGTAGCCGACATCGCCGTAGAACCGGCGAATGGCCGATTCCGAAAAATTGCGGAAGCCGTTGTCGCGCAATCCTTCCAGCGCGCCATAGACCGAATAGCTGTCGATCAGCTTGCCGTACTGCGCCGAACCCTGGATGCGCCCGAACGAACCGCCCATCGTGTTGATTTCAGTGCCCTGGTAGTTGAAGCCATTCTTCATCTGCACGTTGACGGCACCACCGAGCGCGTTGAGGCCGAACGCCGGATTGTTGGTTACGACGGTGACCGACTTGATCGCAGTAGTCGGGATCAAGTCCCAGTTGACGGTGTCGCCGAACGCTTCGTTGATGCGTATCCCGTTCTGGTAGACCGCCAGTCCCTGAGGCGTACCGGCGACCGGAGAGGCCACGAAACCTCGAAATTGCACGTCCGGCATAAATGGATTTCCGGTCGTGTCGCTGATGATGAGGCCTGGCACGTGCTGCTGCAGTGCGTCCGCGATATTCAGCGAGTCGGTACGTGCGATCTGCGCGGCGCCGACCGCGTTGATCCCTGCCGGCACCTTGTCGACATCGATGCCTATGCCGGCGACCGGCGTCGGCGCGGTCGGATAGACCAGAACGCGGCGTACGTTCCTGGTGGTGGCGGCGGTCCGGGGTGCACTTCTGCCGCGGGTGCTGCGGACCGGTTTGGCGGCCGGCGCCGGCGCAACCACCTCGATGGCCGGCAATACCTCGTCGCCTCCGGGTGCAGCCGCGGCCTGGGCTTGGGCGCCGTTACTTCCGGCAACGAAGCATAGAGATGCTGTCCCAATAAACAGGAAGCGCGCGCCCATTGTATTTCATCCCCATTCCCAACCGGCACATTGGTCCCCTCCGGTCGGTTGCGGATGATCTTAGGACGTCAATCAGGACGCGCACCATTCAAAACGTCCCGGACCGGGCGGGAAAAACTCCCGGTTCGTTAACGCGCATCCCTGGGAACGACGGCTTCCACAGTTACGCCATTATCTCCGGAAGCAATCGTCAGCGAGCCTCCCAGCGCCAGGATGCGCTCGCGCATTCCCGTGAGCCCGAGGCCGAGCTTGTGATCCGCCCTCAATCCGCTGCCATTGTCGCGGACACGCACCAGTGCGCCGCCGCGGCCGGCAACCGTCAATCCCGAAGATGGCTCAGCAGGCTCAACGGTTACGTTGACGCAGGTGGCGCCGGCGTGGCGAAAGACGTTGGTCAGCGCTTCCTGGATGGTGCGGTAGATCGTCAGATCGGCCGTCTCGCCGGTGTCGCCCAGCGACTGCGAGATGGCCGTCTCGATAACGACGTCGGGATGCGACTCTCCCCATAGGCGCAGCAGCGCGCCGAGCGCCTCGCGAAGCCCGAGTTCCGTCAATCCCACCGGCCGCAGCTTTTCCAGCACCCGCCGATTGGTCTGCTGCAAGGCATTCACCTGTTCCAATATCGCGCTGCCGTGCTTGCGTGTGGCCTCCGCGTTTGGCGCCCCACCATCTGCCATTCGCGTCAGCGCGCTGGCATGGGCGCGCAAGGCAAACAGATAGGGTCCGAACTCGTCATGCAGTTCGCGCGCAATCTCCTTGCGTTCGACATCCTGCAGCGAGACGATGCGCTCGGCCAGACGCCGCTTGTCGTCGACCGCGTTGCCCAGCGTCGCCGCCAGGTGATTCAGCTTGTCGCAAATGGCCGTGAGTTCCGGCGGGCCATCCGGCTTCACCCGCGTGTCGTAACCGCCGGCTTCGATCTTCGTCATCGCTTCCGAAAGCGTCTGGATCGGTGCGAGCGCCCGGCTGACGACCCTGGTCGTGATGAGGAAAAGAACCAGCGCAATCGCGGTGCCGATCTGGAGCTGGGTGATGATGCCATCCCAGATCTCGGCCATCTCGTCGTTCGGATGCGACGTGATCAGCAGCGACCCCGGCTTTCCCTTGATTGAAATCGGAACGTTGACCGTGGTCTTTTCGGGGTGAACCAGCGCGACGAACCATGCCGGTGGCGAACGTGCATCGGCATTGCCCTCAGGGCTTTCCGCCGTTCCGGATCTCTCGACCGCTTCGCCCTGGCGCGTGATGCTGACGTGGCGCAGCCGGTTGAGGTCCTGGACAATCTGGTTCAACCGCGCCTCGGGGTCCGGCGCTTCGTTCAGCCCTGCAACGATCGTATCAATGAATTCACGCGCCAGCCGTATGACGCTTTGATCTTCGGCCTGAACGCGGGGCCCGGCTTCGAGCACAAGCCGCGTAACGTTGATGGCCAGACCGAGCATGAGCACGAGCGCGAGCAGCAGGTTGATCCGGGCGCGCAAGGAAAGCTTTTGCCACATGGGATTTGTCCAGGAGTGAACTCGCGCTTGTCTGGGAGCGAAATCGGCTTCAGTTCCCGATCGAGGGAAGCGTTGACAGACAAAATGGGCGTCTGTCTAATCGAAGCGTACAGCAACATCGCCCGGGTTGCATGACTGTCGATGGCAAGCATCACTCCGACGCCGGTGCCTGCGGTTCACCTGATGCGGTGCAGCAACGGATTGACGCGGGTATTCGGGACTAATGCCAATGCGCGTTCTGATCGTTGATGACCATCGCATCGTAGCTTCGGGGTGCCGCGCCCTGTTCGCTGATGACCCCGAAATCGACATTTTGGACGCCTCCGACGCAGAGAGTGGCGAGCGCGTATTCGCAGAACATCATCCGGATATCTCCGTGCTCGATATCAACCTGCCGACAGTGTCCGGGTTTGAACTGGCGCGACGCATCCTCGGGCGCGACGCCTCGGCGCGCATCATCATGTTCAGCATGAACGACGATCCGGTATTCGCCGCGCGCGCCATCGAGATCGGCGCCAGGGGTTATGTCTCCAAGAGCGGCGATCCCCAGGATCTTGTCGAGGCCATCCGTGAAGTTGCAAGTGGCGGGGTTTATCTGCCGCCGGCGATGGCGCGAAGTATCGCGTTCTCGCGATCCTCGTTCGCCCAGAGCCCGCTTTCAAGACTGACGGCGCGCGAGATGGAGATCCTGCGCCTGCTCAGTGCCGGCAAAAGCCTGTCCGAAATTGCGTGGTTGGTTCATTCCTCCTACAAGACGGTCGCCAACACCTCCTCGATCATGCGCCAGAAGCTCGGCGTGCGCACGTCAGCCGAATTGGTGCGATTGGCAATCGAGAACCGCGTGGCCTGAGATGCCGCCGCGCGGTGCTGGAGTGCTCAATTCATGACAATGCAAACCGTTTCTCTCAACAAATCGCACGGCGGTGTGCAAGGCGTTTACAAGCACGCCAGCAGCGAGACCGGGACCGACATGACATTTTCGGTCTATGTGCCTCCGCATCGGGACGGCGCGAGGCTGCCGGTCGTCTGGTATCTGTCGGGACTGACCTGCACTCACGCCAACGTCACGGAAAAAGGCGAATTCCGCAGCGCCTGCGCTGAACTCGGATTGATCTTCGTCGCGCCCGACACCAGCCCGCGCGGCGAAAAGGTGCCCGGCGATCCCGCCAGCGCCTATGATTTCGGGCTTGGTGCCGGCTTTTACGTCGATGCCACGCAGGAGCCGTTCGCGCGCAACTACCGCATGTGGAGTTATGTCACGGAGGAACTGCCGAAACTGGTCGCCGGGAATTTCCCGGCAGATGCAGCGCGGCAATCCATCCTCGGTCATTCCATGGGCGGCCACGGTGCGCTGACCGCCGCACTACGTCATCCCGATCGCTACCGCGCCGCCAGCGCCTTTGCGCCGATCGTTGCGCCCTCGCAAGTGCCGTGGGGCATCAAGGCGCTGGGAGGCTATCTCGGCGACAACACGCAAGACTGGCGCAGGCACGATGCGGTGGCGCTGATCGAGGACGGCGCCAGATTCTCCGACCTGCTGGTGGACTATGGCGACGCCGATACGTTTCTCGCCGAGCAGCTTCGCCCGGAATTGCTGAAAAGCGCCTGCGAGAGGGCGAACATTCCCCTCACCCTGCGCCGCCAGCCCGGTTACGACCACAGCTATTACTTCATCTCCACCTTCATGGACGATCATCTGCGCTGGCACGCCGCGCGGCTGAAAGCTTGAACCGCAGCAGAGGCAAACAGCGCTCTCATGATCGTGATCCCCGACCTTGCCTGTCGTCCAACGACGAAATGCGGACTTGCAAGCCAGGGCAATTCAGTCATGTTTCAAGTCAAGAGTGCTTGCAAAGACAAGCGTTCCTCCATCGTCGTCAAGTCGAGGAGGCGTATCAGGGAGCGCCCATGATCCGACGGTTGGTCGGTGCGATCGGCATCAGCCTCGTGGCCAGCTACGCGCTCGCGGCCGACCCGGTCGAGATCGGCATCGGCTATCTCGGCCAGGCCGGCGTCAAATCAAAATTGTCGCTCGTCGAACAGCCCGCGGAGAATGACGGCATCGCCGGCGCGCGTCTCGCGATCGAGGACAACAACACCACCGGCAAGTTCCTCAATCAGCGCTTCTCGCTGGAGGAAGTCCGGCTGAAGGATGGCGAGGATGTCGCCAAGGCGGCAACGGCGCTTGCCGGCCGCAATGGCTTCATCATCGCCGATCTTCCTGCCGACGCGCTGTTGAAGGCCGCCGATGCGCTTCGCGGCAGCAAGACGGTTTTGTTCAACGCCGGATCGACCGACGACCGGCTGCGCGAGCAGGACTGCCGCGCCAATGTCATCCATGTCGCCCCGACCCGCTCGATGCTCGCCGATGCGCTGGCGCAGTATCTGGTGTGGAAGCAGTGGAAGCGCTGGCTGCTGGTGGTCGGTTCGCACGAGGCCGACAAGCTTTGGGCCGACGCATTGCGGCGCGCGGCTGTGCGCTTCGGCGCCAAGATCGTTCAGGAGCGCGTATTCGAGGATACCGGCGGCGCCCGCCGCACCGACAGCGGCGTGACGCTGATCCAGCGCCAGATGCCGGTGTTTACGCAGCAGGCGCCGGCCTATGACGTTCTCGTCGCCGCGGACGAAAGCGAAGTGTTCGCGTCCTATCTGCCCTACCGCACCTGGGATCCGCGGCCGGTCGCCGGCTCGGCGGGCCTGGTGCCGACGAGCTGGGACGCGGCGCAGGACCAATGGGGCGCGATCCAGATGCAGAACCGCTTCTTCAAGCTGAATTCGCGGCGCATGACCGCGCGCGACATGCAGGCCTGGACCGCGGCACGCATGATCGGCGAAGCCACATCGCGCACCAACTCCGGCGATCCGAAAGCGGTGTTCGACTTTCTCAAGGGTACTGATTTTTCCATCGCCGCGTTCAAGGGCCAGCGGCTGACGCTGCGCGACTGGAACCTGCAGCTTCGCCAGCCCATCCTGCTGGTCGACGGACGCATGGTCGTCTCGGTCTCGCCGCAGGAGGGCTTCTTGCATCAGTACTCCGAACTTGACACGCTCGGCGTCGACCGGCCCGAAACCAAATGCAAGCTGAATGGATGACGGAGAGATCGCGGATGTGGCGTCGGTGTCTGCTTTCCGGAATGGCGGTGTGGCTTGCGGCCGGTTCGCCCGCTTTGGCCTACATCGCCTATGTGTCCAATGAAAAGAGCAACACCGTATCGGTGATCGACACCGAGAAATGGGCCGTCACCAACACCATCAAGGTCGGCCAGCGCCCGCGCGGCATCGAGTTCACGAGGGACGGCAAGTTCGTGCTGGTCGCGGTCGGCGATGACGACAAGATCGAGGTGATCGATGCCGCGACCCAAAAGGTGGTGGACAGCCTGCCTTCCGGTCCCGATCCGGAACTGTTCACCCAGGATGCCGCCGGCAAGACGCTCTACGTCGCCAACGAGAACGACAACACGGTGACGATCATCGATCTCGAAAAACGCGCCCGCGTCGGTGACGTCCAGGTCGGCGTCGAGCCTGAAGGCATGGCGCTGAGCCCGGACGGCAAGATCCTGATCAATACCTCCGAGACCACCAACATGGCGCATTTCATCGACACCGCGACGCGCCAGATCGTCGCCAATGTGCTGGTCGATGCCCGGCCGCGCTTTGCCGAGTTCAAGCGCGACAGCTCCGAATTGTGGGTGTCCTCGGAGATCGGCGGCACCGTCTCGATCATCGATCCCGCCAAGCGCGTGATCACCGGCAAGATCACCTTCAATATCCCCGGCCTGCGGCGCGAGGCGATCCAGCCGGTCGGCATCGGCATCACCAAGGACGGCAAGACCGCTTTCATTGCGCTTGGCCCGGCCAACCGCGTTGCAGTCGTCGATGCCACTACGCACACGGTGACTAAATATCTCCTGGTCGGCCAGCGGGTCTGGCACATGGCCTTCACCCCGGACGAAAAATATCTGCTGGTGACCAACGGCGTATCCAACGACGTCTCGGTCATCGACGTGGCCGCGCAGAAGGTGATCAAGACAATCCAGGTCGGCGAGCTGCCCTGGGGAATAACGTTTGCTGAGCCATGACGGCAACCAACGCACCCATCGCCGATCCGACGCCACCGGACACCCGCCCCCGGCACGATCCTGCGGCAATTCCCGCCTTGTCGATCGGAGGCGTCAGCCATTCCTATGGAGCCAGGCGCGCCCTGATCGATGTCAGCTTCACGGTGGCACCGGCCAGCTTCACGGCATTGCTTGGCCTCAATGGCGCCGGCAAGAGCACGTTGTTCGCACTGGTTACGCGGCTGTTCGGCATTCAGGCCGGGCGCATCAGCATTTTCGGCCACGACATCGGCCGTGCGCCGAGCGAAGCATTGCGCCTGCTCGGTGTGGTGTTCCAGTCCCGCACGCTCGATCTCGATCTCACGGTGACGCAGAACCTGCTCTATCACGCCGCGCTGCACGGCATTGCCAGGCGCGAAGCACGCGTGCGCAGCGACGAAGTTCTGGTGCAGATCGGGCTTGCCGACCGCGCCGGCGGCAAGGTTCGCGATCTCTCCGGCGGCCAGATGCGGCGGTTGGAAATCGCGCGCGCGTTGCTGCATCGCCCGCGGTTGCTGTTGCTGGACGAGGCGACCGTCGGCCTCGACGTCAAGGCCCGCGCCGACATCCTCAGCCACGTCCGCCAGCTGGTTACGGAGCAAGGCATCGGCGTCCTCTGGGCAACGCATCTGTTCGACGAGATCATACCCGGCGACGACCTCGTGGTCCTGCATCAGGGGCGCGTTCTCGCGCACGGCCCGGTCGAGGATATGATCGCCGCCGCCGGAGCCCGTGACATCAACTCCGCATTCATGCGCCTGACCGGAGCTGCGGTGGAACCCGGGAGCCCCGCGCCATGAGCTCCACGACGTCAGCACAAGCGCGTCACGGCTTTTCATTCGCCGAATACATCACCTGCCTGAACGGCATCGTGTGGCGCGAGGCCCTTCGTTTCGTGCATCAGCGCGAACGGTTTGTTTCCGCGCTGGTCAGGCCGCTGGTGTGGCTGTTCATCTTCGCCGCAGGTTTCCGTCAGGTTCTCGGCATCTCCATCATCCCGCCATACGAGACCTACATCCTCTATGAGGTCTATATCGCGCCCGGATTGATGGCGATGATCCAGCTGTTCAACGGCATGCAGTCGTCGCTTTCGATGGTCTACGACCGCGAGATGGGCAACATGCGGACCTTGCTGGTGAGCCCGCTGCCGCGCTGGTATTTGCTGTTCTGCAAGCTCGTTGCGGGAACCGCGGTCTCGCTGCTGCAGGTCTACGCCTTCCTGCTGATCGCGTGGTTCTGGGATATCGCGCCGCCGCCGATCGGCTATCTCACGGTGTTGCCGATGCTGGTGCTTTCGGGCCTGATGCTCGGCGCCCTCGGCATGCTGATCTCCTCCGGCATCAAGCAGCTCGAGAACTTTGCCGGCGTGATGAATTTTGTTATTTTCCCGATGTTCTTTGCCTCCTCGGCGCTTTATCCGCTTTGGAAGGTGCAGGAGGGTAGCCCCCTGCTCTACTATGTCTGCCAGTTCAACCCATTCACCCATGCGGTCGAGTTGATACGCTTCGCGCTGTACGGAAAGGTGAACTGGATTTCGCTGGCCGTCGTGCTCTGCTGCACGGCGGCCTTCATGATCGGCGCAATCTACGCCTATGACCCATCGCGCGGCCTGATCCGCCGCGGGCCCGCGGGAGGCGAGACATGAGACGGCTGATCGCGATCGGAGCGCTCCTCTTCCTGACGGCATCGGGCGAATTCAGCCTTGCCGCCGATCCGCGCTATCCGGACTGGCCGTGCACCCAGGCCAAGGTGCCGGAGATTTCGCTCGCCGCGGTGTGGGCAGGTCCGCCGCTCGACGACATCAAGGACAAATGGAAGAACGATGCCAAGGTGAGTGCCCTGGTGCCGAAACTCGCCGCCAGGCGGACTTCGCTCGAGGACGCCCAGAAGGCGATCGCCGAATTTCTCGCAAGCTCCGCCTCCGACAAGGCCACGGCAGGCAAACTGCTGTTTGCCGGCCTGTTCGATACCCTCAATGCGCAGCGTTCGTCGGTCCTCAACGGGATCGAACGAATTACCCGCAAGCAGCGCGCCGCCGCAGAAAAGATCCAGGCCGATGCCGTTGCGATGCAGGCGATACAGTCTGCATCCCCGCCCGACCAGACCAAAATCGAAGAGCTCGGCAATCAGCTGGTCTGGCAAACCCGGATTTTTGAGGATCGGCAGCGTGTGGTCAAATTCGTCTGTGAAGTGCCGACCGCGATTGACCAGCGGCTGTTCGCGCTCAGTCGCGTGATCCAGCAGGAGATGGAATAGCGGACCTAGCGCGGTGACGGCGTTTCCTTATTTGCCTTCATGAGCCTTTTCTTCACCCGCCCTCGGCTCAGGCTGCGCTGCTGCGACCGGCAGGTTGGCGCGCTCCCATCCTTCGGTCCCCTCGGGGAACCAGGCTACATTTGAATAGCCGTAGGACAGCACGCGCTTCGCCGCGTTCCAGGACATCCAGCAATTCTCCTGACAGTAGATCACAAGCAGCGCGGCCTTGTTGCCGCCGGAAGCTCGTTCAAGTCCCTGGCGCAGGTACGCCTCGGTCGCCTCTGCCAGTTTGCCGTAACCGGTGTCCGGCAACCAGATGCTGCCGGGAATGTTAAGCCGCGGCTTGTCGCGCCACACCGTGCCGGCGGGAAGATTTTGCGGCTTTGGCGCACGCGGCAGCACGTCGACGAAAGTCCCTGTGCCGGCGCGCCAGATCGCTTCGGCATCCGCGGTCGCCAGGACGCGTGCGCCGGCGAGCGTCGCCGGAACAGCCGCGCGGTAATCGTCGGTGCGATATCCGTCGGGCTCCGGCGCGTTCTGCTGCGCGTGCGCGTCGGCTGCGAGCGCGAGGGCCGCAACCACCGCACACGCAAGCCGCCGTATCATGGCGACTTCGTCGCCGTCTCCGCGCCGATCGGCCGGTCATTCTCGTCCAGCAAGGGAACGCCGTAGTCGAGCAGGATCTTGTTGATGGCCGGCTGGTTCTCCTGGATCAGACGGTTGAGTTGCCGTTTCCAGTTCTGGTCCGCCCCCCGGACGCCCATGCCGATGCGATAGACCAGCCGCGGCCCGGTGGTTTCCTTCACAAGCGGCGTGACATGAAGCGGCGGGTTGGCGTTCTTGGCGTAATAACCAGCCAGCGGTCCCCACAGAATGGCAGCGTCAATCTTGCCCGACGTCAGGTCCTTGATCATGGCTTCCGCCGACGACTCGACGCGCGTATCGACCACCAACGGATAGGGCTTGGCGTCCGCCATCAAACCATTGACGGTCATGTTGGTGGCGGGCGGCGTGCCGGCAACAATGCCGATATGCTTGCCCTTCAGGCGGCCGTCTCCCAGCGTGGTGACCTCGTCAAGGCCGCTGCCTTGTTTGGCGACCAGCGCGTAAGCCGTCCGGTAGTAGGGATTGGTGCCCTGCACCAGATCGTCGCCTTGCGGAAAGCCCATGATGACGTCGCAGCGATGCGCGGCAAGCGTCATCCGGACGAAACCGGTCGCTTGCGGAAAGTACGCATAGTCGAGTTTCTTCTGCAGTTTCTCCGCGAACAGCTCGCCGAGCTTGTTCTCGATACCTTCACCCTTGTCGTTCGAGAACGGCAGATTGTGCGGGTCGGCGCATACTCTCAGCACCTTGGGATCGACAAGTTCGATCGACAGGCCGGTGCCGTCATTGGTCTGCGCCCGGCACATGCCGCCACCGGCAAGCATTGCCGTGATCGCAATCAGCGGCAACAGCAAGCCGCGACGTCGCGCACCAGTTCTCATCGCGGTCTCCTCTCGATCAAAACACCGGCCCGGGGGTCGATAGATTGCGCCGTGGGCCATGGCGTGCAACAGGGATAATCTTCTTGGCGGCTTCGCGTTGCTTGCTGCAGCGCAAACTGGCTTGCCGGAGAAGACGAAGCGATCGATGTCGCTTCCTGCCAAGACTGAGGCGGAAACATGGCTCATGGCGTTTCGGTTCTCGCTCTGCTTGTGGCGCTCTGCGCATCGACCCTATCGCGGGCGCAGGAACAAGAATTGCCTGTGAGCGAAGTCGCGCCGAAAATATTCGTACATGCCGGCGAGATCGCGCTGATGACCCGCGAGAACGACGGCGCGACGGCCAATGTCGGATTCATCGTCGGCGACAGCGCGGTTGCGGTGATCGATACCGGCGGTAGCGTTCACGAAGGCGAAAGGCTGCTGGCGGCGATCCGCGCCCGCACCGACAAGCCGATCCGATATGTCATCAACACGCACGGCCATCCGGACCACGTCTTTGGCAACGCGGCATTCGTGAGCAGTGGAACCGTGTTCGTCGGCCATCGGAACCTGCCGCAGGCGCTGGCCGTACGTGGACCATTCTATACCGACGCATTTCGCCGGATCATGGGCGAGCAGCTACTGGACGGGGTGCGCATGATAGCGCCCACCCTCCTCGTGGACGGCACCACAAAACTCGATCTCGGCTCGCGAACCCTGACTGTAACGTCCTGGCCGGCCGCGCATAGCGACAATGATCTCACTGTACTCGATGAGCAAACCGGCACCCTGTTCGCGGGCGACCTTGTGTTCCTCGCCCATATCCCCGTGCTGGATGGCAGCCTTCGCGGCTGGCTCAAGGTGATCGACGAACTCGGCACCCTTCCTGCGACGCGCGTGATACCCGGTCACGGACCGGTGGGCGAATGGCCCAGCGCGCTCGCCGACCAACGCCGCTACCTCGCGAAATTGGCGACGGATATTCGCGCGCTTATCGCCCGTGGCGAACCGATAACGGCCGCCGCCGGCACCGCCGCGGCCTCCGAGCGGCCACGTTGGCAACTGTTCGACGACTACAACGCGCGCAATGCAACATCGGCATATTCGGAAATTGAATGGGAATAGCCCGCCTAATGCCCTATGTTGTCGCCGTCCAACGAAGGATCGCCGCCATGCGTTTCCGCTTACTCTGCATCGCCAGCGCCCTCGGCATCATGCTCGGCGCGCAAATTGCGCCTGCGGCAACGCCCGAGGCCAGTGATCCATGGCCCGGCCTGGTCCAGGACATCTTCAACAACCGTCCGATGAACGATGGCGCCGAAGTCATCGCCATCGAGATGCCGAACCGCGCCGAGGATGCTGCGATCGTTCCCGTTACCCTGCGCACCCGGCTTTCGCCCGGCGATAACAGGCGCGTGCTGAGGATCACGCTGGTCATCGACAAGAATCCGGCGCCGATGGCGGCGAAGTTTGAACTGGGGCCGGACGCCAACGTGACGGAAATCTCGACGCGCGTGCGCGTCGACAGCTATACCGACGTTCACGCCGTGGCCGAGCTGAGCGACGGCAAGCTCTATGTGACGAAGACTTACGTGAAGGCTTCCGGCGGCTGCTCCGCCCCTGCCGCGAAGAACGCGGACGAAGCCAGGAGCAGGCTGGGCCAGATGCGATACCGGCAATTCGCGCAACCTGGCCAGGGTCCCGCCAGCGGCGCTCGCGAGGCGCAGATCATGATCGGTCATCCCAACCATTCCGGCCTGCAGAGGGATCAGGTTACGCTGCTCTACGTCCCCCCCTTCTTCGTCAACGAATTGAAGCTGTGGCAGGACGATAGCCTGGTGCTGGCGATGGAAGGTGGAATCTCGATTTCGGAAGATCCCAATATCCGGTTTACCTATGTTTCGAGTGGCGCGAAGCGTTTCCGTGCCGAAGCCAGGGACACCAAAGGCCACGTATTCCAGAAGGAATGGAACGTCGACGCATCCGGCATCTGACGCGGCATGCCCGGATTGGCAATTGCGGCGGCAAGCCGAGGTACGTCTAGAAGCATCTCACCTCTGCCTCGGCCTGCGCGCGTCTGAGATCATTGAGCGCGCTTGTCGCCTGTTCGGTGGTGCGGAACTGTCCACCCAAAACGCCCCGGACCTGCGACATGCTCAGGACGGTTTCGGCCGTGACATAGCGCTCGTAAGGCACGATCGACGCGATGATGTCGATCGAACAGGAGCACTGCTCGATCGCCTGCCGCGTCTCGCCATTCGCCTTCATGCAGCCAAAGACGTATTCGGCGCGCGCCGATGTCGGATAATCGTTGAGCTCTTCGGCCCACGCAATCGCCGTCATCGCCATCAGCACCGTCAACGCGGCGACAATACGTCGTACCGATCCGACAGGCGCCATGGTCTTCCTCCGGCTGCGAAGCGTGAAAGCTATGCTATGACAGTTCTGCTGAAAAGACGCCCGCGAAAAACGGCTCAAGGCACCCATGACACTTTGTATTCGCATGTTGCTGGCTGCAGTTCTTTTGGCGTTTGCGCAGGCCAGCACGAGCTACGGCGCAGAGATCGTGCGGGTTGCGGTGCAAAAAACCGGAACATTCGCTTGGGAACTTGCGGTAATCCGTGCCCATGGTCTCGACAAGCAGGCCAATCTCTCGGTTCAGGTCGTCGAACTCGCGAGCCCCGAGGCGGGCAAGATCGCGCTTCGCGCCGGCAGCGCCGATATCATCGTCTCCGACTGGCTGTGGGTGTCGCGCGAACGCACACTTGGCGCCAAGCTGACATTCTATCCCTATTCAAGCGCGCTCGGCGCCGTCATGGTGCCGGCCTCGTCCCCTATCCGGACATTGGCCGATCTCAGGGGTCGCAAGCTCGCCGTAGCTGGCGGCCCGATCGACAAGAACTGGCTGCTGTTGCAGGCGTGGCTAAAACGCGAGGGCATCGACCTGAAGTCGGAGTCGACGATCGCTTACGGTGCGCCGCCGCTGCTGACGGCAAAGACGCTTGGCGGCGAAATGGATGCGACCGTGAATTACTGGAATTTCTGCGCCGTCCTGGAAGCAAAGGGCTTCCGCCGCGTCTCCGGCATCGAGGATCTCCTGCCGAGACTTGGGGCCGAGGGCCGCACCGCGATGATCGGCTACGTCTTCGACGAAAAATGGGCGCGCGCCAACCAGGATACGATAGCGCGGTTCATCGCAATGACCCGCATGGCGAAGGAGATCTTGTCGAACTCGGATGCGGAGTGGGAGACAATTGCGCCGTTGACCGGAACCTCCGACGCCGCCACCCTGCGCACCTACCGCGATCGGTATCGGGAAGGAATTCCGCGGCGTCCCGTCGCCGACGAAGAAGCCGACGCGCGCGTTCTCTACCGTGTGCTGGCGACGATCGGCGGCCGAGAACTCGTCGGTCCGGCGCAGGAACTCGATTCCGGTACGTTCTATCACGCGATCCCTGGAGATTGAGGTGCCGCGACTGCTGTCATTCGCCGTGTTTGTTGCGACCTGGTGGGTCGCCTCGCTGCTCATCGGCGATGCGAAGCTGCCAGCCTCCTCCGGCCGTGCTCGCGGCGATGACTGCCGAAGGCAGAGTCCGGAGCGCTGTTCCTTAATCTCGGAGCAACATTGGCGCGCGTTGCCCTCGCCTTCGTCCTCGCGATGTCGCTCGGTTCTGCCATCGGCTACCTGATGGGCCGGGTTCGGCTTGCCGATCGGTTCGGCGATCCCTGGCTGATCCTGTTGCTCAATCTGCCGGCGCTCGTCGTCATCGTGCTTGCCTATATCTGGGCCGGATTGACGGAGGCCGCCGCGATTACGGCCATTGCCGTCAACAAGCTTCCGACTGCCGTCGTCACACTGCGCGAGGGAACACGTGCACTGGACGCAGCGCTTGACGAAATGGCGACGGTGTTTGCGATCCCGCGCTGGAGGGCGTTCCGGCACGTCGTCTTGCCACAACTGGCGCCCTACGTCGCAGCCGCGGCGCGATCGGGGCTTTCCCTGGTCTGGAAGATCGTGCTGGTTGCGGAATTGCTCGGTCGTCCAAATGGCGTCGGATTCGAGATTGGCCTGGCCTTCCAGCTGTTCGACATTCCTCTTCTGCTCGCCTACTCGCTCAGCTTCGCGGCGGTCGTGCTGATCATCGAAACCTTGTTGGTGCAGCCCTTTGAGGCCCGGCTATCCCGGTGGCGGCCCCGTGCGGCTTGAGGTCGACATCGCAAGCAAGGAGTACAGGAACGCGGCGGGCGAACGGCACGAGGTGCTCGCCGGCATCACCTTTGCGCTCAGCGCCGGAGAGGTTGGCGTGTTCGTCGGTCCGTCCGGCTGCGGCAAGAGCACCATGCTCAGGATTTTCGCAGGCCTCGACCATGATTATCAGGGGCGCGTTTCACTTCCGGCCGGCGCCCGGATCGGCATGGTGTTCCAGGAACCCCGGCTGCTGCCCTGGCGTTCGGTCGAGGACAATTTGCGACTGGTCGCGCCGCTGGCCGATGAAGCCAAGCTTTCCGCACTATTCGCCATTCTGGAATTGAAGGCACATCGAAACCATTTCCCGGGCGAGTTGTCGCTTGGCCTCGCCCGGCGCGTCGCGCTCGCCCGCGCGTTCGCAGTCGAGCCGGATTTCCTCATTCTCGACGAACCGCTGGCATCGCTCGACGAAGCCCTCGCCGCTCGCCTGCGCGAACAGATTGCCATGTTGGTGGACGGCCGTTCCGTGATGACCCTTTTGGTTACCCACGACGTTGACGACGCGGTTCGTCTCGGTGACCGCCTATTCCTGCTGTCAGCGCGACCGGCACGGATTCTCGCCGAGCTGCCAATCCCCACACCGCGCCGCGCGCGGGGAGAAGCCGAGATCGCCGCGATCAAGGCGGACATCGCACGGCGGATCAATGGCGACCGAACCGAGCGAGATGCCTCATAGGAAGTGCTCGAGGCGCGTGCTAGAATACGTCATCGGCGGGATTGACGATGAAACGCACGCTCAGAACCGCAGCGCTCGGTCTTGGTCTTATCGCCGCGACAGCGTCGGCGCAGGACATGATGCGTCACCTCGACCTGTCATCGCCCGATATGGTCTCGGCCGAAATGACCCGCGGAGAGGTCGAGGCCGCGCTTGCCGCCGCGACCAGCGCCGCGCCCGCCGATTTCACCGGAAAGCGATTATCCGGCCTCGACCTCTCCGGGCTGAACCTTTCCGGCGCGATCTTTCGCGCGGCACGGCTCAACAAGACGAAGCTCGCCGGTGCAAAACTCGATCGTGCGGTCCTCGACCAGGCATGGCTGCTCGAGGCGGACCTGACCGGCGCAAGCCTGAGGGGCGCCAATCTGTTCGCCTCGCAGATGGCTCGCGCGCGGCTCGATGGCGCCGATCTCTCGGGGGCGCGCGTTGCCGCCGATCTTACCGGCGCGAGTCTTGTCGGGGCCTCGGTCGAGGGCGCAAATCTCGGCGCCGACATGCGCAACCAATCGATGGGCCTGATGCGCGCGGTGCTGAAATCCGCCAAGCTGGAGCGGTTGAACGCACGGGGTGCCGACCTGTCGCGCGTCGATCTCGAATTTGCGTCACTCAAGGGCGCCGACCTGACAGGGGCCTCCCTCAAGAGGGCCCAACTCGGCGGAGCCGACTTGACCGGTGTCACGGTCATCGACACCGATTTCGACGGTGCCGATCTCGCTTCAGCGAAGTTGATCGCTCCAATTGGCCTCGATCAGGCAAGAAATTTCGACAACGCGAGAAATCGCGACCGTCTGATAAGGTAGCGGCGGCTAAAGGTTTGCCGCGGGAGGATTGAGTGATGCGATGGATACTGGCCTTGGTCGCGCTGTTGTTGGCGAGCACCGGCGAACTCGCCGCGCAGAACAAGGGCAAGGGCATCCGGCTCTGGAACCTGACCACCGCGACGATCTCAGGTTTTCAGCTGTCGCCGGCCGGGAAGGACGCCTGGGGACCGAACCAAACCTTGAACGACAAGGACAAGGAGGTCGACCACGACGAACGCCTGCGCATCACCGGCGTAGAGCCGGGACAATACGATGCCAAGGTGAGTTATCCCGACGCGCGGCAATGCCTTGTGAAGGGAATCGAAATCAAGGCGGATGCGGTGTTTTCGATCGCGGACAAGGACCTGAAGGACTGCAACAAGTAATCCTTGCCCGGCCTTGCAAAATCACGAACCGCAAAATCACGCGCCAGTTCTGGCGGCGCGACCTCGTCCTTATATCTTCTCGTTGGCGTGCGGATATTCGCAGCGCCACCTGACTGCGGTCCATTTCGGATGCTCGCCCACCCATTGCGCGATATAGGGCTGCGCAGCCATGACGCATTGCCGCGGCGAAACAGTCGAGGAAAACACCAGGTGCCGCTCCTCGCAGGTGGCCGGCGACAACACGGCACATACCGTTATGATCAGGTCGATCGCATTCATGCCTGACATCCCTGAGTTGGTTCGTTGAATGGCTACCACGAACAGATACGCCGCTGGCAGCCCGATGTTTCACAAATGCCCTGAAAATCCGGTTCCCGGATAACCTCTAGGCGGCCCCCTCGCCTTAAAAATTGACGCCGAATATCAGCCGCGCCTGATGGCGCTCGAAGTTTATGAGGTCGAGCGCTGCGTTCGATCCGGCCGGGCGTCCCCATGCCTGCGTGCTCCAGGCCGCGGTCAGCCGTGTGCGCTTCGACAATTGGAAATAGGCGGTTGGGCCAACAAAAAGCGCCTGGCCGGCGAGTTCCTCCAAACCGATCCCTTCGTAGCGCCGCAGATAACGCGCTTCCCCGCCGAGAAAGAAGCCCGGTCGCCATTGCACCATCAGGCCCAGCGCGGCGCCGATGGTGGATTCCTGCTCTGCGGCCCCGGTCCCGATGATGCGGGTCCATTCCGGCTGGTAGGTCAGGTTGAGGGCGGCGACGACAACGTTTGGAATAAGCTCGCGGTCGAACGCCGCCGTGAACTCGGTCCCGTAGCTTCGCACCGCCGCGGCCGTGGTCTCGTCGACGCGGCTGGCGTGGTTTTCCACCGCAAAGGTAAAGCCAAATGGCGCTTCGTCCCGCTCCAGAAACCGGTAGCGCAGGTCTATCGAAACGCCCTCCCAGGACGACTGGCGCCGGTCCTCAAAGCCCGGAACGCCGCGGATGTAATGGGATGCAAAGGTAGTTCCCAACTCCACCCGAACATTCTTGACGGGCACGAATTCCAGTTCGAACTCCTGGCCGACAGCCCGGTACGTTCCGCCATTCCTGGCAAAACGTCCGTTGGTCTGGCTCTGCAATTCGCGCTCGCCGACATTGCCGACATCGGTGCCGATCATGAAGCCGAACAGATGCTCGGTATCGATGCCCTCCGCACAAACACCGCCCGGAAGCAGCGCGGAGAGACACACGACGACTGCTTGGCAGGTCTTCGAACGGATTGGCATTCACAAAGCCACGGGAATGAAGCGACCGAATGAAACGACGGTATCACCGACCGACGCCGTACCCTACCATATTGCAGGGCCCCGCGGGCGAGGAATCGGAACACGTGATCCTCGACAGATTTTCGGTGCAGAGGGGTTTGCGAAATTCGCCGACTTCCCGGTGCGGCTTTGAAGTCGCGTGAGGCCTTGAAGCTGTGTCTTGAAATACCGAGCCGGATAATCTCGACCCAGCGGTCTCTGGTCTCAAGTCTGACGTCTGCCGCGGCTCGCAGCGGCAGAGCGCCGCCAGAGCCGGGCAGATCGTTTCGATGCAGTCTATTTGCGCGCTGCGCAGGCGTACATGTTGATTTCCATGCCCACCGGCACTTCGACGATCTTCGGAGTCTTCCAAGTCATTCGGGTCCTCCCAACTAGTTTGGCGCGATGCTCACGCCGGGGCTGAACCTAGGGGCCTCCCGGACCTAGCGCAAGTGCGGAACAGCCACTGAGAGTACGCGTATGCGGCGATACTTCACTCTTGGACAAAGCGACTTCCCTCCTGGACAAAGCGCCGCGATACGAACGCCACGCCGCCGCATGTTCCGATGGGTTGATCAACCCCTCATGCGCCGCCGGGCTGAACGTAACAGAACACGTGACCGTTGCGGCTCAGGAAGAGGATGCCGTGGCCGGTGGGATTCGATCGGTCCCATTTGAGTTTGTGGTTCGGGATTTCGACTTCCGTTCCGCTGTCGACGTGAGGCCGTCCGAGCGGTTCATCCGGCCGGTCGTCCGTGATGCGCACGTAGGTCTTGCCGTTCCTGACGTGGATTTCATCAGCCCAGTACGCGTCTGCCTCACCGCAGCACGACGCATGCGGCGCGTCGGGCTGCATCAGGGACTGGTACCATTGGCGGATGGCAGGATCCGCATTTTCCCATTGACCGAGATCGCGCGCGTCGACGCCTGCGGTCAGATAGCCGGCAATACCTAGAAAAAGGATGATTCGCTTCATCCATCCCGCTCCTGTTGTCTTCCGGCGGGATAATCAAAGCAATGTTCGTGCCGCAACAAATGCCCGGTTGGGAACCGGGCAAGATCAAGCCGTTTCAGGCGAGAATCGCTGTGCTGTCGCGGCCTTCGATCAGCACGCGGGGTTCCGATTGCTTGTTCTGATAGACGCCGGCGGCTCAGGAAACGTCCGGAGACGGGCTGCTGTGCTGCGCCTTGTGAATCGAAGACGGAACAATTCCGAAATACTTGCGGAAGACCCGGCTGAAATGTGAGGAACTCGAGAAGCCCCACGAAAATGCAACATCCGTGACCGTCTTGCCGGCGTGCGTCTCCAGCTCGTGGCGACAGTTCTGCAACCGCGCGTGCCAGATATAATCGCTGACGGTCATGCCCCGGTCGCTGAACAGCATGTGCAGATAGCGCTTGGTACAGCCGAGTGCCGCGGAAATCTGGTCGATGCAGAGATCCGGATCGCGCAGATGTTCGCGGATGAAGGCCTGGGCGCGAATATACATCGCCTCGGGACCGCCACGATCGAACGTCGCGTCCGCCTCGCGCAGCGGCAGCAGCAGCAGATCGATCAGCGAATCGGCGACGACGACGGCGTTGTTCGGTGACAGTCTCGCAGCCTGCTCAAACGCCGCATGCACGAAGTCATGGGCGATCCGGCCGGTGCCGGTGCGCGCCGAAAGTTTGCACGCCGACATCTTCGCCATGTGGAAGCCGCGTTCCTGCAGCAGCGCCTTCGGCACGATGACGACCTCATGCCGCGTCAGCGCCGGGCTGATGATCGTGTGCGGGCAGGATACATCGTAGGCGAGACAATCGCCGGGCATCAGTTCGAAGCGCCTTCCGTCCTGCTCGAAATAGGAAGTTCCGTGCGTCTGGAACAGGATCTTGACGTAGGGATGTTCGCTGGATTTTGCACGGGACACCGTGTGCGCGATCCGATGCTGGCTCACCTCGATCTGACAGAGCTTCAGCTTCGAAACGGTCGTGTAGTTGACCCGCGCTTCGAGCGACGAGGCCTTCAGCGGGTCGATGTCGAATTGGCCGCAAAGATCCGTCAGTGCTTCTGACCAGCACTGGATCTGCTTCTTCGGCGATAAACCGGAGGTAGTAAGCGAGTGGACCGTATCAGACATTTCCAGCCACCAATTCGAGGAACGGGGATTTGAGAAACGGGGATTCGAGAAACGTGACTATGGCCCGCGAGTGACTCGGTCACGGTGAAGCGACATCAACCTCAATTTAGAGCGATCGTTGTTGCCTCAGCAACATATGTCCCAGTATCCACTTGACAATCCTCCGACTTAGTTTCCGCGCCGTCAAGGGAAACCTCGCCCTGCGACCGCGCAGGCCATTCTCCCATTCTCCCGGCTGCGCTTCATTGCACTGCCGCATGGCGGCGACGCCAACGCTTGCAGCCGGAAGCCAGAAAGTTCGTTGCGGTTCGCTTTGGAGCAAATGCCCTTCCCTCTTGGGCAAGTTTCCCATGATCGAACGGGATAGGGTGCGGGACAAAATGGAATGTGGGCCGTCTCGACGGAACCCAAGAGTTCACCAGTGGGAGGACGCAATGCGCAAAGTGCTACTAGCAGCTTGTCTTGGTTCCGCGGCGGCGTTTACCGCAGGCGCGGCCTTGGCCAATGACGAATTGATCAAGATGTCGCAGAACCCCAAGGATTGGGTGATGCCGACGGGCGACTACGCCAATACGCGCTACTCGAAGCTCAACCAGATTACTGCGGCGAATGTAGGGAAACTGCAGGTCGCCTGGACGTTCTCGACCGGCGTGCTGCGCGGCCATGAAGGCGGACCGCTCGATCATCGGCAACATGATGTACGTCCACACGCCGTTCCCAAACAAGGTCTATGCTCTTGACCTATCCCAGGAGAACAAGATCGTCTGGGCGTACGAGCCCAAACAGGATCCGAACGTCATCCCGGTGATGTGCTGCGACACGGTGAATCGCGGCGTGTCCTACGCCGACGGCAAGATCTTCCTGCATCAGGCCGACACGACTCTCGTCGCCCTCGATGCCAAGACCGGGAAAGTCGTCTGGTCGGTGAAGAACGGCGATCCCAGCAAGGGCGAGACCGGCACGTCATCACCGATGATCTTCAAGGACAAGGTCGTCACCGGCATCTCGGGCGGCGAATTCGGCGTTCGCGGTTCGATCACCGCCTACAACATCAAGGACGGCAAGCAGGTCTGGCGCAGCTATTCGATGGGACCCGACAGCGACACGCTGATCGATCCGGCGAAGACCACGCATCTCGGTAAGCCGGTCGGCAAGGACTCGGGCCTCAGCACGTGGCAGGGCGATCAGTGGAAGATCGGCGGCGGAACAACGTGGGGCTGGTACTCTTACGATCCCGAGCTGAACCTGATGTATTACGGGACGGGCAACCCCTCGACCTGGAATCCGAAGCAGCGGCCGGGTGACAATCGCTGGTCGATGGCCATCTTTGCGCGGGATGTCGACACCGGCATGGCCCGCTGGGTCTATCAGATGACCCCGCACGACGAGTGGGATTACGACGGCGTCAACGAAATGATCCTCACCGATCAGGAGATGGGCGGTCAGGCCCGCAAACTGCTGACTCATTTCGATCGCAACGGGCTCGGGTACACGCTCGACCGCGTCACCGGCGAATTGCTGGTAGCAGAGAAGTTCGATCCGAAGGTCAACTGGACCTCCGGCGTCGACATGAACAAGAGCTCGCCGACCTACGGCCGACCCAAAGTTCTTGATCAATATTCGACCGAAAAGGGCGGCGAGGACGTCAATGCCAAAGGTATCTGCCCCGCTGCGCTCGGCACCAAGGATGAACAACCGGCAGCATACTCTCCTGATACGCAGCTGTTCTATGTGCCGACCAACCACGTCTGCATGGACTACGAGCCGTTCAAGGTAAGCTACACGGCAGGTCAGCCTTACGTTGGCGCGACCTTGTCGATGTATCCGCCCCCCGGCGAGACCCATATGGGCAACTTCATCGCCTGGGACAACAAGACGGGCAAGATCGTCTGGTCGAACAAGGAGCAGTTCTCGGTCTGGTCGGGTGCGCTCGCCACCGCCGGCGGCGTGGTGTTCTACGGAACACTCGAAGGCTACCTCAAGGCGGTCGACGCCAAGACCGGCAAGGAACTCTACAAGTTCAAGACCGGGTCCGGCATCATCGGCAACGTCACGACCTATGAGCAGGGCGGCCGGCAGTACCTGGCCGTGCTGTCCGGCGTGGGCGGCTGGGCCGGCATCGGCCTGGCGGCAGGGCTGACGACCCCCGAGGGTGCCGCTGAATGGCAGAGCGCTGCGGGCCGTGCAACGGTGGGCCGTGCATTGGAATCCGCCGCGAGGAACGTTGACACCGCCGGCCTCGGTGCGGTCGGCGGATATGCTGCGCTGAGCAACTATACCGCGCTTGGCGGGGCGCTTACGGTGTTCGCTTTGCCGCAGTGAGCTGAACCTCGTTCCGGCGCGTGGAGTTGCTCCATGCGCCGGTTCGCCTGCCATTGAATCTCGAGGACAAGCTCTTGCGTGAAATCTGGTTTGCGGCGGCTGCGATGATCTTCGTGGTATCAGGAGGAATTAGCTTCGCCGAAGACGCGGTCGATCCGGCCGCCGTCAAGTCCGAAGACGGAAAGTACATCGACAAGGAAGGCAATCCAACCTTCAAGGTGGCGGCCGACGGTACGGTGGATTGGTACACCTACTCCGGATACCGCCGCTATCACTCCGAATGCCACGTCTGCCATGGCCCCGACGGGATGGGATCGACCTACGCCCCCGCGCTCACGAATTCACTCAAGACCATGAATTACGGCGACTTCGTCGGCGTAGTCGCGAGCGGCCGCACGCGCGGCACCTCCGTCATGCCGGCGCTTGGCGATAATCCCAACGTCGCCTGCTACATGGACGATCTCTACATCTATCTGCGTGCCCGCGCCAATGACGCCGTCGGGCGTGCGCGTCCCGCCAGGAAGGAAGACAAGCCGGCGGCCTACACCGAGGCGGAGAATTCCTGCATGGGCAAGAAATGATCCGTCGGGGTGTGTAAAAGACCGGTCACGCAGCGTTCTTGCAGCGGCTCGAAAAGCGAAAGTGGAGTTGAGAATGAAGACACGCGCCGCAGTCGCGTTCGAAGCCAAGAAGCCCCTCGAGATCGTTGAAGTCGATCTCGAAGGCCCGAAGGCCGGTGAAGTCCTCGTCGAGATCAAGGCGACGGGGATCTGTCACACCGACGCCTATACGCTTGACGGCTTCGACAGCGAGGAAATCTTTCCCTCCATCCTCGGCCACGAGGGCGCCGGCATCGTCCGCGAGGTCGGCCCCGGCGTCACGTCGGTCAAACCGGGCGACCACGTGATCCCGCTGTACACGCCCGAATGCCGCCAGTGCAAAAGCTGCCTCAGTCAGAAGACCAACCTGTGCACCGCGATACGCGCCACGCAGGGCAAGGGCGTGATGCCGGACGGCACGTCGCGGTTCAGCCACAAGGGCAAGCCGATCTTCCACTACATGGGCTGTTCGACGTTTTCGAACTTCACCGTGCTGCCGGAAATTGCGGTGGCCAAGATCCGCGAAGACGCTCCGTTCGACAAGAGTTGCTACATCGGCTGCGGCGTCACGACCGGCGTCGGCGCGGTGGTCAACACCGCCAAGGTCACGCCGGGCGCCAACGTCGTCGTGTTCGGACTTGGCGGAATCGGACTGAACGTCATCCAGGGCGCCAGGATGGTGGGCGCCGACAAGATCATCGGTGTCGACATCAACGACAGCAAGGACGAATGGGGCCGCCGTTTCGGCATGACGCATTTCGTCAACCCCACCAAGGTGAGCGGCGATATCGTCGCGCACCTGGTCACGCTCACCGACGGCGGCGCCGATTACACCTTTGACTGCACCGGAAACACCACCGTCATGCGCCAGGCGCTCGAGGCCTGCCATCGCGGCTGGGGCGTCTCCGTGGTGATCGGGGTGGCGGAGTCCGGCAAGGAAATCGCGACCCGGCCGTTCCAGCTGGTGACCGGCCGGGTGTGGAAAGGCACCGCGTTCGGCGGCGCGCGCGGCCGCACCGACGTGCCGAAGATCGTCGATTGGTACATGAACGGAAAGATCGAGATCGACCCGATGATCACCCACGTCCTCAAGCTGGAGGACATCAACAAGGGCTTCGACCTGATGCACGAAGGCAAATCGATCCGTTCGGTCGTCGTATTCTAAAGTCAAAGAACGTCAAACATAAGGAGGATAGCCCATGACTGTTCATATCCACCCATCGGTCGACAGCGGCGTCAAGAAAGGTTCCGGCAGCTTTGCCGGCGGCACCCTCGTCTGCAAGTGCGCGGACAAGCAGGTCAAGGTCGGCATCAAGGGCGATGTCGCCCACAATCACGCCTGCGGCTGCACCAAGTGCTGGAAGCCCGAAGGGGCAACCTTCTCGGTGGTCGCGGTTGTGCCGCGCGAGAATGTGACCGTGCTCGAAAACGGCGACAAGCTGCAGATTGTCGATACGTCCGCGACGATCCAGCGCCACGCCTGCAAGGGTTGCGGAGCGCATATGTACGGCCGGATCGAGAACAAGGGGCATCCGTTCTACGGCCTCGACTTCATCCACCCCGAACTATTCCAGGAAGCCGGCTCGGCGGCTCCGGGGTTTGCGGCGTTCGTGTCGTCCGTGATCGAGTCCGGTGTCGCACCATCAGAGATGGCAGGCATCAGATCGCGCCTGAAGGAGCTCGATCTGGAGCCTTATGACTGCCTGTCGCCGGCGCTGATGGATGCGATCGCCACCCACGTGGCGAAAACAACCGCCAAGGCGGCCTGACCTCCATCGCCTGAAACCCACCGGCGGCGTTGTCGCCGCCGGCTCGCATGATCCGGAAAAGTGTGCAGCGGTTTTCCGAGATCTGCTCAAACAAGACCTAGCGCGATGACGATCTCATCTAGCGCAGCGCCGCCGTTGCGAGCGCGTGCTCGACGCAATTGTTCACATGCGCGCGCAGCGTGGCGGTTGCGGTCGCGGCATCGCGCTTCAGCGCGCTGTCGAGCAGCGTCCTGTGCTGGGCGGCGGGTTCGCTGCCGCGGTAGCTGAACGCCACCATCTGGTAGCGGAAATATTTGTCGAACACCAAGGCATGCATCTCCATCAGCGCGCGCGAGCCGCAATTGGAGATCAGCGCCTGGTGGAATTCGCCGTCATAACGCTTCCACTGCTCCAGTTCGCCGAGGCCGGTCTCCATCAGCCGCTCGGTCGAGGCCAGCTTGTGATGCGCGGAGACCACGCGCCCTTCCCACTCGACATCGGCATTGCCGAACGACACCTGCATCGCGTGCGCTTCCAGCAGCAGGCGAAGCTCGGCGAGATCCCGCAAGTTCTCGGCGGAGATCGCCGCCACCTCAAAGCCGCGCCGCCCCTCGGCCAGCACGAAACCCTCCGCGGCGAGCCGGTTCAGGATTTCGCGCAGCGTGGAGACGCTGACGCCGTAATCCTCCTTGAGGCCCTCAAGCCGGAGTTTTTGACCCGGGCGGAGCCGGCCGAACACGATGTCGGTCCGGATGCGGCGATAGCCGTCATCGCCGACCGCTTCCTGTTCTTCCGTCCGCTCGACCAGTGTCATTGCCAATCCATGCGCCAGGCAGCCAACAAACGCAGCCAACCGGCCAGTGCCATGTCGGCCGATCCCACTCAACCTCTACCGTCCGTCCTATATAGCATATTTCATATGATAATTCTTATTTTATATTTTGACTTTGCTTTTATCATATGAATACTCCCCTCACCGCGACGTCAAGAAGATCGCGAACCAATGGGAGAAACCGCCATGCGGATCGGATTGCTGTGCGCTGCTGTCAGCCTTTGCGCGCTATTGGGAACACCGGCTTCAGCCCAGGTGCAGGAACGCACCATCCGATGGGGCCATCTCAACAACACCGATCATCCCGTCAGCTTCGGCGTGCAGAAGTTCGCCGAGGTGCTGGCGGCCAAGAGCGGCGGCAAGCTGAAAATCCGCGAATTTGCGGCCTCGCAGCTCGGCAACGAGATGCAGCAGCAGTCGGCGGTGCGCGGCGGCACCCAGGAAATCCTCTCGGCGTCGACGACGTCGCTCGCCGGCGTCGTCAAGGATCTCGGCCTGTTCGACTTCCCCTTCACCGTCAGCACTTTCGAGCAAGCTGAAGCGCTGGCCCAGGGCGCGTTCGGAAAGGCCATGCTCGAATTGCTCCCCGAGAAGGAGCTGATCGGTCTCGGCTATTGGGGGCTCGGCTTCCGTAACGCCACCAACAGCAGCCGCCCGATCGCGAAGGTCGAGGATTTTTCCGGCCTCAAGCTGCGCGTGATCCCGAACCCGGTCTATCTCGAAACCTTCAAGGCGCTGAAGGCAAACCCGGTGCCGATGGCGTTCGGCGAATTGTACACCGCGCTGGAAAACAAGACCGTCGACGGCCAGGAAAATCCCTACAGCGTCATCCTGTCCAACAAGTTCTACGAGGTGCAGAAATACGTCTCGGCCACCAACCACACCTTCACCCAGAACGTCATCATCGTCAGCAAGAAGTTCTGGGACGGCCTGTCGCCGGAAGAACAGAAGATGCTGCGCGACAGCTTTGCCGAGACGCGCGAATACCAGCGCGACCAGACCAAGCTTGCGGCGGACAAGGCGCTGGGCGAACTGAAGGCGAAGGGCATGCAGTTCAACGAGATCGCGCCGGCCGAATACGCCCGCATGCAGGACGCCACCAAGCCTGTCGTTGAGAAATTCTCGGCGGAGTATGACCCTGCGCGGGTAAAACTCTTCAACGCCGAACTGGCGCGCATCCGCGGCAGCGCCAAGTAGCCGCCGGGAAAACTGTGATGGCCGCCGTCGAACGGCTGATCGACCTCTACTGCCGCCTGCTCAAGGTCGCGATCGCGGCGTGCCTCGCCGCGATGGTGGTACTGGTCTTCACCAATGTCGTGATGCGCTATCTCTTCAACTCGGGGATCCCGACCTCGGAAGAGCTGTCGCGCTGGCTGCTGGTGTGGCTCACGTTCCTCGGCGCCATCGTCGCGCTGCGCCAGCATGCCCATCTCGGTGTCGACACCCTGGTCCGCGCGCTGCCTCCCCTCGGCAAAAAGATCTGCTTCTTGGCGAGCTATGTCCTGATGCTCTACGCCGATTGGCTGCTGACGCTGGGTAGCTGGAAGCAGGCGGTGCTGACCTTCGGCGACAGCGCGCCCGCGTCCGGCATCTCGGTCGGCCTGTTCTTCTATTCCTCCGGCCTCGTCTTCGGCGTCTCCGCGGCCGTGATCCTGCTGCTCGATCTCGTTCGCGTGCTGAGCGGCAACGCCTCCGAGGAAGACATGATCTCGGTGAAGGAAAGCGATGAGCACACCTGATCGTCATCTGGCGGGCCGCACGTGACGCTCGCCGTCTTCACATTCTCCCTGCTCGGCGCCATGGCGCTGGGCATGCCGATTGCATTCGCGCTGATCGTCTGCGGCATCGCGCTGATGCATTCGATTGGCATTTTCAACTCCCAGATCGTCGCCCAGAACATCATCAACGGCGCCGACAGTTTTCCACTGATGGCCGTCCCGTTCTTCATGCTGGCCGGCGAGCTGATGAATCGCGGCGGGCTGGCCAGGCGGATCGTCAACGTCGCGCTCGCGCTGGTCGGCCACGTCAAGGGCGGCCTCGGCTACGTCACCATCCTCGCCTCCTGCGTGCTCGCCTCGCTGTCGGGCTCGGCCGCCGCCGACGCCGCGGCGCTGGCCGCGCTGCTGGTCCCGATGATGGTCGCAGCCGGCCACCGCAAGATGTATGCGGCGGGCCTCGTCGCCGCCGGCGGCATCATCGCGCCCGTCATCCCGCCGAGCATCGGCTTCGTGCTGTTTGGCGTTGCCGGCGGCGTCTCGATCTCGAAACTGTTCCTCGCCGGCATCTTCCCCGGCCTCATGCTCGGCGTCGGGCTCTGCTTCGCCTGGTGGTGGGTCGCACGTCAGGAGAATGTCGAAAGCCCGCCGCGCAAATCGCTCCGCGAGGTGGTCTGGACCTTTGTCGACGGATTCTGGGCCCTGATGCTGCCGGCGATCATCATCGTGGGCCTGCGGTTTGGCGTATTCACGCCGACCGAAGCCGCTGTCGTCGTCGCCGTCTACGCATTGTTCGTGGCGACCTGCATCTACCGCGAGCTCAAGATCGGCGACCTCTACGAAGTGTTCGTCTCGGCTGCGCTCAGCACCAGCGTCGTCATGTTCCTGGTTGCGGCGGCGCTGGTGTCGTCCTGGCTGATCACGGTGTCGGAAATCGCCACCCAGGTGGTCGACCTCGTCCGCCCCTTCATGGGCAACCAGACGCTCCTGATGCTGGCGATCATGGTGCTGGTCGTCATCGTCGGCACCGCGCTCGACATGGCGCCGACCATCCTGATCCTCACCCCGATCCTGATGCCGATCGTCAAGCAGGCCGGGATCGACCCTGTCTATTTCGGCGTGCTCTTCATCATCAACAACGCGATCGGCCTGATCACCCCGCCCGTCGGCGTCGTCCTCAATGTCGTCTGCGGCGTGTCACGCATCAGCATGGAGGACATCATCAAGGGCGTATGGCCTTTCATGATCGCCCAATTGATCGTGCTGTTGCTGATGATCCTGTTTCCAGCGCTCGTCACCGTGCCGGCGAAATGGTTCAGCGGCTGACACGTTGCCGCAATCGGCTACACTCTTCCGGCATCACCCCGTGAAAGGCATTCCATGCGCATCATGATCCTCAATGGCCCGAACCTGAACAT
The DNA here is from genome assembly GCA_963791165.1 of uncultured Alphaproteobacteria bacterium. Taxonomy (GTDB): domain Bacteria; phylum Pseudomonadota; class Alphaproteobacteria; order Rhizobiales; family Xanthobacteraceae; genus Bradyrhizobium. The sequence goes on along the minus strand of CAWBRL010000048.1, from coordinate 110,911 downwards.
GCTCGGCATCCGCGAGCCGCACATCTACGGATCGACCACGCTCAAGGCCATCAAGGCCTCCTGCGAAGAATTCGCCGCCTTCACCGGCACGCAACTGGCGTTTCACCAGTCGAACCACGAAGGCGAACTGGTCGACCTGATACAGTCCGCCCGCACCTCGGCGGACGCCCTCATCATCAATCCCGCCGCCTACTCCTTCACCTCGATTGCGATCTACGACGCCATGAAGATTTTTGAGGGTCCGATCTACGAGGTGCACATTTCCAACATCCACGCCCGCGACGAATTGCACCGGCACTCCAAGCTTTCTGCCGCCGTGAAAGGCGTGATCGCGGGCCTCGGCCCCTACGGCTACATTGTCGCCATGCAGGCCGCGCTGCAGGGCGCCGGCCAATTGCCGGCATCGCTGCCGGCGGCCGTGCGCGACGGACCCAAATGACCAAGGGAGCGTAACATGCAGGGAGCCGGCTATCTCGCCATCTGGAGCGATCTCGCGCCGCACGACCATACCGACTGGGCCCACTGGATCACGCGCGAACATGCCGCCGAGCGCGTCGGCGTCAACGGATTTCTGGCCTGCCGTATCTTCCGCGCGCTGGGCACGCCGGTGAACCGCTACTTCATTCTCTATGAGCTCGAGGACGAACGCGTCGTCGGCGGTCCGGACTATCTGGCGCGGCTGAATGCGCCGACGCCATGGTCGCAAAGCATCATGCCCCGGCTCGGCAATTTCGCGCGCGGCGGCGGCCGTATCGCCGCTTCAGCCGGCACCGGCCAGGGCGGCATCGTCGCGCCCTTGCGCCTCGATGCCGCGCCGTCCTGGGATGCCGCCACGGTTGCCGCCGATCTTGCGCGTCTCGACAGGATCATCGCCGTACGGGTCCTGCTCACCGACATCACGCAAACCTCGATCAAGACCCGCGAGAAGGGCATGCGAAGCAACGACGGTTCATTTGCCGCCCTGCTGCTGATTGAGGGACTGGACGAGGCCGCGGTCCGCGACGCCCTCCATCATCTGCGCAAAACGCTTACCGCCGACGATGAAGGCGCCATCGACGACCTGCCGCTCTACCGCCTCGCCTTCAGCCTGCCGAAGCAACTCTTGCCGCGCTAATGATAACCGTAGGATGGGTAGAGCGAAGCGAAACCCATCATCACAACCGCCCATGCCCGCGATGGGTTTCGCTTCGCTCTACCCATCCTACGTCGCATCGCAAAAACTGCCCGACGGGCAAATCAACAAAAAGCTGTCCATCCCTTCGCACAAAAATATTCCGCTCGCGCCGTCGGGCAAATCAGTGGCATTAATCTGCGCGTCTCACGGCAGATGAGGGGCGATCGCGATCGTCACGAACGTGCGGTGGGATGCGGTGGACGCGAGAGCCATAACTGACGAGGGTGGCTCAAGCGTACGGCGAAGTCGTGTGGTCCTGACGCCGCGGTGCTGGCGTCAAGTTGCGTGGTAGCGCATCGATCCTTCGGATCGAGCGCGATATCCACGCGGCGACAGTGGCAAGAAAGCCGTTCACTGGGGAGAGCACGAAGTAAGCCGTAAAGCCACTGCGCAGGGAAGGCCGGGATGCTCCCGCTGAACCTGTATGCTCGTGTGCGCGTTTTCTGTGCGCAATTGCACACGAGACCGCGGGTGCAGCGCGCACCCGGTCTTCCCTGCGCCCTCTGTTTCAAGGGGGCGGAACTACCAGCAAACCTCGGGCTCTTCGAGCCGCGGGAACGCGGCGTCATATCCTTTAAGGGTGCCGGTGCTCGACGAGCAGCAACGGATCATATACTTGAAGGTAACAAAAGCCCTCTAAGTGTCTGGGCTATCTGGATGAATGATGCCTGACGCAAAACCCTCGAAGCTCGAAGCGCGCTTGAAGACTGCCATCTCTGGCGACGTTTTCTTCGATCGCTTCAACCGCGGCCGTTACGCGACCGACGCCTCCTTCTACCAGATCATGCCGTTCGGCGTGGTGGTGCCGCGATCGATGGACGAGGCGCTGCGGGCGCTCGCGATCGCCCGCGACGACGGGCGGATCGTCACCCCGCGCGGCGGCGGCACCTCGCAGTGCGGACAGACCGTCAATGAAGGCATCGTCGTCGATTTCTCAAAACACCTGAACCGGATCGTCTCGCTCGACGTTGCCAACCGCACCTGCGTGGTCGAACCCGGCATCGTGCTCGACGACCTCAACCGGCAGCTCCGGAAGCACGGGCTGTGGTTTCCGGTCGATGTCTCTACAGCGTCGCGCGCCACCATCGGCGGCATGGCCGGCAACAATTCCTGCGGTGGCCGCTCGCTCCGCTACGGCACCATGCGCGACAACACGCTGTCGATGGATGCCGCGCTGGCCGACGGCACACGCCTGCATTTCGGCGAGGTGCCGCGCGATCTGGCGGGGGTGGATGCCCCGGAGAGCGGGCTAAAACTGTTTCGCGACATGCTCGGCCTCGGCGAGCGCGAGGCCGCCGAGATCGCAGAAAGATTTCCAAAGGTGCAGCGCCGGGTCGGCGGCTACAATCTCGACGCGCTGGTGCCGCGCAACGCCGCGAACAACATGGCGCACCTGCTGGTGGGCTCGGAAGGCACGCTCGCCTTCACGACCCAGGTCGAGCTGAAGCTGTGGCCCGTGATCCGCAACAAGGTGCTCGGCGTCTGCCATTTCGGCAGCTTTTATGAGGCGATGGATGCCGCCCAGCATCTGGTGAAGTTGCGGCCGATCGCCGTCGAACTGGTCGACCGGACCATGATCGCGCTCGGCCGCGACATTGCGATGTTCAGGCCCGTGATCGATGCCACCGTGCGCGGCGATCCCGATGCGCTGCTGATCGTCGAATTCGCCGAAGAAGATCAGCCCGACAATCTTGCAAAGCTCAAGCAGCTCTCCGAACTGATGGCCGATCTCGGCTTCGGCTGGAACCATCCGCAACGCAAATGGGGCGGCGTGGTCGACGTCGTCGAACCCGCGACGCAGGCGGCCATTTCGGATTTCCGCACCTCCGGGCTCAACGTCATGATGTCGATGAAGCAGGAGGGCAAGCCGGTTTCCTTTGTCGAGGATTGCGCCGTGCCGCTGCCGCATCTTGCCGATTACACCGCGCGGCTGAACGAGATTTTTGCCAGGCACGGCACCCGCGGAACGATGTATGCGCATGCTTCCGAAGGCTGCCTGCATGTGCGTCCGGTGCTCAACCTCAAGCTCGACAAGGACGTCAAGGCGATGCGCGCCATCGCCGAAGAGACGTTCGAGATGGTGCGCGAGTACAAGGGCTCGCATTCCGGCGAGCACGGCGACGGCCTGGTGCGCTCGGAATTCCATGAGGCGATGTTCGGTACGCGTATCATTGCCGATTTCAGGGAGGTCAAGCAGCGCTTCGATCCGGGCAAGGTGCTCAATCCCGGCAAGATCGTCGATCCGCCAAAGATGGACGACCGCACCCTGTTTCGCTATCCGCCGGGATATCGCATCGATGAATTGAAGACCGCACTCGACTGGTCGGCCTATCCCGGCGCCGGCGGCGGCTTTCAAGGCGCGGTCGAGATGTGCAACAACAACGGCGCCTGCCGCAAGCTTGAAGGCGGCGTGATGTGTCCATCCTATCGCGCCACCCGCAACGAGAAGGATGTCACGCGCGGTCGCGCCAATACGCTGCGGCTCGCGATCTCCGGCCAGCTCGGCCCCGATGCGCTGGCATCCGACGAGATGATGGAGACGCTGAAACTCTGCGTGTCCTGCAAGGCCTGCCGCCATGAATGCCCGACCGGCGTCGACATGGCGAAGATGAAGATCGAGGTGCTGGCGGCGCGGGCAAGCAAGCACGGGCTATCGCTGCGGGACCGGCTGGTCGGCTATCTGCCGCGTTATGCAGGCCTGGCGTCACGCCTTGCGCCGCTTGCCAATTGGCGCAACCGCAGCCCCTTGCTGCGCAGGCTGTTCGAAAAATTCGCCGGGATCAGCGCGCAACGCGCCCTGCCCGCGTTCCGGCGCGATGTGTTCAGGTCCGCCGACGCCGCCGGGCCCGAAGGCGGCCGTGAAGTCGTGTTGTTTGCCGACACCTTCAATCGCGCCTATGAACGGGAAAATCTCGAGGCCGCGCTGCGCGTGCTGGTCGAGAGCGGCTATCGCGTCCATATGCCGAGGCCGGTGGATCTCGGCCGGCCGCTGTGCTGCGGGCGCACGTTCCTTTCGGCCGGTCTCGTCGATCAGGCCCGCGTCGAACTGGACCGCCTTGTCGCGACCTACGCGCCCTTCGCCGCGCGCGGCGTGCCGATCGTCGGGCTGGAGCCGAGCTGCCTGCTGACGCTCCGCGACGAATTGCTGTCGCTGCGGTCCGACGACGATGCCAGGGCGATCAGTGCGCATGCGCTGCTGTTCGAGGAATTTCTGGTGCGCGAGGCCGAAGCGGGCCGCCTGCAACTGCCGCTCGGCCCGGTCGCCGACAAGGCCGTGGTGCACGGCCACTGCCACCAAAAGTCATTCGGCGCATTCAAGCCGGTCGAACAGGTGCTTCGCCTCGTTCCCGGTCTTACCGTTGAAACCATCGAGTCCAGTTGCTGCGGAATGGCCGGTGCGTTCGGTTATGGCGCCGACACCTATCAGGCCTCGATTGATATGGCCGAATTGTCGTTGCTGCCGGCGGTCCGCCGCGCCGACGGTGCCACATTGATCGTGGCCGACGGAACCTCGTGCCGGCATCAGATCAGGGATGGCGCCTCCCGCGAAGCCATCCACGTCGCCCGCGTCCTGGCGATGAGCCTCGACCGGGCGCCTCCTGCGGGAACCATGCAATGATTCGAGGCGGCGGGCTGCCGAGGCCCGATTCCGCGACATTACACGGATTTCACGGAACCAATCCCGGACCCGGCGCTTACGTACTCCGGGGACGCGCTGCGACGCTGCAGCCGGGGAGAACGCGTTGGAAAACCAGGTCGTGATCCTGGTCGTTGAAGACGACCAGTTAGTACAAGGCGTGATCGAGGAAGCCCTCACCGATGGCGGATTCGAGACAACAATAGCGTCGTCCGGCGAGCAGGCGATTGAACTGCTTGACGCCGAAGAACCTGAATTTCGGGCACTCGTGACCGACATCAATCTTGGAAAGGGCGTGAGAGATGGCTGGGCCGTCGCCCGCCATGCGAGGGAAAATAAGCCTGATCTGCCAATCGTCTACATGACTGGCGACAGCGCCGACGAATGGCCTTCGAAAGGCGTTCCCAACAGCATCCTGCTCACCAAGCCGTTCGCGCCGGCGCAACTCGTCACCGCCGTTTCGCAGCTGCTGAATACTGCCACACCACCCTCAACGTAAGCTTTCGATCCGAGCGATCGGACCGAACGCTCTGCGTGTTCAAGGTGAAAGGCGTCAACCTTGGAGCGCATTATCGGATGCATCTGGCGCGATGAATCCTGCACGCATCGCCAGAAACAACATCGTGATAGGTGAGGCAGACCACATCTGGAAGCAGCCGTTGGCCGTACTGCAGTGGCAGTTAGCGCCGAACGGAGGTTTCCATGAAGCTGTTGATATCCGGATTCGTAGCAGTCGCTTTGCTCGCCGCCACAACGATATTGCGTTCGCATTCACCTTCCGACGACCGCCTGGCGGCAATGACCACCGGCATGGCGTCGGCAAAGAAATCTCCGGCGGTCGCCGTCGCCAGACTTCCGGTCGAGGAGTTCGAGGACATGTCGCTGGTGTTCTCGGCGCCGCCGCACCCGTAGCGCAAGCCGGCCACGGACGGCGTCTATCGCTTGGTCGCGCGCTGCAGAAATTGCACCAGCGCATCGCGGTCCTGCTCCGAGCCGATGCGCTGCTCGGGCATCTTGGTGCCGGGCGTATAGGCCTGCGGCCCGACCTCGAACAGCTTTGCGACCGTCTCCGGCGTCCAGACGATATCGAGGCGCTTGAGCGCGTCGGAGAAATTGTAGCCCGGCGCGGTCGCGATCCGCCGGCCGAAGATGCCTGATAGCGTCGGCCCCGCCCGGTTGGCCTGCTCGGTCGCCGAGCGTATGACAGGCGACGCAGGCGCGAAAAATATCCGCACCGCGGTCGCCGGCGTAGGCGGCCAGCGGATCTCCCGCCGTCTCCAGAAGCAGTGGATCGATGGGCTCACCGGTCGCCGCGTTCCAGCGCCTGATGATGTTGTCGGCGCCGCCGGTGAGCAAGGTACGGCTATCAGGCAGAAACGCCACCGACCAGACCGGCAGCCCCGGGCCGACCAGCGTGCGCGCGAGGCGGCGCGCCTTGCGATCGATCACCGCCACCGCGCCGCCGATGCTCGCGGCGGCGACCTGCAGGCCATCAGGCGAGATCGCAATCGAGATTACCGGCCGTGGCAGCGCCGCGACCTCGCCTGCACGCGCGCCGTCCGCGGCCAGGAAATAAACCTTGCCGTCGGCGCCGCCGACCGCGATTTCACCATCGCCGCCGACGGCGACGCTGTTGAGCGGTGTCGGCATCGCGACGACGGTCGGCGTTTGCGAACCGGACAGCGGCCAGATACGGACGCTCTGATCATAGCTGACGCTGATCAACGTGCGGCCGTCGGCGGCGAACGCCACGCCGTTGACGTTCTGCGTATGCTCGTCGAGCACCCGCGGCGCGCCGCCCGCGAGCGGCCACAGCCGTACCGTGTGATCCCATGACGCCGAAGCGAGCGTTGTGCCGTCAGGCGACGCCGCCAGCGCCACGATCGGCGCCGTATGGCCTTCCAGCACCGCGTCGGGCTCGGCCTTGCCTGAAGTCCAGATCGCAATCCGTCCGTCGGCGCCGGCGGTCGCCGTGCGGCCGTCCCTCAGCCATGCGACCGCGTTGACGGCGTCGGAATGGAAGCGAAGCACCTGCTCGGCGGCATCGCGCGTCAGCGACCAGCGGATGGCAGTCGTGTCGAAACTTCCGGATATGGCGCTCAGCCCGTCGGGAGAAATCGCCAGCGCCCGCACCGGCCCGCCATGGCCGCGCAGTTGCGCGAACGCGGAAGTTGCCCCGATCGGCAGGACGATCGACAGAACTGCAAGCGTCAGAAGCGCGGACCGGGCTTCCCTGGCGAGCGAAACGTTCGCGGCAATGCTTTGCTGCATCCGCATCGGCCCTAGCGCACGCCCGGTCTGTCGCGGTCGAGGCCTTTGGCCTTGATGTCGTCGAGATATTCCTGAAAGCGCCGTTCGGCATTCAAGCCGAGATCGCGCAGGAACGTCCAGGAGTAGATGCCGGTTGAATGCATGTCGTCGAACCCTAGTCGGACGGCATAATTACCGACGGAATCGACCGAAAGAATGGTGACGTTGCGCTTGCCGCCAACCGTCTTGCGCTCGGCCTCGGAATGCCCCTGCACTTCGGCGGACGGGCTGGTTACCCGCAACAGTTCCGCGGACAAATTGAATATCTGGCCATCGTCGAACGACACCTGCAGCGCGCGGCGATCCCTCAGGAGCCGGATTTCGACCGGCCATGCCACCGTGACGTCAGGCGCGCGCACCGCCGACGTCAGCCCGGTCCGATCAGATTATGGCCGGGATCGCCGACCCTGGCGCCATCAGTCGAAAAGGCGACGGAGCTTGGCTCCTGGATGGTATTGAGCACCACCGCGACACCGGCGGCGGCAATCACTGCAAACGCCAGAGCCGCAACAAAGACTTTCATGGCACTTCCTCATATTTGACTTGAACCAGCTCACATTTCACGTGAGCCGGTCCGACTATTCAGCCGGGATGGCATGCGGCGTCCGGTCGGGCGGCGCGCCCGCCTTCCCCTGCTGTTCCTCGACCCAGAGCGAGTGATGTTCCTTGGCCCAGTTCAGATCGACCTCGCCGGTTCCCATCGCGTCGAACGCACCCTCCATCCCGATCGAGCCGATATAGATGTGCGCCAGCATCGCGGCGATGAAGAGCATCGCGACCACGGCGTGGATCACGGTCCAGACCTGCAGCACCGTGACGTTGCCCGGCAGATAGGGAAATATCAGGAACCAGCCGGACACCGACATCAGCGTTCCGCCGATAATGACGATCCAGAAGATGCCCTTCTGGCCGGCGTTGAAGCGCTTGGCCGGCGGATGCTTGCCTTCGGACAGAATGCCGCCGCCCTGCTTGATCCACTCCAGATCGAGTTTTCCGGGGATGTTATCCTTGATCCAGATCAGGAACATGACCACGAGGCCCAGCATGAACGGGAACGCCAGGTAATTGTGTGCGAGCTTGGCCCAGGCCGACATGGCCGCAAAGGCTTCTGCGCCGAACAGCGGCAAGATCAGCGTGCGGCCGAAGCTGACGTTGAGGCCCGACAGCGCAAGGATGATGAAGCAGCTTGCCGTCAGCCAATGGGTGAAGCGCTCGAAGCTGGCGAACCGCAGGATCGTCTTCCCCGAGAACCCCTTGTGGATGCGAATCCGGCCGCGCACCATCAGGAAAATCGCCAGCGCGGCCAGCATTCCTAGAATAGCAACGCCGCCAATCCATGGCAGTTTGCTGCGGTGGAAGTCGCGCCAGTCGCGCCCGGCGGGCTGGATCAGGCTGGAAGCCATCTTGTCGGGGATGGATATCCGCCCGGTGATCTTGTCGCCCTCCTTCAGCGCATTCAGGAGTTTGTCTTCCTGGACAGCTTCGGCGGTCGGCTTGAAGGATAGCTGCGCGGCGGCGGGATGCGCGAAGGCAAACAGCAGCGCGACGGCGGCGCAAATGGCCCGGAAATTCGAAAGAGAGCTTGGCATAGGTCGATGACCTTCCCGTTCCTGTTTACGTGAGGCCGCTCCCACGATGTGGAGGCGGCCAATGCTTCAGCCGGTCGGTGAATCGCTGTAGGCCGTCTTCCAGCCCCACATGCCGGAACCGTAACCGCGCTTCATCACGCGCTCCTTGTAGATCTCGGCGATGATCGCGCCGTCTCCGGCGAGCAGCGACTTGGTCGAGCACATCTCGGCGCAAATCGGCAGCTTGCCCTCGGCGAGGCGGTTGGCGCCGTATTTGGCGTATTCGGCCGGCGTGGAGTTGGCTTCCGGTCCGCCTGCGCAATAGGTGCACTTGTCCATCTTGCCGCGCGATCCGAAGTTGCCGACCTTCGGATATTGCGGCGCGCCGAACGGACAGGCGTAGAAGCAATAACCGCAGCCGATGCAGAGATCCTTGGAATGCAGCACCACGCCGTCGGCGGTGGTGTAGAAGCACGACACCGGGCAGACCGCGGCGCACGGCGCATCGGTGCAGTGCATGCAGGCCATCGAGACCGAACGCTCGCCGGGCTTGCCGTCATTGATGGTGACGACGCGGCGGCGATTGATGCCCCACGGCACTTCATGTTCGTTCTTGCAGGCCGTCACGCAGGCGTTGCACTCGATGCAACGGTCGGCATCACAAAGAAATTTGACGCGAGCCATGATCTATTCTCCTCTCACGCCGATTGGATCTGGCACAGGGTCACCTTGCCCTCGTGCATGCCGGTGACCGGGTCGTAGCCGTACGAAGTGATGGTATTGACGCTTTCGCCGAGCACGATCGGATCGGCCCCCTTCGGATATTTGCCGCGCTGATCGACACCCTGGAACCAGCCGGAGAAATGGAACGGCATGAACGCGACGCCCTTGCCGACGCGGTCGGTCACCAGCGCCTTGACCCGCGCCTTCGAGCCGTTTTCCGGACCGAACACCCAGACCCAGCCGCCATCCTTGATGCCGCGTTCGGCGGCGTCCGAGGTGTTGACCTCGACGAACATGTCCTGCTGCAACTCGGCGAGCCAGCGGTTCGACCGCGTTTCCTCGCCGCCGCCTTCGTACTCCACCAGACGTCCTGAGGTGAGGATGATCGGGAATTGCTTGGCAAGCCCCTTGTCCACCGCCGCCTTCTGAACCGAGAAGCCGAGATTGGCCATGCGGAACTGGCGGCCATCCGGACGCGTCGGATATTTGGCGACCAGATCAGGACGCGCGGTGTAGATCGGCTCGCGATGCACCGGGACGGGATCGGGCAGATTCCACGCCACCGCGCGGGCCTTGCCGTTGCCATACGCCATCACGCCATGTTCGAGCGTGACGCGAATGATGCCGCCCGACAGATCGACCGCCCAGCCGACGCCATCAGGATTGTTGCCGCCGATCTTGTTGATCGTCGCCAATTCGGCCGCGGTGAGGTCCTTGTCCCAGCCGAGTTTCTTGAGCAGGCCGTAGGTGAACTCGGGATAGCCGTCGGTCAGTTCCGAGCCCTTGCTGTAGGACCCTTCGGCCAGCAGATTGACGTTCTTCACCGAACCGTCCGGCTGCTTCTCTTCGTACACCACGCCGAAGCGGGCGCGGAACGTGCCGCCGCCGTCCTTGGCGTGAAGGTTGGTGTTGTAGAGCGTATGCGTGCCCGGATGCTTGATTTGCGGCGTGCCCCAGCACGGCCATGGCAGGCCGTAATAGTCGCCGCCGATCTCGGGTTCGTCGGCCTTGGCGCGCAAGGTCACCAGGTCGAATTTGCCCTGGTTCTTCATGTGCGCCTTCAGGCGCTCCGGCGACTGGCCGGAATAGCCGGTCGAGAAACCGCCCCGGTTGATTTCGCGCAACAGGTCTTCCGGAGACGGGTGATTGTTTTCCACCTTGATGTTCTTGAACATCGGATCGGCGAAACCGAGTTTCTTGGAAAGCAGATAGATGATCTCGTAATCGTCCTTCGATTCGAAGATCGGCTTGACGATCTGCTCGCCCCACTGCAGCGAGCGGTTCGACGCCGTGCGCGAGCCCGACGTCTCGAACTGGCTGCAGGCCGGCAACAGGTATGTCCCGTTCTTGCGTTCGGAGATTGCGGCGAATGTGGTCGGATGCGGATCGGCGACCACGAGCAGTTCAAGCTTCTCGAGGCCCTTCACCATTTCCGTCATGCGCGGAATGGTGTTGCCGCCGTGACCCATGATGACCACGCCTTTCACGATGTCGCGTTGGTCGACATCATCAGGGTTGGCCAGCGTCGCATCGAACCAGCGGGTCCACGGGATGCCCGGCAATTCCATGTTCTGCTTGCGGGTACGGGCCGGACGACCCGCCTTCGCCGGCACCTCATCGAAGCGCGACTGCAGAGAATCGTACTCGACCTCCCAGACGCGCGCCCAATGCTTCCAGGCACCTTCAACCAGGCCGTAGTAGAGCGGCAGCGTCGTGATATCGAGGCCGATATCGGTCGCGCCCTGCACGTTGCAGTGGCCACGGAAGATGTTGGCGCCACCGCCGAATGTGCCGACGTTGCCGGTCGCCAGAAGCAGGTTGCAATACGCCCGGACGTTGGCGGTGCCGACGGTGTGCTGGGTGCCGCCCATGCACCAGATGAAAGTCGAGGGCTTCTGCTTGGCGAAGGTCTCCGCGACCTTCTTCAACTGTTCGCCCGGAATCCCGGTGACGCGCTCGACTTCCTCCGGCGTCCACTTCGCAACTTCAGCGCGGATCTGGTCCATGCCGTAGACGCGCTGCGCGATGAACTGCTTGTCTTCCCAGCCATTGTTGAAGATGTGGTGCAGCATGCCCCAGATGACCGCGATGTCGGTACCGCCGCGGAACCGGACATATTCGGTGGCGTGGGCCGCGGTGCGGGTGAAGCGCGGATCGAGCACGAACACGTTGGCGCGGTTGATCTCCTTGCCGGTCAGAATGTGCTGCAACGAAACCGGATGCGCTTCGGCGGCATTCGATCCCATGAAGACGATGGTCTTCGAGTTTCGGATGTCGTTGTAGGAATTGGTCATCGCGCCGTAGCCCCAGGTATTGGCGACGCCGGCAACCGTGGTGGAATGGCAGATACGGGCCTGGTGATCGATCGAGTTGGTGCCCCAGAACGCCGCGAATTTGCGGAACAGATAGCCGCCTTCGTTGGAGAATTTCGCGGAGCCCAGCAGGTAGACCGAGTCGGCGCCGGACTTGGCGCGAATCTCGAGCATCTTGTCGCCGATCTCGTTGATGGCCTGATCCCACGAGATCTTCTGCCACTCGCCATTGACCAGCTTCATCGGGGATTTCAGCCGGCGGTCGCCGTGCACGAGCTCGCGCACCGACGCCCCCTTGGCGCAATGCGAGCCGCGGTTGATCGGGCTGTCCCAGGCCGGCTCCTGGCCGACCCAGACGCCGTTCTGCACTTCGGCGATCACGGTGCAACCGACCGAGCAATGCGTGCAGATGTTCTTTTTGATTTCCGTCGGCGCACCGACGATCTTCGGTCCGGCCTGTGCCTTGCGCACCGATCCGAGCGGCATCAATCCGATCGCGGCTCCCGCACCCGCAACCAGACCGGAGCGTCGCAGAAACGTACGGCGGTCGAGAATATCAGACGCGAGGCCGGCGGCGATACCCTGCAAACGCGCCCTGCCCGCGGATCCTTCTTTTCGCTTGGTCAACATGTGCGTGGTCCCATCAATAGCGATTGACGCGATAGTAGTTCTTGACGTGATCGGTCTCCTTGTAGCGCGCCTTGACGCGCTCGGATTGCGACTCGTCCGCCTCGGCCTCGCTGCTCGCAAGCGGCACGACCGCAGCCGCGGCGACAGCCGACCCGCCCATCAGGAACAGGCTGCGCCGGTCGACGCCTGCTGATTTCGCCTTGTCCTTGTCAGATGGCTTGCTCATTGCGATCTCCCTCAATTCTCGCCCTTCGCCGTCACTCGGACAGCGTGAAGGCCTCGGATTCCAATTCCATGAAGACGCGGCCGGCGCGGCCGACCGCGCGGTAGAACTGCGCCGATTGCGACATCTCCAGGTCCGCGAACATCCGCGCGGCCCATGGTTTGAGATGACGATCGAAAAAGCGCGACTGCTGCGCGAAGTCAGCCTCGAAGTCGCCGCGTGCGAGGCCTGCCATGACCTCGAGCAGAATTGCGATGTGATCTTCCGGCTCTCGTGAGGTGCCTGCGCGCTCGATCCCGAGCGCATCGAGATCCTCGCGCACCCGCGCCAGCGGCCGCTCGTGCAGGAAGCCGGTCAGATAATAGGAAGCATAGGGAAGCAGTTCGCCGCGTCCGAGTCCGATGAAGAGATCGAAGAACTCCTTGTTGACGGCGCGGTCGTCCGTCGCTGCGGCGGCGGAAGCAAGTTCGACATGCGCCATGCCGAGATCGGAACCATCGCCCTTCAGCGTTGCAACACGATTGAGCGTATCCGCATCAGGCGCCTTGCCGAGCAGCAGCGACAACAGGCCGTATTCCGCAGCACGCAGCAGATCGATTTCGTCGATTTCCGGTTTCGATGTCACCTGGTTTCCGGATGGTCCGTAGAGATCGGGGCGAAGAACAAAACGATTGACCTGCGTCAGCGCCTCGACGGCGAGAACCCGCTCCGCAGGAATCCGCGACCACGCCGACACTGAAGGCTGCGCAATGCCGATCCCGCGCGCGAGCGAAGCGACGCCACCTGCGGCTTTGATTGCTAGTTCCAGACCGGTGTCACGCATGGTGCTACCGATTTCTCCCCGCCCACCCGTGTCCCTCGGGTTACTCGACTTAGAACTGGAATAATTCCAAGGCGGAATCATTAACATAGGCTTTGCCTATGTCCGCAAAGACTTTTGTCTAAACAATCGGTTTTGCGGTGCCATGGCGTCGCACCTGCTGTTGCGGCGCAGCAGGAACTCGTCGATTGATATTCGACTAAAGGCGCAGCCTCTTCGGAACCACTTTCAGAAGTTGAAAAGCCTTTTGTCGTTTCTACCGCCGGTTGTCCAACCCGATTTACGGACTGAACTGGCAGATCTTGCTGCGTTTTTGCTGGCAGATCGCGTTCAAACGGCTGTGGATCAGAACCTGCCGCCGCATTTCCGGAATTTTCGTTCGGATTTGCGATTTCGGGCGCCGGGTCGCCCATAATTTGTGAAACCAGCCGCGCAACATCGATGCCCGCGTCCAGTTCGCCGCCACCGGGAACCCCACCGGGCGTATTCCAGTCATAAGCATATTCAAGTGCGGGATTGACGTAGTTGCGGATGGCGGGATCCAGCGCCCAGGATTTTCGCAGTGCCGCATTGCGCAAATGTTCCGGCACACCTTTTTTAAGAAACGCGGTGATATCGGTGGTTCCCGTCAGTTCCTCGAGCTTGGGCAGGCTGGAGAGATCGAACTCGGGTTCCGACTCGACTTCGGCAACCGGCCCGGACGGAACATCGGACGCTGCGGCAGCGGGTGCCTCCGGCGTCGGTTCCGGTTGTTTTGCTTCCTGTTTGCGCTGCGACCATCGCGCAAGAAAGCCTTTGTCCTGATCGGCTTCGTCCGGACCGCTCATGTGCGCCCTTTTCCCTCATCCGGCCGATCGCCCGGCATTCGCGGGCGGTCGCCGGCCGCGCGATCCCGCTTGCGCTTGTGGAACACGCGCTCGACATGGAATCGATCGACAAAGGCCGCAATCCATGACGCGATCTCCGGCGGCATCGGAACGGTGCCGATGACGTCGCAACCGCTTTCGAACATCGCCTCCCCTTCGGTCGGGTCGGCGGTCACTTTCGTCAGCTCAAGTTCGAGCCCCACCGTCCTGACGCCGCAGTGCGATCCAGATCCGAGGCTCGCCATCGGCCAGATTGTCACGATAATTCGCGGTTTCCGCACTGAACAGATCGATGCTCGCCGAGCCGGCGTAATAGATCGTCGCATCGGGCTCTGTGGACAGCGCCGTCCATGGCGCCGTCGCCGGCACCTCGTCCAGGACCATCGCCGGCGACCACACATGGTCGATCCAGCGATTGTCGATCGAACGGCGGCGCAAAACCACGCCGACCTCGCGGGATGCTTCCGTCATTGCCGTGCTCGATCCTCCGTTCGGTGGCCGATCATGCGACATTCGCGGCCGCCGCGAGCGGCAACCCTGCGATCAGATTTTGCGGCTTCAGCCTCACGACCTTGTCCTCCCCCATGGCGAGGATGAGATAGACCGGCTTGTTGCCGACGCGTTCGTCGACCAGTCGCGCATCCTCGAAGTTCAGGCGCATCAGGGCGACGATGCGCTCCGTGACGTCGCCGTCCAGCCGCTCGCCGTGCCACAGCGCGTTGCCGATCCGCGTCGCCTCGCTGTCGAGGCCGACGAACCAGCGCCAGTCGCGGTCCTCAATCGAGGCAATCGTCTCGACATTGACGGTGATGCCGAGCAGATGACCAATCCACCGCTCGATGACCCGGCAGAGCCCGGCGCGCGCTTTGGCGTTGCCGCCGAGATTCATCGCCATCGCGTGCGCGTCCGAACGCGACCAGTAAGTCCACGCGTTGTCGTCGTCCATGACGTCCATCTCGCCGAACGCCTTCGGCTGCAGCATGGCCGTAAGCGGCGATGAATGCAGGTCGTGCTGGGCATGCTGCTCCGCCTCTACGACTTCCGCGTCGGCCAGCAACAGCGTGCCGTCATGAGCCGCCGCCAGTTGGCTGCGATAGAACAGCTCGGCCGCACGCAGCACGTAAGGATCCTCGCATCCCTCAAGCGCATTGCGCAGGATCAGGTGGCAGAGTTGCGACAGAAAGATCGGCGGCAGATCGCCCGCTCCCTTGCGGGCCAGCGCGACATAGACAGCCTCGAGCGACGGCGCCGCTATCAGCCGGTCGCGGAAATTCATCATGAAGGCCCAGTTCTCGCGCGCATCGGCGTCGGCAAGCGCTGCAATGTCCGCCCCCGAGACCGGACGAAGCGGATCCGCCAGCAAGCTCGCGTGAAGATTTTGCTCCGCGTCGCAGGCATCCGCCGGTGGCATCAATTCAGGCCGCGCCAGATAGGCCATGATGAGCTCGGGCGTCGCGACCAGCCCGCCGTGATCGGCGCGGCGCGTGAGATGATGACCCGAGGCGACCCAGAATTCTCTCATGTGCGATCCCCGCTCATGCGGCCGGTCCTGATCAATCCGCGAAGATCGACCTCCTCTTTGGGCTCAACGTCGCCTTCAACCTCGTGGAACGTAAAGGCGCTGGCATAAGCGTGCAACCGATCGGCATCCGCCGCCGCCTGCCGCGGCTTGAGGGTACGAAAGCGTTCACGGATTTCGCCATTCTCGACATTGCGCTGCACCGCGAGCAGGGTCTGCGGCGGATGCTCGCATAGCGAGGCCGCAAATGCGATCTCCTCCTCGGCGGCGAGGTGCGCGGCGTCGGCGTCAGGCGCCCCGAATTTCTCCATAAACTGCGCGGCGAGACGCTCGATCATCGCCTGCCTTTCGGCTTCGGTGGCTTCGGTGACGATCGCAAGCGTCGACCATCCCAAACTGTCGATCCCGAGAAAACCTGAACGCAACGCCACGCGCTGCTTCTGAGTAAGCGTCGCCGGGTCGCTGTTCCAGAAAACAAACGCGCCAGAGACCGCCCACTCGCCGGGCTCCGCCGCCCGTTCGAAAACGAAAGTATCCGACGGGTCCAGCCTGATGGTTCGCGGAAATTTCAGCATGTCCGCCTCATCCGAATTTCGGACCGCGTGACTGCGGATCATACCAGTTAGCCCTTCCGAGCGCATCCACAAGGCTGGTGCGTTCTGGCGGTCCGCCGCCGGCCGGCAGGCTGACCAGAAGGTCGCCATTGATGTCGATGCCCCTGATCTCACCGGCCTTGCGCCGTGGAAGCCGTTCCAGGTAATCGCGCGCGATTGCCTCGAATCCGCGCTCGTTCCAGCGGTCGAACGCCGTCATCAGATGGCGCGCGAAGCTTTCGATGATGGCATCGGTATCGATCAACTCGAAACCTTCGCTCAGCAAGGACACGCCGGAGGCGGCCTGCACCTCCGGAACGTGCGCCATGTCGGCCGCGCGCAGGAGCACGCCGAAAACCAGCCATCCTGGTACCTCGGCCTCCGCGCAGTCCTTTGGCCAGCCGAGCCGCCCGCCGCCGAGCAATCCCGCATCAAATCGGATCGCATCGGGCCAGTCGAAACTGACCTCCCGCTCCGGAGGACAATGGGCGGCAATCGCATCCGCTACCGCGTTCATGCCGGCGAAGAACGCCCGCCGCGCCGACTTGAGCGGCTCATCGGGCTCAAGGACGACGGCGAACTCGACGAGGTCGTAACGTCGCACCCATACCAGCGTCCCGGCGCCCGCCTCCGCCGCGATGTCGCAGCCATGCGCAAATGCATCGCCGAGTTCGCGCAACGCGACCAAAGTATAACCGGGCGGCAGGTCGAGCGTCTGTTCCATTTCCCCTAAACGAGTGATCACGCAGAACTAATCCCTGAATGCCTGGCGAACCGCGGGTGTATGCTATCCCGCGCCAGCCGGCCACGCGAGCGGCCTTGCAGATATTTGCCCGAGCGGTTACCGCAGAACCGTGGGACGAAGCAATCGCCCGTTTGGTGCACAGGGTTCAGGGTATTCAAATATGAGTGCGTCGGCGTCTCGTCTCCTGATTTGCAGTTGCGAGAAGACCATGCCGCTGGATCCGGCGGCGATTGGTCGCGGCTGCGCGGCTGAGATCACGCAGGCGAACCAGCTTTGCGGTCTCGAACTCGACCGCTTCAAGCAGGCGCTCGCCTCCGGTTCGCCGATCACGGTCGCGTGCACCCAGGAAGCCCCGCTGTTTCGGGAAGTCGCGGAGAATTCTCCGCAAGCTCAACTCACCTTCGTCAACATCCGCGAGACCGGCGGCTGGTCGAAGGATGCCGCCGCCGCGGGTCCGAAGGCGGCGGCGCTGATTGCCGCGGCGGGCGAAGACATGCCGCCGATTTCACTGGTGACGCTCGAGAGCAGCGGCGTCGCACTGATCTATGGCCGCGACGAGGTCGCCATCGAGGCGGCGCAGCGTCTTGCCGATCGTTTGGACATTACCGTGCTTCTCAGCAGGCCCGGCGACGTGCCCCCGCGCCGAACCAACGAATTCCCGGTCCTCAAGGGCACGATCCGCAATGCCCGCGGACATCTCGGGCAGTTCGAGCTTGCGATCGACGACTACGCCCTGCCGCAGCCCTCCTCGCGCGCCAAGCTCGTGTTCGGATCGTCGCGCGACGGCGCGACCTCGACCTGCGATCTGATCCTCGATCTGTCCGGCGGCAATCCGTTGTTTCCCGCGCATGATCTACGCCCGGGTTACCTGCGCGCCGATCCGCGCGACAAGGCTGCGGTCGAGCGTGCCATCGCGGACGCAGGTCACCTCGTCGGCACCTTCGACAAGCCGCGCTTCATCAATTTCGAGGAAGCGCTCTGCGCGCACTCGCGCTCTTCCATTACCGGATGCACGCGCTGCCTCGATCTGTGCCCGACCGGCGCGATCACGCCGAACGGCAATGCGGTCGCGATCGACGCCAATGTATGCGCCGGCTGCGGCTCGTGCGCATCGGTTTGCCCGACCGGCGCTGCATCCTACGCCTTGCCGAGCGCGGATGCCCTGATGCGGCGGCTGCGGACGCTGCTGCAGACCTACCGCAAGGCGGGCGGCAGCGACGCCGTCGTGCTGTTTCATGACGGCGAGCACGGCGAGGAAATCATCGACGCCCTGGCGCGGTTCGGCGAGGGCTTGCCGGCCGATGTGCTTCCGCTGCGCGTCAATGAAGTGACACAGCTCGGGCCGGAGATGCTGGCGGCGGCGTTCGCCTATGGCGGCAGCGGCGTCGCGATCGTGACACGCGGCAGGCCCCGCCACGATATCACCGCGCTTCGCCGCGCGGTCGAAACATCCGACAGCATTGTTTCAGCGCTCGGCTTCGGCACCGGTCTGGTGCGCATCATCGAGACCGACGATCCGGATCAACTGCGCGCCGCGCTGGACACCGCGCCTCGCGGGTTCGCCACGCAAAAGCCCGCGGGCTTCGTTCCGCGCGGCGCCAAACGCGGCGTGCTCGAGACGATTTTTCGCGAGCTTCGCCTCGCAGCTCCCGCGCCCGTCGATGTCGTACCGCTGGCGGCGGGCGCGCCTTTCGGTGGCGTGAAGCTGGACGTCGACGGCTGCACGCTGTGCCACGCCTGCGTCACCGCCTGTCCGACCGGGGCGCTGTCGGATAACCCTGATCGCGCCATGCTGCGTTTTACCGAGAGCCTCTGCGTGCAGTGCGGGCTTTGCCAGTCCACCTGTCCCGAGAAAGTCATCACCATCGAGCCGCGTCTCGACTTCCAGGCCTGGGATAACCCGCTTCGCGTTCTCAAGGAGGAAGAGCCGTTCAATTGCATCGCCTGCGGCAAGCCCTTCGGCACCAAGAGCTCGATCGACCGCGTGCTGGCGAAGCTCGGCGACCAGCACTGGATGTTCCGGGGCGCCAACGCCAAGCGTCTCGACGTCATCAAGATGTGCGCGGATTGCCGCGTCGAAGCCGTGGTGAACGAGAGTTTTGATCCACATGCGGCACCGCAACGCCCGCCGGTCATGACGACGGAAGATTATTTGCGTGCGCGCGAAGTGAAGAAGGACGGTCCGCCTGGATCGTGAGCAGCCCGTGTCCGCCATGCCTCCAGATCTCAAAGCGCGCGCGACGTCGAGAGCGGCCGGCCTTCCCGGCGTCAAGCACGTCATTGCCATTGCCTCCGGCAAGGGCGGCGTCGGCAAATCCACGACTGCCTGCAACCTCGCACTCGGCTTCGCCGCACTGGGACTGAAGACCGGCATTCTCGACGCCGACATTTATGGTCCGTCGCTGCCAAAGCTGTTCGGCCTGCGCGGCAAGCCGCGGCAGCTCGGTCCGCGCATGCTGGAGCCGATGGAGCGGTTCGGCGTCAAGGTGATGTCGATCGGCTTTCTGGTCGAGGAAGACAACGCCATGATCTGGCGCGGACCGATGGTGATCTCGGCGATCACGCAGATGCTGCGCGAAGTGGCGTGGGGCGATCTGGATATCCTCGTCGTCGATCTGCCGCCGGGCACCGGCGACGCCCAGCTCACCATGGCGCAGCAGGCGCCGCTGGCAGGCGCCGTCATCGTCTCGACGCCGCAGGACATTGCCCTGATCGACGCGCGGCGCGGCATTGCGATGTTCGAGAAGGTGAGCATTCCGATCCTGGGTCTGATCGAAAACATGTCGAGCTTCTGCTGCCCGGCCTGCAACCACGTCACGCCTATCTTCGGTCACGGCGGCGCGCGGACCGAGGCCGAGGGCCGCGGGATTCCGTTTTTGGGCGAGATACCGCTCGACATCCAAATTCGCCAAACCTCCGACGACGGCCGCCCGATTGTCGCGGTCGAGCCCGACGGCGTGCATGCGAAGCATTACATCGGCATCGCGCGCGAAATATGGACCGCGATCGTGACCGGCGCGGCGCACCGGCCGCCGCCGCGCATCGTCATCGAGTAGACGCAGATCCGCTAACGCGCTTCCTCAAAACCGCCGAGCGCAGCCGTGAGGTTGGCGCCGAGGATATCGGAGAGATAGCCGCCCTCCTGGACGAGCACCGTCGGAAGGCCGAGCCGCGCGATGACAGCGCCAATGCGCCGGAAGCCGTCGGTCGTCACCGCAAGTCCGGCCAGCGGATCGTGCTCCGAAGCATCGAGACCGAGCGCGACTACCAGCGCCCCCGGCGCAAAGGCGCGAATGGCTTTCTCCGCCTCTCCGATCGCTCTTATATAGTCGTCGTCCCCCGTGCCCTTCGGCAACGGAATATTCAAATTGGCGCCAAGGCCAGGGCCCGCGCCCCGCTCATGCGCGTATCCCCATACGAACGGATAGAAGAAGGCGGGATCGGCATGGATCGACACCGTGAGCACGTCGGATCGCTCGTAGAAGATCCCCTGCGTGCCGTTGCCGTGATGCACGTCGACATCGAGGATCGCGACGCGCTCATGCTTCAGCCGAAGCTGCGCCGCCGCCACCGCGCTGTTGTTGAGAAAACAGAAGCCGCCGGCCATGTCGGCAAAGGCATGATGGCCCGGCGGCCGGCACAGCGCATAGGCAGCGTCTTCGCCGTCCATGACGAGTTGCGCAGCCGTTGTTGCAACGTCGGTCGCCGCGCATGCGGCGGCCCAGGTACCTGGCCCGATCGGACACCCCGTGTCGGCCGTGTGCCAGCCGAGGCGGCCGACGATGTGGGTTGGATAGGTGGCGCCATAGCGAACGGGGTGGATATTGGCGATCATCTCCGAACCGGAATCGCCGAGCGCGACCCAGGCATCCCAGGCTTCCTCGAGAAAACGCAAATATTCCGCGCTGTGCACCCGCGCGCGGGGACCCTGGCCAAAGACCGTCGGTTCGACCAGCGCGTGCTTGCCGGCCTTCAATCCCGCGAGCAATCGATCAGCGCGCTCAGGCTGCTCGGTGGTGCGCCTGACGACGCCCCGCACCAGGAAGAATTGCGGATCGTGGCTGCGATGCAGTTCGGTGTATACGGCCTTCACACGGATACTTATTCCACCGACAGAGCCGGCTTGTCCAGATCAGCGCGGCGGCGGGAATCCGATATTCGGGATGAGAAGTTTTACGCGCCGGCGGCCGGCAGGCTGGCGGCGGCGATAGCGACGATCTGGGCCAGACGACGTCCGATCCGGGACGAGGCGCCGCGCAGCAATGAATGAACCTGTCGCATCTCTTGATCCCTGCGCGCCGGAGAAATCAGGCGCACAGGGAAAATGGTCTCAAGCCGCTAACTAGTCGAGATGTCTGGGAAAATAGCAATGCGCGCTTCGCCCAGATGCCGATCGGCAGTGGATTTATTGCCCTGTTCGACCCGGCAACGGATGAAATTTTCTACCCGGATTCGGACCTATAATCCGGTGATGCGCTATTTCGGCGCAAATCCGAACGTGCGCTCGAAGCGCTTCACATAAGCCGGCCACACCTCGGGATTGACGATGCGCGGCGGGCGCTTGCCGTCGAGCGCGTCGAGAATCTGTTCGGCGGCGATCTTGCCCATGTTCACCCGCGCTTCCTTTGTCACGCCGGCCGTGTGCGGGCTCGCCAGCACGTTGTCGAACTGCAGCAGCGGATGCTCCGGCGGCGGCGGCTCCTTGTCCCAGACGTCGAGGCCGGCGCCGGCAATACGTTTGTCGCGCAGCGCATCATACAGCGCCTCCTCGTCGTGAATGAAGCCGCGCGCCGTGGTGATGAAGAATGCGTGCGGCGGCATCATTGCGAATTGGCGGGCGCCGATCATGCGGCGGTTGTCCTTCGTCAAAGGACAGGAGATCGAGACGAAATCCGAACGCCGCATCAGCTCGTCGAGCTCGACCTTCTCCCCGCCCCGCGCAGCGATCTCCTCCGCCGTCAAATAAGGGTCGTAGGCGATCACCTTCATGTGCAGGAGGCCCTTGCATAGTTCGGCGATGCGGCGGCCGACATTGCCGATGCCTACGATGCCGATGGTCTTGCCCTGCACCTCGTTGCCCATCAGCGCATTGCGATTGACGTTGGCATCGCGCCGCAACGCGCGGTCGGATTCCAGGATGCGCTTGGATAGCGTCAGCAGCATGCCGAGCGCGTGCTCGGCGACCGAATTGGCGTTGCCGCCGGATTGATTGACGACGAGCACGCCCGCCGCCGTGCAGGCGTCAACGTCGACGGGATCGAAGCCCGCGCCGTTCGAGGACACGATCAGGAGGTTCGGCGCCCGCTTCAGCAGATCCTGGTCGACATGGAAATGCGGGGCGATCTCGTCGCGCGCCGCGCCGACCTGATAGGCATGCGCCGCCGACAGGATCGGCGCTGCGACCGCATCCGGACTGTCGTTCTCCAGCCGGTCGAGCCGCACGTCGGGACGCGCTTTGAGGATTTCGACATAGATCTCATTGGCGAGATATTTGACATAGAAGACGCGCTTGTTGTTGACGGTCATTTCTCTGGGCAACTTTCAGTTCGGGAAATTTGGGCTGGGCGGGATTGGGTGGAACGGCCGCTCGCCGCGGCGATCAGGGGCCGGGCCTGGACCAAAGCACGCGCCAAAAAGCACAAGCCAGGAGACCGCAGCGCCCGAGGTAGCAGCTGGCGCCGCCATGGCGGCAGTCCGGACCCCATCTGGCCATTGTCCCCTCCCGGTTTTCTTCGTTACTTGTCTTATTGCATGGCAACGGGCCCGGTAGCACCGGCAAAGCCTGCAGATCACGGTATCGACGAGGCATGTTGACAATCCCGCCGTGGACGTCAAGTTTCGGCGCTTCAAAGGTGCCGCGAACGAAAGATCGTCGCGGATAAGGGAGAACAAAATGGCGGTTGCAGAGGAAAAAACCTCGCCCGAGGCCACGGAGAAGAGCTGGCACGGGGTGGTGCTGCAAACGCTCAAGCGCAACGATATCCGCCTGGTCCCCTACGTGCCCGACCGCGTCCTGACGACGCTGATCCGGAATTTGCACGCCGATCCGTTTTTCACCACCTTCCCCACCGCGCGCGAGGAGGAAGCGGTCGGTATCGTCTCCGGCGCCTGGATGGGCGGCATGCGGGGCGCGGTGCTGATGCAGACGTCCGGGTTTGCGACGCTGGCGAACATCCTGGCGTCGCTGGCGATACCCTACCAGATCCCGCTGATCATGTTCGTGTCCGAACGCGGTACGCTCGGCGAGTTCAATTACGGCCAGTCGCTGGTATGCCGCACCATGCGCCCGGTGCTGGATTCGCTCGCGATGGAGCACCATACCGCCACCCGGCTCGACGAGTTCGAGTTCATCGTCGACCGCTCGATCAAACAGGCCGTCACCACGCAGGCGCCGGTGGCGCTGATCCTCTCCCCGCTGTTGACCGGCGGCAAAGTCTTCGACAAGTGAGCGCCGCCAGGAAAACTGCCATGAACACCGCCGCCAACATCCCTTCACGCAATACCAAGGTCATGAACCGGTTCGACCTTACCTCGCGGCTGGTCGCGAAGCTGAAGAACGAAGAGGCCGTGATCGGCGGCATCGGCAATACCAATTTCGACCTGTGGGCGGCCGGCCACCGGCCGCAGAATTTCTACATGCTCGGCAGTATGGGCCTTGCCTTCCCGATCGCACTCGGCGTGGCGCTGGCGCAGCCCAATCGACGCGTCTTCGCTCTCGAGGGCGACGGCTCGCTGTTGATGCAACTGGGCTCGCTGACGACGATCGCGACACTGGCGCCGAAAAATCTCACCATGGTGGTGATGGACAACGGCGTCTACCAGATCACCGGCGCGCAGCCGACGCCGGCTGCGGCGGTCGCCGACATCGTCGCCATCGCGGTCGCGAGCGGGCTCCGCAACAGCACCTGGGCCGCGGACGAGGAGGATTTCGAGCGCCTGATCGACCAGTCGATGTCGGCGTCCGCGCCGACCCTGATCGGCGTGCGCATCGACGACAAGCCGGGCGTCGGCGCCACCCGCCGCGATCCCGTGCAGATCAGGGAGCGCTTCATGCACGGCATGGGCGTGCGGGAACCGCTATAATCCGGTAGCATTTTGGGCGTCGGTTCACGTGAAGGCAACGCGTCGAGCGCGAAACGATGGACAGTTCGTCATAATCAGGACTGTCCCGCATTAACCACACAGCCATCTCAAGGCCGTGTGATCGGCATCCGGCGCGCGGACGTGCTATTCGAGCGCGATGAATTTCATTCTTAGAACGATTGCCTGGATTCTGGCCGCTGCGGTGGCCTTCGCAACACTCGGTCCGCCGACATATCGACCTCACGCCTCCGATCTCGGTCAGAACGGCGAACACGCCTTCGCCTTTATCCTGGTCGGATTGGCATTCGGTGTGGCCTACCGCCACAACCGATGGGTGACGGCGTCGATTTCCCTCGTCTTGATCGGCCTGCTCGAACTTCTGCAGCACTGGATACCAGGAAGGCACGCGAGACTCAGCGATTTTGTCGTCGATGCGCTGGCGGCCTGCGCCGGCTTCGTACTCGCCGCCAGCCTCGATTGGGCGATCAGGCGTGTGCGACGACCCGAGATGGGGACGTCCTGACGCGAACGATCCCCGCGGGCGAAAGGCCCGCGAGGATCGATCTTCACTACGCAATCTTCCTTAGTCGATGATCTTGACGACCCTGCGCGTGCGCGGCTCGACGATCACGCGGCGTTCGTTGACCACGGCATAGTTATATTCAGCGTGGCTCGGCACCGGCCGCAGCACGACCGTGTCCGGCAGCGGCTCGCCGACCACCACCTGCTCGCGAACCACGACTGAACGGTCGCGCGGGAGCCCGGTGATCACGGCGTTCGGAATTTCCAGGCCGAGTCCTACAGCCGCGCCGACGGTTCCACCAACGGCTTCGCCGACCGGGCCGGCTATCGCGCCGCCCGCCCTCGCGCCTTCGTTTGCACCCTGCACCGTAGTGGACTGGGCAAACGCGGCGCTTGAAGTGAGCAGTGACGCTGCGATCAGTGAAACAGCAAAACGATTGGTCATCATGTCCTCCAGTGGTTTTGACGATGCGTCTCAACCATTGGCGGAACGAGATGTTCCAGTTCCATTTGCCGCTTATCTGACCGCTTTGCGCCTCAAGTTCCGCTGCGGTTCCGATCGAACCATCAGCCCTTTGCAACCTGGTGGTTCGCCATCATTTCCAGCGCGCGAACCATTCCCGAATGATCCCAGGCTTTGCCGCCATGTGCGGCACAGGAACTGAACAATTGCTGGGCGACCGCCGTGCTGGGCAGGGAAATGCCAAGCGTACGCGCGCCTTCGAGCGCGAGGTTGAGATCCTTCTGGTGCAACTCGATGCGAAAGCCCGGCTCGAAATTTCGCTTCACCATGCGCTCGCCATGCACTTCGAGAATCCGGGAAGATGCGAAGCCGCCCATCAGCGCCTGCCGCACCAATGCCGGATCCGCGCCGGCTTTCGATGCAAACAGCAGCGCCTCGCCGACCGCCTCGATCGTCAGCGCCACGATGATCTGGTTGGCGACCTTGGTGGTCTGGCCGTCGCCGTTGGCGCCGACCAGGGTGACGTTCTTGCCCATCTTGTCGAACACCGGCTTCATCGTGTTGAACGCCCGCTCCGGTCCGCCGACCATGATGGTCAGGCTTGCGGCCTTGGCGCCGACCTCGCCGCCGGACACCGGCGCATCGAGATAATCGGCGCCGAGCGCTTCGACCTTCTTGGCGAACTCCTTGGTGGCGAGCGGCGAGATCGAACTCATGTCGACGACGATCTGTCCCTTCGAGAGTCCTGCCGCGACGCCATCAGGCCCGAACAAAACCGCTTCCACATGCGGCGTGTCCGGCACCATGATGATCACGACATCGGACTGCGCGGCGACTTCCTTGCCCGATTTGCAGACCACGCCGCCGGCGGCAACCAGCTCCGGCTGCGATCGGCGCGACATCGTGCAGGAACAGTTTATGGCCGGCAGCTTGAAGGTGGCCGGCCATGGGGCGCCCCATGGTGCCGAGGCCGATAAAGCCGATATCGATCATGTCAAACTCCCTTGTCGTTTCTTGGTTCCCGGTCAGGTATCGAGCGTCAGCGCGGCGTGCCATCCGAGGCCGTCAACCGTCGTCGTCCTCGGCTTGTATTCACACCCGATCCAGCCACGATAACCAATAGCGTCGAGATGCCTGAACAGGAAGGGATAGTTGATCTCGCCGGTGCCGGGCTCGTTGCGGCCAGGATTGTCGGCGAGCTGGACATGGGCGATGCGTGCCAGGTGTTTCTGCAGGCTTCGCGCGATATCGCCCTCCATCACCTGCATGTGGTAGATATCGTACTGCACAAAAAGATTGCTCGACCGCACGTCGGCAATGATCTGAAGCGCCTGTTCGGTCCTGTTCAGGAAGAAGCCGGGAATGTCGATCGTGTTGATCGGCTCGATCAGAAGCCTGATCCGCTCCCTGGCGAGTTCATCCGCGGCGAAGCGCAGATTGCCGACCAGCACGTCGTTGAGCTCGGCTCTATCGGCGCCATCGGGCGCGATGCCGACCAGGCAGTTCAACTGACGGCAATCGAGCGCCTTGGCGTAATCGACGGCGCGCGCGACGCCATCGCGAAACTCGTCGACCCGGTCCGGCAGGATGGCGATACCGCGCTCGCCTGCGGCCCAATTACCTGCGGGGAGATTGTGCAGCACCTGGGTCAATCCGTGCTGGTGCAACTGCTCGCGCAGGTCGGCCTTGTCGAATTCATAGGGGAAGAGATATTCCACCCCGCTGAAGCCGGCGGCCTTGGCGGCGGCGAAGCGATCGAGGAACGGCTGCTCGGCGAACAGCATGGTGAGATTGGCGGCGAATTTCGGCACGGTCTGGCCTCCCTCTACATTATGCCGGCAGCAGCTTGCCGGGCTCGCGCGCCTCTGCCGCGGTCGGCGTATCGTCGAGCGGCAGGTCGAGCACCTCCTCGAATTCGACGATGTTGTCGATCTCGGTCCCCATTGCGATGTTGGTGACGCGTTCGAGAATGAACTCGACGACGACAGGCACGCTGTGCTGCGCCATCAACGCGCGCGCCGTCGCAAAAGCCGCCTGCGCGTCCTTTGGATCGGTGACGCGGATCGCCTTGCAGCCAAGGCCCTCGGCGACGGCGACGTGATCGACGCCATAGCCACCAAGCTCGGGGGCATTGATGTTCTCGAACGAAAGCTGGACGTGATAATCCATGTCGAAGCCGCGCTGCGCCTGTCGGATCAGCCCGAGATAGGAATTGTTCACGACGACGTGGATGTAAGGCAGCTTGAACTGCGCTCCGACCGCGAGCTCTTCGATCAGGAACTGGAAATCATAGTCCCCCGACAGCGCCACGATCTCGCGCGACGGGTCGGCGGCGCGAACGCCGAGCGCCGCAGGCAACGTCCATCCGAGCGGCCCCGCTTGCCCGGCATTGATCCAGTTGCGCGGACGGTAGACGCCGAGGAATTGCGCGCCGGCGATCTGTGACAGGCCGATCACGCTGACGTAGCAGGTGTCGCGCCCGAACGCCTTGCTCATCTCTTCATAGACGCGCTGCGGCTTGATCGGCACGTTGTCGAAATGGCTCTTGCGCAGCATCGAGCGCTTGCGGTCCTGGCACGCGGCCGGCCACGCCTGCCGCTCCCTGAGCTTGCCGGCCTTGCGCCATTCCTTTGCAACCGCGACGAACAGCTCCAGCGCCGCCTTGGCGTCCGACACGATGCCGAGATCTGGATTGAAGACGCGGCCGATTTGCGTGGGCTCGATATCGACATGCACGAACGTCCGCCCCTTGGTGTAGGTCTCGATCGATCCGGTATGCCGGTTGGCCCAGCGGTTGCCGATGCCGAGCACGAAGTCGGATTGCAGCATCGTTGCGTTGCCGTAGCGATGGCTGGTCTGCAGCCCGACCATTCCGGCCATCAGCACGTGATCGTCAGGGATGGCGCCCCACCCCATCAGCGTCGGCACGACAGGCACGTTGACGGTCTCGGCGAACGCCACCAGCAACTCCGACGCGTCGGC
Source organism: uncultured Alphaproteobacteria bacterium (assembly GCA_963791165.1). Lineage (GTDB taxonomy): Bacteria > Pseudomonadota > Alphaproteobacteria > Rhizobiales > Xanthobacteraceae > Bradyrhizobium. The sequence goes on along the minus strand of CAWBRL010000048.1, from coordinate 82,741 downwards.
ATTGATGACACCGCCGCCCGCCACGATCAGGGGGCGCTCCGCGGCGTTGAGCATCGCGAGCGCCTTTTCGATCTGCTTGCGCGTAGCGGCGGGCTTGTAGACCGGCAGCGGCTCATAGGTGTCATCGTCGAATTCGATTTCGGCGAGTTGCACGTCCAGCGGCAAATCGATCAGCACAGGACCGGGACGCCCGGAACGCATGATGTGAAACGCCTGGCTGAAGACACGCGGCACCAGCGCCGGTTCCCGCACGGTCACCGCCCACTTGGTCACGGGCTTTGCGATGGATTCGATATCGATGGCCTGAAAGTCTTCCTTGTAGAGGCGTGCGCGCGGCGCCTGTCCGGTGATGCACAGGATCGGGATCGAATCCGCGATCGCCGAATACAGCCCCGTGATCATGTCGGTGCCGGCCGGTCCCGATGTGCCGATGCAGACACCGATATTGCCTGATTTGGCGCGGGTATAGCCTTCGGCCATGTGCGAGGCGCCCTCGACATGGCGCGCCAGGATGTGGCCGATCGAGCCGCGCTTCTTCAGCGCGGAGTACAACGGATTGATCGCGGCGCCGGGAACGCCGAATGCGACGGTAACCCCTTCCTTCTCCAGTATCCGCACGGCGGCATCGATCGCTCGCATCTTCGCCATTTCGAACCTCGCTCACCCGTTGGTTGGCCTGCGGCGATCATCGGCGCGGCAAAGGCCGATCTCAACGGATCTGAATTTGTTTCCCGCGATGTGGGAGGCTCGGCGAAAAGGATGTGAGATCAGATGGTTGGATCGGCCGTGCGGTGAAACGGCGATTGCCGGTGTTACCGATGTCGACACCTCTCGAGACCGGATGGTGCCTCAGCGCCCTTCCGCGTGACGCGCAATCGATGTAGGCTGATCGACAGGCCGCCAACGGGCAGTGCCGAAGGCCCGTGGTAATATTAGCGGTATCTTGCCCACGGCGGGTTTTAAAACCTTTCACTCCACGTTTTGGGCCAACTCGTTTTTCTGGAGTCGGAAAAGAGGCTTGCCTCTCATCGATCAAACACGCCCCAACAGGAGGACAGCATGCATTTTTGTATGACCGGACAATATACGCCAAAGGCTCTCAACAGCATTCTGGAAAACCCGAAAACCAGCCGCTACGAGGCGGCCAAAAAGCTCATCGAAGCGGCTGGTGGCACGTTGGTCTCGATGTACAGCACGGCCGCTGACGGCCCCGGCGTTCTGGTCATCTTCGATGTACCCGACCCCGTTGCCGCGCCGGCCATTTCCGGCACCGTCGTCGCGTCCGGCGCCATTCACAATGCAACCCTCACGCGCTTGTGGACGCAGGATGAAATTACGCAAGTTCGGCTAAAGGCAGTCCAGCTTCGAGCCGCGTACAAGCCACCCGGCAGCTAGACACATTCCTGACTACCCTCCCGAGCAGCGTCGAATATCCCGAAAAATTGATGGCGACCGAGAACTCCGCCACCAATCCTGAGAGACGCGATCAGTTGCTTAGACTGCGTCACGCCGCCCGTTGGCACCTTGAGACGTGCCAGCGGGCGGCGACGACGTCTGTCAGCAGAGCCGGAGCGGAACTTGGATGGAAGTCCAGGGTATAAATTTTGGCACGCGGCGAAACCGGCACAACCCGGTCGCGCGCCAGCTTGCCAGCGACGGGCCGGCTGCGCGGTCCCCGATGCTCGCTGACTGCTTCCTGCCGATATGATACACTATTACTTCTTCGTAGAGGAGAACGGATTCCATGGCATGCCCCCATTTCCGGGGCGACAGGAGATGGGCAGCCGGCAGCCAGCCACACGACGGGAGGAGCCTATGACCATCGAAAGCATTCTGAAGCGGAAGGGTACCGACGTCACGACAATAGCTCCGGATGCCAGCGTCAAGCGGGCGGCAGACTGGCTCCGCGCAAAGAATATCGGCGCTCTCGTGGTGACGAGTGAGAACGCAATTATTGGTCTCGTTTCCGAACGTGAAATCGTTCATGCATTTTCCCGCCATGGCGAGACAGCCGGATCGATGCTCGTCAAGGAAATCATGCAACACGGTGTCACCACCGTGTCCCCGGACGAGAGCGTCAATCGCGTGATGAACCTGATGACGCACCATCGCGTGCGCCACATGCCGGTTCTACGCGACGGCAAGCTCGCCGGTATCATCAGCATCGGCGACGTAGTCAAGCATCGCCTGCAGGATCTCGAACTTGAGACCAACGTCCTGCGTGACGTCTACCACGCCGCGCGCTGACGGCCCGGGCGTCTCTCGTGCGTCTCGTCAGGGCGCACGATGCATCAGGCGCTTCAGCCGTTTCCATGCGGGCGCCACGACAAATCCGACGATCGGAATGGTGGCCGCGCCGACCAGCAGCCCAAGCACGCCTGATATCGCCGCCTCAACGATCCATTCGAGCACGCCGGCGGCGGCCGGCAGCGCGTGCGCCGCGGCTTCGGTAGCGGCATGAACCGTCGCGCCGATTGAGGGCGGGCCGTACGCCTCCAGCCCATGCAACACGATGCCGCCGCCAACCCAGATCATGGCGGCGGTGCCGACGACACTGAGGAATGTCAGGAAAACCGGCATGCCGCGAACAAGGGCGCGGCCGAGCGCCCTGCCCATGCCGGCAAGGACGGAGGCACGGTCGTTCCGGGCAAGCGCCACGCCGACATCGTCGGCTTTCACGATCAGCGCGACGACGCCATATACGGCGACGGTGATGCCGATCCCGACCAGCGCCAGCACGAGCGCCTGCGTTACAAAACTTCCCGCGGGAAGCGCCGCCAGCGTGATCGCCATGATCTCCGCCGAGAGAATGAAGTCGGTCTTGATCGCGCTTGCGACCTTCTCGTCCTCCATCGTCTTCGCATTCAACGCCACCGTGCCGAGCTGGGCTTCATGCGCGTGCGCTTGATGCGGCATGACGGCTTCCAGCACTTTTTCCACGCCCTCATAGCAGAGATAGCCGCCGCCAAGCATCAGCAGCGGCGTGATCGTCCAGGGCAGGAAGGTGCTCAGGGCCAGCGCAACGGGCAGCAGGATCAAAAGCTTGTTGCGAAGCGACCCCGCCGCGATCTTGCCGACGATCGGCAGTTCGCGCTTGGCGGCAAATCCGATCACGTAACCCGGCGTGACCGCGGTATCGTCGATGACGACGCCGGCCGCCTTTACCCCCGCCTTGGCGGCCTGGCTCGCTACATCGTCGAGGGAAGCTGCGGCCACCTTCGCAATCGCCGCGACATCGTCGAGCAGCGCCATCAATCCGACGCTCATCGATATTCCTTCATTCCGAGAGGTTCCTCGCCGACGACACTGCCGCCACAGAAGTACATCTGTGCGTGAAGCTCAAGCCTCGTGCTGTTGCCGGCGGGCGCGCATTTCGTCGCTGGGCTTGATATCCTGCGAGCGGCTGTAGATTGCGACCGCAATGATCAGCACCACCGTGAGGACGCCGAACAGCGCGCGGTAGGCGCTTTCCGTACGCGCGCCGTCGGCCAGCGGTTCGAAAGCGCCGATGATGAGGCCGGAAAGCGTCTGCATGCAGGCGACACCGAACATCACGGCGGTGTTGATCGTCGCCACGCCGCGCCCGAGGGCAAATTGCCGCTTGCCCCGCACATCGCTGGAAGATTTCTCATCCACCGACAATTGCGAAATCACCGTGGACGATCTCGAAGGCGCCCTGAAGAAGCAAAACCTGACGCTGCAGCCCGGCGACGCGGGCGTCGGAGAATTCGCATTCGTGATGCAGCCGCTCAAGATTCAGGGCGGCTCAGGCTCCACGGTGTCGCCCGTTGCCGTGAGATAGCGGCGGCTCTCCGATATCCGCGAGCTCGATTCAATATCGAGCGCTGCCTTGACGAGTGTCCGCGCTTTGAGGAAAGAGCGGACATTCGCTTGGCCCGTCAGGTTGCTTGTGACACGGTAGCGGGCCAAGATCCGTCCTTGGAAGCCAACCCGCGAGAGATCATGAGTTTCTTCGAGCAACTGAAGACCGCGGCAGCCGCCGAGTGGCGGGGCTATACCGAGCATCCCTTTACAGAAGGGTTGGCAGACGGCTCGCTCGCTGAGGCCGCGTTTCGTCACTATCTCGTTCAGGATTACCTGTTCCTGATCGAGTTTGCCCGCGCCTACGCGCTCGCGGTTTACAAATCGCCCAAGCTCGCCGACATGCGCGAAGCGGCCGGCGGCCTCTCGGCCATTCTCGACGTCGAGATGAACCTGCATATAAAACTCTGCGCCGGCTGGGGCCTGTCGGCTGCCGATCTCGAACAAGCCCCTCCGGCGTCCGAGATGCTGGCCTATACGCGCTACGTGCTCGATGCGGGCATGCGCGGCGATCTCTTGGCGCTCAAGGTGGCGCTTGCGCCTTGCGTGATCGGCTATGCGGAGATCGCGACGCGGCTCGCCGCGCGGCCCAACGCGCTCGCCGAAACCAACCCCTATCGCGTCTGGATCGCCGAATATGCCGGTGCTCCCTATCAGGAGGTCGCGGCGAACGCCCGCGCGCACCTGGATGGCCTCGCCGCTCTCTACGCCACACCGGCCCGCGAGGCGGAGCTGACCGCGATCTTCAAGGAAGCCACCCGGCTCGAAGCCGACTTCTGGGAAATGGGCTGGCGCGCCGGCAAGCGTTGATTGCCGTTACGACTTCCCCGTGGTGATATCGGCCCATGAGTTCATCCGCGCGATCGCCCGCCACAAACGGTTTGCATATCCGACCGATGCGGCCGGACGAAATCTCGATTGCCATCGACTGGGCCGCGGCTGAGGGCTGGAATCCGGGCCTTGCCGATGCGGCGTGCTTCGCTACCGTCGATCCGCAAGGCTTCCTCATCGGCGAGATCGAAGGTGAAGTGGCCGCGACCGTCTCTTGCGTCAATTACGGTGCGAACTTTGCCTTCCTCGGTTTCTACATCGTTCGCGCGGACCTGCGCGGCCGCGGCTTCGGACTGCAGATATGGAACGCAGCCATCGCCCACGCCGGCACCCGGGTGATCGGGCTCGACGGCGTGGTGGCGCAACAGCAGAACTACCGGAAATCCGGCTTCGAGCTTGCCTATGCCAACATTCGTTACGGCGGCACTGTAGCGCCTCCGTCGGAGGCGCCGCGCGCGGGCGTCATCGCGCTCACCGAAATCCCACTGGCTGACGTAGAGGCATACGACGCGACGGTGTTTCCGGCTCCGCGACAAGCGTTTTTGCGCGCCTGGATCGGCGCGCCCGGGCATATCGCTCGTGCGGTCGTGCGCGATGGCAAGCTTGCCGGCTGGGGCGTGATCCGTCCGTGCCGAACGGGCCGCAAGATCGGTCCTTTAGTGGCCGACGACCGCGCCACCGCCGAGGTCGTTCTGTCGGCCTTGCTGGCCGGCGCCGGTGGCGGCGAGATATTCCTCGACGTTCCCGGCATCAACCGCGACGCGGTCGCATTGGCGCAAGATCTCGGGCTTGTGCCGGTGTTTGAAACGGCGCGCATGTATACCGGCGCGATTCCGCCGTTGCGGCTGGAGCGGATATTCGGCGTCACCAGCTTTGAGTTGGGATAGCCGTCGCAAGCATCGCAACATCGGGAAGCGGGCCGTGCGATTTCGGCTTGTTCCCGGCGTGAAATCCAACTAGCTCAGGGCAGCAAGGAACGAACCGGGCATTTTGCAAATGGATCGTTATCCAGGCGGTCAATTCCCCTATGCGGCGTTCTTCTGGCCGGCGCTGGTCGCTGCCTCAGCCGCCGAAACCGCGTCGTCGATGGCGGCGCAGCTATTGGAATTCGCGCCCGGCGCTGCCGATGCCCGCACTGCACAAGAGCCTGATGGAGCCACGCCAGGAAAGATTGCGCTGGAGCTGGACAGCGTGCGGCTCCGCGACTTCACGACGGCCGAGCGCGGCGTCCCTACCCTGCTGTGCACGCCGCTGGCGCTGCATGGCGCCGCCGTAGCCGACCTTGCGCCGGGACACAGTCTCGTTGAAACCCTTCGAAACGCCGGAATTGAACGGCTGTTCATGGCCGATTGGCGTTCGGCCAGCGCCGACATGCGGTCTCTCGGAATCGACGAGTATCTGGCCGCCCTCAATGTGCTCGTCGATGAACTCGGCGGCCGGGTCGATCTTGTCGGGCTTTGCCAGGGCGGCTGGTTATCCCTGGTCTATGCCGCACGATTCCCGGCCAAGGTACGCAAGCTCGTCATGGCCGGGGCGCCGGTCGATCTTGCTGCGCAGCAATGCGGACTGTCGGCGGTCGCCGAGGCTACTCCCGTGAGCGTGTTTCAGGGCCTGGTCAGTTCAGGCAACGGCCTCGTTGTCGGCCGCAACATCGCAAAATTCTGGGGAAATCCGACCGACGCCAACCATATTCATGAAATACTGCAGACCACTTACCCGATCGGCTCGCCGGAGTTCACGCGGCTCCAAGCCATCTTCAGGAACTGGAATTCCTGGACGATCGACGTTCCCGGCAAATACTATCTCGAAGTCGTCGAGAAACTATACAAGCGCAACGAACTCGCCCGCGGCAGCTTCGTCGCGCTGGGGCAAAGGATCGACCTCTCGCGGCTGCGGCTTCCGATCTATCTGCTTGCCGGCAGCGACGACGACGTGGTCGCCCCGGAACAAGTGCTTGCCGCGCAGCGGCTTGTGGGAACCGAGCCCGAGGCGCTTTGCCATCAGGTCGCGCCGTGCAATCATCTAAGCCTGTTCATGGGAAGACGGACGCTCGAAGAGTATTGGCCCGCGATCGTGCGCTGGACGAAGGAAGCTGATTGAGCCTGGTTTGAACCTCATTGGGCGCCCCTCACGGTATTTCTGCAGGTAGAATGCGCAACCATCCCATCATCGTGCAAAAGCACGGCGGCGCCTGTCTTGAAACACCGGCAAAGATCCGCGCGGTCGCGAGCAGTCTCGCCGATTTGCATCACCGCGGTCATCGTGTGGTGGCAATCGTTTCAGCGATGGGCAAGACCACCGACGAACTTGTCAGGATGGCCTATCAGGTAAGCCCGCATCCCAATCGCCGCGAACTCGACATGTTGTTGACGACAGGTGAGCGGATCAGCATGTCGCTGATGAGCATGGCGCTGTCCGATCTCGGCGTGCCCGCGATCAGTTTTACCGGCAGCCAGGCCGGCGTGATGACCGACGAGTCCCATTCCTCCGCACGCATTCTGGATGTGCGGCCCATTCGCGTGCGTGAAGAACTCGATCGCGGACGCATCGTGGTTTTGGCCGGTTTTCAGGGCGTGAATCCGGCGACCAAGGAAATCACCACGCTGGGCCGGGGCGGCAGCGACACCACTGCGGTGGCCATGGCCGCGGCGCTGAAGGCCGAGTGCTGCGAAATCATCAAGGAGGTCGATGGCGTTTGCTCGGCCGATCCGCGCATCGTGGCGAACGCGACACCTCTGCGTCGGCTGGATTTCGCCACGCTCTCCGAGATGTGCTTCTGGGGCGCCAAGGTTTTGCATTTTCGCAGCGTGGAGCTGGCGCAAAGCCAGAATGTGCCTCTGGTTATCAAGCGATCGGGCGGCACCGAAGACAGCACGACAGTGATGAAAGAGGTCAGCGGAATGGAAAACGGAAAGGTCCTGGCCGTCAATTCGATGGCCCGCATCGAGCACGTGGAGATCGATTCGAGCGATCTCAATCAAGGCTTCGAGAAATTCGCGCAGCATCTCAAACAAAACGGCTTGTCGTGGCCGCAACTGCTGGCCTCGGCTTTCACGTCAGGAAAAACCCGCATCATGATGACCTGCGACCCGGAGTGGCTCGACGCCTTGCTGCGCACGCTCGAAGGAAGCCAGGATTTGCGCAAACAGCGCGAGACCCTGAGTTCGGTGAGCCTGACCTGCTTCGGCGGCGTCTCGTCAGACCTGCCGTTCAGGGCGATCCAGATTCTGCAACAGCACGGGATCGTCGCCGACAAATATGTCATGTCACCGCATTCGGTGAGTTTGTTTGTTCCTGTCGAGAGCCGCGAGGCCGCGGTCAAGGCTTTGCATTCCGGTCTGGTTGTCTGAATTTGGCGTTATCGGAGCCCCAGCAGAGTTCGTTGTCCCCGGCGCCTCTCAGGAAGCTTTCGCCTCGGGCATCACCCCACCCAGCGCGACCGTCAGTTCGTCCGCCACCTCGCGCACGGTTCTGCCGAGATCGGGCACGCGCGCTTCGGTGACGCGCGAGGTCATGCCGGAGACTGAAATGGCCGCCAGCGGCTCGCTGCAATCGTTGTAGACGACGGCGGCGACGCAGCGCAGGCCCATGCGGGCTTCCTCGTCGTCGACGGCATAGCCCTGCCGCCGGATCGCCTGCAGCTCCCTGAACAGTTCGCCGGGCCGCACGATCGACTTTTCCGTCAATCGCGGCATGCCCTGCTGGCAAATGATCGCGTTGACATCGGCGTCGGAATAGGTGGCGAGCACGGCCTTGCCGACGCCGGAGGCGACCATCGCGACGCGGCCGCCGACCTTGGTCAACGAGCGCATGATCTCGCGGCTCTCCATGCGGGTCAGGACGATGATGGATTCGTCGTCGACCACGGCGAGATTGGCGGTTTCGCGGGTAAGATCCCGCAGCTTGCGCAGATACGGCATCGCCTGCGCCGTAAAATTGCGGCGGCGGGTGAAGGTGGCGCCGACCGCAAAGCTCTGCGCGCCGACATGCCATTTCGATTCGGTGCGGTCGAACTGGACGAAGCGGCGCTTCTCCAGCGTCGCCAGCAGGCGGTGCACGGTCGAGGTCGACAATCCCGTGCGAACGGCAAGATCGGTCAGCCGGTAACCCTCGTCGTCTTCGGCCAGCACTTCAATGATCGACAGCGCGCGATCGACCGACTGCACGCCGCCATCGCGGGGGTCGACATCGTTGTCGGCACCGGATTTCGGTTCGACCGATTTTCGCCGGATCACGCTTCGCTTCATCGCGACCTGCATTCTGTCCGCACGTCACATTGCCAGCGCACATCGCGCTGCGCCGTAGGATGGGTAGAGCGAAGCGAAACCCATCAGCACATAACCAGCGCTACCGCATTGATGGGTTTCGCTTCGCTCTACCCATCCTACGAGCTTTTCGTTCGTCAACCGGAATGGTCCGAAGGACCAGACCTCAGGTGCGCAATTGCGCACCGGGGAATCTCGAGATCCCGGGTTCGATGCTTCGCATCGCCCCGGGATGACCTGGAGAAATGCCGCTTCGGCTCAAATCCGAAGCGGCATTATTCTCAGAGCAGGCCCGCGCCGCGCGCCCACTTGTATTTGGCCCCTAACACCTCGACCGGCAGTTCGGTCGAGTAGGCATAGGCCGGGATGCCGTTCTGGTAGAGATATTCGGCGGCCTCCTCGACCTCGACGTCGCCGGCGAGCGAGGCGACGATCGGCTTCACAAAGCCCTTCGCCTCCATCTCCTTCTTCACCTCGACCATGTTGCGGGCGAACACCATCGGCGGCGTGACGATGGTGTGCCAGTAGCCGAGGATCAGCGCGTGAATGCGCTCATCCGACAGGCCGAGCTTCACGGTGTTGACGTAGGTGATCGGCGGCTCGCCGCCGGTGATGTCCACAGGGTTTCCGGCCGCACCGAACGGCGGGATGAACTTTCTGAACGCCGCGTCGAGATCCGGCGGCATCGCCATCAAGGAGAGACCGTTGTCGACCACCGAGTCGGACAACAGCACGCCCGAGCCGCCGGCACCGGTGATGATCAGGATGTTCTCGCCCTTCGGCGTCGGCAGCACCGGCACGCCGCGCGCGAATTCGAGCAATTGCCGTAAGGACCGGGCGCGGATCACGCCGGACTGCGCGAACACGTCCTCGTAGATCTTGTCGTTGCCGGCGAGCGCACCGGTATGCGACGAGGCCGCCTTCGCACCGGCCGATGTACGGCCCGCCTTCAGCACCACGACAGGCTTCTTCTTGGAGACGCGCTTGGCGGCCTCCGCGAAGGCGCGGCCGTCCTTCAGGTCTTCGCAGTGCTGCGCGATGATCGCCGTGTTCGGATCCTGCTCGAAGAAGGCCAGCAGATCGTCCTCGTCGATGTCGGACTTGTTGCCGAGGCCGACGATCGCGGAGACGCCCATCTTGGCCGAGCGCGAGAAGCCGATGATCGCCATGCCGATGCCGCCGGACTGCGACGACAGCGCCGCCGAGCCCTTGACGTCGTAGGCAGTGCAGAACGTGGCGCAGAGATTGGCGGGCGTATAATAGAAGCCGTAGATGTTCGGGCCCATCAGGCGGACGTTGTATTTCTTGCCGATCTCGACGATCTCGGCCTGCAATTCGGGCGCGCCGGCTTCGGCAAAGCCCGACGGGATCAGCACGGCGCCGGGAATTTTCTTCTCGCCGCATTCGACCAGCGCGCCGGCAACGAACTTCGCGGGGATCGCAAACACCGCCGTGTCGATCACGCCGGGCACGTCCTTGACGCTCTTGTAGGCCTTGTAGCCCAGGATCTCTGATGCCTTCGGGTGGATCGGATAGATCTCGCCTTTATAGCCGCCGTTGATCAGGTTCTTCATCACGGAGTTGCCGATCTTGCCGTCCTCGGCGGAGGCGCCGATCACGGCCACGCCCACCGGCTGCATGATGCGGTTCATGGCCGCCACGATTTCCTCGGTCGGGCGCGGCGCCGGGCGCGGCTTGTAGTCGAAATCGACGACGATGCGCACGTCGGCGGCGATCGCGTCCTTCTTGGTGGCGAACACCGGGTTGAGATCGAGCTCGACGATTTCGGGGAAGTCGCTGACGAGCTGCGAAACCTTGACGATGACGTCGGCCAGCGCATCACGGCTCACCGGGTCGCCGCCGCGCACGCCCTTGAGCATGTCATGGGCCTGGATGCCATCGAGCATCGACAGCGCGTCATCCTTGCTCGCGGGCGCGAGACGGAAGGTAATGTCCTTCAGTATCTCGACCAGCACGCCGCCGAGGCCGAATGCCACCAGCTTGCCGAACGAGCCGTCTGTAATGGAACCGACGATAACCTCGGTGCCGCCGGCCAGCATCTGCTGGACCTGGATGCCGTCGATCTTGGCGTCGGCTTTATATTTCTTCGCGTTTGCGAGAATGGTCTCGTAGGCCGTTTCCGCATCGGCCGCGGTCTTGACGCCAACCATGACGCCGCCCGCTTCGGTCTTGTGGAGAATGTCCGGCGAGACAATTTTCATCACCACCGGAAAACCCATGGCGGACGCGATCTTGGCGGCCTCGGCGGCGGATTTGGCCACGCCTTCCTTCGGAACCGGGATGCCGTAGGCATCGCACACCACCTTGCCTTCCGGCGCGGTGAGGCTGGTGCGCTTGTCAGCCTTCACCGTATCGAGCACCCGGCGGACAGCCTCTTTGGCGCTCGGCTCGGCGATCTTGCGGGCCGCATCTGCAGAATTTGACATTTGGCTTCCTCCTGGGCTGATTTTATGGCATTTGGTATGCCAGAGAAGAGATTGTCAAGACAAACTGTCGCGCAGAAACATCGAAAACAAGGGCACCTTGACATCGTGGTATTTGGTATGCCAAAAATATTCCCGTGTTTCTTCTGCTAAGAATGCGTCTCCCAATGGAGGAGACGAGTCGTGCCCGCACCTAAACAAACCAAGGCGCCGCCTGTCATGGCTGAGGCTGACATTGCAATCGTCCGGATTGCGCCTGAGACGAGCTTCAAAAACAAGGCCTATGAAGCCTTGAAGGAAGCTATTCTCAAGATGGACATTTATGCGACGCCCGAGCAGGTGATGCTCGACGAGCGCGCTTTGTCCGAGCGCCTCGGCGTCAGCCGCACCCCTATTCGCGAAGCCATCGCGATGCTCGAGCAGGACGGCTTCGTCAAAACCGTGCCGCGCCGCGGCATCGTGGTGGTCCGCCGCACCAAGGTCGAGATCGTCGACATGATCCGCGCCTGGGCCGCACTCGAGAGCATGGCCGCGCGGTTGATCACGACCACCGCGCGCAAGAAGGACATCACGGCGCTGCGCGATTTCTTCAAGGATTTTGGCAAGGATCGTCTGCCGCAGGATCATGTCGAGGAATACTCCAAGGCCAATATCGCCTTCCACCAGGCGCTGATCTCGCTCTCGGAGTCGCCGGTGCTGGTCGACATGACCAACGACATCCTGCTGCACGTGCGCGGCTACCGGCAATTGACCATCGGGCGAACGGATCGCACCGCGACCTCGCTGCCCGAGCATATGGCGATCATCGAAGCACTGGAAGCGCGCGACACCGAACTGGCGGAAAAGCGCGCGCGCGACCACACGCTGGGCCTTGCGGCCTATGTCGAAGCGCACGGCCAGGAACTCTTTACGTAACGCAACTTCACGCCAGAAGACGGTCAACCCGTCCGAAGAAAACGATCAGGGAGAAGTGGAATGTCCGTCACTGCAGCCAAGAGCATCGATACGTCCAAAGCCGAGGCCGAGCGCGAGCTGACCGACGGCTTTAACCTCATGATCGATGCGCTGAAGCTCAACGGACTGACCACGATCTATGGCGTGCCCGGCATCCCGATCACGGATTTCGGCCGCATGGCGCAGGCCGCGGGCATCCGCGTGATCTCCTTCCGTCACGAGCAGAACGCCGGCAACGCCGCCTCGATCGCCGGCTTTCTCACCAAGAAACCCGGCGTCTGCCTCACGGTTTCGGCGCCCGGTTTTCTCAACGGCCTCACCGCCCTCGCCCACGCCACCACCAACTGCTTCCCGATGATCCTGATCTCGGGCTCGTCCGAGCGCGAAATCGTCGACCTGCAGCAGGGCGACTATGAAGAGATGGATCAGCTCGCGATTGCCAAGCCGCTGTGCAAGGCGGCGTTCCGCGTGCTGCACGCCGCCGATATCGGCATTGGCCTGGCCCGCGCCATTCGCGCGGCGGTCTCGGGCCGCCCCGGCGGCGTCTATCTCGACCTCCCCGCAAAACTGTTCGGCCAGGTGATGGACGCCGAGGCCGGTACCAAGTCGCTGGTCAAGGTGATCGACGCGGCGCCGGCGCAGATTCCCGCGCCCGATGCGGTCAAGCGCGCGCTCGATGTGCTCAAGGGCGCAAAGCGTCCGCTCATCATCCTCGGCAAGGGCGCCGCCTACGCCCAGGCCGACGACGCCATCCGCGCCTTCGTCGAGAAGAGCGGCGCGCCGTTCCTCCCCATGAGCATGGCCAAGGGACTGTTGTCCGACCTGCATCCGCAGTGCGCCGGTGCCGCGCGCTCGACCGTTCTCAAGGACGCCGACGTGGTGATGCTGATCGGCGCGCGCCTCAACTGGCTGCTGTCGCACGGCAAGGGCAAGACCTGGGGCGATGCGCCGAAGAAGTTCATCCAGATCGACATCGAACCGAAGGAAATGGATTCCAACGTCGAGATCGTCGCTCCCGTGGTCGGCGACATCGGCTCGTGCGTCCAGGCATTGCTGGCGGGCATGGGCGCGAACTGGGCGGCCCCGCCGTCCGACTGGACCGGCGCGGTCAGCAAGAAGCGCGAAGAGAACGTCGCCAAGATGGCGCCGCGGCTGATGAACAACAACTCGCCGATGGACTATCACGGCGCGCTCGGCGTGCTGCGCACCATCATCAAGGAGCGGCCGGACGCCATTCTGGTCAACGAAGGCGCCAATACGCTCGATCTGGCGCGCGGCGTCATCGACATGTACCAGCCGCGCAAGCGGCTCGACGTCGGCACCTGGGGCGTCATGGGCATCGGCATGGGCTACGCCATCGCGGCCGCCATCGAGACCGGCAAGCCGGTGCTTGCGGTGGAAGGCGACTCCGCGTTCGGCTTCTCCGGCATGGAGGTGGAGACGATCTGCCGCTACAAGCTGCCGGTCTGCATCGTCATCTTCAACAATGACGGCATCTACCGCGGCACCGACGTCAATTCCGCCGGCGCCGACCCCGCGCCCACCGTGTTCGTCAAGGGCTCGCGCTACGACAAGATGATGGAAGCCTTCGGCGGCGTCGGCGTCCATGCGACGACGCCGGACGAACTGAAGCGCGCCGTGAATGCGGCGATGGATTCCGGCAAGCCGACCCTGATCAACGCCGCGATCGATCCGGCGGCGGGCTCTGAAAGCGGCCGGATCGGCAACCTCAATCCGCAGAGCGTCCTGAAGAAGAAGTGAACAGATCAACCCATCGGCGTCATTCCCCGCGCAGGCGGGGAATCCAGTAACCGCAGAACTTATTGTGTGACGAAGGCTGTGCCCGACTGAACCGACGGTGATTACTGGATGCCCGCCTTCGCGGGCATGACGGCAACAGATAGTAAAAGGAGAGAACATATGTCTAAGGCGCTCAAGGGCGTTCGTATTCTCGATTTCACCCACGTCCAGTCCGGACCGACCTGCACGCAGTTGCTGGCCTGGTTCGGCGCCGACGTGATCAAGGTCGAGCGCCCCGGCGTCGGCGACATCACCCGCGGCCAGCTGCAGGACATCCCGAATGTCGACAGCCTGTATTTCACCATGCTCAACCACAACAAGCGTTCGATCACGCTCGACACCAAGAACCCGAAGGGCAAGGAAGTCCTCACCGCGCTGATCAAGAGCTGCGACGTGCTGGTGGAAAATTTCGGTCCCGGCGTGCTCGATCGCATGGGCTTTCCCTGGGAGAAGATCCACGCCATCAACCCGAAGATGATCGTGGCCTCGATCAAGGGCTTTGGTCCCGGGCCTTACGAAGACTGCAAGGTGTATGAGAACGTCGCCCAGTGCACCGGTGGTGCTGCTTCGACCACCGGCTTCCGCGACGGCCTGCCGCTCGTCACCGGCGCACAGATCGGCGACAGCGGCACCGGCCTGCATCTCGCGCTCGGCATCGTTACCGCGCTCTACCAGCGCACCATGACCGGCCAGGGCCAGAAGGTTACGGCTGCGATGCAGGACGGCGTGCTGAATCTGGCGCGCGTAAAACTGCGCGACCAGCAGCGCCTCGCCCATGGCCCGCTGAAGGAATACAGCCAGTTCGGCGAAGGCATTCCGTTCGGCGACGCGGTGCCGCGCGCCGGCAACGATTCCGGCGGCGGCCAGCCCGGCCGCATCCTCAAGTGCAAGGGCTGGGAGACCGATCCCAACGCCTACATCTACTTCATCACCCAGGCGCCGGTGTGGGAGAAGATCTGCGACGTGATCGGCGAACCCGGCTGGAAGACCCATCCGGATTACGCCAAGCCGCCTGCCCGGCTGTCGCGGCTGAACGAGATCTTCGCGCGCATCGAACAGTGGACGATGACCAAGACCAAGTTCGAGGCGATGGACATCCTCAACAAGGACGACATCCCCTGCGGCCCGATCCTGTCGATGAAGGAAATCGCCGAAGACGAATCGCTGCGCGCCACCGGCACCGTGGTCGAGGTCGATCACCCCACCCGCGGCAAGTACATTTCGGTCGGCAACCCGATCAAGCTGTCCGATAGCCCGAGCGAGGTGACCCGTTCGCCGCTGCTCGGCGAGCACACCGACGAGATCCTGCGCCAGGTGCTCGGCTTCTCCGATCACCAGGTCGCCGAAATTCACGATTCCGGCGCGCTCGACCCGCCGCGGAAGCAGGCGGCCGAGTAAGCCAGCCCCAGAGCATTATCGGTTCTGATTGGATCAGAACCGAAGCTCTAGATTCTAGTTTTGACGCGTTTTCTTGACGCGAACCGGTTCCCACTTCGCTCGAAAACGCTCTAGTATTCTTAAATACCAAGGCCGCCGGGTTCCGGCGGCCTTTTTTAATGTGGAATGCCAATGGCTTGATTTTTGCTGCAATGCACCAGACTAATTGCTGCTATGCAAACAAGCCTGTTGTTTCTGGTATCTGGTATACATAGATTGTTCCCATCACGAAGCGGAGCTGCTCCGCCACTTCAGAAAGGGGACATTCATGTCCAAGACTGCATCCATCGGCCTTCTTCCCTCCAGCACGCTGTTCGGCCGCCTGATGGCCTCGATCGACCGCCTGCTGACCGCGAGCAGCCGCATCGCCATTCGTAACGGCGACCTCCCCCGTTTCGGCCTCTGACGCCAAGACTTCGCAGCTTCTGAAGCAGGAAGCCTGCAGGCGCGAGCCTCACCAATCTTCTATCCAGGTCAATGGCCCCGGTTTGCGGGGCCATTTTCATGTGTGCTGTCGGATGGCTCAGGGGTTCGCCGGCATCTGCGACAAATCAGCCGCTTCGGCAACGAAGGGCAAAAAGCGTTTGCAGGGTGGCATATCATATACAAGAATATGTCAACGCTCGGTAGGAACAAGCAAGAGCGCATCAGGGGATGGGCACGTGCAGTCCGCAACGGACAGCAATCGCGAGACGGGGGAAGACAGGCAGTGCGCGCATGCCTTCGCGCTTTCCCATGCTTTTCAATCGACCATTGGCCAAAAGGAGCGGATGCCGCGCCGGTTGGTCCCTCGTACAATTACACCCTGCAACGGTCGCGATGAGGCGATCATTGCGGCGTGACGATCAGGGGCGCAAGAAGACCCGAAACGTTTGATCGGGAATGAACTTACAAGCTGGCAAAGACCGGCGTAACCACAGACGGGAGTGAACACATGAAGCGTTCTGCACAATTGGCAGTGGGTGCGATTGCGGCGCTGTACGCAAGCGGGATCACGGCCCCCGCAACGGCAGCATGGGAGCCGGTGCGCCCCGTTGAGTTCATCGTTCCCGCCGGCACCGGCGGCGGTGCCGATCAGATGGCACGCACCATCCAGGGCATCGTCACCAAGCACAATCTGATGAAGCAGCCGATGGTCGTCATCAACAAGTCCGGCGGCGCAGGCGGCGAAGGTTTCCTCGACCTCAAGGGCTCCAGCGGAAATCCGCACAAGATCATCATCACGCTCTCCAACCTCTTCACCACCCCGCTCGCGACCGGAATTCCGTTCACCTGGAAGGACCTCACGCCGGTCGCGATGCTCGCGCTCGACGAGTTCGTGCTCTGGGTCAACGCGGACAAGCCGTACAAGACGGCGAAAGAGTACATCGAGGCCGTGAAGGCCGCGCCGCAAGGCTCGATGAAGATGGGCGGCACCGGTTCGAAGCAGGAAGACCAGATCATCACGGTCGCCGCCGAAAAGGCCGCCGACGCCCGCTTCACCTATATTCCCTACAAGGGCGGCGGCGAAGTCGCGGTTCAGCTGGTCGGCAATCACGTCGATTCGACCGTCAACAATCCGATCGAGGCGGTCGCGCAATGGCGTGGCGGCAAGCTGCGGCCGCTCTGCGTGTTCGACGCCCAGCCAATGGCCTATGACGAGCCGATCGCGGACGGCAAGAGCTGGAAGGATATTCCGACCTGCAAGTCGGAAGGTCTCGACATCGAATACCTGATGCTGCGCGGTATCTTCATGTCGCCCAAGGCCACCAAGGACCAGGTCGAGTATTACATCGATCTCTTCAAGAAGGTCCGCGCCACCCCCGAATGGCAGGAGTTCATGAAGAGCGGCGCATTCAACACGACCTTCCTGACCGGCGCCGATTACGCCAAATGGGTCGAGGTCGAGGAGAAGCGTCATCAGGTCCTGATGAAGGACGCCGGCTTCCTCGCTCCGAGCAACTGACCGGGAAGCACTGACCGACCGAATCCGGAATGGCGACGCAGACAGCGGGCTCTTGCCGCAGGCTCGATTTCGCATGGAGTTTTGATGACAACAGGCAGTTCGAGCAATCCCGGCCCGACCCACAAGCTCGTCGAAGCAGGCGTCACCCTTCTGATCGCGCTGTTCGGCGTGATCGTGATCGTCGGCAGCGTCAAGGCGGGCATCAACTGGGGCGCCGAAGGCCCGCGCGCCGGTTTCTTTCCGTTCTACATCGGACTCTTCATTGTCGCTTCCAGCGCCATCAATCTGTGGCACGGGCTTCGCGAACAGGACGACGGGCGGCTGTTCGCCGAGTGGGGACAGCTTCGCCAGGTGATGAGCGTCGTCATTCCGACCGCCATCTATGTCGGCGCCATCCCGTTCACGGGGCTTTACCTCGCCTCGATCGTCTTCATCGGATGGTTCATGCGATGGCTGGGCAAATACCGCTGGGTTACCGTGCTCGCGGTGGCGTTCGGCATGCCCATCGTTACTTATTTGATTTTCGAGCGCTGGTTTCTGGTCCCGCTTCCCAAGGGGCCGATCGAAGAGTGGCTCGGGCTTTAACGTCGACGCACAGTCAGGATTATCGGGATGGAAGAACTCGTCAATCTGTTTCATGGCTTTGCGGTCGCGCTGCAGCCTTTCAACATCATGCTGATGGTGGTCGGCATCGTGCTCGGCGTCATCATCGGCGTGCTGCCGGGACTGGGCGGCGCCAACGGCGTGGCGATCCTGTTGCCGCTGACATTCTCGATGCCGCCGACGTCGGCCATCATCATGCTGTCCTGCATTTACTGGGGCGCGTTGTTCGGCGGAGCGATCACGTCCATTCTCTTCAACATACCCGGCGAACCATGGTCGGTGGCCACGACGTTCGACGGCTATCCGATGGCCCAGCAGGGCAAGGCCGGCGAAGCGCTGACGGCCGCCTTCACCTCGTCCTTTGTCGGCGCGCTGTTCGCCGTCATCATGATCACGCTGGTCGCGCCGCTGGTCGCGGGCTTTGCGCTGCGGTTCGGGCCTGCGGAGAAATTCGCGGTGTACTTCCTGGCCTTCTGCAGCTTTGTCGGCCTGAGCAAGGAGCCGCCATTCAAGACCATCGCGGCCATGATGATCGGCTTTGCGCTTGCCGCCGTCGGACTCGAACTCGATCACCGGACAGTTGCGGCTGACGTTTGGCTTCACTGAGCTGCTGAACGGGTTCGACTTCCTCATCGCCGTGATCGGACTGTTCGGCATCGGCGAGATCCTGCTGACGATGGAAGAAGGGCTGGCCTTCCGTGGCGGCAAGGCGAAGATCGATTTGCGGGTCGTGCTGCAGACCTGGAAGGGTTTGCCCGCCTACTGGATGACCTCGTTGCGCTCCTGCTTCATCGGCTGCTGGATGGGCATTACACCGGCGGGCGCTACGCCGGCCTCCTTCATGAGCTATGGCATCGCCAAGCGCGTGTCGAAGAACGGCAACAATTTCGGCAAGGGTGAGATCGAAGGCGTGATCGCGCCGGAGACTGCGGCGCACGCCGCGGGCACCGCGGCCTTGCTGCCGATGCTCTCGCTCGGCGTACCCGGTTCGCCGACGGCCGCGGTGCTGCTCGGCGGCCTCCTGATCTGGGGTCTGCAGCCCGGGCCGATGCTGTTCGTCGAACAGAAGGAATTCGTCTGGGGCCTGATCGCCTCGATGTATCTCGGCAATCTCGTCGGCCTCGTCGTCGTGCTGACCTGCGTGCCGATCTTCGCGGCCATCCTGCGCGTGCCCTTCAGCATCATTGCGCCGCTGATCCTGGTGCTCTGCGCGATCGGCGCCTACTCGGTTCACAGCTCTACGTTCGACGTCATGCTGATGCTGGTGTTCGGCGTGATTGGCTACCTCTTGAAGAAGTGCAACTATCCCCTCGCCCCGCTGGTGCTCGCCATCGTGCTTGGCGACAAGGCGGAGGAGGCCTTCCGGCAATCGCTGCTGGGATCCCAAGGGTCGTTCGGCGTATTTCTTTCCAACCCGCTCGTCAGCACGATCATGATCCTCGGCCTGATCGCGCTGTTCTGGTCGGTGATCCAGGAAGGATATACCCGGTTGCGAGCGGCGGTTGCCTGAACCGCAATGCCGCGCCGCTAAACCGCGGCAGAACAACAGGTTAGATCGATTTCATGAGACCAGGGCCGCGCCAATTGCGCGGCCTTTTTGTGCGTGCGCAACTTTGTTTCGGAATCGGAATCTTTTCATTACTGTAAATTAGCTCTTGTCTACTGGCATAACATATACCACAATTCGGCATAGCTGTCGGTAGCGATAGAACAGCCCTTTGGAGGAAAAATGACGGACACAGTGCACGGTGCAGCAGCCCCTGTGGCAGCGCGCGTCAGCGATACCTACCGCTGGACGCAATTGGCCATCGGCGTCCTCGCCATGGTGATGATCGCCAATTACCAATACGGTTGGACCTTCTTCGTCCCTGACATCCAGAAGAAATTCGGCTGGGATCGCGCTTCGATCCAATGGGCCTTTACGCTGTTCGTGCTGTTCGAGACCTGGCTGGTGCCGGTCGAAGGATGGTTCGTCGACAAATACGGTCCGCGCATCGTCGTTCTGGTCGGCGGCATCCTCTGCGCCATCGGATGGGCGGTCAACGCGCAGGCGACCTCGCTCAACGGCTTCTACCTTGGCATGATCATCGCGGGCATCGGCGCCGGCGGCGTGTATGGCACCTGTGTCGGCAACGCACTGAAATGGTTTCCCGACAAGCGCGGCCTCGCCGCCGGCATCACCGCTGCCGGATTCGGCGCGGGCTCGGCCCTGACGGTCGCGCCGATCCAGGCGATGATCAAGGACTCCGGCTTCCAGACCACCTTCCTCTATTTCGGTCTCGGACAAGGCATCGTCATTATCATCCTGTCGTTCTTCCTGTTCGCACCGAAAGCCGGACAAACACCGCCGGTGTCGCAGAGCGGCAACATCATCCAGAGCCGGCGCAACTATCAGCCGACCGAGGTGATCCGGGAGCCGATCTTCTGGCTGATGTATTTCATGTTCGTGATCGTCGGCGCCGGCGGATTGATGGTTACCGCCAACCTCAAGCCGATCGCCGTCGACTGGAAGGTCGACAGCGTGCCGGTCACGCTGATGGCGGTGACGATGACGGCCGTGACGTTCGCGGCCACCATCGACCGCGTCCTCAACGGCCTGACCCGCCCGTTCTTCGGCTGGATCTCCGACATGATCGGCCGCGAGAACACCATGTTCATCGCGTTCGGCATGGAAGGCGTCGGCATCTGGGGCCTGTACATGCTGGGCCACGATCCGGTGTGGTTCGTGCTGCTGTCGGGCTTCGTGTTCTTTGCCTGGGGCGAGATCTATTCGCTCTTCCCGTCGACCTGCACCGACACCTTCGGCGCGAAGTTCGCGACCACCAACGCCGGCCTGCTCTACACGGCAAAGGGCACCGCCGCGCTGCTGGTGCCGGTGGCGAACTACATGCAGCAGTCCTCGGGCACCTGGGACACCGTGTTCATCGTCGCGGCCGGGGCCAATATTCTGGCCTCGCTGCTGGCGATCGCCGTGCTCAAGCCCTGGCGTAAAATCGTCGTCGCCAAATCGCAGGTTGCGGCCTGATCCGAACCGGATTGGTCGTTCGAAAGAAGCGCGCTCATCCTCCGGGATGGGCGCGTTTTTCTTCTGCGTGGGCGCCTTCTGGCATACCAGAGTGCTTTTTGATCTCTTCAGGGACGTCCCTTCCTCCTCCGACCCGAATGCAGAAATTCAAGAAGCGTCAGTAATACTGCCTGTTTATTCCTATTGTGCAGACGACATCTCAAGCCTCTTACGTGTTGACAATTGGCATTATGTATACCAGAATTTACTCAACACTTCACCCCAAGGAGGTTGCCATGCAAGTCGGAGATATCCTGCGCAAGAAAGCCGCCCGCGTCGCAACGGTTCGCATGAACGAGACCGTCGCCATTGCCGCGCAACTGATGCGCTCCAGCAATATCAGCGCGCTTGTGGTGAAGGACGTGGTGCGCACCGAGGGCAACACGGCGGTCGGCATGTTCACCGAACGCGACGTGGTGCGTGCGATTGCCGAGCACGGCGCAGCCGGCGTCAATATGCGCGTTTCGCAATTCATTTCGGTGCAGCAGCTCGTCTCCTGCACGTCGACGGATACGCTCGAGCATGTCCGTCACCTCATGAGCAAGCATCACATCCGCCACGTGCCTGTCATCGACAATTACAGCCTGATCGGCGTCGTCAGCATTCGCGATATCTCGACTGCGTTCGACGACGAGGCAACGCCCTTGAAGCTGGCCGCGTCGGCCTGACCGGTCGCGATATTCGGCTTACCCCCTGTCGCAAAGCAGGCGCTCGCAAAACTGCGCCGGCGCGGTGACGCGCGCCGGAGAACATCATCTGTGGGAGGGCGCATGGCGCGGAATATTCTGATCCTCGGAGCCTCGTATGGCTCATTGCTGGCAACAAAACTCCTGATGGCGGGTCACAACGCCACCCTGGTTTGCCGCAGGCAGACGGCAAACCTCATCAATCGCGACGGCACCGAAGTTCGTATCAAGCTGCGCGACGAGGCGACCCACCGGCCGATCTTCTCGCGCGGCCTGCCCGGAATCCTCGACGCGGTCGAGCCCGCCGATGTCGTCCCTTCCCGCTACGATCTGGTTGGCCTTGCGATGCAGGAACCGCAATACGCGGCCCCCGCGATGCGGCTTCTGATGATCAAAATCGCCGAAGCGAAGCTGCCTTGCCTTTCGATCATGAACATGCCCCCTCTGCCCTATCTCAAGCGCATCCCGGCCCTTGCGGAAATGGAGCTGGAGAAGGCCTATACCAACGCTGCGGTATGGGATCGGTTTGAGCCAGGCCTGGTGTCGCTCTGCTCCCCGGATCCGCAGGCCTTCCGTCCGCCGGAGGAAGCGGCGAATGTTCTTCATGTCGGCCTGCCGACAAACTTCAAGGCCGCGTCATTTGCGGACGAGAAGCACAATCTGCTGCTTCGAGAGCTGGAAGCCGACATCGATGCGGTGAAGCTGGATGGACAGGACGTTCCGGTGAAACTCAGGGTGTTCGATTCGATGTTCGTCCCTCTGGCGAAATGGTCGATGCTGCTGACAGGCAATTACCGCTGCATCACGCCGCACGAGCCGCGATCGATCCGCGACGCGGTGCATAGCGATATCAATCTCTCGCAGTCGATCTATGACCATGTCGATGCCGTCGCCCAGCGCCTGGGCGCCGACCCCTGCGATCAGGTACCTTTCGAGAAATATGCCAAGGCAGCGGAAAGTCTTCTCAAGCCCTCCTCGGCAGCCCGGGCGGTCGCCGGCGGCGCGCCGTGCATCGAGCGTGTCGATCTCCTGGTGAAGCTGATTTCGCATCAGCTTGGTGTCCCCAACGCCGAAATCGACCGCACGGTCCGGATCGTCAATCAAAAACTGAGCGAGAGCGTCGAGGCCATATCTGCCTGAAGCACAACCCACGTCATCGCGTTCGGGCGAGGAACTCACAATCATTCCGGGAGCCCTGCTTTGCGAAGGCCTTTGACAAAATGGGCCATATCCTCCGCTCGACGAAATGGGGCGATATCTCCCAGATTGGAGATGCGCAGATCGGAATTGCGTTCGCGTACACGCGCAAGACCTTTCCGGGCTGGCGCAAGGCGTCCGGCGAGCGCATTGCTCGCTGCAGACACGCACAGTGTCAGCAGGAAATCGGGATTGTCGCGCAATGATTTTTCGGCGGATGACGACGCCATGTCATAGTCGCCCGCAAGAAAATGAGCATACGCCACGGCTCCGTTCACGGCGTACAGGGACGGATCGAGCGGGCTCAGGCGCATGGCACGCGCAGCATAATCAAATACAAGGTCGCCCTCGCCTCTAAAAATTCTTATCCAGGCACCAAGATTCCAGGCCAGCGCCGAGTTTGGATTGATTGCCAGCCCGCGATCCACGAATGCCATCGCATCGTCGAATTCGTGGGCGATAAAGGCTAGTACATATGCACCCATGCATAGCGCTACCGGGTCATCCGCTCCAAGATGCACTGCTTTCCAGGCCAGCCGCGTAGCTTCCGAGTTCTCCTGTACTTCATCAATCATCCAGCCACGCGCCTTGCGCTGGATGTAGCACCACCCGGCCATGCCATAGGCGCACGCCAAGCCGGGGTCGAGTTGAAACGCCTTGCAGAAGAGTTGGAGGGCTTCGCTGTTCGAATCCCGGGTCCACCGACGTAAGCTCGCCAACCCACGCAGGTAATAGTCGTATGCACCCAAATTCTCGGTTGGCTTGCGCCTGGCTCGCCTGATTTCCTCACGCTGCAGCATGGGAGCGATTGCACCCACGACGCTGGAGGTCACCTGGTCCTGTAGATCGAAGATATTCTCGAGCGCGCCATCAAAACGACCTGCCCAGAGATGTGCTCCAGTTTCAGCATCGATAAGCTGACCGGCGATACGAATGCGACTTCCGGCCTTACGCACGCTACCCTCGAGTACGTAGCGTACCCCGAGTTCCCGGCCGACCTGCTTTATGTCCACGGGCCGACCTTTGTAAGTAAAACTCGAATTGCGTGCGATGACAAACAGCCAACGAAAGAGAGACAGCGCCATCGTGATGTCTTCCACAACGCCGTCGGCGAAATACTCTTGCTCCGGATCGTTACTGAGGTTCTGGAAGGGTAGCACGGCAATTGAGGGCTTATCGGGGAGCGAGAGGGATGGCTTCCGCAATTCCATCGGGGCGTCGGCTGTTGCGACGCTTGCCGACGCCCGCTCTTCCCGTACCACACCGACAAATCGGAAGCCCTTCCGCGGCAACGTCTTGATGAGACGCTGTTCCTCTCCGGTGTCGCCAATCGCGCTCCGGGTGACATTCAGGCGGGTCGTCAACGCGGCGTCGGAGACAATGCGCCCGTTCCAGACGACACTGATGAGGTCGTCTTTGCTGACCACGCGCTCCCTGTTCCGAATCAAGAAATCGAGCAGGTCAAAGGCCTGCGGTGTGATCGACACCGCGTCCGCGCCGCGATGCAGTTCACGTCTGTCGGTGTCGAGCATGTAATCCTCGAAGAGATAGCGCAAGTTGCCATTCCTTCTCGGGAGGTACCTCTGGGACCCGCTGAGATGAAGAATAAGCTGCAGGTAAGGGAAATGTAAGCCTCCAGTTAAGCGCGCCGGCGTGTCTTGCGGCAACTTTGGCTGGTGAAGCCATCCACGCAGGACACCGCAATGAGCACGATTTACGGGACCACCGGACTGGGACCGGCAACCGCGAAGCGGCAGGTCTACAGCCCTTTCGAGGCATATTGGAATGCATTTCAGGAGTGGCGCAAACGCGGAAAGCTGCGCGCCGAGTTGAGTCACCTGACGGACAGCGAGCTTGCGGACATCGGTATCACGCGCGGTGAGATCGACTACGCCGCATCGCACCGGGATATAGATCCGCGAGACATCCTTCGCGCCCTGTGAACGTCGTTGCTGGCAGGGGCGCAGCCATCGACGACGTTGACGAACTCGCCAGCGGCTGGACTATAGCGTTTTCGAGCGAAGTGGATGCCGGTTCGCGTCTGGAAAACGCGTCAAAATAAGAACCTGGAGCTTCGGTTCTGATTCAATCAGAACCGATAATGCTCTAGGCGGCCTTTGCCGCCTTGGCCGATTTCGCCGGGGGCTTTGCCTTCACGAGAGCGGCGTGATCGAGAATGGTCTGGTCGGCATAGGCGATCGCGAACGAGGCGATCGCATCGTCGAGCACCTCGCTCTTGCCGGAGTAGCCGGCGATTGCGGCGGGGTCGCCCGATCGCGCGTGGGCGCGCGCGAGGGTACGACCGCATAGCCGGGCGTAATCGGAGAGCGCTTCACCTTCGCTGATTTCGCTGATGCTGCCCAGCCTGTGGTTCTTCAACGTCCGGACGTAGAACTCGCGGCCTGAAGTCATCATCCTTCGTAGAGCCGAGAAAAATATCGCTGGCGGCTTGCATCATCTGCTGGCCCTGCACGACGCGGCGGCCCTGTGGCCCCTTGTATTCGAGGTTGCCGCCGAGCCGCTCCAGCACGGAATGCATCGCCTGTTTGATCTGGAGGAACAACGGTTCGTTGTCGCCGGTCAGAAACAGGGCGACGCAGCAGAATGTCCCGACGGAGCCCACCCCCACCGCCTTGAATGCGATATCCTTCATCGTGAAGCGGTCAAGCAGCCGCAGCCGATCCGGATTGAGGCCTTTGCGATACGCGGCAAGGACACGTTCGACCCCAAGCTTGTGCCGCGCGTCGGCCTTCGGATCGAGATGAAAGATGGTCGGTGGCCTGTCGACGATCTTCGGATCGTCGCCGCTGACAAGATGTGGGAAATTGTCGTCATTTGACAGGCCTTCACCGCGCGCCTTGGCGATTACGGCGGCCAGCCTGCGCCGCAGGCCGCCGTTTCCGATCCGGTTGATCTCCTGTTCGAGGTCGATCCGGCTGTGCCAGACCTCCAGCGGAGACAACCTGGCCAGGGCAGCCATGTGCAGCCGATAGGCTTTGACGGTTGCTGCGGCCAAGGCACGGGCCTGCCTTTTTGAGGCGCCCGAGCCCAGCGCTGCAACGGCCACGCTGGCTGCGAGACGCTTCAGGTCGACGGTGAAATCGACGCCGGGCAGCGTCTCGTCGAAATCGTTGACGTCGAAAAGAATATTGCTTTCCGGCGTGACGAAGGCCCCGAAGTTCATCAAATGGCTATCGCCGCCCGCTTGCACCGGAATTCCGGCCGTCGGCTGGGCTGCAAGGTCTGTCGCCATGACGGCCGCGGCCCCGCGCAGAAACGCGAACGGGTTGAGCGACATCCGCGCGTAGCGTTCCGGCACGAGCTCCGGGACCCGGTCCGGGTCGCTCTCGGCGAGGATCGCAACGGCATTGCGCGACAACGATCCCTTCAGGTCGGCATGCGCCTCGCGCGGCGTCTCGCGGCGGAGCGCCTTTCCCTGCTTGAACCGTTCGTTGCGCGAACCCGTGGCCAGCGTCATGGGCAGGTCCTCCGATGAAAGGTGACCATTATATGACCCTGCCCGGCTGCAACAAGACAACAACCCGGCATGGCGCGGACATGCCAGGATCGGCGCCAGTGAACCATCTCGAATTGTTGACTCGACCGCTGTCCCCGCCCCTGAAACTATGTGGCACCTTGGGGATTGCGAACCAGCGGTGGTTGACGGCCATATCTGGAGCTACAGCCATGCCCCAATTCGACCCCGAGCTCATTACAGTCATGAAGAAAGTCCTTGAGGACACCATGATGAGGGTGCCCTCGGAATATTCAAACCCGGCCGCCAAGGCTTATTTTGCCGAATACATTTTGAAAGCGGCGGCTCAAGGAAAAACCAGCTACGACGCGCTGATCGTTGCGGCAGCCGATCAGATAGAGGTGTTTGTATCTTTGTTCAGTTAGGGCCGCGTCTGGATACGGACATCGCTCATCTGGCAAATGCCCGCTCTACGCCGGACGTGTTGAAGAAGTCCGTCAAGCAGAACTTGGCCGACGCCCGATGCCCGCTGTCCGTTGCCAAATCGGGCCTGCTCCGCCCAGCGCAGCTCGTTTCCGTCGCGGCGCTTCCGAGGACGACTACTGGTCGTCGTCGGGCTGCAACTGCGTCGGGGCCTGCGGCCGTGCCCTGGCTTGCGGCGATGGACGCACCGGCGCAGGCTTCGGAGCCGCGATCGGCGGCAGCGGAGCCGCCGCTGTCCTGGGCCGCAGGTTCTGCTCGGAAACCTTGTTGTGTTCGGAAAGCTTGGCGATCTGGCGCGTCATTTGCTCCTGGCTCGCCTTGATCTCCTCGGTGGCCTTGGCATTGTCGCGGGCGGTTTGTTCCTGGTTTGCCTTGATCTGCACGATCCCCTGCTCCAGGTTTGCAAGATCGCGCGCCATCGTCTGGAGCAACTGCGCCAGCTCGGCCACCGTCGGGGCGGCTGCCGGCGCGGCGTCCTGCGCGGCCGTCTGCGCCGAGGGTATCGATTGCGGTAGCACGGGAGTCGCCGCCGCCAGTTGAACGCCAGATGGGCCCGGCTGCGCGGGCTCCGCGGATTTTTCCATCCAGGGCGACGGGATGAGCTGCGGCGCCCACCGGGCGACGGTCGACTTGGCGGCTTCGCCGTAGGAAGACTGCGCAACGAAAGCGAAGGCAAAGATGCCCGCGGCCAACAGCAGGCCGATGACGCCGCGCAGCGCCCGCCCGCCGCGCGATGGCCGGGGGACTACGACAGCCGAAGGATGGTGCTTTGCTTCACTCTCCAGTCTGGCAAGCTGTTCGTTCAACCGCGCCAGTTGTTCATCGGCGCGCGCGATCTGGTCGTAAGCGTGCACAAGCCGTTCATCCGCGCGCGCGACCACGACATCGTCGGGTCCGATCGCATTCGGGGCCGTTGTGGAATTCATGGGAACTCCTTTCGCGTCCATTGTCGCCCGAAGGGAGCCGGCCGGTCGTGCCGGCTATTTGACGACGTCAAGTTTGACCTTTGCGACACCGCCTCCCACCATTCCCAGCGTTTCGGCCGCGGCGTAGGAGACGTCGACAACCCGTCCGCGGACAAACGGACCGCGGTCGTTGACACGCACCGTCACGGATTGCCCGCTGGCGACATTCGTGACACGCAGCTTGGTGCCGAACGGCAACGTGGGATGGGCGGCCGTCAATTCGTTCGTATTGAACTTCTCGCCGGACGCGGTCTTTGTTCCTTCGGTGTAGAAGCTCGCCATCCCATGCGATGCGACCTCGGTCGCGGCTGGCTTCCTGTTCGATGCGAAGGGCGTATGCTTTCTGGCGACCGCCACGCGCCGGTTTGGCGCGAACGATGCGATTCGATCGTATTGCCGGGACGCCTGGCGAGTTGGCGAAACCATCTCGGATTTGTTGGCGGCAACATGGGTTTGCACGCAACCCGCAAGCGAAGCCGCACCGAGGATAATGGCAAGCCGTTGCGCGACGCGCCGAGGACCGGAGCCCGAGCTCAAAGCCGCGCGAATGCCAACGAGACCAGCTTTGATATCGACGTACGAAGTTCTGGCACAGCTGCTGGAAAACATATCGTCCCCCGCCTGTCGAATCCGACACGCAAGGGTCGCGATCCAATCGGGGCGGAACGAAGTCAGGCGAGCGCTATTGCGGCATCATTCACGCGATTTCATGTCAGTGTTGTCGTTGAGCCACATCCGGCGGTTGAAGCCAATGATAGTTCCACCCGCTTCGGCGCATTGGAACCCACATCGCTGCGCCAATAGCTGCTTTGGAACCGTCAAATCCTGGAACCGGCAACCCCGCTCTAGCGCCGAAGTTTCTTCGGCTTTGGCGATGCTACCTGCGCCCGTGCGTTGGCATCGAGCGATATCGACGCCACTGGTGTCTCACGCTTCACCCCATCGCGTCCGATTTCGCGGCGCGGCCAGGCAAAATCGTCGGCGCGGCCGGCGGGTGCCAGCAAGGCCTCGCCTTTGATCAACAGCCGCGCGGCTTGCGCGTCGATCGTCACGGATCGCGACCCGGGAGCGCCGAGCAATTGATCCGCGCTGACCGAAGAGGCCACCAGGGGAACGATCGGCCCGGCCAACGGACGCGGCGCCGGCTGATCCGGCCGTGCATTGGCGTCGGGGATTGCCGGCTCGGTCGGCAGCACGATCGGCGCGGAACGCGCAGCCAGCAGGCGGTTGAGTTCGCGCTCGACATAATGCGCAAGCTTGAGCGCGCCGGCCCTGGTGAAGTACACGCCATCGGAGGAGCGCAGTTTTCGGATCTGTCCTTCGAAATCGGGGCCTTGCTGCATGAAAGCGCCCGGCTTCATCGACGAATCCGTCCCAGACATCGACATAGGTGATGCCGGCCCTGCCGGCCGCTTCGCGATAGAGCCCATCCAGAAACGCCGCGTCGGAGGTCGCCTTGACGCCGCGCACCGCGGGCAGCCCTACCCACAGCACCGGCACTCCCTTGGCCTTGAGCACGCCGATCATCTCGTCGATCTTTTCCCGGTAAAGATCATCCCAGCGTTTCTCGCGGAACTCACGGAGGCCGCTCGGCGAGCCGGCGCTCTTGTCCTGGCCTGCGCTCGGCCGCACGCCATTGTTGTCGGCGGCATCCTCTGGCGCCAGTTCGGAATCCACCTGTTTGGCTCCGCCATCCGGCTTCGCCGCGGCTTTTTCTTCCAAAGACTTACCATCGGGCTTGGCCTTGGCGTCCTTCTTCTCCCCCGGCTTGTCCAATTTGTCGGCTGCGGGCTCGCGGATCGCGACGCGGTCATCGAGCCCGAGCATGACGACGATCGCGTCCGCTTTTTCGGTGGCGAGAATGCCTTTGGCGGCGGCGGCCCAATCGGCTGGATTGCCCTTCGGCTGATACTTGATCAGGCCCGAGCCGGTTTTGTGCTTGCGGATCACACCCATCTCGGGCTGATCGGCATAAACGCCCTCGAGCCCATAGGCGAGCCAGTCTGCCATGGAGTCGCCGAGCACGAGAATATGACGTTCGGGTACGGTGTTGCGCTTCTCGGACGGCGGCGCCTTCGAAAAATCCTCGCGCGCCGGGGCCGCTTGCCGACTATGCCGAGGCGGTGCGTATTGCTGCTGGTACGGCGCAAACGGGTCGCCGCCAAACCAGCCGCCACCGCGTTGCTCGTTACCGAACCAGCCGCCGCCCCGTTGCGGCTGCGGTCGCTGTTGGTATCCGCCGAAATTGAAAAACTGAGCTGAGGTAGGCCCGGCCATGCCCAGCACCAATCCCACCGCGACGGCCATCGCAATCAGCCGGCCGCGCTCGGGATAGGGACATTTCCTGATTGGATCCTTCGGCATGCGCCTGGACCGCAGATACGCAGAACTTACTTTAGGTAGACTAGCACAATCGCCTCGCGGCGCGCCTCAGTTTACCGTGAAGCGCGTTATCGTCAGCGCGGACCATGCACGCAGCAGCCCGATTGTCGGGCGATCTCGCAAATGCCGCACTCGACGTGGAATAGTCCATCCCGCGGAAACAACAGCCCCGCTTTTGCATGATGGCGTTGCCCTAATCCCTGCCCTGCCCGGTAGACTTTTGCGGGGGCTGACGGCATCCTGCCGCTCGAAATCTCACAAAAGACGTGGCGGACCTTCCCGCCGAGGAAACCAGAGGGCAGACATGAAGACGCGATTTACCGAACTCGTTGGCGTTGAGCACCCGATCGTCCAGGGCGGCATGCAATGGGTCGGACGCGCCGAGCTCGTCGCGGCCGTTGCCAATGCCGGCGCGCTCGGGCTGATCACCGCGCTGACGCAGCCGACGCCGGAAGATCTTACGCAAGGAAATCGCACGCTGCCGCGACATGACCGACAAGCCGTTCGGCGTCAATCTCACCATTCTGCCCGCGATCAAGCCGCCGCCTTACGCGGAATACCGCCAGGCCATCATCGAGGCCGGCATCAAGATCGTGGAGACCGCAGGCAACAAGCCGCAGGAACACGTCACCGAGTTCAAGAAGCACGGCATCAAGATCATCCACAAATGCACCAGCGTCCGTCATGGCCTGTCGGCGGAGCGGATGGGCGTCGACGCGCTCTCGATCGACGGCTTTGAATGCGCCGGCCATCCCGGCGAGGACGACACGCCCGGCCTGATCCTGATCCCGGCCGCCGCCGACAAGATCAAGATCCCGATGATCGCCTCGGGCGGTTTCGGCGACGGCCGCGGCCTGGTCGCGGCACTGGCGCTCGGCGCCGAGGGCATCAACATGGGCACGCGTTTCATGTGCACCAAGGAGAGCCCGATCCATCAGCTCGTCAAGGAGCGCATCGTCGCCAATGACGAGCGCGAGACCGAACTGATTTTCCGCACCATGCGCAACACCTCGCGCGTCGCCAGGAACACGATCTCGACCAAGGTGGTCGCGATGGAGAAGGAAGGCGCCAAGTTCGAGGACGTGCGCGAGCTCGTGGCCGGCGCCCGCGGCAAGATGGTCTACGCGACCGGCGATGCCGACGAAGGCATCTGGTCGGCCGGCCAGGTCCAGGGCCTGATCCACGACATTCCGACCTGCGCCGAACTGGTGTCGCGCATCATGCGCGACGCGGAAGCCATTATTCAGAGCCGGCTCGAAGCCATGGTGTCGGGCGCGCCGCCGTCAGGCCGCCGAATAGGAGGGCCTGCGCGCGCCGCAAACTCGCTTCACCTCTCCCGCTTGCGGGGGAGGTCGGATCGCATCGGAAGATGCGATCCGGGTGGGGGAAACTCTCTCCACACGGATAGTCTGACTCGCGGCGGCACCCCCACCCCAGCCCTCCCCCGCAAGCGCGGGAGAGGGAGCAAAGAAAGAGAAGAGCTCATGAAAGCCTATGTCTACGGCGCCAACGGCGCTGAAATCGCCGACGTTGCAAAGCCGTCACCGAAGGGCACGCAAGTGCTGGTCAAGGTCCATGCCTGCGGCCTCAACCGGGCCGACCTCGGCATGACCAAGGGCCATGTGCATGGCGCGGCCGGCGGCGTCGGCACCGTGCTCGGCATGGAATGGGCCGGTGAAGTCGCCGAGCTTGGCCCCGATGCCAAGGGCGTGAAGGTCGGCGACAAGATCATGGGCTCGGGCGGATCAGCATTTGCCGAATACACGCTGGCCGACCACGGCCGGCTGTTCCGCGCGCCCTCGAACATGAATTTCGAGGACGCCGCCACCCTCCCCGTCGCGCTCGCCACCATGCATAACGCGGTGGTCACGGCGGGCGCGCTGCAGCCGGGCCAGACCGTGCTGATCCAGGGCGCGAGTTCCGGCGTCGGGCTGATGGCGATGCAGATCGCAAAATTCAAGGGCGCGAAACTCGTGATCGGCTCGTCGACCGACGCGATGCGCCGCGGCCGCCTGAAGGAATTCGGCGCCGATCTCGCTGTGGATTCCAAAGATCCCGGCTGGGTCGATCAGGTGCTGCAAGCCACCGGCGGCGAAGGCGTCGACCTGATCGTCGATCAGGTCTCAGGCCCGGTCGCGAACCAGAATCTGAAGGCCACCAGGGTCAAGGGCCGCATCGTCAATGTCGGGCGGCTCGGCGGCACCCATGGCGATTTCAATTTCGACCTGCATGCCGCCCGCCGCATCAACTATATCGGCGTCACCTTCCGCACCCGCACCATCGAGGAAGTCCGCGAGATCTTCGACGAGGTCCGCAAGGACATCTGGGGCGCGGTGGAATCGCGAAAGCTGCAATTGCCGATCGACAAGGTCTATCCATTCGCCGAGATCGGAAGAGCGTTCGAACACATGGAAGCCAACCAGCACCTCGGCAAGATCGTGGTGGCGCTGTAGCCGATGAAGCGGTCTCGGCCGATCACAGCCGGCTCGTCGTGGCCGAGATGGATGGTGCGTGCATCGCCGACTATGAAATCGAATCTGACGGCAGCCTGAAGCTGCGTGGCCGCTTTGGGAGCATGAAGTCTCCGGACGGCATCTGCCTTGACCGAGAAGGCGCCGTCTGGGTCGCAGCCTTCGAAGAAGACGCCTTCATTCGCCTCGACCCGAGCGGGCGCGAGCTGCAGCGGATAGAAGTCCCCGGCCGCCGCGCCCTCGCCTGCGCTCTCGGCGGGGCCGAACGAAGAACCCTCTTCTGCCTGAGCGCGGCGACGTCCTACGAAGAGTTGCGGCAACGCAAATCGTCTTCCCGCATCGACGTGGTCGATGTGGAAGTGGCCGGCGCGGGTTATCCTTGACGTGTGATTATCCCTGTCCGGGAACAACTCGCTGCAGCGCGTGGGTGAATTGCCGCCGTGTAATCCAGCGCTTGCGCGCTAGGCATCCGGATATTCGCGCTCGCGGGCTGGATGCTGGATGGCGAGGATGACAATTTCCCCGGCCCCATCGTCGGCAGTGTAATAGACCAGATATGGATAGCGCCGCGTCACCAGCTTTCGCACGCCCTCGACCTTCTGTTGCCGTCCGATATGCGGAAACAAAACCAAACTCTGGAGCGATTCAAAAATCGCAGCCCGCACGCGAAGCGCGGCCTGCGGGCTGTGTTCGCGAACATGGTCAGCGATGCCGGCGAGATCCCGAGCCGCACGCGGCGTGAAGCGGAGCTTCATTGCTCGAAGCGACGGAACGCGGCTTCGACCTCGGCATCGGTTGCGAATTGTCGGCGCTTGGCTTGCGCAAGCCCTTCCAGCACGGCGGGAAGATGCGCAGGATCGATCTCCTCTGGTTCGCCTTCATGGCCGCTGAGCGTCAGCATGGCGAGCGCGATTTCGTCCTGGCTATCAGGAGGCAGTCGCCGCACGGCTTCCAGGGCTTTTTCGAGCAGTTTTGTCATGAGACAAAGATACGGTCGAACCGCCCAAAATGGAAGGGCATCGGCTAGCGGATTAGCGAAGGTCAGTCTGCCCGATCATCGCGGCTTCGCCGCGAAATCCCTGCCTTAGTGACGATAGCCGCTCGAGCGCCGCTTGCGGCAGCGGGCCTTTTTCCGCCGCAGCGAGTGCGTCCTCGAATTGTTGCGGCGTTGCCATGCCGACCAGGATCGTGCCCATCGCCGGGTGCGACAGCGCAAAGCGCGTGGCGGCTTCGGTCAGGCTGGCGGCGAACCCCTGCTCGACCAGCGGCATCAGGCGGCGCGCGCGTTCGGTATCGGCCGCATAGCTCATGGCCGAACCAATCGGCTCAGGCGCCGGACCCGCAATCGGGTGACGCTCGGCCGAGCCCGACAGCGCGCCGCCGGCCAGCACGCGGATGCCGACCACGCCGACGCCGGCGGCCTTCGTCGAATCGAACAACCTCCCATAATCCTGTGCCGGATAGTTCGGCGGCAACGCGTCCGCTGCAGACGGATTGAGCATGTTGTAGACGACCTGCGCGCTGTCGAAGACACCAGCATCGATCACCTGACGCAGCGCCGCCGTGTCGCCGACGGCCGTCATCCCGAGGAAACGAATCTTCCCCTGCTGCCGCAACCGCTCGAACGCCGGCACCAAATCGTCGAGCACCTGCCTGACGCCCAGCGCCGATCCGCCGCCGTTTTCGGTAATCGGATTGTGCAGATGCAGGATGTCGACCCGGTCAAGATGCAGCCGCGCCAGACTGCCTTCGAGCGAAATCCTGACGGCATCATCAATGCGGCCAAACTCGCCGGGCGGCAACCGGACCTTGGTGCCGACCGCGACATCGGCCGGTTTCAGCTTCTGCAGGACGCGGCCAAGGTTCTTCTCCGATTCGCCATCGCCGTACTGCACCGCGGTGTCGAAGTAATTGACCCCCGCAGCGATCGCCCGCGCAATGGTGCGCTCCTGGTCGGCAGGATCGCCGCGCACCATGAACCCGCCCACCGCGCCACAGCCGAAGCCCAGCACCGAGAGCTGCATTCCCGTGCGCCCGAACACCCGCAATTGCATCGCCGCCCCTCCGATTGACTGGAGACTATGCGATGCCGGATGGGCTTCTCAACCGGGATTTCTCGCGTCGGGATCAGGTGCTGGAACGTAAGTGGCCAGATCGGCTGCCCGCCCGGTGGTCGCCGTCACGCCGATGGACATATGCGTAAGGCGCGCACAGCAACATCAGGAAAAGCGCTCTGTTTGCCTTGTATCTGGCACAGACTCGGCGGCTTTCCGCGCCGTGCATGACGACTTGCCCTTCTTCCGTACAAACGCTCCATCTCCACACGCGGCCACGCTTCTTCAACAGGGCTTCAAAGACAGGCAATCGGTGTGGCATTGCTATCCTTCATTTGCTCGCATTTGCTCGCTATCAATATGTCGTCAGATCCCCCTGCGGGTTCAAACATTTAAGAAGAATTTGCCTAAAACCGACGATCACGGCCTGTAGTTTGCCCGTTTCGCAAAGCAAACTTCACCGAAACACAATGTGAACCTTAAGTAATAGAATATAACTTGCTGCTGATTTGCTCGTGGAATGCCGCCGCAATCTGAGTTTTATGGTGCAAGTCAAACCAACCGGAGCTTGAGGCGAGAATTCGCTTCGCTTCTGTTTGCAAACAAGGCGCTGGTCAACATCGATGTCGGTCCGACCCAATCACATCGCGCTCTTTATCGATGGCGCCAACCTGCACGCAACCGCAAGGACGCTCGGCCTCGACATCGACTACAAGCGCCTTCTCAGCGAATTCGAAGGCCGCGGTTCTTCGCTGCGCGCGTTCTACTACACGGCGGTCAGTGAAGATCAGGAATATTCCTCGCTCCGCCCGCTGACGGATTGGCTCAGTTACAATGGCTACACCGTGGTCACCAAGGCGGCGAAGGAGTTCACGGACGCCAGCGGTCGCCGCAAGGTCAAGGCAAGCATGGACGTCGAGCTTGCCGTCGATGCCATGGAGCTCGCCGGTCAAATCGACCAGATGGTTCTGTTCTCGGGCGACGGAGCTTTCCGCTCCCTTGTCGAGGCCGTCCAGCGTCGCGGCGTCCGCGTTACCGTGATCTCGACGATATCGAGCCAGCCGCCGATGATCGCAGACGAATTGCGGCGTCAGGCCGACGTCTTCACCGATCTGGCGGAGTTGCGGTCCAAACTCAGCCGCGACCCTTCCGGGCGCCCGGATAGCTCGTCGCCAATTCGCCGGCGGCAGGTGGATTGAGCACGTTATGACGACTTGTTGCAGACGACCTGGGCGCTGTCGAAGACACCGGCATCCCGGCACCGGGGAGTTGTATCGTTCAGCCGAAAAAGCCCTTGGTGACGGCTTTCACAAACATCGGCACCGAGTTCGACGAGACGGCCACCGAAAATCGCGTGGTCCGCCCAGGAAAAAGCAATACAGAATACCGATGCAGCGACAATTGCCTTCATTGGCCCAGCATGCCAGCGATGGCCTAATGATCGCTTAAGACATTTTTGGCAGCTAAGGCATTTTGGCAGCTAAGGCATTTTTGGCAGCCGCCGGCTTTACTTTACGGAGAGTGGCCCGCTCGTTGTCACCAGGCGTCGGTGCACTTTTGAACATTTCAACCGGCAGTTCGCTGGCGCTCGCTCAAGTGGTGCGCGCGGCTTCCTTGGCGATGGCCGAAATCGAATTGCCGGACTTCCGAAAAACTTTGGCGAACTGTTCGTCCGATAGATTGAGGCGCTTGCGCAGAACCTTGACCTGCACCTTGTCTCTCAAATCCAGCGAATTACGGAAATAGGTGGGCTTGCGCCTGTTCATGGCTTTTCACTCGCGATGAAAGGATACGATCGCGACCGGGCGGGCGTTACACCGCCCTGGTCGCGATGGCGACTGTCCCGCTCCTCGCGAAGATTCCGTCTCCGCTAAGAAAACACGCGGCCTCAACCAACGTTCCCGGCATCTGGAAATATCTGCATTCGGAGATGCTATTCGGGGGAAGCCGCGAGATTTTCCAGGGGCGCCGTCAGGCGGCAGACCAGTCCGCTCGATCCATACGACACTTCAACCGAGCCTCCGAAATCGTCCTGCAGCACCCGGGAAATGAGGCGCGAACCAAAGCCGGTGCCGGCGGGTTCCGATGCAGGCGGACCACCAAACTCCTGCCAGACGAAGACGAATTTCGGCTCACCCGCGTGATCTTCGGATGTCCATGAAATCGACACGTGGCCGCTCGGCACCGTCAGCGCGCCATACTTCAAGGCGTTGGTCGCAAGCTCGTGGATCGCCAGCGAGAGTGCGAGGCCCTGTCGGGATTTGACGACAAGTGGAGGGCCTGAGACCTTGAACCGGCCGTCGCCTGTTCTGTAGGGCGTGAGCGCCGTGCTGATCACATCCTGGAGCGGTGCTGCAGCCCAATTGGCTGCGGTGAGCAAGTCGTGCGCTCGTCCGAACGCGGCAAGCCGTCCCTGATATTTTTCGAGATCGTCGGCTTTGCTCGATGCGCCGCGAAAGGTCTGGGCGGCCACGGCACCGAGCACGGTGAGCGTGTTCTTGACGCGGTGCTTCAGCTCCTCATTGATCAGGTTCAGCGCTTCCCTTGCCCTGTGCTCGGACGTGACGTCCTTGCAGACGACAAGCACGCCGCCCACCTGCCCTTCGAAGTCGATCGGACCGAAGCTGTACGTCCACCAGACATCCTCGCGACGACCGTGACGCGTGACCGGCACCAGCTGGTCCTCATGCCAGGTCGCCCCGTGACCTGCCATGACGTGTTCGATCTGGGGGCCAATGATGTCCCATATCTCATCCCAGCAATCGCGGCCCCGTGCTCCCAGGGCGCTCGGATGCCGTTCGGGGCCCATCGTTTCCCGGTAGGCATCGTTGTAGAACTGGATGAGTTCCGGCCCCCACCAGATGAACATCGGGTGGCGCGAGGTGAGAACGAGTTCGCACCGTAACCCGAAGGCTTTGCGGCCAGGTTTCCGGCGAGCCGAGCGACGTTTTTGACCAGTCGAATGCTCTGGTCAAGGCGCCCATCTCGCCCCCTGCCGCCAGGAAGTGGCCGGCAACCCCCTCGCCCATACCCGTAACCTCACCCAGACGCCCCGTCGCCAAGCCTATAGCCGGAGTTCTGCAGAATACAACGTCCGCCTTGGGGACATTTGCAGAAATCGGCAGCGGTCTGAGCACTTTGCCACGTTTGTGGAATGGCACAACTACCGCGCGCGCAGGGCACTGGCCCTGAGCCACGACTTTTGACGGGAATAAATGGCAATCCATGGCATTGAGCCCGCGGACAAGTGGAAGAAATAATAATCGGCATCACTGCTTGGATAGTTTCCTGCCGTGATCCTCCCCGGCGGGGCGGACGGTTGCACCAGCCGCCGTCAATCGATCGATCCGGGAATTATTGGCAACCCGGCTTCGTCGATTAAATGGACCTCGGGGCAATCCGAAGCCGAGACCGGCATGAAGACGATTAGCGCGTGTACGGCGGATTACGCCTTCGGCCAATCCGACCTACGCGCTGAAGATGACTCACTTTTCGTCATGGCCGGGCTTGTCCGGCCATCGTCTTTCTTGTTCGCTGGAGCAAAGGCGTGGATGCCCGGGACAAAGCCCGGGCATGACGAGCGGGATCAAGAGTGCCCGAATGTGCCGCCTGCGTTTTGAGTCGGGCTTTGAGGTCGGCATCGCGCAGCCTCAATTCCCACTCAATGAAAAAGGGCCATGCGGCTGATGCACATGGCCCTCGTCGATACATTCGTTTGCGTTGCAAGCTTATCGCAAGCCCAGGAAGGAAAGGATCACACCGACGACCACGACAAGCCCAACCAGATAGATGATACCGTTCATGACATCCTCCAGATGTTTCGATGAACTGAAACGCGCCTCGCGAGAAACAGTTCCGTGCCGCCTTGCTTCAATTGCATCTCACTGCAGGCGACGATCCGAAGAATGACAATCTCAACGCTCTCCCTCGGTCACGTTGCTTTACGGCTGGCCAAACGGCTCAAGCGCCCTTTTCGCACTTTTTCATGAAACTGGTCTTTGCTGCGCCCGAGAGCGGCTTGCCATCCTGGCTCACGGCTTTGGTTGCGCAGGTGTCGACCATGCATTTCTTCATGAATGAAGTCTTTGCTGCGCCGGCAAGCGCCTTGCCGTCCTTGCCTACCGCCTTGGTTTCGCAGGTCTCCTGCGCAAGCGCAGCACCGCCGGCAAATGTCAGAACGAACGCAGCTAACATCAATTTCCTGAGCATGGGCTTTCCTCTCTTCGTTCGGGGCGCCGCTTTTTCCCGATCATGGTTTTCGGCCGCGGCATGGTTCGTTATACATCGACCCCGCGCGAAGACCGCAGATTTCTCTGCGGCCTTCCTTCAGGAAAAGGTTACCAGCGCGGGCCAACCCCAACTCCGACACCAACGCCGCCCGGTCCGACGCCGATCCCGACACTCGGTCCTTCATTGTAGTATCCGCCGCCGCCGTAGTACCCACGACGCTCGATGTAACGCTCCCGCGGAGCGTAATTGTAGCTGTCGCCATATTCCTGAACGACCACCCGCCGGCCGCCGCGGGTGCGGTAGCAGCGGCCGGAATCATCGCAAACCAGCCGCACGTTTTCGATGCCGCTATCGGGCATCATCACCGGCCCGGCCGAGAGCGGCGCGGCATTGGCGGCGGACGCAACCAGTGCGCCTGCGCCCAGAACGAGAGAAACCATTACACTTTTCACGGCACGTCTCCTTTATCCATGAAGTGCGATAACCCCACCTGTTGCCAAATGTTCCCGATTCCGTAGAGGCTCTGTTGGAACCGTTATGGCGAAGTCGTCGTACACGCAGTCTCCCGGAGACCGTGGAGGCCCAGGATTTCCCGGAGATGGTGTTCCTCAAGGCACCGCCGCTGGGTCCCATATGGAAGGTCGCCAAAGACCGCCTTTCATTCTGGGTAAATCGGGCAGCTTTGCTCGCACCGCCATGGAACGCCGATCGGAATTGATCGTTGCCGCCGTACCAATTGAGCGAGGCGACAAATGAAAACAGCTATTCGAACGCTTGCAATCTCCATCCTTCTAACAATGTCCGGCATTGAGATCGGGACCGCCGCCGAAGAAGCGGCTGCGCCCCCAAGCAAGGTCGAAGCGGCGACAGTCGATTGTTCAAGGCAAGTATGGCCAAACTTTTCGCCCGCGTGCCTTCGCAACGGCGATCAGAAAATCGACGTGCGGTTGATTACGGTGGAGCGTCGCTGAGCGTTGTTCGTGCGAGGGGCGGTCTAACCGCCCCAAATTGCACCGGCCGAATCACTGGGTAGTCTCAGGGATGTGGGCTTCGCGGATGGGTATCCACTCCCAAAATACAGCCAAGTTCTTTTCCGATTCGCCATCGCCGTACAGCACTGCGGCGTCGAAGCAATTGGCACCGGCGGTGATCGCCCGCGAGATGGACACTCCTGATCGGCAGGATCGCCGCGCAGCATAAGCCCCGCCCACAGTGCCGCAGCGCCCCACATTCCCGTGCGTTCAAAGACCCCCAATCTGCTATCTCATTTGAGATGCGTCGGCGGATTACACTGTCCGCTCTGAGCGCTACCTTACCGTACGGGCAGGTCGTTCAATTTGAGGGCATTTGGCCCGCTTATTCTGCCACGAATATAGGGGCACCAAAATCTTTGGTAACGATTCATAATCACCCATGAATTATCCTTTTCTAGGAATGAATGTGCTACATTAACTTTGCACTTTAAGGTTTGGGCATGGCAAGCACGACGACTATAGAATGGACCGATGCAACTTGGAATCCTGTCACGGGATGCACCAAGATCAGCAAAGGTTGCGACAATTGCTATGCCGAACGTTTCTCGGAACGTTTTCGTGGGACCCCCGGCCATCCGTTCGAGAGCGGGTTTGATTTCACCTTGCGGCCCGCGCGCCTTGAGCAGCCATTGCGTTGGCGCGAGCCTCGCATGATTTTCGTCAATTCGATGAGCGACCTCTTTCACAAAGAAATTCCGGCTTCGTTTATCTCGCAAGTCTGCGACACGATGGAACGTGCGCATTGGCATACGTTCCAGGTGCTGACAAAGCGATCATCCTTAATGAGGAATTTTTTGCGACGTAGGTACGGCAGCAAAAAAGGACCGAGCCATATTTGGTTTGGTGTGTCTGTCGAAGATGGGATCAAGAAAAGCCGAATCCGACATCTGCAGGAGATCGCCCGCCAGCACCCGCTTCCTATCAATTGAACCGCTCATCGGTCCCGTCGGCCGTCTGGACTTGACAGACATCGACTGGGTTATCGTGGGCGGCGAGAGTGGCCCTCGAGCGCGACCAATGGATCCAGAGTGGGTGCGCGAAGTACGCGATCAGTCGCGAGGCCAGCGACGTAGCATTTTTCTTCAAACAGTGGGGCGGTCTAAGACCGAAAACGGGAGGCCGCGATCTCGATGGAAGAGAATGGAGCCAATTCCCTAATATAAGGGTCGGATATGCCGACGCAGCGGAATAAAGATGGTCTCGCTCGATAATTATAAGGGGCGAGAGCAATCTTACGTAAAGCACGTACTGCTAGAGCAGTACCTCGAAGCGCTTATCCGCAAAACCGCCAGCGCCTATCAACACGTCGTCTATGTTGATGGCTTCGCTGGCCCTTGGCAGAACTCAAGCGAACAATTCGACGATTACCTCTTTTGGCATTGCGCTTAAGGCTCTGCGGCGAGCGAAGGGCGCTTGGAGACGCAACCGGGCGCGACGTAAAGATGTCGGCCATCCTTGTGGAAAAGATGCCGACGGCATTTCAAAAACTTGAAACGCTTCCACCGAAATTCCCCGACCTTGACGTTAAGCCACTAAAAGGCGACTTCGTTAGTTTAATTCCCGCTATACTGGGTCATGTTCCCAAGGACGCGTTTGCCTTTTTCCTGCTTGATCCGTGAGTGAACAAGGCGCGCAAGACGAACGGCGCTGAAGCGTACGGCAAAACCGTGTGGTCCTGGCGCCCGTGGCTGGCGTCAAGCTGGCGGAGGTTTGCAAGGCCCGACCGGGCCAAGCGAACCATTGATTCGCCAGCGACGGAGGCAAAAGGAATTCGTCTCCGGGGAGAGCTCGGAGTAAGCCGTAAAGCCACTGCGCAGGGAATGCCGGAGTGCTCCGGCTGTACCTGTATGCTCGTGTGCGCCTTTTTGCGCACTTTTGCACACGAGACCGCGGGTGCAGCAAGCACCCGGCATTCCCTGCGCCCTCTCTTCTTTGGGCGAATGATTTTACAAACCTCGGGCGCAGCGCGCCGTGAGAACGCGGAGGCGTATTCAGTCGTCATCGTCCGCCTTGTGCGCAATTGCGCACTGGGGCGGACGATCCAGTATCCAGAGGCGCCAATGATTGAACCGATAGGCCGCGGCGTACTGGATACCTTGGGTTCACGAGACAAGTGCAACACCTGCTAGGGTGTTGTGGCGATGGGACAATGTTATGGCCAGCTCAGCCTTGAAGAGCGCGTTGAGATTTACCGCCTGCATGCAGGCGGTAAATCTCAAAACCAAATTGCGTCTGCGCTTTACCGTGCGCCGTCGACGATCAATCGGGAGCTGCGGCGCAACTCCCGGCCTACCAAGGTCTGGAGGGGCGGCTACGAGCCGGTCCGGGCTCAACAATTAGCCGAACGTCGGCGACGGCAGGATGGCCGCTTCAAGCTGGCGCGCCAGCCGGACCTGCGGGACTGCGTGGGCAAAAGCCTTGCGATGGGACATTCCCCGGAGCAGATCGCTGGTCGACTGGCGCTGGAACATGGTCGCGTCATCATCAGCCACGAGTCAATCTATCGTTTCATTTATCATCGTACGGCCCAGAAGGATTACTGGCACCGCCTGCTGCCGCGTCACAAACTCAGACGCGGGCGCCGGCGACGCCCAGGCGGCAGCCCTGCCAGCTTCATCAAACAACGGCGCTCGATCGCTGAACGACCTGCCGAGGTCGAAGGCCGCGAGACGTCGGGCCATTGGGAAGCCGACTTCATGCTGTTCGCCCGATATGGCCAGGGATTGCTGGTTCTCCACGAGCGACAAACCCGCTTCAGCATCGTGCTGCACCCGCTCGATCGAAAAGCTGTCCTGACCGCTCGGACCATCGCCCGTCAACTCGGCAAACTTCCACAGACGCTGCGTAAAACCATCAGCTTCGACAACGGAACTGAGTTCGCCGAGCATCACAGGCTTCACAACGCCATTGGCGTCCAAACCTTCTTTTGCGATCCCCATAGCCCCTGGCAAAAAGGCGGCGTGGAAAATTCCATCGGGCGCCTGCGACGCTCCCTGCCACGCAAAACCGACCTCAATTCCATCACCGCAGCCGCCCTCCGTCGGCTCGCTCAGCGTCTCAATGATACCCCACGCAAATGCCTGGACTTCAAGACACCCGCCGAGGCATTCTCCAAACTCAAATCAATCGTTGCACTTCAAACGTGACTCCATCTACCCGCCTTCGCGGGTATGACGATCCGTTGTGTGGCGAATGGGTTGCTTCGTTCGCAACGACGAACCCTGAAGCAGCGTTTAAAATCAGAACAATTCGCAACAGATCGTTCCTGCAAGTGAGTGGCGATTGCGCCTCCGACGCTCGGCTTTAATCTTACATGATGCCCTGCTAAACCGCCGCCCATGACAAGCACCCACTCCATCAAGACCAACGTCGCCGCGATCTCGATCTTCGCCAGCGCCGGCATGGCCGCGGCCAAATTCGCGGTCGGCATCGCGATCGGCTCTCTCGCGCTGATCTCGGAGGCCCTGCACTCCTCGGTCGACGTGATCGCGACCGTCATCACCTGGCTGGTGGTGCGGGTGTCCGATCAGCCGGCCGATGAGGAACATCATTACGGCCACGGCAAGTTCGAGAGCCTGTCGGCGCTGTTTGTCATCGCCCTGCTTTACGTGCTGGCCGGCGGCATCCTGGTCGAATCCTGGAGCCGCCTGCGCGAGGGCGCAGCGCCGCCGACGCTCTCGGCCATTCCCTTCGTGGTGCTGGTGATCGACATCGCGGTCAATTTCTGGCGTGCGCGGGCGCTGCATCGCACCGCGCGCGAGACCCGAAGCCAGGCGCTGGCGGCCGACGCGCTGCATTTTGCTTCAGATGTGCTGGGCTCGATCGCCGTCATCATCGGGCTGGTGCTGACCGGCTTCGGCTATGCCTGGGGCGACTCGGTCGCCGCCATCGCGGTCGCCGTGATGATCTCGATCCTCGGCCTGCGGCTCGGGCGCTCCACGATCGAGACGCTGCTCGATCGCGCGCCGGACGGTGTGTCGGAGAAAGCCGCCGCCGCGATCCGCGCGGTGCCCGGCGTGGTCGGCGTCGAGCGCGTGCGCGCGCGCATGGTCGGACCGACCCACTTCATCGATGCCATCGTAAACGTGCCGCGCACCTATCCGATCGACCGCGTCGAGGCGATCAAGAAGACCGCGCAGCAAGCCGTCACCGACGCGCTCGGCGACGCCGA
This sequence comes from uncultured Alphaproteobacteria bacterium, assembly GCA_963791165.1. GTDB lineage: Bacteria > Pseudomonadota > Alphaproteobacteria > Rhizobiales > Xanthobacteraceae > Bradyrhizobium. The sequence goes on along the minus strand of CAWBRL010000048.1, from coordinate 38,428 downwards.
CCTGACGTTTACCGCCGTGCCGGTCGTACGCGACAATGAGAGCGTGCGCGAGCGCATCATGGTGATCGCCCGCAATTCCGGCCTCGCCGTCCACCATGTCACCGTGCACGACCTCGGCGGCAAGCTGACGGTCAGCATCGACCTCGAAGTCGACGGCGACATGGAACTCAACGCCGCCCACGACATCGCCCACGATCTGGAGCGCAGCATCCGCGAGGATTTCGGCGAGGATGTCGAGGTCGACACCCATATCGAGCCGCTGGAACCGGAACTGCCGCACGGCACCGACGCCGCGCCCGAGCGCGTCGAGACCATCAAGGCCGCGCTGTCGCGCTTTGCCGGCGACGGCGCGATCCATGACATCCACAACGTGCGGGTCCGCGACACCGACGCCGGCGAAATCGTCAACTTCCATTGCCGCGCCGCGCCGTCGATGAGCGTCGTCAAGGTCCATGAGAGCGTCGACGAGATCGAGCGCGCGCTGCGTCGCGCGTTTCCGACCATCAAGCGTGTCATCAGTCACGCCGAGCCGCCGCGTGCGTAGTCTCACGGTTCGTTCCCGTTTCGGACTCGCTTTCGCGACGTCCAATTCCCATTGGACAACATTTATTTCGCGTTAACGATTCGTTGACTCTCGACAGGCCCGGAAAACTGGATTCAAATCGCCATGATTCGGAATGACATGGGGTTCTTCCGGGCATTGTGCAAAGAGCCTTCGGCGGGGGTCTAAAGCATGGCGCGTGCGCATGCGGCGAACGTGTGCGTCCAATCCGATTCGATCAAAGGATTGGCGCAGTCGATCGCGAAACCTGCTTATCACCGGCTGCTCACTGCAGAGCCGGCGCTTCGCCGTGCCGTGCCCACGCTCATCATTGCCTTCCTGATCACCATCTGCCTCGGCGCGTTCGTCCAGGTGATCGACCAGAGCCGGCAGAAGCGCGCCGCGATGAAGCGCGACGTCTCCGCGCTCACCGACCTGCTCGCCGAACGCCTCGATCGCATTGCCTCCGTGCGGCAGGACCGCGCCGCCAATATCGAGCGGCTGCAGGCCCTGCTGCCCGACATGATTCCCGGCTGGGCTGTCGCCTCCGGCCGCCACGTCATCATCACCGGCGCCGATTACCGCGTGCTTGGCCGCATCCCCGCCCAGGACGGCATCGGCGGCAACGACCGCGTGCTTGACGTGATCAGCATGGCGCAACTGCTCGGCGCGCCCGCGCAGCAGGGCGTCGTCAACGACATGACGCTTCCGAACGGCAACGGCGCCATGGCGATTGCGCGGCTGGTGAAATCGCTGCCCGGCCAGGTCATCGTCGTCCAGGAAAAGAACGACCCGTTCTGGGGCTCGGATGCCGCACTCTCGGTGACGCTGTCGGCGACCACGGGCTTCGTGGTGCTGATCCTCGGCTTCGCCTTCCACTGGCAATCGACCCGCGCCCGCGAGGGCGACCTCATCAACGACGCGGTCCGCGGCCGGATCGACACCGCGCTCAATCGCGGCCGCTGCGGATTGTGGGACTGGGACCTGTCGCGCGGCCGGATTTTCTGGTCGCAATCGATGTTCACCCTGCTCGGCCTCGAATCCCGCAACGACCTCCTCACCTTCGGCGAGGTCAATGCGCTGGTGAAATCCGACGACATCGACCTGTTCGCGATCGCCGACCAGATGATCGACGGCAAGATCGACCACATCGACCAGAGCTTCCGCATGCAGCATACCGGCGGCCACTGGATCTGGCTGCGCGTGCGCTGCGAACTCAGCCAGGCCGCGGCCGACGGCAGCCTGCATTTGATCGGCATTGCCGTCGACGTCACCGAGCAGAAGAGCCTCGCCGAGAAGACCGTGGAGGCCGACCTGCGGCTGCGGGATGCGATCGAGACCATCCCGGAAGCCTTCGTGCTGTGGGACGCCGAAGACCGCCTCGTGCTCTGCAACTCGCATTTCCAGCGCCTGCACAAACTGCCCGACACGGCCGTGGCCCCGGGCACGTCCTACGAGACCGTGATCGAAGTCGGCAGCATGCCGGAGGTCCGCACCCGGCTGCAGGAGACCGGCGCGCAGGCACCGGGCGCGCGTACGTTCGAAGCGCAACTCGACGACGGCAGCTGGCTTCACATCAGCGAGCGCCGCACCAAGGACGGCGGCTACGTCTCCGTCGGCACCGACATCACCCGGATCAAGGCGCACGAACAGAAGCTGATCGACAACGACAGCCGCCTGCGCGCCAACGTGCTCGATCTGAAGCGCTCGCAGGCCGAACTGGCCGATCTCGCGGAAAAATATTCGCAGGAAAAAAACCGCGCCGAGGAAGCCAACCAGGCCAAGTCGAAATTCCTGGCCAATATGAGCCACGAACTGCGCACGCCCTTGAACGCCATCATCGGCTTTTCCGAGATCATGGGCAGCGGCATGTTCGGCGTGCTCGGCTCCGACAAGTACCAGGAATACTGCCACGACATCCTGACTAGCGGAAAATACCTGCTCGAGGTCATCAACGACGTCCTCGACATGTCGAAGATCGAGGCCGGCCGCATGAAGCTCGACATGGAGCCGCTCGACCTTTCGAAGCTTTTGGCGGAGTCGCTGCGCGTGGTGTCCGGGCGCGCCGAGGACAAGCGCCTGACGCTGGATGCCGATATCGGAAGCACCATTTCCGTGCTGGCCGACCGCCGCGCCGTCAAGCAGATCTTCGTCAATTTGCTGTCGAACGCGGTGAAGTTCACCCCGGACGAAGGCCGGGTCACCGTGCGCAGCCATCGTGCTGCCGGATTCGATCGTTCTCATGATCGCCGACACCGGCATCGGCATCGCGCCGGATTCGCTGCGGCGGCTCGGCAAGCCGTTCGAGCAGGTCGAGAGCCAGCTCACCAAGACCTATCAGGGTTCGGGCCTTGGCCTTGCCATCGCGCGCTCGCTGACCAGCCTGCATGGCGGCACGATGCGGCTGCGCTCGAAGCTCGGCAGCGGCACCGTCGTGCGCATCACGCTGCCGCGCGATCCGCAGGACGAAAAGGCGAAGTTCTCCGAAGCCGCCTGATCGCCCGATGCCTTGATGCGCGTCTACTTCAGGCTAGGTGCAACTTCGCGCGCGACCTGCACCAGCGCCGCAATCAGGGGCGTCATGGGATCGCGCTGCGTGATCACCAGTCCGACGCTGTAGTCGACGACGGGATCGACGATCGGAATACTGCGGACGGCGTCCGCCAGCCCGAGCGTCTCCGCGAGTTTCGCCGGCATCACGCTGGCCCAGCGCCCGGTCTTGACATGCGTATAGAGCACCAGCAGCGAGTTCGACGTCAGCGTCGGCGTCGCTTCCGCGCCGACCGAACGCAGCGCGCGGTCGATGATGCGCCGGTTCTGCATGTCCGGCGTCAGCAGGCACAGCGGAACCTGGCCGACTTCCTTCCAGGTGACCTGCTTGCGGTCGCCGAACATGGCGTCGGGCGCGGTCAGCAGCCGATAGCTCTCGTTATAGAGCGGAATGGTGCGAACCTTTCCAATCGGCTCGTTCTCGATATAGGTCAGCCCGGCATCGACCTCGAGATTTTCCAGAAGGCCCAGCACCTCGGCCGAGGTACAGGACCGGATCCGAAACCGCACGTCGGGATGCCGCGCGCGGAACGGCGTCGTCAGCGACGCCACCATGCCGAGCGCCGTCGGGATAGCGGCGATCCTGATCTCGCCGGAAAGCTTGTCCCTGAGGCTGTTGATCTCCTGCTTCATCGCACGGGTGTCGCCGACGATCCGCCGCGCCCAGTCGAGGGTGCGCTCGCCTTCGGGCGTAAAGCCCTGAAAACGGGAGCCGCGCTGCACCAGCACGACGCCGAGGATTTCCTCGAGCTGTTTGAGGCTGGTCGACATCGTCGGCTGGGTCACGCCGCAGGCTTCGGCGGCCCTCCCGAAATGCCGCTCCTTTGCGAGCGCCAGCAGAAGTTCAAGCTTATCGAGCAATGAGGAAGCCTCAGAAAAACAGGGTCTTGAGGAGCGGTCCGGCGTTCCACGAATAGCACGGCGGGGCGGGCATCAATACTTCAAAACGGCGGCTGACGCGGACGATTTCGGGAAGTCATTGAATCTACATATCGCCCCATTCTGTATTCCTATCAAACAATCTTGTCAGGCAACCAAACCGACAAGCATCGACGATCTCGCGGCGCCAGGCGCCCGAGGCTTGCGGATCGTTTGCCCTCAAGGAATAGAGGGCGCAGGGAAAGCCGGGTGCCCTCGGCACCCGCAGTCATGCGCAAGAACGCACATGACAGACCGCAGGTGCGCCGGAACACCCGGCCTTCCCTGCGCAGTGGTTTTAACGGCTTATGGCGCGCTCTCCTCGGAGACGAATTCGTCTTGCCTCCGTCGCCGGCGAATTGACGATGTGCTGATCCGGTTGGATCAAACGCATCTTCGCCGGCTTGACACCAGCAACGGGTGCCAGGACCACACGCTTTTGCCGTCCGCAGCTTCCCTCACAGGGCGTCCCGACCGGGCTCATGTGCTGCCGGCCGAAGTTTCCCGCGAGGGCGTTTAAGCGCCGTTCGTCTGCGCGGTTAGTGCTCGCTCACGGGAGACCCGCCCTGCGAACACATCACGCGCCCGACGCTGCCGCGTCCACCGCAACCTGTCCCAACGTTCGTGACGACGGCCGACGCCCCTCTGGCGGGACAGGATGGCGCTAGTTTACTTTTGATTTGCCCGACGGGTTAAGCGGAAAATTTTCACCGCGAGGACTGGACTGGGCAAATCACCTTGAATCCGTTGTAGAATTTCGCACGGCCGCGCAAGCCGTTCTGCGGGAGGTCCGACGCTTGGAACGAGCCGCCGCGCTAGCCATGGCGCTGGGCTCAGCGAGCCAACTATACATAGGTATAGCGTTCGATCTCTTCAGATACTGCGAGTTGACGATCGTGCGGCGTACCTTCGCACACGCGATGTCATGTTTCCGGCTCCTGCAAGTAGGAGGTATCGTGATCAGTGCGGCAGTCCAGATTTTCTCCGACCCGCTGCTTTACCAAAAGGCATTCCATGCAGCGGATGTAGAACTGTTGCCAACCGCGCGGGGCGAGTTCAGTGCCAGGATGACCCAGATCCGGCTGAACAAAATCTGGATGCAGCGGGCGGATGAAGGTCTGCCGCGGGTGTTGCTGGGCACGGTGAGTTCTACGCGTGCGATATTCGGTTTTCTCACCGACGCCGGGCAATCTCCAACCTATCATTGCGGCACGCAAGTCTCATCCGACGTTCTGATCGTCAACAACTCCGACGTGATGCATCGCAGGACAGATGGAGCCAGCCGTTGGGGATCGCTATCGCTCGCGCGCGAAGATCTGCGGTCAGCCAGCAAGACCCTTTGCGGCCGCGAACTGGATGCATCCGCGCTTGCTTGCCTGGTTCGTCCGAACCCTGACCAGATGGCTCGGCTGCGCTACCTGCATCAACAACTCGGCCGGCTTGCCGAAGAGTCGCTGGAGAGCCTGTCCCATGCTGAAGTCGTTCGGGCAATCGAGAACGAGATCATCCACGTCCTGGTGCGATGCCTTGACGAGAACTCGCCCGTAACGACAACGCATGCCGGCCGAAACCACGCCAAAATCATTCGCCGCCTTGAGGAATTTCTGGCGGAGAACGTTCTTCAGCCGCTGTATCTCGCAGAAATCTGCGCGGCGACCGGAGCTTCCGAAAGCAGCCTGCGCGCCTGCTGCCAGGAGCATCTGGGCATGGGCCCCGTCCGGTATCTCTGGTTACGCCGCATGCATCTGGTGCGGCGAGCTCTGCTGCTGGCAACACCGGGAGCTTCTACCGTTACCCAGATCGCCATGGATCACGGCTTTTGGGAACTGGGACGATTCTCAACGCAGTATCGTTCGTTCTTCGGCGAACCGGCTTCCGTGACATTGCACCGGACGCCGTCGGAAAATTAGCCCGCCCCGCAAATTTGCGGAATTTGCATAGTGCGCGGCATCGAAGCGCGCTTTGGTAAGCGCGAACAAGGGTGCCGGCAGCTTGGCAACTGACGCGATCGGTCCGCCGTCCATCCCTTTCGTATTTGGCATGCAAGACATTCTCCTCGGCCTCCGGCGAGGGAGAGGGGTTCATGGCGTCCAGCGAGCAAGACGCGGCGTTCGTCGCGGACCAGCTTCGAGAAGGGATGATCGAGATTCCCGGCGGCACGTTCCGCATGGGCTCGGACCGCCATTACCCGGAAGAAGCTCCGGTCCATCGCGTCACCGTCGATCCTTTCCTGATCGATCGAACGCCGGTCACCAACCGGCAGTTCAAGGAATTCGTTCGCGCGACCGGCTATGTCACGTCAGCCGAAATCCCGCCCGACCCGACATATTATCCGGGCGCGCTGCCGCATATGCTGTTCGCGGGCTCGCTGGTGTTCACGCCGCCGAAACATGCGGTCGACCTGCGCGACTGGTCGCAATGGTGGGACTTCACCAGGGCTGCGGACTGGCGTCATCCCTATGGGCGCAAGAGCAGCATCAATGCGCTCGACAATCATCCGGTCGTGCATGTCGCTTACGAAGATGCCGCCGCCTATGCGAAATGGGCCGGCAAGGAGCTGCCGCGTGAGGCTGAATGGGAGTTTGCCGCGCGCGGCGGACTCGATGACGCCGAATACGCCTGGGGCGATGAACTCACGCCCGGCGGTCGCCACATGGCCAATACCTGGCAGGGCAATTTTCCGCTTCAGAACCTGAACGAGGACGGCTTTCCGCGCACCTCGCCGGTGACGGCGTTTCCGCCCAACGGCTACGGCGTCTACGACATGATCGGCAATGTCTGGGAATGGACCTCGGACTGGTGGTCGCAGAAGCACGAAGCCGACGCGCCGAAAGCCTGCTGCGTTCCGCAAAATCCGCGTGGCGGCAACGAGGCCGGCAGCCTTGATCCATGTCAACCCAACATTGTCATTCCGCGCAAGGTGATCAAGGGCGGTTCGCATCTATGCGCGCCGAACTACTGCCGGCGCTATCGGCCGGCCGCGCGTCATGCGCAGCCCGTCGATACATCGACCAGCCACGTTGGATTTAGATGTGTCGTCAGAAAAGGAGAGCACAATGAGTGACAAGCCTTCCGATCGGAAACCCTCCGCCAATTCCCAGCAGCATGGCGCAGACATCAAGCGCCGCGACCTTTTGCTGGGCGCCAGCTCGTTGCTGACCGTGTCGGCGATGACCAGCCTGCCCGATACGGCGCGCGCCGAACTCAAGGAGTACACGCCGGGGACGACTTTCCCGGGCCGGATGGGCCGCACCATCGGCGAATCCTCGCCGGCGTGGCCGGCGCCGGTCGCGTCCCAAGCCGGGAGCGCCGAACGTGCTGTTCATCGTGATCGACGACACCGGGTTCGGTCAGTTGGGATGTTACGGATCGCCCATCAACACGCCGAACATCAACAGGCTCGCCCAGAACGGCCTGCTCTACACCGACATGCATACGACAGCGCTGTGTTCGCCGACACGCTCCTGCATCCTCACCGGGCGCAATCATCATTCCAATGCGATGGCCTGCATCACCGAAGGTTCGGAGGGCTACCCCGGCGCCAACGGCGCGATCCCATTTGAGAATGGCTTCCTGTCCGAAATCCTGCTCGGGCAAGGCTACAACACCTACGCATTCGGAAAATGGCATCTGACGCCCGCCGAGCAGATCAGCGCTGCCGGGCCCTACGATCGCTGGCCGCTGGGACGCGGCTTTCAGCGCTACTACGGTTTCCTCGGGGGCGACACCAGCCAGTATTACCCCGACCTGGTCTACGACAACCGTCAGGTCGAGCCGCCGAAGACGCCCGAGGAGGGCTATCACCTCACGCCAGATCTTGTCGACCATGCGATCAGCTTCATCAGCGACAGCAAGCAGCTCGCGCCGGACAAGCCGTTCTTTATCTACTTCGCAACCGGTGCGCAGCATGCGCCGCACCACGTTCCGAAGGAGTGGGCCGACAAGTACAAGGGAAAGTTCGACGACGGCTGGGATGCGTTTCGCGAGAAGGTGTTTGCCAGGCAGAAGCAGCTCGGCATCATCCCGCAGAATGCAGTGCTGTCGCGACATGACCCCGACGTGCAGGACTGGAACAAGCTGTCGGCGGATGAACGCCGGCTTTACGCCCGCATGATGGAGGTGTTCGCCGGCTTCCTCGAACACACCGATTATCACATCGGCAGGCTGATGGACTACCTCGCTGCCACCGGCGAGCTCGACAACACGCTGATCATGCTGATCTCCGACAACGGCGCAAGCTCCGAGGGCGGCCCGACCGGCTCCACCAACGAGAACAAGTTCTTCAACAACGTGCCTGACGATCTGAAGCAGAACCTTGCGGCGCTCGACGAGCTCGGCGGGCCCAAATACTTCAACCACTACGCCTGGGGATGGACCTTCGCCGGCAACACGCCGTTCAAGCGCTGGAAGCGCGAGACGTTTCGCGGCGGCGTGTCCGATCCTTTCCTCGTGCACTGGCCGAAGGGAATTCAAGGCCAAGGGCGAGATCCGGCATCAATATGCCCATGCCATCGACATGGTGCCGACCGTGCTCGACGCGCTCGGCATCGAACCGCCGCCGGATCATTCGCGGCGTGACCCAATCGCCGATCGAGGGCGTGAGCTTCGCGCACACCTTCAACGACGGCAAAATAGCCTCAAACCATCATACCCAGTATTTCGAGATGTTTGCGCATCGCGCGATCTATCACGACGGCTGGCGCGCGGTGTGCCCGTTCCCCGGCGAACTCCTTCACCGAAGCCAAGGCGTTTTTCGGCCAGCTTGAACTCACCGAGGACAGGCTGCGCGAACTCGATGCCACCGGGTGGGAGCTCTATAACCTCACCGACGATCCGGCCGAAACCAACAATCTCGCCGGCACCAACCGCGCCAAGCTGATCGAGATGATCGCGCTCTGGTATGTCGAAGCCGGCAAGTACAATGTGCTGCCGCTCGACAGCCGTGGCACCGCGCGCTTTGCCGACGAACGCCCACAGCTCAGCAAGGAGCGGCAGGTCTACGTCTATTATCCGGGCACGCAGACCGTGCCGGAAAACGTCGCGGTGAAGGTCCTCAATCGCGCCCATAGCCTCACCGCCGAAGTGGAAGTTCCCAAGGGCGGGGCAAATGGCGTGTCTGGTTTGCCACGGCAGCAATGCCGGCGGTTACACGCTGTTCGTCAAGGACAACAAGCTGCACTACGTCCATAACTACGTCGGCGCGCAGGAATTCCGCGTCGAGTCGAGCGAAGCGCGTGCCGAAGGCAAATCCAGGTGCCATCAACGACCAAAGTAATCGATGAACAAGGAGCGCGCCATGAAGCATCTTTTGGCTGGGACTGCGACCGTTCTACTCGCACATCTGTTGACCACAAGCGCACACGCGCAAAGCCGACAATCCTTGCCGATCCCTGATCCGGAATTCAAGGGCCAGATAGGCCAGACGATTGAGACGTCCAAGGCGGATTACCCCCAACCCGTCAGGGCACCGAACGGCGCGCCAAACGTGCTGGTCATCCTGCTTGATGACGTGGGATTTGGGATGGTCTCGACGTTCGGCGGTCCGGTGCCGACACCGAACCTTGATAAACTCGCAAGGGAGGGACTGTCGTACACCCGCTTCCACACGACAGCGCTTTGTAGTCCGACTCGCGCCGCGCTGCTCACCGGCCGCAATCATCACAGCGTCGGAACGGGCGTTATCATCGAAACCGGCACCGGCTATCCCGGCTACACCGGCATCATTCCGCAAAGCGCGGGAACAATCGCGGTAACGCTGCGGGACAACGGATATGCCACGGCAATGTTCGGCAAGGCGCACAACACGCCGGAAACCGAGATAAGCCCGGCCGGGCCGTTCCACAATTGGCCGACCGGTCTGGGTTTCGATTACTTCTACGGCTTCAATCAAGGCGAGGCCCATCAGTACTACCCGACGCTTTATCGGGGCACGACGCCGGTGCAGCAGCCGAAGACGCCCGAACAGGGCTATCACTTCACCGCGGACATGACCGATGAGGCGATGGCGTGGACACGAAATATCCGATCCGCCGATCCGGCGAAGCCCTGGTTCGTCTACTTCAGCACATCCGGGGTCCACGCTCCACATCACGTCACGCAGGAATGGCGCGACAAGTACAAGGGAAAATTCGATCATGGCTGGGACAAGCAGCGGGAAATGACGTTTGCGAAGCAATTGGAGATGGGCATCATCCCCAAGGGCACGAAGCTGACGCCACGCTCGAAAGATGTTCCGGCATGGGACGCGCAGTCAGCGGATGCGAAAAAAGTCTATGCGCGACTGATGGAGAATTACGCCGCGTACATGGAGTACACCGATCACGAAGTCGGCCGCTATCTCGACAGCCTCGCTGCCTCAGGCGAACTCGACAAGACGCTGGTGATGTACATCATCGGCGACAACGGCGCGAGCGCCGAAGGCGGACTTGAGGGCACCTTCAGCGAGGTCGCCAGCCTGCTGGGCGTTCAGCTCGGGCTGCAAAGCTCGCTCAAGCGCATCGACGAGATCGGCGGACCGAGCAGCGAACCGCACGTACCCGTGGGCTGGGCGTGGGCGATGAACGCGCCGCTGCAGTGGACCAAGCAGGTGGCTTCGCATCTGGGCGGTATCCGCAATCCGATGATTGTGCGCTGGCCCGGCGGCATCAAGGCCAAGGGAGAAATCCGCACCCAGTTCCACCATGTCATCGACGTGGTCCCGACCATCCTTGAAGCAACGAAAATCCCTGCTCCAACAGCCATAAACGGAATTGCCCAGAAGCCGATCGAGGGCGTTTCAATGGCATATTCGTTCGAGGATGCGTCGGCAAAGGGCCGGAGGACGACGCAATATTTCGAGATGTTCGCCAACCGGGCGATCTATCAAGACGGTTGGATGGCGTCGAGCCAGTTCGGTCTTCCCTGGCAAACGGCCGGTCGCGCCGGCGACTTCCTCAACGCGCCGTGGGAACTCTACAATCTTGACGACGACTTCAGCCAGGCAACCGATCTCGCCAAGCAAAATCCGGCGAAGCTTAGGGAATTGCAAGCCGCGTTCGAGGCGGAAGCGAAGAGGTACAACGTGTTTCCGCTCGACTCGCGTTTCTCGGAGCGAATGGATCCGAAGCTGCGAGGCGCGGGAGATCCGCCCAAAAGCTGGACCTACTATGGCAACGCCGTGTGGCTGCCGGAGCCAGTAGGACCGCAAATCTTCCCGCGAGGCCATACCATCAGCGCCGACGTGACGATTCCGAATGGCGGGGCTGAAGGAGTCATCGCCTGTGCCGGATCGTTTTCAGCGGGCTGGACCTTGTACATCAAGGACCGGAAGCCGGTCTTCCACTACACTTTCTTCGAGATTGCCGATGTCACCGTCCCTGGCACCCTCGAATTGCCCGCAGGGAAGGTCACTCTGAAATCCGAGTTCACGCCCGACGGATCGAAAGAAGGCGGCGGCACGCTCAAACTGTTTGTCAACGGCAAACCCGCGGGCGAAGGCAAGCTGCAACGGACCTCGTTCCGTCACGGACTCGAGCCGTTCGAAATCGGTCGCGATTCGATTACGCCGATTGACCACGCCTACAAGGACAAGGGCCAGTTTCCGTTCACCGGCACCATCGAAAAGGTCACATTTGAACTGTCAGGCAAGTAAGTTGCTTCGCCGACTCGGCGGGCCGGGACGACCGTCTCGACCCCCGAGCGCGCGCCGCCTGGTTTTACGAAGTCACGACCAGCAAAGGACATACCAATCCCGGTGAGGGCGGCCTCGGCGAGCGCCGCGTGCTTCAAAATGACGCGATTGAGCCGACGCGGACGCTCGGTCTCATGGCCTGGCGCCAGGCGGCTCCGTTGATCTAGGTCAACGTCAGCGATCCTTTGGCGCTCACGCTAGGTTCAGCCGCACCTGAGGCGGCTCCCGTCATCTTATCAGTTCCACAAGCACGAAGAGGGAGGTCCGCCATGCGTCCGAGGAAGCGTCTTTCGATCAAGTCAGCGACAGTTGCGGGGATTGCTGCCAGCGCCCTGTTGGGGCTTGCAGGTCTCACTCTCAATCCAGCGCCAGCCAAGGCGGTCGTGTACTGCCAGTACGTTGAATATCCGGTGGGTTGCGTTGCCCGGGCAGGCGTCGTGCTCAGGCCTCGTCCGGTGGCGCGCGCCGCCGTCCGTCATAACGCCGGTGGCAATGCAAATGGTGGCGTCAATCGCGTTGGGGCGGGGCGGTAAAGGCTTGTTTGCGGGTCACGACCTTGGCGCGGCAGACGGCAAGCCAAGATTCGTGACCCGTTTACATTTTTGTCATCAGCATTTCTTCTGTTCTCGGAGCACCGAAGCCTGCTTGTGGCACACTTGAGACGTGCCGACGAACGATGACGATGTCTGTTTATACGGGTAGAGCGGAAGTCGTCGGTTCGTGCTCAAACCGACGCGAATGACCCTTCTCGGCCTTCCCGGGATGTCCGCTTTCCCGCCGCTTGCATCCTCGCTCTGTCGCACGATGGCGATGAAGGATCGCAATCGCTCGGTGCGAACCCGTTCAGCGATAATGTTGACCTATCACCTCCGCGACACAGGCGGGGCGCTTGCCACCCTCGATTTCGATGGTGACTTTGTAGGTGACGCGCAGCGCATTGGGTGGCACGTCCTCCGCCGCCATCACCTCAACGCGGCCACGTAACCGCGAGCCGGCGGGGACCGGAGTGAGGTAGCGAACTCTGTTGGCGCCGTAGTTCAGCGTGTTTTTCACGACTTTCAGCCCGATGATATCCCGAATGAGCGTCGGGATCAGCGAGAGCGAGAGCAATCCATGCGCGATCGTTTTCCCACCGGGCGATTCGCGTGCGGCGCGTTCCACGTCGATGTGGATCCATTGCTCGTCGCCGGTCGCTTCGGCGAATTTGTTGATGCGATCCTGGGTGATTTCCATCCAGTCGCTGACGCCGACCTCGGTGCCGACAGCGCCCTTGAGGTCACTAAAGTCGTTGAACACGCGCATCTCGCTGCTCCTTTGGTCCGACTCGAACGAGCCAAGAGTCAAATTGCCAATTCCGGCACCGAAGCTGGGACGACAAGTTCGGCTTGAGTATTGGCAATCACAGCGCGCGACGTCGACACCCGGTGCCATTTTCGTCAGGGTGGCCTACTCCTATCGGAGATTTTTTCGGGACTTCATGTTTGACATGGATCAAATGTTTCGAAAGATCGCCATCAGGCCGCCAACGTTGCTCGCCCGACAAAATGATCGAATGGCAGTCCATGTCTGTTCATCACACGAAACGGACCTGAGGGGTCGGCGCACCGATGTCGGCTGTCGGGGGTAGAACGGACATGCCGCCTCGGCGAAGCCACTTCCGGCTATGACCTCATTTCGGTCATGGGTGCCGTCAACGCACCGACGCAACACTAACCCCTCTATCGCAGCGGCCTTGGGATGCGGTACCGTGCCCGCGTGCATGGAGGTCGGGGTCGGGTATGACGCGACGAGACTTTCCTGATGTTGCAGATTGCGCCGCGGTGACGAGCCGCGTTCCTCGCGTCTGCCTACGACCGCGCTGCACAACGCTCGCCATGTCCGGTGATCCACCATGACGGTTGTCGTCGCGTGGCTGGATGCCGTCCTCAGCAACATCCCCCTTCCGGTTCTCGAGGTCTGGGCGCGGTTCAGCTACATCGTCGGCCTCTTCCTGGCCATCTGCGCATTTTGCGGATTTACATTCCGGATCGGGGAGCATTGGGGATTCGGCCGCGCGCGGCAGAGGTGGGACACGAAGGCGTTCCTGAGCGTGCCGCTGACATGCGTATTGATCATCGCGAGCGGGTACATCGGATCGTTCATCGTACTTGTTCCCGGCGCACAGACGTTTAAGTCGCTGAAGGATCTGGCTGTCCTGCTGTGCGTCGTGCTGTTCGGCTATCCCGCGCTCATCGCCGTCGTTCCGGCTTACATGCTGTCGGACCTGATCGAGGGGGTGCCACCCGGCTTTGTGCTGAACTGGGCGGAGGGCTATTTTTTCTGGGCCGCCTTTGTCTGGATGGCCTATCAGCTCATCGGTCGCAACCCGGATTTTCGACGGGCGCAGACATGGCGCCGTTACGGCGTGTTCGTCGCGTTGATCATGTTGTTTGATCCTGTGATGTGGGGTTTCATCTGCTCGGAAAAATTCACCCCGACCATCTCCTACCGCAACATCTCGTCATCGCTGGCTTTCACGTTGTCGGTTACGTGGCTGCTGGCGCCTGTGGCCTTCCTGGTCGCTCTCCCGCTTGCCAGACGGTTCGGATGGTTCTGGGCGGATATTCCCGGCCGTGTCAGCGAACGTGCGCTCGGGAGCAGCGAATGGATCTGGGAATCAGGCCGTGGCGAGGTGCCGGAAAAGGTTTCCCCGGGGCTAGGACGCCTTCCGATCCGGATATTCATCTTCGCGCCGTTCATCGCCCTGGTGCTCGTGATGGTTGGCACCACGGCGATTGTCGCACTTCAGTCCGCAGACGACGATGCGCAGATGCTGGCGACGAGGCTTCATCAGGCGATGTCTGCGAACATCCGCTTGCAACTGGATGACTACCTCGCACGTTCGCCGCCGCCGGCAGGCGTCCAGCGCGAAGACACGCTCGACTCCCTTCTCCGAGGTCAGGCCGTCGGCACAAAAGGTCGAGCTGTCATTCTCGACATGGCCGGCAAGACGATCGCTTCCTCCGCTCCCGCCGACGATCCGGTGGTCGCGAACGCAATTGCCGCCCTCGCGCGGCACATCGGCCCATCGGCGCTATCTGCAAGGGCGACCGAGTTCCAGTTCGATCACGTCACGGCCAAGCCGCTCTCGCGGGAAACGTGGCTGACCTACGCGACCGCGTATCGCGATCACAGCGCGGGCCGTGACTGGATTTTGATGACGGCCATGCCTGAAGGGTTCTATCTGGCAGGTTTGCGCAAAGCCAACAGCCGTTCTGCGATAGTGCTCGCCTTGGCGCTGGTGCTCTCCCTCGTGCTGGGCGCGGCATTGGCGTCACTGGTGACCGCGCCGCTGCGGCACATGGCACAGGCAACGCAAACGATGGCCGGCGGGGAACTGAGCGTCCGGGTGCCAGGCACCAAGCTGGAGGAGCTCGATGCCCTTGGCGGGTCGTTCAACGCCATGGCGGCGAAGCTCAAGAGGTCGTTTGACGACCTGGTCGGAGAAGTCGCGGCCCGGAAAAGTCGCGAGCGCGAGCTGAAGGAAAGCGAAACCCGCCTGCGTTCGAGTGAGGAGCGATTGAAGCTCGCTATCGACGCGGCGTCGCTCGGTATCTGGGATTGGGACATCGAACAGGATCAGCTGGTTTGGGACAACTCGATGTACCGGCTTTACGGCGTTCGCAAGGAAGAGTTCGGCGGTGCTTTCGACGCCTGGTCGAAGTGCCTCGTGCCAGAAGACCTCGCGCGCGCCAATGCGGATATCGAGGCCGCACTTCGCGGTGATCGCGAATTCTCGTCCGACTTCAAGGTGCGGCGAGCCGATGGTGAGATCCGCATCATTCGCGGCGTGGGGCAGATCATCCGGAACGCGGACGGCAAGCCGGTGCGCATGGTCGGCATCAACCGGGATGTCACGGACCTGATTAACGCGGAGCGCGAACGCGTCCACGCCAACGAAGCCGCACAGGCGGCACAGGCGGAGCTCGCACAGGTGGCACGATTGACGACCATGGGCGAACTCGCGGCATCGATCGCCCATGAAATCAGCCAGCCGCTGGCTGCGGTCGTCTCTTACGGAAATGGCGCACTCCGATGGTTGGCTCAGGCCCCGCCCAATCTCGGGGAGACGAAAGCAGCTCTCAAGGGCGTGGTCGAGGCAGGCAATCACGCAGGCGAGGTGTTTGTGCGCATTCGGGAACTGCTCAAGCATCGCAAGCCGGAATACGCCACGCTCGATGTCAACGAGGCGATCCGCGATGTGCTCGCCCTGACAGGGAGCGCACTCCGGAGCCGTTCGGTGGTGATTCAGACGACGCTGGCCGCAGACCTTCCGCTTGTGTCAGGCGATCGCGTCCAGCTGCAGCAGGTCATCATGAATCTGACCATGAACGCGGCGGACGCCATGAGCTCCGTGACCGACCGCCCTCGCCTGCTACGGGTCGGATCGAAGGTTAACGACGAAGGCAGCATTGAAGTCGGAATCGCGGATTCGGGCACCGGAATCGAGGAAGCGATCCGTCATCGCATCTTTGACCCACTGTTCACGACCAAGCCCGCAGGCATGGGCATGGGGCTGTCGATCTGCCGAAGAATTATCGAGGCCCACGGTGGCCAGCTCCGGGCTTCGCCGTGCACACCGCACGGCACTGAATTCCGGTTTACGATTCCCGGTTCGAGCGGGCCCCCGATCCCTGCATAGCGGCTGGCAAATTCGCTATGATTTTCAATGCCTGGGCGTGGTGGACGGCTTACCACAGAGCCTGGCAGCCGATATAATGCGGCGTTCAGGCTCGTTCTACCGTCGCCACGCCAGGGGCTGTCGAATGAAGGACGGCAATTCCGGACAACCGATCGTATTCATCGTCGACGATGATCCGCTGGTACGCGGGTCAGTCTCAAGTCTTCTTAGATCCATCGGCCTGCAAACTCGGGTTTTCGGCTCTGCGTCGGAGTTTTTGCAGGAAAAGCGACCTCCGCTTCCGAGCTGCCTGGTGCTCGACGTCAGGCTACCCGGCGTCAGCGGGCTGGATTTTCAGGCCGAGCTGTCGGGCCGCAATATTCATATCCCTATCATTTTCATGACCGGTCATGGGGATATCCCGATGACGGTGCGGGCCATGAAGGCCGGCGCGGTGGAATTCCTGACCAAGCCTTTTCGCGAACAGGACATGCTGGATGCCGTGAAGCTGGCGCTGGAACGGGACCAAAGCCGGATCGAGTCCGAAAAGGCCTCTTCCGGATTGAAATCGAGCTTCGAGACCCTGACCCCGCGCGAGCAGGAAATCATGGCCCTGGTGGCGTCGGGACTGATGAACAAGCAGGTCGCCGGCAAAATCGGGCTCAGCGAGATCACGGTCAAGGTCCATCGCGGCCGCATCATGCAAAAGATGGGAGCCAGATCGCTGGCGGATCTGGTGCGGATGGCTGAGGCCCTGGGCGTCCGCCCTTCGGCGTCCTAGCACCTCGATACTCAAGTATAATTACGCAGGCTTGGTATATCGCCAAGATGGGTTGGCATGCGCTGCTTTATCAAGGCTGGGTCTTTTGCCAGAAATTCCCCTGATCTCAATCGTCGACGATGACGGGTTCGTAAGAGAGTTTACCAAGGGGCTCGTTCGATCGATGGGGTATGCTGCGGAAACTTTCGCTTCCGCCGAGGAATATCTGCGGTCCAATCGCACCGCAGACACAGCCTGCCTGATCTCCGACATACAGATGCCCGGCATGAACGGCGCAGATTTGCAGGATCGGCTGATTGCCGACGGGCATCAGACGCCGATCATTTTCGTGACGGCCTTCCCTGACGAAGATATCCGTGCGCGCGTGCTGAAGGCCGGTGCCTGTGGTTTCCTGACCAAGCCATTCAGCGACGAGAGCCTGATCGAGTGCCTGGACAGGGCGCTGGTCGGCGGCAGGACTGATCCGGCCTCGTAAATCCCGCTCCTATACCGAAGTATCGCGCTCGATCTCTTCAGACAATTGCGACGACGAACGTGCGACGTACCATCACTGGCACGCGTTCATCGTCGTAGCTCAGCTTGGGGAAGAGATCATGTCTTATGGTGCCTCGATCCATAGCCACACCCACAACCCACCAATCACGGTCGAAGGTCTCGGCGGGATTTCCCGCGAGCAACGACCGTTGCCCGGCACAATCAAGAACTCCGCACCGTCCCAGCGTGTGATCGAGGCCCAACTGGTGATGGATCGACTGCTGCGCGAATACCTCAAACGCGAAATCACCGTGGGGACAAGCGCGACGCACTAGTGCCGAGGGCATGTGAAACGACGGGGAGCGCGCGATGCCGGGTTTGGTGCATGTTATCGACGACGACGCGTCTTTCCGCAGAGCGATCGAACGTCTTTTGAAGCACGCCGGCTACGACGTCGTGACATATGCTTCAGCCCAGCACCTGCTTGATCGATTGCCGAGCGAAAGTATCCCGGGCTGCATTCTCCTCGACGTGCAGATCCCCGGAATGGGCGGTCCCGAACTCCAGGCGCGGCTGAGCGAACTCGGTTCTACGCTGCCGATCATATTCCTCACCGGCCATCCCGATATTCCGACCACGGTGCGGGCCATCAAGGCGGGGGCGAATGACTTTCTGACCAAGCCTGTCTCATCGGACGAACTTTTTCAGGCAATCGAGCGGGCGATAGCGGATCACGAAGTGACGTTTGGCCTGAAAAGCGAACTGAACATGGTTCGCGCCCGTATCGCAACATTGACGCCGCGCGAGCGGGAAGTCTTTGAACTTGTCATTCGCGGCGACACCAACAAGAAAATCGCCCGCGCGTTGGGTTGTGGCGACCGCACGATCAAGGCCCATCGCCAAAAGGTGATGGAGAAAATGCAGGTCCACACCTTGGCGGAGTTGGTCTCCGTTGCCGAACGAGCCGGTGTCTTTGTGCCGGCTGCCGGGGGCGGCAGAGCCGATCCTCTTTCTGACGATCGGTCGGCGTGCATGGTTTAGGCGGAACAACTGCTGCTCGATTCGAAGCAGAAAAAAAATGGATATGCTGTGCCGTCGCGGCCTTCGTCTATTTCCCCGGAATGACGGAGAGATCGCGTTCGCCTGGGAGTCATGTTATTCCAACCAAGCGGTCCCCGCTTCAAGCCTCCCGCGCATAGCGCGTGAGCGACGCGCTGAGCATCTCCAGCATTTCGTCCCTGACGAGATCGCGCGTGCCGCGAGTCCATGCCGCCGCGAGCGGCAAGCGGTTCATGTCGGATGCCGCGAGCGGAATGTAGCGAACCCCGCGGGCCACCATTCGCGACGTCCATCGCGGGACGATGGCCACGCCAAGCCCGGCAGCGACGAGATTCACGATGGTCTGCTTTTCATCGGCGAGCTGGACGACGCGCGCATGCAGTCCGGCTTGGGCAAACAGCTTCATGGTGAGATCGTGACTGTGCGGACGCGACCGGCGTTCGGGTACGATCAGCGGCTGCTCGGCGAGGTCGGCAACGGTGACCCGCTTTCGCGACGCGAGCGGATGACGATCGGAGACGGCGACGACCGCGGTCTCGTGCAGGAGAAACAGAAATTCAAGCCGCTTGTCCGGTTTTTCCGGGGGACGCACCAGGGCAATGTCGAGCCGGCCTGAAATGCAGCCGTGGCAGCAGCCGGATCGTCTTGTCCTCCGTCAGTTTCACGGTGACGTCCGGCCTGCGCTTGCGAAAATCGTGAAGCAGCACCGGCAGAAGACCCGCGGCGGCACTGTCGATCGCGCCGACGCGGATGGTCGTCCCCTGCTTCCGGCCGCTGGCGTGGAATCTGGCCGCGAGACTGTCCGCCTGTGCCAGCAGGACGCGGGCTTCCCTGAGCAGGACGGCGCCGTCATCGGTCAGGGTCACGCTGCGCGTGGTTCGCGTCATCAGCCTGGTGCCGAGGTCGTCCTCGAGCAGCCTGACATGACGCCCAAGCGCCGACGGCATCATTTCAAGCCGGTGCGCCGCGCGGCCGAAATGCAGTTCCTCGGCCGCGGCAACGAAACAGCGAAGCTGGTGCAGGTCCATGGGGCCTCCATTCCGGCCGATTATATCAAATATTTGTATAATCATATGCCAGTTGAAGGCCCGTGACACTTGGCCGTAGCTTGGCGGGATCGCTGAGCCGAGGGATGGATCAGCCAACGAGAAAATTCTGCAGGGAGTGACCAATGCGGTTCAATCGTCGCACGATCCTTTTCGGGGCCATCGCCGCTGCACTGGCGTCTCACCCGGCCACGGCGCAGAGCAACTTTCCGACCAAGCCGATCACGATCATCGTTCCGGCGGCGGCGGGCGGCCCGACCGACACGGTCGCCCGCCTCATCGGGGAAGCGATGGGCCGGACGCTCGGTCAGACCATCCTGGTCGAGAATGTCGGCGGCGCCGGTGGAACGATCGGCATGGCGCGCGCCTCAAAGTCGGCCCCTGACGGCTATACGCTGGCCATCTGGCACATCGCACACGCGACCGCTCCCGCGCTTTACGACTCCATCAAATACGACGTCGTCAACGACTTCGATCATCTCGGCCGCATTACCGATGTGCCGATGACGCTGGTGTCAAAGCCGGCATTGGCCGCCAACAACGTCACCGAGTTGCTGGCATGGATCCGCAGCAATGGCGACAAGGCCGTCTACGGACACGCCGGTATCGGCTCCGCCTCGCATCTGTGCATGCTGATGCTGATGAAGGAGCTTGGCGTGCAGATGAACGGGATTCCCTATCGCGGCACCGGGCCTGCGATGAACGACCTGCTCAGCAACCAGTTCGATCTGATGTGCGACCAGACCACCAACACCACCAATCAAATCAAGGAAGGCAAGATCAAGGGTTTCGCCGTCACGACCAAATCCAGGGTCTCGTCATTGCCCGATCTGCCGCCGCTCGATGCGGGAGCCGTGAAAGGCTTCGAGGCCTCCGCGTGGCACGCGATGTGGGCGCCGAAGGGATTGCCAAAGGATGTCACCGACAAGCTCGTCGCAGCGCTTCAGGCGGCCCTCAAGGACCCCAAGGTCATCGAGCGCTTCGCGAGCCTCGGCACCGAGCCGGTCGCGGCGGACCTGGCGACGCCGGCAGCGCTCAAGGCGCACCTGACAGCCGAAGTGCCGCGCTGGGGAGCGGTGATCAAGGCTGCGGGAGCCAAGGGAAACTGAACCAGCCGTCATAGAACAGCGGCCAGAAGCCACTGGCCAACACGCGACCATTTGCAATCCGGAGATCATCCATGAAGACATACGCCATAGCAGCCATCCCGGGCGACGGCATCGGAACGGAAGTCGTCGCCGCAGGCGTCGAGGTTCTGCATGCCCTTTCGCAGCGCGACGGCAACTTCAAATTCCAGGTCGACCATTTCACGTGGGGATCCGAGTACTACAAGAAACACGGCATCATGATGCCGGAGGACGGCCGCGACCAGATCAGGAAGCACGACGCCATCCTGTTCGGCTCGGCCGGCGCGCCTGATGTGCCCGATCACATCACGCTCTGGGGCTTGCGGCTGGCGATCTGCCAGCCGTTCGATCAATATGCCAACGTCCGTCCGACGCGTATCCTGCCCGGCATCACCAGCCCGCTGCGCAACGTTCACGGCAAGGAACTCGACTGGGTGATCGTTCGCGAAAACTCGGAGGGCGAATATGCCGGCGTCGGCGGCCGCGTCCACAGGGGATTGCCGCTCGAAGTCGCAACCGACGTATCGATCCTGACGCGCGCCGGCGTCGAGCGCATCATGCGCTTCGCGTTCAAGCTGGCTCAATCCCGGCCGCGCAAGCTGCTGACCGTCGTCACCAAATCCAACGCGCAGCGTCATGCCATGGTGATGTGGGACGAGATCGCCACCGAGATTGCGGCCGAGTTCAAGGACGTGACCTGGGACAAGATGCTGGTCGACGCCATGACCATGCGAATGGTCATGAAGCCGGAAACCATCGATACCGTGGTGGCGACCAATTTGCATGCCGACGTGCTGTCGGACCTGGCCGCCGCCCTCGCCGGCTCGCTCGGCATTGCACCGACGGCGAACCTCAATCCCGAGCGAACCTACCCGTCGATGTTCGAGCCGATCCACGGCTCGGCCTTCGATATCATCGGCAAGGGCATCGCCAATCCGATCGGCACGTTCTGGTCTTCCGTGATGATGCTGGAGCATCTCGGCGAACCGGCCGCCGCGACGCGGCTGATGCAGGCGGTCGAGCGTGTCACCGCCGACCCGCGCTTTCACACGCCTGATCTCGGCGGCAAGGCCAGGACGACGGAAGTCACCTCCGCGGTCATCGACGCCATCCACGGCGCCAACGACTGAGCCAGATCTCGCTTTCTTTTGACGCTGGTCGATGTCATCCCATTCCGGGATGGCGTCGACCTATATCGACAAGCAAGGCGAGAACCAGCCTCACATCGGCCGTAATCGCGCGCAGCCGCCGTTAACCACTCAAAATCGCTTGCCGTCGCAACGATCCGATTTTCGTATCAATCCATTCTCAACATCGATTGATCGCGCTTTGCAATCGCACCATGAGACAGCTTTATTGATATTTTGAAAGATTCCAATTCTGATAGGAGGACCATGTAACCTCTGATTGAGAATGCGGATGACATCGGCCTACGAACCCTGGGATGAAACGCGCGGCGCCGAGATCATCGCCGAACACGACAAGCTCGAAGGCGCCACGCTGGTGATCCTTCACGCGCTGCAGGAAGCGTTCGGCTACGTGCCCGAGCCCGCCATTCCGATGATCGCTTCCGCGCTCAGCCTGTCGCGCGCCGAGGTGCATGGCGTGTTTACTTTCTATCACGATTTCCGCCACGAGCCCGCCGGCCGCCATGTGCTGAAACTGTGCCGTGCCGAGGCCTGCCAGGCCGCGGGTGGCGATGCGCTCGCCGCGCGCGCCGAAGCCAGGCTCGGTATCTCGCTCGGCAACACCACACCCGACGCGCGCGTGACGCTGGAACCGATCTATTGCCTCGGGCTGTGCGCCACCGCCCCGTCGGCGATGCTCGACGGCCGCGTGGTCGGGCGACTCGACGAGGCACGAATCGATGCACTGGTCGCGGAGGCGCAGCGATGAAAATGCGGATTTTCGTCTCCCGCGATGCCGGCGCGATTGCCGTCGGCGCCGATGATGTGGTTGCCGCCCTCGAGCAGGCTGCGGACAAGCGCGGACTCCCGATCGAGATCATCAGGACCGGGTCGCGCGGGCTTTATTGGCTGGAGCCGACGGTCGAGGTGGCGACGGTGAAGGGCCGCGTCGCGTACGGCCCGGTGAGCCCGGCGGATGTTCCTTCCCTGTTCGACGCGATGGCGAGCAATGGCCCGCACGCCCTGCGGCTCGGTCTCGCGGAGGAAATTCCCTGGCTGAAGCGGCAGACCCGCCTGACGTTTGCACGCTGCGGCGTGATCGATCCCCGCTCCGTCAGGGATTACCGCGCCCATGACGGCTACAAGGGCCTGGAGCGCGCGCTGACGCTGACCTCGGACGAGATCCTCGCCGACGTCACGACATCAGGATTGCGCGGCCGTGGCGGCGCCGGTTTCCCGACCGGCATCAAGTGGAAGACGGTGGCGCAGGCCAGCGCCGACCGCAAATACATCGTCTGCAATGCCGACGAAGGCGACAGCGGCACGTTTGCCGACCGCATGATCATGGAGGGCGATCCCTTCGTCGTGATCGAGGGTATGACGATCGCGGGCGTCGCCGTCGGCGCCACCAAGGGCTACATCTACATCCGCTCGGAATATCCGCATGCGGTGGCGGCGATGAACGCTGCGATCTCGGCCGCCCGGCGCACCGGTTATCTCGGCGAGCGTATCGTCGGCTCCGGCCACACTTTCGATCTCGAAGTCCGGGTCGGCGCCGGCGCCTATGTCTGCGGCGAGGAAACCTCGCTGCTGGAAAGCCTTGAGGGCCGCCGCGGCATCGTCCGCGCCAAGCCGCCGCTGCCGGCGCACAAGGGCCTGTTCGGCCGGCCGACCGTCATCAACAACGTGCTGTCGTTCGCGGCGATACCATTCATCCTCAATAACGGTGCGAAAGCCTATGCCGATTTCGGCATGGGACGCTCGCGCGGCACGATGCCGATCCAGCTTGCCGGCAATATCAAGCATGGTGGTCTGTTCGAAAC
The DNA here is from genome assembly GCA_963791165.1 of uncultured Alphaproteobacteria bacterium. Classification (GTDB taxonomy): domain Bacteria; phylum Pseudomonadota; class Alphaproteobacteria; order Rhizobiales; family Xanthobacteraceae; genus Bradyrhizobium. The sequence continues at coordinate 14,653 of CAWBRL010000048.1, read as the reverse complement.
TGCCTTCGGCGTCACGCTCGGAGAACTGATCGACGATATCGGCGGAGGCACCGCGAGTGGCCGCCCAGTGCGCGCCGTGCAGGTCGGTGGACCTCTCGGCGCGTATTTCCCCCGCGCGCTGTTCGACACGCCGTTCGACTATGAGGCCTTTGCGGCGCGCGACGGGCTGATCGGCCATGGCGGCATTGTCGTGTTCGACGACAGCGTCGACATGGCTAAGCAGGCGCGGTTCGCGATGGAGTTCTGCGCGGTCGAATCCTGCGGCAAGTGCACGCCATGCCGGATCGGCTCGACCCGCGGCGTCGAGACCATCGACAAGATTATCAATGGCGAGCGCGTTTCGGAAAACCTCGCCGTGGTTGAGGACCTCTGCAACACCATGAAATTCGGATCGCTCTGCGCGCTGGGCGGTTTCACACCCTACCCCGTCTTGAGCGCATTGAAACACTTCCGGGACGATTTTGGCCCGGCACCGGCCACCCTGCAGGCCGCGGAATAGGAGACTGACAATGTCCTTGATCGAGGAAATCGACTACGGCACGCCCCGTTCGAAATCCGAAGCGATGGTCACGCTGACCATCGACGGCAACACCATCACCGTGCCCGAGGGCACCTCGATCATGCGCGCGGCGATGGAGGCCGGCACGCAAATCCCGAAATTGTGCGCCACCGACATGGTGGACGCCTTCGGCTCCTGCCGGCTGTGCCTGATCGAGATCGAGGGCCGTGCCGGCACGCCAGCGTCCTGCACCACGCCCGCCATGAACGGGCTCGTGGTTCACACCCAGACCGAGCGGCTGAAGAAGCTGCGCAAGGGCGTGATGGAGCTGTACATCTCCGACCATCCGTTGGACTGCCTGACCTGCGCCGCCAACGGCGATTGCGAGTTGCAGGACATGGCCGGCGCGGTGGGCTTGCGCGATGTTCGTTATGGGTATGAGGGCGAGAACCACGTTTTTGCCAAGGCGGACTGGCTGCAGCAACGACAACTGGATGCCGAAGGACGAGTCCAACCCGTACTTCACCTACGATCCCTCGAAATGCATCGTCTGCTCGCGCTGCGTCCGCGCCTGCGAGGAAGTGCAAGGCACGTTTGCGCTGACGATTTCCGGCCGCGGTTTTGACAGCCGGGTATCGCCCGGCATGAGCGAAAGTTTCCTCGGCTCCGAATGCGTCTCCTGCGGCGCCTGCGTACAGGCCTGCCCGACCGCGACGCTGACGGAAAAATCCGTCATCGAAATCGGCCAGCCCGAGCATTCGGTGGTCACCACCTGCGCCTATTGCGGCGTCGGCTGCACCTTCAAGGCGGAAATGCGCGGCGAGGAAGTCGTGCGCATGGTGCCGTGGAAGGACGGCAAGGCCAATCGCGGCCATTCCTGCGTCAAGGGCCGCTTCGCCTGGGGCTATACGAACCACAAGGAACGCATTCTCAAGCCGATGATCCGCGAAGACATCGCCGATCCATGGCGCGAAGTATCGTGGGACGAAGCGTTTAACTTCGCCGCCGCCAAGTTCAAGGGCATTCAGGCCAAGTATGGTCGCGATGCCGTCGGCGGCATCACCTCCTCCCGCTGCACCAATGAAGAAACCTATCTGGTGCAGAAGCTGATCCGCGGCGGTTTTGGCAACAACAATGTCGATACCTGCGCCCGTGTCTGCCATTCGCCGACCGGTTACGGCCTGTCGCAGACCTTTGGAACCTCGGCCGGCACGCAGGACTTCGACTCGGTCGAGCATACCGACGTCGTCCTGATCATCGGGGCCAATCCCGCCTCCGCGCATCCGGTGTTCGCCTCGCGGCTGAAGAAGCGGCTGCGCCAGGGCGCCAAGCTGATCGTGGTCGATCCGCGCCGCACCGAAATGGTGGAATCGCCCCATGTGAAGGCGCTGCACCTGCCGCTGATGCCCGGCACCAACGTCGCCGTTCTCACCGCGCTGGCGCATGTCATCGTCACCGAAGGCCTCGTCGATGAAGCCTTCGTGCGCGAGCGCTGCGACTGGAGCGAGTTCGAGGAATGGGCATCGTTCGTGGCGCTGCCGAAGAACAGCCCGGAATCGACCGCGATCATGACCGGCGTCGATCCGAAGGTGCTGCGCGAAGCGGCGCGGCTGTTCGCCACCGGCGGCAATGGTGCGATCTACTACGGGCTCGGCGTCACCGAGCACAGCCAGGGCTCGACCACGGTGATCGCGATCGCCAACCTCGCGATGGCGACCGGCAATATCGGCCGCCGCGGCGTCGGCGTGAACCCGCTGCGCGGCCAGAACAACGTGCAGGGCGCTTGCGACATGGGCTCGTTCCCGCATGAACTGCCGGGCTATCGCCACATTTCCGGCGACGCGGTGCGCGACCAGTTCGAGGCGATGTGGAACGTCAAGCTCAATCCGGAACCCGGCCTGCGCATTCCCAACATGTTCGATGCCGCGATCGAAGGCACCTTCATGGGCATCTATGTGCAGGGCGAGGACATCCTGCAGTCCGATCCCAACACCAAGCATGTGGTGGCGGCGCTGTCGTCGATGGAATGCGTCATCGTGCATGACCTCTTCCTCAACGAGACCGCGAACTATGCCCACGTGTTCCTGCCGGGCTCGACCTTCCTGGAGAAGGACGGCACCTTCACCAATGCCGAACGCCGCATCCAGCGCGTCCGCAAGGTGATGACGCCACGCAACGGCCTTGCAGACTGGGAAGTCACCATCGGGCTTGCCAAGGCGATGGGGTACGACATGCACTATGATCACCCGTCGCAAATCATGGACGAGATCGCGGCGCTGACGCCGACCTTTGCCGGCGTCTCCTACGCCAAGCTCGAAGAACTGGGCTCCGTGCAGTGGCCCTGCAACGAGAAGGCGCCGGAAGGCACGCCGGTGATGCATATCGGCGGCTTCGTCCGCGGCAAGGGCAAGTTCATCGTGACCGAATATATCGCGACCGACGAACGCACCGGACCAAGGTTCCCGCTGCTGCTGACGACGGGGCGCATCCTCAGCCAGTACAATGTCGGCGCGCAGACAAGGCGTACCGAAAACGTGGTCTGGCATGCTGAGGACCTGCTCGAAATCCACCCCCACGATGCCGAGCAGCGCGGCATTCGGGACGGCGATTGGGTGCGGCTGAAGAGCCGCGCCGGTGAAACCACGCTGCGTGCTGACATCACCGATCGCGTGGCGCCGGGCGTGGTCTACACCACGTTCCATCACCCGGACACGCAGGCCAACGTCATCACCACGGAGTTTTCGGACTGGGCCACCAATTGCCCGGAATACAAGGTGACGGCCGTGCAGATCTCGCCGTCGAACGGTCCGAGCGAATGGCAGAAGGCCTATGACGAGCAGGCCCGCCACTCCCGCCGCATCGCGCCGGCGGAAGCTGCGGAGTAAGGCATGCCCCGCCCGGTCTATACCGCCGATCGGCAGGTCTGGCGCGACGGCCACCTTGGTGAAGGCACGCGCCTGATCCCGGAGGAGACGGCCATTGCGCTGACCTATAATGGCGGCACCTACGCCGTCATGATGGGCACGCCGCAGAACCTGCGGGACTTTGCGATCGGTTTCAGCCTCAGCGAAGGCATTGTGCAATCGCCTGACGAAATTGACTCGCTCGATATCGTGGAACTGGACGACGGTATCGAGTTGCGCATGTGGCTGGCATCGTCGCAGGCCGAGCGCGTCAACGAACGACGGCGGCATATCGCGGGGCCCACCGGCTGCGGCATCTGCGGCATCGATTCGATCGCGGAGGCGGTTCGGCCGGCTGCGGTCGTGACCAGTGGCGCGAGCTTTTCACCGCGCGACATCATGGCGGCGATGGCGAGCATGGCGCCGTTGCAAACGCTCAACATCGAAACCCGCGCGGTGCACGCCGCGGCGTTCTGGATTCCGGGGCGCGGCATCGTCGCGCTGCGCGAGGACGTCGGCCGTCATAACGCGCTGGACAAGCTCGCCGGTGCGCTGGCGCAGGCAAACGTTTCGGCCGCCGACGGCATGGTGCTGCTGACCAGCCGTGTCTCGGTCGAGATGGTGCAGAAGACCGCCGCGATCGGCGCGCCGCTGATGGTCGCAGTGTCGGCACCATCAGCGCTGGCGGTCCGCACGGCGGATGCCGCCGGCATTACGCTAGCCGCCATCGCCCGCTCCGACGGGTTTGAAATCTTCACGCATCCGGGGCGGATTGCGTCCACACAAAATGCTGCCGTTGCCGGAGCCGTCCATGTCGCCTGACCGCTTGATCTACATGGCCAACCAGATCGGAAAATTCTTTCAGAGCCAGGGCCACGACAAGGCCGTTCCCGGCATTGCCGACCACATCAAGAAATTCTGGGACCCGCGGATGCGCAAGGCGATCTTTGCGCATCTCGATAGCGGCGGCAGTGGGCTCGATCCCAATGTCCGCGACGCGCTGGAGACGCTGAAGAAGGCGTGAGCCATCGATCTGGCCACGGTGCAGCTGAACGCAGAACCCAAACGGCGGTACCATGAACCCGCACAATGGTCCGTGGGGCAGTGCTAATTGACGATATTGGTCAGCCAGACTGACCATTAGGCTTTTTCCTGCAGCTCTTTAAATTCTCCCGGCGCGGCAGTGTTCGACCGCGAGCAGGAGAAAGCAATGAGTGCAAGAAACGACCAGGAAGAACTGGGTAACGTCAACCGGCGCAGTGTGCTTCTCGGCACGTCGTCCCTTTTTGCCGCCGCCACGCTGCCATCGTCGGCTTTGGCACAAGCACAAAAGGCCGCCACGCCTTCGGCAGCGCCTCTAGGCGGCACCACGGGAAGCAAACCAAACATACTCTTCATCATGGGCGATGACATAGGCTGGTACAATGTCAGCGCTTACAACATGGGCATCATGGGCTATCGGACGCCCAACATCGACCGCATCGGCAAGGAAGGCGCAGTTTTCACCGACTGGTATGGTCAGCAGAGCTGCACCGCAGGTCGCGCTGCCTTCATCACGGGGCAAACGCCTGTCCGCACCGGTCTCACCAAGGTCGGCCTACCGGGTGCCGAACTCGGCCTCGGACCGCTGGATCCCAGCGTCGCTGACGTCCTGAAAACGTATGGCTATGCCACCGGCCAGTTTGGCAAGAACCATCTTGGCGACCGCGACGAGCACTTGCCAACCGCTCACGGCTTCGATGAGTTCTTCGGCAACCTGTATCATCTCAACGCCGAGGAAGAACCGGAGAACCCTGACTATCCGAAGGACCCCGACTTCCGAAAGAGATTTGGGCCACGCGGCGTCATCAAATCGAGCGCCGATGGCAAGATCGAGAATACCGGTCCGCTCACGACCAAGCGTATGGAGACAATCGACAGCGAGTTTCTCGATGGAGCAAAGGACTTCATCAATCGTCAGCACAAAGCCAACAAGCCGTGGTTCTGCTACTTCAACTCCACCCGGATGCACATCTTCACGCATCTGAAGGCGGCGTCCCAAGGCAAGACAGGGCTCGGCATCTATCCCGACGGCATGGTTGAACACGACGGAATGGTCGGCGAGTTGTTGAAACTGGTCGATGATCTCGGCGTCGCCAACAATACAATCGTGGTCTACACCACCGATAACGGCGCGGAAGTTTTCACCTGGCCCGATGGCGGCACCACGCCATTCAAGGGAGAGAAGGCGACCAACTGGGAAGGTGGCTTCCGCGTGCCCTGCCTGATCAAATGGCCGGGCGTGGTCAAGCCGGGAACTGTTGTCAACGATATCTGCGCTCATGAAGACTTCATCCCAACATTTGCAGCGGCCAACGGCGATACTGATTTGGTCGAGAGGTTGAAAAAGGGGGGCACGCTGAACGGCAAGACCTTCAAGGTTCACCTCGACGGCAATAACCTGCTGCCCTTCCTCAAGGGTGACGCGAAGGAGTTGCCGCGCAAGGAGTTTCTCTATTGGAGCGACGACGGTGATCTTATGGGCCTTCGCGTGAACCAGTGGAAGGTAGCCTTTATGGAGCAACACACCGAGGTGAACCCTAAAACACCACTCGGGGTATGGCAGGGCAACTTCACGAAGTTGCGCGCGCCCATGCTGTATGACCTGCGGGCCGATCCGTTCGAGCGCGGTTCTACCAGCATGTACTATGGCGATTGGGTCGCACGCCGGCTTTTCCTGATCGTACCAGCACAAGCGATAGTGGCGAAGTACATCGAGAGCTTCAAGGAGTTCCCGCCACGGGCGAAAGCTGCCAGCTTCACCATCAACGACGTCATGGAGAAGATTTCGACTGGAAGCCCGGGCAAGAACTGAAGTCCACACGCGGGAGCGGCGTCAGCGCGCCGCTCCCGCGCTGTCTCATAAGGCGCTAAGGGGTGCTCTAACCATCTCCGCTTATCGCACATCGCGTCATTTCGCAGCGCTGCGGAATTCCGTCGCTGTTGGGCTTAGCGGACATCGACCAAGCCGCACCGATCAATCTCGATTGTGAGTGCGCGCCTTGCCGCCTGCTTCGCGGAAGCGCCCTCACCCCAGATCTCCAAGAGCGAGCTTGGCTCGCTCGACCCCGCAACGGCGGCGTCGAGCGAGAAGTGAGTGGCTTCGCCTGCATTCATCGTGCTTCAGGAATATCCTACATTCCCATGATCGCGATATCCTTCACCGTGCCGCTGACGCCGGTGATCTTTGCGGCCTCGGTCGCTTTGCCGGTGGCGAGATCGACGCTGTAGAGCGTGCCGCCCGCCATCAGCCAGGCTTCGTTCTTGCCTGATCCGTCGGACCAGATGTCGAACGCGGCGTCGTCCGCCTTGATGCCGAGCTTGCCGATCGCGCCGAGTACGCCATCATTCGGCGGCGCCTGCTTGATCAGGCCGCCGATGGTGGCATCGATGTTGAACAACGCCGTCTCCTTGGCGCCCTTCACCGAATTGGTATAGGCACCGGCGACGATGTTCGGCTTCTCGCCCTTGTGCATGTCGCCCTCGGCATACTTGTGGTCGCCGTCCTTTGTCACCTTGCCGTCATCGACATTCGCCCGCAGGTTCATTCCGTCGGCGCCCATCACGCGCAGCCGGTCCGCCACCGGGTTGAAATCCACAGTCGCGGCCACGCCCTTGGCGAGCATCGTGTCAAGCTTGGACTTCATCGTGGCCTTGCCGTCCGCCGCAATGGTCACGACGGTTCCATCATCGACCAGCCCATAGAGCATGCCGTCGGCCGGACGGACGTCGATACCGACCAGCGCGCCGGAAATACCGGTGACCTTGACCGAGCCGGTCGCCTTTTTCTGCGCCGTATCGACCATGGCAATGGTGTCACCGCCGATCAGCGCGGCGACCTGCGCGGCGTTGGCGGCGGCGGATGACAGCAGCAGTGCGGCCGAAGCGGCGAAAATCGAACGAAAATTCATCGTAAAACTCCCTCTGTTCCTGCGATCCTCTCGGGATCGACACAGCGGGTACCGGCGGCACGGCGAAACGGATGCAGCGCGCCGAAAAAAGATTTCCGCCTGTGCATCCAAATGCCGCACCGCAATGGTAGAGCAACTATGCAAGGGCATAGACATGACCGGAAATGGCACGATCACGGCGCGCAACGCCGCCGCTCCCGATCAGGAGCGCGAACAGCAGCTCGCCGCCGCATTGGCCCGTTGCGCGGCCGGCGACCGTGCGGCGTTGCAGATGATCTACCATAGCGAGGCACCGCGCATGATCGGCGTCGCGCGCCGCATCCTGTTCCGGCAGGATCTGGCGGAAGAAGCGGTCCACGATGCTTTCATACGGATCTGGCGCGGCGCGGCCGGATTCGACTCCCATCGCGGCAGCGCGCGCGGCTGGCTCTATGCGGTGGTGCGCAACCGCGCCCTGAGCATTCATCGCAATGAGCACCGCTATGAGTTATCCAGCGAAAACGCAGAGGATATCGACTGCGAAGCCACGCTGTCGCGGATGCCGGAAACCAGCGCGCTGCGCCGATGCCTCGAACGGATCGACCGCCCGCGCCGCGATGTCGTGGTGCTGGCCTATGTTCACGGGATGAGCCACGGCGAGCTGGCGGGAAGACTTAGGGTTCCGCTCGGCACGGTCAAGAGCTGGGTACGCCGCAGCCTGTTTGCGTTGCAGGAGTGCATGGGATGAACCAGCCCGATGCCGATGCCGATGACGCAATGGCCGCCGATTACGTGATGGGCCTGCTGGACGATGCGGAGCACGCTGCGGCCGAGCGGCGGATCGAGACCGACGACGGCTTTGCCCGGGCCGTCAGCGCCTGGCGGGAACGGCTTGCAGACCTCGATTCCACCGCCGAGGAAACACCACCGAGTCCTGCGCTGTGGCAACGGATTGCCGATGCGACAAAAACGGCGCCGATCGATGCCCTGCCCTCCGCGCGCGCCGCGCTGCGCGGCGCCACGCTGTGGGACGACATCAGGTTCTGGCGCTTCGCCGGGATCGGCGGCGTTCTCGCCGCGCTGCTGTTTGCGACGATCATGGTCGGCGCGTTGACGACGTCGCGCCACCTTCGCAACGACCTGATTGCGCTGGCGCAAAGCAAGCCGGTCTACGTCGCCGTGCTGGTGAACGACGCGACGAGAGAGGCCGGGGCCATCGTCAACGCATTTTCGAATGGCCGGGTCGAGCTCATCCCGCTACGCCCGATCGAGGTTCCTGCGGGCCGCACGCTGCAGGTCTGGACGCTGTGGGATCGCGCCGTCGGTCCGAAATCGATCGGCCTCACCGGTCAATCGCGCACGCTGCAGCTGAACCTGGAGTCGTTGCCGGAGACCGTGCAGAATCAGTTGTTCGAGATCACGCTGGAGCCTGAAGGCGGCTCTCCGATCGGACGGCCGACCGGTCCGATCCTGTTCAAGGGCAACGCCGCGCGGACGTTGTAACGCCGCGCGGACGTTGTAGTGGCGTTCGATCCGTCCCCGTAGGATGGGTAGAGCGCAGCGAAACCCATCATCCCTCCCTGGGCGCAATTGATGGGTTTCGCTGCGCTCTACCCATCCTACGAACGATCGCCACCTACCAGCGTCCCAAACACCCGCCGCACCTCGCCCTGGGTCTCGCGCACCCGCGCCTCCAGGGTCGAAAAGTCAGGGGTGTCGCCGGCGCGCGCCATCACGCGCAGCAAATTCTCCCCTGACGTTTCCGGATTGAACTTGTCGGTGACGCACAGCCGGATGATCTGCGTCAGGTCGTGATAGAGCCGCGTCGCCGAGCGCAGGATTTCAGCATCGGATTGCGGCAGCACGCCGAGCCGCGCGGCGTTGTCGAGCACCTGCAGCGTGGAGACGCTGAGGATTTCCGGCTTCGTCGCGGCGTGAACCAGCTGCAGGTTCTGCGCGATGAAATCGATGTCGACCAGACCGCCCGCGGCGAGCTTGAGGTCCCAGATGTCATCCTCGCCCTTCTCCAGCGCTATCGCCCGGCGCATGTCGGCGACGTCATGAGCGGTGCCGGCGGGATCGCGCGGACGGGTCAGCACGCTCGCGATGACGTCCTCGATCTTTTTTCTGAACGCCGGCGAGGCAGAAATCACCCGCGCCCGCGTCAGCGCCATGTGCTCCCAGGTCCAGGCTTCGCGTTCCTGGTAATCGGCAAAGGAATCGATCCGCGACGCCACCGGCCCGGCGCGGCCCGACGGCCGCAGCCGCATGTCGACGTCGTAGAGCACGCCGTAATTGGTCCGCGTCGTGAACGCCGAGATCAGCCGCTGGGTCAGCCGCGCAAAATACTGCGCGCCGTGCAGCGACCGTTCGCCGTCGGAATCGGGGCTGTCCTCGTCGAAATCATAAAGCAGGATCAGGTCGAGATCGGAGGACGCCGTCATCTCGCGGCTGCCGAGCCGGCCCATCGCGAGGATCGCGGTCTCCTGCCCCTTGATGCGGCCGTACTGGGCGGCGAATTGATCCCTGACCAGCCCGTGCACGGTATGCACGATGCCTTCGGCGACGTCGGCAAAAGCCACGCTGGCCTGCTGGGCGGAAACCGTGCCGGAGAGAATTCGCGTGCCGATCAGGAACAGGCTCTCCTGGCCGAACAGCCGCAGACGATCGAGGAAATCTTCGTAGGAACGCGCGTCCTTCAGCGTCGCCGCAAGGCGCGCGGATAATTCCTTCTGGTCCGGCATGGCGCCGAAGAAGCGCGGATCGATCAGCCCGTCCATGATCTGCGGCTGGCGCGCCAGCATGTCGCCGAGCCGCGGCGCGGCACCGAGAATCAGCGCCACCAGGGCGACGAGATCGCGGTTCTCCCTCAGGAGCGAAATCAGCCGCCCGCCGCGCTGCAACGCGCCGAGGAAGCGGTCGAACGCGGTGACGGCGTCGTCGGGGTCTTCGGCATGCGCGATGCCGTCGATCAGGCCGGGAATGAATTCGATGAACGCAGCCTTGGTCGCCTCGTTGCGGAGCGCGCGGTAATTGCCTTCGATCCAGAGTTGCAGCGTCCTCGCCACCATGATCGGCTTCTTGAAGCCGAGCGTCGCAAGATGCTCGAGCAACCGCGGATCGTCGGGTCCGCTGCCGTAGTTGACCTGAGGCAGTTTCTCCGAGCCGGTCGGATCGCCCTCGAACAGCTTGCTGTAGTGCCCCTGCACGATGTTCAAATGGCCGAGCAAATCCTTTGCAAAGGCCGCGCGGCTTTCGTAGCCGAAGAAGTTCGCAAAACGCTCGATAGACTCGGCGTCGTCGGGCAACGCATGGGTCTGCTCGTCCGCGATCATCTGCAACCGGTGCTCGACCTGGCGCAGAAACTCGTAGGCTTCGGTCAGTTCCTCGCGCGCCTGAAACGTGATCCAGTTGCTGCTCGCGAGAACCTGCAGCGCGTCCAGCGTGGAGCGCACCCGCAACTGCGGATGACGGCCGCCGGCAATCAACTGCTGGGTCTGCGCGAAAAACTCGATCTCGCGAATGCCACCGCGGCCGACCTTGACGTTATGACCTTCGACCGCGATCTCGCTCTGGCCGCGATAGGTCTGCATCTGCCGTTTCATGTCATGGACGTCGGCGAGCGCGGCAAAATCCAGATGCTTGCGCCAGACGAACGGCGCGAGTTCGGCGACCAGCGCCTCGCCCGCTTTGGCGTCGCCGGCGCAAGGCCGCGCCTTGATCATCGCCGCGCGTTCCCAGGTTCGCCCTTCCCGCTCGTAATAATGCAGCGCCGCGTCGGTCGAAATCGCCACCTGCGTCGAAGCCGGATCGGGCCGCAGCCGCAGATCGACGCGGAACACGTAGCCGTCGCCCGAGCGTTGCTGCAGCACCCGCGCGAGCGCCTGCGTCACGCGCACGAAGAATGGCGCCGGCTCGATGTCGGCGACCAGCGAGTTGACGGCGGGGTCGAAAAACACGATCAGGTCGATGTCGCTGGAATAGTTCAGTTCACCGGCGCCCATCTTGCCCATGGCAAGCACGATCAGGCCGCACCCCTCCTCCGGCCGGTCATCATTCACAGCCGTCATCCGGCCGCGCGCGACCTCCTGGCGCAACAGGAAGCCCAGGGCCGTCTGCACCGAGACGGTTGCAAGATTGGTCAGCGCCGCCGTCACCTGCATAACCGGCCAGACCCCGCCAATGTCGCACAGCGCGATCAGCAGCGCGGCTTCCGACTTCATGCGGCGAAGCAGATGCATCACATCGGTCTCGCCTGCGGCGGCCAGCACGTCGCGCGAGGTCTTTTCGATCAGCGCGCGGAGATGCTGTTCCGGGTCGCACGCCAGCAGCCGGGCCAGCCGTGCGGCATCGGCGCGGATCAGATCGAACAGGTACGGCGAGAACTCGACGATGCCGAGCAGAATGGCCCTGGCGAACGGACGATCCAGCCACGCGCCGATGGCACCCGATTGCTCGGGCTCAAGTTCGGCGAGCCAATCTCCCAGGCGCTGTTCGGCATTGCTGGCAGCAGCGATATGCGGCCCGCTGACGAACCGCGCGGCCAATACGGTGGAATTCATGCCACCTTCTGTGGCACATCCTGCGTTTGAGCCGCAAGCCTGTCACGGCTGGCTGCGATGGCCGGGATCGCCAGCGTCGCGGTCAGGCCGGGACGCGAATCGCCGAGCCTGAGTTCACCGCCATGCAGGGTCGCAACCGCCGATGCCAGGCTGAGGCCAAGGCCGGAACCCGGCAGCGTCCGGCTCGCCTCCAGCCGCACGAAACGCTCCACCGCATGCTTGCGATCGGATTCGGGAATGCCGGGCCCATGATCGGTGACGCTGAGCAGCACGGTGTCGCCCTCGCGGCGTGCCTCGATCAGGATTTCCCTGACGCGTGCGGCGGCGGCGGGATCCATCGGCTGCACCACCGGTGAAGGCTTACCGTATTTGATGGCGTTCTCGACCAGGTTGGCCAGCGCCTGGCCGATCAGCTCGCGGTTGCCGTGAAGCGTCGCGGGCGCGGCCTTGACGCGCAAGGTCATGCCGTCGTCTTCCGCCAGCGGCTCGTAGAGTTCGTGAATACCCCTGGCGACGTCGGCGGCGTCGAAATCGTCCATGTTGCCGCGCGCCTGGCCGGACTCGGCGCGTGCGATCATCAGCAGCGCGTTGAAGGTGCGGATCAGGCCGTCGGATTCCTCGATGGTTCGCTCCAGCGCCGCGCGATACTCCGCCTCGCTGCCGGAACTCGCCAGCGCCTCCTCGGCGCGGTTGCGCAAGCGCGTCAGCGGCGTCTTCAGGTCGTGGGCGATGTTGTCCGAGACTTCCTTCAGCCCCATCATCAGGGCCTCGATCCGCTCCAGCATGGCGTTGAGGTTTTCGGCGAGACGATCGAGTTCGTCGCCGCTGCGCCCGACCGGAAGCCGTCCGGAGAGGTCGCCGGCCATGATGCGCTGGGTGGTGCCGGTCATGGCGTCGATCCGGTGCAGCACCCGCCGCGCCACGAAAATGCCGCCGCCGAGGCCGAGCACGATGACGACCAAGAGCGACCATTGCGCGGCGTGGGCGACGATCCCGAACAGCCGCCTGCGCTCTTCAAGGTCGCGCCCGACCAGCAGCCGAAAACCGTTTTCCAACTGGGTGACGTAGACCAGTGCGCGGTGATCGCCGGTGTCCTGATCGTCGAGCCGGCGATAGGCGGTCTCCGACCAGCCGATTGAGCCCATCACACCCGGGGACAATGAGGCGACATTGCCGCCGAGCGCGGTCCCGGTCGGTGTGGTGACGAGATAGAGATTGGCGCCGGGCCGCAGCGCGCGGTTACGGATGGTGGAGTCCAGGCCGCGCAGACCGCGGCGCGTGTAGATGTCGGTGATCTCGGCGACTTCGACGTTGACCGTGGTGGTGATCTGCTCGGTAATCAGCCTTCGCGTATTCCAGGCGAAATAGCCAAGCAGCGACGCGGCAAACAGCGCAAACAGGAACAGATAGACCAGCGTCAGGCGAAACGCCGTGGTGCGGATCAGTTTACCGAAGGCCGTCACGGATCATGTATCCGGCGCCACGGATCGTGTGCAGCAAGGGCCGTTCAAAACCCTTGTCGATCTTGGAGCGCAGCCGTGAAATGTGCACGTCGATGACGTTGGTCTGCGGATCGAAATGATAATCCCAGACGTTTTCGAGCAGCATGGTGCGCGTCACCACCTGGCCCGCATGCTTCATCAAATATTCGAGCAGGCGAAATTCGCGCGGCTGCAGCGTCAACTCGTCCTTGCCGCGCGCGACCCGATGCGAAAGCCGGTCGAGTTCGAGATCGCCGACGCGGTAGGTGGTCTCTTCGGCCGGGCCGACATTGCGGCGCGACAGCACTTCGACGCGCGCCTGCAATTCGGCGAACGAATAGGGTTTTGGCAGATAGTCGTCGCCACCGGCGCGCAGGCCCTTGATGCGGTCATCGACCTGGCCGAGCGCGGAGAGAATCAGGACCGGGGTGCGATTGCCCTTCTCGCGCAGCGCACCGATCACGGACAGGCCGTCGCGCTTGGGCAGCATCCGGTCGACCACGAGCACGTCGTAGTCGCCGCCGTCGGCCATCGACAGGCCCTCCTCGCCGTCGCTGGCGAGATCGGCGACATGGCCGACTTCACGGAACGCCTTGACCAGATAGTCGGCGGACTCGCGGTCGTCTTCGATGATCAGCAGGCGCATTTGCGGGGCAGTTGCGGTCACGGGGAACATGCTTTCTCTCACCATGGCGCGGTCGCCCTGCACATGCAAGGCGACCGGCCGTTCTCAATCCGGATCATGCTCTCAAGTGAAAAAAGCGGGCGGTGAAGCTGGGGGACCTCACCGCCCTTAGACCCTTCCGACGGAGGGGGGCGTATTCCACCGGAAGGTAGCTGGAGGGAGCGAGCTTTTGGCCCGCTCCCCGGAAGGAGCCGTCGGCGGGGGCGACGAATGCCGGCGAAACCCTCCATCTCGTATTTAACCCTTGGCCAGCGGCACCGCCACGAAGCGCGACGAACCGCCGCTCTTCACGCGCATGAGAACGCTGTTCTTGTTGTCGGTGCGCGCCGCATCGATCGCTTCGCGGACTTCGCCGACGTTGGCGACGCTCTTGCCGGCGACTTCGAGAATGACGTCGCCTTCCTTGAAGCCGCGCTCGGCGGCCGCGCTCTTGGGGTCGACTTCCGTGACCACGACGCCGTCCTTGCCGGCGCCAGCGACGCTGTTGGCCGGGGCGAGCGTCAGGCCGAGTTTCGGAACGCCGGTTCCCTTGGTGGCGCTACCCTTGTCGTCCTGATCGATATTGGCCTTGGCCTCGATCGTGTTCGGCAACTG